>NZ_JADOVG010000012.1 GCF_015752205.1 Polaromonas sp. CG_9.7
CCGGATGGCCCGCTTGTTGCGCCGCTCATCGCCCAAGTCTATCGTCTCAAATTCAGTGCCTGCCCAGCCCATCGTTTTCCTTCAAATCTTTCTTGAGGGGAATTTTGCCGGAGTTGTGTATAACGAAATGCTCTAAGCCATCGTGAATTTTCAAGTGGAGAAAGCACATGCAAAAACACCTTCAAAACCTGGAAAGAGTCTGCCAAAAACTACAGTTCCGTTATGGCGATAACGATGAACTGGTCATTGAGTTCAAGCACGAACTCGAATCCCTCAAGACCAAAAAATCCCTGAATCGTTCGCGGACACTTCGAAACCAGGGTGAGCAAAACGCGAAATTAGCAGCACCGCTGCACTGAAAGCCGGCAATCGGTGGTGACGCCATTGCCGATACCCTCAAAATGACTGCTGAACCGACCTGCTCGCCCCAAGCGGCTTTCAGGCGCTGAAGGCCAGTTGCGGTGCGTGCACGGCAGCGCGCTTCGGCGAAAAGCGCTCAGCCTGCTCGGGCAGCACAAAGCGGCTGACAAGCGCTGCCAGTTCGTGCGCCTGGTGGCGCAGGCTCTCAGATGCCGCCGCCGACTGTTCCACGAGGGCCGAGTTTTGCTGGGTCATCTTCTCGAGTTGCGAGACGGCGGTGTTGACCCGGGAAATGTCCTGCGTCTGGGCGTGGGTGGCGCCGGTGATCTCGCGCAGGCTGAGAGCCACATTCTGGATCGCTTCCACGGTCTGGCCCATGGTCTGGCCGGCATAGTTCACCAGGTGCACGCCGGACTCCACCCGCTGCACCGACGCATGAATCATCGCCTTGATTTCCCGGGCGGCCGTGCTGGACCGGTTGGCCAGACTGCGCACTTCCGTCGCCACCACCGCAAAACCCCGGCCTTGTTCGCCCGCCCGCGCCGCTTCCACCGCCGCGTTCAGCGCCAGAATGTTGGTCTGAAAGGCAATGCCTTCGATTACGCCGATGATGTCCTCGATGCTGCGCGAGGACTGAAGTATCTCTTGCATGGTGCCGACCATCTCGCGCACCGCCTGGCCGCCCTGGACGGCCAGGGTCGAGGCCGAGGAAGCCATGGCGTCGGCACGATTTGCCGCCTTGGCCGACTGGTGCACGGCAGAGGTGATCAATTCCACCGATGCGGCGGTCTCCTGCAGGCTGCAAGCCGCTTGTTCCGTGCGGCTGGACAGGTCGGCATTGCCGCTGGCAATGTCGCTTGAAGCATGGCTGATGTTGTGGGTCGCTCCCTGCACCTGCTGCACCAAGGTGCGCAGCGCGCCCTGCATCACGCCCAGCGAGGTCAGCAGCCGACCGGCTTCGTCGCGCTCGTGCCCCTCGATGTCATGGCGCAGGTCCAGGCTGGCCACTCGGTCCGCCGTGGCGCCGGCCAGACGGATAGGCTGGGAGATGCTGCGCACCAGCCACCCGGACAGCACGGCGCCCAGCACCAGCGCGGCAATGCTGAACACGACCAAGGCCATGCGCGCCGTGGCGCTCCACCGGGCGATCTGGCTGGCGGCAGCGTCGATGGCCTGGCGCTGAAAATCGGCCAGAGCGGACACCGCGGCCAGAAGCGCATTGGACGCTGGCTGGAAGCGCGCCGAATACACCTTGCGGATGCGCTCGGTCAGCCCCGAGTCACGCGCCGCCACCAGTTCGGCTTGGGCCTTAGCAAAAACCTTGCCAGCCGCACTGATTTTTGTCAGCAATGCCTGCTCGTCCGTGGTCTGCAGGCGGCTTTGCAGCTGCTTCATCAGCGCGTCATAGCGCTGCTGCGTGGCCACGATATCAGCCGCCAGGATGTCGCCCACTTCGGGCTCGGAACTGAGCGCCATCGCCTTGTAGTTCGCCGCGTTGATTTCCTGGTGGCGGTAGGCATCCGTCACCAGCCTTTCGCTCGCCATGTTTTGCCGCACCATCTGCTCTGTCTCGCCGTTGACGTAGTAAAGCGACCAAAGCCCAATGGCAGAACCCATCATCGTCAGCAGCAAGATGGTGGAAAACGTGGCCAGCAGGCGTCGGCCCAGCGTATTGCGAAGGGGGGTGGTGATTTTTTGCATTTGATGGTTATGCCCTGCCACTGCCGTGGATCGCCAGCGAACGAGGACAGGAGCATGCAGGGTGAGGAGGGGTATGCAGGCATGTACCTGCCGCTGGATTAGACAGGCGCTCTATGACGGCGTCATGTCAGGCAACAGTAAGAAGGCGATTAAAAATAACCGACAGACGGTTTAATAGGCATCAAATAGGCATTTTAGGCACGGCCTACATGAATAAACAGCTATAAAATTAGTAGCAAAACGCGCCAGCACCCTGGCCGCCGTGCTTGCGCGCCAGATGATGCCAGCAGCGCTACAGCGTATGCAGGCGGTCGCCTGCCGAAAAGCCCATCGGTTCCCATACGGCGCTGCCTTTGGCGCCGAAGGCAATCACCTTGAACAACTCGCCCATCTCGTGCTCGTTGACCAGCTTTTGCGCCATGGCGCGCCCGGCCAGCGAAGCGTCTTGCAGCCTGTCCAGCAAGCCGCAGTTAAGCAAAAACCGCCCTTGGCTGGTGTAGCCCAGCACTTCCAGGCCGGCGTCCTGCCCGGCCAGCGCAATGCCGGTGAAGTTGACATGCGCGGTGATGTCTTTTTCGCCGACATCGGCCAGCGCGTCGCCGTCCGCCAGATGGGCGCGGTGGCACATCACCGTGCCCATGCTGCGCTGCGGGTGGTAATACTCGTTTTCGGGAAAGCCGTAATCGAGCAAGAACACCGCACCGGCTTCCAGCCGGTCAGCCAGCGTGCCCACAAACCCTTCGGCCTGGGGATGGATTTCGGTGACGTAATCGTGGCTGCCCGCGACTTCCAGCGGCGGTCGCAGCTGGGTTAATTGGTCGGCGTAGGCAAAACGGCCTGCATGCATCGCCACGCCGCGCTCGTGCCAGACGCCGTTCAGCCGGGCCAGCAGTTTTACCGGCATGGCATCGAGCACTTCGTTGCCCAGCACCACGCCGCGCATCCGCACCGGCAACCCGGTTGCCCAGCGCACCTTGCAGGCGTGCGCCGCCAGCCGTGTGCGCTGGCGTTCACGCAAAGAAACTGACAGATCGACAATCGTGTAGCGCACCACCTGGTCGCCCAGCGCGTCGAGCACCTGATGCGCCAGCGCGCCCGAACCCGCGCCAAACTCCCAGACTTCATCCGTACCCGTGGCCTGCAGCGCCTCGGCCACCTGCCCTGCCAGCGTGCAGCCAAAATGCGGCGACAACTCGGGCGCAGTCACGAAATCGCTGCCGCCGGTCTGCGCGCCATTGATGCTGTGGGCGACTGCAGGCATATGTCCGAATTTGAGCGAGTCGTTGGCGTAGTAGCCCATGCCCGGCTGGTACAGCGCCAGCGCCATGAAGGCATCAAAACCCAGCCATCCGCCGGCGTCGTCAATCGCCTTGGCTATCAGGGTTTGCAGGGTGTTCGTTAAAATGGAGCGATTCGTCATGTTTGTCACCAAGCCTGATTGTCTGCGATTCCCCCGGCCATCCAGCCTCTTCACTGACCTGACCTTTTGCACCACCCCATGACACCTGCCCTGCCCCGACCCGTGGTTCTTGTGACCGGCGCTGCCCTGCGGCTGGGCCGTGAAATCGCGCTGACGCTGGCCGCTGCGGGCTGGCAGGTGGCGGTGCATTACCGCCACTCGGCCCAAGACGCTCTTAAAACCGTAGCTGACTGTGACCGCCTGACGGGCGGATCAGCCGCTTTTGATGCTGATTTGTCAAACGAAGCCGCGGTGCGTGGCCTGCTGCCCCGCGTCATTGCGCATTTTGGCCGCGTCGATGCGGTGGTCAACAGCGCCTCGACCTTCGAGCACGACAGCGCCGCGACCTTTGGCTTTGCCGCGCTCGACAAGCACCTGCACAGCAACGCCGCCGCGCCCATCTTGCTGGCCCAGGCGCTGCATGCGCATGTCGTGTCGCGAAGCGCGCCAGAGCACGCCGGCCAGTGCGCGGTCGTCAACCTGCTGGACCAGAAGCTCTGGAACCAGAACCCCGATTTCTTGAGCTACACGCTGTCCAAAGCCGCGCTGGAAGCGGCCGGCACCATGCTGGCGATGGCGCTGGCGCCGCAGGTGCGGGTGGTCGGCGTCGCGCCCGGCCTGACATTGACCAGCCATCTTTTGAGCGACGCAGAATTTGCCGCGCGCCACCAGCTCTCGCCGCTGGGCCGTTCGTCCACGCCGGCCGATGTGGCCAATGCGGTGAAGTTCGCGCTGGAAAATTCGTCGATCACCGGCACCACGCTGCTGGTCGATGGCGGCCAGCACCTGATGCGCTTCGAGCGCGATTTTTCGTTGATGTGATTCTTGCCACGTCCAAGCGTCGGCAATGGCTGACAGACCCCTTTTCTTACCTATTACAGACTGTCTACATGTTCACCACCCGGGGCAACCAGATCCTGAACCTCACCGGCTTGCGCTTTGACGCCAACCTCGGCATCCTGGAGCATGAAAAAAACGCACCACAACCAATCCAGGTCGATGCCGAACTGAACCTGGGCACGCAGCCGCTGCTGCCCCGCGACGACGACATCCACCATGTGCTCGACTACCGCAAGGTGCGCCAGATCATCATCACCGAATGCACTGCAGAGCATGCCAACCTGCTGGAAAGCCTGATCGGCAAGCTGGCGCACCGGCTGATGCAACTTCCCGGCGTGCTGGGCGTGCGTGTGAAGATTGCGAAACTTGAAATTTTTGACGACTGCGAAGTGGCCATTCGCATCGAGACAGGGCAGTGGTGAACGGCATGAATGCCCTCTGGATAGACGAACAACTTGAGACGTCTGCCCGCGTGCAGAACGCGCTGAAGATCGAACGCGAAGACCACAAGCTGGAAAAGCGCCTGTGCCGCGAAGTTGGCCGGGCAATTGTCGATTTCAACATGATCGAGGAAGGCGACAAGGTGATGGTCTGCGTGTCCGGTGGCAAGGACAGCTACGCCATGCTGGACATCTTGCTGAAACTGCAAAAACGCGCGCCGATCAACTTCGAGCTGGTCGCCGTCAACCTCGACCAGAAGCAGCCGGGCTTTCCCGAGCAGGTGCTGCCCGACTATCTGGGCAAGCTCGGCGTGCCGTTCCACATCGAGAACCAGGACACCTACAGCATCGTCACGCGCGTGATTCCCGAGGGCAAGACGCTGTGCTCGCTGTGCTCGCGGCTGCGGCGGGGCATCCTGTACCGCGTGGCGGGCGAGTTGGGCTGCACCAAGGTTGCCTTGGGCCATCACCGGGACGACATGCTGCAGACCTTCTTTTTGAACATGTTCTTTGCCGCCAAGCTCAAGGGCATGCCGCCCAAGCTGGTCAGCGACGACGGCAAGAACATCGTCATTCGTCCGATGGCCTACGTGACTGAAAAAGACCTGACGCGCTGGGCTCAAATCCAGGACTTCCCGATCATTCCGTGCACGCTGTGCGGCAGCCAGGAAAACCTGCAGCGCAAGCAGATAGGCAACATGCTGCGGGACTGGCAAGAGCTGTATCCGGGCCGCATCGAGAACATGTTCGCCGCGCTGCAAAACATCGTGCCGTCGCACCTGATGGACAAGCAGCGACACGACTTCAAGGGCATTAAAACCACCGGCGTTGCCGACCCCGAAGGCGACAAGGCGTTCGATGCCGAAGAGTTCGCGCAGGCAACGCTGCCAGGCCATGCCGTGATCAGCATCGGCCTGCGAACGGCCCGTTGAGCATTTTTTCCATCCCCTCCCACAGGAGACAATATGAAACGAGCACTTTCGGCCATTTTTTCAATTGCAATGCTGGGATTTTTCATGGTCGGCTGTTCCGGATTGCAGCTGGTTGAAAACAACGTCACCGCCTTTCACAGCTGGAACGCGCCGCCGCCCGGGCCGGGCACGCCCTACCGCTTCGAGCGATTGCCGTCGCAGCAGGTGAGCGCCGCCTACCAGGACCGCGTCGAGGAAACCGCGCGCATTGCGCTGGCCAAGGTCGGGATGGAGCTGAACCCGGCGGCGGCGCGCTACAGCGTGCAGGTGCGGGTCAGCACGCAGGTGATCGAAGCGCTGCCCTATGGCCCCGGCTATGACGGCTTCGGTTTTGGCATGCCCGGCGTTTTTCTGGGTGGTGGCAACCGGGGCGGGGCGTTCGGTTTGTCCTTTCCGCTGGGTTACTCAACGCCCAGCCCCTATTTCCACCGCGACCTGACGCTGCTGGTGCGCAACCTCGGCAACAGCCAGGTGGTGTTTGAAACCCGTGTCACGAATGACGGGATTCAGAACGAAACGCCTGCGGTGTTGTCGGCCATGCTGGACACGGCGCTGCTGGGCTTTCCCGAACCGCCGCCGGGGCCGCGCCGGGTCAATGTCCAGATACCTCGATAAAACATGATTGAACCCACCCGCATCATTGCCATCCGCCATGGCGAAACCACCTGGAATGTGGACACCCGCATTCAGGGCCGTCTTGATATCCCCCTGAATGCCACGGGCCGCTCGCAGGCTGCCCGCATGGCACAGGCGCTGAAGCATGAACCGATCGCGGCCGTGTACGCCAGTGACCTGGTGCGCGCCTGGGAAACGGCCGAATACCTGGGGCGCGCACACGGGCTGACCGTCAACGTCGAAGCCGGCCTGCGCGAACGCGGCTTTGGCGACTTCGAAGGCATGACCTTTGCCGAAATCGAGACCCGGCTGCCTGAGCAATCGATGCGCTGGCGCAAACGTGATCCGGAATTCGCCCCTTCTGGCGGCGAGTCGCTGGTGGACCTGAACCGCCGGGTGGTCGAGGCCGTCGAGCGGCTGGCCGCCAGGCATCCGGGCGAGCTGATCGCAATGGTTGGCCACGGCGGCGTGATGGATGTGCTTTACCGCGCGGCCGCGCGCCTGCACATTCAGGCTCCACGCACCTGGACCCTGGGCAATGCCGCCATCAACCGCTTGCTCTGGACGCCGCAGGGCTTCAGCCTGGTCGGCTGGGCAGACACCCAGCACCTGGACGACGAATCGCTGGACGACGGCCTGTTCGCTGCCGGACCGGCTGCTGGCGTTGGTAACCGATGAACAAAGCGGTTGCGTACCTGTCCGAGCTGATTGGCAAATCCGTCCACGACATCGATACCCCAGCCCTGGTGATTGACCTTGACGCCATGAAACGCAACCTGGGCCGGATGGCCGAATTTGCCCGAAAGCACCAGGTCCGCTGGCGTCCCCATGCCAAACTGCACAAAAGCATTTTGCTGGCCAAGATGCAGATCAAGGCCGGCGCCGTTGGCGTGTGCGTGCAAAAGACCTCCGAGGCCGAGATCATGGTCGCGGGCGGCGTGCACGACGTGTACATCAGCAACGAGGTGATCGCGTCGGCCAAGCTGGCGCGGGTGGCGGCCCTGACGCAGGCCGTCGCCGCGCATGGCGGACAGATTGCCATTGCCGTGGACAGCCTGGAAGGCGTGAGCCGGCTGGCGCAGGCGATGTCCGACGCCCGGACCGGCATCCGTAACGGCACGCCGAGCACTGCCACGGTGATTGACGTGTTTGTCGAGATCGATGTCGGCCAAGGCCGTTGTGGCGTGCAGCCCGGGCAGGACGCAGTTTTGCTGGCACTGGAAATCCGCAAACATCCGGCCCTGCGTTTTGCCGGTCTGCAGGCCTACCACGGGAAGGTTCAGCATGTGCGCAACGTGCAGGAGCGGCGCATGACCGCCGCCGACGCCATGAAGTCGGTCGAGTTGACCTGCGAGTTGCTCAAGGCGCAGGACATGGCACCAGGGCTGGTGACCGGTGCAGGAACCGGCAGCTTCGCGCTGGAGGCCGCCAGCGGTGTTTATGGCGAACTGCAGGCCGGCTCCTTCATCTTCATGGATGCCGACTATGCGCAGAACGAGCGCGACCCGGTTCAACCTCACTTTGAACATGCCCTTTTCGTCAAGACACAGGTTGTCAGCCGCCATGCCAGCCACGCTGTGTGCGATGCCGGCCACAAAAGCCATGCCATCGACTCCGGCCTGCCCCAGGTGCATGCGTTGAAGCGCCAGGAGGGACTGGATTATTTCAACGGGGGTGATGAACACGGCATCTTGCGGCCGTCATCGGGCCAGACTGGCTTGCCCGATTTGGGCCAGATGCTATGGCTGATTCCTGGCCATTGCGATCCGACCGTGAACCTGCATGATGTGATGATTGGTGTGAGCGGCGGCCTGAAAAGTGGAACGGTCGAACGCATCATCCGTGTGGATGCACGGGGCGCACTGACTTGAAATTCAAGCAAAAACGGCTTTAGCGCATTACCATCTTGCATAAGCTGCTATTTAATCAATAGCAAAATTCCATCAAGCGCGTCTTTTTATACAGTACACGGTCAAGGGACTGCCTATGATCAATCCCAACCTCTGGAGTCCAACCTTGAAAAACGTTTTTGCCCTGCTTGCGACCTGCGGCCTGACGATGGCGGCGCACGCAGGCTGCTACAGCGTGTACAACCCCGCTGGCAATCTGATCTTCCAGTCCAGCGAAGCGCCGGTGGACACACGGCTTGAATACCACAGCACCGTTCCGCAGCGCTTTGGCCAGGGCGCAACGCTGGTTTACATCAACGACGAACAAAGCTGTACTCAAGTGGGCACGCTGGTGGGCATGTCGGACGCCACCACAGGAAGGGTCGGCCAAGGCCAAGGCCAGGGAACCCAAATCAGGCCGGGTCGCGCAGACAGGGGCTGAACCGGTGGCGGCTGAAAGGTGAAGGTATTGCCTCGCAACAGGCACGCGAGTATCGTGACGGGGACAAAACCAACCCGCAGGAGTGCACATGACCGACCATCCCTCCCCTTTCAAGCCGCTTGACCCCGGTCGCATCGACATCATTGACCCGGAAGAACTGGCCTACTGGCGCGATGAACTCCACTGCACCGAGTCCGAACTGGCAGAGGCGGTGACCCAGGCCGGCGAACACGTTACGGCAGTGCGCGCGTATCTGGCGGCGCGCAAATAAGCACGGGGCCATGTCAGCTTTGGTCATTAAAAACACCATGCCGACCATCAACGTGACCACCAACACATTGTTTTTTATGCGCTGTGCGAAACCAATGGCGTGGACATGCCTTGTCGCCTCCACCTGCCTGAGCGTAGCGGCGCAGGACAAAACCGGCGGAAATCTCCCGACGGTCACGATCTCGGCCAAGGCGAACCCCGACCCTGTCGAAAAATCCTACCGGAAAATGATCAGCGCAATGGACCTGTTCGAGCAGGAGCGCGGCCTGCGCGCACCCGACGCATCGCTGCGCTTCAAGCTGCTGCCGCGCCGTCCGGACACTGACCTGCAACGCATCGAGATGGAAGTGGTCGGCTCCACGGTGGATTTTCAGGTGCCGATTGCGCCCGACCAGACATTTACCCTGGCGCGCAACCAGAAGGCTTATGACGAAAACGCCCAGGTGTCGCCCAACCGCAGGGCGCAAAGCATGACCTGGCGCAGCGAGGTGAAGACGCCCGGTCTGCCGCCCGACACCCGGCGTTTGGGCGATCTGCGCATGGAGTGCCGGGTGGGCATGGAAGCCGGCCTGATTTCCAACCGCAGCAACATCGTCGGCCGAATGGTCAAGGCCTTGCTGGACACGCCGGCCTACTGCGACCGGCAGCTGCCGCTCTACCTGTTCTTTGCCGACCGGCCACTCTTCAGCGTCACCCTGGTCGCCGGGCCGCGCCGCGAAATCCTGCCCATCGACATGCTCTACGCAGCCGCCAGCGACGACCCGAAGCTCAAGGATGAACTGCCCTATTGCGATTGCGAGGTGCTGGTAGACCGCACCTATGTGCTGCCGCTCGGCGACCGCAGCTGGCCGGACGACACGCGGGTCGAATTTGAGTACATGGAGGACGAATGAAGTGCCTGATGCAGTTGCCTGTCGCTTTGCGCAGTGGCTCCGTCATGGCCGGAGTGCTGGCATCGTGCCTGTGGCTTGCCGGGTGTGCCGGCGCTTTGGGGTTTACAGGTGCAGGAGACAGCACGCACCCCTTTCGCGACCCCGGCCTGTCGATGCAAGCGGCCATGCAAGCCGTCGCCACCGGCACATCAAACCAGCAAGATGTGATGGCAGCCCTGGGCTCGGCCACGGTGGTCAGGTTCGACAGCGGCTATGAAGTCTGGGTTTACCGCAAGAATCCGCTCAGGAGCGAGCCGGCGAATGCAGAATTCGTCATCTTGTTTGACCCGTCAGGCCACGTGAAAAAATCGCGCTTTCGCCCCGCCTATGCGCCAAAGGGCAGCTGAACCCAAGCGCTGAATGAATGGCGCGGACAGGCATTGCGTCCGACAACACAATTGAGCGAAAAAATCATCTTGCTATATTTTTAATAGCTGCCTACGCAATTCCACCGTGCGCAAATGCCGTATTTGATACACAAAGCGCAACCACACAGATCACTTTTCAGGTGAACTTGCATGGCAGGTGCCAGCATTGGCCTGGCCCCTTCTCTCATCCCTGCCCCTTCTGTGATCCGTGTCTCTTCTGTCATCCCTGCCCGTTCAGTCATCCCGGGCTCGACCCGGGATCCATGCCTCCACCAGCACAGGCACGCATTGCAGATTCCCGGATCAAGTCCGGGGCAGGCTCAACCTACAAAGACAAAAGAGAATGCGAAGAGCTTCAGGAAACTCAATAGTTACCTCAAAGCAATCTCCGATCACTTGCCAAACAACCCTTCGCCCGACTGCGGCGGAACCACGTCCAGATGCCGGTACGCGGCCAGCGTGGCGATGCGCCCGCGCGGCGTGCGCTGGATGAAGCCTTGCTGGATCAGGTAGGGCTCGATCATGTCCTCGATGGTGCCCGGCTCCTCGCCAATGCTGGCGGCGATGTTGTCCAGCCCGACCGGGCCGCCGTCGAAGCGGTGGATCAGCGCTTCCAGGAACTTGCGGTCCATCAAGTCGAAGCCCAGCGGATCGACGTCCAGCATCGCCAGCGCGCGGTTGGCAATGTCCAGCGTGATGGTGCCGCTGCCCTTCACGTCGGCATAGTCGCGCACCCGGCGCAGCAGGCGGTTGGCAATGCGCGGCGTGCCGCGCGAACGGCGGGCGATCTCGAAGCCGCCTTCTTCGTCCATGGGCGCATTGAGCAGACCGGCGCTGCGCTTGACGATGCGCGCCAGCTCCTCGGGCGTGTAGAACTCCAGCCGGGCGACGATGCCGAAGCGGTCGCGCAGCGGATTCGTCAGCATGCCGGCGCGCGTGGTGGCGCCGACCAGCGTGAAGGGCTGCAAGTCGAGCTTGATCGAGCGCGCCGCCGGACCTTCGCCGATCATGATGTCGATCTGGTAGTCCTCCAGCGCCGGGTACAGGATTTCCTCGACCACCGGGCTCAGGCGGTGGATCTCGTCGATGAACAGGACGTCGTTTTTTTCGAGGTTGGTCAGCAGCGCCGCCAGGTCTTTCGGCTTTTCCAGCACCGGCCCGGAAGTCGAGCGCATGTTCACGCCAAGCTCGTGCGCAATGATGTGGCTCAGCGTGGTCTTGCCCAGGCCGGGCGGGCCGAACAGCAGCACGTGGTCCAGCGCCTCGCCGCGCTTGTTGGCCGCACCGATGAAGATTTCAAGCTGCTCGCGCGCCTTGGCCTGGCCGACGTAGTCGTCGAACAGCTTGGGGCGCAGGGCCCGCTCGATGGCTTCCTCTTTCGGTGAGGCTGGAGCGGCGGACAACATCCGCCGGGCGGGCGGCAGGTCGGCCATGTCGAAGTCGTCGGTTTGGATGCTCATGGTTTTTCAGACCTTCAAAATAGGGCCGGGGTAACTGGCCAGCAGGGCATCGGCCGTGACCAGCGTCAGGTCTTCGCGCATGGCCTGGGCCAGCAGCAGGCGGTCAAACGGGTCTTTGTGCAGATCGGGAAGGTTGCGAACGTCCATGGCGTGCAAGGAAGTGATCACCAGTTCCTGGTAGCCGTTGTCCAGCATGCCGGCTCGCCATTCCTGAACATCAATCGCCAGATCCTTGCGTGGCCGACTCAGCTTGATGCTGATTTCCCAAATGCTGACAGTGCTGAAATACAGCGTGTTTGCCGTATCACGCATCAGCCGGTCTGCTTGTTCAGGCAGGCGCTCCGGAAACAAGGCCGCCCATAACAGCAGGTGGGTGTCGAGCAAAAGGCGCTGGCTCACAGCGTGCCGTTGCCATTGAACAGGTCTTCGATTTCCTTGGCATACATCGTGTCGAAGTCTTCAGGGATTTTCCCCTTGCCTTTCATGAACCCCAGACGCTGCGGCGTGTGCGGCGTCTCGGGCTCGATCGGCACGACCCGCACCATCGGCTTGCCCGCCTTGGCGATGATGAAGGATTCGCCCTTGGCGGCCCGATCCACCAGCCGCGACAAATGGGTTTTGGCTTCATGGATGTTGACGGTTTGCATCAAAAACTCCTTGTGAACTAAGTCGGGTTAGTTTATCCAATCCCATGAAGAACCATCTACCAAGCCTGACGTCCCGGATTATTTCCCCAGACTCTTCAACGCCAGCTTGATACCCTCGCTCACGCCAACGTCCTGCGGCAGCGCCTTGAGCGCCAGCGCCGCATCCTTGTCGCTGTAGCCCAGCGCGACCAGTGCCTGCAGGATGTCGAGCTGCGCTTCGTTGGTCACGCTGGCCTGCGCACCGATGTCGGCGCCGAGCTTGCCTTTCAACTCCAGCAGCAGGCGCTCGGCGGTTTTCTTGCCGATGCCGGGCACCTTGATGATGCGGCCGGTTTCTTGCAAAGTTACCGCCTGCGCCAGATCGGCCACGCTCATGCCGCTGAGTACGCTGAGCGCCATGCGCGGACCGATGCCGGTGATCTTGATCAGCAGGCGAAAGGCGGCGCGCTCGGCGGTGTTGCCAAACCCATAGAGCAGCTGCGCGTCTTCCCGCACGATGAAATGCGTGTGCAGGCTGACTTTTTCGCCCAGCCCCGGCAGGTTGTAAAAGGTGCTCATGGGCACCAGCACCTCGTAGCCGACGCCATGGCAGTCCACCAGGATTTCGGGCGGGTTTTTTTCGGCCAGCTGGCCAGTGAGTCTTCCTATCATGGGCAAATCTTAGCAGCCGGCCAGCGGCGCGGATTTAGGCAGACAATCGCGTTTTGCCACCCTGTTTTGACCGCCAGAGGAAACCCCGATCTTGATGCTTCGTCACACCTTCACGCCGCCCAACAACACCCGCATGGCCAACCTGTGCGGACCCATGGACATCCACATCCGCACCATCGAGGCCGGGCTGCAGGTGACGATTGCGCACCGCTTCGAGCAGTTCAAGATCGATGGCACAAAGCTGCGCGCGACCCAGGCGCTGGAAGTGCTGCAGGCGCTGTATGAAATCGCCCAGCGCCCCATCGAACCCGAAACCGTGCAGCTGATGCTGGCCGGCGACATGGCGCTGAACACCGTCGAAGGCGGGATCGCATTGACGACGCGCCGCGCCGACCTGCGCGCGCGCACCGTCAACCAGGGCACTTACCTGGAAAACATCGCCGCGCACGACATCACCTTTGGCATCGGCCCGGCCGGCACCGGCAAGACCTACCTGGCGGTGGCCTGCGCGGTCGATGCGCTGGAACGCAGCACGGTGCAGCGCATTGTCCTGACGCGCCCGGCGGTCGAGGCCGGTGAGCGCCTGGGCTTTTTGCCCGGCGACATGGCGCAAAAGGTCGATCCGTACTTGCGGCCGTTGTATGACGCACTGCACGAGCTGATGGGCTTCGAGCGCGTGCAAAAAGCCTTTGAGCGCCAGCAGATCGAGATTGCACCGCTGGCCTTCATGCGCGGCCGCACGTTGAACCATGCCTTCGTCATCCTGGACGAGGCGCAAAACACCACACCCGAACAGATGAAGATGTTTTTGACACGCATCGGTTTTGGCAGCAAGGCCGTGGTGACGGGCGACGTCAGCCAGGTCGATTTGCCACGCACGCAAATGAGCGGGCTGATCGATGCCGAGCGCGTGCTCAAGCGCGTGCAGGGCATCGCCATTACCCGCCTGACCAGCGCCGACGTGGTGCGGCACCCGCTGGTGGCGCGTATCGTGGACGCCTACGACAAGACGCCGAGCAACCGGGACGATGCCAAGGCCGCGCTTGAAGCGGCAGATGACGCTGTTGTTGTGCTGGCCACGCCCATCCGCAAGACCAGCGCCAGGAGCCGAAATGGCTCTTGATGCACTGAGCTTGTCGCTGCAGTTCGGAAAATTCCCTGACGCTGCGCTGCACCGCGCCGCCCTGCCCCGGCACAGCGTCGCCCGCTGGATTCGTCACGCCTTGCAAAGCGATGCCGAAATCACCGTGCGCATCGTTGGCCAGGAAGAAGGCCAGACGCTGAACCGCGACTACCGGGGCAAGGACTACGCCACCAATGTGCTGACCTTTGACTACACGCAAGCGCCTTATGTGACGGCTGACCTGGTGCTGTGCGCGCCAGTAGTGGCGCGGGAAGCGCAGGAAAACGGCAAGACCCTGCAGGCGCATTACGCGCATCTGCTGGTACACGGCACGCTGCACGCGCAAGGCTGGGACCATGAAACCAGCGACGACGATGCCCAAGAGATGGAAGCATATGAAATCGACATCCTGGCGGGTTTGGGCTTCGACAACCCCTACCGCTGACAATTTATGCATCAAATAGGGCACTGGCGCAACAGGGACGGGCGCCAGCAGCTATTTAAAACATAGCATTCAACGGCATTTAGACATCGGGGGCGATGTGCAGCGGAATCGTCACCGGCCCGTCATTGACCAGGTGCACCTGCATGTCGGCGGCAAACCGCCCGGTTTCGACTTGCGGGTGCAGCTTGCGCGCCTGGGCCACGAAATAATCGTAAAGCCGCCGGCCTTCGTCAGGTGCTGCCGCGCCGGTAAAGCCCGGCCGGTTGCCGCCCGACACATCGGCCGCCAACGTGAACTGGCTGACGACCAGCAACCCGCCGCGCGCACCCTGCCCGTCAAGGTCCTGCACGCTGCGGTTCATCTTGCCGGCGTCGTCGGCAAAAATGCGCAACTTGAGAAGTTTGGCGAGCAGCTTGTCGGCTTGCGCTTCCTTGTCGCCCTGTTCGGCGTAAACCAGCACCAGCAGGCCGCGCTCAATTTGTCCAACGGTGTCGCCATTCACCACGACCCGGGCTTCGGACACACGCTGCAGCACGGCTTTCATGAACGACGGACCCGGCGCATCAGCTGAGCGTGACCCGCACAAACTTGCGCTTGCCGACCTGCACCACATACACGCCGGCTGGCAGCTTCAGCGCCTTGTCACTCACCACGCTCGAATCGACGCGCACGCCGCCGCCGTCAATCAGGCGACTCGCTTCGCTGCCCGAAGGCGCCAGTCCCGCCGCCTTGAGCAGCGCGCCAATGCCCAGCGGCGCGCCGGACAGCGTCACCTCGGCAATCTCGTCAGGCACGCCGCCCTTGCTGCGGTTGATGAAGTCCTGTTCGGCGACGTCAGCAGCAGCCGCTGAATGAAAGCGTGCCGTGATTTCCTTGGCCAGCGCCACCTTGGCGTCTTTCGGGTTGCGGCCGTCAGCCACTTCGGCCTTGAGCGCGGCAATGTCGGCTTCGCTTTGGAACGACAGCAGCGTGTACCACTTCCACATCAGCACGTCGGACACCGACAGCACCTTGGCAAACATGCTGTTGGGGTCTTCGGAAATGCCGATGTAGTTGTTCTTGCTTTTCGACATCTTCTCGATGCCGTCCAGACCTTCGAGCAGCGGCATGGTCAGAATGCACTGCGGCTCCTGGCCATATTCCTGCTGCAGGTGCCGGCCCATCAGCAAATTGAACTTCTGGTCCGTACCGCCGAGTTCCAGATCGCTCTTGAGCGCCACCGAGTCATAACCCTGCAGCAGCGGGTACAAAAACTCATGCACGCTGATCGGCGTTCCGGCGTGGAAACGGTCATGAAAGTCGTTGCGCTCCATCATCCGTGCCACGTTGTAGCGCGAAGCCAGCTGGATCAGCCCACGCGCGCCCAGCGGATCGCACCATTCGCTGTTGTAGCGAATCTCGGTCTTGGCCGGGTCCAGCACCAGGCTGGCCTGGCGGTAGTAGGTTTCGGCATTCACCTTGATCTGCTCGGCCGTGAGCGGCGGGCGGGTGGTGTTGCGCCCCGACGGGTCGCCAATCAGCGTGGTGAAGTCGCCGATCAAAAAGATCACCGTATGCCCCAGGTCTTGCAACTGGCGCATCTTGTTCAGCACCACGGTGTGGCCGATGTGGATGTCGGGCGCGGTCGGGTCCAGCCCGAGCTTGATGCGCAACGGCACGCCGGTGGCTTCGCTGCGGACCAGTTTTCGCGTCCATTCGTCCTGCGGAATCAACTCGTCACAGCCTCGCAGAGAGACGGCTAGCGCCGTCTTAACACGCTCAGACAGAGGATTGTTTGTAACAGGCACTTGATTCATAAGGGTTTTTCCAGGGGTCGCGTGATGTCTTACAGATATAATTCCGACTTTCCTACGCCGGGCCGCCATTTTAAAGGCCCTACTGATCGCTGGCGAGGAAGCCAAAATTTTCGAGTTCGATGCTCACCGGCGCTGGCAAAACGCCTGGTAACGGTATCGATCGACCTGTCATCATTGCCCGGCCGCTCCTGAAAGCCCCGTGCACTTTAGTTGGGATTCACGTTTTGCGCCTGCCCGTCGCCTCCTATGTTCCATTGACCTTTTCTCGAGTGCTGACCGCTGTTGGCGAAAGCCTGCGCCGCCACCCCCGGCGCATCACTGGCAGCTTGGCCATGCTGCTTCTGGGAACCGGCGTGACGGCTTTCGGGGTTGCGCCGCTGGCGCCCGATGCTGCCGACCTGCCGGTCCGCCAGGTGCTCGAAGCGATTAAGCCGCTGGCTTCCGCGTCCGCCCAGGCCCAGACCGAGGCGCTGGCGGGCTTCAGCTTCAAACTGTTCCGCACCGAGGCCACGCGCAGCAGCGACACCGCCAGCGCACTGCTCAAGCGTCTGAACCTTGATGACGCAGAAGCCGATGCTTTTTTGCGCAGCGACCCCAACGCGCAACTGATTCTGGGCGGCCAGCCGGGGAAAAATGTAACAGTTGAAGCCAGTGAGCGTCAGCAATTGCTCAAGCTCAGCATGCGCTGGCCGACTGACGACGAACAGATGTTCCAGCGCCTGGTGATCGAGCGCAGCAGCACGGGCTTTACGTCGCGCATTGAAACCGCGCCCTACACCCGCTCTGCCCGGCTCGCCAGCGCCGCCATCCAGTACACGTTGTTTGGCGCCATTGACGATGCGCGTATTCCTGACGGTGTCGGCGTGCAGATCGCGGAAATCTTCGCCACCGACATCGACTTTCGCCGCTCACTGCGCAAGGGCGACCGCTTCAACGTGGTGTATGAAACGCTAGAAGCCGATGGCGAAACCATGCGTTCCGGCCGCGTGCTGTCCGCCGAGTTTGTCAACAACGGCAAGACGTTCCAGGCCATGTGGTTCCAGCCACCGGGCAAGGATTCCGCCGGCATGGAGATCAAGGGCGGCTACTACACGCTGGACGGCCAGAGCCTGCGCCGCTCTTTCCTGAGTTCCCCGGTCGAGTACTCGCGCATCAGCAGTGGCTTCGCGATGCGCTTTCATCCGGTGCTGAAAACCTGGCGCGCCCACAATGGCACCGACTTTGCCGCCACCACCGGCACACCCGCCCGCACCATCGGCGACGGCGTGGTCGAGTTCGCCGGCGTGCAAAACGGTTATGGTAATGTGGTTTTCGTGAAGCACCGAAACAACATGGAAACCGTTTACGCCCACCTGAGCAAGATCAATGTCCAGGCCGGCCAGACCGTGACGCAGGGCCAGACCATCGGTTTGGTCGGATCCACGGGCTGGGCCACAGGCCCGCACCTGCATTTCGAGGTGCGCGTCAATGGCGTCCAGGAAGACCCGATGACGATTGCCCGAGAAAGCGAAGTGGTGCCGGTTCCGGCCGCCGCGCTGCCGCAATTCAAGCAGCTGGCGAATGGTTTTCGCAACCAGTTGCAGGCGGCCGCCACCATCGACGTGAACCGCGCCGAATAAGCCAGCGCAGTTGCTGGCAGCGGCTGCGGCAAAATCGCTGCATGCACGACTATTTCATCGGCCTGATGTCAGGCACTTCCCTTGACGGCGCCGACGGCGTGCTGGTCGATTTTTCTGGCGAAAAACTGCGTGTTGCCGCCAGCGCGAGCCAATCATTTGCCAGCAGCTTCCGGGCCGAACTGCTGGCGCTCAATACACCTTCGCACAATGAACTGCATCGCGCCGCGTTGGCAGGCAGCGAACTGGCTGCGGTGTATGCGCAGGTAGTCGCCGACCTAGTGCAACAGGCCCAGGCACGCGGAATTGCCATCGGCCAGATTCGGGCGATAGGCGCGCATGGGCAAACCGTCAGGCATCAGCCGCAGCGAATATCCCCGGACCCTTCAGGCGTCGGGTACACGCTCCAGCTCAACAACCCTGCACTGCTGGCCGAGCTGACCGGAATCGACGTGGTGGCGGATTTTCGCAGCCGGGATGTGGCGGCAGGCGGCCAGGGCGCACCCCTGGTACCGGCGTTTCACCAAGGTGTTTTTGGCTGCGCCGACGTCGGCGTGGCGGTGTTGAATCTGGGCGGTATTTCCAATCTCAGCGTATTGCCCCCTGCAGACTCGGCACGACCGGTGGTTGGCTTTGACTGTGGCCCGGGCAATGCGCTGATGGACGCCTGGTGCCTTCAGCACACCGGCCAGCCCTTTGATGCAGGCGGTGCCTGGGCTAAAAGCGGCCAACGCATTCCTGCACTGCTCGCCAGCCTGCTGGACGATCCTTACTTTGCGCAGCCAATCCCCAAAAGCACGGGGCGGGATCTT
Source organism: Polaromonas sp. CG_9.7 (assembly GCF_015752205.1). Lineage (GTDB taxonomy): Bacteria > Pseudomonadota > Gammaproteobacteria > Burkholderiales > Burkholderiaceae_C > Polaromonas. The sequence continues at coordinate 18,838 of NZ_JADOVG010000012.1, forward strand.
TTCAGCCTTGCGTGGCTGGCTGAAAAGATCCGGTCTTTTGCCAGGGAACGGCCTGAGGATATTCAAAATACATTGACCGAATTGACGGTTCGCGCATGTGCTATGGGCGTTAACAGCTATGCAAAAGAGAGCAAGGAACTGATTGTCTGCGGTGGCGGCGCTTTCAATCTTCATTTGCTTGAGCGCCTGCAGGCAGCGTTGCCCTGGCTACCCGTCAGCACCTCGGACGCGCACGGTTTGGGGCCCCTTGAGGTCGAGGCCGCTGCCTTTGCCTGGCTGGCCCGTCAAATGCTCAGGCGCCAGCCGGGCAACCTGTTCGGCGTGACCGGGGCAGCCGGGGCGCGGGTGCTGGGAGCGCTGTATCCGGCCTGATTCCATTTGGCTGGTCGGAAGGAAATTTCCCCGCCATCAAAAAAGCCGCCTTTGAGGCGGCTTTTTTGTAAAAACAGCGTGAGCTGCCTGTTTATAGAATGCTCAGACCGAAAAGCTGGAGCCGCAGCCGCATGAACTGCTGGCATTCGGGTTCTTGATGACGAACTGAGCGCCTTCCAAATCATCTTTGTAGTCGATTTCCGCACCGACCAAGTATTGGTAGCTCATCGCGTCGATCAGCAACGACACGCCGTTCTTGGTCATGGTGGTGTCGTCTTCGTTGGTGATTTCATCAAATGTGAAACCATACTGGAAACCCGAGCAGCCACCGCCCTGCACGAACACGCGCAGCTTCAGGTCGGGGTTTCCTTCCTCGGCAATCAGTTCGGCTACCTTGGAAGCCGCGCTGTCGGTGAACACAAAGGGGGAAGGCATTTCAGTCTGGATATTTTCGGCAACTGCGCTCATGGGGGACTCCGTTAATCTATAGGCAATGGGGGAAATAGTACAGTAAATCGATCAACCATACCGGCTGCGCGTCTTAGCATGCAACGCTAGGCCCAACGAAAAAAGCCGCCCGGCGAACCAGGCGGCTTTTTGCGAAGCAGGGAAAGCGAAAATTAACGCTTGCTGAACTGCTTGCGGCGGCGGGCTGAGCGGAAACCGACCTTTTTACGTTCGACTTCACGGGCATCGCGCGTCACGAAACCGGCTTGGCTCAACGCTGGCTTGAGCGTTGCGTCATAGTCGATCAGGGCGCGGGTGATGCCGTGGCGCACTGCGCCGGCCTGGCCGGACTCGCCGCCGCCGTGGACGTTGATCATGATGTCAAACGTCTCGACGTGGTTTGTCAGGAACAGGGGTTGGCGGCAGATCATGATGGAGGTCTGGCGACCGAAGAACGCCTGGATGTCCTTGTCGTTGACCGTGATCTTGCCGGTGCCTTTTTTCAAGAACACGCGGGCAACGCTGGATTTTCGACGGCCAGTGCCGTTGTTCCATTCACCGATCATTTGGCTGACTCCCGGGATATGCCTGCGATTTCCAGCACTTTAGGCTGTTGGGCGGTATGCGGATGCTCTGCACCACCGTACACCTTGAGTTTCTTGATCATGGCGTAACCCAGCGGGCCTTTGGGCAGCATGCCCTTGACGGCTTTTTCCAGGGCGCGGCCCGGGAACTTGGTTTGCATGTCGCGGAAATTGGTGGCAGTGATGCCGCCTGGATAACCGGAATGGCGATAGTAAATCTTGTCGGTCGATTTGGCACCGGTCACGCGCAGCTGGGCTGCGTTGATGATGATGATGAAATCACCGGTGTCGACGTGAGGCGTATAAATGGCCTTGTGTTTGCCGCGTAAACGGAGAGCAACTTCGCTGGCTACTCGTCCGAGGACCTTGTCGGTCGCGTCAATCACAAACCACTCGTGCACTACGTCAGCGGGTTTTGCGCTGAAAGTATTCATGAGTTTTCTCTTTACAGAAAGGGGTTTGTCGGGTTCTTTTCCACGGTCGGCGTTCCTCTGATGAGAACCTCTTAGGTGGTCATTTGCCTTTTCAAGCAACCCTGCCGCGGAACCACATGTGCGCTGCAGAGTCTGCGATTATATGAAGAATCAGGCGCTTGCGTCAATTTTTGAGGTTTTTTGCGTGCGAGAAGGTACGATAGAGGGATGTTTTCCTACCGCCACGCCTTCCATGCAGGCAACCATGCCGACGTTCTCAAGCACACCACCTTGATCGCGTTGATGAAGTACCTGACCCAAAAAGACACGGCATTGACCGTGATCGACACCCACGCCGGCGCCGGCCTTTACCGCCTCGACGGCGACTACACCGAGACCAGCGGCGAAGCCAGCGAAGGCATCTTCAAGCTGATTGAAGCGTCAAAAGTCGCTCCAGCGACTGCAGGACGCGCCGGAACAGCTACCAAAAAAATAGCAGCCGACGCCAAAACCGCGTTTGCTGCAGCCGATGCGGCCACGCCAGCGGCCAGCAATTACGCCTGGGCACCAGCCTTGCAGGACTACCTGGAACTGCTGCGCAGCCTGAACCCGCATTTCGCGCAGACGGGTGATCCGGCACACCTGAAGATTTACCCGGGCTCACCTTTCATTGAACAAAAATTCCTGAGCGGGCGCGACAAGCTCAAATTGTTCGAGCTGCACCCAACCGATTTCAAGTCGCTTTCCGGCAACATCGAGCAGCTTGGCGTCGGCCGCCAGGTGGTGGTGGCACGCGAAGACGGCTTTGAGGCGCTGAAAACATTTTTGCCGCCGCCGGCCCGGCGCGCCATGGTGCTGTGCGACCCAAGCTATGAAATGAAGAGCGACTATGCCCGCGTGGCCGCCTGCATGACGGACGCCGTCAAGCGCTTTGCCACCGGCACCTATGTGGTCTGGTACCCAATTATTCCGCGCCCGGAAGCACACGACCTGCCGCGCAAGCTGAAAACCCTGGCAGTCAAGGCGCACCGGAGCTGGCTGCATGCCACGCTGACGGTCAAGTCCAGCAAGCTGACCACCGACAGCGAAGGCGAGGTGATTCGCCCCGGCCTGCCCGCCAGCGGCATGTTCATCATCAACCCGCCCCACACGCTGAAGACCGACCTGCAAGCCGCGCTGCCGCAGATGGTCGCACTGCTGGGTCAGGACCGCAATGCCGGCTTCACCCTGGAACACGGCGGCTGAAACAGGGCCCCCACGGTCGCCCACTGCGTGTGGCTCCCTGCCCCCCGAGGGGGTCGCTGCGCCTGCTGCCCCTTCTGGGCGGGCAATAGCTTTGATGGCGGGTGTGCAGTTGTCAGAGTCTGGCTTCAATACTTTAGAGCGGTGCTTTTGCCCCAGAACACGCGGTAGGCAAACACCGTGTAGCCGATGATCATCGGCAGCACGACAGCAGCGCCGACCAAAATGATGCCCATGGATTCCGGTGCAATGGCGGCCTGCCAGATGGTGATCCGGTCAATCACCAGCCACGGAAACAGGCTGTAGGCCAGGCCGTAGAACGCCAGCACAAACACGCCGATGGTTGCGCCGAAGGGCACCCAGGCACCGTATTCATTGCCTTGCGCCAGCCGCGTGGACAGGCGCTGCAAGCTGCGGTAAATCACCCAGAACAGCACGGCCGTGGCCACCGGAATGGGCAGCAGCAGCACGATGTTGGGAAAGGCAAACCATTTGTCAAAGATGTTTTGGCTCACCAGCGGCGTGGCAATTGAAATTGCGGCAATACCGGCCATGGTGAAGAACAGGCTGGCCCGCCCCCAGCGCACCGCCTGCAATTGCAGTTCGCCCTCGGACTTGATGATCAGCCAGCCGGCACCCAGCAGGCAATAGGCCGACACCAGCGCCGCACCAATCACCGCATTGAAGGCGATGACCCAGCCGCCCGAGTCAAAGCCGGTGATCAGCGAGCCGAGCATGTAGCCCTGGCTCCAGCTGGCCAGCACCGAACCGCCAAAAAAAGCGCGGTTCCAGAGCGGCTTGAGCGCGGCACGCGCCTTGACGCGAAAGTCGAATGCCACGCCACGCAGCGTCAGGCCGATCAGCATCAGGGCCACTGGCAGGTAGAGCGCGCCCAGGATGACGCCGTGCGCCATCGGGAACACCGTCAGCAAGATGCCCACGCCCAGCACCAGCCAGGTCTCGTTGGCATCCCAGAAGGGGCCGATGCTGGCAATCATGCTGTCCTTGTCGTCCTCGCTGGCGCGGTTCATGAGCACGCCGACGCCCAGGTCGTAGCCGTCGAGCACCACATAGGCCAGCATTGCCAGGCCCATCACCACCAGGAACACCATCGGCATCCAGCCGGCGGCCTGTGTCAGGTCGGGGGCGAGGTCAAGCATGGGAGGCTCCTGCGGGTTTGACTTGACGGGTAACCCGGGGGTCAGGATAGTTCACCGGATTGAGCGTGTCTTCCATGCCGGCCTCGGTAGGCTTGTCGGCATGCGTGCGATGGCGCGCCAGGTAGAACACCACCGACACATAGGCGACGATCAGCGCGGCATACATGGCCAGGTACAGGAAAAGCGTCAGCGCGATTTTGGGCGCCACCACCTTCGAGGCCGCGTCGGCGGCGGTCAGCACACCCGACACCAGCCAGGGCTGACGGCCGATTTCTGTGGTGTACCAGCCGGCAATCAAGGCCACCCAGCCGGCAAAGGTCATGGCCACCAGCGCCCTCGCCTGCCAGGTTTTCAACTCGCGTGCCGGAGGAAGTGTGCGGCCGCTAGCAAGCCCTTCCATATCCGTCGGGGCCGCGGAACCGGCTTCGCCGGGCCGCAGGCGCAGCGCCCCCTCGGGGGGCAGCGCAGTACGCGAAACGACAAGCGTGGGGGCTTGCTTCTTCCAAGGTGCCAGCTGTAAAACACTGGTCCAACTCACGGCGAGCATCAAGAGGCCCATGCCGACCATGATGCGAAAGGCCCAGAACACCGGCGCGACAGGCGGATGCTTGCCCTCGAACTCGTTCAGCCCCTTCACCTCGCCGTCCAGGCTGTGCGTCAGGTAAAGCGAGGCGAGCTTGGGAATGGCAATTTCATAGCGGTTTGTCCGGGTTTTCTCGTCCGGCAGCGCAAACAGCACGGCCGGCACGCCTTTCTGGGTTTCCCAGATGCCTTCCATCGCAGCCAGTTTGGCGGGCTGGTGCTCCAGCGTGTTCAGGCCGTGAAAGTCGCCCGCCACGATCTGGAGCGGAATCAGGAAAGCGGCCAGGTAGACGCCGGTTTTCAGGCTGGCGATGACATCGGCAGCACGGTCCTGACGCAGCCAGCGGTAGGCGGAAATGCCGGCGACCAAAAAGGCGACCGTGAGGCCTGAGGCCAGCATCATGTGCGTGAAGCGGTAAGGAAAAGACGGGTTGAAGATCACTTCCAGCCAGCTGGTCACATGCGCCTGGCCGTTGATCATTTCAAAGCCGGCGGGCGTATGCATCCATGAATTGAGCGCCAGGATCCAGAAGGCCGACAGCGTCGTGCCGCCAGCCACCAGCAGTGTGGCGATGGTGTGCATCCGTTCACTGACACGGGCCCGGCCAAACAGCATCACGCCCAGCATGGTGGCTTCCAGGAAAAACGCCGTCATCACTTCATAAGCCAGCAGCGGGCCGGCCACATTGCCGACGGTTTCCATGAAACCCGGCCAGTTGGTGCCGAACTGGAAACTCATGGTGATGCCGCTCACCACGCCCAGCGCAAAGGTCAGCGCAAAGATCTTGACCCAGAACTGGTAGGCGTCCATCCAGTGCTGCTGGCCGGTCTTGACAAAGCGCAGCTTGAAAAACAGCAGCACCCACGCCAGCGAGATGCTGATGGTCGGAAACAAAATGTGAAAAGTCATGTTGGCCGCAAACTGAATCCGGGCCAGAACAACAGCGTCAAGTCCATCCATGATCAACTCCTTTCGTTATCGGAAAAAGTGACAGCCGCCTTGGGCGCCAACGCCAGTGCCGGCGCGGCGACGGGCGGCACGCGGCCTTTGAAGCCGGCCTTCACGCTGCTGGTCACCCGGTCCTTGGCTTCGAGCAGCTTTTGCACCTTGGCGCCCATCTTCATCAGGCTCACCAGCGTGGCGGAATCCATCTTTTGCACATCGGCCATCCAGCCGGTCATCAACTCGATCAAATCGTGCATCTGCTTCATGCGCTCTTGGGCGTGGATATCGTCTTTGTCGCTGGGTTTTTCCATCAGCGCATCGCGCAACATCGACAGCGTCGGGTCAATCTCGCGCTTGCGCCGCTCTTCGGCCAGCGTGCGAAAGATGGCCCACACGTCTTCGGGCGCCTGGAAGTATTCGCGCCTGTCACCCGGCAAATGCTGCAACCGGACCAGATTCCAGGACTGCAGTTCCTTCAGCCCCATGCTGACGTTGGAGCGCGAAAACGACAGCGCGTCGCCAATGTCGTCGGCATTCAGCGCCTGGGGCGAAACATACAGCAAGGCATAGATCTGCCCCACGGTGCGGTTGATGCCCCAGCGGCTGCCCATCTCGCCGAAATGCAGGACAAAACGCTGGGTCAGGGGAGCAAGGTTCATGGTACGCAATATACAGAAGTTTCAGGAATTACTGAAATTCTAATAAATACGAACACTTCATGCTGCTGCTTTGACTTGACCCTTATCGAAAAAGGTTAACCGCTACAGACAGCTGCCATTGCCCACGGGGCAAGCCTTAAAGCAAGGGATGGCGGCGGCTAATGGCGGTTTGACCTGGAGGCCGGTGGCGAGAGGATTTACGAATTTTCCTGCTCGGCTTGGCACGCGGCGTCACCACTTTCAACGCTTTTTCCACGTTCAACGACACCTCGGCAACGCCGACGCCTATCAGCCCCAGCGCCTCGGCGGCGGCCCGGCTGACGTCGATCACGCGGTCCGAGGAAAACGGTCCCCGGTCGTTGATGCGCACATCGACTTCGCGGCCCAAGGCCAGACTGCGCACCCGGACGATGGTGCCAAAAGGCAGTGTCCTGTGGGCCGCTGTCAGCGCATATTTGTCATAGCTCTCGCCGCTGGCGGTGGGGCGGCCGTGGAACTTCCCGCCATACCATGATGCATTGCCGCGCTCCAGTTCCCGGGCGTCTTCGCCGGTAAACTGGTATTTTCCATCCACCGGAATGTCCGGCGTCACGGGCGCTTCGGCCTCGACGGCGGGCGCTGGGGTTTCAATTTGCTTGCGCAGGCGCCTGGCAATGAAATCGGCCAGGCGCGACGGTCGCGGCGTGTTCTCGGTGAAGGGTGCCGGTGGAGGCGTTGCCTGAAGCGATTGCGTGGGCGCTGGAGTGGCTAAAACCAGTGCCGGGTCACTCGGATCAGCCATATCTGCCGCAGCTGCTGGAGGCGTTGAATCCGCAGGCACGGGGGGCTCGGACGGCGTGGCGCAGCCAGCCAGCAGCGCAAAAAGGCCGGCGGCCAGCCAGCCTCTGGCGGCCGCCGGAAAAGCGAGAACCGGCCCGGCCATCAAGCCGGCGTCAACCGGCGAATGATCTCGGACGTCGCTGCCGCCTGGTTCATCGTATAAAAATGAATTCCCGGCACGCCCGCTGTGCGCAACTGCTCGCACATGTCGGTTATCACGTCCAGTCCAAAACTCCTGATCGAGGCGATGTCGTCGCCAAAGCCCTGGAGCCGCAAACGGATCCAGCGCGGAATCTCGGCACCACAGGCATCCGAAAAGCGCATCAACTGGGTTGAACTGGTGATCGGCATGATGCCCGGCACTACTGGAACATCAGCGCCCAGGCGCTGAACATCATCCACAAAGCGGAAATAGGCGTCAGCATTGAAAAAATACTGGGTGATGGCCGAATCGGCGCCGGCCCTGACCTTGGCCACAAAAGCCTGCAGATCGGCCTCGGCGGATTTGGCCTGCGGATGGATTTCCGGGTAAGCGGCCACCTCAAGGTGAAAGGCATCGCCGGTCTCGTGCCGGATGAAGGCCACCAGGTCGCTGGCGTAATGGAACTCGCCACCCGCGCCATAGCCGCTGGGCAGGTCACCGCGCAAGGCCACCAGTCGCTGGACGCCCATGGCCTGCAAGGTGGCCAGCTGGTCACGCACCGTTGACTTGGTGGCGCCGACGCACGAAAAATGGCAGGCGGCGGCCACACCCTCGTCCAGAATTGCTTTGACCGTGTTGAAGGTGCCCTCTTGCGTTGAGCCTCCGGCGCCAAAGGTGACCGAGCAGAACTCGGGCTGGCTGGCGTACAGCGCCTGTCTTGTCAGACGCAGCTTGTCCACGCCTTCAGGTGTCTTGGGCGGGAAAAATTCAAAACTGACCGGAATGTTCATCACGGGCTTTCTAGTCGCTGGTGTCGTTGTTGTCGGCTTTTTTGCCGCGCCGCTTGGCCGGTCCATGCTGGCCGGCATGCGCGGCTTCGGCCGCCTCGGAGTCTTCGTGCGGCTCGCGGGAGGCGCGCATTTCGCTGCGCGACACGCGCTTGGCGACTTGTCGTTTCGGCGCAGCGGCCAGCGGCTGGTCTTCGCCCTGCACTTCGTGGCCCTTCCTGGCCTGGATGAAAAATTCGCGGTTGCCGTCGCCGCCAGCAATCGGTGAGGCCAGCCAGGCCTTGACCTCCAGCCCCAGGGCGGCGCAGGTATCACGCAGGCGCTTTTCCACAAAATCGAAATGCACCGGGTCGCGCACGATGCCGCCTTTGCCGATCTGGCCGGGCTGCAACTCGAACTGCGGCTTGACCAGCATCAACAGCTGGCCGTCCGCTTTAAGCAGGCGCGCCACGGCGGGCAGCACCAGCGTCAGCGAGATAAAGGACAGGTCGCCGGTCAGGAAATCGAACACCGGGCTGAAACCGTCCATGTCCTGGTCGCTGTAGCCGTCTTCCTCGACATCGGCAAACGTGTCGTCGTCCAGGCTGCTGCCATGCAAGGCGCGCCGGTAATGTTCGGTCAGCTCGTCGGCCGTCAGCGAACGCGCATTCACACCCTCGATGCAGACCACGCGCTCGTCGCTGCGCAGGCTGTCGTGCAACTGGCCGTGGCCGACATCGACGCCCACGACCTGAACAGCGCCATGCTGCAGCAGGCAGTCGGTAAAGCCGCCGGTGGACTGGCCGATGTCGAGGCAGCGCAGGCCGCTCACGTCCAGGCCGGTTGCTTTCAGCGCGCCTTCGAGCTTCAGGCCACCGCGCGAGATGTATTTCGCCTCGGTGGTGTCGAGCAGTTGCAGTTCGGCAGCGGCAGGAATCTCGTCGCCGTTCTTGGCGATTTTTTTCCACGCCACCGCCTCGTCAACCCGCCAGTGGACGCCCGAGGCAATCAAGCGCTGGGCCTGGGAACGGGTAGTGGCATGGCCGTGTTCGACCAAAAATAAATCAGCGCGCATAAAGTTGGGGCAACGTCAAGGTTGCGTACAGGAAAATAAAACCATCATTTCGATAGCTGATGGCGCATGCCCAGCATGCGCCAGAGGCCAATTCGGCTTAAAAAATCCCCTGCACCGTGATGCAGGGGACGCCAACCACTTCAATAGCGGTAGGTGTTGGCTTTGTACGGGCCGGCCTTGGACACGCCAATGTACGCGGCCTGCTCGTCACTCAGCTCGGACAGCATCGCGCCGACCTTTTTCAGGTGCAGGCGGGCGACTTTTTCATCAAGGTGCTTGGGCAACACATAGACCTTGCCGGCGTCGTATTCATGCTGCTTGGTGAACAGTTCAATCTGCGCAATCGTCTGGTTGGCAAAGCTCGACGACATGACGAAGCTCGGGTGGCCCGTGCCGCAGCCCAGGTTCACCAGCCGGCCCTTGGCTAGCAGGATGATGCGCTTGCCATCCGGAAAGATCACATGGTCGACCTGCGGCTTGATTTCTTCCCAGGTGCATTTCTCCAGCGACACCACGTCGATCTCGTTGTCGAAGTGGCCGATGTTGCAAACGATGGCCTGGTCCTTCATGGCCGCCATGTGCTCATAGGTGATGACGTTCTTGTTGCCGGTGGCGGACACGAAGATGTCGCACTTGTCGGCGGCGTATTCCATGGTGACGACCTTGTAGCCTTCCATGGCGGCCTGCAACGCGTTGATCGGATCGATCTCGGTGACCCACACCTGGGCGCTCAGTGCGCGCAACGCCTGGGCAGAGCCCTTGCCGACATCGCCGTAACCGGCGACAAGGGCGACCTTGCCGGCAATCATCACGTCGGTGGCGCGCTTGATGGCGTCGACCAGCGACTCGCGGCAACCGTAGAGGTTGTCGAACTTGGACTTGGTGACCGAGTCGTTGACGTTGATGGCGCGAAACGCCAGCGTACCCTTGACCGACATTTCATTCAGGCGCAACACGCCGGTGGTGGTTTCCTCGGTCACGCCGATGATGTTTTTCAGACGGCGGCTGTACCAGGTCGGGTCTTGCGCCAGTTTGAACTTGATGGCGTTGAACAGGCAGGTTTCTTCTTCGCTGCCGGGGTGTTCCAGCAGACTGGGGTCTGTCTCGGCCTGGGTGCCCAGATGCATCAGCAGCGTGGCATCGCCGCCGTCGTCCAGGATCATGTTCGGGCCTTCCTCGGGCGTGCCCTTGTGGCCGGTGAATTCAAAGATGCGGTGCGTGTAGTCCCAGTAGTCGGCCAGGCTCTCGCCCTTGATGGCGAACACCGGTGTGCCTTCGGCGGCAATCGCGGCGGCGGCATGGTCTTGCGTCGAGTAAATGTTGCACGACGCCCAGCGTACTTCGGCGCCCAGCGCCTGCAGCGTCTCGATCAGCACGCCGGTCTGGATCGTCATGTGCAGCGAGCCGGTGATGCGCGCGCCTTCCAGTGGCTGGGACGCGGCAAATTCCTGCCGAATGGCCATCAGGCCGGGCATTTCGGTTTCGGCGATTTTCAGCTCTTTGCGGCCCCAGGCGGCCAGCGACAGGTCGGCAATGATGTGGTCAGTGTTCAGGATGGTCTTCAGTACGGCGTTCATTTGGGAACTCTCCAAAATCAGGTTCAAGCGGGCAAAATAGCCACGACCGCAGGGCTTGTCAAGGGAAGTGTGGAATTCACTCACCCGGCATCAAGGCACATGCGGGTGAGCGTGGTTGCAAGAAAAAGTCCTGAGCCTAGACCACATGCCGTGGGTTGCAACGCTCCTCAGGAGAGCATATATTGTACAGAACGCTCCACGCCAGGCCGCGCATCGCGGCAAAAGCCTGCATGCCAGAATGGCGCGATGCAAGCACTTGAACACTGGCCGATCAACAGCCGCCGCCGAATCACCGGCGTTTTCACCGACATCGACGACACCCTGACCACCGAAGGCGCCATCACGCCCGACGCACTGGGCGCGCTGGCCGCACTGAAAGCCGCCGGCCTGGACCTGATCGCCATCACCGGCCGGCCGGTCGGCTGGAGCGCGCCCTTTGCGCGGGTCTGGCCGGTCAATGCCATCGTTGCTGAAAACGGCGCAGTGGCGCTGCTTTCAAGCCAAAACGGGCTTCAACCTCTGTCTGGCGGGCGTGGGCAGCTGTCAAAGATCTACCAGCAGGACGAAGCGACACGGCAAACCAATTACGCCCGCATGCAGCAGGTGGCGGCGCGTGTCGTGCGCGACGTGCCCGGCGCGGTGATCTCGCAAGACAGTCCGGGGCGCGAGACCGACATGGCCATCGACCACAGCGAATTCGCGCACCTGCCGTCAGCCGCCATCGCCCTGGCCGTGCAGATCATGCAGGACGAAGGCATGAACGCCACGGTCAGCTCGATCCACATCAACGGCTGGTTCGGCCCCCACAACAAGCTGCAGGGCGCGCGCTGGATCGTTCGCGAATTGCTGGGCCGCGACCTGGATGCCGAAATGGACCGCTGGGTGTACGTTGGCGACTCGACCAACGACCAGCTGATGTTCGAGGCCTTTGGCAACTCGGTTGGCGTGGCCAATGTGCGGCGCTTTGAAGCGCAACTGAGCCACCTGCCGCGCTACATCACCCGGGACGAGCGCGGCGCGGGCTTTGCCGAAGTGGCCGCCGCCGTGCTGGCGGCGCGCGCCGATTAAAAAGCAGGCTGACGCGTCAGGACGGCTTGCCCAGCCCCAGCTTTTCGACCAGCGCTTTTTCCTTCAGAAAGGTTTCCTGGGCGAACTTGGTGTAGGCGGCCGTGCTCATGTAGTTGGGCAGCATGTCATAGCGACCGAGCGCGGCCACGTAGCTGGGCTCTTCCATGGCTTTCTTGAACGCATCGTGCAGCCGCTTCACCACGTCGGGCGGCGTGCCCTTGGGCGCACCGATGCCGAAGGGCGAGTTCTGCACGATGTCGTAGCCCAGTTCCTTGAGCGTGGGCGCATTGGGAAACTTGTCCAGCCGCTTCTCGCCCCAGGTGTTCAGCACCCGCAGCTTGCCGGCCTCGACCTGCGGCGCAAAACCGGTGCTGTCGGCCGCCGCCATCAACTGGCCGCTGACCACCGCCAGCATCAGGTCGGCGCTTCCCTTGTAGGGAATGTGCAGCAGCTTGATGCCGGCCTGTTGCGCGATCAACTCGGTGGTCAGGTGCGGGCTGGTCAGCGTGCCGGTCGAGCCATAGCTCAGCTCGCCGGGATGGGCCTTGGCATAGGCGACAAAGTCGGCCCAGGTCTTGAACGGCGAGTCGGCCGGCACGACGATGCCGAAGGCATAACCGGTGACATTGAGCACATAGGTGATGTCCTGGACCGGGTCCCAGTTGATCTTGGTGGTGTACGGCAGGCGAAACACGCCCAGCGGAATCTGCGCCAGCGTGTAGCCGTCGGCCGGCGCTGTCTGCAGCTGCTGCGCCGGCAGCGTGCCGCCGGCGCCGGGTTTGTTGTCGACGATCACCGGTTGGCCAAGGATTTTCGAGGCGTTGTCGGCCAGCGAGCGCATGGTGATGTCGGTCGGCCCGCCAGCCGGAAAGGCCACGATGAGCTTGATCGGACGGACCGGAAAGCCCTGGGCCTGGGCTTGAGCGAAAGGGGCACCCAGCGAACCCAGTGCGGGAACAGCCAGGGCGGCGGCGGATTGAAGCAGTTGGCGGCGTTGCATGAAGGCGTCTCCTGAAAGGTCTGGCAGTTGGCGAAACCGCCATGATGCGTCACTCCGGCCCCGGCCACATCAGGGCAACACCTGAAGCGCTGTCGCCTGCGCGTCAGGTGGTTTTACAAGCCTTTCAGGGTGTTTGCGCAATGGGCGCGGTCACAGTCAGCTATTTATTTCATAGCACATACGATTTTCCGGATCGCGCCAGCACGCTCGCCAGCGCCTTGCCGGTCGGTGTTGCCAGTGCCACCACGGCCTCGGGCGGCGCGGACGCGACGACCAGGCCACCGGCGTTGCCGCCGTCCGGCCCCAGGTCGATCACCCAATCGGCTTCGGCGATCACGTCGAGGTCGTGCTCAATGACGATCACGCTGTGGCCGCCGTTGACCAGCCGGTGCAGCACATGGATCAGCTTTTCCACATCAGCCATGTGCAGGCCGACGGTCGGCTCGTCGAGCACATACAGCGTGTGCGGCGCTTTCTGGCCGCGCCTTGTGATGTCATCGCGCACCTTTGACAGTTCGGTCACCAGTTTGATGCGCTGCGCCTCGCCGCCCGACAGCGTGGGCGACGGCTGGCCGAGCGTGAGATAACCAAGTCCCACGTCTTTCAGCAATTGCAGCGGATGGCCGATGGCGGGCATGGCGGCGAAAAAGTCCACCGCTTCATCGACTTCCATCTTCAGCACGTCGCCGATGCTCTTGCCGCGCCAGGTGACGGCCAGCGTCTCGGGGTTGAAGCGCGCACCGTGGCAGGTTTCGCACAGCACCTTCACATCGGGCAAAAAGCTCATGCCGATGGTGCGAACACCCGCGCCCTCGCAGGTCGGGCAGCGGCCTTCGCCGGTGTTGAAGGAAAAGCGCCCGGCCGCGTAACCACGCGCGCGCGCTTCGAGCGTGTCGGCAAACAGCTTGCGCACCGTGTCCCAGAAGCCGATGTAGGTCGCTGGACAGGAACGCGGCGTCTTGCCGATGGGCGTCTGGTCGACCTCCAGCACGCGGTCCACGGCGCGGTAGCCGTCGATGCGCTCGCAACCGGTCCAGACCGGGTGTTTTCCGGCGTCGTCGGCTTCGCGGCCGGCTTTCGTCGAGCGCAGCGCAACGCCGGCGTGGACGTTGGTCAGCAGCACGTCGCGCGCCAGTGTGGATTTGCCGGAGCCCGACACGCCGGTGACCGCGACCAGCCGGTACAGCGGGACATCGACCGAAACGTTTTTCAGGTTGTGCAGGCTGGCGCCTTCGACTTTCAGCCACGAGGTGTACTCGCTGGTGGAGGCGGGCGCGGCGTTGTGCAAGGCGCTGGCCGTGGCGGCTGCGGCTTTGAGGGCTGCAGCTTTCAGGGCGGCTTGCTTGGCTTTGCTGACAGGTTTGGTTGGGGTGGGGGAGCCCTCACCCCCGCCCTCTTCCTGAGGGAGAGGGAGTAAATCCGCCGCGCGTACCAAATCACCAGCGCCGGCATCCGTTTCGCTCCCTTGCCCGGCTGGCTTCGTCACACGCCGCGCATGCAGCGGATGAATCAGCGGATTCGCCAGATAGCGCCCGGTCAGCGATTCCGGCACGGCGGACAGCTGCGCCGCCGTGCCTTGCGCCACCAGTTGCCCGCCGCGCTTGCCGGCGCCGGGGCCGATGTCGATGATGTTGTCGGCCCGGCGAATGGTGTCTTCGTCGTGCTCGACCACCACCAGCGTGTTGCCGCGCTCGCTGAGCTTGCCCAAAGCGCCCAGCAAAATCTGGTTGTCGCGCGGATGCAGGCCGATGGTCGGCTCGTCCAGCACGTAGCACACGCCCTGCAGATTGGAGCCGAGCTGCGCCGCCAGCCGGATGCGCTGCGCCTCGCCGCCCGACAGCGTGGGCGCGCCCCGGTCAAGCGTGAGGTAGCCCAGGCCCACATCTTCGAGGAATTCGAGCCGGCTCTTGATCTCGGGAATCAGGTCTCTGGCAATGCCGGCTTCGCGACCCGTCAGCGCCAGCGTGTCCACCCAGGCGCGGATCGCGGTGACGCTCAGACGGGCGATGGCGGTGATGGGCCAGCCCTGGCCCGTGCCATCGTCCAAAAGCGCAAGTTCCTGCTTGAAATAGGCCTTCCCGCTTGATGGGCTTGCGTCAGCAGCTATCAATTTTGAAAAGCCGGCGCCAAAGCGCACGGCCCGCGCCGTGGCATTGAGCCGCGCTCCCTGGCAGCCGGGGCAAACCGTGTCCAGCACGTCGTCGGTCTCGGGTTCGCCGAAGGTCTGCTCGCGGCCCTTGTTGTCGTCCGTGTTCAGCACCGAATCGTCAAAGGCCTGGCGCTGGTCCTTGGTCAGCTTGACGCCGGTGCCGACGCAGTCCGGGCACCAGCCATGCTTGCTGTTGTAGCTGAACAGGCGCGGATCGAGTTCGGGGTAGGAGGTCGAACACACCGGGCAGGCGCGCTTGGTCGAGAAGGCTTCGAGCTTGCCAATCGCCTGGGTGCTGGTGCCGGCCAGCATCGCTTCGCGCAGGCCATCGAGCGGCGCCAGCACATGCACCACGCCCTTGCCATGCTCCAGCGCGCTGGCCAGCGCGGCACGCAGTTCGGCCTCGTTGTCAGGCGTGACGTGAATGTCGGCAATCGGCAGCTCGACCGTGTGTTCCTTGAAGCGGTCGATGCGCGGAAACTTCGTCGTCGGCAGGAATTCGCCATCGACGCGCAAGTGGGGGTAGCCACGCGGCCGCGCCCAGTCGGCCAGCTCGGTGTAAACGCCCTTGCGGTTCATCACCAGCGGCGCCAGCAGGCCGATGTGCTGGCCCCGGTAATGCTTCAGCAGCTGCGCGGCGATGCTCTCGGGGCTTTGCGGCATGACCGCCGCGCCGTCCTTGGTGCAATGCTGGATGCCCAGCTTCACGTACAGCAGGCGCAAAAAGTGCCAGACCTCGGTGGTCGTGCCGACGGTCGATTTGCGCCCGCCGCGCGACAAGCGCTGCTCGATCGCCACGGTCGGCGGAATGCCATAGACCGCATCCACCTCGGGCCGGCCGGCCGGCTGCACGATGCTGCGGGCATAGGCATTGAGCGATTCGAGGTAACGGCGCTGGCCTTCATTGAACAAGATGTCAAACGCCAATGTCGATTTGCCCGAGCCGCTGACGCCGGTCACCACATTGAACTTGCCGCGCGGAATATCGACCGACAGGCTTTTGAGGTTGTTTTCCTTGGCGTTGACGATCTGGATCAGGTTGGAGAACGCCGGCCGGGTCTTCCAAGCCTTGGGGCGCTGTTCCTCGACCTGGTGCGTCTGGTTCATGGTCAGTTCGTACTCGCGCAGCGCCAGCGCCGTGTGCGACGTGGGATGCTGACGCACGAGCTCCGGCGGCCCTTCGGCGACCAGCAGACCGCCGTTCTCACCGCCTTCGGGGCCCAGGTCGATCAGCCAGTCGGCCGAGCGGATCACGTCGAGGTTGTGCTCAATGACGATCAGCGAATGGCCGGCTTCCAGCAGCCGGCGCAGCGCGCGCATGAGCTTGGCAATGTCGTCGAAATGCAGCCCGGTGGTCGGCTCGTCGAACAAAAACAGCGTGCCGCGATGCGGGCGCATCAGCGCCAGCCCCTGCCGGCTCAGGCTGGGTTTGGCCGCCGACTTGCTGGCGCCGGCCAGGAAGCCCGCGAGCTTGAGCCGCTGCGCTTCGCCGCCCGACAGCGTGGGCACCGGCTGGCCGAGCTTGACGTACTCCAGCCCCACATCGACGATGGGCTGCAGTGCGCGTATGACTTCGCGGTCCTGGGCGAACAACTGCACCGCTTCGCTGACGGTCAGGTCGAGCACATCGGCCACATTCAGCAAGCGGGGCATGAGCTGGCCAATGGCTTTTCGCTCGATGGTGACCTCCAGGATTTCGGGCCGGTAGCGCTTGCCGTCGCAATCGGGGCAGCGCAGGTACACGTCACTCAGGAACTGCATCTCGACATGCTCAAAGCCCGAGCCACCACAGGTCGGGCAACGGCCGTCGCCGTTGTTGAAGCTGAATTTGGTCGCGGTGTAGCTGCGTTGCCGGGACAGCGGCGACTGGGCAAACAGCTCGCGCACCGCATCCCAGGCGCCGACATAGCTGGCCGGGTTCGAGCGCGCGGTCTTGCCGATGGGCGACTGGTCGACAAACACCACGTCCGTCAGGTGGTCGGCGCCCATCAAGCGGTCATGCAGGCCCGGCGTTTCGGTCGCCTTGCCGAACTGGCGCAGCAGCGCGGGCGCGACGATGTCCTGCATCAGCGTCGATTTGCCCGAACCGCTGACGCCGGTCACGCAAACCAGGCGCTGCAGCGGAAACTCGATGGTCAGGTTTTGCAGGTTGTGGTCGCGCGCGCCTTCCAGGATCAGGCGCGGCGTGCTGTCCGTCACGGCGCGTTTCAGCCCCATGCCGACCTGCTTGCGCCCGCCGAGGTAGGCGCCGGTCAGCGTGTCGGCATGCCGGACGTCCTCGGGCGGGCCGTCGAACACGATCTGCCCGCCCCGCTCGCCGGGCCCCGGTCCCATGTCGATCATGCGGTCGGCGGCCAGCATCACCGCCGGGTCGTGCTCGACCACGACCAGCGTGTTGCCGGCATCGACCAGCCGGCGCATCGCCTGCGTGATGCGGTTCATGTCCCGCGGGTGCAGGCCGATGGACGGCTCGTCCAGCACGAACAGCGTGTTGACCAGCGAGGTGCCCAGCGCCGTGGTCAGGTTGATGCGCTGCACCTCGCCGCCCGACAGCGTGCGGCTCTGGCGGTCCAGCGTCAGGTAGCCGATGCCCACGTCGCACAGGTATTTCAGCCGGGTCTGGATTTCCTCGAACAGCGACTTCAGCGCCTTCTGTTCGGCATCAATGCCCTCGGCGGTCAGCGACAGGCTGCCGGAGAATTTTTGCAGCCGGTCAATCGGCAAGCGCATCAGGTCGTGCAGGCACAGCCCCGGCATCGCTTCGAGTTGCGCGCGGGTCCATTGCACACCGACCGGCATGAAACGCTGGTCCGGCGGCAACACCGCATCGGCGGCTTCTTTCGTGCCCAGCCGCCATTGCAGCGATTCGAGCTTCAGGCGCGCGCCACCGCAGGTGTCGCAGGTGGTGTAGCTGCGGTACTTGGACAGCAGCACCCGGATGTGCATCTTGTAGGCCTTGCTTTCCAGGTAGGCAAAAAACCGCTTGATGCCGAACCAGTGCCTTTCCCATTTGCCCTTCCAGTGCGGCGAGCCGTCGATGACCCAGGCCTGCTGCCCGGGCGTGAGCTTGTACCAGGGCGTGTCGCGCGGAATGCCCTCGGCCTCGGCATGGCGCATCAAATCGTCCTGCGCTTCCTTCCAGGCTGGCGTCTGCATCACCTTGATGGCGCCGGCGCGCAGCGTGAGCTTGTCGTTCGGGATCACCAGCCCGTAATCGACGCCAATCACCCGGCCAAAGCCCTTGCAGGTCTCGCACGCGCCCATCGCCGAATTGAAGGAAAAAAGCGACGGCGTGGGTTCGGTGTAGCGCAGGTCGCTGTCGGGGCAATGCAGCCCAGTGGAAAACTGCCACATCTCTTCGACGGCACTTTCCTCACCGTTCTGGACATAGACATTGAGCCGGCCGCCGCGCTTCAGCGCCGTTTCAATCGCTTCGATGGCGCGGATTTTCTCAGTGAGGTGCAGGCGAAAGCGGTCGGCCACCACGTCAAGCAGCTTGTGCGGACCGGCGGGCGTGGCGACTTCGCGTTGCGCATGGACCCGGGTGAAGCCGCTGGCCGACAGCCACTGTTCGATCTCTTCGGCGCTGGTGTTGCCCGGCAGTTCGACCGGAAAGGTCATGATGACGCGCGGGTCGCTGGCCTCGGTGCGTGCCATCAGTTCGGCGTAGATGGATTCGGGCGTGTCGTGGCGCACCGCCTGCGCGGTCTGCCGGTCAAACAACAGCGCAGCCCGGGCATAGAGCAGCTTCAAATGGTCGTTCAGCTCGGTCATCGTGCCCACGGTCGAGCGCGACGAGCGCACCGGGTTGGTCTGGTCGATGGCAATCGCCGGCGGCACGCCTTCGACCTTGTCCACCGCCGGCTTGTCCATGCGGTCAAGGAACTGCCGGGCGTAGGCCGAGAAGGTTTCAACATAACGGCGCTGGCCTTCGGCAAACAGTGTGTCGAACACCAGGGAGGACTTGCCCGAGCCGCTGGGGCCGGTGACCACTGTCAGTTCGTTGGTCCGAATGTCGAGGTCAATATTTTTGAGATTGTGCTGGCGCGCGCCGCGAATGCGGATGATTCCCTGGGACATCGGTGAAGGTCTTTCCTGAAGAAGTCGAACATTTTAGGGTTCCTCAACGGCGTACGTGCGCATGGCAAAAAGCAGCCCCAACGGGCATGGCGCTTCACGGATTTGCAGAAAAACAGCGGTGCTTCTACACAAAAAGAGGGGGCAATGGCGGGCCGTCCATCAAATCAGGCTGGCATGGATTTCGGCAAGCCCCGCCACTAATGGTTTTCATATAGTCAGGCGATGAGACTTTGCCGTTAAATGAAACACTTCTTTCATTTAAATACACATTGCCACAATGAAAAAAATATTCTTGTCTTTCACCGCCATCCTGGTTTGCGCCCTGAGCCTTGCCAGCCAAGCCCAGATCCTGATTGGGCAGACGGCAGGGTTTACAGGCGCTGTAGGTGCTGGCGTCAAGGAAACCACGGACGGTGCTGTGCTTTACTTCAATTCAGTCAATGCCAAAGGCGGTGTGGGGGGACAAAAGATCGAATTGATTTCCATGGACGACAAGTTCGATGTCCCACTGGCGGTGGACAACACGCGGAAGTTGATTCAAGAAAAAAACGTGGTGGCGATGTTCCTTACACGCGGCACGCCACACACCGAAGCCATTATTCCCCTGCTTGACAAGCATGGCGTGCCGCTGGTCGGACCTTCTGCAGGTTCAATGGTGCTGCACCAGCCTGTCAGGAAACATGTTTTCAATGTGCGGGCAACCTACCAGCGCGAAGCAGAAAAAGTCATTTCACATTTTGCGACCATGGGCATTACCCGGATTGCACTGGTCTACACCGACGACAGCTTTGGTGCCGATGGGCTGGCCGGTGCCCAAAAAGGCATGACAAGGGCCAAGCTCACGCCAGTGGCAATAGAAAAACTCAACCGTGCCAATCCCGACTTCAGTGGGATAACGCCCAAAATCTACCAAGCCAATGCGCAGGCCGTCATCATGGTTGCTTCAGGACAGGCGGTCGCCGCGGGACTGAAGGCCTTGCGTGCGGCGGGCTCTGCTGCGCAGGTCGCAACCTTGTCCAACAATGCCTCCAGCGGCTTTGCAAAGAGTCTGGGTGACAACGCGCGCGGCGTGATCGTGACGCAGGTGTTTCCATCAGAACGGTCCATCAATTACTCAATGGTCAAGGAAGCCCAGGACTTGCTCAAGGCCAGTTCCAAGGCTCCGGGGGAACTCAGCCCGGCGATGCTGGAGGGTTTTGCGGCGGCCAAGGTGCTGGTGGAAAGCCTGCGCCGTGCCGGCCCCAAGCCGAGCCGTGAAACAATCCAGACGGCATTGGAAGGCATGCGCAAGTTCGACCTCGGGGGGCTGGAGGTGAACTTCAGCCCGGAGGATCACACCGGACTTGATTTTGCAGACCTGTCCATCATTGGCGCCGATGGCAAGTTCAAGCGTTGATCGGCGGCTCAATCGTAGAGGGCGCTCTGAAGTTCCATGAACTTTTCAGGGCCGATTGCCGTCTTGATCTTGGGGGCCAGCTCTTGCAGTTTGGCCAGGTTGGTGGCGCCTTCAACAGCCAGGTTGAGCAGAAAGCCGCGCAGACCCAAGCTCGCCGTCAGTCGGGTGGCGATGGGATAGGCTCTTGAATATTGCGCCCGGGCCGTGGCGATGGACAGGCCCTCCTCGTCCGGGGAAGAAGGCACAGAGTAAGAACCTTCAGTTGCCGCTTTGGCAAGGAAAGTCGAAGGTGCCTCAGCCTGAAAGCCCAGCATGCCGTCTGGCGCAGTGGCGATAACGGACACCTGGACGGCAACGTTGCAGGGCGCCAGCAGGCCGTGCGCTACCAAATGGCCTATGTCCTCCGAACTGACTCCAAGCCCGGCCGTGGCTCTCATGACCTCCTCCAGATCGCGCTTTCCATCAAACAAAATGAAGGCTGAACGTTGCCGTGGCGTCAGCAAGACGGCCCGGCACTTAAAAGCTGACTGTCCGTGCTGTGTTTTCATATAAATCATGGCGTGCCTTCTGTAAATGCCGGTATCTGGGCCATGAAGCCCTTGCGTCGATTGGCTGATGTTACATTTTGACACTTTTTTGACTTTTTGCAATCCTGTTTCATTTTTGCTTTTTTGGAGTTGCCTTTGCGCGGTGCCGGCAGCGCGGGGGAAGTGGTGCAGCATCAGACTGGGCATGGCCAAAACGAACTGTTTTCTGCCAAAGTCAGGGTTGCCGCAAGGATTCACGGCAGGAACAGTGCAAAGCCGGTCAACCGTAAAAACGTCTGTGCCGGATCGCAAGGGCTTTAAAAACTGACAAAGGTTTTGAAGGGTGCACAGCAGAACACCGGCACCCTTTGCCGGTCCGTCAGTCGTTGGCGTAGATGTCGACGTCCTTGGTTTCCTTCACGAACAGCGTGCCTATGACAAACGTCATGCCGGCAATGATGATCGGATACCACAGCCCGTTGTACATGTTGCCTGTCTGCGCCACGATCGCAAAGGCGGTGGTGGGCAGCAGGCCGCCAAACCAGCCATTGCCGATATGGTAGGGCAGGCTCATGGACGTGTAGCGGATACGTGTCGGAAAGAGTTCCACCAGCATCGCGGCAATCGGGCCATACACCATGGTCACCAGAAGCACCAGATAGAACAGGATCAGGGTGACCATGAACTTGTCCACTTTGGCCGGGTCGGCCTTGGAGGGATAACCGGCGGTCTTCAACGCGTCGGCCACGGATTTTTTGAACTCAGCGTCCTTCTTCCTGGCTTCGTCGGCCGGCAGGCCCTTGGCGGTGTAGCTGGAAATCTCGGTCGTGCCGATCTTGATGGTGGCCGGCGTGCCGGCCTTGCCTGGCGCATTTTCATAGCTGACCGAAGCGCCGGCCAGCACCTGTTTGGCAATGTCGCAGGAACTGGTGAACTTGACGGTGCCGGTCGGGTTGAACTGGAACGAGCATTCCGAAGGGTCGGCGGTCACCACCACCTGGTTAGCGGCCTGTGCGGCGGCCAGGTCGGGGTTGGCAGCCTTGGTCAGCGCGGTGAACACCGGGAAATAGGTCAACGCCGCCAGCAGGCAGCCTGCCATGATGATCGGCTTGCGGCCGATCTTGTCCGACAGCATGCCGAAGACCACGAAGAATGGCGTGCCCAGAATCAGCGAGTAAGCCACCAGGATATTGGCCGTCGGGCCGTCCACCTTCAGCGCCTGCGTCAGGAAGAACAAGGCATAGAACTGGCCCGAGTACCAGACCACGGCCTGGCCGGCGGTCAGGCCGACCAGCGCCAGAATCACGATTTTCAGATTTTTCCACTGGCCAAAGGACTCGGACAGCGGCGCCTTGGAGGTCTTTCCCTCGGCCTTCATTTTCTGGAATGCAGGCGACTCGTTCATCGACAGGCGGATGTACACCGACACGGCCAGCAGCAGGATGGAAACGAGAAACGGAATGCGCCAGCCCCAGTCGGCAAAAGCGGCCTCGCCAATGGCGGTTCGCACGCCCAGGATGACCATCAGGCTCAGGAACAGGCCCATGGTCGCCGTGGTCTGGATCCAGGATGTGTAGGCGCCGCGCTTGTGCTGGGGCGCGTGCTCGGCCACATACACCGCCGCACCGCCATACTCGCCGCCCAGCGCCAGGCCTTGCAGCATGCGCAGGGCAATCAGGATGATCGGCGCAGCAACCCCGATCGACGCATAGTTGGGCAGCAAGCCGACGATAAAGGTGGACAGCCCCATGATGACGATGGTGACCAAAAACGTGTACTTGCGGCCGATCATGTCGCCCAGGCGGCCAAACAGCAGCGCGCCGAAAGGCCGGACGATGAAACCGGCGGCAAACGCCAGCAGCGCAAAAATGAAGGCCGAACCGGAGTCCAGTCCGCTGAAGAATTGCCGGGCGATGATGGCCGCCAGCGAGCCATACAGATAAAAATCGTACCACTCGAAAACCGTGCCCAGCGAAGACGCGAAGATCACGCGCCGTTGCTCGGATGACATCGGTCTGTTGTCGATTGCACGTGTCGCCATTGTTTTGTCTCCCACTGATAAATACCTCTGGAATAGAAGCTGCCAGTAGTATTTTTGAAACACCTGTCAGCAATCTGACTTGAAAATAACAAAACCTTACATAAAACTTTCACGAAACTGACAAATAAATGCTAACCCTTATGACATTTTTCAGCATGTGAAGAACCTACTTACAAACCCTGATGTCGACGGGCAATGCCTGACGAAACCGTATGCACCGAGTTCCAGTCCGGCCCATCAAACCACGGGTCGCCCAGCAGGTAATTGCGCAGCATGACAAGCGCATCCAGCCCCCAGAAAAGCTTGTCGTCAACGGCAAAAGTGGGAACGCCAAAAACGCCGCGCGCTATGGCGGCGTCGGTGTTTTTCTTGAGCTGCACCTTGACGGCATCGCTTTCGGGATCATTCCCTGGCCGAAGCTGTCTTGTCAGCGCCTCTTGGCGCTGCGCATCGACGGCTTCGGCGCCGCCACGCCAGACATGGCGAAAAATGGTTTCGCACACATAGCGGTTGGGCGCGCCCGGCGTCGCCTCGGCGCTGCAGGCCAGCGCCAGCCGCAGCAATGCCAGCGGGTTGAAGGGATGGCTGGCGGGCATGTCCAGCGCAATGCCCCGGCTGTGCGCCAGCCACAGCACCTGGCGATAGGTCCATTCGCGCTTGGAGGCGATCTCGGCCGGCCCCAGCTGGCCATGGTGCTTGAGCAAGCCGGCGAACAGCACCGGCACATGGCTGACGCGGTAGCTCACGCCCATCAGCGCTTCGGGCAGGGCTTCAAACGCCAGATGGGCATAGGGAGAGATGAAGTCGAGATAGAACGTGATGTGTTTCATGGCGGGCGATCCTTGTTTGAATCGAGCATAGCGGCAAGGCCAGCCACCGGCACGCTGGCGGCGCCAGTCGTGCAGACCTTGCCAGGTGTGATGCGGCAGCGTTATTGGAGGGGACGGTTTCGAGCCGCTGCGGAACAGGTGGCCCAAGACCCTAAACGCTATGAATTAAATAGCTACTTAAGCATACCTATATTGCGCAAACAGCACTTTTATCTTGAAAATTCAATATTTGAGCCGCGCGTAGTAGGTTTCTTGCGCCGCCTCCCGCGCCTGCCGCAGGGTGTGGATGCCCATGCCCTGCAGCAGCGGCAGCAGGCGCAGCAGCACTTCAGCGGTCAACATGGCGTCGCCCAGTGCCGTGTGCCGGCCCAGCACGGTGATGTTGAAGCGCCCGGCAATGGCTTCGAGCCGGTGCGATTTTTGGCTTGGATGCACCACCGCCGACAGCAGCAGCGTGTCCAGCACCGGCTGGTGAAAGGCAACGCCGGTGCGAGCCTCCTGCAGCTGCAAAAACTTCATGTCGAAAGCCGCGTTGTGCGCCACCAGCACGGTGTCCTGCGCAAACGCATGAAAGGCGGGCAACACCTCGGCAATCGTCGGCTGGCCGGTGACCATGTCCTGCGTGATGCCGTGGATGGGAATCGAGGCGGCTGAAATCAGCCGGCCCGGGTCCACCAGCTGTTCGAACGACTCCTGGCGCAGCAGCTTGCCGTTGACGATGCGGGCCGCGCCGATCTGGATGATCTCGTCGCCTTGCGAAGGGTTCAGGCCGGTGGTCTCGGTGTCGAACACGGTAAAGGACAGCGACGACAGCGGCTGGTCGTCGAGCGCGCTGGCCTGCTCGCTGAGCTGGAACAGATCTAAATCGTAGTACTCGGGCCGGCTCTCGCTCTGCATGATCTGCGCGGCATCAAGCTGCTCCTGCGCGCTGGCCAATGGCAGCAAAAAGCGGAAAAAAGCCTGGTGGCGCACGCGCTCGCGCTCGAACCACATCTCGCCGCCGTGGCGCTCGACCACGTCACGCACCGTCAGCGGCGTGCTCTGGGTGCCAAAACGCATCGGGTCCATTTCCCAGGCCATGACGGTTTCGGTGCTCATCACCTGGCCCGACCAGATCAAATCGAGCTGCGCGCGCTGGCCGGCCTGCTGCAGCCGCAGCTGCAAAAACTTCACGTCGAATTCATCGACCAGCCGGCTCGCCAGGTAGGTCAGCGCCTGCAGCAGCGTGAAGCTTTCAACCTTGAGCCACAGGGCGGCGTCGGCGCCTTCAATCGCCACGCTGCGCCGGCAATGGCTTTCAATCTGCCGCTGGGCGGCGGTGACAAAGTCGGTGCCGAGCATTTCCTCAAGCGGCCAGCGGGTCTTGAGCGCCTGCGTCGAGCGTGCTACCTGGTCAGTGATGCGCGCGCTCATGGCGCTGACTTCTTCGCGCACCACGCGCAGAAACTGCTCGCGCATCTCGGGTTCGAGGTCGGCGTAACCGAGCATGTCGACGGCCGCCTGCATGTTGGCCAGCGACGAGCGGCTGCCCTCGGTCAGGCCGTGCAGCAGCTGGTCGCGCAGCGTCGCTTCCTCGAAGCTCTGCGTCACGTTGTCGAGCATCAGCACAAAGCCGCTGATGCCGGCGTCCGGCGCGTCGCCGGTCGCCGGGTCGCGCACCGGCGCCATCTGCACGCGGATCAGCTGGCCGGAGCGGGTGGCCGTGACAAACTGCGCCGACGGGCTGGCCGCGCCCCGGCGCAGGCGCTGGTGAATGGTTTGCAGCGCATGCGCCACCAGCTGGCGGTCGAATACGGCGTAGATTGAGCGGCCGATGCCCATCAGCTCGGCGCCATCGGCCAGCGCGGGAGCCTGCGACAGGGCGCGAAACTGCAGCCTGGCGCGGCTGTTGTAGAGCAGGATGCGGCCGCCCTGGTTGCAGACCACCACGCTTTGCGTCAGCTCGGCCATCAGCGCGGCCAGGCGGTTTTTTTCCTGCTGCACGCTGCGGCTGGCCAGCGCGATCTGCTCGGCCATGCCCTCGCGCAGGCGGTCGCGCTGGGCGGCCAGTTCGTTGATGCTGCCAGCGAGGGCGCAGAGTTCGCTGCTGCCCTGCAGCGTGAGCGGCTGCGCCTGGGTAGCAGCCAGCAGCACGCGGGTTTCCTCCAGCAGGCGGGCCGGGGCGCTGGCGTAGCGCAGGTACAGCCAGTGCAGCCCATACGCCACGCCCACCAGCGCCGCCCCCCAGCTCATGCCAAGCAAGGCGATGCGCGGCCCCAGCAGCGCACCCACGGTTTCGCGCTCGGCGGGCGCCAGCGTGGACCAGACCAGCGCCCCGCTCAGGACCAGCCAGGCGGCCAGGGCCAGCCCGACGGCGACAATTGCCAGTACCAGCCGGCGGTCGGGCGGCTTCATGGCGGGACGCCGAGCATTTCGGCCACCTTGTCGGCCAGTTCTCGGGTGGAAAACGGCTTGGTCATGTAGGCGTCCGCGCCCAGCGCCAGTCCCTTGGCCAGGTCGGTGTCGCGGCCCTTGGCGGTCAGCATCAGGATCTTGGTGGCCTGCAACGCCTCGCTGGCCCGCACCGCCTGGCAAACCTCGAAGCCGGATTTTTTCGGCATCATCACATCGAGCAGCACCAGGTCGGGCCGGTCACGGGCGATCATGTCCAGCGCCTCCTGGCCGTCTCTGGCCACCAGCACGGTGTAGCCTTCGCGCTTCATGAGGTATTCGAGCGAGATCACGATGTTCGGCTCGTCGTCGGCGACCAGTATTTTCAGGCTCATGTCTTGTCTCCTCTTGTTGGCTTCGCTTGTGGCATGGGCGCGTGCCAAGGCAGGTGAAATGCAAAGCACGCGCCCTGTCCGCTGCCAGGCTCCAGCCACAGCCGGCCGCCGAAATGCTCGACGATCTGGCGGCTGATCGGCAGGCCCAGGCCGGTGCCCTGCGGCCGGTTGACGCCGTTGCCGCCTTGCAGGAAGCGCTCAAAAATCAGGCTTTGCTGTTCGGCTGGCACACCGGGCCCATTGTCTTGCACGCACACTGTCAGGCCGCTGACATCGCTCGCCAGGCGGACCACCACCTCGCCGCCGGGAACCGGCACAAACTTGGCGGCGTTCGACAGCAGGTTCAGCACCACCTGCGTCAAGCGGTCCGGGTCAGCCCATAACAGGCGCACCTCCGGGGGCAAGTGCAATTGCACCGCGCACTGACGTTCGCGAAACATCTCGGACGTGGTTTCGACCGCCTGCGACAGCAGCGCGCGCAGGTCCACCTCGGCGTTGTGCCACTCGGCGTTGCCCGACTCGATCTTCGCCAGGTCCA
The DNA here is from genome assembly GCF_015752205.1 of Polaromonas sp. CG_9.7. Classification (GTDB taxonomy): domain Bacteria; phylum Pseudomonadota; class Gammaproteobacteria; order Burkholderiales; family Burkholderiaceae_C; genus Polaromonas. The sequence continues at coordinate 46,017 of NZ_JADOVG010000012.1, forward strand.
GAACCTGGTTGACCAGACGCGTCAAGCGCTCGGTTTCCGACACGATGATCCGCATGAAATGCTGGCGCTGCGTCAGGTCCATGTCGGCGTCGTCGCGCATCAACTCGGCGAGTGCGCGGATCGAGGTCAGCGGCGTGCGCAGCTCGTGCGTCACCGAGGACATGAAATCGTCTTTCAGCCGGTCCAGGCTCTTGAGCTGCTCGTTGGCCTGGCGCAGCTCGGCCGTTGCACGCTCCAGCGAATGCGACTTTTCTTCCAGTTCATGCGAATAGGCGCGAATTTGCGACGACTCATCCAGAATGCGCAGCACGTCCTCGGGCGTGAGCACTTCTTCTTCCACCACCGAGGCCACCAGCACCCGGGCCGAAGCGCTGCCGACGGCGCCGGCCAGTTGGGTTTCGACAAACTGCACCAGCCGGGCATCGGGCCGGATGCTCTCTATCTGGCGCACGCCGGCCTGACGCGCATAGGACGCGAACAAGGCCCCGGCCTTGGCTGCACCCATGAAACGCTCGCACAAACGCAGCAAGTCGGGCACCTTGGCCTGGCCGCGCCAGAACACCGGGCTGGACGCTGCCGTGCGGTGGAACACATCGACAAACAGCAGCGCCTGGCTGGCTTCCTGCCCCGATGGCGCGCGCCACAGCGACAGGCCGACATAGGCGCCGACGTTGACCAGCAGGCTCCAGAACAGCGCATGCGTGAGCCCGTCCAGGCCCTGCAGGCCGAGCAGCTGCTCGGGCCGCAGCAGCGTGATGCCCCACGGGCCCAGCGTCAGGAAGTCGGTGCCCAGCCAGCCTGACTTGGCAATCGACGGCAGCATCAGCGTGTACGCCCACATCAGGAACCCGGCCAGCAAGCCGGCCAGTGCGCCAAGGCGGGTGCCGCCCTTCCAGTACAGCCCGCCCAGAACCGCCGGCGCGAACTGGGCCACCGCGGCGAAGCTGATCAGGCCGATGCTGACCAGCGCATAGGCCTCGCCCGCCAAATGAAAATACACATAGCCCAGCACCAGCACGCCCAGAATGGCGGCGCGCCGGATGCCCAGCAGCAAGCGGCTCAGGTCATGGCCGGCAGCGCCGTGAAAGTGCCGGGAGCGCAGCAGCAGCGGCAACACCAGCTCGTTGCTGACCATGGTGGACACGGCAATGGTCTCGACAATCACCATGCCGGTGGCCGCCGACAGGCCGCCGATGAACGCGAACAGTGCCAGCATCGGCTGCCCAGCAGCCATCGGCAGCGACAGCACAAAGGTCTCCGGGTTCATCGGACTGCCGCCAAAATACAGCAGCCCGCCCAGCGCAATCGGCAGCACGAACAGGTTGATGAGCAGCAGGTACAGCGGAAACACCCAGACCGCGCGGCGCAGGTGGCTCTCGCGCACGTTTTCCACCACCATCACCTGAAATTGCCGGGGCAGGAACAGCACCGACAGCATCGACAGCAAGATCAGCGCAAACCATTGCGTCCAGGCAAAGTCAGCGCCCTGCTCCAGCCGCACCAGTCTTTGCAGGGCCGGCACCGCCTGGGCCCGGACAAACAGGTCGGCCAGGCCGTCGAACAGGCCATAGACCACGAACACGCCCACCGCCAGGAAGGCCACCAGCTTGACCACCGACTCGAAAGCAATCGCCGCCACCATGCCCTCGTGGCGCTCGGTGGCGTCCAGGTGCCGGGCACCAAACACCATGGTGAAACCGGCCAGCACCAGCGCGACATAAAAAGCGCTGTCCTGCATCCAATGCGGCGACCCCGGCGCCGCGCTGCCCGCAGGCGTGGTCAGCAGTCCATAGCCTGCCGACACGGCCTTGAGCTGAAGGGCAATGTAGGGAACGATGCCGACCAGGGCAATCAGCGTGACCAACCCGGCCAGTAAAGGGCTTTTGCCGTAGCGGCTGCCAATGAAGTCGGCAATCGACGTGATGCGCAAGGTCTTGGCAATGCGGATCATCTTGCGCAGCACCATCCAGCCGAGCACCATCGCCAGCGTCGGTCCGAGGTAGATCGGCAAAAACCACACCCCGCCAGACGCGGCCCGGCCGACGCTGCCAAAGTAGGTCCAGGCGGTGCAGTACACGCCCAGCGACAGCGCATAAGTCCAGGGGTTGGCAATGATCGAGCGCCCTTCGGCGGCCCGCCGGTCGCCGTACCAGGCGACCCCAAACAGCAGCAGCAGATAGGCCAGCGACGCACCGATGACCCAGACGGGCGACAGCATACCTAATCGTCCGCCTGCGTCTGGCCGGGCCGCTCCATCTGCCAGGCCAGCACGGCAATCAGCAACGCCCAGAGAATGAACAGCGCCGCCGGGAACAATGGAACGCCCAACAGCGTGGCGTCCCGGTCCCACAAGCCCAGCAAGGGAAAGTTAAACAACAGCCAGCCACTGGCGAAAAGCGCCAGCAACCGCTGTGCTCGCAGTCCTTTGAACACCAGCGCCTCCTTGCCGCGACAACCGGGTTGATGCCGCTCAGCTCTTGGTGCTGGGCTAGGCAATGCTGGCATGGGCATGCTTGAGCGTGACTTCGGAAAGATCACGCCTGACCAGAATGCGCCAGGCCCGGCGCAGCCAGAAAAACCCCATCGGGAACAGCGCCAGGAAAAGAATCCACGTCAAGGCCACGCTGAAATTAAAAACCATGCAGCACTCCCTGAAACCGGCGCGGCACCCTGCAGCACGACGTCGATTGAATTGAAAAAAAGGCCCTGCCAGTGCCAGTGGCAGGGCCTCCATTGTCACGCCCTACCCGCCTGAACGGGCAAAGGGATTTGCATCAAATCATGGCGTACCAGACTCGATGGCTGCCCGTGACCAGTTTGGAGCCGCGCGGAACAGGCACGGCTTCAACCATCGCCTGGATATGCGCTGGCGGTTCTCTGGTGAATTTTCCAACCAGGAAAACCATCCCGAAATTCACCATGGCGCCGACCGCACCGAAGGCTTCCGGCCTGATGCCGAATAAGCTGCTTGCGCCGCCGATCATCGGATGGAACCCGGTTCCGTTGATGAAGAAAGTACCTTGTGCGCCACCAGATAGAACAACGTGACGAACAAGCCCGACAGCATGACGGCAATGGCGCCTTGCTTGTTCATCTTCTTGCTGAAGATACCCATCATGAGGATCAGCAAGCCCGCAGCCGTTGACAGTGCTGCGGCCAGGCCACCCGCTGCCACCAGCGCGATCACCCAGTTGGGCAGCAACGCAATTTCAGGATTGGCCAACACAATGATGTCGGGGTTGACCGTCAATTCGTTGCCTTTCCAGCCGGCTGCTTCTGCCTGGCCCGTGGCAACTTCGTTTTTGCTGGTGTCGTTGTAGTACTGGATGCAGCCGTCGCCGTTTTTGTCTTCAAACTTGAGCAACCCGGTTTTTTTCCAGCGCTTCATCCAGTCGGGGCGGTCCCCGTTCAGGATGCTGGATTGAGGGGCATACAGGTCTTTGCCGGTTGCCACGGCAGTGTTCACCGTCGCAGGCAGGTTCGGTTTGGCCATGGCCGCTACGGCGGGTGCCGTGGTGTAGAGGATGGCGATGAAAACCAGTGCCCAGCCCGCAGAACTGCCGGCATCCTTGACCGACGTAACGGTGAAGAATCTCATAATGACGTGCGGCAAGCCAGCGGTCCCGATCATCAGCGACAGCGTGTACATGAACATGAACATGAACATGTTCAGCGTGCTGCCGGCTGTGGTGATGGTGGTGTATTGGCTAAAGCCCAAATCGGTGACGACCAGGTCCAGCTTGGCCTGTAGCGACATGTCGGTGCCGGAAAAACCACGACCCAAGCCCAGATGTGGAATCGCGTTGCCCGTCAGCTGCAGCGAGATAAAGACCGCTGGCACGGTGTAGGCAATGATCAGCACGAAGTACCGGGCCAACTGGGTGTGGGTGATGCCTTTCATGCCGCCGAACACGGCGAACAAAAAACAATTCTTATACCTACGTAGATGCCCACCTCGTTGCTCGTGTCCAGGAGGCGGGAGAACGCCTAAACTCTCTCTACTTTAATCTTTGATACATGAGGCAAAGGAGACCCTGCCGTGACCGATCTTGTACTTTCGCAACTGACCGACCCGTTTCGCATCGGTCTGATCATCGCCCTTGTGGTCACGATGATCAGAACCTCCGCTGTGACCGGGCGCGCCCTGCCTTTAGCCCTGGGGGTGGTTTTCGTGGCCGTGATCCTGCCCAGCACCATGCCAGGCGGCGCTGCAATCCTCAGCGATGCCATTCTTGCAGGGCTGATCTCGAACCTGATCATATTGGGACTGGCCCTTCCCATTGCGGCGCTGGTCGCACGACTGCGCCGCTGACCTCCTCTGTTTGATCCCAGATCAAAGGCACCCATCGTGCGTGCGTGGAGGTGGTTGGTTGGCATGATGCGCAGCCATGGGTGTAACCGTCGGCAAGCCTGGCCAGACACAAAGGGCGATAAGGCTTTGGTGTCCAACAGTGGCGCATATCGTTATTGCGCCCGAAGCGTGCCGCTTCTGGAAACATCAGCCGGACAGGTTCGCCTCGCGATTCTTTGTAAAGGCCGTGGTGCGTGCCAAGACGCTTCCCCTCACTCTTCCTGGGCCAAAGTATCAGTTTGTGGATGGCACTTGTCCGGGGCCAACTTCCGCCAATCAAGGCGCTGCAGCAGCGTGTAAACAGGCGAGCGTCACAGCGCATCATCAAGGCGATGCTTGATTTGGCCAACCACAATGGCGCCTTCCTCGCGGACTTGCGCCAGAAACGGATTGAGTGCAGCAGCCTCTTTTTTCCGCGTGAAGTTTTGTCTGCGCCGCCCCCACGCGCTGGAATGGGGCTGCCGCGCACGGCCTTTCCGTGAAGGAATTGGTGCGCTGCTTACTTGCCCAACCGTTGAACAGTCCGATTGCTTTAGCTGTCTGCTCCAAGCTCAATGCAAATCGCAATGAAAATATCTCCGCCTGCACGTAGCGCAACGGTTCGGCAGTTACAGCATTGGAGATGGCTTGTATCGAAATATGAACAACATCTTCCATCGTGCAATTCTGGCCATGACGAAAGCCGAAATTGATACGTTTCAATGAAGTGGATCTGTTGAGTTGCGGACGCGGGCATCTCGCTTGCCCTTTCCTGCTTCCTGCAAATCGGGCGCAGCATGCTGCGCCCGATTTGCAGGAAACAGACCAGCCTGGCCCCTTGGGGGCTGATGGCCGTATCGCAAAGAAGGCCGGGCCAGGGACCCGAAGGCCCCGGTCCGGCAGTTGGATTTACTTACCGCTGTCGCCGGCGAAGATATCCTTCTTGTGGGTGCCACCCGGCACGAACAGCGTGCCGATCACCACCGTCATGACCGCAATCACGATCGCGTACCACAAGCCCGAGTAGATGTTGCCGGTCTGGGCAGAGATCGCAAAAGCGGTCGCTGGCATCAGTCCGCCAAACCAGCCATTACCGATGTGATACGGCAACGACAGGCCGGAGTAACGGATGCGGGTCGGGAACATTTCGACCAACATCGCCGCAATCGGGCCGTAGACCATCGTTACCAGCAGGACCAGGTAGGTCAAGATAAGAATGATCGTCAACTTCTGTGCCGTGAAAATGTCGACAAAATTCTGCGCCTTGGCGATGGTCGTGTTGTCGGCTGGCACCAGCGGGTAACCCGCCTTCTTCAGCGCGGCGTTCAGACTGCCGTCAAAGGTTGTCTTCGCCTTTTTCAGATCGTCGCCGGTCAGTTTGCCTGCGTCATAGGACTGGATCTCCGTTTCCCCAACCTTCACCATGGCCAAGGTGCCCGATGCGGCCCCTTCAATGGTTTCGTAATTGACCGAAGTCCGCGCGAGCTGTGCCTTGGCGATGTCGCAAGACGATGTGAACTTCACCGTTCCGGTCGGGTTGAACTGGAACGAGCAGTCTTCTGCCGCTACCTTTACCGATACCGGGGTCTGGTGTGCGGCATAGATGGCTGGATTGGCCGTCTTGGTCAAAAAGCCGAACACCGGCAGGAAGGTGGCGGCGGCCAGCAGGCAGCCCGCCAGGATGATCGGCTTACGGCCGATACGGTCAGACAACGATCCAAAGAACAGGAAGCCCCCGGTACCCAGGATCAGCGACCAGGCCACCATGACGTTGGCGGTGAAGCTGTCGATCTTGATCACGTTTTGCATGAAAAACAACGCGTAGAACTGACCGGTGTACCAGACCACGGCCTGACCGGCGACCAGGCCAAACAAAGCGATGACCGCAATCTTGCCATTTTTCCAGTTGCCGAACGCTTCACTTAACGGTGCTTTGGAGGTGCGACCCTCTTCCTTCATCTTCTTGAAGGCGGGGCTCTCATTCATCTGCAGGCGGATATAGAGCGAGACCATCAGCAGGAAGATCGAGCCGATGAAGGGGACACGCCAACCCCAGGCGTTGAACGCCTTGACCATGGTCGGTGCGCCGTCGGCCATCAATACCGCGACGCCGTCTTTCATCAGAGGTACATCGGGGTAGTTGCCGTTGACGTAGCCTTGCACCGACAGAATCACGACCAGCGACAGCAGCAGGCCCAACGTTGCCGTGGTCTGAATGAAGGCCGTGAAGTAGCCGCGCTGGTTGGCCGGCGCGTGTTCGGCCACATAGATGGCTGCGCCACCGTACTCGCCGCCCAGGGCCAGACCTTGCGCCATCCGCAAGACGATCAGGATGATGGGCGCGGCCGTGCCGATGCTTTCGTAGTTTGGCAGCACGCCGACCAGGAAGGTCGATACGCCCATGATGACGATGGTCATCAGGAAGGTGTATTTACGGCCGATCATGTCGCCCAGCATCCCGAATACCAGCGCGCCGAACGGGCGCACGATGAAGCCTGCAGCAAAGGCAAGCAGCGCAAACACGTTGCGTGTATTTTCGGGGAAAGCTGTGAAAAACTGCGCTCCGATGATCGCTGCCAGTGCACCGTAAAGGTAGAAGTCGTACCACTCGAAAATAGTACCCGCCGAAGAGGCCATGATGACCTTCTTCTCTTCGCGGGTCATTGGACGGGATCGCTCCCGCACATTCGTCACCGTGTCAGCTATCGCCATTTTTTGCTCCATGTGTGTCCGGCAATTTGGCCGGACGGTTATTTTCAGAAGTTAGCCTCTGGATCGCTTCGCTCGCTACGGGCGCAGGGCCCGGAGGCGATGTGATGTCACAGGCTTCCCACTACTTGCTGCTCTGCCCTTTTCTGCCCAAACCCGAACATCGACTGCCCTGGATGCCAGCCAGTCGATCCAGTGCAACACACACTATTTATTGTTGCTTTTTGCTCTGCTGGCGCGACTGTGTAGGAGGTTTCTTACGCCAAAATTGCAGACTTGGAGCCATCACGTCAATAGCAGGGTAAGCCCCTAATAAATAACGGACTGTCCGAGGCGAAGTTTTCAAAAGTGACGCATTTGACCGGGAAATGCCTGTACGGAAATGGGCTGGCAAGGCTGGGTGTTGCGGCAACATCCGGCCAAATTTCACACTCGCGCCATACCTTCGCGCCGTTCGGGCACCCGGATCACCGTCACCGAACAATGCGCCTCGGCCACCACCTGCGTCGAAATAGATCCCAGGTAGCGGCGCGCCGTCGAATGGCCGCCCGCGCCCAGCAGGATATGGCTGACGTGGTTCGCCGTGGCATAGTCAATGATCACCGGCCCCGGATCAGGCCCCGCCAGCACGGCAAAGGTCAACCGGTCCTCCGGCAGATCAATCCCTGCGGCCCAGGCCCTCAGCGCCACAAGCCGCACCACATGCAGGTTATTGCCCGCCTCGTCCGTGGCCTGATCTATGCCGATACGGGCGGTCTTCAGGACGTTGACACAAGCAATCCGTGCATCCGGCTGGGTCAACAGCATGCGCTGGACCGAGTCGCGAAGGATTTCAGCCAGCCGCTCGCCCTCGGGGGAAAAATCCACCGCCACGCAAATGATCGGCACCGAAGCGAGATGAAGCGCCACTGAAACTGGCGTCGTGAACCGCTGTATCTTGCGCATCACGCGCCAGCGGTGGAAAACAGTCAGCCGGCTGTCTGGTAGGGTCTTCATCCCCCGTGGTGTCAGCTTGACCTGCAGCGGATACGCCAGATCGAACGCCATCTGCGCGGCTGTTTGGTAACGGTGCATCGGGTCCACCTCCAACGCGCGCAGGATGATCTCCTGCAGCCACTCTGGAACCTCGGGTCGCAGGGCACGCGGCGGCACCGGGTCGCGCCACAGGCGTTTGCGCACCCCTTTCAACTTTTCAGGCATGCCGAATGGCAACTTTCCAGTGGCCAGCTCATAGACCATCGCGCCCAGAGCAAATAAATCCGACCTAAGGTCATCACGGCAACGCAGATACTGCTCGGGCGCGATGTAAGGGAAGGTTCCCATCGGGATGGAAAATTCCTCAGCCAGGAGGTCCGGCAATTGATCATGGCGACTGAGGCCAAAGTCAATCAGCACCGTTTCACCGCCCGACGCCTGAGAAACCGGTCGTTGCATTAAATTTTCTGGTTTCAGGTCCAGATGGATCACATGCTGGCGGTGCAGTTCGGCCACTGCCTGCACCATTTGAGCAGCAATTTCCATCACGTCAGACAGCGGCAGGGGCGCATGCTTGAACACGCCAAGCAACGACCCCCCTTCGATCTTTTCGGCCACGATATAAGGCATCGCCGAAAAATCGCCCACGCCCACCACCCGGGGCACATGGGGCCCGGACAGACGCGGCATGATCATCTGCTCCACCTCGAAGCCCACGATGGCGGGGCCGTCATAGCCGTCCATGATGATCGGGACCTTCATCACCATGGAGGTGGGATGGTCGGGGTGCGTCACCTCCCAGATCGTGGCGAAGGCGCCTTGATGCAGTTTTTCGCCCAGGCGAAAACCATCGATCGCCATTCCAGGATGCGGCAGTACCGGCATCTCATTTACCTTTCATCAAGCGACGCGCCAGTTCTTCGGGCAGTCCGGCCACCCGCATTTTCTGAACCGTTTTCGCCGTGTCATACGGCGTTCGGCGAAAGGTCAGCTCATTGGTTCCAGTGTCCAGCAGCGCATAACCTGCCTGCGCCGTCCCGTCGCGCGGCTGGCCCACCGCACCCACCACCGCCAGCCAGCGGCGCGAGCGAACCAGAGGAATCGGCGTGGCCATGCGGAACGAATGCACCCGCACCACGCCGCCCACGTTGCTACTGGCCAGCAGGGGCACATGCACATGCCCGCACAGGATGATTCGCGCTTCGCAAGACCGGAACGATCCCCGGGCCATGCTGGCCGATGTCACATAGATCCACGCCCCCGGATCATTGGCCGAGGCGTGAACAAAAAGCACATCCCCTGTCGTTGCCATCAAGGGCAAGCCTGCCAGAAACGTCCGGTGCGCGTCGGTCAGCTGGGCCTTGGTCCAGACCATCGCCCGTCTGGCATTGGCGCTCAACGATTCGACCCCACCTGCGGCCGCGCTGTCATGGTTGCCCCGGATGCAGACGGCCCCTGCCGCCACCAGACCGGCGGTCTTGTCAACGCACCATTCGGGGTCAGGGCCGTAACCCACCACATCGCCCAGAAGCACGATCCGGTCCACCCCGCGCGCGGCTGCATCGGCCAGAACAGCCTCAAACGCCTCCCGGTTGGCGTGGATATCGGTCAGAACGGCAAACCTCATCGGAACTCCTCCCAAGACGCAGCGCGGATCTTCCTGCAAACGCCCCAACCCTGCCATGTGGCGGATCAAGCTGGCACATAGTCAAAAATATCTCAACAATCATCACAACACCACGCCCTTTTAACGCCTTAATTCCGCTGGGGAGTGGCGCCTGCAGGAGTCAAAATCGGTGCTGACTGACGTGGTCTCGGTGCTCCACCGTGAGCACTCAGCGTCAGGTATGGAGTATGCAGCGTGTCCATGGGGAATTCCAAAATGGGGTCGCCCTCAAACGTGTCCAGGCCCAAGGACACCACCAGCGCCGGCAGCCCAAAGTCGGCCACACCCTGCAAGGCGGCGTGCCAGACTTTAAAACCCGTACTGCGCAGCAAGATGACGGATGACGGCCAGACCGATTCCCTGCACGCTGGCCATGAGCTGCTACGCCGACCTGGAGGTGTTGACCATCGACGAGTATGGGGGTTAGCGATGGGACCTCAAGGGAAAACACCCAGACACACTTCTCACAGCAAAAAGCGCTTTGCCTGTGTGTCCCTGGCCCATCAACAGCGCGTGCCGCCCCCCATGGCCACCCTGTCAAAGGCCGGCCATGGGAAGGGGGGCGGCGACATCAAGCCTGCAAGGCCTGCATGCGCTGCGCAATGAGGCGCCAAGCGGCGCGCTTGCCGTCGTCATTGGCGCTGCTCCAGCCGGCGATTTCGTTGCGCGTGCGAAAGCAGCCTTCACACAGGTCCGTCCGGGCGTTCATGCGGCAAATTGAAATGCAGGGCGAGGGGATATCGGCAGCCGTGTCCACGGTACGCAAGCGCAAGGTGACCAGGGAGATGGCGCGCGCCAGCGCCTGTTGCTGCTCGTCGGTGTCCACCGCCAGATCCACCACGGGCGCATCGGTCAAGCGCTGAAGCGCCTGCGGCGAGAGCCTGAACACCGCATGCGGATGGCCAGCCGCCGCCCAGAGTTCGTCAAAACGGAACAACGACTGGTCGATCAGCACCAGCACCGGTGTGGCGTGAGCCAGCGGTGCCACGCCGCCAATCGAAAAGCCGGTACTTGCCTTCACAAATGCCGCATCGGCCCGGCCCAGCCGCTTGCCATCGCAGACCAGGGCTTCGACTTTTTTCTCGTCCACACGCTGGTCGCCGGAGGTCACCACCAGCACGGCGGCATCGTCCTGCTTGCGGCGAAACACAATGCTTTTGGCAATCTGGCCAACCGACACACCCAGCGCATCGGCCGCCTGTTGCGCGGTTCGGGCAGCGTCGTTCAGCATGACAGGGGCGTGCGCATGTCCGCTGGCCAGAAGCACTGCAGCCACGCGTTGAACGCCTTCGGGCAAGGTCAGGATTTCGGCGCCGCACATCACAAAGCCGCCCGCATGTTCAATAAGGCCGTACCGGCACGCGAGCCGGATTTCCGGCCGAGAAAATCGCTGATGAACTGGCCGGCGTCGATTAGCTTGTCCAGGTCGATGCCGGTGGCTATGCCCAGGCCATGCAGCAAATAGACCACGTCTTCGCTGGCCACGTTGCCGGTCGCGCCCTTGGCATAAGGGCAGCCGCCCAGACCCGCCACCGACGTGTCGAACTGCCACACGCCCATTTCCAGGCTCGCCAGGGTGTTGGCCAGGGCCTGGCCATAGGTGTCGTGGAAATGCCCGGATATGTCGTCGATGTCGAAGTGGCGCAGGGTTGCTTCGAGTGCGCGCTGCACCTTGAGAGGCGTGCCTACGCCAATGGTGTCGGCGACGCCAACATGCTGCACACCAATGCCCTTCATCAGGCGCGCCAGCATTTCCACCCGCTCTGGCGCTATCTCGCCCTCGTACGGGCAGCCCACGGTGCACGACATCGCGCCCCGCACATGGATGCCGCGGGCTCGTGCGGCCTCCACCACCGGTCGGAAACGCTCGATGCTGTCGGCAATCGAGCAGTTGATGTTGCGCTGGCTGAACGCCTCGCTGGCGGCGCCAAACACCACAATCTCGTCGGGGTGCGAGTCCAGCGACGCTTCGAAGCCCTGGAGGTTGGGCGTCAGCACCGAATAGCACACGCCCGGCTGGCGCTGGATGCCGGCCATCACCTCGGCGTTGTCGGCCATCTGGGGCACCCATTTGGGCGACACGAAGCTGGTGACTTCAATGTTTTTCAAACCCGCCTCCTGCAGGCGGTGAACCAGTTCGATCTTGATGGCGGCGGGCACCGGCTGCTTTTCATTTTGCAAGCCGTCGCGCGGGCCGACATCGACGAGTTTGACGTGGGCAGGGAGTTTCATGGACAGAGGATTCCTTCTGGGCTCAAGTATCTCAAAAACCGGGGCCGCGATTAACGCCACCGGCGTATTCGGGACAGACGGCAGGGTCAGCAAAGCGTTTTCATGACCATCAAACCGGCTCAGCCAGGAAGCTGGTAGCGCAATTGCAGGTGTTGCCTGAAGCGCTTGATGATGATTAACGAGTCTTTCAGCAAGTCACGGTCCAGCGTGCCAAGGCTGGAAAAATGCGACAGGTTGTCAAGCGGTTGCTCCAGCTGTTTTTGCCGAAGATTGCTTTTAAGCTTCATGCTCATCAGGAAATGCAGTGCGTCAATCAGGTCGCGGGCCAGATCGGACGGAATATGCTTTCGGCTCACCAGCACCTGCAGCCGGGCCGTCGTGCCCACCTCGTCAAGCCGATGCTCCAGCGCCAGGGAACGTACGCCATGCACGATGGGAAACGTGCCAAGCTTCTTGAGATCGAACACCTGCTCTTCCCGCCCGCGCAGCGTGGCAAGGCGCACCCACCAACCGGGAGGTTCGCTGAACTGGTCAATAGCAGCTGCAAAACGGGCAAAAAATGCATCGCTGCCTGCCATGATGCGATGCGCGTAATCCCGGGCCTGCCGGAGCAGCGACGCGTCACCAGCAACGGCCCGGGCATCCATGAAGATCGCCAGATTCATCGGCCCGTCCGCATCGGTGCCATAAAGCCATTCCAAAAGACTGTTTTGAAAACCGGCCAGCGGCTGGCACCACAGCGGATTGGTCACCATGATGTTGCCCGGACACAGCGGGTAGCCAAACTCCGTCAACGCCTGGTTGAAACGCTGCACGCTCTGCTGAAGTTCGGCGCACACAAAGCCGTCGCGCAGCAGCAGGGCATTGTCCTGGTCTGTCTTGAGGATCTGCTCGCCACGCCCTTCGCTGCCCATCACGATCAGGCAGCTGTTGGCGACCAGCTCGGCCGGTGCGACAAACGACCACAGGCGGGCAAAAATCTGCTGATTTAGCTCGCTCACCAGGCTGGAAATCAATTCAACCCGGGCACCTCCGCTGTGAAGCAACGCAATCAGGCCATCCATTTGCAAGGCTGCCGTGCGGAGTTCCGAACTACAAGCGGCCTGCTCCACCTGCAGTGCAATCAGGTGTGAATGGTTGGATACAAAGCTCATCAGGTCAAGCTGGCTCAACACGCCCAAAATAGCATCGCCTTCGCGCACCAGCACGCGATGCACACGGTGACGAATCATCGCCAGCAGCGCTTCCGACAGCTCGGCGCCGGCCTGAACCGAGACCAGCGAGAACTGCGTGACCTCGCGAACCGCCAGTTCATGCGGCCGCACGGGCCGAAGCAAGGCATCGCGCAAATCGGTGGTGGTGAACATGCCGATGCGCTCCACGCCGTCCTGCGTGTCACGCACCAGCGCATTGCCCAGCCCCTGCGCCGACAGCAGGCGGCAGACCGACACCAAATCGAGGGCGCCATCGACAAAAAATGGCTTGCGGATGTAGGCATCGCGCACACGCACCATCATGAGTGACAGCAATTCACGGCTATTTCGATTTTCTGATGCAGCCGAAAGCCGCTTCGACAGGTCGGCAAACACCAGCGCGCTGAACAGCGCGTTGCCTGAAATCAGCGCACGCGCCGTGGCACCGGGCAGTTGCCAGGCCTGCACGTCGTCCAGCGCCTGCAGCACGCCGCTGGCGCGGCCAGCCATCACCGCGCGAAAGGCAAAAAAATCAGGTGGCGTGTAGACCGCGACGACCTCTCCCGCTTCCATCTGCTGCACATGGCCCTTGAACAGCACGTACACATGGGCCGGTTCCATGTCAGGGGTCAAAATCACCGTATCTTTCGCAAAAGACACCCGGCGCAAGCTTCCCCGCACCAGCGCCTGCTGCTCCGGGTTCAGGCAGTCAAAAGGCGGCGCATCAAAAGAAAAGGGGTCTGAAAAATGATCCGGCACGGCGGGTTTCCCATGAAAAAAGGACTGCAGGCAATGTTCCTGCAGTCCTTCCAGATTATGGCAAGGTGGACCGAACGGCCCGCCTTGGTCAGGCAAACAACATCAGTGGCCCGAAGCACCCGCAGCGCCAATGCCGGTTTCAGACCGCACCTGCTGCGCCAGGAAGCCAGCCCGGTCGATCTGGGCTTGCTTGCTGTTGTCCAGAATGGAGAACAACCAGATACCCAGAAAGCCCAGGGTCATGGAGAACAAGGCCGGCGAGGCATAAGGGAACAGCGCCGAGCCCTTCGGGTTGCCCAATGTGGCTTCCCAGACAGAAGGCGACACCACCGTCAACGCCACCGACGAGATCAGGCCCAGGAAGCCGCCAATCACCGCGCCGCGGGTCGTGCAGTCTTTCCACAGCACCGACATGAACAGCACCGGGAAGTTGGCCGAAGCCGCAATGGCAAAGGCCAGTGACACCATGAACGCGATGTTCTGCTTTTCAAAGGCAATGCCCAGGACGACTGCAATCACGCCCAGCACCAGGGTGGTGATTTTCGAGATGCGCAACTCTGACGCGCTGTCGGCCTTGCCCTTCTTGATGACCGTGGCATACAGGTCATGCGAAACAGCCGAGGCACCCGACAGGGTCAGGCCGGCCACCACGGCAACGATAGTGGCAAACGCCACCGCCGAGATGAATCCCAGGAACACGTTGCCGCCCACGGCATTGGCAAGGTGAATGGCTGCCATGTTGTTGCCGCCAAGCAGCGCGCCCTTGGCGTCCAGGAAGGACGGATTGGTCAGCACGAAGCTGATGGCGCCAAAACCAATGATGAAGGTCAGCAGATAGAAGTAGCCGATCCAGCCTGTCGCCCACATCACCGACTTGCGCGCTTCCTTGGCGCTGGGCACGGTGAAGAAGCGCATCAGGATGTGCGGCAGGCCGGCGGTACCAAACATCAGCGCCATGCCGAAGGAAATGGCCGAAATCGGGTCTTTCACGAAGTTGCCCGGGCCCATGATGGACTGGCCCAGCTTGGCGGCTTCTTCAGCCGTCTTGCCGGTGCTCGAAGCCAGGTCGGCCTTGATCTTCACCGCCTGGGCAAACATGGCTTCAGGGCTGAAGCCGAAATTCCAGAGCACCATGAGCGCCATGAAACTTGCGCCGCCAAGCAGCAGACAAGCCTTGATGATCTGCACCCAGGTGGTGGCCGTCATGCCGCCAAACAGCACGTAAATCATCATCAAGCTACCAACGATGACCACCGCGATCCAGTATTCCAGACCGAACAGCAGTTTGATCAGCTGGCCCGCGCCCACCATCTGGGCGATCAGGTAGAACGCCACCACGACCAGCGTGCCTGATGCCGCAAAAATGCGGACCGGCGCCTGCTTGAAGCGGAATGCGGCCACGTCGGCAAAGGTGAACTTGCCCAGGTTGCGCAGCCGCTCGGCCATCAGGAAGGTGATGACCGGCCAGCCGACCAGAAAGCCGATGGAGAAAATCAGGCCGTCAAAGCCGCTGGCCATCACGGCGGCGGAAATACCCAGGAAGGAAGCGGCCGACATGTAGTCGCCGGCAATCGCCAGGCCATTTTGAAAGCCGGTGATGCCGCCGCCGCCGGTGTAGAAGTCAGCAGCCGATTTGGTCTTGGACGCGGCCCATTTGGTGATGAACAGGGTCAGCACCACGAAGCCGCCGAACATGCCGATGGCCGTCCAGTTGGTGGCCTGCTTTTCAGCCTGGCCCAGGTCTGCGCCGGCGGACCAGGCCGCAGCCGACACGCCAAACAAGGCCAGCAGCGTCAAAAGACGCCGCATGTTGTCAGATTTGAAATTCATTTGAGCACCGCCTTGGTAACTTCTGCCGTCAGGTCGTCAAATTCCTTGTTGGCGCGCTTGACGTAAATGGCCGTGATCAGAATCGTAAAAATAATCACGCCAAAGCCGATGGGAATGCCGACGGTCATGACACCCTCGCCCAAGCGCTGGGAAAGAAAAGGCTTGTTGAAAGCCACCAGCAGAATGAAGCCGTAGTACACGACCATCATGGCCAGCGTGAGCCACCAGCCATAGCTGGTGCGCTTGGCCTTCAGCTCCTGGTATTTTGGATTTTTTACAATCCGTTGGACCAAATCATCATCCATATCGCTATCTCCTCTAAATAAATTTGTTAGGAGGAGATTAAGGAGGAGGACTTACCGCCTACTTACTCAGCGACTAGGCGTTTACCCTGTAGTTGCGCGCAACGCAGACAGGGAAAAAACCGGTAGTTTTCCGGCGCATTTTCAATAGAAAACCGCTCATCTTTTGCCATGAACAAGACCGGCATGATCAAACGCTGTCCGATCAATAGCCGCGCGCTGGATCGACGATGCCGGACACGGGTTGGCCACCTTGCAGCGCGGCGATCTTGCCAGCAATCTGGGCAATGCTTTCGTCGCGCAGCGTACGCGCCGACGTATGCGGTGTGACAGTAATTTTGGAATGCTGCCAGAACGGATGCGCCGCCGGCAGCGGCTCGGTGCGAAACACATCAAGCGTGGCGCCGGCCAGGTGGCCGCTGTCAAGCAGCGCAATCAGATCGTCGTCCACGAGATGGCTGCCACGCGCCACGTTGATGACATAGCCGCCCGGCTGCAACCGGGCCAGTGTGTCGTGACGCATGATGTTGTCGGTGTCCGGCGTCAGGGGCAGCAGGCACACCAGAATGCGGCTGGCCGCCAGGAAATCATTGAGGCCCGATTCGCCTGAAAAGCATTGCACGCCGGGAATGGTCCTCGCGCTCCGGCTCCAGCCCTGAACCGGAAATTCAAATTGCGCCAGTGCCCGGCTGACGCGCTCGCCCAAGATACCCAGGCCCATCACGCCGACCGGAAAATCCTGGCGCATCCGGGGTTTGCGGTAAGTCCATTTGCCTTCTGCAGCATCCGCCTCGTAGCCACCCAACTCCCTGAAATGCCGGATCACCGCATGGCAGACGTATTCGGCCATCTGTACCGACATGCCGGCGTCGTCCAGGCGCACCACCGGAACGCCTGGCGGCAGGCGCAGCGCCATCAGCGCATCGACTCCGGCGCCGATGTTGAAAATGCCCTTGAGCTGCGTTTGCTCGTCGATGAACTGCTGCGGCGGCGTCCAGACCACGGCATAGTCGGCAAGCGGCGCACCTGCTGACCAGGTTTCAACCTCGGCGCCCGGAAAGGCGTCGCGCAGGCCTTCCAGCCAGGGCTGGGCTTTGGTGCCGGTACAGCAAAAACTAATGCGCATTCAAAATTTCCTTTAATTTCAGACCGTTATTTTGAGCAGTTCCGACCCCTCGGTGACCTGGTCCCCGGGGGCGTACATCAATTCATCGACCACGCCGTCGGCGGGAGCGGCAATCGTGTGCTCCATTTTCATCGCTTCCATCACCGCCAGCGGCTGACCTTTGGTGACTTTGTCGCCAGCCTTGACGGAAAACGACAGGATTTTTCCGGGCATGGGCGCGGTCAGGCGTCCGCCTTCGGTGTGGCTTTCGCCGGCATGCGCCAGCAAGTCAATCGCGGTGATCTGGGTCGCGCCGCGCGCGGTGAAGACATGGCCCACCTCGCCCTGGCTGTACACCGTTGCGGTCAGTCGCTGGCCGGCGAACTGGATGTCAATGCCCTGTGCGCTTTTGGCAAACACCAGTGGTCCCGACACGCCGCCCACCGCCAGTTGCAAGGCGCCGTCATGGCCATAGGTCAAGGTGGCGTTGGCCGGCTCGCCCTTGAAATCAAATTCAAAGGGCCGCTGCGCGACGCCATGCGTTTGCCAGCCGTCGCGGCGGCTGAACGGGTCGCGGCCCTCGCTGGCTTGTTCGTCCAGCAGCGTCCGGGCAATCGCGCTGGCCGCCGCCATCGGCAGGCCGACCGGCTCCTGCTTGAACAGCACGGCTTCTTCGCGCGGGATCAGCGCCGTGTCGAGATTCGCCTGCGCAAACGACGGGCTGCGCACCACATAGCGCAGGAACTGCACATTGGTGCTCAAGCCCACGATGCGGGTCTGCGACAGCGCCTCGCCCATGCGAGCCAGCGCCTCTTCGCGTGTCTGGCCGTGCACGATCAGCTTGGCGACCATCGAGTCGTAGAACGGTGAAATCGTGTCACCCTGGCGCACACCGTCGTCGATACGGACAGTGCCGCGCTCAAAGGCGGTACAGACCGGCTTGTCGTAAACGTGCAGCGTGCCGGTGGTCGGCAAGAAATTGTTGTCCGGGTTCTCGGCACAGATGCGCGCCTCGATGGCATGGCCGTTGATCTTCAACTGGTCCTGCGCCAGCGGCAGTTTTTCGCCCGAAGCGACAAGCAATTGCCACTCAACCAAGTCCAGGCCGGTGATGGCCTCGGTCACCGGATGCTCGACCTGCAGCCTTGTATTCATCTCCATAAAGAAGAAATTCATGCTGCCGTCCGCGCGCTGCTCGACGATGAATTCGACCGTACCGGCGCCGACATAGTTCACGGCCCGCGCCGCCGCCACCGCCGCTTCGCCCATCTGCCGGCGCATGGATTCGCTTAATCCCGGCGCGGGGGCTTCTTCCAGCACCTTCTGGTGCCGGCGCTGCACCGAGCAGTCGCGCTCGAACAGGTAAACGCAGTTGCCGTGCATGTCGCCGAACACCTGGATTTCGATATGTCGCGGGCGCTGGGCGTACTTTTCGACCAGCACCGTGTCGTTGCCAAAGCTGTTGATGGCTTCGCGCTGGCACGAGGCCAGCGCCGCTGCGAAATCCGCTGATTTTTCCACTGCCCGCATGCCCTTGCCGCCGCCACCGGCGCTGGCCTTGATCAGCACCGGGTAACCGATGCGGTCGGCTTCGCGCTGCAGCAGCGCCGGGTCCTGGTCTGCGCCGTGGTATCCCGGCACCAGCGGCACGCCAGCCTTTTCCATCAACTGCTTGGACTCGGCTTTCAGGCCCATGGCCTTGATGGCTGACGCCGGCGGGCCGATGAAGACCAGCCCGGCGTTGGCACAGGCCTGGGCAAATTCCTCGTTTTCACTCAAAAAGCCGTAGCCGGGGTGAATCGCCTCGGCACCTGTTGCCCTGGCGGCTTCAATGATTTTTTCCCAGCGCAGGTAGCTGTCCTTGGGCGCACTGCCGCCGATATGCACGGATTCGTCGCAAAAGCCCACATGCTTGGCGCTGGCGTCGGCGTCCGAATACACGGCCACGGTCTTGATGGCCATGCGGCGGGCGGTGGCGGCAACGCGGCAGGCGATCTCGCCCCGGTTGGCAATCAGTATCTTTTTAAACATATTTGGTCTTTGTATTGTTCAAGTCAAAAGGTACAGCGGCATGAAGCAAGCTCACCGCTACCGCATCAAACGCATTTTTCGGCCGGCCTTGCGTATCAAACAAGGTTGGCCGCATGGAGTGCCCGTCGGCGCGGCGGGTGCCCTGCATTCCCCGATTCATCCAGCTTTCTTCGTCGGTCACATTGCACATCACGACCATTTCGACCGCAGCATGACCAGCGCAGGTCTCCATGAAGTCTTTGTAGAGTGCAGCGGTCGCTGCGTCGCGGTCTGACACCGTACCGGGTTGCAGCGCATCACGTAAATCCAGTTCGGTGATTTGAATGCCCAGGCCGAGCGCGCGCAGTTCATCAAAAAAGCGGGAAAGCCGGGTAGCAGAAAACTTGCGCGACAAATCCAGGTGCGCTTGCAAGCCCATCACATCAACCGGCGTCTTTCGTTTGATCCATTGCTCGAGCATGCGCAGCACGGCCGACCGGCGACGTTCGCACCAAGGCTCGTCCTGCTCCATACCGTAGTCGTTGTAGGCGAGTTTGGCGCGTGGGTCCGATGCACGCGCGAGTTCAAACAGCTCCGGGTATCGGTCCTTGCCCCACAGCTCCGATAAAACCGATTCACGAAGGCCGCTTTTGTTTTTCTGGTCCCCGTAGATCACTTCATTGAGCACGTCCCATGTGTGAATGCGGCCACGGTATCGGGCCGTCATGGATTGCAGATGGGCGGATTGCGCCACTGCGAACGCCTTGCGTGTCGCAGTCGAAAGGTAAGCGGGCGTGGACTGATGCCATGCCAGCGTGTGGCCGCGCAGGGCTGCGCCCAAGCTTTCCGCAGTGTCAGCGACCCAATCAGCGCGGGTGTAGTCGGACACACCCGCCGCGTTTTCGATGTTGCGCCACTTCATGGCGTTTTCAGCAGTGATGACACCTGCATGCTGGCGCAGCAAACTTTTGACAGGCTCCTTGTTGGCGTACCCAGAATCAATCGCAAACCCGAATCTTCGGCCACTGCCAAGCGCTGCATCGTTCAGGCCCAGCCCGTCTTGCGCGCGCGCCAATCCGGCGGTGCCGACACACATCCCGGATGCCCACTTCAGAATTTCCCGGCGTTGCATCGTCATCGCGCATCAGGTTGGTCAATCATGTCCAACGTCCTTTGAAAAAGGCGGTTTGAAGGTAAAAGCAGGCAACAAACCCGGGTCGGGCTTGCCGCTGAAAATACGGGCGACACGGGTGAACAACTGCTTTAAAAACCGCCAGCATCGACGAATCAGCCAGACGCTGAGCACCAGCACCACGACCAGCAAGGGCATAAAGACAAAGGGATGCGCCACCGCCAGCCACAGGCCGGCAGGCACCAGGCTGTCCTCGACCAGCGAGGTGCCGATGTTGCTGAACGGCTCGGGCGAGGTGTTGATCGCCGCCCGTGACGTCGCCTTGGCGGCAAAACTGGTTCCAGCCAAGGTGCCGCCTACGAGAGCAGCTACCAAACTCATGGCAGCGCTGTCTGCACTGAACACACCGGCCGCCAGCGCTGCACCCGCCGGAATACGGATCACCGTGTGCACCACATCCCAGAGCGAGTCGAGCCCGGGAATCTTGTCGGCAAAAAACTCGACAAACACCATGAAGCCACTGGCGCCCAGCACCACCGGATTGGCCAGCAGGTGCAGCCCCTGCGGCAATTGCATCCAGCCCATGTAGCCGGCCAGGCCGGTCAGCAACAGCACCAGGTACAGGCGTATGCCGCTGGCCCAGCCGACAGCGCCGGCCAGGGCGACCAGTTGCGCGGTATCCAAGGCTTGCATGGTGAAGCTCCTTTGAAAACTCAGGCCAGCCAGGACGGCTTGCGCTTTTGCAGGAAAGATTGCACGCCTTCCCGACCTTCGCTGCTGGTGCGAATGTCGGCTATGCCTTCGACCGTGCGGCCGATCAGCGGCGCCTCGATGTCTCGGCCTGCCACTTCCTGCACAAGCGTCTTGCAGCTGCGCACGGCGTTCGGGCTGGCGTTGACCAGTGCATGCGTCAGCTCCGCCACCTTGGCGTCCAGCTGATTGGCGCTGACCACTTCATGCACGAAACCAATGCGGTGCGCTTCTTTCGCGTCGAAGCGCTCGGCGGTCAAAAAGTAGCGGTGCGCCGCCCGCGCGCCCATGGCGCGGATCACATACGGGCTGATGGTCGCCGGAATCAGCCCCAGCTTGACTTCGCTCAGGCAGAAATTCGCCGTATCGACGCTGACGGCCATGTCGCAGGCCGCCACCAGCCCCATGCCGCCCGCATACACATCGCCCTGTATGCGGGCAATGGTGGGCTTGGGGCATTCATACATCACGCGCAGCATCTCGGCCAGCGCGCTAGCATCCGCCAGGTTTTCGTCACGGGTGTAGTCGGCCATGCGGCGCATCCAGTTCAGGTCGGCCCCGGCGCAAAAGGCCGGCCCGGTGGCGGCCAGCACCACGGCACGCACCTCGGCGCGGCTGGCCGCGTCCTGGAAAGCGGCGGTAATCTCGGCAATCACCGCGTCGTTGAAGGCGTTGCGGATGTCGGGGCGGCTGAGCGTGATCGTCAGCACGGCGGATTTTTGGGTTATTTGCAGTGCAGTCATGGCGTCACATCCTGAACAAGCCGAACTTCGTCTCTGGAATCGGGGCATTCTGCGACGCGCTCAAGCCCAGCGCGAGCACACGGCGGGTGTCGGCCGGGTCGATCACGCCGTCGTCCCACAGCCGCGCCGTGGCGTAATACGGATGGCCCTGGTGCTCGTACTGGCTGCGAATCGGTGCCTTGAAGGCTTCTTCTTCATCTGCCGTCCACGCGCCGCCCTTGCCTTCGATGCCGTCGCGCTTGACGGTGGCCAGCACGCCGGCCGCCTGGTCGCCGCCCATGACGCTGATGCGGGCGTTCGGCCACATCCACAAGAAGCGGGGCGAAAACGCGCGGCCGCACATGCCGTAGTTGCCGGCGCCAAAACTGCCGCCGATGATGATGGTGAATTTGGGCACAGCCGCCGTCGCCACGGCCGTGACCATCTTGGCGCCGTTTCTGGCAATGCCTTCGTTCTCGTACTTGCGGCCGACCATGAAGCCGGTGATGTTCTGCAAAAACACCAGCGGGATCTTGCGCTGGCAACACAGCTCGATGAAGTGCGTGGCCTTGAGCGCCGATTCACTGAACAAAATGCCGTTGTTGGCGATGATGCCTACGGCCAAGCCTTCGATGTGCGCAAAACCGCAAACGATGGTGGTGCCGTAGCGCGCCTTGAACTCGTCAAAGTCACTGCCATCGACGATGCGGGCGATGATTTCACGCACGTCGAAGGGTTTGCGCACATCGACCGGAATCACGCCGTACAGCTCTTCTGCTACGAATTCAGGAGCTACTGGCGCTCGTCCAGTAAGCGCCGGAGCCTTGTTTTTATTCAAATTCTTGACCGAAGCCCGCGCCAGCGCCAGCGCATGCAGGTCGTTTTGCGCCAGATGGTCGGCCACGCCCGACAGGCGCGTGTGCACATCGCCGCCACCCAAATCTTCTGCCGTCACGACTTCGCCAGTCGCAGCCTTCACCAGCGGTGGGCCGCCCAGGAAAATCGTTCCCTGGTTCTTGACAATGATGCTTTCGTCGCTCATCGCGGGCACATAAGCGCCGCCGGCGGTGCAACTGCCCATGACCACGGCGATCTGCGAAATGCCCAGCGAACTCATGGTCGCCTGGTTGAAAAAGATGCGGCCGAAGTGGTCGCGGTCGGGGAACACTTCGTCCTGGTTGGGCAGATTCGCGCCGCCCGAATCGACCAGGTAGATGCAGGTCAGGTTGTTTTGCTGGGCAATTTCCTGGGCGCGCAGGTGCTTCTTGACGGTCAGCGGGTAGTAGGTGCCGCCCTTCACAGTGGCATCGTTGCAGACGATCATGCAGTCGACGCCGCTGACGCGGCCAATGCCGACGATCAGGCCGGCGCAGGGCGCGTCTCCCTTGTACATGCCGAGTGCGGCCAATGGCGCGACTTCGAGAAACGGCGTGCCGGGGTCGAGCAGCCGCTGCACGCGGTCGCGCGGCAGCAGCTTGCCGCGCGCCGTGTGCCGGGCGCGGGACACGTCGCCTCCGCCGGCGGCGGATTTGGCCAGCTGCACATGCAGGTCATCGACCAGCGCGCGCATGGCGGCGGCATTGGCCTGGAAGTCGGCGGAACGGGCGTTGAGTTTGGATTCGAGCGTGGGCATGTTTGCGTGTTCTTTCAGGGTATCAAGCGATTCAGGCGGTGGAGTCTTCTTCCAGCCCGAGCTGGTTTTTCATTTCGTCGCGGATCTTGAACTTCTGGATCTTGCCGGTCACGGTCATCGGAAAGCCGGACACAAAACGAATGTAGCGCGGCACCTTGTAGTGCGCAATCTTGCCTTTGCAGAACGCGCGCACCTCGTCTTCGCTCAGGGTTTCGCCGGGACGCGTGACGACCCAGGCGCAGAGTTCCTCGCCGTAGCGCTTGTCGGGCAGACCGACCACCTGCACGTCCTGCACCTTCGGGTGGCGGTACAGGAATTCCTCGATCTCGCGCGGGTAGATGTTTTCGCCACCGCGAATCACCATGTCCTTGATGCGGCCGACAATGTTGACGTAGCCTTCGCCGTCCATGGTGGCCAGGTCGCCGGTGTGCATCCAGCCCTCGGCGTCAATCGCCTCTTGGGTTCGGGGCGCGTCGTCCCAGTAGCCGTGCATGACCGAATAGCCGCGTGTGCAGAATTCGCCCGACACGCCGGTCGCGACGATCTCGCGGCTCTCGGGGTCGATGATCTTGACTTCGATGTGCGGCTGCACCAGGCCAACGGTCGAGACGCGCTTGGCCAGCGGCGTGTCGATGGAGCTTTGGCAGCTCACGGGGCTGGTTTCGGTCATGCCGTAGGCAATCGTGATCTGGCCGAGGTTCATGCTGCTCACGACGCGCTTCATCACCTCGGTCGGGCACGGCGAGCCGGCCATGATGCCGGTGCGCAAGGTGGACAAATCAAACTCGGCAAAGCGCGGGTGGTCGAGTTCGGCGATAAACATCGTCGGCACGCCGTGCAGACCGGTGCATTTTTCGTCCTGCACCGCCTGCAGCACGCTCAAAGGCTCGAAGCCGTCGTTCGGATAAACGATGGTCGCGCCGTGCGTCAGGCAGGCCAGATTGCCCAGCACCATGCCGAAGCAGTGGTACAGCGGCACCGGGATGCACAGGCGGTCGGCGGGTGTCAGCCGCATGGCTTCACCGATGAAAAAGCCGTTGTTCAGGATGTTGCGGTGCGTCAGCGCCGCGCCCTTGGGGAAGCCGGTGGTGCCGCTGGTGAACTGGATATTGATCGGGTCGCTGGCCTTGAGCGTGGCGGCGATGTCAGCCAGCCGCGCGTCATCGGCATTGCCGCTGGCGAGCAGATCGGAAAACCGCATCAGGCCGGGCTGGTCGTGTTCAGAGGAGTGCTGCCCGGCTTCGTCAATCCAGACCACGGCTTTCAAATGCGGCAGCGTCAGCGATTCAAGCTCGCCCGGCTGGCCATGCGCCCACTCGGGCGCCAGTTCGCGCAGCATGCCGAGGTAGTCGCTGGTCTTGAACTGCGCCATGGTGACCAGCGCTTGGCAACCGGCCTTGTTCAACGCATATTCGACTTCCGCCGTGCGGTAGGCCGGGTTGATGTTGACCAGAATCAGGCCGACTTTGGCGGTGGCCAGTTGCACCAGCAGCCATTCGGCATTGTTGTGCGACCAGATGCCGACGCGCTCGCCGGGCTGCAGGCCCAGGCCGAGCAGCGCGCTGGCCAGGCGGTCGGTTTCACGCTGCAGTTCACGGTAGCTGTAGCGGCGGCCCTGGTGAACGCTGACCAGCGCTTCGTGCTCAGGCTGACGGGCCGCGATGGCATCGAAAAACGCCCCGATGGGCTGTTCGATCAGCGGCACATCGGTGGTGCCACAGGCGTAGCTGCGCTTGAAAACTGGTGCGGCGGGATGCGATGCGGAAAAATCTGCGCTCATGCTTGTCTCCTTGCGACCGCCAGCAAGGGCGGATTCGCCAGTATGGCGCATCCCCGGCGAATCGCGCCATCAGAAAAAGCCAGGATGGTTGCAAATCGAGCCACAGTCCACCACACTTGCTCCCATGCCATCACACCTTCCCGCCGCTTGCGCAATACCGCCCCCGGACGCGCCTGCCGTCACGCCGATCGCCTTTGTCCAGGCGATTGTGCTGGCTTACGAGCGGCGCGGCATGGACCCGGCCCATGCGCTGGCGCAGGCACAAATCGCGCCGGCTGCGTTGTTGAGCACGACATCGCGCATCACCGCCTGGCAGATGGAACACATTTCGGGCCTGGCGATGCAGGAACTCGACGACGAGGCGCTGGGCTGGTTCAACCGGCGCCTGCCCTGGGGCAGCTACGGCATGCTGGCGCGGGCGTCGCTCAGCGCGCCGACGCTGGGCGTGGCGCTCAAGCGCTGGTGCCGGCACCACGGACTGATTGCCGACGACATCGCCCTGACGCTTGGCGTGGCGGGCGACACGGCCAGCGTGTCCATTGCTGAACACCACGGCCTCGGCGCGCTGCGCGAGTTCTGCCTGGTTTCCGTGCTGCGCAATATCCTGGGCGTTGCCTGCTGGCTGATCGATTCGCGCATTCCGCTGCTGGGCGCACAACTGCCGTTTGCCGCGCCGCTCCACCGCGAGGTGTACGGCGTACTTTTTTCAGGTCCGACGATTTTCGACAGCGCAACGGCAGCCATCCGCTTTGACGCGCGTTATCTGGCATTGCCGCTGCGACGCGATGAGCGCGCCTTGCAGCAGATGCTGCAGCGCGCCCTGCCGCTGACAGTGCTGCCCTACCGACGCGACCGGCTGCTGGTGCAGCGGGTGCGCCAGGCGCTGGCGGTGCATCCGGCGCTGACCCACAGCGCCGGCGCGCTGGCTGAGCTGCTGCATGTGTCGCCGCGCACGCTGCACCGTCAATTGAAGGAAGAAGGCGCCTCGCTGCAGGCGCTGAAAGACGAGGTGCGGCGCGCGCATGCGACCGACCTGCTGCTGCGCAGCCACCGGCCGATCAAGCAGGTGGCAGAGGCGGCCGGGTTTCAGAACGAGAAAAGCTTCATGCGGGCCTTCAAGGCCTGGACTGGCCAGTCGCCCGCGCAGTTCAGGCAGCAGCTTCAAAGTACGCCGAAGAAAGCGAACTGAAGCGGCCTGATGT
Source organism: Polaromonas sp. CG_9.7 (assembly GCF_015752205.1). Lineage (GTDB taxonomy): Bacteria > Pseudomonadota > Gammaproteobacteria > Burkholderiales > Burkholderiaceae_C > Polaromonas. The sequence continues at coordinate 72,347 of NZ_JADOVG010000012.1, forward strand.
TTACTTCAAAAAGAAGGGCGGCGTGCCGTAAGTGGTCGCCGGCACCACGTCGGAAACCGGTGCAGCATCGGTTGGAAAAGCCCCGCGGCTGCCAATCGCAAAGCAGCCGCTTGTTGAATAACGTGAACCCAGCACCACCCGAATGGTGTCGACAGCCTTGAAAAAATACAGGTAAGTGCCGCCGCTGTCGGTGATGGGGATGCCACGGTAAGGCGTGCCGATCGTACCGCCAACCGAATACGGCGTGCCGGTGCAATCTGCCGTGGTGTAGTAGACCGATTCGAATTCAGACCAATTGGCGCCATTGCTGGCATACGTGCATCCTCGGATGGGATCACATTTGCTGTCTGAGCCCAGGCCGACGATCGTGGCGAGTTGGTTGTCGAAGGTTGCCAAAATGGCATAGTTGCCAATGGCCCGGCCCATCGTCCGGCCGGTTGAATCGACCCATTTGATCGCGGCAGTTTCGACTTTATCGCCTCTTTCGGCTTTCTCGGCTTTCTCGTTCTGGTTTTTGAACTTGCCTTCCTTGGCCGAGGTAGCCCACGCTCGCGAACTGGTGCGGTTTGGACCGGCAACGCGCTCCAGCCTGGACAGGTCGGATTTGTCAGAAGGCGCACTGGTTTCGGGTGGCAACTGCGCTTGACTTCCAAGGGCCAGGGTAAGCAAGGACAGGCCAATGACAAAAGATTTCACGATAATTTTCATGGATTTTTCTATTTTTTTAAAAGAACCAATTTGGAGCCTTTTTTAAGGTGAAAACCCGAAAAACTTTGAAATCCAATGCAACATGCCGCATCAGACGTTAACGACAACTCGTTCAAGGGTGCTTCAGGATCAAGCAATGTAGGGATTTCCCACACCCTCGTCAGAGTGTCTACGCAAGAAAATCAATCGACCGTGAGTCGGGCTGAAAAACAGATATTGCGGCGGACATACAACCCGACCATGAAATCTTCAGCCAATGTCTCGCCGCGTTGATCCCGCAGGTCGCGCAGCACATGTTCGGTTCCAAATTTCACCATTACTCACTTATTGATATCTGCTTATGCCCAGCTACTATGCGCAACAGTCTTTTTTGACACTGAAGCTGGTCTCCGTCCGCGCAAGACCGGCGTTCGCTTCGGTGCGGTGAAGAGTGGCTAGACTCCACAAATCAATACTGCCCGGCAAGCCACATGTTTATCGTCATTTTTTCTTGCGTCATGATGATTGCGCTGACGACGCTGATTCATTTCGAAATTTTAAGCAGCCTGAATACCCGGCTGCCCGCGCTCAGCTTTCCCAGCCGCAGCAAGCTGTTGATTGTCATGTTTGGCGCCTTTACCGCCCACGCGCTGGAAATCGCACTGTACGGCTTCGTGCTTTATGGACTGATTCATTTCACCGGCGCGGGCAGCCTGAGCGGCATTGGCAGCTCGTCGCTGGAAAACTGCCTGTATTTTTCAGCGGAAACTTTTTCCTCGCTTGGCTTCGGCGACCTGATTCCAATTGGCCCGATCCGGTTGCTGGCAGGCACGGAAGCCTTGAACGGCTTGCTGCTGATCGGCTGGTCGGCCTCTTATGCCTATCTTGCGATGGAGCGATTTTGGGTTTTCCCAAGCCAGGACAGCGAATCCTGACGAACACATGGCCGCGCATTCCTGATGCCACAGGCCCCGTGACCCATCCCAAAATCCGTCCCCATCTTCTGTGGACAACTTTGTGCACCATTGCAGGGAAAACCCTTGAAACCCTGATGGGCCGGGGCGTTCAACAGGGTGCCTGCCAAACAGGCACAGTGGGTAACTTTTGCCTTCAAGGTGCGTTCATCAACGCGTCAAATGGTTTCCAATAAAGCGGGCAACTCGGCCATATGGGCAAACAGACGGCTGGCACCTGCCTGCGTCAAGGCCGGGCCGTGGGCAGGCGTTGGGCAATACGCCCACACCGTCGCCCCCGCAGCAATACCCGCCGTGACGCCAGTCGTCGTGTCCTCGATCACCAGGCAATGTGCGCCCGCCGCACCCAGGTGGCTTGCGGCCGCCAGGTACACATCGGGCGCCGGTTTGGAGTGCGGCATTTCCTGGCCGCTGAAAATGCGACCGTCAAACCAGGGCATCAGCCCGACCTGCGCCAACTGCATTTCGACCTTGAAGCGGTCGGCACCGGACGCGCAGGCAATGCGCTGGCCGGCGTGCGCATGGGCAGCTTCCACCGCCGCGTGCGCACCGGCAATCGCCACCAGCCGCGCCTGCAACTCGCGGTTGCGCCGGGCATAAAACTCGGCCATCCAGGCCTCGGTCAGCGGCTGGCCGGTTTGGGCTTCGATCAGCACGCGTTCGTCGCGCACGGCCTTGCCGACAAACACGCGCATGCATTCGGCAGGCGAAAGCGACCAGCCGCTTTCTTCCAGCAAGTCGCGCAGCACGCCGTTGGTGATGGGTTCGCTGTCGACCAGCACGCCGTCGCAGTCGAACAGGATGGCTTCAAATTTCATGTCTTTTACTCACTTATTTATAGCTAATTGCGCTCGTCAATATTGCGCAAAAGCCGTATTTGATACTAAAACTGGTCGCCATCGACATAAAACCAGCGCCCCGACGCGCGCACGAAGCGGCTGCGCTCATGCAGTCGCGTGGCGCGGCCACCCTCGCGGCAGCGGGCGACGAACTCGACTTCGGCGTGGTCGGCGTCCAGCAGGCAATGCGAACGCACATCCAGCCCCAGCCACTTCGCGCCAGGCGCGAAGTCCAGCGTCGCCGGGCGCGTCGAGGCGTGCCAGGTGGCGAGCAAATAATCGGCCCGCTCCAGTACAAAGGCGCTGTAGCGCGATCGCATCAGCGCTTCGGCGTTGGGGGCGGGGATTTTTTCGTTGAGGTAGGGGCCGCAGCAGGCGGAAAAAGGCAGGGGCTGGGGTTGGGCGGCTTTGGCCGGCTTGGCGGGATGTGCGGCAATGCGGCCACAGGGGCATGCGGCACTCATGCGTTCAAGGCCGGGTCGCTTGCGGGTTGCGCGCCCTTCAGGCGCATCCAGAAATTGTTCATGGTGTTGATTTTTACAGATGAGGGCGAGGCGAAAGGCTAGACCCATCACTGAACTGGCCCTATGATTCTGAAAATCCCTTGCGGCCTTGAAACCGCCATGCACCACAGCGGCCCTGACTGAACGTGGAAAACCCCAAGAAAGTTTTTTATGAAACACTTGCGATTTGGCCTGCTCTTTGTAGCCGCTGCCCTGGCGGGTTGTACTTCGACCCAGTTCGACCCCCAGCAGACGGCAAGCGCCCGCACAGAAATCTGCAAAGCGACGTCAGAAGCCGAGATTGCCGGCCTGTTTGATCGCTGGAACCGCTCCCTGCAAACAGGCGATGCGCAGCAGGTGGTCGCCAACTACGCACGGCAGTCCATCTTGTTGCCCACCGTGTCGAATAAGCCCCGGCTCACGCCGGCCGAAAAGCTCGACTACTTCCAGCATTTTCTGGAAAGCAGGCCCTCGGGCAAGATTGATTTGCGGTTCGTTGAGCTCGGCTGCAACACCGCCCTGGACGCTGGCCTGTACACCTTCACCTTCGCCAAAACCGGTGCATCGGTCAGCGGACGCTACAGCTACACCTATCGCTGGGACGGCGCCAAATGGCTCATCACCAGCCACCACTCGTCGGTCATGCCCGAAAAATGAAGCGCTGAACGCGCGCAAGCCCCCGCGCTGCCGTTCCAGATGCGCACGCGGGATGGGTCCCGGCTAGCGCACAAGAACCAACAACTTGACCAGCCCGGCGGCAATCAGCCCCAGCCCCAACAGCGATCCCAGCCGTTCGCCGCCCGGTGCCAATTTCTCCACCGAAACGGCCAGCGACAGCGCGGCGATCCAGGCCAGGTTCATGACCCCACCCACAAACAGCAGGGCCATCAACGCCCAGCAGCAGCCAACGCACAGCAGCCCATGCCGAAGCCCCATCACGAAAGCGCCTTGCCAACCGGCGCGCCACTCTCCGATAAGAAAGCCCATCGGGGTGCGGCAATGCGACAGACAAACTTGCTTGACGCGTGAAAACTGATAGACCCCGGCGATCAACAGCAGCAGCGCGGTCAGCAAAGCCGACGTGCTGACAATCATCGGGTTGACCCAGTTCATGGCTTGCAGCGCCCACTGTGCGGCCGTCGCCCCCACGCTGAAGACGAACCAGACGATCAGGTAGGCGGCGACAAAGCTGATTCCTCGCGTTCGCTCTCGCGTGCGCACGCACAGGTTAACAAAGGTCAGGATCATCGGCAGGGCCGACGGTAGCATCATTGCGGCCATCATGAGCGCCCACATGGCCCAGACCGCGAACACGGTAGCGGCGCGCCAGTTTGAAGAAGCCGGCATCGTCAGTTGCGCAAACGGCTGGCTCATGTCAACCGCGATCCAGACCAGGAATAGCCAGCAGACCATACTGAGGAGCAAGATCCCCGCCGCCAGCCTGGACTGCCCGGTAATCAGCAGAACCATGCCCGGTGGTGACTTGCCGGCTGAATCAGACGCTTGCTGTGGCATGAGTCGACCTCCTTCGCCAGTTGAATATACCGCCTGTACGATGCGTGTGTTCATGCAAAACGTCAAACGCGCGGCTTATTCGTTTCAGCAGAATCAACCTCCACACACACTGCTTACGTCCGTGACAAAGAAACGGCATGGTGAAGCCGCAGGCATCGGCATAGACTGGACGATGAGGTGCTGCCGCATCAGCAGCGAACAGTGTTCCTGCGCGCTGGCGCTCAAACAGGCACCTCCTTTTCAAGGAGTATTGTTATGACGACCTGGAGCATTTCCGGCCATTACATGGAAACTTGCAATTGCACATTTCTGTGTCCCTGCATCACCTCCAACCTCTCGGCACGGCCAACCGAAGGTGACTGCAAAGCCGCAATCGCATTGCAGATCGACAAAGGGGTGAAAGATGGCATCCCGCTTGACGGGTTGTCCTTCGTGGTCATGCTGCATTCGCCGGGGGCAATGGCGCAAGGGAACATGACCGTCGGATTGATTGTTGACGATAGCGCTTCTGACCAGCAAGTTGACGCCATCAGCGCCATTGCCACCGGCTCGGTGGGCGGTCCCATGGCGGCGCTGGCGGCGCTCGTCAGCAAGATTGCAGGCGTTGAGCGGCGGCCCATACGGTTTGAGGAAGACGGGTTGAATTACACCGTGAGCGCCGGTGAATTGCTTGAACAGGCTTGCGAAGGCATCGCCAGTGCCGCCGACCCGAAACAGGCCATTTGCATCGACAACACGGCGCATCCCGTGAACAGCCGGCTGTCCCTGGCCAAGGCCACGCGCAGTCGCTTCCACGTTTTTGGCATCAACTGGGATGATGCCACCGGCACGCGCAACGCGCAATTTGCGCCCTTCGCCTGGGCGGGTTGACGCGTCAGATCACGCGAAAGCATGCACCGGCACCGGCACCGGCATCAACCCAATCCGGTCCAGCGCCGCCGCCAGTTGACCCACCGTGCGGTCCACCCGGTGCCACTTTTCCAGCCCGAACAGTCCAACGCGAAAGGTCATGAAGTCGGCGCCTTCGTCGCATTGCAGCGGCACGCCGGCGGCGGTCTGCAGACCCTGGTCGAGGAATTTCTTGCCTGACTGGATGCCGGGGTCGGTGGTGTAGCTGACCACCACGCCGGGCGCTTTGAAACCCTCAGCAGCGACGCTGGGCAGGCCCCGGCTTTCGAACAGCGCGCGCACCTTTTCGCCCAGCGCTTCCTGCTCGGCCTTCACCTTGGAAAAACCATAGGCATGCGTTTCCTGCATGGCGGCGCGCAGGCGCGTGAGGGCGTCGGTGGGCAGCGTGGCGTGGTAGGCGTGGCCGCCTTTTTCGTAGGTTTCCATGATCTGCAGCCACTTTTTCAGGTCGCAGGCAAAGCTGGTGCTGACGGTGCCGTCGATGGCCGTGCGGGCACGTTCGCTGAGCATGACCATGGCGCAGCAGGGTGAGCTGCTCCAGCCTTTTTGCGGTGCGGAAATCAAGACATCGACGCCCGTGGCCTGCATGTCGACCCACATGGCGCCCGAGGCGATGCAGTCGAGCACGAACAGGCCGCCCACGGCATGCACGGCGTCCGACACGGCGCGCAAATAATCGTCGGGCAGGATCATGCCGGAGGCGGTTTCGACATGCGGGGCAAAGACAACGGCGGGCTTGTGGTGGGCAATGGCGGCCTGCACGTCGGCGATGGCGGCGGGCGCCCACGGGGCTTGCGCGCCGGGGCCGGTTTGCCGGGCCTTGAGCACGGTGGACGAGGCAGGAATGTTGCCCATGTCAAAGATTTGCGTCCAGCGGTAGCTGAACCAGCCGTTGCGCAGCACCAGCACATGCTTGGCCGTGGCGAACTGGCGCGCCACGGCTTCCATGCCGTAGGTGCCGCTGCCGGGCACCAGCGCCACGGAATGCGCGGCGTACACCTCCTTGAGGATGCTGGAGATGTCTGTCATCACGCCCTGGAAGCTGCGCGACATGTGGTTGAGCGCGCGGTCGGTGTAGACCACCGAGAATTCGAGCAGGCCGTCAGGGTCGATGTTGGGCAATAGTCCGGGCATGGTGTGGCCTCACTTTGGTTGGCAGAAGTCGGATGGTCAGCTTAGCACTGTGCGCCGAAAAAAGAGATAAGCGTGTGCAGCTCGAACAAGCGCATCCCCCACCGACCCGGCGGCCAGAAACTGCCCTGTCTCCCGGCGGATAGCGTCCCAATCGCTGGGCGGGGGAGACTCGGCGTCCAGCCGCGAAACCGGGGCGGCTCAATGTGCCGGATCAAGAAAAGGGGTGCCCGGGTCGCTCACATAAAAGATGACGACCCGCAAGGCGTCCGTGGCACTCTTGTTGTAGCCTGTCATTTTCACGTTGGGCGGCTCGACAAAAGCCTGCCCCGCGCTGAGGACGACGGGCGCCCTTCCCTCCAGGTCCAGCGTGAACTGGCCTTCGAGCACATAGACCGTGACCGGGGAGCGGTGCGTGTGAAACACGGTCTGGTCGCCGGGCTTGAACGAGGCGGTCAGCACCCTGACCTCCTGAGTGTCCGACTTGGGCATCTGCAGGACGCTTTCCTTCAGGACCAGATGCGGGGTTGCCTGGCCGGGCGTCTGAGCCTGCGCCGCCAGCCCGAAAACGGCGCCCAACGTCAAGGCCAGCAACGCAGCGAGCGAGCGGAATGTGGGTTGATGGTGCGGTTTCATGGCAAGACCTTTCATCGCGTTGGACAGACCGCCCAGTCTAGGCGCCCCCGCGCTCGGGCGCAAGATCGCCGACTCCCTGTGGGCGGTGTACGGCGGCCGCGACTATCTGGCGCAGCACGGCAGCCCCCACGGCATGCGGGAACTGGCGCAGCACGCCTGGGTCGGGTTCGACGAGACCGTGGCCAGCCACCGCGCAACGCAGTGGCGGCGGCAGGTGGCGCCGGTTGCCAGAAAAATGGCCAAGAGTGGCAGCGGGCTGGGAACGGCTCACTTCGCCAAAGCCAACCTGGGTCTTGCGGCGCTGCCAACGACGATCGGTGATGCCGAGCCCGACCTGGTGCGGGTGCTGGGGCCGGTGGCCGGTGGCCGAATTGACGCGCAGCTTGCGCCTGCTGACCACGCGCCAGCTCGGCGCACGCCCCGGGTTTCGGCCTTTTTAAAATTCATGGTGCAAGAGGTGCAGGCGCTTCGGCCCATGCTCACCGGCTGAGTGGTGCGCAAGCGGCACCGGACTCACGCATTTTGCCTGCGAAGCGCTTCAGCCAGGGCTCTGGCCAAGCAGCAAAACACTCGCTTTTCGGTAGCAACCTGTTGCGACAAAGCGAGGGCTAGCGGCCTCTTTGGCTTGCAACTGGCCACCATCCTGGCAACACCGGGCAGCCCTGCCAGCCTCAGGAACGTCAGCCCTTCTTGGTATTGCGCTCTTCCAGGGTTTCGGTCGGGGCGCCCTGCTTTTTCCACTCGGCATAGCCGCCATCAATGTGGGCGACATTGCGCATGCCCATGTCCTGCAGTGTCTTGGTGGCCAGCGCGCTGCGCCAGCCGGCTCCGCAAAACAAAATGAACTCCCGGTTTTCGTCGGCAAACACCGGCTTGAAATACGGCGACGCCGGGTCAACCCAGAACTCCAGCATGCCGCGCGGTGCATGGAAGGCGCCGACAACCGTGCCGTCCTGCTCCAGTTCGCGCGGGTCGCGGATATCGATGATCTGCACGTTCGGGTCCGACAAGCGGGCTTGCACCGACTCGACCGAATAGGTCTTGACCTCTTCCATGGCCTCATCGACGAGAACCTGGAAACCTTTGGTAATGGGCATGCTGACTCCTTATGCTGAAAAAATCATTATCGACATTGCTGACGCATCACGCTTGTCACCCTCTTCCGCCTTTGCCTTTTAAAAAGGCAAAGGCAACCAAGCCTACTTGCGCCAGAACTGGCCGGTGAACAGCACCAGAAACGACAGCAGTTCGAGCCGGCCCATGAGCATGGCAAAGCTCAACACCCACAGCTGAAAGTCGTTGAGCACGCCGAAATTACTCGCCGGCCCGACCATGCCCAGGCCGGGGCCAATGTTGTTGACAGTGGCAATCACGGCTGAAAACGCGGTGACCATGTCCAGCCCGGTGAGCAGCAGCACCATCGTCAGGCCGACAATCACGGCGCCGTAGATCAGCATGAAGCCAAAGGTGGCGGTCATGACCGACATCGGCAGCACCACGCCGCCCAGCGTGACAGGGTTGACCACGCGCGGGTGCACGATGCGCACCAGCTCGCGGCGCGCCTGCTTGATGAGCAGGATCATGCGGATCAGCTTGATGCCGCCGCCGGTGGAGCCGGCGCATGACACAAAGCAGCCAAGAAACAACAGCAGCACCGGCGCAAACACCGGCCACAGCGCGTAGTTGGCAGAGGCGTAGCCGGTGGTGGTGGCCACCGACACCACATGAAAGGCGCTGGCGCGCAAGGCTCGCGCCACATCGGGATAAACATCGTGCACCCGCAGCAGCACGGTGATCAGGACAATCGAGACCAGCAGCACCATGACGTAGGTACGAAACTCGCGGTCGTGCAGCAATGGGCGGATGGAGCGGTTGCGCAGCACGATGAAGTAGCGCAAAAAATTGATGCCGGCCAGCGCCATGAACAGCGTCGCCACCATCTCGATCTGGGCCGACTTGAAATGCCCCAGGCTGTCGTCGTAGGAAGAAAATCCGCCCAGCCCCATGGTCGAGCACATGTGCATGAAGGCGTCGACCCAGCTCATGCCGGCCCAGCGGTAGGCCAGCATGCAGGCAACGGAAAACACAAAGTACACGCTCCACAAGCCGCGTGCGGTCTCGGCAATGCGCGGCGTGAACTTGGCTTCTTTCAGCGGCCCCGGCGTTTCGGCCTTGTAGACCTGAAAACCGCCCAGCCCCATCATGGGCAGCACCGCCACCACCAGCAGCATGATGCCCAGGCCGCCGAGGTACTGCAAAAAGCAGCGCCACACGTTGACCGAGGCGGGCAACGCATCCAGGCCGCTGAGCGCGGTGGCTCCGGTGGCCGTGATGGCGCTCATGGCCTCGAAATAGGCCTTGACCCAGGTGATGTCGGGCACGGTGTACATCAGCGGCAGCGCCGCATAGGCCGGCAGCACCAGCCACACCAGGTTGACCAGCAAAAAACCGTCGCGCGGCTGCAGCTCGCGGCGCTGATGGCGCGTGGCCAGCATCAGCACCAGTCCGCTGACCAGCGTCAGTGCGAAGCAGGCCGTCCACAGCACCGCCTGCTCCTGGGCATCAAGGGCAATCGCCCAACCCAGGGGAACGAAGAAGGCCGGCGAAAAGGCCAGCAGAATACGGGCAAAAACGCCCAGGACAGGAAGCAGGCTGTACATGCGGGGCGCGATCAGCCGAAGAAGGTCGCGCTGACCTGGAACAGCTTTTCGACCTGGCGCACATCGCGCTTGTTCGGGATGAAGATGATGATGTGGTCATCGGTCTGGATCACCGTGTCGTGGTGCGGCATCATGACTTCACATTCGCTGCCCTGCCCTCGCACGATGGCGCCAATGGCCGCGCCCTTGGGCAGCTTGACTTCCTCAACGCTCCGGCCGACCAGTTTTGAGGTCTTGGCGTCGCCACGCGCCACGCCTTCAAGCGCCTCGGCCGTGCCGCGCCGCAGGCTGTGCACCGCGGCCACGTCGCCGCGTCGCAGGTGGGTCAGCAACTCGCCAATGACGGTGTGCGCCGGTGAGATGGCGATGTCGATGGTGCTGCCCTGCATCATGTCGGCATAGGCGCGGCGGTTGATGAGCGAGAGCACGCGCCCGGCGCCCAGCCGCTTGGCGAGCATGGCCGACATGATGTTGTCCTCGTCGTCGCTGGTGAGCGCCAGGAACATGTCCATCATGCCCACGTTCTCGCCACGCAACAGGTCCTCGTCAACGCCGTCGCCATGCAGAATCAGCGTGGAAGACGGCAGCTGGCTGGCCAGGTAGTCGCAGCGCTCGGCGTCGCGTTCGATGATTTTCACCTCGCACTGGTCCAGCAGACTGCGCGCCAGGCGCAAGCCGACCCGGCCGCCACCGGCAATCATCACGCGCTGCACCGGCTTGTCGCGGTGGTGGATGGCGTGCAGCACCTGCCGGATCTTGCGCGCATCGGCCAGCACGAACACCTCGTCGCCACTCATGATGCGGGTGTCGGGCGTGGCCTCTATCTCGGTGTCGAGCCGGTACAGCGCCACGATGCGCATTTCGATGTCCGGGAACAGTTCACGCAGTTGCGCAATGGTGCGGCCGACCGCATCGCCCCGGGACGCACGCACCACCATCAGGCACGCCCTCTGCTGCGAAAACGTCACCACCTGCAGCGCCTCGGGGTGGCGGATGAGCTGGTGGATGTAGCGCGTGACCGACTCCTCTGGGCAAATCACGTGATCGACCGCAAAACCGCCCTTGCCCAGCAGTTCGCTGCCTTCGACGAAGTCGGGCGAGCGCAGCCGCGCCACCGTGTTGGACACGTTGAAGATCTGGTGCGCCACCTTGCAGACCACCAGATTGGTCTCGTCGTCGGCAGCGCAACCGATCACCATGTCGGCGTCTTGCGCACCGGCCTCGCGCAGCACCGACGGCTGGATGCCGTTGCCCACCACCCCGCGCAAGTCAAAGCGCTCGCCCAACTGGCGCAGCCGCGCCGCATCGGTGTCAATCACAGTGATGTCGTTTTGCTCCAGCGCCAGGCTTTCAGCCACGGTTTCACCGACGCGGCCTGCGCCAAGAATAATAATGTTCATGGAACAAAATAATACGTTAACGACGCGCTGCGCCCGGCAGGCAGGCAAAGCATCAGGGCGTCACAGCGGCCAGACCAGCAGCAGCATTGGGATGCTGACCGCCGCCACGAGGATTTCCAGTGGCAGGCCGAGGCGCCAATAGTCGCCAAAGCGAAAGCCTCCGGGGCCGAGGATCAGGGTGTTGTTCTGATGGCCGATCGGCGTCAGGAAGGCACAGGACGCGCCGATGGCCACGGCCATCAGGAAGGAATCCGGGTTCACGCCAAGCGCCGAAGCCGTGCCCAGGGCAATCGGGCACATCACGGCGGCAGTCGCGGCGTTGTTCATCAGGTCGGACAAAAACATGGTCACCACCAGGATCAGCGCCAGGCCGACGACAGCGTGCCCTTGTGCGACGTTTTCCAGCAGCAAACGCGCAATCAGGTCTGCCGTGCCGGTGGTCTGCATCGCGCCGGCCACGGGAATCAGCGCGGCCAGCAGCACGACAACCGGCCAGTCGATGGCCTCGTACACGCCGCGCGGCGGCACGGTGCGCAGCGCCATGGAGGCCAGCACGCCCATGGCAAACGAGATGGCTGCCGGCAGCAGGCCAAACGCCGCCATGCCGACCGAAAAGGTCATGATGCCGACGGACAGCCAGGCCTTGCGCTGGTTCGGGATGCGCAGTTCTCGCTCGGCCAGCGGAACGCAGCCGTTGTCGGCGGCAAACTCGTTGATGGCGTCGGGCGACCCCTGCATCAGCAGCAGGTCGCCAGGCTTGATCGGCAACAGGCGCAGCCGCAGCCGCTGGGTATCGCCCTGGCGCGACAGCGCCAGCATGTTGATGCCGTAGCGCGTGCGCAGCAGCACATCGCTGGCAGAGCGGCCCGCCAGCATCGACCCGGGCAACACCACCAGCTCCATCAGCACGATTTCCCCCGCCGTGTCGGTCTTGTCGTCATCGGGCTCATCGTCTGCGTCTTCGTCTGCTTTGTCCTCGCCTTTAGCCAAGGCGGCGCTCGCAGCAAGGCCCTGGCCGGTCTTGTCGCGGCGTGGGTCCTGGCTTTGTTCAACCACCTTCGCCTTCGTTTTCGCTTTCTGCTTTGCCTTTGTCTTCGACTCCAGATCAGCGGCAACCGGGTTTTCGTCGTCCTCTGGCTCCGGCGGGCGTCCGGATTCCTCCAGCCTGAGCTCCAGGCTGGACAGCAGGCCGGACAACGCATCGGCCTCGGCCTCGATCACCAGGATGTCGCCGGCATGGACCCGGCGCATCAAACCGGGTGCGGTCATGCGAATCTCGTTGCGCACCAGCCCGACGACCTGTGCGCCCGCCTCGTCCAGCACGGTTTCCAGCTCCAGCAGGCTCTTGCCTATCGACTTGCTGTCAGGCAGTACCCTGGCCTCGGTCAGGTAGGAACTGGTTTCAAAACCATCCAGGCCGGACTGCTTGCGCGCCGGCACAAGTCGCCAGCCAGCCAGCGCCACAAACACCACCCCGACGAGTGCCACCGCCAGGCCGATGGGCGTGAAGTCGAACATGCCAAAGCCGCCCGCGCCCGTTTCGGCACGAAAACCGGAAACGATCAGGTTGGGTGGTGTGCCGATCAGCGTGGTCATGCCGCCCAGGATGGTGCCAAAGGCCAGCGGCATCAGCACCTGGCCCGGTGTGAGTTCGAGCCGCTTGGCCAGCTGGATTGCCACGGGCATCAGCAGCGCCATGGCGCCGACATTGTTCATGAAGCCCGACAGCACGGCGCCCAGTCCCATCAGCGCGAGCAGGCTGAGCGTGGGGCCGGATTTTTTCGGCAGCGCATAGCGGGTCAGTACATCCACCGCGCCCGACGTCAGCAAGCCACGGCTCATGACCAGCACGCAGGCCACGGTGATGACGGCCGGGTGGCCGAAACCGGCGAGCGCATCGACTGCCGGCAACACGCCGGCCAGCACGCACGCCAGCAACGAGCCCATGGCGACCATGTCGTGCCGCCAGCGCCCCCACAGGAACATGCCCACGGTGCAGGCCAGAATGGAAAGAATGAGAATCTGGTCTTGGGTCATGGGCGCTTGGTTGGCTGCAGGATGGAAACGCCCGGCCCCTGCGGGACCAGCGCCACAGCGCGAGCGTCAGCTATGGCGAGGACTTCAAGCCAGCGCGCGCTGGATGATAATCTTTTGCACGTCGCTGGTGCCTTCGTAGATCTGGCAAACGCGCACATCGCGGTAGATGCGCTCGACCGGGAAGTCGCTCACATAGCCATAGCCGCCCAGTGTCTGGATGGCGGCGCTGCAGACTTCCTCAGCCACTTCGCTGGCAAACAACTTGGCCATTGCCGCTTCTTTGAGGCACGGCCGACCGGCGTCGCGCAGGCTGGCGGCGTGCCAGATCAGCTGGCGGGCGGCTTCAAGCTTGGTCGCGCAATCGGCCAGCCGAAAGCCCACAGCCTGGTGGTTGAAGATGGCAGTGCCGAAGCTCTGGCGGTCCTTGGCATAGTTCAATGCCACCTCGAACGCGCTCCTGGCCATGCCGACGCTTTGCGCCGCAATGCCGATGCGCCCGCCTTCCAGCCCGCCCAGGGCAATCTTGTAGCCTTCGCCTTCGGCGCCGATCAGGTTTTCAACCGGAATGCGGCAGTCGTCGAAGTTGACCTGCGCCGTGTCGCTCGAATGCTGGCCGAGCTTGTCTTCCAGCCGTGAGGCGGAATAACCGGGCGCGTCGGTCGGCACGATGAAGGCGCTCATGCCTTTTTTGCCGGCGCCCTTGTCGGTGACGGCAATGACGATGGCGACCTGGCCGTTCTTGCCGCTGGTGATGAACTGCTTGACGCCGTTCAGCACATAGGCGTCGCCGTGCTTGACAGCGGTGGTACGCAGCGATGAAGCATCGCTGCCGGTGTGCGGCTCGGTCAGGCAAAAAGCACCCAGCATGTTGCCCTGCGCCAGCGGCATCAGCCACTGCTTTTTCTGCGCGGCATTGCCGTAGCGCATCAAGATGGCGTTGACCGGGCAGTTGGTCACGCTGATCGCCGTGCTGGTGCCGCCATCGCCAGCGGCGATTTCCTCCAGCACCAGCGCCAGCGTGAGGTAGTCGAAGTTGGCGCCGCCGTATTCCTCAGGCACGCAGATGCCGTAGGCACCCAGCGCTGCCAGGCCCTTGTGCGCCTCGACGGGAAAGTAATGTTCCTTGTCCCAGCGCGCAGCATGCGGCCAGAGTTCTGCCTGGGCAAAAGCGCGCACCGCGTCGCGTACCTGTTCCTGGTCTTGTGTCAGCAGCATGCTTGTGTTCTCCGGATCGTGATGAAGGAAATTACCACCCGGCAAACCGACTGCCATCGTGGTGTAAAAACTGGCCCTTGTGGGCGGCTGTGAGCATGCACAGTGTGGCGCGTAGGTCGTCAAACAGCTCGCGCGTGGGCGGCGACAGCGCCGTGCCGCAGGCATAGACGCCGGCCACGTAGAGCGCGGTGTCGATTTTTTCGCCGTCAAGTTGCCAGGCCAGGCCGCTGACGCTGGCTGGCTGGCTCGCGTCCACGGTCAGCACTTCGGCCCCCAGCGCCTGCACGCGCCCGGCGGCGTCGCGCACGGTGGCAATGACGCAGTCGCCCGCTTCGGTGTACTGGCGAACGAATTCGAGGCCCAGCCCGCGCGAAGCACCGATGACCAAGACGACAGCCATGGCGATTACAAGCCAAAAGTGCCTGTAGCGCATATCCAGAAAGCGCTAGCAGCTATTATTTCAGGAGTAATCATGAAGTCTTTGCCCCTGACTGAGTTGGGCTGCATCATGGCTTCGTATGGCTGGGGCTCAGAGCACTTCAATTGCCAGCGCCGTCGCTTCGCCGCCGCCGATGCACAGCGTGGCAACGCCTTTTGTCAGGCCGCGTGCCTTCAGCGCATGGATCAGCGTGACGATGATGCGCGCGCCGCTGCAGCCAATCGGGTGGCCGAGTGCACAGGCGCCGCCATTGACGTTAACGACGTCATGGCTGATGTTCAGCTCTTTCATGGCGGCCATGGGCACCACGGCAAACGCTTCGTTGATTTCCCACAGCTCCACATCCTTCACGCTCCAGCCGATTTTTTTCAGCAGCTTGTTGACCGCGCCGACCGGGGCGGTCGAGAACCACTCGGGCGCCTGGGCAAAGGTGGCGTGGCCGACGATGCGGGCCATCGGCGTCGCGCCGAGTTCCCTGGCGGTGGATTCACGGGCCAGCACCAGGGCGGCAGCGCCGTCGCTGATCGACGAACTGGACGCGGCGGTGATGGTGCCGCCCGTCTTGAACGCGGGCTTGAGCGAAGGAATCTTGTCGAGCTTGATCTTGCCCGGCGCCTCGTCGATGGCCATCACGGTCTCGCCGGAACGGGATTTGACCGTAACCGGCGTGATTTCAGCCTTGAACGCACCAGACTCGGTGGCCGCCTTGGCGCGCTGCACGCTGGCGGTGGCAAAGGCGTCCTGCTGCTCGCGGGTGAAACCGTATTTGGCAGCACAGTCTTCGCCAAAGGTCCCCATGGAGCGACCAGCCTCATAAGCGTCTTCCAGGCCGTCAAGCATCATGTGGTCCATCACGCGGTCGTGGCCGATGCGCATGCCGCCGCGTGCCTTGGGCAGCAGATACGGCGCGTTGGTCATGCTTTCCATGCCGCCGGCAACCACCACATCGCGGCTGCCCGCGATCAATTGGTCATGCGCCAGCAGCGTGGCTTCCATGCCGGAGCCGCACATCTTGGACAACGTGACCGCGCCGGTGCTGGCCGGCAGGCCACCCTTGAAACCGGCCTGGCGCGCCGGCGCCTGGCCCTGGCCGGCCATCAGGCAGTTGCCGAACAGCACTTCGTCGATGCGTTCGGGCGAAACACCCGCGCGCTCGACAGCGGCCTTGATGGCAGCGCCGCCCAGGTCGTTGGCCGACAGGCTGGCGAACTCGCCCTGGAAAGCGCCCATGGGGGTCCGGGCGGCGCCGAGGATGACGATGGAATCAAGCATGTTTTTCTCCTTGAAGGGGGTTGGAAATAAAGGAAATAGCGAAAATAAAGAAATTGGACTGCGCGGCCTCAATCGGCCTGCGCCGGGGCATGGATGACGGCGAAGCGTTTGTTCTGCTCGTACGGAAACACGTCGTACACATGGCCGGCCCGGATGCGCGTCTGGTGGCTTTGCCAGAAGGCGGCGTCCAGCAAGTCGGCATGGCGCTTCATAAACACTTCACGCACCGTGTCGTTGCCGAGCAAAAAGGGCTCGAAGGTCTCGGGAAACACGTCCTTGGGGCCGACCGAATACCAGATTTCGCCGCTCATTTCCTCTTCTTCATTGCGCGGCGCGGGCACCTTGCGGAACTTGCAGTCGGTGATATATTCGATCTCGTCGTAGTCATAGAAAACAACTTTTCCGTGGCGGGTGATACCGAAGTTCTTCCACAGCATGTCGCCCGGAAAGATGTTGGCCGCGACCATGTCCTTGATGGCATTGCCGTATTCGACCACGGCGCGACTGATCTGCGCCTTGGCGGCGGGTTCGTCCACGCCCATGTCGAACGCTTCCTGCAGGTAAATGTTGAGCGGGATCATGCGCCGCTCGATATACACATGCTTGATGATGACTTCCATCTGGCCGTCACCGTCGCGGTCGCTGATTTCCAGCTGGCTGGGCGCAAATTTCTCGATCTCGGCGATCAACTCGTCGCTGAAGCGGTCGCGCGGGAACGCCACCAGCGTGTATTCCTGCGTGTCGGCCATGCGGCCCACCCGGTCGTGCTGCTTGACCAGCAGGTACTTGCCCTTGATCTGCTCGCGCGTCGTGTCTTTTTGCGGCGGGTAATAGTCCTTGATGACCTTGAACACATACGGAAACGATGGCAGGTCGAACACCAGCATGACCATGCCCTTGATGCCGGGGGCGATGCGAAACTTGTCGGTGCTGTGCCGCAGGTGGTGCAGAAAGTCGCGGTAAAACAGCGTCTTGCCCTGCTTGGCCAGTCCCAGCGCGTTGTAGATTTCGGCGCGCGGCATGCGCGGCATCATGCTGCGCAAAAACTGCACATAGGCCGAGGGAATGCCCATGTCGACCATGAAGTAGGCGCGCGCAAAGCTGAACAGGATCAGCAGGTCGTCTTCGCCAAACAGCGCCGCGTCAATCACCAGCCGGCCAGCGTCGGACTGGCCGGCAATGCCCCGGGTCTCGGCCACCAGCGCCTGCCCGGGTGCCGGCTGGCGGTGCAGGATTGGCAGGGCAAACGCAATCTCGCTGAAGCCGTTGATCAGCTTGCCGACAACGTAGGCGCCCTTGTTGCGAAAGAACAGGCTGGACAGCACCTGGATCTGGAAATTGGCCCGCAGCTTGACATCGCCCAGGCGGCCGGTCATGGCGTCAGCCACGTATCCAGCATCGCGCGCAAGGTCTTCAAACTCGCACGACAGGCCAAAATCGTTCACCAATGCGACCAGCGTCCCGTGCATGCTGGCGCGTGTCGGGTAGTAGGCGCGGTAGGTCGGCTGCGCGGTCGACTCGTCGTTCTCGATGTACTCCGTGCTGACGGCGGGTCGGACAAAGATGAAATCGTTCTGAAAGTAGCTGCGGTGCAGTATCTTGGTGGTGACCGAGTTGAAAAAGGTTTCGGCCAGCTCGGGCTGGTGGTGGTTGACCAGCAGCCCGATGTAGTGCAGCTTGACCTGGTGCCAGACATCCATGGGCTGCTCGCCGGCCTTGAACTCGCGCTCCAGCCGGATCGACGCTTCACGCACCCGCAGGTCGTAGAACTCGATGCGTTCGCGCTGGGCGCGTTGCTGGCCATGCCAGTCGGCAGTTTCAAAGCGGTGCTTGGCGCGGCTTGATTCGGTGCGAAACAGTTGGTAGTGCCGGTTGAAACCGTCGATCATCGCCTTGGCGATGGCGTAGGCGACGGTGGAATCAAGGCGCTGGGGAAACATGGTGGGGCGGTGTTGATGTTGCAGAGGTTGCGGATTGAGGCAGTGTCAACGCCGGGTTTCCGACACCCCGGCAATGGCAGCACGGTACAGGGACGCCATGCCGTCAAGGCTGTTCAGCGTGATGTGCAGGTCCTGCAGCAGCCCGTCCTTCAGGCCATAGACCCAGCCGTGCAGGGTCACGCGCTGCCCGCGCGCCCAGGCGTCCTGCATCACGGTGGTTTGCGCCACATTCATGACCTGCTCGATCACATTGAGCTCGCACAGCATGTCAATCTGCGCTTCCGGCGCTGCCGCCTCAAGCATCGCGGCATGGCGGTCGCGCACATCCTTGACGTGGTGCAGCCAGTTGTCCACCAGCCCCAGGCGCTGGTTGTGCAGGGCGGCCTTCACGCCGCCGCAACCATAGTGGCCGACGACCATCAGGTGCTCGACCTTGAGCTGGTCCACCGCAAACTGGATGGTGGACAGGCAATTGAGGTCGGTCGGCACCACCACGTTGGCCACGTTGCGGTGCACAAACACCTCACCCGGGTCCAGTCCGGTGATCTGGTTGGCAGGCACCCGGCTGTCGGAGCAGCCTATCCACATGTATTTGGGATTTTGCTGGCTTTTAAGGCCGGTGAAAAAACCGGGACGCTCACGTTCCATTTGCGCAGCCCATGCGCGGTTGTCGGTGAAGAGGTCTTGAAGGGAGCTGCTCATAAAGGTATTTTGTCGCCCAGCGCCATCACATGGTTTCGGCAAACAGCTCGCGGCCGATCAGCATGCGGCGGATTTCACTGGTGCCAGCGCCAATTTCATACAGCTTGGCATCGCGCCACAGGCGGCCCAGCGGGTAGTCGTTGATGTAGCCGTTGCCGCCGTAGATCTGGATGCCCTCGCCGGCCATCCAGGTGGCTTTTTCAGCGCACCACAAAATCACCGAGGCGCAGTCCTTGCGCACCTGACGCACATGGTCGGTGCCCAGCATGTCGAGGTTCTTGGCGACGGTGTAGGCGAACGAGCGGCCAGCCTGCAGCACGGTGTACATGTCGGCGACCTTGCCCTGGATCAGCTGGAATTCGCCAATGCTCTGGCCAAACTGCTTGCGGTCGTGGATGTAGGGCAGGACGCTGTCCATGACCGACTGCATGATGCCGAGCGGCCCGCCGGTCAGCACGGCGCGCTCGTAGTCGAGGCCGCTCATGAGAACCTTCGCGCCGCTGTTCAGGCCGCCCAGGATGTTTTGCGCCGGCACTTCGACGTTGCTGAACACCAGCTCGCCGGTGTGGCTGCCGCGCATGCCCAGCTTGTCAAGCTTTTGCGCCACCGAAAAACCGGCCATGCCTTTTTCAATCAGGAATGCGGTGACGCCGCGCGCGCCAAGCTCGGGCTCGGTCTTGGCATAAACCACCAGCGTGTCGGCGTCGGGGCCGTTGGTGATCCACATCTTGCTGCCGTTGAGGACGTAATAACCGCCCTTGTCCTCGGCCTTGAGCTTCATGCTGATGACATCGCTGCCGGCGCCCGGCTCGCTCATGGCCAGCGCGCCGACATGTTCGCCGCTGATGAGTTTGGGCAGGTATTTCTGGCGCTGCGCTTCGGTGCCATTGCGCTTGATCTGGTTGACGCACAGGTTGCTGTGCGCGCCGTAGCTCAGGCCGACCGAGGCGCTGGCGCGGCTGATTTCTTCCATCGCGATCATGTGCGCCAGGTAGCCCATGCCAGCGCCGCCGTATTCCTCGCCGACGGTGATGCCCAGCACGCCGAGCGAACCCATTTTTTCCCACAGGTCCATCGGGAACTGGTCGGTGCGGTCCAGTTCGGCAGCGCGCGGTGCGATTTCCGCCTGGGCAAAGTCGCGCACTGCATCGCGCAGGGCGTCGATGTCTTCGCCGAGCATGAAATTGAGTCCTGGCATGTTGTTCATGGTTGAAATCTTTCTCTAAAAATGATGGAGGGCGCGTGGGAATCAATAGGTTTTGGGCACGGGCGCAAGGGTCTGCTGCATCAGTGCGCAGGCGCTGGTCTTGCCGTCGGCGTCCAGGTGCGTCACGTCAGCCGTGGTCACGATGATGCGCTTGCCGGCCCGCATGACACGGCCCACAGCGCGCAACTCGCCGTCCTTGAAACCGGCCAGGAAATTGATCTTGTATTCAACGGTGGTCACTTCCATGTCCGGAGCCACCTGGGTCAGCGCTGCATAGCCGCCAGCAATGTCGGCCAGCGCCCCCATGGCGCCGCCATGAAAGCCGCCCTGCTGCTGGTTGACACGCTCCGAATAAGGCAGCGCCACCTCGCACAGGCCGGGCTCGACCCGCACCAGCCGCGCACCCAGGTGCTGCATCAGCCCCTGGCGCAGGAAACTGGCTTCGATTCGCTGAAACAGTGCTGACGGTGCGGCGGATGCATCCATGAAAATTCTCTGTGCTGACAGGTCAAAAAAATGCTTTCGATCCGGTTTTTGATTGACGTTTACGTAAACGTTAATTATCGCTTATTTTGACTTTTCAGCCTTTGAAAGCAGCATTCTGGTTTCTTTCTCACGAACGCGAAGTTCGTCCAGATTGGACTGCAGATCGGCCAGCTGCGCTTCAAGCTTTTGGCGGTGATCGGTCAGGATGTCCAGGAATTTCCTCAGTTGTGGCGCCGTGTCGCGCGGGCTGTCGTAAGAGTCGATGATTTCCTTGGCCTCAACCAGGGAAAGCCCCAGGCGCTTGGCACGCAACGTGAGCTTGAGCCGGGTTCGGTCGCGCGCCGAATAGACGCGACTGCGTCCGCCTGGCCCTTCCCTGCCAGGCTGAAGCAGTCCCATGTCTTCGTAAAAGCGCATGGCGCGGGTGGTCAGGTCAAACTCTTTGGCGAGATCGCTGATGGTGTAAGTAGTGGCCATGAGAGGAAATAAAAGCCCAATTAAAGCAACAACACAACAACGCAAACCGGTGCCAAGCTGCAACCGCAATCCGTGGCGTCTTACGTTTACGTAAACGTCAAATATAACGTTAATGGAAGAAGCTGGTTTTCAGGTCGCGCGCTGAAAACAGTCTTGTCACTATGCACCGCACCGCCGATGGTGAAAACCAGGCTCAGGAAACGACGGGTTGCATTTGCGGCAGCGACATGAAGAAGCTTGCGCCCATGTGGTCGGGGCTTTCAGCCCATGCCGTACCGCCATGCAATTGCGCCACACGCTTGATGATGGCCAACCCCAGCCCATTTCCGGGGAAGTCGGCGGAAGAGTGGAGGCGCTGAAACGCCGTGAACAGATTGCCACTGTAGACCGGATCGAACCCTGCGCCGTTGTCTGCCACCACCAGGGTCAATTCGTCCGCCTGCTTGCCAGGCAGCAGCCCGACCTTGATCCAGGCTTCGCTTTTTTTGTCGCTGAATTTCCAGGCATTGTCCAGCAGGCAGTGCAAGGCAGTTACCAGAAGACCCCGGTTTCCGACGACTGTCAGGCTGCTGTCCATTTCGATGGTCACATTCCGGTCCGGATTGAGCTTGCGCAGATCGGCGAACAGGGAGCGACAGACGGGTGCCAGATCAACCATCTCCAGCGTACCGGAGCGAAGCGGCAACTGGGCCAGCGTTCGCAGGTCATCCACCAGCCTGGCGAGCTGGCTGATGCTGGACTGAATGCGCTTGACGTAGTGCAGGCCCTGATCGTCCAGCACCGGAGAATACTTTTCAGCCAGCCTGGCCGCAAAACCCTGGGCTACATGCAGCGAATCCTGCAGGTCGGTAGAGACTGCCTGGGTAAAGGTGAGCAGGTCATGCCTGGCATTTTTCAGTTCGGCCTGTTGCACGAGCAGGGTCTGTTGCAGTTCGGCATTCGATTTTTTGAGGGCCGTGTCGGCAATGTGCCGGTCGCTGGTGTCCGCCAGGCTGACCAGCATCGCCTGGCTACCATTCCACTTGACCTGGCTCCAGGCGAGTTCTACCAGGACTTCCTTCCCGTCCATTCTTTTCTGCCGACACAGCCGCATCTCGGACTGGCCTTCCTTGCCGACATGCATCGAATCCAGCAATTCAGCGCCTTCTCCCTCGGGGAAAAGCGCATTCATACCAAGCGTCGTAAAGGTCTTTCGCGCGATTCCATAAAACCTGATGGCGGCCTGGTTGACCGCAAAGATTTGCAGTGAAGTCCGGTCGAATACCCACATGGCGTTCGGATTGGCTTCAAAGATCAACTGGTTGTAGCGCTTGCTGTCTTCCAGCAGACGCTGGTATTTTTGCGCCGGTCCCGCTTCGCGCAGATTGACGATGTAACCGGCAGCGCATCGCCGCAGTGTGTATTCAGCCCAGCTGTTCGTATGACTTTCATGGATAACGAAAACGTATTGGTCCGAATCCGCGAGTGCCCGTTCGGCTGCCTCTTCATGCTGGCTGGCGATCTCCTGCGACACAACATCCCACAGGCTGTAGCCGCTGATAGCAGACAGGGAGGTGTGCAGAAAAACGAGAGCGCGTGGATTGGCGTCAACAATCACGAGCTTTTGGTCAAGCAGAACGATGCCGTCCAGCGTCAGGTCCCCAACGCCCCATTCATGCCGTGCTGGTGGCACGATGGCGTTGACATCATGCGGGTTGTCTGCGGGCACGTTGTCTGGCGGGTTTGACTGAGAATTGTCCAGAAATCGGGTCATGGCATGCAAACGCGCGCAGGTGGTCAGGGTCTGGAATAAGCATCGGCAAGCAGGTCAGCGCCACTTGGCATTGGCCATGACCAGTGCCGTGACATAACCTTGCAGCCAGTCGAAATTGACCGGCTTTTGAACCAGGCGTGCCTGTGGCGGAAGACCGCCGCGAGCAGCAATGGCTTCCACCGCCATTCCGCTGATCACCACAATCTGCATGTCTGCAAGTTGCTGGTTTCGCTTAATGGTCCTGAGCATCTCGATTCCGTCGACGCCTGGCATGGACAAATCGGCAATCAGCAAGTCAGGCCGCATGCTTGCAATGTCCATCAGGGCATCCAGCGCCGATGGCATCCAGGTGCAGTCAACCGGCAGGTCCCACTCGTCAAAATGGCATCGGTACAGGTCACGCGTTGCCTCGTCGTCTTCGACCACCAGCACGCGCAAGCGGTGCTTCGGGTGAAGATCGGCACGCGAAAGTTGTGGACTGTGCTTGGCCAGATAGGCATTGAGCGATTGCAGGGCAATGCGCCGATGACCACCGAGCGTTTTCCAGGCATCGATTTCACCTTTTTCAACCAGCGACTGGACTGTGGCCACGGACAAGCCCAGCATCTTGGCTGCATAGCTGGTCCCGCAGTAATCATCGCTGGAAAAATCAGTGGCGGTAATGGCAGCTTCGAAAGTTTTTGGTTCACGCGACATCAAGGGACTTTAAAAATGGTTTAAATTTGTCACAGTTGTAATCTTAATCAGTTTAGTGAATTTTATTTTGATAGGGGCAAAATTCACATTCAAATACACAATCAGACAACAACTGATGCCGCTTGGCGTGTGTTGGACTAGGACAGAGTGAAGAAAAATGTCGTGCCACATTCCGGAGCTGACTCAACCCAAATGCGGCCCCCGTGGCGCTTGACAACGCGGCTGACAGTGGCCAAGCCGATGCCAGTCCCCAAGAACTCAGACGCACTGTGCAGCCGTTGAAATGGATGAAACAGCTTGTCGACGTAAGCCATGTCAAAGCCGGCACCGTTGTCTTTTATAAAATAGACCGGCAAACCTGCATGGTCAGGTTGCTGACCAACGCTGATTTCAGCCTGCGCCTTTTGCCCGGTGAATTTCCACGCATTCGCCAGCAGGTTTTCCATGAGAACCTGGACCAGTCGTTCATCGCCATGCGCCTGCAGTTTATTTTCCACTGTCACGCTCACCTTCCGCTCAGGTTCGCGGGTGCGCCATTCCTGCAGCAGTTTGTGCGCCATAAGGGACAGGTCTACAGATGCTCTGTGCAGGGGCGCTCGAGAGACCTGTGACAGGGACAGCAAATCCTCGATCAACTGCCCCATTTGTGCCACGCCTGCCTGAATACGTGTCAGGTAATGGCCCACTTTGTCACCGACATTCCCTGCTATATGTGGCGTCAACTCCTTGGCGAGCAGCCGACTGAATCCATCGATGGTGTTGAGCGGCGAGCGAAGGTCATGGGATACGGAATATGAAAAGGCTTCCAGTTCCTGATTCGACAGCCGCAATGCCGCTTCAATGGCTTTGACTTCCGTGATGTTTGCATCGATTCCAACCCAGAAAGCCAAATCGCCGTTTTCATCCATCACCGGGGATGCGCGGTAAGCCATCGTGTGAAAAACGCCATCGCTGGCCCGAAATCGCCGAAGTCCCGCGTACGCGGACTGGTTTTTCCTGGAAACGGCCCATGCACACTTGACATCAGCAACATCGTCCGGATGAACAGCCGTCAGCCATTGGTAACCGCTCCAGTCGTCCAGTGTTCCGCCCATCAAGTCAAACCATGCCCGGTTGAAGTACGTGGCCCGCCCGTCCGGGCTGGCAGTCCAGACCATCTGCGGGGCCTGCTCGGAAAGCGCCCGAAATAATGCTTCCTGGCGCACCAGCGCAGCTGTTCGTTCAGCTACTTTCTGTTCCAAGCCTTCATTCAGTCCACCGATTTCCTCGAGGAGTTTCGAGTTTTCCAGGCCGGCTGAAGCCAGGTGGCTCAATTCCAGTGCAACGTATTCGTCCTGCTTGGTGAAATCGCCTTCGTATTTGTCAGACAGTTGCAGGACACCGATATTTTTTCCGTTCCGGCTCATCAATGGGACAGCCAGCCATCCCCGCACGGGAGGAGGCAGGCCCCCGTAGCTGCCAAAATTTCGCCATCCGGGGTGCGATTCAAGTTCGGCCTGGGTCATCCGTACAACACGGTTGTTCTCGCAGACGTCGGCATGGATGGCGCTGCCGTCGGTCGGCTTTGCCAGGCGGCGATAAGATTCATACTTTTGCGAGAGCGAGAGCGCATGCATTGTTTGTGGATACATGCTGTTGGCGCTCAGGCACACGGCTGCCTGGTGCGCACCGATAACGCCTCGTGCCTGCTCGGCGATCTCCTGCATGGTCCCTTCGAGCGTCTGATGCCAGATGATGGCCTGGGCGGCATCTGCCGCGCGCTGAAGGGTGAACAAATATTCCTGCGCATCCTTTTCGGTTTTTTCCTGGGCGGTCTTGTCCAATGCAATGACAAAGCACGCATTTCGGCCGGCATACTGCACAGGCTGGGAAACCGTCTCGACCGCGAACAGTGAACCATCCTTGCGCATATCGTGCCACTCGGCATTTTTTCGCAGCGGATTGCCCAGCGACCGGCGCAGTTCCTCATGTTCAGCGGCGGGTCGCATGTCAAAAATGCTCATCGCCAGGAATTCTGTTTCCGAATACCCATAAGCCTGGCAGGCAGCTTCGTTCACGGCGAGATAGCGTTTGGTCGCAATGTCGTAGACCCACATGGAAACCGGCGCTGTATTGAACAGTGCGGCATAACGCTGTTCGCTGTTGACGAGCGCTTGCTCAGCCCGTTTGCGTTCGGTGATGTCGCGTTCTACAGCCACCCAGTGAGTAAGCCCACCTTTCTCGTTTGCGAGGGGAACAATGTCCATTTCGACCCAGAATTCGCTTGCATTTTTGGTGTAGCTGACCAGTTCGGACCGGACCGGTTGCCCTTTTTCAAGCTTTTTCTGTATGGGGTCAAGTTCGCTGTGCTGGGTGTTGTTGCCCAGCAGAAATTGCGGCGACTTTCCCACTGCTTCTTCACGGCTGTACCCGGTCATGCG
Source organism: Polaromonas sp. CG_9.7 (assembly GCF_015752205.1). Classification (GTDB taxonomy): domain Bacteria; phylum Pseudomonadota; class Gammaproteobacteria; order Burkholderiales; family Burkholderiaceae_C; genus Polaromonas. The sequence goes on from NZ_JADOVG010000012.1 coordinate 98,245, forward strand.
CTCGAAGGCATGATTGACAAAAACGATGTGCGGCTCCGGCGTCTCGACCGATCCGGCTTCGGTGATCATCACCACGTCGTTCAGGTGGGAAAGACAGGTTTCCAGCAAGCGCGCATGCGCGTGCGCCTGATGCTGCGCGGTGATGTCCTGAATTGCCCCCATCAACCGTACAACCTTGCCGTTCTCGAGCTGGGCATAGCCCTGGATGCGCACCCAGATCAACCGTCCCGTGGCAGTGACCAGAGGAAGCTCGATATCGCATGTTGTTGCGTTTTCGATGGCTGATCGGACTGCCGCCCTGAACACGCGCCGACCATCGATTTCAAAAAATTTGACGGCATCTTCGAAGCAGACATCCTGCGAAGGATCGACACCATGGATACGGTAGGTTTCTATCGACCAGCTCAGTGTCATGCTGCTGACAAGCAGCTCCCAGCCCCCCACCTTGGCCAGCTCTCCCATGCGGTTCAGCAGTTCGGTGCTGCGGGTAATGGCCAGTTCGGCATTTTTTCGCGCGGTAATGTCCTGAATGACTCCGGTGCGCTGCATGGACTGCATGGCTTCGCTGCTGGCACTGGCCAGGCCAAACTGATGAATCCAGTGAACAGCTCCGCCGCACACCACCACGCGAAATTCAATGTCCAGGTTGGTCCCGGTTCGAATGGCTATATCGCATGCGGCCTTGAAGGCCTCCCGATCGCTGCGGTGGACCCGCTTGAGCAGGCTGCCAAGATCTCCTTTAAACACAGAAGCGTCAATACCAAGAAATTCAAAAATCTCGTCGGACAGGCGAAGCTGCCCGGTGACCAGGTCAAACTGCCAGTAACCGATGCGCGCAGCGCGTTGCGCATGCTGCAATTTTTCCTGTATCGACTTGCTGCGCACCAACTCATCTTCAAGCGCCAGCTGACTCGCCTGCAAGGATTCGGCCATGCGATTGAAACCCGTCGAGATTTGCGTCAATTCATTCGGATCATCTTCAGACTGCAGCGCAATGCGCACCTCAAGCCGTCCCGCCTGGAGCTGGCGCGTGGCAGCCAGAATTTCAGCGACGGGCTTTACAATGGCGCGACCGCCCAGCATCCAGGCAATCCAGCTTCCAAAAATGGCGACCAGCGTCAGTGCAAGACAAACCAGCACCAGCCGCTGACGGGCAGGCGCAAGCACTTCGCCTTTGTCCACACTGACCGCCACAAAAAACGGCACTTCAGCAGTCCTGCCGCTGGGCTGAAAGGCATAAATCCGTTGCGTACCTGTGAAGTCCTTGCCCTCGTATCTCCCTGCCACACCTGCTTTGACCGCTGCCAGAAGCGCAGGATCACGCAGTGCTTGCCCGATCGCCATGGGATTTTCAAGATTGGCGGTCAACACAATGCCTTGGCGGTCTGTCACGACAAAGTGTGTGCCCTTTGGCAAGGGTGCATCGGAAAGGGATTTTGAAAGTTCTCCCAAGCTGACAGCAGCGAAGGCGACAGCGCTGATGCTCCGCTGTTTATTAAAAACAGGCTGGGCAAAGACAACCACGGGCATTCCGCTGACGCGTCCCTTTGAAAAACCACTCGCCACAAAGCCCTGACGTGCAATGGCTTCCTGGAAATAAGGGCGGTCCCCGGCGAATTCGCCTGGGCGCCCCTCAATGGCAATACAACGCAAATAGCCGTCAATGCCCACAATGCCGAGATTCACATACCCTAGCGCCTGAGGGTTCAGAACCTGCAGATACTGCTGGCAATCTGCATCCCTGCCAAGCTGCACGACCGGCATATTGGCAATGGCGGTCAGGATTTGATGCGCAGATGCGGCAACGCGCTCCTGGGTGGCGGCAACCAGGGATGCAGAGAATTCCAGATTGTTCCGGGCCTGGCTGACGGCTTTGTCGGATGTCAGCACCGCGCCGACGACGGCCAGCCCGAATAAGGGAACAATGGCCGCCAACACCAGCATGACCAGGCGAATGCGCAGCGTGATGTCAAACTTTTTCACATCATGCCTTCAATCGGCGAACAGTCAGCGAACCATCGACAGGCAAATGACAGAACCCAACGAACGGCTAGCCAGCCGTGGCGTCAGACAGCCGCAAGGGACTCATTGACGCCCAGCCAGTAGGCCTGCAGACGGTTCAACTTTTCCGTGAAGTCGACAAAATCGACAGGCTTGCGCACAAAGCTGTTGGCCCCGCTCTGGTAGCAGCCGACCATGTCCGAATGTTCACTCGACGACGTCAGCATGATTACCGGCACCATTGTGGTCAGCGGATTGCTGCGAACACTGCGCAGCACGTCCAGTCCTGACAGCTTGGGCAGTTTCATGTCCAGCAAGATGAAAGACGGTTGCCTGCGGACATTGCGCCCGGCATGCTTGCCTTGGCCAAAAAGGTAGTCCAGCGCTGCAGCGCCGTCACAAGCCACGGCAATTTCTGCGTCAACACCCAGTTCTTCAAGCGTCAATACCGTCAGTTCCAGATGGTCCGGGTTGTCTTCAACCACCAGTATCAGCTTATCGGACATGCTTGATTCCATAGTTAGTCGTGAATTTTAGCCAATTTTGATTGGCTTCCAATTTTAATAATGTCTCAAAAGTTTCTTTTTTTTACAACAGCTTGTTGACTGCTTTTTATTCTTGTCTTTGCCTGATTACTTCGTTTTTAAGTTGCCGACGCAACGCGGCATAGCCAGGCATGACGCTTTGCACAGTGGCCCAGAAACGCGGGCTGTGGTCCATGAAACGCAGGTGGCTGAGTTCATGCACCACCACATAGTCGATCAAGGCCGGGTTCAAGTGCATCAGCTGCCAATTCAGCCGGATTGCGCCGCTGCTGCTGGCACTGCCCCAGCGCGTAACGGCGCTGGACAGGCTGAGCTTGCGCCACTGCACGCCGAGTTGCGGCGCAAAAAAGTCCAGTCTGGCTTTAAAAAACAGCCTCGCCTGCTGCATCACCCAGGCCTGGACGCTGGCCTGGACATGGAACGACAAGGCATCCGCCGGCAGCTTGAGGCGCAGGACGCGCACTGCCCCTTCGCCGACGGCCTTGCCGTCCAGGGCGCTGTGCGGCTGGGTCGCATCCAGCGCCAGCCGCACCGGCTCGCCCAGGAAAGGGACCACGGCGCCATCCTGCCAGTCGATACGCTGAGATGCCTGCTGACAGTGCCGTTCGCGCGCTTGATGCAGTTTTTTAACGATCCACCCCGACTTGCCCAGCACGGCCTGTTCAATTTCCGCGAGGGGCACCCATTTCGGCACGCTGACGCTCAGACCTTCGCGGCCCACGGAAAAACCGATGGTCTGGCGCTTTCGGCGCCTGACTTCATACGCCACCAGCTGACCGGCCAGCATGATTTCGCGCGTGGCGCGCGGGTGTCGGAAAGCCGCTGTTACCAGAGAATCCGGATTAGCTATTATTTTCATAGCATTAAACTCATTATCCACGTGCGGAAATGGCTTATTTGACACTGAATCAACCCGTTTTTTGACCCCAAAAGTCAGTTCGGGCCCGGGCGCGAACAAGTCGAGCGCCAACTGCACAAGCCTGCGCGCCTTGCCAACGGGTTGACGTGACGGGGCAGCCACCCTGGCCTCCTTCAGGAACGGGGCCTGGCCGGCATGGCGTCGCGGTCGGCGTAGGCCTCAGGGTCGAGCCGGCGCATTTCGGCCTCGATCCAGGCTTCGACTTCGCGCATCAGCTCGTCGGGCTTGCGACCGGCGCTGGGAATCGGCTTGCCGATGGAAATGTCAACGATGCCCGGCCGCTTGATGAAGGCTTTTCGCGGCCAGCATTTGGCCGAGGTCACGGCAATCGGGATCACCGGCGCGCCGGTCTCGATTGCCAGGCGGGTGCCGCCCGACTTGTACACGCCTTTTTGCCCCCGGTTGATGCGCGTGCCCTCGGGAAACATGATCACCCAGGTGCCCTTTGCCATCAGGCGCTTGCCCTGCGCCACGACCTTGCTGAAAGCCTGTGTGCGCTGGCTGCGGTCGATGTGGATCATGTCCATGCGCGCCATGGCCCAGCCGAAAAACGGGATGTAGAGCAGTTCCTTCTTGAACACATAAGCCAGCGGGTGAGGCATGATCGCCGGCATGGTCAGCGTTTCCCAGGTCGACTGGTGCTTGCACAGCAGCACGGCCGCGCTTTTGTCCCCGGTCGGCAGGTTTTCCATGCCGGTGATGCGGTTTTGGATGCCCAGGATGACCGTGCCGCTGTCGACTGCCAGCTTGAGCCAGCGGGCGCACATCCAGTACATCGTCGTGCTGTTGACAAACAGCGAGGCAATGACGACAAACAGCGCCCAGGGAATGACGGTCAGGATCAGCCACAGCATGTGCAGGATGGAGCGAATCAGGGGCATGGCGAAACTTCCGGCGGTTGGGTTGGTAGCTTGTCGAGCTTGATGCGACACATGTGTGCCTCAAGCCTGAAATTCAGTGGGTTTTAGTGCGCTTGCGCATACTGGCCTTGCACAAGCCGCTATTATTTTCATGTGGTCGTTGGTCGCGTCTGCTCACTGCGCATCAGAATGAAATCGGCAAACGCAGACAGGTCCTGGTGCACCAGCGTGCCCGGCGGTAAACCTTCGGGCGGCGCACTGCCCCGGAATTTTTTCGACTTGCCGGTGAGCACCAGGTGCGGCTCGCAACCGGCAGCTGCGCCAGCTATCACGTCGCGCACCGAATCGCCAACCGTCGGAACGCCCGCGAGTTGCACGCCAAAACGCATGCCGATCTGCTCGAACAGGCCTGAGCGCGGCTTGCGGCAGTTGCAGTTTTCCTCGGCGGTGTGCGGGCAGAAAAACACCGCATCGATGCGCCCGCCCTGGACGGCGAGCAGTTTTTGCATCTTGGCATGCATGGCGTTGAGCGACTCCACGTCGAACAGGCCGCGCCCCAGCCCCGACTGGTTGGAGGCAATTACCACGTGCCAGCCGGCATGGTTGAGCCGGGCAATCGCTTCCAGCGCGCCGGGCAGCGGCAGCCACTCGTCCGGCGTTTTGACAAAGTCGTCGCTGTCGCTGTTGATGGTGCCGTCGCGGTCAAGGATGACAAGTTTCATGGGGTTTTCATCAAGGGGAAACGGACGGCGCAGCTTGCCAGCCGGTGACAAACAGACCGTTGAAGCGGCCGGGGGCGAGTTGCAGCGCCAGCGTGTCGCCTGGCTTGAGCGAAGCAGCACCGGCATCGTCCAGCAGCAGGCGGTTCGGAATGTCCAGGCCGTCAATCTGCAGCACCATTTCGGTGCCGCCCAGGCTGCGCAGGCTGGCCGGCTTGAGATAGGCGCTCACCACCCGGGCCCGTGTCGATGCCTGCGGTGCGGCCGCTGCGGCTGTCATGCCCTGCAGCAACAAGCCCTGCCGGTTCAAATGGCGCTGCAGCAGCGCGCCGGTGCCGAGAAGCCAGAGCAGCAGCCAGGCTGCGCCAATCACCGGCATGACACGCCGCCAGCCCAGCCGGTAGATCACCAGCCCCGCCCCGACCAGCAAGGCCAGTGCCAGCGCCACGGGCCAGAGCAGGTCCAGCGCTCCGGCCGTGGTCGACACCGGCGCCAGTGGCAGCGCCGGCACGGTGTTCTGGCGGTCGTCCACCAGTTGCAGCAGCCAGCGCACCGCAACCATGAACGCGGGCGGACAAAAGATCAGCCAGGCGGTGCGCTGCGAAGTCCAGCCTTGTACAGCGGGAGCCGGTGCGTTGCGGTTCAGGGGCTCGGTCGAAGGCATGGACGCTTCAGGCTACCAGGCGCGACAGGTCGGCCACCCGGTTCATGGCGTCGTGCAGGCTTTTCAGCAGGCCCTGGCGGTTCAGCCGCAGGTCCAGTTCTTCGGCATTGACCATCACGCCGTCGAAGAACGCATCGACGGGCGCGCGCAATGCCGCCAGCGTTTGCAGCGACGCGGCGTAGTCGCCGGCATCGAACTGCGCGTTGGCAGCAGGAACGATGTCCTTCATGGCCGCGTACAGGGCGATTTCAGCAGGCTCTTTCAGCAGCAGTTCACTGACATGGGCGTCCACTTCCAGGGCTTTTTTCAGGATGTTGCCGATGCGCTTGTTGGCGGCGGCCAGCGCGGGGGCTTCTGGTAATGCCGAAAAAACGCGCACGGCGGACAGGCGCCGGGCCACGTCGCCCAGGCGCTGCGGTTTTTGGGAGACGACTGCATCGACTTCCTGGGCGCTGTAGCCCTGCTCGCGCAGGGAGCCGGCGAGGCGGTCGTAGATGAAATCGGTCAATGCCGGCGTTGCGTCGGTGATTTTTTCACCAAACACCGGAGCCGCACCGGCCACCAGTGCCTTCAAATCCAGCGGCAGGTCTTTCTCCACCAGCATCCGGATCACGCCCAGCGCATGGCGGCGCAGCGCAAACGGGTCCTTGTCGCCGGTTGGCAGGTTGCCGATGCCGAACATGCCCACCAGCGTTTCGAGCTTGTCGGCCAGCGCCACGACCACACCGGTCAGGTTGCGCGGCAGTTCATCGCCGGCAAAACGCGGCTTGTAATGGTCTTCGATCGCGTCGGCCACGTCCAGACTCAGGCCATCGTTGAGCGCGTAATAGCGGCCCATGGTGCCCTGCAGTTCCGGGAATTCGCCCACCATGTCGGTGACCAGGTCGCTCTTGGCCAGCTGCGCGGCCTGATCGGCTTGCGCAGCCAGCGCATCACCGCCAAGTTGATGGCCGATGGCCCGGGCAATGGCCCGCACGCGCTCGGCGCGCTCGCCTTGTGAGCCCAACTTGTTGTGATACACCACCTTGTCCAGCCCGGCCACGCGCGACGCCAGCGTCTTTTTCCGGTCCTGGTCAAAGAAAAACTTGGCATCGGCCAGGCGCGGACGCACCACGCGCTCGTTGCCGCCAATCACCGCACTGGCGTCTTCCGGGCTGATGTTGCTGACGACCAGAAAACGGTTTGTCAGCTTGCCGCCAGCGTCCAGCAGGGGAAAGTACTTCTGGTTGGCCTTCATCGTCAGGATCAGGCATTCCTGCGGCACGCCCAAAAACTCTTGTTCAAATTCGCAGACCAGCACATTGGGCCGCTCGACCAGCGCTGTCACCTCGTCGAGCAGCGCATCGTCCTCGATCGGCTGGACGCCGCCACCCAGTTCTGCAGCCACGTCGGCCAACTGGCGGGCGATCTCGGCCTTGCGCTGGGCAAAGCTGGCAATCACCGCGCCGTCGATTTCCATCGTCACCGCATAGCTGTCGGCGTCACTCAGCACCACCGGGTCAACGGCGGCTTCAAAGCGGTGGCCGTGGGTGAAGTTGCCCGCCTTGAGCCCCAGCACCCTGACCGGCACCACGGTGCTGCCGTGCAGCGCAACCAGCCCGTGCGCCGGGCGCACGAAGTTCACGCTACTCCAGCCGGGCAGTTCGCAGTCGGTTTCCAGCTGATAGCTCATGACCTTGGGAATCGGCAGCTTGGCCATCGCTTCTTCCAGCGCTTTTTGCAGGCCGGTGTCGAGCGTGGCGCCGGTCACCAGGCTGTCGTAGAACAATGCTTCGGCCTTGCCGTCGGGCGCGCGTTTAAGTGCAGCCACGGCGGCGACCGGGTCGGACACATCAGCCCCCAGCGCCTGCAGTTTTTTCAGCAGCGCAGGCATTGCTTCGCCTGCAGCGTTCAGCCCGACGGACACCGGCATGAGCTTTTGCTGGACTGCCTTGTCGTCGGCCTTGCGCCAGACCTGGGTGATGTGCGCGGCCAGCCGGCGTGGGGAGGCGTAAGCCGTGACGACCGATTCGGCAGTGGCCAGGCCCAATGCCCGGAGTTGCTCGGCCAGCACGCCGGCAAATGCGTCACCCAGCTTTTTCAACGCCTTGGGCGGCAACTCTTCGACAAACAATTCGACCAGAAGGTTTTGGGAGGTCATGGTTCAGGCGCCCTTCTTCTTGGTGGTGGCCGGGGTCGCAGTGCTTGTTTTTGTCATCTGCTCGACCCATTCGCGCGGCGCCATCGGGAAACCCAGGCGCTCGCGGCTTTCGTAATAGCTTTGCGCCACCTGACGCGACACATTGCGGATGCGGCCCATGTAGGCGGCGCGCTCGGTCACGCTGATGGCGCCGCGCGCGTCCAGCAGGTTGAAGCTGTGCGCGGCTTTCAGCACCTGCTCGTAGGCCGGCAGGGCGAGCTGCTGCTCGATCAGGTGTTTGGCCTGCTTTTCATGCGCGGTGAAGGCGGTGAAAAGAAAATCGGTGTCGGAATGCTCGAAGTTGTAGGTTGATTGTTCAACTTCGTTTTGCTTGTAGACATCGCCGTAAGTCAGCCCTTCGGTCCAGGTCAGGTTGTAGACGTTGTCCACGCCCTGCAGGTACATCGCCAGGCGCTCCAGGCCGTAGGTGATTTCGCCGGTGGCGGGCTTGCAGTCGATGCCGCCGACCTGCTGGAAATAGGTGAACTGCGTGACTTCCATGCCGTTGAGCCAGACTTCCCAGCCCAGGCCCCAGGCGCCCAGCGTCGGGTTTTCCCAGTCGTCCTCGACAAAGCGGATGTCGTTTTGCTTCAGGTCAAAACCCAGCGCCTCCAGGCTGCCCAGGTAGAGCTCCAGAATATTCGATGGCGCGGGCTTGAGCACCACCTGGTACTGGTAGTAGTGCTGCAGGCGGTTCGGGTTTTCGCCATAGCGGCCGTCTTTCGGGCGGCGGCTGGGCTGCACATAGGCCGCTTTCCAGGGCTCGGGGCCAAGCGCTCTTAAAAACGTCGCGGTATGCGACGTCCCGGCACCGACTTCCATGTCATAGGGTTGCAAAAGTGCGCAACCCTGGTCAGCCCAGTAAGACTGCAGCTTCAGGATGATTTGCTGGAAAGTGAGCATAGGAATTGTTGTTTTCAATGGCAGGTGCCGCGTCAAGGCACCGAAAAATCATGGAGTTGGGAATGCCGGGGATGGCATTGCACAAAAGTGCATTTTACGCGGCCACAATTCTGCCCCGGCGCCTGAAAAACAGCGCCAGCCCGAGCGCCGCCAGGCCAAGGCCCCAGAGCGGCCAAAGCCCGAAACGCCCAGCCCACCAGGCATACGGCGTGATGCCGCTCCGGCCCTTTACGTCGCCGCTCAGCGTGCCCCGGGTGTGGCGCGGCAGCGCATGCGTGACTTCGCCAAGGCGGTTGATGATGACAGTGGCGCCGGTGTTGGTGGCGCGGATCATCGGCCGGCCAAACTCCAGCGCGCGCATGCGGGAAATCTGCAAATGCTGGTCAATTGCCACGGTGTTGCCGAACCAGGCAATGTTGCCGACATTGACAAACACCGTCGGCGCTTGCCCCGCATCGACAAAGCGCGCGGCCAGTTCCTCGCCAAACAGATCTTCGTAGCAAATATTGGGCGCCAAACGCTGGCCCTGCCAGGCGAACGACGGCTGGCCGACGGCGCCGCGGTTGAAGTCGCCCAGCGGAATGTGCATCAGCTGGATAAACCAGTGAAAACCGGTCGGAATGACCTCGCCAAAAGGCACCAGGTGGTGCTTGTCGTAGCGGTAAAGTGCGGGCGGCTCCAGCGGGACCGGCTGGCCAGCAGGCGCGGGCTTGAATCCCAGTACCGAATTGGAGTAGCCGGTATTGAAGTCGCCCAGCGGCAGGCCGATCAGCGCGGCCTGGTCGCCGCTGGCAAAGCGCGCCTGCAGTGCCTGCCAGTAGCCATCGGGTAATTGCTGCGGCAGCATCGGCAGCGCCGTTTCGGGGGCAACGACCAGTGCGCCTTTGGCGCCCTGCAGTTGCTCGCCATACCAGCGCAGCGCGGTGGCCACACCGGTACCGCTGACGAATTTTTCGTCCTGAGGAATATTTCCCTGCAGCAGCGTGACCGACATCGGTTGCGCCAGCGCCAGGTCAGGCTCGACATCGCCGACATTGAACACCGGCAGCCAGGCGATGGCGGCGCTGACCACCACGCCGGCCAGCGCCGAGCGCCAGCGCGTCCGGGGCGCCAGCAGGCAAAACGCCAGCCAGGCGGCAACCGACGCGGCGATGAAGGTCAGGCCATGCACGCCGACCCACGCGGCCAGCGGCCTGGCCCAGCCGTCCACATGCGCATAACCGCCCTCACCCCACGGAAAGCCGGTAAAGAACTTGACCCGGGCAAGTTCGGCCAGCAGCCACATCGCCGCAAAAAACAGAGCACGCCATGCAGTCTGGATGGGCGCAAAAGCCACAAACAGTGCAGAAGCGGCAGCGTAGTAGAGCCCTAGCAGGGCAAACAGCAGCACAATTGCCAGCACGGTCAGCGGCGCGGCCAGTCCGCCGTACACATGCAGGGAAATAAACAGCCACCAGGAGGTGGCGCACTGCATGGCCACGGCAAACAGGCCGCCCAGCCAGGCGCCGCGCCGCCAGTTTTCGGTGCCATCGAGTTGCCCGGCCAGCAGCGCCAGCGCCAGCAGTTGCAGCCATCCCGCAGGCTGGCCCGGGACCAGGCCGAGCACCGACGCACCCAAGGGAAAAGGCCAGGCCATGCTGACGGCATGCAAACCACCGGCCACCAGGACGATGGCAACTTGAAGCCATGACAGCCGGTTGACAGCCGGCGGGGCGATGCGCCGGATGCCTTGGGCGCCGAAGCGTTGCGCCGCTAAAGGGCTCATGCGCCCCACACGGACAGACAGCCCATCGACCGGCTCACGGCGCGTCGCTTGCCGGGACCGCCGCAACGGCCGCTGGCGACACCTTGAACCAGCGCACCGCGCCGCCCTTGGTGTGCAGCACCGTGAACTGCAGGCCGGCCAGCGCGTAATGCTCGCCGCGCTTGGGAACGTGGCCCATTTCATGCGCAACCAGACCGCCGATGGTCTCAAAGTCGGTTTCCGGCAGCAGCACCTCGAACGATTCATTGACCCGCTCAACCGCCGTGTCGCCACTCACCCGGTAGGTGTGGTCCGTCAGGGCAAAGATGTCGCCGACGTCTTCTTCGATGTCGAATTCATCCTCGATCTCGCCGACGATCTGCTCCAGCACATCCTCGATGGTGATGAGCCCGGCAACGCGGCCAAACTCGTCGATGACGACGGCCAGGTGGTTGTGGTTGACGCGAAATTCGCGCAGCAACTCGTTCAGTCCCTTGCTTTCAGGCACGAACACAGCTGCTCGCAACAGCGCCCGGATGTTGAGTTCGGGCGCACGCTGCAGTTTCAGCAAATCCTTGGCCATCAGGATGCCGATGATGTTTTCTTTTTCGTCTTCGTAGACCGGAAAACGCGAGTGCGCGGTGTCGATGATCAGGTGCAGCAGTTCGTCGAACGGCGCATCGATGTTCACCAGGTCCATGCGTGGCGCGGCGACCATCACATCGCCTGCCGTCATGTCGGCCATGCGGATCACGCCTTCAAGCATTTCCCGGCTTTGCTGGCCAATGACATCGTTGCCCTGGGCTTCCACCAGTGTTTCGATCAGCTCGTCCCTGGAATCGGGACCTGGGTGGAGCATTTCCGCAAGCTTTTGCAAAAAGCCGCGCTTGTCTTCGGTCTTGAAAGACCGACTGGGAGGAACATCGGACACGTAGGGGCGGTCGGTAGTGGAGAAGCGGTCTAGGATAGCCGAAATTTTTTGACCACCCGGAAGTTTGGGTAACCCAAGTCTGCGATTGAAACGGCTGAACAGCCCGCAACGTGCAACGCCGGACCAAAGACGCAGCACCTTTCACTGGGACAACGAAACCTACCCAATGGGGCGTATAAAAAAATCGACTTCAAACCAGCCGGGTCCGCAGAAGCGGCTTCGCCGGGCCGCAGGCGCAGCGCTCCCGCAGGGGAAGCCACGAACCACACGCAGCGGGAAGCGCAGGAACCCCATTCACCAGCAGGGGCCGCGGAACCGGCTTCGCCGGACCGCAGGCGCAGCGGCCCCCTCGGGGGGCAGGAAGCCACACGCAGTGGGCGACCGTGGGGGCTTAATACACCCTCATGCGGTCCCGGCTGTCACGCACGCCGCGACGGACTTCCTGCAGCAGCGCCAGGAAATCCCAGAACTTCTTGGCCTGAACCTTGAGCCGGTAATCGGTCTGCGCAATCTGCTCGTCGAGCATTTCACTCACGCGCGAGTCCAGATCTGCCGGCTGAACCTTGAGGTAAGCCTCGGTTTCCGAACCGTCGCGCTCGACGGTGGCGCCGGCCTTGCGGGCTATGTTGAGCATGGCGGTGTTTTCGCTCAGCGCATGGATGAACATCATCTTCACGCCTTCATTGCGCGAATGCATCGCTGCCCGGTCGAACAGGCGCGCACCATAACCCCGGCCGCGTGCATGGGCCAGCACGGAAACGCCGAATTCTGCGCAGCTTTGGAGTTCGGGATCAGTGGAAAAAGCCAGGTGCGCCATGGCGATCAGTTCAAGGTTGCGGTTGTAGATCCCGAAAATCTCGTCTCGCTCGAAATTGAGCCCGGCAACATAGCGCCGGATCTGCTCGTCGTTGGCGGAATAACCAAAACGCAGGTAACGATCCTGAGGCTCAAGCGCCAGCAGATGCGAAGCAATACGGTCAGTGTGGCGCGGACCGATGGAGCGGATCGGCACCACCACCGACGGCGCGGCAGAAGTCACCGGAAGGCGGGGCACAACACCCGGAGCCGGCGAACGAAAAAATGCCCTGCTCGCCATCAAGGATGCTTTTAAAAGTGTGGCGGGATGGACCATGCCTCTAATATAAGGGTTATCCCTATATCTCATGTGCCGGCAGCACAAAGCCCTGCAGCAATAGAGAAGCCTTTAACATCAATCAAATCGCTACTTTGCGCAATTACTGCATCAATTAGTAGCTATAAAAATCATAGCAATTGCATGTCAGCGCAATTCAACGCTAGGTAATACTACGGATACAAAATGTTGCAGTGCAACAACGCCATTTTGCTGGTTGGCGGTCGCCAAAATAGCGCGGCAGATGCGGCTGACAATTTGATGCATCGCATCACAAGGGAACGGCAGTGGTGGACTTCACCCGGTCCAGCACAAAGCTGGTCTTGCAGTCCTGCACGCTGGCGTGCTTGAGCAGCGTGTCCATGATGAAGCGGCTGTAGTGCGCCATGTCCGCCACCAGCACGCGCAACAGATAGTCCATCTCACCGGTCAGCGCGGCGCATTCGACCACCTCGGGCCAGGTTTGCACGCTGGCGCGAAACAGGTCCATCGGGTTGCGCTTGTGGCTTTCCAGGTGCTTTTCAAGCCGCACGGTGATGTAGGCCGTCAGCCCCAGCCCGACCGACTCGGGCTTGACCAGCGCCACGTAGCGGTCGATCACGCGGGTTTCCTCCAGCCGCTTGACGCGCCGCAGCACGGCACTGGGCGACAGGCCGACCTCAGCGGCCAGCTGGTCGTAGGTGGCGCGGCCATCGGCCTGAAGGCTGCGCAAGATCTGCCGGTCAAGCTTGTCAAGTGTCTGCATCCTGCCTATTTTGCAGCTTTCCTGCGTCAAGTAGAAAGCACGCGCCTTGATTTGCATGAATCCATACCGTCAGTGCGCCTAGAGTAGACCCACCAACCACGGAGACAACCATGAACCAGCCTCTTTCCACCCAAGCCGCTCAAGCTGAGGCAACCTGGGACAACCCGATGGGCACCGACGGCTTTGAATTCATCGAATATGCCGCACCCGACCCCAAGGCGATGGGGGCCGTGTTCGAGCGCATGGGCTTCAAGGCGATTGCGCGGCACCGGCACAAGAATGTGCTGCTGTACCGCCAGGGCGGCATCAACTTCATCCTGAATGCCGAGCCCGACTCATTCGCCCAGCGCTTTGCGCGCCAGCATGGCCCCAGCGTCTGCGCCATCGCCTTCCGGGTGCAGGACGCCAAGGCGGCCTACGAGCGGGCGATTGCACTGGGTGCCTGGGGCTATGCCCAGACAGCGGCGCCGGGCGAGCTGAACATTCCGGCGATCAAAGGGGTCGGCGACTCGATCATCTATTTCATCGACCGCTGGCGCGGCAAGAACGGCGCACAGCCCGGGGACATTGGCAACATCGGCTTTTACGACGTTGATTTCGAGCCCCTGCCCGGGGCCGAACTGAACCCGGCCGGCCATGGCCTGACCTACATCGACCACCTGACGCACAACGTGCACCGGGGCCGCATGGCCGAATGGGCGGGTTTTTACGAGCGGCTGTTCAACTTCCGCGAGGTGCGCTACTTCGACATTGAAGGCCATTCCACCGGCGTAAAAAGCAAGGCCATGACCAGCCCCTGCGGCAAGCTCCGCATTCCGATCAACGAGGAAGGCAACGAAAAAGCCGGCCAGATCCAGGAATACCTCGACCTTTACCAGGGCGAAGGCATCCAGCACATCGCGCTGGGGTCAAGCAACCTGCCGGCGACGGTGGATGCGCTGCAGTTCGCCGGCATGAAGCTCCTGAACACCGGTGACACTTACTACGAACTGCTCGATGCGCGCATTCCGGGGCACGGCGAGGACGTGGCATCGCTGCAGGCGCGCAACATTCTGGTGGACGGCAAGCCGGGCGACCTGCTGCTGCAGATTTTCAGTGAGAACCAGCTCGGGCCAATCTTTTTCGAATTCATCCAGCGCAAGGGCAACCAGGGCTTTGGCGAGGGCAACTTCAAGGCGCTGTTCGAAAGCATCGAACTGGACCAGATGCGCCGCGGCGTGCTGGAAAAAGCATGATGACCGGCAACGAACCACGCGCTGCGGGAAGCGCAAGAGCTTTGAACAAGTCCGCCCTGGATCAGCCGGGGCCGCAGGACCGGCTTTGCCGGACTGCAGGCGCAGCGGCCCCCTCGGGGGGCAGCGAACCACGCGAAGCGGGGAGCGTGGGGGCCACATCTTCGCGGGGTGACTACGGCCGCGCCGGCAGCGACTTCACCTGCGCGCAGGACTATGCCGCCTACACCGAAGCGCACCACGACACCTATCGCCGCCTGTATGCGCGGCAGTCGGCGCTGCTGCCGGGGCTGGCCTGCAGCGCCTTCATCGACGCGCTGCCGCACCTGGGTGCCAGCGACGCGATTCCGCGTTTCGAGGACATCAACGCGCGCCTGCTCCCGGCGACCGGCTGGCAGCTGGTCGGCGTGCCCGGGTTGATTCCCGAGGTGCCCTTCTTCAGCCTGCTGGCAGCGCGCAAGTTTCCAGTGACCGACTGGATACGCACACCGGCGGAGTTTGACTACATCGTCGAGCCGGACCTGTTCCACGACCTGTTCGGCCATGTGCCGCTGCTGTTCGAGCAGCGCTATGCCGACCACATCCAGGCCTATGGCGAAGGCGCGCTGAAGGCGCATGCGCTGGAACACGGGCCGGAGCCGGTGCGCGGCGCAGTGGAGATGCTGTCGCGCCTGTACTGGTACACCATCGAGTTCGGGCTGATGCGCGACGCGCAGGCCAACGGCCAGATGCGGGCCTATGGTGCGGGGCTTCTGAGCAGTCCGGGCGAACTGGCGCATTGCGTGCAGTCGCCAGAGCCCCGGCGCACGCCGTTGCAAAACACGGCCGACCTGCTGCGCTGCATGGCGTCAAGCTACAAGATCGACAGCTACCAGCAACAGTATTTCGTGATCGACAGCTTCGACACGCTGCGGGCGCTGACCGAGCCCGACTTCAAGCCGCTTTACCAGGCGCTGAATGCAGGACATTCCCAGGCAGGCTAACGCCCAAGCGCCCTGAAAAGAAAACGGGTTTTTTGCATCAAAAGTGCTGCTGGCGCATATTGCATAAGCCCCGGCAGCTCTTAATTCAGTAGCATTAAATACTGCTCCCGGTTCTTTGCATGCAGTGATTTTCTGTCGGGGGTGTTGCTGTTCAGACAGCCGCCGGAGCGGCGGGCCAGTCTTCCAGTGACTGGCAGCTTCTTTCGGCCAAGACCAACAGCCTTGCCACCTGCAATGCGGCATCGGCAGGCCACAGCCCCTGCAGGCAGGCATGCTCCAAAGCGGCGCAGGCATCGCTCAGGGACTGCGCGCCCACGTTGGAAGCCGCACCTTTGAGCGCATGGGCCGCCTGCGACAGCACGGCACTATCGCAAGCGGCCAGGGCGCGGCGGATGTCGTCGGTGCGCTGGGGCATCTCGGTGATGAAAAGCATCATCACCTCGCGCGTCATGCTGAGGTCTTCATCGTCAAACTCCCGGAACTGCTCCAGCCGACTCCAGTCGATGAGCAGTGGCTCTGGCTCCAGACCCGCAGAAGCATCCTGTGTTACAGGCGCGATGGGTTCTGGCGCAATTTCTTGCCCGGGTTGCCGGGCATAACGCGCCAGCGCCTCGGACAACTCGTCCATACGCAAAGGCTTGGGCAAAAAGCCGATCATGCCGGCCTGCAGGCAGCGCTGGCGGTCCTCTTCCAGCACCGAGGCGGTCAGCGCAATGAGCGGCGGCGCCGACGCGCCGTGCGCAGCAAGAATCAGGCGCGAAGCGACATAGCCGTCCATCACCGGCATGTTGGCATCCATCAGGATTGCGGCGTACTGACGCGGCGGGTCGCCCAGGCCGGTGCGCAGTGACGCATCGACCATCTCTACCGCCTCCCGGCCGTTGACCGCAGTAGCGGCCTCATAACCCAGCTTGGTCAGCATGGCCAGCGCGACCTTGAGGTTGATGGCATTGTCATCAGCCACCAGGATGAACTGGTTCCGGAACACGATCGGCGAAGTCCGTGATATTTTTTCAATAGCGGCTGAAGCAGATGTGACGCGCGCCAGAGCCTCAAACAACTGTGATTGGCGGTAGGGCTTGAGCAGCCGGGCATCGAACACCCGCGCTGTCTCGCCAGTCGGCATGGTGCCCGAGGTCAGCAGCACGATGGGCGTGGCAGGCATGCGTTCGCGCAGCAGGCGGGCAAAGTCCAAGCCGTCCATCTCGGGCATGTGCATGTCGCTGATCACCACATCGACCACTTGTCCGGCCAGCCAGTCCAGCGCTTCGGCAGCGCGCTCAAACAGCACGGGCGTCATGCCCCAGCGCCTGAGCTGCTTGTCCAGAATGCGCAGGTTGAGCGGTGTGTCGTCCACCACCACCACCTGCTTACCGGCCAGGCTGACCAGGTGCAGGTCAGACAGCATGGCAACTTCGGGCGCCTCTGCATGCCCCAGCCGGGCGGTAAACCAGAAGGTCGAACCTTCTCCGGGCGCCGACTCCATGCCAATCTGGCCACCCATCAGCTTGACCAGACGCTTGCAGATCGCCAGTCCGAGTCCAGTACCACCGTATTTGCGGGTGGTGCTGGCATCGACCTGGACAAAGGACTGGAACAGGCCGGTCTGGCGATCCGGCTCAATGCCGATGCCGCTGTCCTTGATGCGGAATTCAATCAGCCCACGCTGGTCCGAACCAAAGTCCTGCAGCATGCGGGCCGAGACCACAACCTGTCCGTTGTCGGTGAACTTGACCGCATTGTTCACCAGGTTGAGCAGTACCTGGCGCAGGCGCGTCACGTCGCCGCGCGCCCAGCCGGGCAAGTCGTCGCCCAGGTCCACCAGCAGTTCCAGTCCTTTTTCACGGGCGCGGGGCGCGCCGATGTCGCAGGCTTCCTCTATCGTGGCCAGCAGGTTGAGCGCCTCGTCCTCAAGCTCAAGCTTGCCCGATTCGATCTTGGAAAAATCCAGCACATCGTTGATCACGCCGAGCAGCTGGTCGCTGGAAATGCGCATGGTGTGCACATAGTCACGCTGCTCGGCGTCCAGCGGTGTGTCGGCCAGCAGCGTGGTCATGCCGACCACGCCGTTGAGCGGTGTGCGGATTTCATGGCTCATGGCGGCCAGAAACGCTGCCTTGGCACGGGCGGCGCCCAGCGCCTCGTCACGCGATGCGTTCAGTTCGGCAGTGCGGCTTGTCACCCGCTCTTCCAGCGTCTCGTTGGCCTCGTGCAGGGCCACGGTCTGCGCCTCGATTTCTGACCGGTTGCGCTTGAGTTCTTGCGCGCTGTCATGCAGGGACCGGGACAGCCGGCGCACTTCGTCAATGCGGCTGGCCGGGTACGTGGGCAGCACCTCGTGCTGCGCCAACAGCGCCGCGGCCTCTCCCAGGCGCCTGAAATGCAGGCTCAGCCGCCAGGCCAGCGCAATCGCCAACAGCGCGCCCAGCGCCAGAATCAGCGCGGTCACGGCCAGCGTTTCCTTCAGGGCCGCTCGTGTCGCGGCGGTGAAGTCGCTTTCGGGCGCAGCCACCACCAGACTCCAGCGCACGCCGATGCTTTCACCAAAGGGTTTCAAAGCGACCACCAGGGTATCCCCCTCAATCGGGATGCGGCGCAGGAAAGACACGCGCTGCACACTGGACTCCAGTGTTTTTCCCAGACTGGAAAGAGTTTCGCCGTAAGCCTGCCGGATGATGGCGTTTCGGCTTTGCAGGGGTTTGTAGCGCTGCAAAACACCGGAGTTATTGGAAAAAAGTTTATCGCCGGTCGAACTGGCCACGTAAAAACCTTGTTCGTCGAGCAGGAACACCGTGCCATGGGAGCTGATTCGCATGCCCTGAAGCATCTGGTTCAATCGCTTGAGCGGCAGGTCGACAGCCAAAACGCCCAGGGAACCGCCATCGGCGCCGTAGACGGGCTGCGCCAGCGTCAGGCGCAATTGCGGGTCATTTGCAGAAACCGATATTGGCGTGAACACCCGCTCCTTGTTTTCCATTGCCGCCTGGTACCAAGGCCGGTTGCGCGGCTCAAAAATGCTGGTTTCTGCAGGCAGTTCAACTCGGCGGTCGCCGGGCGACGTGGCCATGAAAAACCGCCGGCCTTCGCCGCCTGTCTGGCGTTCGCTCACGCGCACCAAGGCAGTGGCGTCCTGGGCGGAGGCGTCAATCGCCAGGAAGTCCCCATGCTGGCTTCCCAAATACATCCGGGGCACATCGGGCGTCATGCGCGTCATGGCAAACGCCGCCTGCTCGAACAATTCGGGCGAAGCAATCAATTGGCGCGCACGCAGCACGGCTGACGCATCGGGTTGAGCGGGAACCATGCCATTCAGCACGACATGTGCCTGTGCCAGGTGACCTTCAACATCCGTCTTGATGCGTTCGGTCATGTCCTCGATGATTTTTCCTGACAGCAGTTGCACGCTTTGCACATTGCTGCGGTACAAAAACCAGCCCACGGTAGCGGCCGGAAGCAGCGAAAACAGCAGCAGGCTGGCGATCAGCACCGTTCGCAACGAGAACGTCTTCGGTGGCCTCAGGCTTGATCTCATGCAAGACCCAGGATTTCCAGCGTATCCATGGGCTGACCACGTCCGGGAAGCTGGACCAAGGCGCGCTCACCGGTGCGCACCGCACCGGTGACCAGGCGATACGCCTGCACGCTGGCGGCCACCGACCAGGACAAGCGCGGCTCCCCCTGAAACAGCTTGAGCGTTGCCGACACGGTTTCTCCAACAGGGGTGCTCTGGCCGGTGCGGCTGATCAATCC
The DNA here is from genome assembly GCF_015752205.1 of Polaromonas sp. CG_9.7. Classification (GTDB taxonomy): domain Bacteria; phylum Pseudomonadota; class Gammaproteobacteria; order Burkholderiales; family Burkholderiaceae_C; genus Polaromonas. Next base: position 117,552 of record NZ_JADOVG010000012.1, read on the forward strand.
GTCCAGTTGGGCAAAAGCCACCGGGCCGCTGTGCAGCGCAACACCCAGTGAAAACTTCGGCAGCCCGCGACCCGCCAGGTTTTTCTGCACATGGGCGTCAATACGCCGGGTTGCATTCGTCAGCCCCAACGCGGCGCGGACCGCCCGCAACCCGTGGTTCACCGACTGGGTGTCGGCGGCATCGACAAAAATACACAACATTCCGTCGCCGACAAACTGCATGTAATGCGCGCCAAACAGATACACCGTGTCGCCCACACTGCTGTAGAGCAGCTGGACGATCTCGCCAAGTTCGCTGCTGCTCAGCGCCTGGGTCCACTGGGCGTAATCGCGCATGTCGGCATACAGTACCGTGGCACTCGAGAACTTCTCGCTGCTGGGCCCCGTGTTGCTGTCGGGCCACTGCGCACTGAGTGCCTTGACCATGCGGCTTTCGTACAGAGCGCCAATCTTGTGACGCTGCGCGTTGAGCGCCAGTTGCACCGCCTTGTCAACCACCTGGGTGCGCATGGCGTCGGCCCGGTCGCGCTTGTGCAACTGCGCGCTGACGGCTTCGCGCAGTTCGTGCGGCGCAAAGGGCTTGGTCAGATAATCGTCGGCGCCGGTGGTCATGCCCAGGCGCATATAGCTGCGGTCCTGTAGCGAGGTGAGCAAAATCACCGACGTGGCCGCAAGCAGCGGATCGCTTCGCACCTGGTCAAGTACTTCGAAGCCATCCATCAGCGGCATTTGCACGTCGCTGACGACCAAGTCAGGCTTGTGTTCGCGAACCAGCGCCAGACCCTTGACGCCGTCTTCTGCGGCGAGTACCTGATAGCCTTCTTTTTTCAACACCTGGCTTACCAGCAAGCGTGTGCCTGCATCATCATCAATCACCACGATCGCGGGCATAACATTTCTCGCTAAATTTCAACTGCTGACCGTGCAGAACGGCTACCGGACAAGCCTTGTTCGACCAATGCCCGGCATTGCTTGCACAACACGCGATGCATGCGGCTGTTGATTCATGCTCAACACATATCTTTTTGTTTTTGCAAAAAGGCAGTCCGACGGAATCTCTATTCCGAAGATTTTAATTGTCACAAATAAACAAGTATTTATTTTAAATATTACATATTTAGATTTCGCACTCAGGAAAACGTGAAATTTTTTGTTCCCCGCATAGTTACCCTCACTCATCACCTGCCAGTGAAACTCAGGCAGGTACGGGATCCAGCAAGGCCAGCGTGGCATGCATGATTTCAGGCTCGAAAACCATTTGCACATGCGCCACGCCGCGAACCAGCCGGTTGCAGGCACTTGGCAGCGTGGCGGTACTGGCCGGAAACACGATGTTGTCGCAGTTCGAATACCAGCAGGTGAACAGCGCATGGCGGTCCGCTGGCATTTGATGGTCCAGTCCGGCGTTCCACGCTGACAGCAGGCGCATTTGGCGGCCATTCAGGCCATGGCCAAAACGCGCCAGCCAGGTGCCCCGATGCGGCGTGCCGATCGTCACCACATGGTGCACGCGAGCCTCGGCCTTCATGCGCTTGAGCCAGGCCCGGGCCGCCAAGCCGCCCATGCTGTGGCAGACGATCAGTGGTGGCAGCCCGCTCGCTTGGGTGACACGCAGGACGGCCTCGTCGATCTGTGGCGCATAGTCGTCGATTGAGCCGAACAACGGCTCCAGATTGATGGCGATGAAGGCGTGACCACTGCCTTGCAAGCGTTCAAGCCACGGCGTCCAGAGCCCGCGGTTGCAAAAGAACCCATGCACGAACACCACGCCACGGTGCCCTTTGACCTGAGCAGGCCCCCCCAGCTGGTCAGCAATGGCATTCGGCCTAAAGGGCTGGCGCCAGCAGAAAACTTGGGGCGCAGTGACAGTTTCGCCCCACCAGGCGGTGAAAATTTCGCGCCAGCGCGCTTGCGGCACCGGATCGTTTTTGCTCAGTTGCCTTGAAAGTATCAATTCAATAGCAAGAAGCCCTGAGTAGCCCAGCGCAATCACCATGAAACCTGCCCAAGCCAAGAAGGGTGAGATCCCCCCAAAAAACCACAGCCATCCCCCAGCCGCAGCGATGATCGACAAAGTAATGATCCGTTGCAGCAATGCGAGCATAAGGTCAGACAGAAGCAATGTGCACCGGCCGCTTGGTGTTTCCTGGTGGAAACCGTTGCGCAGCAGTGCCAGTTAGGGCATGGTTGTGAGGAAGCGACATTAGCAGGTCGTGCTGTCCCTTGCCCAAGCCTGACGCGGTAAATGCAAAGACCAGCCTATGCAGCGGCGGTCTCTGCAGCTTGTTCAATATGAAGCCGTCGACAGGCTGGTCCATGCGCTGACAGAAATGCTGGACCACACGATGTCCCAACGCCTGGCGCATGGACAGCCGGGTTAGCGCCAAAAAATAGCGAGCTTGTCCGGTATGTCGGCTGCTGGTGCCAGTCGGGCAACCAGGCCAAGCGCCAGCATCAGCTTGACGTGCTGCTGCTGCATCTCGGACAAAACTTGACAGCCTGCCCCCCGCATCTGGGCTACGCACCCTGTTCAGGATGATGCGCCGCCCGTGGCCACCGCCGCTGGCCGGGACGCGCTTCCACAGTTTCTGGAAACCGGCTTTGACGCCTTTGCGCAAATGGGCCGTTTGGAAAAAGTTCTGCCGCAGGTCAGGCAGCGCGAATCCGAATGGATTCGTTTACTGTTCGATCATGGCGATGTCGCCTGTGCGACTAAATTGAGCCATTTGCTGGCAGCCGACAGCATGCATTAGGACAAGCCCGCGGAAGCTTCCACCGCCAGGCTTTCACAATGGTCCGAAAGGAGTGTTTATGGAACGACATTGGCTCAAGAGTTATCCGGAAGGCGTACCGCACGACATCCAGCCGGAGCAGTTCACTTCTCTGAGCCAGTTGCTGGAAGAGTCATTCAAGGCCCACGCGGACAAGCCATTTTCAGTCTGCATGGACCGCTGGATGTCATACCGTGAACTGGACAATCTGTCGGCAGCCTTGGGCGCCTGGCTGCAGCAGCTTGGCCTGGAGCCAGGCGCCCGGATCGCCATCATGCTGCCCAACGTGCCGCAGTTTGCAGTTGCCATGGCGGCAGTCCTGCGCGCCGGCCATACCTGCGTCAACGTCAATCCACTGTACACGGCACGTGAACTGGAGCATCAGCTCAAGGACTCGGGTGCAACATCGATTGTCATTCTTGAAAACTTCGCGGCCACGCTGGCCCAGGCGATCAAGCGCACGGCGCTCAAGCATGTCGTCATGGCGTCGATGGGCGATCTGCTTGGCGCCGCGTATGGCCAGTGGATCACTTTTGCCGTCAGGCATCTGGCGAAAATGGTTCCTGCATATATGTTTAGCCTGGACAGCGGGCTGACGGTCACGCCGTTCGCGCGTGCAATAGTCGAAGGTCAACGGCTCACGCTTAAACCGGGGCATTGCACGCTGGACTCCATCGCTTTCCTGCAATACACCGGCGGCACGACAGGCCTGTCAAAAGGGGCGGTGCTTACACATCGCAATATCGTGGCGGCCATCCTGCAGGCAGAGGCCTGGTTTACGCCGGCCTTGGGGCGGATCGGCGATGTCAGCCGGATCAACAACATCGCAGCACTGCCGCTGTACCACATCTTCGCGCTGACCCTGTGCCTGTTGACCATCCGCTGGGGGGCGCACCTCACGCTGATTCCCAATCCCCGCGATGTGGGGAAATTCATCGAGGTATTAAAAAAACGTCCCTTTCACATGCTGCCGGCCGTCAATACGCTGTTCAACGCCCTGCTTCAGCATCCGCACTTCAAAACCATCGATTTTTCAAGCCTTTGCATTTCGCAGGCCGGCGGCATGGCGGCGTCTGAAGGAACCGCCCGGCAGTGGTTGCAGGCCACCGGCAGCCCCATGATCGAAGGCTGGGGCATGAGTGAAACCTGCGCCATCGGAACCAACAATCCGGTCAACAGCCAAGTGTTCTCGGGCACCATCGGTTTGCCCCTGCCCGGCATCTGGATTGCCATCAAGGATGACGCGGGGAACAGCCTTGAATCCGGTCAGGATGGCGAGATTTGCATCAAGGGTCCGCAGGTCATGACGGGGTACTACCAACAAGCACAGGAAACAGAAAAAGCCTTCACTGCTGACGGTTTCATGCGCACCGGTGACATCGGCAGCATGGACGAGCACGGATATACCAGGATCATTGATCGCAAGAAGGACATGATCATCGTTTCGGGCTTTAATGTCTTTCCCAACGAACTTGAAAATGTCATTTCCCTGTGCCCTGGCGTTGTCGAATGCGCGGCGATCGGCATTGCCGACGAGAAACAAGGCGAGGCCATCAAGGTCTTTGTGGTTAAAAATGATCCCGCGTTGACAGAAGACGACATCAGCGCGTATTGCAAGCAGCACCTGACGGGCTACAAACGGCCCAAATACATTGAATTTCGCGAAGCCCTCCCCAAGACCAATGTCGGAAAAATCCTCAGGAGGGCATTGCGTGCAAAACCCTGACTCAAACAAAGCGAGAGGCTTGTGATGGATGCACACGTTCTGCCAGAAGGTATGCATGTCTTTGAAAGAGGATGGCTTTCAAGCAACAATATCCTGTTTACCGGCGGCGACAAAACCTTGCTGGTTGACAGCGGCTACTCAACGCACGCGGAACAAACACTGTCATTGGTTGAAACGGTGCTGAGTGACAGCCCGCTTGATGCGTTGGTCAACACCCACCTGCACAGCGACCATTGCGGAGGCAATGCCGCCTTGCAAGCACGATATCAAGCGATTCAAACATGGATTCCACCCGGCCATGCCCGGCAGGTTGCCCAATGGGATGCCGTAGCGCTTACTTATGTACCGACCGGCCAGTTGTGTCCAAGGTTTAATTTCAACCAGACGCTTCAGCCCGGGACCGACATCCGATTCGGGACGACTGACTGGCAAATTCACGCAGCCCCCGGGCATGATCCGCATTCGGTTGTTTTTTTTGAACCTTCCACCCAAGTCTTGATTTCAGCGGACGCCTTATGGGAAAACGGCTTCGGCGTGGTGTTTCCGGAGCTTGAAGGCGAGGACGCCTTTTCTGAAGTTGCTGCTACGCTGGCCCTGATCGGCCGGCTCAATCCAAAGATCATCATTCCAGGGCATGGAAGGATTTTCAATTACACGCCAGAGACACTGTCCAAAGCGTATCAGCGCCTGGATGCGTTCACCACCAGTCCAACACGACATGCAAGGCATGCGGTGAAGGTATTGCTTAAGTTCAAGCTGCTTGAGGTCCAGCGCCAGTCAACCCATCAATTTACACAATGGGCCATGGAAACCCCCTATTTTCAACAGATCCGGCAGCATTTCTTTGCAGATATACCGATGCGTCAATGGATAGAGCAGTTATGCAACGAACTGGTCTCCACCGGCGTAGCGGGCCACCAAGGCGAATACCTCGTCAATTTATAAGACCAAATGGTTGACGACAATTACCTTGGTCGGCGGTCAAGATTGTTGACATCGACGACGCCCGCCTGAACCTGTCGGCCCGCACCATCGAAAACATGGTCAAAGCACGCGAATTCCCCCCTGGCGTGCGTGTCGGCAAGTATGTGTACTGCACCGAAGCCGTGGTCGCGACCTGGCACACGCGGGTTTTCAGCGCTCAACTGGGCTGGCGCCCCTGAACAGCAGGATTGCCTGAATATCCCGCAGGACGACACCGGCGAAGCAACCCCTGCGCCTGAAAAAAAAGACCTGCCGTGCAGGCTAGCCGTTCTGGCTAGGAGCTGCTTTTCCCTGCAAAGACCGCTCCAGCGCCACTGGTGCGGTTCTTTCATGTCTGAAGATGATTTTTTCTTCAGGCATGAATCAGCCCGGCTGAAATGCCGTCTCCTTTATGCAGCGGGCAATAGAACGTGAGCCGGGCGTCGAACGACTCCGGTTGGCATCACTCGCGTGGTCGCAGACTGGTCTGTCCTGTGAGGTCGTCAGGCGCGCCGAAAGGGGCTTGCTTTCTTTTTCCTCGCCGGCGCGGACTGAAACCGGGTTTGGTCAAAGTCAATGCGCTGGGTCAAGAGTTCTGCGCCGTCGATGCGCTCGGCCAGACTCTCAATGTCATGCTCCGACACCCCAGCGTGCACGAAGTGCTGCTGCCAGGTGTTCACGACATGAATGACGGCGGCGACTTCTTTCGCAGCCTGCGCGGGCAGCAGCCCGAATGCAGCGCACTGCGACATCGCGTTTTCGAGCGTCGAGTCTCGGCCGTAGTCGCCGCAGATGAACTCCTGGAACCCCTGCCCCGAATTCGTCGGCAGGACGTCGTACGCCGGCGCCAGCTTAAAGCGGCCATTATCTAACGTGTTTACAACCAGTAGGGCGTGGTTCTTCTCGTGGTCATCCGTGTTGTCGACCAGGATGTTGAAGACCATGCGACGAAAGAGCTCGCGCGCGTCCTCAAGGTTGATGTCATCCTGGGTAATGCCTACCCGGCGGAGAATTTGCGCCAGTGCGGGGTATCCCATCTCGGGCTCGGCACCCGCTGCGGTTGCCGCCCGGATGGCAGTGCCTGCCGAGATGCTGTGAATTCTCTGACCACGCTCGCGGTCGAAGCGGCGAATGGCGACCGCGTGCATCCCGACGAGAGGAATGAGCTGCGTCTCGGCCACCGTGATGCCTGCGCGCGCGGCCAGCGTCATCGTCGCGTGCTCGATGAGCGGTGTGTCGACGGGCTCGTTATTGAAGAACTTGATGACCCATTGCTGGCCATCGATGTCGATGAGCGCCTTGGGCTTTGCGCCACCGAGCGGACTACCGCCACCCGCAATGATTTTGGCTTCCAAGGCAGTAAGGGGCTCGGAGGCTTCAACCTTGGCCGCCACCTCACTGAGTTGTTGCGCATCCTCTAGCCGAGGCAGCGGGCCCAGGGCTAGAGGGCTGTAGTTGCTCGACGAAGTAGAAACACCGAGCGCGCCGAATCGGTCGTCGCCGGCGTAGTACAGGTACTCCATCAGAGAGAGGCGCTTGGGTTTGTCCACGAAGCGAATGACTTTCTCACCCCATCGGTCTGGCCGCGCGTCGTCGACTGCACCGACCGCGCGCTGCGTGTCGGCGGTCAAGCGGCCTGGAGGAAAGAACTCCGTGTCAACGAGCGGGAGGTCCTCACTCAGTGCGAACCCGTTGGCCAGCCACTGCTTCCCGTAATGCAAGGAAACGCCCTTGCCAGCGGGGACGAGCTTTAATGCACCGACGTAGCGCGGCGTTGCCGGGTTACCCAGGTGCCAGAGGTACAAGTCGTCCAATCGCATCTCAGCTTTTCGTCCGGTTTGCGCTTATATGTGCTTCTGCGGAGGCTCGGGCGCGCGCGCGACCCAGTTCAACGGCCTCCCGGACATTCATTTCGATGGCGCCTTGGTCGTGTTCCGGCGCCGCTAGATGGCTCAGTTCGCCGTCGCGCTTGATAAGCCAAAGTGCGGTCGCGACGATGCCGATGCCAACTCCAGGGTCACCGGCTTCAAGCCGCTGCAGCGTGGGCACAGATACGCCCATGCGCTTTGCCCATGTCTTCAATGACTCCTTGCGGCGCAAGCGGGCGACAGCCAAGTCAGCACCAAGCTTTTCGATGGCGGCGGCAGTTGCTGACGGAAGATGCAGGAGCGCGCGCGCGGTTTTTGGCATACACATAGAATGTAGCTAAATAGGCTATAAAGTCAATATCTATATTTACGTAAGACCAAAAGTCGCCCGGATCACCTAACTAATTTCGCGCTCGTTGGTTACGTCCTGCACCCGGGACGTCGAGGCGCCCGTGAGCTGTCGGCCGGCGCTCGCATTGCGTCTGCCGGCGCAGCTGTGGTGTAAGCCGCGAGCAAGGCGGGTGGCGTGACGGCGCGCAGAAAGTGCGGTATTCGCAATAGCGCAAAACCCGCCGGAAGCACCGCGCCGCAAACTACCCAGCCCGGCGGAATGTGCGCGTCGGGCTAACAGCCGCGAAAAGCGTTGTCGACCTCTTGCGGGGTCATGAGCCGGCCGAGCGACAGCCGCTTTTGCTGCTCGGCCTGCGCGAGCAGCAGTACCGAGACCAGTTCGGAAATTTTTAGTGGGCTATAGTTTTCGAAAATTTAACCTTTTATTCATTCGTTAGGTGCTCCTTCTGCCATGTACTTGCTAGACTGTCGGCGCCGATTGAATATTGACCCACCCTGCCGATCCAATAGTGACCCAGGGCGGGTCGCTGGTGTTGGAACCAGCAACTGTGGATAAGTGTA
>NZ_JADOVG010000013.1 GCF_015752205.1 Polaromonas sp. CG_9.7
CTGCTTCAGGCGAATGGCCGCCGACAGCCCGCCCGGGCCGCCGCCGACCACGACCACGTCGTAGTCCATCGATTCTCGGGGTCCGTGCTGGGACAGGATGTCTGCTGGAATCATGATTTATAAGTAAAAAAGGTCTTTTGCGCACGCCAGTCGTGCGTAAGCAGCTATTAATTAAGTAGCAACTGTCGGTGCAATGCCGCAAGCTTCAATGCGTTACGCCAGGGCGTGCCCTTCATTCCATGGCGGACGCTGAACGCAGTTGCTTCCTGAGCACGAACTTCTGGATTTTTCCGGTCGAGGTTTTCGGCAGCGTGCCGAACAGCACCTGCTTGGGCACCTTGAAGCGCGCCAGTTGCGCGCGGCAGTGATCAATGATCTCGGCCTCGGTGACGCGGGCCCCATCGCACAGTTCGACATAGGCGCAAGGCACTTCGCCCCATTTGTCGTCGGGCTTGGCAACCACGGCAGCCACCATGACGGCCGGATGCCGGTACAGCACTTCCTCGACTTCCAGGCTGGAGATGTTTTCGCCGCCCGAGATGATCACGTCCTTGCTGCGGTCCTTGATCTTGACGTAGCCGTCGGGATGCACCACCGCCAGGTCGCCAGTGTGGAACCAGCCGCCGGCAAAGGCTTCAGCCGTGGCCTGCGGGTTCTTCAGGTAGCCCTTCATCACCAGGTTGCCCCGGAAGAAAATCTCGCCCATGGTCTGGCCGTCGGCGGGCACCGGCCGCATGGTTTCCGGGTCCAGAACGGTGATGGACTGCTGCATCGGATAGGCCACGCCCTGGCGCGCATTGAGTGCGGCGCGCTCGCCAATCGGCAATTTGTCCCAGCCGGCCTGCTTGGCGCAGACGGCGGCGGGGCCGTAGACCTCGGTCAGGCCATAGACATGGGTGATGTCGATGCCAATGCGCTCGCAGCCTTCAATGATGGCCGCTGGTGGCGCGGCGCCGGCAATCAGGCCGGCAATCGGGTGCGAAATGCCGGCGCGCAGCACCTGCGGCGCATTGATCAAAAGGCCGTAGACAATCGGCGCGCCGCACAGGTGCGTGACGCGGTGTTCGCGGACCAGCGAGAAGATCAGCGCCGGGTCAACCTTGCGCAGGCACACGCTGACGCCCGCCTGCAGCGCCAGCGTCCAGGGAAAGCACCAGCCGTTGCAGTGGAACATCGGCAGCGTCCACAAATAGACCGAATGGCGCGGCATTTCCCAGGTCACCACGTTGGACACGGCGTTCAGGTAGGCGCCCCGGTGGTGCGTGACCACGCCCTTGGGGTTGCCGGTGGTGCCGCTGGTGTAGTTCAGCGCGATGGCATTCCATTCGTCGGACGGCAGCGACCAGTCGTAGGCCGCGTCGCCGGTCTGCAAAAAGGCCTCGTAGTCCATCTCGCCCAGCAGCGTGCCGCCTTCGTGCATCGGGTCATCGACGTCGATGACCAACGGGCACGGCTGGCGCATCAGGTTGAGCGCCCGCTCGATCAAAGGCGAGAATTCGCGGTCGGTCAGCAGCACCTTGGCCTCGCCGTGGTCGAGCATGAAGGCCAGCGCTTCGGCGTCCAGCCGGGTGTTCAGGGTGTTGAGCACCGCGCCCAGCATGGGAATGCCGAAATGCGCTTCGAACATGGGCGGCGTGTTCGGCAGCATGGCCGCGACGGTGTCGCCCACGCCGACGCCGCGCAGCGCCAGCGCGCTGGCCAGGCGGCGGCAGCGCGCATAGGTTTGCGCCCAGGTGAAGCGCGTGTCGCCGTGGATCAGTGATTCGCGGTCAGGGTAGACGCGTGCCGACCGCTCCAGGAAACTGATGGGGGACAGCGCGGTGTGGTTCGCGCTGTTGCGTTCGAGTCCATGGTCATAGGCGGTCGTGGGCATGTCGGCAGTCTCCTGGTTTTGGCGCCTCGGCAGGCGTGAAGTGCGTCCTCCGTGAAGAGGTGGAGTCGATGATGGCAGCCGACTGTTGCGCAATTTCGGGGCAAATGTATCGAATGATTGCGGCCATCCGGCCAGCGCGGCAGCGCCCTAGAATGGCCCAATCCGCCGGAGCCTGCCTTTCATGCCATCACACGTTTCCCCTGACCCCCAGCCAACCCACAACCGGCACGAGTTGCTCCAGGCAGGGCTGGACCGGCTTGACCAGGGGCTGACGGTGATCGACGGCAACCTGCGCATCGTCGCCTGGAACAAAGCGTTTTTGCGCCTGCTCGATTTCCCCGAGGACATGGCGTTTGTCGGCGCCACCTTCGAGTCCTTCATGCGCTATAACGCCGAGCGCGGCGAATACGGGCCGGGCGATGTCGAGGAACTGGTGGCCGAGCGCATGCGCCTGGCGCGGCATTTCACGCCGCACTACACCGAGCGCGACCGGCCCGACGGGCAGATCCTGGCGGTGCGCGGCGAACCCCTGCCGCACAACGGCTTTGTCACGCTGTACACCGACATCACCGCCAGCCGGCGCCACGAGCAGCAGATCGCGCAGCACAACGTCGAGCTCGAACGCCGGGTGGCCGAGCGCACGCAGGAACTGCAGGCGACCAACCGGCGCCTGATCGTCGCCGACGACGCCAACCAGCGCATCACCGAGGCATTGCGCCGCAGCGAGGAAAACCTGCGCCTGATCACCGACACCGTGCCGGCGCTGATCGGCTACTTCGACCACCAGGAAATCTACCGCTATGCCAACAAGGGCTATGCCGACTGGTTCGGCACGGTCCGGGAAGGCGTGGTGGGCCATGCCATCCGCGACGTGCTGGGCGACGAGGTCTATACCGATGTGTCGCGCCACGTGCACCAGGCGCTCAAGGGCGAGCGCGTCAGCTACGAATACGCCATGCGCCGCCCCGGCGGACGGCTGGTGTATGCGCGCAGCGAACTGGTGCCCGAGTTCGACGCCGACGGCCGGGTGGCGGGCTGCTTTGTGCTGTCGGTCAACATCACCGACCTGAAGAACACCCAGGCGGCGCTGGTGCATGCGCAAAAAATGGAAGCCGTCGGGCAGCTCACCGGCGGGCTGGCGCATGACTTCAACAACCTGCTGACGGTGGTGATCGGCAACCTGGTCACGCTGCAGCAGCGCTACCCTAACGAGCCCGACATGGCCGAATACGTGTTGCCGGCGCTGAAGGCTTCGCGCCGGGGCGCCGCGCTCATCAAGCGGCTGCTGGCCTTTTCGCGCAAGCAGCCGCTGTCGCTGCGCTCGGTGAACATGGCCCACATGGTGAACGAAACATTGCTGCTGCTCAAGCGCACGCTGCCGGCGCATGTCGCCGTGACGGCCACGCCCATGAACGAGCCGGTGTTTGCCATGACTGACGCGCAGCAGCTTGAAAATGCCTTGCTCAACCTGGCATTGAATGCGCGCGACGCCATGCCCGAAGGCGGCCAACTGACGATCAAGGCCGCACGCAGGGTGCTTGGCGCCGCGCAGGCGGCCGAATTCGACGTGGTGCCGGGTTGCTACGTGGCGCTGAGCGTGTCCGATACCGGCGTTGGTATGGACGCGGCCACGCAGGCGCGCGCCTCCGAGCCTTTTTTCACCACCAAGCGTTTCGGTTCGGGCAGCGGCCTGGGGCTGTCGATGGTGTATGGCTTTGCCAAGCAGTCGGGCGGCGGCATCTGCATCCAGAGCGCGCTGGGCGAAGGCTGCGTGGTCACGCTGGTGCTGCCGTGCACCGACGACGAAATCCTCGAAGCCGAAACGCTGCCCGGCCCGCAGGCACTGGCCGGCCGGCCCGGCGCGCAGCGACCGCTGGTGCTGCTGGTCGAGGATGATCCCGACGTGCGCCGGGTGATCCGGCTGCAACTGGTCGGCCTGGGCTACCCGGTGATCGAGGCCGACCATGCGGCCGATGCCCTGCAGCTGCTGGCCAGCGTGCCGACCGTCGGCATCCTGGTGTCGGACCTGGTGATGCCCGGCGGCATGGACGGCCAGGCGCTGTGCAGCGCAGCCAGCCAGCGCGCGCCGCATGTGAAAGCCCTGCTGATCAGCGGCTATTCCGACGGCGATGCCGCACCCGTTGGCGCGCCTGGCGGTATTTTGCTGCTGAAAAAACCGTTCACCGCCACCGAACTGCAGCAGGCGTTGAACGGCCTGGGCGCATGACCGCCGGCATGTTCCGCCAGCCGGAGGGGCCGCGCTGCATCTACCTGCTCGACGACGACCCCGACATTTGCCGGCTGGTCGGCAGCACGCTGCGCGAGTTTGGCTTCGAAACGGTCGAATGCCACACCGCCGCCGAACTGCGCCGCCTGCTGCTGGTGCGGGTGCCCGACCTGTGCATTGTTGACCTGGGCCTGCCAGACGCCGACGGCATGGACGTGGTGCGCGAGCTGCAGGCGCGCCATGCCTGCGGCGTGATGGTGCTGACCGGGCGCGGCTACCTCAGCGACCGGGTCATGGGGCTGGAGCTGGGTGCCGACGACTATGTGGTCAAGCCCTTCGAGCCGCGTGAACTGGTGGCTCGCGTGCGCAGCATTTTGCGGCGCCGCGACAAGGCGCCCGGCGCCCAAACGCCAACGCCGGCGCGTTCGCACATGGCCGAGTTTGGCGGCTGGCGTTTCCGTGCCGACTCCAATTTGCTGACCTCGCCGGGCGGCGAGGAGTGGACGCTCAGCGCCGGCGAGTCACGCATGCTGCTGCAGTTTTTGCAGCGGCCCAACCGCATCCTGGACCGCGAGCAGCTGTGCGGCGACCGCGACCTGTCGCCACTCGACCGCAGCGTCGATGTGCGGGTGTCGCGGCTGCGGCGCAAACTCGAATCCGACGCCCAGCACCCGACGACCATTCGCACCGTTTACGGCGCCGGCTATTTGCTGGCGGCCGAGGTGACGTGGTTGTAGGGAGGGATGGAAGTTCGGCCCGGCTTCCATTTGGGAGCGCATTGCTGAAACGCCTTTTTTTTCCCCCTCTGTCATTGCGGGCTTGACCCGCAATGACAAAAGAGAAGGCGGCGCTTCAAGTCGAAGAAGCGAAGTCGTTAAATTTTTGCATAAAATAAGCCGTTTGCGCACGACTGGTATGCGCAAGCAGCTATTGATTAAGGAGCAAAAAAGCGCTCAGGTGGCGCTGGCGCTTTCGCCCATGACACGCACCAGCGGCTGTCCTGCCAGCCAGGCCGTCAGGCATTCGCCCACGCCCGAGGCAAAACGCGCAAACACCGGTTCGGCGACAAAGCCCAGGTGCGGCGTCAGCAGCGCGTTGGGCAACTGGCGCAGCGGCGAATCGGCCGGCAGCGGCTCGACATCGAACACGTCGAGCGCGGCAAACCCCGGCCGGCCCTGTTCAAGCGCCTTGACCAATGCCCCGGTGTCGATCAGCGCCGAGCGCGAGGTGTTGACCAGCAGGCTGTCCGGCCGCATCAAGGCCAGGTGTGGCGCGTTGAGCAGGTGGCGCGTCGCCGGGGTGGGCACCAGGTGCAGGCTGACGACCTTCGACGTCGCCAGCAGTTCTTCCAGCGGCACGGCCAGGGCGCCGTGCGCGGCGGCGCGCTCGGGCGTCATGCGCGGGCTCCAGGCGATGACCTTCATGCCCAGCGCCTGGCCTACTCTCGCCACGCGCCCGCCGATTTCGCCAAGGCCGATCAGCCCAAGTGTTTGCCCGTGCAGCACGCCAGCGAGCGGCCGTGCGGTGTCTGGCCGCCACTGGCCCTGGCGCAGCAGCGCAGTTTGGGCTTCCAGCTGGCGGGTGGCGGCCAGGATCAGCGCCCAGGTCATCTCGCAGGTGCTTTCCTTGGACGGACCCCATTCGGTATGGCTGACCGGAATGTCGCGCGCCGCCAGCGCCGCCAGGTCGAGCGTGGTGTTGCGCGTGCCGGTGAAGACCAGGTAGCGCAGCCGGGGCAGTTGGGCGAGCAGTTCAGCGTCGAACGGCGTGCGGTCGCGCACCAGCACCATGGCATCGGCGTCCTTCAGCGCCTCGACCAGCGCCGCGCCGCTAAGGGGCTGGTGGTGCAGGGTGACGTCGGCCAGCGCCTGGATCGGCGCCCAGTCCACCAGCCGCCGCAGCGCCTGCTCGGCATCGCCGACGACGACGATGCTGGGCCGCGCGCCTGGCACGGCCGGGTTCACCGGCGCGTTCATGCCTGCGGCACCGCCAGCGCGGCCAGTGCGCGAACGCCATCGGCAGCGGCCAGGTTCCAGCAGGCGCTGATCAGCTCGCGGCTGGCGGCCGCGCCCAGTACCGGGTCCGACAGGCCATGGAATTTGGCTTCCAGGTTGGCGTCGGTCATCGGGTTTTGCAGCGAGCCGATGGCATGCTCGACAAACACATGCACGCGCTGGCCGTCCTTCAGGACCGCCGTGACATCGGCACTGGCCTCGTCGATCGAGTCATCGACCGTCGCCACCACCTTGCGGCGCAGCGCCACCATGTCGGCGCGGTTGACCACCGCGTCGGAAAACTCGTCTTCTGCCGCCCGGCCAAACGTCAGGCCTGCCGCGCAGCCGTGGTAGACGCTGAACTTGGCCTGCAGGCCGTCGGCGGGTTCCTTCTTGCCGGTGAGTTCGAGCACCAGCGAATGCACTTTCAGCTCGATGCTTTCCACCTGGTCGGGCGTCACGCCCCGGCGGCCCAGCTGCACGCAGGCGTCGATGCTCGGGTGGATCACGATGCCGCAGGCAAAGGGCTTGTAGCTGTTGAAGGAGATTTCAAAGCGCTTGCCCAGTTCGTCGGTGATTTCCAGCCAGTCGTTCTTGGTGGACACCGTCTGCATCATGCCGCGCGGCGCTTCCAGCGCCCGGGGGCTGGCGGTGTAGCCCTGGGCGGCCAGCAAGGCGGACATCAGGCCGGCACGCGCGGCGGCGCCGGGGTGAAACGGCTTGGTCATGGTGCCGAACTGCTCGCGCATGCCAATCGGCTGCGAGGCGGCAATGCCCAGCGCCATGGCGGTCCTGCCGGCGTCGAGTTTGAGCAGGCGGGCGCACGCGGCGGCAGCGCCCAGCGTGCCGGTGGAGCCGGTGATGTGCCAGCCCCGGTCGTAGTGGTCCGGGTACATCGCATTGCCGACGCGGCAGGCCACGTCGATGCCCAGCACCAGCGCGTCGAGCAGCTCGCGGCCGCTGGCGCCTGTGTGCTCGCCAAGGGCCAGCAGGGCAGACGCCACCGGCCCGGCCGGATGGATGATGGTCTTGAGGTGCGTGTCGTCAAAGTCGAAGGTGTGCGAGGTGATGCCGTTGACCAGCGCGGCGCTGGCAATGTCGACCTTTTCCGCACGGCCGGGCAGCGTGGCCTGGGGCGCGGGCTGCAGGAACATGACGGCCGCGACGGCCGCGTCTGCCGCCTCGTGGCGAGCGGCGCCGACGGCGCAACCCAGCCAGTTCATGAAGGTGCGGTGCGCCTCGTGGTCCACGGCGTCGCTCCAGCCGCCCGACAGAAAGCCGGGGTGGTTGGCGACGAATTCAGCCAGGATCTGCGTGACGGGCGGGGCGTGGTGGTCGGCGGCGACCTGGGTGTTGCGGGCCATGAAGTGGTTTTTCCTGAAAAGAGATGGAGAATTATGATGTGACTAATATGCTATAAAAAACATAGCTGTTTATGCAATAGCAGCATGCGCAAAGACGCTTATTGGCTTGAAACTTAGCTGTCCAGCTCGATCTTGCGTTCCTTCGCCAGCTTGGTCCAGCGCGCGATGTCGGTCTTGATGAAGGCCGCAAATTCTTCCGGCGACATCACGATGGGCTCGATCGCCTCGACCGCCAGCTTCTCGCGCAGGTCGGGCGCCCTGAGCACGGTGGCCAGGGTTTCATTCAGTTGCTTGACGATGGGTGCCGGCATGCCCGCCGGCCCCACGACGCCGTACCACTGCTGCGCATCGAAACCCTTGAAACCCGACTCGTCCAGCGTCGGCAGGTCCTTGAACTGCGGGTGTCGTGTCAAGCCGGTGACGGCCAGCGGGCGCACCCGGCCCGAGCGGATGTGCGGAATGGCGGCAGCAAGGCCCGGAAACATCGCCTGCGTCTGCCCGCCGATCAGGTCGGTGAAGGCTGGCGCCACGCCCCGGTAGGGAATGTGCACCATGAAGGAATCGATCTGCTGCTTGAACAGCTCCATGGTCAGGTGCGTCAGCGAGCCCTGCCCGGCCGAGCCGTAGCTGACTTGGCCCGGGTGCTTCTTCACGTAGTCGATGAATTCCTTGACTGTCTTGACCGGCAGGCTGGCATTGACCACCAGCACGTTGGGCGTCGCGCCGATCATGCCGATGGCGGTGAAGTCCTTGACCGCGTCATAGGGCAGTTTGCGCGTGGCCGGGCTGGTGCCGTGCGTCGCCACATAGCCCTGCATCAGTGTGTAGCCGTCGGGTGCCGCGCGCGCCGTGGTCTGCGCGGCAATCACGCCGCCGCCGCCGCCCTGGTTGTCGACGATGAAAGGCTGCTTGAGCAGGCTGCCCCAGCGCTCGGTCAGCGTGCGCCCGACCATGTCGCTGCCGCCGCCCGCCGACACCGGAACGATATAGCGGATCGGTTTGCCCGGGTAGGGCGTCTGCGCAAAGGCCAGGCCGGGGGCATAGAGGAGTGCAGGGGCTGCCTGCAACAGGGTGCGTCGTTTCATGGTTTGTCTCCAGTGAGTGATTGACAGGTGGATGGATGCCGCTGCCGGCTTGGGGCCGGTCTTGTGGCTGCTTCTTATTCAGAAATTGATGCTGCTGGCAGGGTGGTTTGCAGCCGTGGCGGCAGGGCTGCGTCGCGCAGTCGCGCATAGGCGTCACCCACGTGGTGCGCCATCAGGGCCTCGCAGCGCAGCGGATCGCTGTCCTGAATCGCCTGTACGATCGCCACATGCTCGTGCATCGATGCCTGCATGCCCAGGTCTTGCGCGAGATTTTTCAGCCGCGACAGGTGCAGCTTTTGCACGATGCCGCGGTAGCTGTCGATCAGCTGGCCGTTGCCCGCCGACTCGACAATGGCCCAGTGAAAGTGCAGGTTTCCACCGTAGTAGCGCTGCACGTCATGCTGGCTGGCGGCCTCTTGCATGGCATGGACCGATGTGTCCAGAAAGGCTGCCAGCGCGTGGCGTTCACGGTCTGGCAAGCTGGCCGCGCAGCGCCCGGCAAAGCCGTCGAGCAGGCCGCGCATCTGATAAAGGTCGCGGATTTCAACAGCCTGCAACTGGCGCACAAAAACGCCCGAATGCTTGCGCGACACCACCAGCCCGGAACTCTCCAGCGCCCGCAAGGCCTCGCGCACCGGCACGCGCGACACCTGCAGCCGGCTGGCCACGTCGGGCTCGTTGATGCGCTGGCCGGGCACCAGTTCTCCTTTCAGAATGAGCGCCAGCATGTCGTCGCGCACCAGCTTGGACAGCGAGGTGTCGCGGACGTCAACCAGTCGGTCGGCTGGGGATTCGGTGAACCAGGGCAGCATGGGCATCCAAATTTGTATTTGTTATATCGTATACGAAAAAGAAAAGCCCATTTTTTGATGAATGCCTGAGCGGGTGCTGCAAGTCTTTGCATCACAAATCAATCGCTTTTATTCACGTCATTTTCCTGTAGGAAGTTGCCCACGTGTTTTTGCGCCAAATCCCTGTTTTCTGGATGACCACGCGCTATTAGCCTGAACACATCATCAACTTGGAAAAGGATTTCGACATGAACAAGGATCAAGTCAAGGGCGCCATGAAGGATGCTGCAGGCAAGGTGCAGTCCAAAGCGGGCGAGATGACCGGCAGCACCGAGCAGCAAGCCAAGGGAATGGCCAAGCAAGCTGAAGGCAAAACCCAGAAAAAGGTGGGCGACGCCAAGGAAGTCGTGAAAGACAAGATCGACAAGGTCTGATGCTAATCCGCACCGGCTTGCATTGACGCAGCCAGTGGCATTTTTCGGTTTCTGCTATTTGACCTGCCGCTGGTTGCTCGCGCTGATTGGCAATAAAAGCATATTCAGTGATTGAATTTTCAGGGTTAAAGCCAGAAAATTCAGAGCAATTCTTTCAAGCCACAAAAAAGGCCGGTTTTTCAACCGGCCTTTTTACCTTTGCACCAGACTGAAGCGCGCTTCAGTCTTCCGAAGCGCTGAAGAAAGCCAGCGCCGTATCGAGTTTGCCGGGACTGAGGTCTGGCGTCGCTTCAAGCATGTTTTGCAATTCAGCCAGTGCGCCTGAACCCTGTTTTTGCAAGGTGGAAATTGCAAGCGCTGCTTCCTTGGGGGCGGCAAATCCAAGGCTTTGCAAGAGCAAGCGCCCCTGCGCATCCAGCAGTTTGAAGTAGAACCTGCCGTCTTTTTCGCGGTATTGCTTGAAAGCCGGGGCAGCTGCTTTGGCTGCCTTGCTTTTGCTCGCCGCCGGGGCTGAAGAACCCAGGTTGCGCAGGCCCACGGCGCGCCGCAATTCGCCCATGAATGGCGCCGCCACCGCCCGTGCCTTTTCGGCGCCGGCTTGCAGCAGCTTTTCGATTTCCTGCGGAGTGGCGATCAGTTCCTGGTAGCGCTCGCGCATCGGCGCGACTTCCTGGTCGATACGCTCGAACAGTATCTGCTTGGCATCGCCCCAGCCCATGCCGTCGGCATAGGCCTGACGCAGACCAGCGGTTTCGCTTTCACTGGCAAACGCCTGGTAGATCTGGAACAGCGCAGAGCCTTCGGTGGCTTTGGCTTCGCCGGGCGCACGCGAATCGGTGACGATGCCGGCGATCAGCTTGCGCAAGGCGTCGCGCGGCGTGAACAGCGGAATGGTGTTGTCGTAGCTCTTGCTCATCTTGCGGCCGTCCAGGCCCGGCAGCAGGGCGACCGATTCCTCGATGGCTGCTTCGGGCAGCACCAAGTGGTCGCCATACAGGTGGTTGAAGCGCTGCGCCATGTCGCGCGCCATTTCAATGTGCTGGATCTGGTCGCGCCCGACCGGCACCTTGTGCGCCTTGAACATCAAAATGTCGGCGCCCATCAGCACGGGGTACATGAACAGGCCGGCCGTCACATCGGCATCCGGGTCATTGCCGGCAGCATCGTTCTTGTCCACCGAGGCCTTGTAGGCATGGGCGCGGTTCAGCACGCCCTTGCCGGTGACGCAGGTCAGCAGCCAGGTTAGTTCGGTGATTTCCGGGATGTCGGACTGGCGGTAGAACATCACGCGTTCCGGGTCCAGCCCGGCGGCCAGCCAGCTGGCGGCGATCTCTAACGTCGAGCGCTGGATGCGCGCCGGGTCGCCGCACTTGATCAGCGCGTGGTAGTCGGCCAGAAAATAAAAGCTCTGCACGCCGGGCAGGCGGCTGGCCGCAACCGAGGGGCGGATCGAGCCGACAAAATTGCCCAGATGCGGCGTGCCGGTGGTGGTGATGCCGGTCAGGAAACGATGAAGCGGAGCGGAAGAAGTGGAGGTCATGCGGAAAATGAAAATGAAAAATCAGCGCAGCAAAAACGCCAGTGGAGAAATCAGGAGGTTGATCAGGCCGTAGCCGAAGGTCATGAGCGGACGCAGCCAGAAGGTGCCGACAACGCCGACCAGCACCAGGCCCATGACAATGAAAAAGCCCCAGGGTTCAAGGCGCGAAACCATCTGCGCCTGCTTCCAGGGCAGCAAGCCGACCAGAATGCGGCCGCCGTCCAGCGGCGGCAGCGGGAACAAGTTGAAGGCCCACATCACCAGATTAACCAGAATGCCGGCTTGCGCCATCTTGAGGAAAAATGGTTCCTGGATGCCCATGGCCGCCAGTCCCACCAGCATCAGCGCCCAGAAAATGGCCTGCGCAAAGTTCGATGCCGGACCGGCCAGCGCCACCCAGACCATGTGGCGTTTGGGGTTGCGCAGGGCGCCAAAATTCACCGGAACCGGCTTGGCGTAGCCAAACAAAAAAGCACCCGAAGTGGCGAAGTACAGCATCAGCGGCATCAGGATCGTGCCCACCGGGTCGATGTGCTTGAGCGGGTTCAGTGTGATGCGGCCCTGCACGTAGGCCGTGTTGTCGCCAAAATGGCGCGCCGCGTAACCATGCGCGGCTTCATGGATGGTGATGGCGAACAGCACGGGAAGTGCATAAATGGCGATGGTTTGAATCAGGTTGGCAATGTCCATAGCCTGATTGTGTCAGACCCCTACTGACCCTGCCTCAGAGCCCCAGTGGTGCCAACTCGCCCCGGCCCTGCCGGATCACCACCGGGTCGCCGCCGTCGGCCATGGGCGTGAGGTCGATGACCGTGGTGGCTTCCTTGTAACAGGCGCCGGCGTCGATCACTGCGGCGAGCTCGCGCTCCAGCGGGCCGGGGATGTCCTGGGGGTCGCTGATGGATTCGGTTTCACCGCGCGGAATCAGGGTCGTGGCCAGCAAGGCGCCGCCATGCAGTTCCAGCAGCGCTTGCAGCGTCTTGTGGTCGGGAACGCGCAGGCCGATGGTCTTGCGTGACGGATGGCTCAGGCGGCGCGGCACTTCCTTGCTGGCTTCAAGTATGAAGGTGTAGGGGCCGGGAGTCGCGCCCTTGATCAGGCGAAACTGCTTGTTGTCGACCCGCGCGTAGTTGGACAGCTCGCTCAGGTCCCGGCACAGCAGCGTGAGGTGGTGTTTGTCGTCCACCCCGCGAATGCGGCGCAGGCTGTCGGCTGCCGCCTTGTCGTCCAACTGGCAGACCAGCGCATAGCTCGAATCGGTCGGCACGGCGGCGATGCCGCCGCGCTGGATCAGGGCCACCGCCTGCTTGAGCAGGCGCACCGGCGGATTGTCGGGATGCATTTCAAATAACTGTGCCATGGCAAAACTTTCAGGATTCTGTGGCTTGGATGAGGACGCGGCTTTCGCGCACGGCCAGCCATGCGCCGGTGGCGCCGCACACGGCAATCATGCCCATGCCGAGTAGCGACAGGTCATCGGGAACATGGGAAAACGCCAGCCACCCACCCAGCATGGCAAAGCCGATCTGGGCATACAAAAAAGGCGTCAGGGTAGAAACAGGTGCTCTGGCATAGGCCAGGATCATCATGTAATGGCCGACGGTGCCCATCAGTCCCATCAACGCCAAGCCGGCCCAGAGCGTCCACGAGTCCAGCGAAGTCCAGGCAAACGGCAAGGCCAGCGACGCCAGCAGCGTGCCAACCCAGCCGGTGTAGAAATGCATGGTGACCGGGTCTTCAGTGCGCGCCAGCCGGCTGGTCAGAATCTGGAACCAGGCATGGGAAATCACCAGGCCCAGTGGCAGCAGCATGGCCCAGCTGAATTGGTTTCCGCCTGGCCGGATGATGATGAGCGTGCCGACGAAGCCGCCAATCACCAGCGCCCAGCGCAGCACCGACACCCGCTCGCCCAGCGTGAGCGATGCCAGCAGCGTGATGACCAGCGGCGTGATCATGACAATTGCCGTGAACTCCCCCACCGGCATGTGTTTGAGGCTGAAAAATGCAAACATGCTCGTCGTCAGCAGCAGCACGCCACGCAGGCACTGGAATTTCGGATGCGCGGTGCGCAGCAAACTCCAGCCACGCGAAGGCAGCATGGCGACAGTGGTCGCAATGGCCTGAAAGGCGTAGCGAAACCACACCGCCATGAACACCGGCACGCTCAGCGAAATGATCTTGGTGGTGGTGTCCAGCACGGCAAAGCAGGCCACCGCTGCCACCAGAAGTGCAATCCCCGCCAGCATGTTGGGAGGTGTCCTGCTCGCGCCGCTCATGCCTGGATGCGGCCAGCCAGCAGTTCCCACACAGGCGTCAGGTCGCCAGCCAGGAAGGGCAGGGTGCCCAGGTCGGTATGGCTTTCATCGGGGCTGTGAAAGTCGCTGCCGCGCGAGGCCGCCAAGCCAAATTCCTTGGCCGTTTCGGCGTATTTGATGAATTCCTGCTTGGTATGGCTGCCGGTCACCACTTCCACCCCGCGCCCGCCATGCGCCTTGAACTCGGTGAACAGCGCATATTCGGCATTGGCTGAAAAGTTGTAGCGGCCCGGGTGCGCAATCACCGCAATGCCCTGCGCCTGTGTGATCCAGGTGACAGCATCCTTCAAGGTCGCCCACCGATGCGGCACGTAACCGGGCTTGCCCTCCGTCAGGAATTTGCGAAAGACTTCATAGGTATCCTTGCAAACGCCGGATTCCACCAGATGACGGGCAAAGTGGGTACGCGAAATCAGTTCAGGATTTCCAACGAATTTCAGTGCGCCTTCAAAAGCACCGTGAATGCCCGCCTTGGCCAGCGAGTCCGACATTTCCCGGGCGCGCTGTTCGCGGCCGTTGCGGGTGTTGTGCAGGCCTTGCCTCAGTGCGGCGTCGTCAGGATCGAAGCCCAGGCCCACAATGTGAACCGTTTCGCCGGCAAAGGTCACGGAAATCTCGGTGCCGGTCAGGTAGGCCATGCCTTGCGCCTTGGCGGCGGCGGCGGCTTTGTGCTGGCCGCCCACTTCGTCATGGTCTGTCAGCGCCCACAACTCGACGCCATTGGTTTTGGCGCGTTCTGCAAGTGCTTCGGGGGTCAAGGTGCCGTCAGACACGATCGAGTGGCAATGCAGGTCGGCGTTCAGGATATTTTGCGGTTTCACAGCCTAATTTTAGGCTTTATGAAGAGTTGGCGCCGGAGTGCCCGGTTTTCTTCCCGATGCGTTTGGAACATAACCACGGCTTGGCGAGTGTTGGCTTGACCAAAAATGGAACAGGAGTGCTGTGGAAAGCGCCGGGGTCAGGCAAAAAATCGGGATGGGCGCAGCCCGAACGGTCATTGCCGCTGGATTTTTAATAACCAACAACTTTGGCGCAAACCCGGCACGGGAAGGAAATGTTTGATGGACAAGCACCCCTGCGCATGGCTTTTCGAGCTTTTCAGCGCAGACCGAAATAAGACAGGACGACGCCAATGATGACGACAAGGCCGACGATGTAAATGATGGTGTTCATGATTTCCCCTCTGGTAGGCTGGACGCTCCGGTGCGGGCTCCTTATAAAGCCGATCATCACCCCCACGGTGATGGGCAGATGTAGGCTGCCTGACTGAAAAATCGTCGGACAAATCCTTTATGGCCTGGGCGACTGGATTTCTGCTGCCTCAATGAGAAACTGCACGCGCCGGATGCCTTTCCATTCATTGGTATCCAGCCGGAACGCCAGCGTCACACGCGCTGGCAAAGTTTCGGTGTGGCCGAACCAGATGCCGTCCACCGGCTCGCCCCGGTGCTTGAGCTTCAGCGACAAATGCTTGTCGTCCCCCACCAGCCGCTG
Organism: Polaromonas sp. CG_9.7; assembly: GCF_015752205.1. Taxonomy (GTDB): domain Bacteria; phylum Pseudomonadota; class Gammaproteobacteria; order Burkholderiales; family Burkholderiaceae_C; genus Polaromonas. Next base: position 15,118 of record NZ_JADOVG010000013.1, read on the forward strand.
CGACACCACCTCGACCTCTTCGCTGAAGGTCGGTGCGGCAAAGCCCTGGCCCCAGACTTCCCTGTGCAGCGTGTCGACCACGTCGGCGCTTCGGTATTCGGGCGCCAGCGGGCCGTCGGTGTCCAGCCGGCGCATCAAGGTGGCCGCGTCCAGCCATTCTCTAGCGACCTGTTGCAGCCCATGCTCGAACTGCTCGAAATGTTCCTCTGAAATCGTGCAGCCGGCGGCCATGGCATGACCCCCAAAACGCAGCAGCACGCCCGGATGGCGCTTGGCGACCAGGTCGAGTGCATCGCGCAGATGAAAACCCGGAATCGAGCGGCCCGAGCCTTTGAGCTCATGCTCCTTGCCCGGCGCCTGGCTGGCGGCGAACACAAAGGTCGGACGGTGCAGATTGTCCTTGATGCGCGAGGCGACGATGCCGACCACGCCTTCGTGAAAATCGGGGTCGAAAATGGCAATCGCCGGGGGGGGCTCCTCGTCCTCGTCGATCATCGCGTCGGCCGCCAGTTGCGCCTGTTCGCGCATGCCGGACTCGATGCTGCGGCGTTCGCGGTTGATGCCGTCGAGCATCTGCGCCAGCTCGTCGGCCCGTGCCGGGTCGTCGGTGGTCAAGCATTCAATGCCCAGCGTCATGTCGGCGAGCCGGCCGGCGGCATTGATGCGCGGGCCCAGCGCAAAGCCGAAATCGAAAGTCGTCGCCGTGGGTGCCTGGCGGCCGGCGGCCTTGAACAGGCTGGCAATGCCGGCAGGCAGCGCGCCTGCGCGGATGCGCTTCAGGCCCTGCGCCACCAGCCGGCGGTTGTTGGCGTCCAGCTTCACCACATCGGCCACCGTGCCCAGTGCCACCAGCGGCAGCAGCGTGTCGAGCTTGGGCTGATGGGCCGCGTCAAACACGCCGCGCGTGCGCAGTTCGGCCCGCAATGCCAGCAGCACGTAAAACATCACGCCGACGCCGGCGATGGACTTGCTCTCAAAAGTGCAGCCGGGCTGGTTCGGGTTGACGATCACATTGGCGTCGGGCAGGCCAATCTGCTCGTTGAACAGCGCGGGCAAATGGTGGTCGGTCACCAGCACCTGCAGGCCCAACGCCCTGGCGCGGGCCACGCCGTCGATGCTGGCAATGCCGTTGTCCACCGTCACCAGCACCTCCGCACCGGTGGCCTTCACCCGCTCGGCAATCGGCGCGGTCAGGCCGTAGCCGTCAACGATGCGGTCGGGCACCAGGTAGCTGACGTGCCGGGCACCCAGCAGTTTCAGCCCGCGCAGCGCCACGGCGCAGGCGGTGGCGCCGTCGCAGTCGTAGTCGGCGACGACGCAGATTTTCTGGCCGGCGGCCATGGCATCGGCCAGCAGCACGGCCGCTTCGTGGGTTCCCTTGAGCGACGGCGGCGGCAGCAGCCGGGCCAGTCCGTCGTCGAGTTCGTCAGGGCCGTTAACACCGCGCGCGGCATACAACTGCGCCAGCAAGGGGTGGATGCCGGCCTGCTGCAGTGCCCAGACGCTGCGCGGGGGCACGTCGCGTACCTGTATTTTCATGGTGCGGGTCTCGAATCAGTTGGATAGATGACTATGATTTTCATAGCTGCTTGAGTACGTCCAGTGGGCGCAAAGGGCTAAAAAGGCTTGACATTTTTCTCCACAACCCGGTGCGGTGTGTCTCGAAGGTCTGGGCGCTGCTTTCGCCGCACAAGGTTAGCCGCACCGATTCGCCGCGTTGCTGCCGGGCCAGCAGCGCAGCCATGTCGCCTGCCTCCAATGCGGCCCAACCCTGCGCATAGGCAGCCCAGTCTTCCCGGAAAACCGCATTGGCCAGGCTGCGCGGCGCGCTGGCTTGGGCTTCGCCAAGGGTGTTGTTCAGCGCCTTCTCTACTGCGGGTGAAGCCGCACCAGGTTCGGCAGGCAAATCCCCGGTGCCGCTGATCCAGAACGAATTGACCGGCAACTGGCGCCGTGCCTCGCGCTCGTCATTGGACGGATGCGTGTAAAGCAGCATCTGCATCTCATTTTGCAGGCGCCGCAAGGGCGCGGCGCTTTTCGTGTCCGGCAGCCACGCGTCCACATTGCGCGCCAGCACCCGGTCAATCGAGGCTGTCGGCAGGCCACGAAACAACTCGCCCTCGGCCAGCCAGCGCCCCGGTGCCAAATAATGCAGCGTGATGCCGTCGGTTTCAAAATAGGGTTGCATCAGCGCCAGCAGGCTGCGCGATTCGTCTTCCCGCAATGCAAGCTGGGCCGGGTCTGTCAGCGTTGCATGCAGGTGGCCCATGGCCCAGTGGCACGGCGTGATCCAGGCCCAGGCCTTGTCAGCGCCGGCTTGCAACTGCTCCACGGCTTCGCTGGCAGCCCAGGGCAGCAGGCCATCGGCCGTGTCCAGCGTGGCCAGGCCCCGGGCGCGGGCCAGGGCGCGTTCATGCGGCGGCGAGAGCGATTCGGCATCGCGGGTATCGGTCTGCACCAGCTTCATGCCCTGCAACAACTGGCCCAGACGCTTGAAGCTGTCGGGCGCCAGCGATTGCAGCGTGGGCAGCCAGGCTTCGGCGCTGCAGGCAGCAAAGGGAATCAATAAATGGGGGGTCGAGTCAAGGCGCATCGGCCTATTGTCCGGGATGCCACAATCGCTGGCATGCAAATCCCCTATGAGCTGATTTTGGGCTGGCGATACACCCGCGCTGGTCGCGCCACCCGGCGAAACGGTTTTATTTCCTTCATTTCAGGCGTCTCCATGCTGGGCATTGGGCTGGGCGTGGCGGCACTGATCATTGTGCTCAGCGTGATGAACGGCTTTCAGAAAGAAGTGCGCGACCGCATGCTGGGCGTGATCTCGCACATCGAGGTGTTTGCACCCGGTGGCGGCGCGCTGGCCGATCCGCAAAAAACGCTGGCTGAGATTCGCGCCAATCCGAATGTCGTCGGCGCTGCAACATTCATAGCTGCCCAGGCCCTGCTGGCGCGCGGCGAGGACATGAAAGGCACATTGGTCCGGGGTATCGACCCGGCGCTGGAGGGGCAGGTGACCGATCTGGCGGTGGAACTGGAAAAAACCGCTTTCCCCAAGCTGGTCAGCGGCGAATTCGGCGTGGTGCTGGGCGGTGAACTGGCGCGTGCCATGGGCGTGCGCGAAGGCGACCGCGTGACACTGATCGCGCCCAGCGGCCAGGTGACGCCGGCCGGCGTCGTGCCGCGCCTGAAACAGATGACGGTGGTGGGCACGTTTGACTCCGGGCATTTTGAATACGACTCGGCGCTGGTCATGATGCACCAGGACGACGCCGCGCGGATCTTCCGGCTCGAGGGGCCGACCGGCATCCGCATCAAGCTCAAAGACCTGCACCAGGCCCGGCAAGTGGCGCTGGCGCTGTCGAAAACCCTGAGCGGCGACCTGTTGATCCGCGACTGGACGCAGCAAAACAAGACCTGGTTTGCCGCCGTCGAGCTGGAAAAACGCATGATGTTCATCATCCTGACACTGATCGTGGCGGTGGCGGCCTTCAACCTGGTCAGCACCTTGGTGATGACGGTGACCGACAAGCGCGCCGACATTGCGATTTTGCGCACGCTGGGCGCCAGCCCGAAAAGCATCATGGGCGTGTTCATGGTGCAGGGCGCGATGGTCGGCGTGATCGGCACACTGTCCGGCCTGCTGCTGGGGCTGCTGGTGGCCTTCAATATCGATGTGATCGTGCCGGCGCTGGAGCGGCTGCTGAACGCCAACTTCCTGCCCAAGGACATCTACCTGATCAGCCGCATGCCCAGCGAGCCGCAGTACAGCGACATCATGCCGATCGTTGTCATTTCGCTGATCCTGGCTTTTCTGGCCACCATCTACCCGAGCTGGCGCGCCAGCCGCGTGAACCCGGCAGAGGCGCTTCGCTATGAATAAGACCCCCACGCTCCCCACTTCGTGTGGTTCGCTGCCCCCCGAGGGGGCGCTGCGCCTGCGGCCCGGCGAAGCCGGTTCCGCGGCCCCTACTGGTGGGGAGGGGATGCCGCAGAGCGTCGCTCCCATGCCCCCCGAGGGGGCCGCTGCGCCTGCGGACTGGCAAAGCCAGATCCGCGTCCCCGACTTGCAGGGGCGGGGCTTGGAACCCGAACCCGCCCAACTGCAAGGCGAAGTCGTGCTGCGCGCCATTGGCCTGACCAAGCGTTTCACCGAAGGCCGGTTGGACGTGACGGTGCTGCAGGGCGTGGACCTGCAGGTGCATCGCGGCGAGACGCTGGCCATTGTCGGCACCTCGGGTTCGGGCAAAAGCACCTTGCTGCATTTGATGGGTGGGCTCGACGCGCCGACCAGCGGGCAGGTCGAATTGAAAGGCCAGGTTTTGTCCAGTCTGTCGCCTGCCGCGCAGGGTGAGTTGCGCAACCTGCACCTGGGTTTTGTCTATCAGTTCCACCATTTGCTGCCCGAGTTCAGCGCGCTGGACAACGTTGCCATGCCGCTGTGGATTCGGCGCCTGGACCGTGCCAAAGCCTCGGAAATCGCCAGCAAAATGCTTGCCAGCGTGGGGCTGGAAGACCGGATTCACCACCGCCCTTCCGAGCTTTCAGGCGGTGAACGCCAGCGCGTGGCGATTGCCCGCGCCCTGGTGACGCAGCCTGCCTGCGTGCTGGCCGACGAGCCCACCGGCAACCTCGACCGGGCCACGGCCGACGGGGTATTCCAGCTGATGCTCAGGCTCTCCCGCGAACACGGCACGGCGTTTGTGGTGGTGACACACGACGAGGCGCTGGCGGCGCGGTGCGGGCGGCAATTGCGGCTGGTATTGGGGAAGCTGTCGGAGGCAGGGTGAGCCCGCAAGTCTTTATGGCCGGTGCTGGGAAAAGGGCACAGCCATAAAAAAAGACAGGCCATGCCTGTCTTTTTCGAGAGTGCAAAAGCCGCTTACTTGACGGCGGCAGCTTTCACATCTGCCTTGCCTTCGGCTTTCACGGCGGTGGTGGCCGATGCCGCATTGGCCTTGTCAGCCTTGGCGTCAACCTTGACCTTGTCGGTCTTGGCGGTGGCATTGACCATGGCCTTGTCAGCTTTGGCGTCGGCCTTGGCATCGACTTTTTCGGCCTTGGCTTGTGCCGCTACCTTGTCCTTGGGATCGGCCTTGGCAACGTTGGCATGGGCTTTTGACTTGCTGTCGGTGGACTCGGCATGTGCTTTTGCCTTGACATTGCCAGATTTCACTTCGGCTTTTTCAACCTTGGCGTCGGCCTTGGCGTCCACTTTGGCTTCAGAGGCGACGGCCTTGACAGTGGCTTTGTCAGCCTTGGCTTCTGCTTTCACAACTGCGGGCGTGGCCGGCGTGACCACAGGTGCTACAGACACTTGGGCAAATGCACCCGAAACAAACAGACCGGCGATCAGGGAAGCGAGTAACTTGTTCATGGTAAGCCTTTGTTAAAAATCAATCGATGCAGCGTTTTTGTTGCATCTGGTCTGTTAACGAAGCGCATCCGGATGCAGTTGACTGGCTTTACATGGCCTTTGCAATTCAAGTGCAGGCCGGTGCTGGGGCTGGCCGGGATCTGCTCACGGGCTTGACCTTCATGAACCGTGGGCGTCCCGCCGCATACCCGCTGGCGCCCTGCGCCTCAAGCATAATCACCGGCTTCGCGCATTGCGGTGGAACCTTCAGCCGCAAGGTCGTGGCAGCAGGCCCCGCCAGTGCGCCACTTCCCGTTCCAGGACGAAATCACCCCACGCATGACGGACCACTACACCACCCTTGGGCTCAACAGCGCTGCGACGCTGGCCGACATCAAAAAGTCGTTTCGCCAGAAGGCGTCGTACTGGCATCCGGACAAAAATGCGGCGCCGCATGCTGCAGAACGTTTTCGCGCCGTGCAGCAGGCCTACGAAGTGCTGTCCGATCACGACAGGCGCCAGGCGTACGATGACAACCGGCGGCGCAACCTGCTCGACAGTCCGCTGGAAACAGCGCAGGACATCTGGCAAAACTATTTCAATTCACTGCTCTGAAAACTAAGCGCAACATGACTATTTCCCCGTTTTTCCGCAACCTGCGCACAGCCTACCGCGCTGAAATGGACGACCTGACGTTTGACTCCGACGGGCGCGACGTGCTGCGTCAGCGACTGGGCGAAAAGCGCAAGGAAATCGGTTTTCTGGTGCAAATGATGGAACTCAGCCCTGAAATGGTGGCGGTCATTTTTCACCAGGGCCTGCGCTTCACCGAGCCTGCGTTGATGGAGCACCTGCTCAGCCGTGAAGCCGATGAACTGCCCGACTGGGCCCACGTGTGCGGGGGCATCGAGCTGACGCCGTGGGCCCGCGACCTGAGCCAAATTATCCTCAAGGCGCCTGCTGGCGAATGGTTCCTGACAGTGGCGGCGGGCCTGCAGTACATGGCGGACAAGCCGGACAATTCCGATAAGGCATTCGCCGGGCAGGACACCGACGAGGACGATGACAGCGATCAGGACGACGACAGCGATGGCTTTGACGATTTCAACGACCACGAAAGCGATGAAGTCCGCGGCGACGCCCGGGACCGCAAGGAAGCAGGCGCCAGCTGGCTTGAAGGTCAGGGCTTTGACCACAAGGACTGATTACCCGCTGTATTTCTGCATGCACCGTCAAAAAACCAAACCAAGCGACTTCAAGCCTTTATGAACCATCTCGCCCTGATTGAAAAAACCCAGCTTCTCATTGCCGCTGGCGACATCGTCGGCGCCGAATCCGCGCTGGTCGAACTGGCCGATGCCCAGGGGGATGCCGCGCTGATGGTCGTGCTCGACATGCTGCCGGCCAAGGACATCCTGGCGGTCATCCGCGAGTACGACAACTCGAAGGAATCCATCGTCAACCTGCTGGTCACGCCCGAGCAGTTTGCGCGCGCCGTGGTGATTGAAAAGCAGTACAAGGACCTGACGCGAACCCATCTGCGCGGCATGATGAACGCCATCATCTTCCGCGAGGACGCCGACCCGCTGACGTTCATCAACGCCATTGGCGACCTGGAAGGCGGCAGCGAAGCGCTGGCCGACTACTTCACCGACAAATGGGACCGCATCGAGGCCTTTGCCTTCAATGGCAGCTTTGACGCGATGAAAGACACCGGCGAGCTGATCTCGAAAGCCGACCTGCAGGCCAGAAGCTATGAACGGCCACAGGTCGAGCAGGACGAGGTGGCCGACCACGACTGGATGGAATTGGCCTGGCTGCTGCGCTACCAGAACCCGGACCTGTTCATCGAGATGCTCACCGTGTTGCGGGCCAAGGCGCGTGCCCATGACCTGGGAGCCGAGGACGACGAGTCGCTGGATGACGAAGACGACGGCAAGGTCGAGACCGGCGACACCGACCGGGGCAAGGCCACGCCGGTCGCTCGCGATTCGGACGAGGAATCGGCCATCTGACGCGCTTGCCGCCCAGACCGCACGCCTTGACCATGACGATGAACGCTTCAGATTCCTCTGCGCCCACTGCTTCCGCTGCGTCGGTTTCGCTCTACGATGCGCGGCCGTTTTTTGAAAAAGCGCTGCAGTTTGGCGTGCAAAACGGCATGCTCGACAGCCACAAACTCGACGCCATCCGTACCGATGCGCCCAAGGGCATGGTGCAGATTGCGCGCTATTTCGGCAACGAGTTCCTGCGTCCGGACATTGAAAAGGCCAGGGACCGCATCGTCAACCTGGTCAGCCTATCCCTCGAAAGCACCAGTGGCGGCGACCTGCGGCAGGCCGCCGAGTTGCTGCGCGACCATTCCTTCATGTCGCGCTCCAAGGCTGGCTCGGACATGCTCCGCGCCTTGCTTGCGCTGCCCGAAAGCACGGGTTTTCATGCCAGTCTGGAGAGCAGCCTTGATGCCGGTGGCCCGCCCAAAGGGCTGGCCGAATGGTCGCTGAAAAGCCTGGCCGATTACCAGGCCGAACTGGCCCGTCGCCAGCCGATCCAGCATGAGAAAGAAGCCGCCGTCTGGCTGGCCGGGCAACTCGGCCTGAACATCGACGCCTTGGAAGAGGCGCACACCCATGCCGAAGCGGTGATCCGCAGCGCCTTGCTGGCGCTGGCCACGCGGCACACCGAAATGCCGGACTGGGTCGAGTTTGAAAAAATGGTGGCCGACCTGCGCAAGAAATACCAGGCTGCCCGGGCGCTCACCGACGCCAAGACCCAAAAGGCCGCCAGTGCCCGTGCGCAGACGCTGTCCCTGACGATTCCGCAGGACTTGCCCGATGAATTCCGGGACGTGGTGCAGGCCGTGCGCCAGTCCGTGCTGGCCGACCTGCCACAAATTTTGGACAGCGCGCTGAGCGCCCGGGCGCTGTTTGCCAATGACAGCGAACACCACCATGCGCCATTGCTCGGCCGCTATTTCTGGATTGAAGACATCGCCAGCGAGATGCATTACCACGAGCAGTCGGTCTCCCTTGCCTGGGACAAGGTGACGGGTGGCAACTGCGACGACGGCTCGCTGTTGACGCTGCTGCTGTGTGTGGCCGCCGGTGCCACGCCCAAAACCGTCCTGACTGAAAAAGCCGCTGCAGCACTGGTCCGCAAGATTCAAAAGCCAGGTGCCGAGCCGGGGTTCAGGCCCGATCTGGCCAGCCAGTACATCGTTGACCATGCGCCTGCCGAGCACCAGGACGCGTATCTGCAGTTGTGGGAGGACTTTGTCGAAGAGGCCGGCCCGACGCTGCAAAGCGATTCGACCTATGCGCGCAAGGATGCCCTGGCGTTGCTGCGGCGCGAATGCCATGTCATCGCCTGAACCGGTGTCCGCAGCGTTGCCGGGTGCTTGCCTGTCGGGATTTCAGGAAAATTCCTGACGCAGTGACTCCCGGTCTGCAATGCTATGCTGCACTGCAACATAGTCGCATGCTTTGTCTGAAACTCAGGCCTGGCGTGCAAGCACCGACAAGGACGCACTTTGCTTTTTGGAAGACGCAGCCAGCAAACCATCAACCTCGCCCTGCAGGGCGGTGGCGCACATGGCGCCTTCACCTGGGGGGTTCTCGACCAGTTGCTGGAAGACGGCCGAACCGGCTTCGAAGGTGTCAGCGGCACCAGTGCCGGCGCCATGAATGCCATCGTTTTAGCGCAGGGCCTGATGACCGGTGGCCGCGAAGGTGCGCGGGCCGCGCTGCAGGCGTTCTGGCGCCAGGTGGCGGAAAGCCTGCCGTTTGAAATTGCCACGCCGTCCAGGGACGGGCAGGATGTCAAGCTGGTGCCGGCCTTCAAGATGATGTTGCAGTTTGCCCATTACTTTTCGCCGCAACAACTCAATCCCTTCGATGTCAACCCGCTGCGCAAGATCTTGCTGGCGCAGGTGGACTTCGAGCGCCTTCGACGCGACAGCCCGGTCAAGCTCTACATTGCCGCGACCAACGCCAACTCAGGCAAGGTCCGGCTGTTCCGCTCGCCGGAAATCAGCGCGGATGCGATTCTGGCCTCTGCCTGCTTGCCGCAGATGGCGCGGTCGGTCGTCATTGAAGGCGAGCCCTACTGGGATGGCGGTTATGCGGCCAATCCGGCGGTTTTTCCGCTGGTTTACGAATGCAAGAGCGCGGATATTCTGATGGTTCTGCTCACCCCCCTGAAATACCAGCGCACGCCGAACAGCGTGCAGGAAATCAAGGACCGCGTACTTGAACTGGCTTTCAATTCAACCTTTCTGCGGGAAATGCGCATGTTTGCCCATGCCCGTGACTACGCCAGCGAATCGTTTTTTCCTGTCGGAAGGATCGAAAGGCGACTGGTTCGCCTGAATTTCCATGTGATCGATGCGCCGGAACAAATGAATGCGTTCAAGACCGAAACCAAGCTTGCGGCCAACATGGAGTTTTTTGAACTGCTGAAAAATATGGGTCGCCAGCGGGCCAAGGCCTGGCTGGAAGCGAATCATGGCGACATTGGCAAGCGTTCCACCGTCGATCTGGCTGAATTGTTTTACTGAAAGTGAAGGCTATTGAAGTGGCCAATGAAAAAGCCGTCCATTTTTTAAGGAGTAGCGGTCATGAAAAATCCGTTTATGAGCATGTTTTTGAGTGGCGCCAACAAGATCGCCGGATCGGCCCGCGCCCAGGCCACGGCCGCCGTCAAGCGCGAAGCCGCCAAGAACACCCGTCAGGCGACCAAGGTTTGGACTGATGCGCTGATGCCCAAGGCTGCGGCCCCCAAAAGGAAGAAATCGGCAAAAAAGTAGGATGCTATTAAAAAAATAGCTGACTACGCCCGCCCGTATTGCGAAAACGGCTTATTTCTCTTGAAAACGCCTGCCAAGAATGGCTTGAAGGGCGTCAGAGAATCCGGTTGAACCAGAGCAGCGACAGGCCGGCTGACAGCAAGCCCAGAAGGGCAGCGACCAAGGCCAGCAGCCCGGAAATCTCGGTTTCCTTTTTCTCCACCGTCAAGCGGGAACTGAGCGTCTGGTAGACCTTTTTCAGGTCGCCCGCCGTGCCCGCATAAAAGTATTCGGCCTGGGTGGCGCGGGCAATGCTCTTTAGGGTTTCCTCGTCGAGCCTGACGCGCATGGACCAGCCTTCAAAGCCGATGGTCTCGCCTTCGACCGTGCCGACGCCCACGGTATAGACCCGCACACCCCGGTCCGCCGCTGCCTTGGCCGCGTCGAGCGAATCGACGCCGGTGGTGCGCTGGCCGTCGGTCAGCAGGATGATGGCGGCCGAACTGTAGGAGCCGGGTGCGACGGGCGTGAATGGTTTTTTGCTGCTGGCGTCGTTCTTGCCGGCCTGGTCGAGCGACAGGCCGCGCTTGCGGTCGTTGCCGGTTTCGAGCGTTTCCAGGTCGATGCCGGCGTCGGGAAACAACTCGCCGAGCGACACGACGATGCCGTTGCCGATGGCTGTGCCGCGTTGCAGCTGGAACTTGTCAATCGCCGTCGTCAGGTCTTCACGGCTCAAGGTCGGCGGTTGTACCACGGCGGCGGTGCCGGCAAAGGCCACCACGCCGACCCGCACGCTGCGCGGCAGGTCGGCCAGAAAAGCCTTGGCGGCATTTTGCGACGCCACCAGCCGGTTGGGCTGCACGTCGGTTGCCCGCATGCTGCCCGACACATCCATCGCCAGGATGATGGTTTCGTTTTGCGACGGCAGCGTCACCACGGCGAACGGGCGCGACGATGCCACCAGCATGGCGGCCAGCGACAGCAAAAACAGCAGCGGCGGGATGTGCCGGCGAAAGCCCTGGCCCTTTGCCATGGCTTCCCGCACGATGGACAGGCTGGCATAGCGCAGCGCCATTTTTTTCTTCCGGCCCAGCAGCCAGAGATACACGGCGACCAGCAATGGAAGGGCCAGCAGCAGCCACAGGAACTGCGGCCAGAGAAAAGTCATGGGAAGTGTCATGGTGATGTTTCCACGCTGTTCAGCCTGCACGGGCCAGGTGGGCCGGCAGACGGCCTGCCGCTCCAGAAGCGCCGGACAGGCGGCTGCGTTGTTTGCGCAGGTCGGTAAAACGCAGGATGGCGTCGGCGAGGTTGTCGTCGGTTGAAAGTTCCAACGTGTCAACGCCCGCATTTCCCAGCGCCTGGCGCAGGTCGGCTTCGCGCTGGGCCGCGATGCGCGCAAAGCGTTTGCGAAAGCCGGCATCGTGGGTATCGACCAGCAACTGTTCGCCGGTTTCGGCATCGACAATCGGGATCAGGCCCAGGTCGGGCAATTCGAGTTCCAGCGGGTCGAGCAGGCGCACCGCCACCACGTCATGCCGCTGGGCAAGTTGCCCCAGCGGCGCTTCCCAGCCCGCTTCGGTGATGAAATCGGACACCACGAACACGGTTGAGCGGCGGCGTACCAGGTTGGCGGCCGACGCCAGCAGTTCATGCAGGCGGGTCGGACCCGCGCTGGGCGTTTGCGGCCGCGACCGCAGGGTGTGCAGCAGGTTCAGCACATGGGGGCGGCCGCTGCGCGCCGGCAGCGTGGTATCGACGCCGGCGCCGTAGAGCATTGCGCCGACACGGTTGCCATGGCGCGTCAACAAGCGCGCCAGCACGGCCACGAAGTCGGTCAGCACCTGGCGCTTGGCGATTTCACCGGAGCCGAAATCCATCGACGGGCTCAAGTCCAGCAAAAACCATGCGCTCATCTCGCGGTCTTCGGTGAACACGCGCACATGCGGCTGTTGCAGCCGCGCCGTGACGTTCCAGTCGATATGCCGCACATCGTCATGGAACTGGTATTCCCGCAGGTCCGCCAGGTCCATGCCAGTGCCGCGAAACAGCGTGCGGTAGTCACCCTGCAGCAGCCCGTCCAGCCGGCGCAATACCGTCCATTCGAGCCGGCGCAGAAGATGGTCAGCGCTTTCGGCAGGGGCTGGCGCCACCGGTGGTGGTACAGCGTGTGAAAGCCTAGGCATGGCAAATTCCCCGATTGTCCAAGCACCGGCCACGGAACCGGCTTTGCCGGGCCGCAGGCGGGGCGGCCCCCTCGGGGGGCAGCGACCCGCGAAGCGGCGGAGCGTGGGGGTTAAGTACTCGGGCCGCAGGCGGGGCGGCCCCCTCGGGGGGCAGCGACCCGCGAAGCGGCGGAGCATGGGGGCTCATCACTCTAGGCCGCAAGTTTTTCATGCGCAAGCGGCTTGGCGGGTTGCGGGATTCTGGCCATGATTTTTTCCACGATCCGGTCGGCGGAAAAGCCTTCCGACAGCGCTTCGTACGACAGCACCAGGCGGTGGCGCAGCACGTCGGGGATCAGGTCGGTCATGTCTTCGGGCAATGCATAGCTGCGGCCGCGCAGCATGGCCAGGGCGCGTGCACCTTCGGTGAGGTTGATGGTGGCGCGCGGGCTGGCGCCGAAGGTGATGAAACGCGCCAGCTCATCGAGGCCATGCCTGCCCGGGTTGCGTGTAGCCGACACCAGCCGAACCGCATACTGCACCAGCGACGGATCGACATAGACGCGCCGGCACTCGGCCTGCAGCGCAGCCAGCTGCAGGGTAGTCGCCACGGCCGACACCGACACCGCCGGGCCGGTGACGCGCTGGACGATGACGAACTCTTCCTCGTCGGAGGGGTAGTCGACCACCACCTTCATCATGAAGCGGTCCACCTGCGCCTCGGGCAGCGGGTAGGTGCCTTCGGTTTCAATCGGGTTTTGCGTGGCCATGACCAGGAATGGCGCGGGCACGTGGTGCGTTATGCCGGCAATCGTCACCTGCCGCTCCTGCATCACCTCCAGCAGCGCGCTCTGTACCTTGGCCGGCGCCCGGTTGATCTCGTCGGCCAGCAGCAGGTTGGTGAACACCGGGCCCAGCGAGGTCGTGAACTCGCCGGTTTTCTGGTTGTAGATTCGCGTGCCCACCAAGTCGGCGGGCACCAGGTCGGGCGTGAACTGGATGCGCTTGAACTGGCCGTTGATGGTTTGCGCCAGCGTCTTGATCGTCAGCGTCTTGGCCAGACCGGGGACGCCTTCAACCAGCAGATGGCCTTGCGCCAGGATGGCAACCATGACGCGTTCCAAAAACCGGTCCTGCCCGACCACCACGCGCTTGACCTCGTAGAGGATCTGCTCCATGAGTTGCGCGGTGTCGTGACTGGCAGCCGCCGAATGCTCAAAATGGTTCGAATCCATGAAAAAACCTTTCAAAACACGTCAAAAAGGAGTCATCCCGGCGGCCGAGGCGGCGTTTTCAATCGGCACTGCAAAACCGATGCCAACAAAAGAGCGCTGACCGTTAGGGTTGTAGATGGCCGTGACGATGCCGATCACCTCGCCTTCCAGGGTGACCAGCGGGCCGCCCGAATTGCCGGGATTGGCGGCGGCATCGAACTGGATCAGGTTGGTGATGACCTGTTGTCCGTCAGGCGAGCGAAAGCTGCGCTTGAGCCCCGAGATGATGCCGCTGGAGGCCGACGGACCAATGCCGAAGGGATAGCCCACGGCCACCACGCCGTCGCCCGGCGCCAGGTCGGATGTCGAGCGCAGCGTGGCAGCCATCAGGTCGTCGGGAATCTTGTGCGCCTGCAGCACCGCCAGGTCGTTCTCGGGCTGCACGCCGGTGATGCTGGCGGTGGATTCCAGTCCGTCGGCAAAGGTGAGCTTGATGGTTTGCGCGCCCTGCACCACATGCAGGTTGGTCAGGATGGTGCCCTTGTCCGTGATGACGACACCGGTGCCCACGCTGCGGTCGGCATGTTCGTCGCTGTCCTTGTCCTTGGTTGGCTTGCCCAGCCCGGTCACGCGCACCACCGACGGAATGATGGCTTCGTAGGCTTTGACCGCTGGCGAGGGAAGCACGGTCGTTTCCAGGGTCTTCAGCACGGCGGCGTTGATGTCCTTCTGGGTCAGCTTGCGGGCGCCAGGCTGCATCGAAGAGAACAAGCTGATCGCCAGCAGCAGTGCCAGCAACCCGACCACCGACCACAGCAGGTGGATGTTGTGAAGGGACAGGTGCCGCAGGAGGCGAGTGGCAACTGATTGAGGCTGACCTGTCCGATTGTCTTCTGGCGGCGCCTGCGAAGCACCGTTTGGCGTTGCAGGCCCGTCGGTGTTTGAACCTACCGGCGCAGGACGCTGGCGTTGGGAACTACTGTAAAGGGCAGGCCTGCGCATCCGTTCACCTGTGGGGTAATGTGGAGAAACCAGCGGGACAAAAAATGCACCGTATCATGATTTCTGCTTTGCTGCACTCACTCAAAGCCTTGCCAGGGGATTGTTGAAACAAGCGCTTTCGGTTTGTTTCAACTGGTCTCAAGAAGCACGGGTTGGCGTGGCAATGCCATACCCTGTGCGGCATTTGCTTTGAAAAAAACAGGCGCTATGCAGCTTCCCTTTGTATGTCAACATGCAGGACCAAGCCAATACAGGCCCGTCCCTTCACCACTACTTTCATGACCTTCTGGATTGACACGCATTGCCATCTTGACGCCGCAGAGTTTTCCGCCGATCGGGGCGACATGCGCGCGCGCGCTGCATCCGAAGGCGTGGCGCATTGCGTGCTGCCGGCTGTGGCGGTGGGCAACTTCGAGGCGGTCCGGCAGCTGGCGCATCGCTTTTCGGACAGCTATGCGCTGGGCATCCACCCGCTGTGCGTGCCCGGCGCGCAGGAGGCCGACCTGCAGGCGCTGGATGCGGAATTGCACCTTCGCCGGGACGATCCGCGCCTGGTGGCGGTCGGCGAGATCGGGCTGGATTATTTCGAGCCGGCGCTCAAGCAAAGCCCGATGCGCGAGCGGCAGGAATTTTTCTACCGCGAGCAGCTCAAGCTGGCGCGCCAGCACGGCCTGCCGGTGATGCTGCATGTGCGGCGTTCGGCCGACAAGCTGCTCAAGCACCTGCGCGATCTCAAGCCCGGGGGCGGCTGGCGCGGCATTGGCCATGCCTTCAACGGCAGCGAGCAGCAGGCGGCTGAATTCATCAAGCTGGGGTTGAAGCTCGGTTTTGGTGGCAACGTGACGTTTGACTCGGCGCTGCAGATCCGGCGTCTGGCCAGTTGCCTGCCGCTGGAGGCGCTGGTCATGGAAACTGATTCGCCTGACATTCCGCCGCACTGGCGCTACCGCACTGCAGCGCAGCGGCAGGACGGGCAGGGCCAAGGGCGCAACGAGCCGGCCGAACTGCCACGCATTGCCGGCGTGCTGGCGCAGCTTCGCGGCTTGACGCCCGAAGCGCTGGCGCGGGCCACCACGGCCAATGCGCTGCAGGCTTTTCCCAAGCTCCAGGCATTGATGCCGTGCTGACCGGCATGGCGCCGCTGGTGTCCGGCAACACGCGGCTGTTGATTCTGGGCAGTTTTCCCGGCGTGGCCTCTTTGGCGGCGCAGCAATACTATGGCCATCCGCAAAACCGGTTCTGGGCAATTTTGCAAGCCATTTGGCCCTCTTGCGCAATGCCTACGGGTGCCAATAGCTATAAAATACGTAGCGAGTGGCTGCTGGACAGGGGTCTGGGCCTGTGGGACGTGTATGCCGCCTGCGAGCGAGAAGGCAGCCTGGACAGCCGCATCCGCCAGCCGCAGGTGAATGATTTTTCGCAGCTGCGCTGCTGGTGCCCCGACCTGCTGGCGATTGCGCACAACGGCGGCGAAAGCTTTAAACATGCGCGCCATGTCAGTGCTGCGCTGACAACCCCGGCATCCCCTGTGGCCAAGCAGGGGCCGCAGGACCGGCTTTGCCGGACTGCAGGCGCAGCAGCCCCCTCGGGGGGCAGCGCATTACACGAAGTGAAAAGCGTGGGGGTACTATTTCACCGCTTGCCATCGACCAGCCCGGCCAATGCGTCCTGGTCGTTTGAGCGCAAGCTCTCCGCCTGGCGCGAGGTTTTTGAGCAACATGGATTGACCGACAAGCAATGAGCAAACTTCCGTTTCCCCTCACCACTGAAGACGTTTTCAAGGCCTGGGCGCTGGAGCGCGCCACCCAGCGCAAGGGCGGCCTGTCGCCACGCTCGCTGGCGTCCTACCATTCACTCTGGACCGGCTGGACCGAGTATTTGACGACGCACGGCCCGCTGGCCTGGAACGAGGCCAAGTCAATCGACGTGCGTGCCTACCTTGAAGCACTGAGCCCGCGCGGGCAGGCGCGCGGCATGCTGCATGTCAGCACCGTGACGCAGCGCCGCTACTTCCGCGTGCTGAAGAAAATTTATGCCTTTGCCCAGGCCCAGGACTGGGTGGCTGACAACCCGGTGGACGCGGGCGCGTCGGTGTCGGCCACCGAGCAGATGGATTCGCTGGTGTTCCATGCGCTTGACTGGGATGCACTGCTGCAGGCCGTGGCGCCGCCCATCGACCCGCCGCCGCAGGACCAGCCCTGGCTGGAAGTGCGCGACCAGGCGATCCTGCGCCTGATGATGCAGTCGGCCCTGACGGTGGCCGAACTGGCGGGGCTGGACATCGGCGATGTACAGCATCCCCGCCTGGGTTCCAGCCATGGTGTGGCCGAACTCTGGCCCACTGAGGAAACAGCGCCCGGCGGAGAAGCACCGGCGGTGATGCTCGACCTGAGCGGTGCCCGCAAGGCGCAAGACCGGCGCATCACCTTGCCTGTAGAAGCCAGCACCGCCGTGCTGGCCTGGCTCACCGTGCGCGCCACGCTGCCGCTGCCGCAGGACGCCGGCACGCCGCTGTTTGTCTCGCGCAAGAAGGCCGGCCGGCTGACGCCGCGCGCACTGTTTCACCTGGCCAACCGGCATGTGAGCAATACCCTGGGGCCGCGCTACCCCGACACCGTGCTGGCCCATGCCGGGCCGATGACGCTGCGCAATTCATGCATCGTGCGCTGGCTGGACGCCGGCCTGCCCGACGACGACATCCTGGTCCGCGCCGGCCTGCGAGAAGCCCAGGCCTTGCTGCGCCTGCGCAAGCATGTGCATGCCGCCGACACAGCCGATTCGGACGCGCCGCTGGCATGAGGTGAAAATGGGGTTGCGCCTGTGGCGCTTGCACTAAAAAACTCCCTCGATTGCTGCCATGTCAACCAAAGAAAATCCTAATGCCCGGGTCCTGCCCGAAGTCAACTTTTCCGACTTCGGCGATGTGCGCTTTCTGCATCTGGGCACCGAATGGGTGCAGGGCTCGATGCTGAAGGACGCGCCTTATGACATCGAGCTGGAGTATGTGCAGCGCATGATGGCCGGCCTGCTGTTCCTGGACGCCGAATCGGTGGCCAAAAAGCAGGCGATGCAGCTCGGGCTGGGGTCGGCGGCGCTGACCAAGTTTTGCCACAAAAAGCTGCGCATGAAAACCACCGCCATCGAGATCAACCCGCAGGTGGTCACCGCCTGCCGGCTCTGGTTCAAGCTGCCGCGCGACGATTCAAGGCTTCGCGTTATCGAAGCCGATGCGGCTGATGAAATCAAAAAACCAGCGCACCGTGGCACGGTTGATTTACTGCATGTGGACCTGTACGACCATGAAGCGGCCGCGCCAGTACTCGACGATGCCGATTTTTATGCCAACTGCCGCGAACTGTTGACAGAAAGCGGCGTGATGACAGTCAACCTGTTTGGCCGCGATTCGAGTTACGAAGCCTCGCTGGTCAAAATGGCCGAAGCCTTTGGTCCCGAGTCGATCTGGGCCTTCCGGCCGACGCGCGAGGGCAACACCGTGGTGCTGGCCCAGTTCGAGCCGACGCGGCCGGAGCGCGAGGAGTTGCTGCAGCGCGCCGGCATCATTGAGTCGCGCTGGGACTTGCCGGCCAAAAAATGGCTGCGGCTTTTCAGGCCGGTGTTTTGACTTTCCATTTTTTTTAACAAACCCTGTGTTGAAGAGTCCTTCATGAGCGTTGCGCATCCCCAAAAACCCCCCTTGAATCCGGATTTTGGAAGGCTGCATGCCGGGCATCTGGACTGGCGCAAGCTGGTTGAATGGCTGGGTGAGGATGGCCTCATCAGCACCGCCGATGCCCAGCGCACCATCGCCCGCTGTTCTCAGGTGCAAAGCGCCCAGCATCCGGTCGTCAGGCTGGCCAGCATCGGCATGAAACGGCTCCAGGATGGCAAGCCGCTGGATGCCGAAGCCATCAGCGAGTGGCTGGCCGGGTGTGCGGGACTGAAGTATTTGCGCATCGACCCGCTCAAGGTCGATGTGGGCAAGGTGGCTGACTCCATGTCGGCGGTGTATGCCGAGCGCCACAAGGTGCTGCCGGTGCAGGTCACGCCGCAGGAGCTGGTGATTGCCACCTCTGACCCGTTCGTCACCGACTGGGTGCCCGAGGTCGAGCGCCAGTCCCGGCGCAGCGTGCGCCTGGTGGTGGCCAATCCGCTGGAAATCAGCAAGTACACGGCCGAATTCTTTGCGCTGGCCAAATCGGTCAAGGCCGCACTCAAGTCGAGCGGCGGCTCGGGTTCGGCCAGTTTCGAGCAGCTGGTCGAGCTGAACAAGAGCAACCGCCAGCTCGACGCCAATGACCAGGGCGTGGTGCAGGTGGTGGACTGGCTCTGGCAGTACGCCTTTGACCAGCGCGCCAGCGACATCCACCTGGAGCCGCGCCGCGAGCAGGGCGTGATCCGCTTTCGCATCGACGGCATCCTGCATCCGGTGTACCAGCTGCCAATGGCCGTCCACAATGCCATGACGGCGCGCATCAAATTGCTCGGCCGCATGGATGTGGTCGAAAAGCGCCGGCCGCAGGATGGCCGCATCAAGACCCGCAACCCGCGCGGGGAAGAAATCGAGATGCGCCTGTCCACGCTGCCGACGGCCTTTGGCGAAAAAATGGTGATGCGCATTTTTGACCCCGACACGACGGTCAAGAACCTCGATGCGCTGGGTTTTTCATTGCACGACGCCGAGCGCTGGGAGCAGCTGGTCAAGCGCCCCTACGGCATCGTGCTCGTGACCGGGCCGACCGGCTCGGGCAAGACCACGACGCTGTATTCGACGCTCAAGCGGCTGGCCACCGAAGAGGTCAATATCAACACGATCGAAGACCCGATCGAGATGATCGAACCCGCCTTCAACCAGACGCAGGTCCAGCCGATGCTGAACTTCGGCTTTCCCGAAGGACTGCGCTCGCTGATGCGGCAAGACCCGGACATCATCATGGTCGGCGAGATTCGCGACTTGCCCACTGCCGAAATGGCGGTGCAGGCGGCGCTCACCGGTCATCTGGTGTTCAGCACATTGCACACCAACGATGCGCCGTCGGCGGTCTCGCGGCTGATGGAACTTGGCGTGCCGAACTACCTGATCAACGCCACGCTGCTCGGCGTGCTGGCCCAGCGGCTGGTGCGCACACTGTGCAGCCAGTGCCGCCAACCTGACGAAAATGCCAAGCGTGAAACGCTGGCCGAAATGGTCAAGCCCTGGCAGATCACGGGCAGCTACCTGCCCTATAAAGCGGTGGGCTGCGTTGATTGCCGGATGACCGGGTTCCGGGGACGCATGGGGCTGTACGAGTTGCTGACCGTGACGGAAGCATTCAAGGACAAAGTTTCAAAAGAGCCCAACATCGACACCTTGCGCCGCCAGGCGATCGGTGAAGGCATGCGGCCGCTGCGTCTGGCCGGTGCACTGAAAGTCGCCGAAGGCCTGACCACCATCGAAGAAATCCTCGCGACCACGCCCTCTCTTTCCTGATCTGCCCCCATCTGCTGAAAATGGAAATCTGCTGAATTTAATATTTTTTTGTCAGCTAGGGGTAAGCCATCTGAAGTGAAAAAATTGTTGCCTGCACAATATGCAGATTCATTTTTTACACAAAGGCTACAAATAGTGCACATAAAGAGTCAACCCGATTTTTATTCGGGAGTCATGTTCATGGTCTGCGGCGTGGCATTTGCATGGGGTGCCACCAACTACACGGTGGGTAACGCCGCGCGCATGGGACCCGGGTATTTTCCCCTGATGCTGGGTGCTTTGATGGCTTTGGTGGGGGTCGTGGTTACTTTCAATGCGCTGGGTGGAGACGCCCCCGGCGAGGACAAGATCGGCGCATGGGCATGGCGCCCGCTGTTCTATGTGATTGCCGCCAACTTTGTGTTTGGCGTATTGCTGGCCGGTGTGCGCAGTCTGGATGTGCCTGCCTTCGGACTGATCGTGGCGATTTACGCTTTGACATTTATTGCCAGCATGGCGCAAGCCGGCTGGAAATTCGTGCCCACGTTCATGCTGGCCACCGCGCTGGCCATTGGCAGTTACCTGGTTTTTGTACTGGCGCTGGCGCTGCAATTTCCGGTGTGGCCTGAATTCATCACCGGATAAGGACAAAAATGGATCTGCTTGCAAATTTGTCCTTGGGTTTCAGCGTGGCATTCACGCCGATCAACCTGATCTACGCGCTGGTTGGCTGCCTGTTGGGAACACTGATCGGCGTATTGCCGGGCATTGGCCCGGCGGCGACCATCGCCATGCTGCTCCCCGCCACCTACGCGCTGCCGCCCGAGTCGGCGCTGATTGCGCTGGCCGGTATTTACTATGGCTCGCAGTATGGCGGCTCGACCACGGCCATTTTGGTGAATCTGCCTGGCGAGTCGTCGTCGGTGGTCACGGTAATTGACGGCCACCAGATGGCCAAAAAAGGACGGGCAGGGCCGGCGCTGGCAGCTGCCGGACTGGGGTCGTTTTTTGCGGGCTGCGTGGGCACCGTCATGATCGCCGCCTTTGCGCCTGCGCTGACGGAAGTGGCCTTCAAGTTTGGTCCCGCCGAATATTTTGCGCTGATGCTGCTGGGCCTGATCGGAGCGGTGGTTTTGGCCTCGGGCTCACTGCTCAAGGCCATTGGCATGATCTTGCTGGGCCTGCTGCTCGGCCTGGTGGGCACCGACGTGAACTCTGGCGTGCCACGCTTCAGCTTTGACGTTCCCGAATTGACCGACGGCATCGGCTTCGTGGCGATTGCGATGGGTATTTTTGGCTACGGTGAAATCATCAGCAATCTGGCGCAGCGCGAAACCCAGCGCGAGGTGTTTGACATCAAGGTGGCGGGCCTGTTCCCGACCAAGCAGGATTTCAAGGACATGGTGCCCGCCGTGCTGCGCGGAACAGCGCTTGGTTGTGCGCTCGGCATCTTGCCGGGTGGCGGCGCCACCTTGTCGGCTTTTGCCGCCTACACCATTGAGAAGAAAGTCAAGGGTCGTCCCGGTGAAGTGCCGTTTGGCCAGGGCAATATTCGCGGCGTTGCCGGCCCCGAAGCGGCCAACAATGCAGGTGCTCAGGCGTCTTTCATTCCGCTGCTGACCCTGGGCATTCCATCGAACGTGGTGATGGCGCTGATGGTGGGCGCCATGATGATTCACAACATCCAGCCCGGCCCGCAGGTCATGACCAGCAACCCCGAGTTGTTCTGGGGCCTGATTGCCTCGATGTGGATTGGCAACGCGATGCTTGTTATCCTGAATCTGCCACTGATCGGCATGTGGATCAAACTGCTGACCGTGCCTTACCGCTACCTGTTTCCGTCAATTGTGCTGTTTTGTTCGATTGGTGTGTATTCGACGAACAACAACACCTGGGACATCTGGGTGGTGGGGTTTTTTGGCGTGGTGGGCTATATCTTCCACAAACTGCGCGCCGAGCCGGCGCCCTTGTTGCTGGGCCTGATTCTGGGCCCCATGATGGAGGAAAACCTGCGCCGGGCGCTGCTGCTGTCGCGCGGGGACTGGAGCACTTTTGCCACCCGTCCGATTTCTGCCGGTCTGTTGGTGGCCTGCGTGTTGCTGATGCTGGTCGTGCTGGTGCCCGCAGTGAAAAGCAAGCGGGAAGAAGCTTTCGTTGAAGAGTGAAGTTGCGAGCACGCACAAGAGGCGTGCGCATTGACCTTGAAAAAGCCACCCTTGGGGTGGCTTTTTTGTGTCAGCAGGGCATGGATATTTTTTGAGCGCCAACTCCACCGCTGAATTTGGTTGCGCCGAGGTCTCTTTAGATCACTCTGTACATAAGTGAAAGCCACATTTTTTGTGCTGGTAATTGAAAGCACAATGAAAGATTGAGATGCAGGTTCAATTTTTTATAAAGGAGACAAACCGTGAATATCAAGAGTCAAAAAGACTTTTTTTCCGGTCTTATGTTTATGGGCGTCGGGGTGGCGTTTGCCTGGGGGGCCACGACATACAACGTGGGTAACGGTGCGCGCATGGGGCCAGGTTACTTCCCGCTTTACCTGGGTGTCCTGATGACGATCCTGGGCGCGGCCATCACCTTCAAGTCGCTGGTGGTTGAAACCATGGGTGGCGACAAAATTGGCAAATGGGCCTGGAAGCCGCTGTTTTTCGTGATTTTGGCCAATCTGGTGTTTGGTGCGCTGCTTGCCGGCTTGCCGTACTTTGGCATCCCAGCAATGGGCCTGATCATTGCCATTTATGCGCTGACCTTCATTGCCAGCATGGCTGAAGAAGGCTGGAAGTTCAAGGCCACGTTCATTCTGGCCACGGTGCTTGCCGTGGGCAGTTACCTTGCTTTCGTGATTGCGCTGAAATTGCAGTTTCCAGTGTGGCCCGAGTTCATCACCGGCTAAGGAGAATTAAAAATGGAACTGATTGAACACCTTTCATTGGGTTTCGGCGTGGCCTTCACGCCGATCAACCTGCTGTATTGCCTGGTAGGCTGTATTTTGGGAACGCTGATTGGCGTGCTGCCCGGCATCGGCCCGGTGGCGACCATCGCCATGCTGCTGCCGGCCACCTACGCACTGCCGCCGGTGTCTGCGCTGATCATGCTGGCCGGTATTTACTACGGCGCCCAATATGGCGGCTCGACCACGGCTATCTTGGTCAATTTACCGGGAGAATCGTCCTCGGTTGTCACCTGCATTGACGGCTACCAGATGGCCCGAAAAGGCCGTGCGGGACCGGCGCTGGCGGCTGCCGGTCTGGGTTCTTTCTTTGCAGGCTGCGTTGGTACCTTGATTCTGGCGGCCTTCGCGCCTCCATTGACCGAATTGGCCTTCAAGTTTGGCCCGGCCGAATACTTTGCACTGATGACCCTGGGCCTGATTGGTGCCGTGGTGCTGGCGTCGGGTTCGCTGCTGAAAGCCATCGCCATGATCGTGCTGGGCCTGCTGCTTGGCCTGGTCGGTACGGACGTGAATTCGGGCGTGGCGCGTTTCAGCTTTGACGTTCCGGAACTGACCGACGGCATCGGCTTCGTGGTGATCGCCATGGGCGTGTTTGGCTACGGCGAGATCATCAGCAACCTGGCCCAGCCAGAGAGTGAGCGCGAAGTGTTCACCGCTGGCGTGTCGGGGCTATGGCCGACCAAGCAGGACTTCAAGGACATGACGCCTGCCGTTTTGCGCGGCACTTTCCTGGGTTGCGCGCTGGGAATCTTGCCCGGCGGTGGCGCCTTGCTGTCGGCCTTTGCTGCTTATGCGCTGGAAAAAAAGATGAAGATGAAGCCGGGCGAAGTGCCTTTCGGCCAAGGCAACATCCGTGGTGTGGCGTCTCCCGAGTCGGCCAACAACGCCGGATCGCAGACCTCCTTCATTCCGCTGCTGACACTGGGCATTCCACCCAACGCCGTGATGGCGCTGATGGTCGGCGCCATGACCATCCACAACATCCAGCCGGGCCCGCAGGTCATGACCAGCAATCCCGAACTGTTCTGGGGCCTGATCGCCTCGATGTGGATCGGCAATGCGATGCTGGTGATTTTGAACCTGCCGCTGATCGGCATCTGGATCAAGCTGCTGACTGTTCCCTACCGCTACCTGTTCCCGGCCATCGTGCTGTTCTGCGCCATCGGCGTGTACTCGACCAACAACAACACCTGGGACGTGTGGATGGTGGGTCTGTTCGGCATCATTGGCTATATCTTTGTCAAGCTGGGGGCAGAACCCGCCCCCTTGCTGCTGGGCTTCATCCTGGGCCCAATGATGGAAGAGAACCTGCGCCGGGCATTGCTGCTGTCGCGCGGCGACTGGAGCGTGTTCGTGACCCGTCCGATTTCTGCCGGCCTCCTGGCAGTTGCGGTACTGATGCTGGTGATCGTGCTGCTTCCGGCCGTGAAGAACAAGCGCGAAGAAGCCTTCGTCGAAGAATGATGCTGGCGCCCTGACGGCCACTGCAAAAACGGCACCTTCGGGTGCCGTTTTTCATGGACGCGGCCAATTCACAGCGACAAGCCGCCGGGGACTGGCCGGCCTTCGTCAATGACGTGGAGCGCCGCCCGAATGCTAGATGCCGCCCGCCGCCCGGCCCGTGCCAAACTTGGGGACTTGCGACATGCAAAATTTTTCGGTTGCCTAGCCGTCGTGAATAACACACACCTTGAACAATATTTCTGAATCAAATAGGCCTCCAGCGCAATCAGATAAAGCTCAAGTAGCTCCCAAAAGCATAGCAACAGGGTTGCTGCTGGCGAGTTTTGGCGCGATTGCCTTCAGCGGCAAAGCGATCATCGTCAAGCTGGCTTACCGCTATGGCGTGGATGCCGTCACGCTGATCATGTTCCGCATGCTGTTTGCGCTGCCAATTTTTGCACTGATGGCCTGGTGGGCCAGCCGGGGCAAGCCGCCGCTGACCCGCAAGGACTGGCTGGGTGTGGTCTGGCTGGGCTTTACCGGCTACTACCTGGCCAGTTTCCTGGACTTTGCCGGTCTGGCCTATATCAGCGCCTCGCTGGAGCGGCTGATTCTGTACCTCAATCCGACCCTGGTCCTGCTGCTGGGCCTGGTGTTTTACCGGCGGCGCATTGCGCCGCTGCACCTCATCGGCATGGGTATCAGCTATGCCGGCGTGGCCCTGGTCTTTGGCCACGAGATCAAGTTGCAGGGCAGCGAAGCCGCCTGGGGTGCGCTGCTGGTGTTCTTCAGTGCCATCAGTTATGCGCTGTACCTGGTGTACAGCGGCGAGATGGTCAAGCGCCTGGGCTCGATGCGTCTGGTCGGCCTGGCCACCAGCGTGGCTTGTTTGTGCTGCTTGCTGCAATTCGTTTTGTTGCGCCCCATGAGCGCCGCAGTGGTGGCGCCCGAGGTGATCTGGCTGTCATTGCTGAACGCCACACTGTGTACCGCCGTGCCGGTGCTGATGGTGATGATGGCGATTGAACGCATCGGCGCCAGCCTGGCCGCCCAGACCGGCATGATCGGCCCGCTGTCCACCATACTGATGGGCGTGGTCATTTTGGGCGAGCCGTTCACCGCATGGGTAGCTGCCGGCACAGTGCTGGTGATTGCCGGGATTTTTGTCTTCACGCGGGCGGCGCGCTAGCTTTTACAGATCAACGCCAAAGGGCCAGACTTCGTATCATGGAAGTTTTTGGATCTCACGCTTTTTAAGGAATCAACATGGATTTGGGAATTGCCGGTAAATATGCGCTGGTCTGCGGCGCCAGCAAAGGCTTGGGCTTTGGCTGCGCACAAGCGCTGGTGCGCGAAGGCGTGCATGTGCTGATCGTGGCACGCGGCGCCGAAGTGCTGGAAGCAGCGGCCAATAAATTGATAGCTGACAACGCTCGGCCAGCAAGCGCTAACGTGCAATTTGTGGCTGCAGACATCACCACGGTCGAAGGCCGCGCTGCTGTATTCGCGCTGCGCAAGGAATTCGATATCGTGGTCACCAATGCCGGCGGCCCGCCAACCGGCGACTTTCGTGACTGGGACCGGGACGCCTGGATCAAGGCGGTCGATGCCAACATGCTCACTCCCATCGAGCTGATCAAGGCGACGGTCGATGGCATGGCCGCGCGCGGCTTTGGCCGCATCGTCAACATCACTTCCAGTTCAGTCAAGTCACCGATTGACATCCTGGGCCTGTCCAACGGTGCGCGCAGCGGCCTGACCGGTTTTGTCGCTGGCGTGGCCCGCACCCAACTCGCCGCGCAAGGCGTGACGATCAATAACCTGCTGCCCGGCAAGTTCGACACCGACCGCATTGCCACCACCGTGCGCGCCGCGTCCGAAAAGTCAGGCAAGAGCGTGGAAGAAATCCGCCGCACGCAGCAGGCGCAAATCCCTGCAGGCCGCTACGGCACACCCGATGAGTTCGGTGCCATCTGCGCTTTCCTGTGCAGCCAGCAGGCGGCCTATATGACAGGCCAGAACGTGCTGGCCGACGGCGGGGCGTTTCCGGGAACGTTTTGAAGTTTCGGACTGTGGCTGCCAGCGCAGCGGTAAGTCGATCTTTGGCAGGTCGGCCGACGGGCAATGCCATGGAACTGCTGGGTTTTGCTGTTTTTTTCGTGGTGGTCATGCTTGGGTTGCAGTTCTGGCCAGGGGCGTCTGAGCACTTTCGATTTTCGAGGGACAGCTTTGAGCAGGGCGCGTTCTGGCGGCTGGTCACTTCGCAATGGGTGCATTTGAGCGGCTGGCATGCCGCGGGCAATGTGTTTGCGTTGGTGGCAATCGTTTTTGCAAGCGGATCGTGGGTTCGCTGGCGGCTTCAGCTGCTGGCGTTGTGCGGTGGTTATGCCGGCGTGGCGCTTGTGGTTGCGCTTGATCCGAACTGCAGTTACTACGCCGGGGCTTCCGGGGCATTACACGGGTTACTGGCTGGCAACGCCGTGAGCATGGCGTGGACGGCCTGTCCGTTTAGCCAACCCGAGGACAGCATGATTGATGCGGCCACAGCATCTGCGACACGCTTGACCTGCATTGCTGCCCTTGCCGTGCTGGGCGTCATGGCCTTGAAACTCTGGCTGCAAATAGACAGCACACGAGAAGCGCCGCTGAACGGATGGAGCTTTCCGGTTTACCACCCGGCCCACGTGGCGGGGGCGCTAGGTGGCATGGGAATGGTGTTATTTTTTATGGCCGCCCGTGCCGTGCTGGCGACCAAAGTAAAGTCCAAACCCAGTCAGTGACAACAGGGCAAAAACATCAAGCCAACTCATCGCTCCGCCGCCGCCACTACCACTACCACTGCTGGCTTCTGCTGTTGTTGTAGTAGTAGTAACAGGTGCTTTGACAGTGATCGACACCGTTTGCGGAACCCCGCTGAAAATGCCGTCATTCGGCGTAATGGTGAACGTATAGCTCCCCGCGGGGCCGGCCTCATTCCAGGTGAACATGCCAGTGGCCGGATCCAGGCTGGTGCTCGCAGGCAGACCGCTGGCTACAAACACCACAGGATTATTTTCTGTATCAGTAGCCGCAGCGGTAAAGCTCAGGTTAGCGCCTTGCACCACAATTTGAGCTGGAATCGGAACAAGAACCGGCGCGGTGTTGGACATGAAGGTGATTTGATTCGAGGCGGTTAATCCAGCACCATCAGTGACTTTTACCTTGAACGTGTAGCTGGCCCCAGGAGCAGGAGCGACAAAGGAAGTGCTGGAGGTCGTGTCGCTGGCCAGGTTCACGGCAGGACCTGCAAGTTGCGTCCATTGGTAGCTGAAGTTCGTGTTGCCGCTGGTTCCCGCCAAGGCGTTCGCCGAGAAGCTGATGGTCGATCCCGTGGTTCGAACACCAACCAGATTGGGTGATGCGGCTACTGTGGGCGCCATCGAGTTGAGGCGGTCGATGGCGGCCTTGGCATCGACCAGGCCGGCGCCGCAGTCGGTGCGGGTCGTGCAAAACGTGCCTGCCGGATACGACCGGGCCGAGTTGGTCATTACCGAGCTCAAAGTGTCCGGTGTGATCGCGGGTTGCAGGCTCGCCAGCAAAGCCGCGATCCCTGCCACGTGTGGCGCAGCCATGCTGGTGCCCTCGTATCCCGCGTAGCTGTCGGCACCAGGAACGGTAGTTCCTGTGTTCAGAGTGGAATACACCAATGCGCCATCACCCCGTATCAAGGAGCCGAACCCACCGCCAGGGCCGCTGATGGTAGTTCCTGGGCCGATATTGCTGTAGTTGGCGTTGTCGCCCAACTTGGTATGCGCGGTCACTGCGACCACGCCAGTGCAATTGGCGGGTGAACCGATGCCAATCAAGCCTTTGTTGCCCGTGGCAGCCACCACCACGCTACCAGCTGCGCGTACAGCATTGACGGTATCTTGGAAGGTGTTACCGCAAGAACCTGTGCCACCCAGGCTGAGGTTCAGCACCTTGGCCTTGTTGGGGTTGGCCGGAATACCGGGCACACTCAGCCCTGCGGCCCACTGCATGCCAGCGGCAATGTCAGAGGAAAAACCGCCACAGGTGCCAAGCGCGCGCACTGGAAGTATTTTGGCGTTGAACGCCACGCCCGCACCCCCCATACCGTTATTGGTGACTGCCGCAATCGTGCCGGCCACATGGGTGCCGTGCCAACTGCTGTTGCTGGAAGGTGAGCCTTTTGTGCAGGCGCCGGCCAATTCCCAATCTCCGGGGTCTAAAGCGTCGCTGTCGCGACCATCGCCGTCGTTGGCCTTGGCGAGGTCACTGACGAAGTCATAACCCGGCAAAATATTCGCAACCAAATCTGCGTGTGGCCTGTAACCCGTGTCAATCACAGCCACCACTACTCCAGCGCCCGTCGAACTGTCCCAGGCGGCCGGTAGGTTGGCTCCGCCGGGGGAAATCGCCGGGGCTTGGTAGTGCCACTGTTGACCCGATTGGTAGCTCGGATCATTTGGCATGAAGGAAGGATAAACAATTTCGTCAATTTCCGCATAGGCTACTGTCGGGTCTTGCTCTATTTGTTTGGCCAGCGCAAACAGTTCCGCACGGTTCAGTTTTTGGCCAGTGACGGCAACGTGTGTTTGTGACGTTACCGACTTCAAGTAAGACAAGCCCGCCGCACCCGCATTGACTGATTTCATTGCCGCGCTGGTATCCATCGTCTCCACCTGACTGCGCGCCGCATGAAAGTCAAACACGCCTGCGCGGGTGGTGGCTCCGTCCTTGAACTTGATGATCAGGCGGTTAAATTGGCGCTCGGTTTGCAGTGGTCCGGCAAATGCCGTGGCCTGTGCCTTTTGAAAGTTTTTGCCTGGCGGTGGCAACTGGGCTGTGGCTACGGCGCTAACCGACGCGATGGACAGCGCAATGGTGGTAACGCCAAAATGTTTCGGTTTGATTTTCATTTTTGTTTCTTCAGGGAGCCAGGACGAAAAAAATGGTGCGTTTGCGTGTGGCTCGTCGCATGCTCAATGCACCGCAGATTCACTTCACTGCCGCCTGGTTGTGCAAATTCAGGAGGGTCGTGCCATGGCGTCTGCTTCGACCCGCAGTACCGACGGGATAGTTGCCAGGCTTCGCAGGACTTCAGCCTGGCTCTGGCCGTTCTGGGGCTCTACTTGATAAACATGGGTATCAAGCGACACGCTGGAGATGTACGCGATGCGTGCGTGAATATGCTGGGCAATGTCTTGTAAAAAAGCCTCGTCACTGTAAGGCACCCTTTGCCTGAATTTCACAATCACGCGCATAGGTTTTGCAATGTCTGAATCCACCGAATGAAGCAGCAAATCCTTTTGCATTGGAGGCGTTGCAAAAGCTGAATTGCTAGAACTGCATGCACTCAGTGCCACCGAAGCTAAAGAAATTGCAGCGATAGTCCCCCACATTCGAAAGTAGGAAAATCCTTTTTTCGACCGATATTTACAGCCTTCAACTTTGTAAATACATGCTTTCATATTTTTTATTATTAATTAAAAAGTTAAATTAGGAGCAATATGTAATATAAAAAAAAGGTATTTAGCCCTTCAACACAGTGCACTCAAAATCCGGGAATGCAGCGCTAACCTCAGAGCCGCGACGACACCACGATTCCGCCGACGATCATCAAAAAAGCCAGCCCATGGTAGAGGTGCGGCAACTCGCCCAGAAAGGCCGCTGACAGCAGCGCGGCGAAGAGCGGCGTGAGGTTGGTGAAAAATCCTGCAATCGCCGGCCCGACCCGCTGCATGCCCAGTCCCCAGCAGCGATAGGCCATGATGGCCGGTCCGATGGCGATATACAGCAGCGCCGCCGCCAGCGGCCAACCCCATTGAATGCGCGCGTCCACCAGCGCCCATTCACCTGCGGCGAACAAGCCTGACCAGCCCAGGCCAAACAAGACCTGTGCGATCAAAAAGGCAGCCCAGCTGCTGCGAAGCTCAGACGGCTCCATAGGCTGTGCTAGCAACCAGCTGTAAAACGCCCAGGCCAGCGTGGCCAGCAGTACATAGATGTCACCCGGCACCAGGCGCACTTCCAGCAACAACGACCACTGGCCGCGCGACAGCACCACCAGCACCCCGGCCACCGACAGCAGCGCCCCGGCTGCCTGTTGGCGCGACACGGGTTTTCCAAAAAAGACAGCGCCCACCACCAGCATCCATACCGGAATGCTGGACGCCACCAGCGTCACGTTGAGCGGTGTCGAGGTCTGCAGCGCCAGGTATTGCAGCGAGTTGTAGCAGCCGATGCCCAGCAGGCCGAGCATGGACAGGCGCTTCCATTGCGCCCACATGCTGCTCCCCGGGCGCAGCACCTGCCAGGCCAGTGGCAGCAAGATGGCGAACGCCAGCGTCCAGCGCAGGAAGTTCAGCGTCATCGGCGGAATCAGCGTATGAACCAGGCGGCCGACCACTGCGTTGCCAGCCCACAGCAGGGGCGGCAGCGTCAGCAGCAGGGCGGTGGCGGGGGTCAGGCGTTGATTCATGGTCGTGACTTTACCAATCTGCGTGGCGGTTTCTGCACAGGCGTTTGGCGCGCAGCGCCCGTCAGCGGCGGGCGGCGATTCGTGTCACCATGGCGGCTCAGCGCCTCTCTGACTCAACGACCACTCCAAGGAATACCTGATGACCGTCATGACCTCCCAAGCCGTCCGCATCGACCAGCACGGCGGCCCCGAAGAACTCAAGCTGGTGGAGGTGCAGGTGGGTGAACCAGGCCCCGGTGAGATCCGCATCCGTCACAAGGCCATCGGGCTGAACTTCATCGACGTGTACCAACGCAGTGGTCTTTATCAGTTGCCGATGCCGCTGCAGCTTGGCATGGAAGCGTCGGGCATTGTCGACGCCGTTGGCGAGGGCGTGACGCATCTGCAGCCCGGCGACCGCGCCGCCTATGCGAGCCAGCCACCGGGCAGTTACTGCGAAGTGCGCGTCATGCCGGCCAAATGCGTGTGCAAGTTGCCCGACGCGATTTCCTTCGAGACCGGCGCGGCCATGATGCTCAAGGGCCTGACTGCGCAATACCTGCTGCGCCGCACCCAGCCGCAGGGCGGGTTGACAGCGGGTGATTTTGTGCTGTTTCACGCTGCTGCCGGCGGTGTCGGCCTGATTGCCTGCCAGTGGGCCAAGGCCATGGGACTGCAACTGATCGGAACGGCCGGCTCGGATGAGAAATGCACGCTGGCAAAAGAACATGGCGCGGCGTTTGTCATCAACTATGCAAAAGAAGATTTTGTCGCCCGCGTCAAGGAAATCACCAACGGTCAAGGCGTGAAAGTGGTTTATGACTCGGTTGGCAAGGACACGTTCGACCGTTCACTCGACTGCCTGCGGCCCTTCGGACTGATGGCGAGTTTTGGCAATGCGTCCGGCCCTGTCGCGCCTTTTTCGCCCGGCATTCTTGGCCCCAAGGGGTCGCTGTATGTGACGCGCCAGACATTGTTCAGTCACATCACCACGCGCGAAAGCACGCAGGAAATGGCCGACGACCTGTTCGCGATGGTCGTCAGCGGCAAGGTGAAGATCCGCATCGACCAGCGCTTTGCACTGGCCGATGTGGCCGAGGCGCATCGGGCGCTGGAAGCGCGCAAGACGACGGGCTGCACCATCCTGACGCTATAGCTGCGTCATTTCAGTGCTTGAAGGCCGCGCTGGAAGCGGTTCAGCGCCTGCGGTAAATCTGTGTAAAGCTGTTTTTTAATGTAACGTTTACAGCTGCCCGTGCGTTAAATGCTGGCAGGAGATTTACATGCACAACCCTTTCATCGCAAGCCGCCTGGTAACAGCCACCATTGCTGCTCTGACCAGCCTGCTGGCAAACGCACAAACCAGCCCCTTGCCTCTCGGTATAACCGACAGTGCACCTCCTGCCGTATGGCGCGCCACCTCGCGGCTGTGGTATGCCCCCACGCCTGACCAGACGGCAGCCATGGCACCCCGGACATGGGCATTGAGCCAGATTGATGCGGCCTATGCCGCCAGCCAGCAGGCACCGGCCATTCCGCCCGAACTGGCCCGGATCAATGCGCCTCTGGGTGACATTGCGCGTGACTTTCAGGCGGAACGCGAGTCCCGCAAAATCTTGCGGGCGCAGGCCGTGCCCGATGCTTCCGGCCAAATTCCGCTTTCACCACCGGCAGCCGATGCACCCGTGTTCAGCCGCGACATGGCGCAAAGTGCGGCCGCCTGGCGCGTCATGGCCTGCAGTGATCCAGCGCTGGAAAACCCCTTGCTGGCGCGCATGACCGAGTTCTGGTTCAACCACCTGAATGTGTTTGTTGGCAAAGGCAATGTGCGGCCGTTTGTCGGGCATTACGCAGTGAATGTCATCCGCGGCCATGCGCTGGGTCGTTTCGAGGACTTGCTGCTCGCCAGCGCCCGGCATCCGGCCATGCTGTATTACCTCGACCAGGCGCAAAGCAACAGTCGCGGCCTGAACGAAAACTATGCACGCGAGTTGATGGAATTGCACACGCTGGGCGTGGGCGGCGGCTACACGCAAAACGATGTGCATGAACTGGCGCGTATCCTGACCGGCTGGACGGTCAACCTGCGGGACGGTGAAGGTTTCCGGTTTGCCGAGCGGCTGCACGACAAGGGCGACAAGACTTTTTTGGGCCGGCCTTACACCAACCAGGGCCAGCAGGAAGGCGAGGACGCCATCCGCTTTCTGGCACGCCAACCGGCGACGGCGCAGCGGGTGTCAGAACGTCTGGCGACTTTTTTTGTGGCAGACAAGCCACCTGCCGCCTTGGTCGCGCGCTTGCGCCAAACCTTTCTGGCCAGCCAGGGCGATATGCGCGCGGTGATGCGCACCCTGGTGTCGTCGCCTGAATTCTGGGCCGCAGACAACCAGCTTTTCAAAACCCCGATGGACTTTGCCTGCTCGGCACTGACCGCCGGCGGCGGCGTGAAAGACCGGCGCGACGTGACGCAAACCCTGGGTTTTCTGGCGCAGGCCGGCCAGCCCATGCACGGCTGGCCGACCCCCGACGGTTACAAAACCGACGCCGCCACCTGGCTGGCCCCCGAAGCCCTGACGCGCCGAGCCGACTTTGCCATGGGGCTGGCTGCGCGCATTGCCGAGCCGGTGTACCTGAATGCTTTTTTGAGCCCGGCCACACAAGAGCGTATTGCCCGTGAGCCGGCAAAAATCCGCACGGGCCTGATGCTGAGCAGCCCCGACTTCATGCGCAAATAAACCAGGAACGTTCCCACCATGAACACCTCAATTTCTTCAGTAGAAGCCATGCTGCGCCGCCGCAGCCTGCTCGGTCTGGGCGCGCTGTCCGCGCTGGCACTCTCGAGTGTTTCGCACCCGGTGTGGGCGCAGCCCGCACCAAGGGGAGGAAAGTCGGTAGCTGGCGGCGGTCGGCTGGTGGTGGTTTTCCTGCGCGGCGCCTACGACGGCCTGTCGGCTTTTGTGCCTTACGCCGACGCGAACTACTACGCCATCCGTCCCAATATCGCGATTTCAGCGCCTGACGGCACGGCGCAAACGGCCCTGAGGCTCGACAACACCTTTGCACTGCATCCTGCGTTGGGCTCCCTGCTGCCCTTATGGCAACAGGGCGTGCTCGGCTTTGTGCCGGCGGCAGGCCTTCCGGTACCGAACCGGTCGCATTTTGATGCCCAGTACCAGATGGAAATTGCCAGGACAGGCAAAACCAGCAGTTCGCCGGGCTGGCTCAACACAATGGCCGAACTTGAGGGCCGGACGGGCAATGCCGTTGATGCATCCGGCAACGACAGCGCCGTGGCGATTGGTGTCGGCGAAGCCAATCCGGTCATTCTGGGCGGACCGGCTCCCGTCAAGTTGATTCCACGCGGCCAGGCCGCAGAGAAAACCGGTGTGCTGGCCAACGACAAGACGCGCCAGGCCCTGCTGGACCTGTATGGCGGCAATGACAGCCTGAGCATGGCGTTCCGGCAAGGTGCGGACAGTCGCATGCAAAGCGCAAAAGAACTGGCATCCGAAAAAGTGATGGCCGATGCAAGCCGTGATATGGCCATGCAGCCCGCCCAGCGCATGCCAGACCGCGGCCTGGACCGTGACGGCGCGCCGGCCAACCTCCAAATGCGGTCAGCGCAAATGGTTGCCGCCAGCAACGGCGCGCCTGACCCCGTCGGGTTGCAACTTGATGCGCAGCATCTGGGCACCCTGATGCGCAACGACCGCAGTCTGCGACTGGGTTTTTTATCTGCCGGCGGCTGGGACACCCATGCCAGCCAGGGCGCTGCCACCGGGCAACTGGCCAACAACCTGGGCAATCTGGCGCGTGGCATTGCGCAGCTGCGGCAGGTGTTTGCAGAACCCGGCGATGTCATCGTGGTGATGAGCGAGTTTGGTCGCACCAGCGCCGAAAACGGCACGCGCGGCACCGACCATGGTTTTGGCAATGCCTTGTGGCTGATTGGCAATAACGTGGCGGGCGGGCGCTGGCATGGCGATTGGACCGGGCTGGCCCATGGCAACCTCAATGAAGGACGCGACCTGCCGGCGCACCACGATTACCGCGCCGTGCTGGCGCAGGTGCTGCGTCGCACCTTTAACCTCGGTGATTCCCAGCTGGCGAATGTTTTGCCGAACAGCAATTGGGACCGTCGGCTGGATGGATTGCTGAAAAAGGCCTGAGTGCGGCAGCGCATCGGCCCGCACCGGGTTGGTAGCCGGTCTGATACGCAAACAAGCCCCGGAAAAGGACCTCACAAAGAAAATATTAATGAAAAAGCCTTCTTGCGCAATAGCAGCGAGCGTAAGCCGCTATTAAAAAAGAAGCAGGTTCAAGCTTTGTCCAGCAGCGCAGTTGGCCGCAGCCGGTTAGGGGCCAGCGCACCGGCCGAATCGAGGATCGGGTAGGCAATCGAGCAGATGTGCGAGTTGATGCGTTTGAGGTCGCTGATCAGGTCAATGTGCAGCGAGCTGGTTTCCTGGCTTTGCAATGTGTTGGCCGACAGCCGGCCCAGATGGCTGGTGGCGTAGGCGCGCTCCAGGTCGCGAAAGCGCGCTTTTTCTTCGAGCAGCTTTTGCGCATCGCGCACGTTGCCATTCAAAAACACGCTCATGCCCAGGCGCAGGTTGTCAATCAGCCGCTCATGCAGCTCGACAATTTCGGCCATGCCGGCTTCTGAAAACTGCCGGCGCGGCTTGATCTTCTTGTCCTCGATGTCGAGCAGCACCCGCTCGATGATGTCGCCGATCTGCTCCATGTTGATAGTGAAGCTGATGATGTCGGTCCAGCGCCGGCTTTCCTCCTCGTCCAGCGCTTCGCGTGAGATTTTGGTCAGGTAGTACTTGATCGCCGAGTACAGTGCATCGACCGTGTCGTCCATCTTGCGCAACGCTTCAGCGAGTTTCAAATCGTCCTTGCGGATCACTTCCAGCATGCCACGCAACATGGTTTCCACCATGTCGGCCTGGTACAGCGCTTCCCGGGCGGCGCAGGAAATGGCCAGCGAAGGCGTGGCCAGGGCCGACGGGTCCAGATGCGGCAGCCGGTTGCCGATGCTGCTTTTTGGCGGCGTGGGCAGCAACTTTTGAACCCAGCCGGCGATGACCTGTGTCCAGCCGATGAACGCTATTCCTACCAGCAGGTTGAAGGTCAGGTGAAACATCACCACCACACTGGCCGGCTCGCCCAGATACGGCCGTGCATGACGCAGCCACAGGCCGACAAAAGGCGCGGCCATGGTCACGCCCAGCACCTTGAACATCAGGTTGCCCAGCGGCACCCGCCGCACCTCGATGGCCGAGCGCGCCGTGGTGATCACTGCCAGCAAGCCGCTGCCCAGGTTGGCGCCCAGCACCAGTCCCAATGCCACATCGCTGGCAATCACATTGGTGCTAACCAGCGTGGCCGTCAGCAAGACCACGGCCAGGCTTGAATAGGACACCACCGCCAGAAAAGCCCCTACGGTGATTTCAAGCAGCAAGTCGCTGCCCAGCGATTCCAGCAGCGCCCGCACGGCAGGTGCCTGGGTCAGCACTTGCGTGGACACGCTGACCAGTTTGAGCGCCATCAGCATCAAGCCCAGTCCGATCAGCACCCGGCCAAAACGGCCTGCATTGGTCTCAGGCCGCGATATGAAAAGTACCACCCCCACGAAAATGCACAGCGGCGACAGCCAGGACAGATCGAACGAAAACACCACCGCCATCAGGCTGGTGCCAACGTCGGCACCGAGCATCACGGCCAGCGCCAGTGGCAGCGACACAAGGCCCTGGCCGACAAAGGAGGAAACGATCAGCGACGTGGCAGTGCTCGACTGCACCAGCGCAGTCACGCCGACGCCGGACAATGCCGCTGTGAACCGGTTGCTGATGCTGCGCGCCAGTATCTGGCGCAAGTTTGCGCCAAACACGCGCAGGATACCGGTGCGCACCAGGTGCGTTCCCCATACCAACAGGGCAATTGCGGCCAATAAATTCAAAAGATGCTTCATAGACTTCAGGTTGGTCGCAGCGTTCTAGTTTCCTCCTCAAATGTGGCTTGGCACATATGGTGGATAAATTATGTTATCGCAGGCCAGCAAATGTTTCGGTGGGTGTGGCGCAATTGGGTCGGTTTGCATACGCAATGCCTGCACTCGACAAGTCGCAATGACTGACGCCGTGCATTCATGCCATAAGTGCGCTCATGGTCGTAAAAGACGCCCAAGGCACAAAATTGAAGCGTATAAATATCAACTGGGCAGCAGGGCAAAACTCTTCCTGACCATCGACAGCATTCATGTGTCGCAGGGTTATGAATGCGGTAACGCTAAAGTTTCAAACCCTGCAATGCACGCAAAGAACTTTTTGTTTGTAGGGCCTTGGGTTTCGTGACGCATAATCAGGGGGTGCGCGCAGGAAATCTACGTGCTCAGGACAGGTGATCGGTTCGTTTCGCGCGCTACGGCGGTACTTTTCGGGTGTGTTGTGCTTTCGGGACCCAATCGCTTTTGTTTTTATGTGTTTTTAAGGAGTCCCCCATGGGCAACAAACTTTACGTCGGCAACCTGCCATACACGGTACGTGACGAAGATCTGCAACAGTCTTTTGGCGAATTTGGTTCTATCACCAGCGCCAAAGTCATGATGGAGCGCGACACCGGCCGCTCAAAAGGCTTTGGTTTCGTCGAAATGGGCAGCGATGCCGAAGCGCAAGCTGCAATCGCCGGCATGAACGGCCAGTCGCTTGGCGGCCGCAGCATCACCGTCAATGAAGCCCGTCCAATGGAGGCACGTCCTCCACGTACCGGCGGCTTCGGCGGCGGTGGCGGCGGCTACGGTGGTGGCGATCGTTCCGGCGGTGGCGGCTACGGCGGCGGCGGCGGTGATCGCTCCGGCGGTGGCGGCTACGGCGGCGGCGGCGGCGGCGGTCGCGGCGGCTACTAAGCCCTGCAA
The DNA here is from genome assembly GCF_015752205.1 of Polaromonas sp. CG_9.7. Classification (GTDB taxonomy): domain Bacteria; phylum Pseudomonadota; class Gammaproteobacteria; order Burkholderiales; family Burkholderiaceae_C; genus Polaromonas. The sequence continues at coordinate 52,862 of NZ_JADOVG010000013.1, forward strand.
CCCGCAGTCAACGGCAGCAATGCCGTTACGCAACAGCTTTCTCGGTCTTGCACTGAGCAAAGTAAAAAAGGCTCCGAAACTTAGGTTTTTGAGCCTTTTTTGTTTTGTAAAAAAAACCGTGTTACCGAAGTTGCCTTGTTAGAATTTGATGAGAAACAGGACAGGCCACCCGGATGGAAAGGTGGGCCTGAGCGCCGTGGAACTACACGCTTGAGACCATCTTCACGAAATCGCTAGAGCGAAATCAACCTGACTGGAAAAGCCAGTCAGGTTGATTTCGCTCTAAAAATTCACGCGAGCCCATGAAGCAGAAGTGCGCGGGTTGCCCAACGGCGCTGTTATCAGACGTTGCCTGTACGGCGGAAATTTCATTGGCCAGGACTTCGCGATTCGGCGCATTGACGGCGACCAGCTGTTCGCTTCAACTGTCCAGTCATCCTGCCGCCACGTACGGCAAGGTGACGCACTGAGAAATGAAGCTTATTTGGCCCGGCGCACCCTTAGCAGCTCATCAAGAATCAGACAGATGGCACCGATGGTGATGGCGCTGTCAGCTACATTGAACGCCGGAAAATGCCAGTTGCCGTAGTGGAAATCCAGAAAATCCACCACGTAACCGTGCAACGTGCGATCAATTACATTGCCAATAGCGCCGCCCAGAATACAGGCCATGGCAAACGAAAACAATTTTTGTCCCGGATGCGATTTGAGCATCCAGACAATGAACACTGCCGCCGCCACGCCGATACCGGTAAAAAACCAGCGCTGCCAGCCTGATGCGGAGGCCAGGAACGAAAAAGCTGCGCCGGTGTTGTGCACCCGAACGACGTTGAAAAAGCTGGTGATGTAGGTCGCATCGCCCAGCCGGTAGTAGCCCAGAATCAGCACCTTGGTGAACTGGTCGGCGATCAGCAAAATCAGCGCCAGGCCGAGCCACGGAAGCATGGCGGTCGTGGTGGACGTTTTCTTGAAGCTTGTCCGGCTGCCTGTTCCGGCCTTGGGCGCTATGCGGGTGGCCATTATGCGAACTTCCTGTCTTCGCCCAAGCCAAACAGATTGTTGGTGCATCGGCCGCAGATCGTCGGATGCGCCGGGTCAATGCCGACATCACTCCGGTAATGCCAGCAGCGCTCGCATTTGGTGTCAATACTGGTGCTTACGCTCGCCTGTATTTCGTCCCCAGCTATTAATTCAATAGCAGAAGTGATGAACACGAACTTCAGGTCATTGCCCAGGCTGGCCAGCAGTGCATGGTCGTCGGCGTTGACTTGCAGCGCCACATTGGCCTGCAATGATGAACCCACCTTGCCGTCGGCGCGCAGGGTCTCGATGTCCTTGTTGACCGCGTCACGCAGCTCGCGGATGCGTGACCATTTGGCCAGCAGCGTCGCATCAGGCGCAGGGAATTTGGCATAGGTTTCGATAAAGATCGATTCCGACATACCAAAAATTTTCCAGGCCTCCTCGGCTGTAAAGCTCAGGAACGGCGCCATCCAGCGCAGCATGGCATGCGTGATCTGGTGCAGCGCAGTCTGCGCACTGCGCCGGGCCAGCGACTTGGGGCCGGTCGTGTAGAGCCGGTCTTTCAGGATGTCGAGGTAGAACGATCCCAGGTCCTCGCTGCAGTAGATTTGCAGTTTGCTGACCACCGGGTGAAATTCATAGACCTCGTAATGCGCCAGGATGTCGGCTTGCAACTGCGATGCACGGCTCAGGGCGTAGCGGTCGATTTCCAGCATCTCGTCGAATGGAACAGCGTCCCGCACCGGGTCGAAGTCGCTGACGTTGGCCATTAAAAAACGCAGCGTGTTGCGGATGCGGCGGTAGGCATCCACCACGCGCGCCAAGATCTTGTCGTCAATCGCCAGGTCGCCCGAATAATCGGTCGAGGCGCACCACAGGCGGATGATCTCGGCGCCCAGCTTGCCGCTGACGGCTTGTGGCGCGACCACATTGCCTTCGCTCTTGCTCATCTTGCGGCCCTTGCCGTCTACGGTGAAACCGTGCGTCAGCAGGCCCTTGTAGGGTGCGCTGTCGTACATGGCGCAGGCGGTCAGCAGCGACGAGTGGAACCAGCCCCGGTGCTGGTCATGGCCTTCGAGGTACAAATCCGCCGGCCAGCCTGACTGCACGTTATGGCTGTGGCGCAGCACATGGTCGTGCGTCGTGCCCGAGTCAAACCACACGTCCAGAATGTCGTTGACTTTGGTGTACTGAGCGGCGTCGGCTTCGCCCAGTATGTCGACGGTGCTGACCTTGCTCCAGGCTTCCACGCCGCCGGCAGCGACCATGTCGGCCGCCTGGTCCATGATTTCCATGGTGCGCGGGTGCAGCTCGCCAGTGGCAGTGTGCAGGAAAAACGGCAACGGCACGCCCCAGTTGCGCTGGCGGCTGATGCACCAGTCGGGCCGTCCGGCAATCATGCTTTGCAGGCGCAGCTTGCCGTTTTCCGGGTAGAAGCGGGTGTCGCCGATGGCTGCCAAAGCCAGCTGGCGCAGGGTTTTCTCGGCTTTGTCACTGGCGAAAACGCCTTGCGTACCCGGCGTTTCTGCGTCCATGCGAATGAACCACTGCGCGGCGGCCCGGTAGATCACCGGCGTCTTGTGGCGCCAGCAGTGCGGGTAGCTGTGAACGATGTCGTGTGTGGCGAACAGCCGGCCATGCTCGCGCAGCTTGTCGATCACCAGCGGCGCGGCTTTCCAGATGTTCAGGCCGCCAAAGAACGGCAGTTCATCGACATAACGGCCATTGCCCTGAACCGGGTTCAGGATGTCGTCCGTGGCAATGCCGTTGGCGACGCAGGAGTTAAAGTCTTCCACGCCATAAGCCGGCGAGGAATGCACGATGCCGGTGCCGTCGTCGGCGGTGGCGTAGTCGGCCACAAAGACCGGGCTCAGACGGCGGTAGCTGTAGTTGCCGCCCTCATCGCCCACGTCATGAAACGGATGCTGGAAGTTCAACAGCGCCAGGTTCTTGCCCTGCGTCGTGGCCAGCACGATGCCGGTGAGTTGGAAACGCTCCAGGCATTTCTCGACCAGTACAGAAGCCAGCAGCAAGATACCGCGTTCGGTATCGACCAGGGAGTAGTCCAGCTCCGGGTTCAGATTCAGCGCCTGGTTCGCCGGAATGGTCCAGGCGGTGGTGGTCCAGATGACCGCAAATGCATCTTTTGCCAAGCTTTCAAGTCCAAAGGCGGCGGCAAGCTTTTCCGGCTCGGCGCATTTGAAGCCGACATCGAGCGTCTGCGATTTTTTGTCAGCGTATTCGATCTCGAACTCGGCCAACGACGAGGTGCAGTCGAAACACCAGTACACAGGTTTCAGACCGCGGTAGACAAAACCGCGTTCGATGATGCGTTTGAGCGCGCGGATCTCATTCGCCTCGTTGCCGAAATCCATCGTGCGGTAGGGGTTGTCCCATTCGCCGAGCACGCCCAGGCGCTTGAAGTCGGCCATTTGGCCGGCGATCTGCTCGGTGGCGAAGGCGCGGCTCTTGGCCTGAACTTCGTCGCGCGGCAGGCTGCGGCCATGCAGCTTTTCAATCGCGTTTTCAATCGGCAGGCCGTGGCAGTCCCAGCCCGGCACATACACGGCGTCCAGCCCCTTGAGCTGGCGCGCCTTGACGATCATGTCCTTCAGGATCTTGTTGACCGCGTGACCGATGTGGATCTGCCCGTTGGCATACGGCGGGCCATCGTGCAACACAAACTTTTCAGCACCGCAGCGCGCGGCACGCAGCTTTTTGTAAATGCCTTTGTCTTCCCATTCCTGGGTCCAGCCAGCCTCGCGCTTGGGCAGGTCGCCGCGCATAGGGAAGGACGTATCAGGCAGGTTCAAGGTGCTGCGGTAATCGGTTTTTTGGTCAGACATGGGGGTACTTTGATAGCGCTTTTAGGGGAGGGCGGCCTGAAGTGGCCCAGACGCAGGGCAGGACAGAAGGCGCGCCGTTTGCAGACAAAAAACAAAGGGCGAAGGCGGTCGCGTCGGGATCGTCTAAATTCGGTCGCGCATGGTCTGACGGGTGGTTTCGAGTTGCATCGAAATGAAGAATGCCCGTGCGTCGTCGCAGTCTTTGGTGATGCCTGTTGTCAGGCTGTCAAGACCGTCGTATTTCAATTCATCGTGCAGTTTATGTAGCAATTCCACGCGGATGATTTTACCGTACGCACCTTCCGCGCCAAGGCTGGCTGGCCAGTCGAGGCAATGCGTTTCCAGCAGCACGCGGCCACCGTTGACATCGTCTGGATTGATCGAGGGCCTGATGCCCAGATTGGCCACGCCTTGCAGGGGCTGGTTGTCCAGGCCATACACCAGTACTGCAAAAATTCCACTGGCTGCCGGTTTCCAGTGTGCAAAGCGCAGGTTGAGCGTGCGAAACCCCAGGTCGCGCCCCAGCTTGCGCCCGTGCACCACATGGCCCGAAATGCTGTAAGGCCGTCCCAGCAGGCTGCCAGCACGGGCCATGTCGCCCTGCGCCAGCGCATCGCGAACCGCCGAACTGGACACGCGCGTCTGGCTCACTTGATAGCTGTTCATTCGCGCCACATCGAACCCCAGCCGGTTGCCGGCAGCGTCGAGCATTGCATAGTCGCCGGCGCGCCTCAGGCCAAAGCGGAAGTCGTCGCCTACCAGTACATAGCGCGCGCCCAATCCCTTGAGCAGCACTTCCTCGATGAATCCTTCGGGCGGCTGGGATGCCAGCAGGGCGTTGAAAGGCAGGATCACGCACTGGTCAATGCCGCAGCGGTCGAGTTCGCCCAGCTTGTCACGCAAGGTGGCAATGCGTGCAGGCGCCAGTTCAGGCTTGCGGGCAAGGGCTGCAAAATAGTCGCGGGGGTGTGGCTCGAAGGTCACGGCGCAACTGGGAACGCCCCGGTGCCGCGCCTCGTTTTTCAGCAGGGCCAGCATGGCCTGGTGGCCCCGGTGGACGCCGTCGAAATTGCCAATGGTCAGGGCGCACTCGGATGCCAGCTGAAGATGGTGGTGGCCTCGAAAAATTTTCATGCAAGAGATTATCGTTTTTATAGCGCCACGGCCCGGCGGTTAAAGCAGCAAAGGCTGGAAATGTTGATGAAGCGGTTTTCACACCTGTTTCATCATTTCACTGTATATTGATTCATTGCCCGTATACCGTCGTGTTTCCATGTTCATGGAGGTTCGTTTTGAAGGTTCTGAAACTCTCAGCCCAGGGATTGCCCCAAGCCTGGATCAGCCTTGAACTCGCCGTGCTGCATTACGCCGCCGACGAAGTGCGCTGGGAAACGGGCGCGCGCGTCGCCACCTTCCATGGCGGGCACAACGCCATCACGGGCGAGCAGTCGATCATTCATGTCAACAGCATCATTGGCACCAAGGGTGTCCCCAACATCAACCCCTTCGACCTGGTGCCGGGGCTGACCAACAGCAAGCTGTTCATCCGTGACCGCAACGTGTGCGCCTACTGCGCCCATCATGTAGGCGAGGACGACCTGACGCGCGAGCACATCATCCCGTTGGCGCAGCGCGGCGTGGACAGCTGGATGAACGTGGTCACTGCTTGCCGCGCCTGCAACCACCGCAAGAGCAACCGCACGCCCGAGCAGGCCCACATGCCTCTGCTTTATACGCCCTATGTGCCCAGCCTGTGGGAAGACTTCATCTTGCGCAACCGCCGTATTCTGGCCGACCAGATGGAGTTCTTGATCGCACACGTTCCCAAGTCCTCGCGCCTGCTCAATTGATGCGTAACAGGTTCTGAACCAAAGCGCTTTGCGTCATGGTGCTATGGTTAAATAAGGGTTTTCCCTTCCTGACTTTTTTATGATCGTTCGTGATCGGCCTTCCGGCATCCGGCTTTTCCTTGTGGTGCGTGGCTCGATCCTGAAGCGGATCCGGTTCTCTTTGTTGGCCAACACGCTCAGTGCGGTTGTGGTGACGGTGGTGCATGGCAACTTTTTTGCACTCAAGATCACACTGACGACAATTCCGTTCACCCTGATGGCGTTGCCACTGGCCATTTTTCTGGGCTTTCGCAACTCGGCTGCCTATGACCGCTATTGGGAAGGGCGCAAATTGTGGGGCGAGCTGGTGCTGCGCTGCCGTTCGCTGTCCCGGCAGTGCCAGAGCTTTATCCAGCCGGTTTCAGACATATCTGCCCAGATGCCCGATGTGGTGGCGGCGCGCCAACGTATGGTGTATCGGACCATTGCCTTTGTGCATGCCCTGCGCCTGCAATTGCGCGACCAGAGCGATTACAGCGAAATCCGGCGATGGGTGCCCCAGGCTGAGTGGTCGCAACTTCAGACCGTATCCAACAAGCATGACCGGCTGGTTCTGGAAATGGGCAAGGAACTGGGGCAATGCCAGCGCCGGGGCTGGATCGACCCCTGCCTGGCCGTGACCCTTGACAACACCTTGTCGGCTCTGAACGCGGCGGCGGCCTCTTGCGAGCGCATCAAAAGCACGCCGATTCCTTTTTCCTACACATTGCTGCTGCACCGCACGGCTTATCTGTATTGTTTTTTGCTGCCATTCGGACTGGTTGATACGATCGGCTTCATGACACCGTTCGTCGTTGCCATCGTCGCCTACACCTTCTTTGGACTGGATGCACTGGGCGATGAGATCGAGGAGCCGTTTGGCATGGAAGCCAACGATTTGCCGCTCGATACATTGTGCCGGGCAATTGAGATCAATCTGCTCGAATCGCTGGATGAAACAGAGTTGCCAGCCCAACTGCAGCCGGTCAACTATTGCCTGACCTGACCTGACCTGACTTTGGACAACAGGGCATTTGCGCCCCATCTTCAGCCAGGCCAGAGGGTTGTCAGGCGAACACGCCCGCCGTGTCCTGCATGCGGCTGGAGACTTCACCCAGTTGGTGCAGCGTGTCACCAAAGCTCATTTCGAGCTGCGTCAGCTTCTTGAAGTAGTGGCTGACGATGTATTCGTCCGTCACACCAATACCGCCATGCAGCTGCACAGCCTGCTGGCTGACAAAACGCATCGACACGCCCAATTGGTACTTGGCCCGGGCCATCGCACGGCGGCGTTCGTCTGCTGGCGAATTGAGCTTGAGCGACGCGTAGTAACTCATGGATCGGGCCAGTTCGAGCTGCATCTTCATGTCGGCCACGCGGTGACGCAATGCCTGAAAGCTGCTGATGGTCACGCCGAACTGCTTGCGCGTGTTCATGTACTCGACCGTAACTGCCAGTGCCCGGTCCATCACGCCGACGGCTTCGGCGCAGGTGGCGGCGATACCGATGTCGATGGCGTGCGCCAGCGCTTCCAGTCCGTCCAGCGTGAGCAACGTGGCAGCCGCGTTTTCCAAGGTGAGGTCCGCGGCGCGGGCGCCGTCTTGGGTGCCATAGCCGCGCGTCGTGACGCCGGTTGCCGTGCGTTCCACCAGAAACAGCGCCATCTGGCCGTCGGCCATCGCGGGAACGATGAAGGCATCGGCCTGGTCACCGGCAGGCACTATGCTTTTTATAGCTGTCAGTGCCCATCCGCCTTGCGCAGAAGCCGCTTTTGCTTCACATTTATCGAAATGGTAGCGCGCGGCGCGCTCTTGATACGCCAGCACGACAAGGCTTTCGCCCGACGCAATTTTCGGCAACCAGGCTGCTTTGACCGCTTGCGGCGCATGAGCGGACAGCACGCCGCTGGCAATCAGGGTTTGGGCGAAGGGTTCGAGCACAATGCCGCGCCCGAGTTCTTCCATGACGACCATGCCCTCGACCGGTCCCATACCGATGCCGCCGTCGTCCTCGGCAATGTAAAGGCCAGTCAGGCCCAGGTCGGCCAGCTCGCCGTAGGCTTCTCGTGAAAAGCCGCCGGCCTTGACGATGCTGCCGCGCCGTTCAAAGTCGTAGCCCTTGCCAACCCACTTGCGCGTGGCGTCGCGCAGCGATTCCTGGTCGTCGGAGAAATCAAAATCCATGATGTTTGTCCTTTAAATCTTGTTCACTCAACCGAGCGCGAACTGCGCGACGATGTTGCGCTGCACTTCGTTGGAGCCGCCGTAGATTGTTGTCTTGCGCATGTTGAAGTAGGTCGAGGCCAGCGGCGCATCGGCCACTGCGCCGCCAGGGAAGTCGCCTTGCCAGCCGGCTTCCATGGCTTCTTCGATGAACGGCAGGCTGAACGGGCCGGCTGCCAGCATCATGAGTTCGGCATAGCGCTGCTGGATTTCGCTGCCCTTGATCTTGAGCAGGCCGGCGATGTCGAGAGAGTTCTTGCCCGACTTGTCGGCCGAGAGCACGCGCAGCACCAGCATTTCAAGCGCCACCACATCGACTTCGAGCTTGGCGATTTCGTCGCGAAAGCGCAGGTCGTCATATACGCCTTCGGTCTTGGCGATGCGCTTGAGGCGTTCAAGTTCGCGTTTGGAGCGGTTCACGTCGGCGATATTGGTGCGCTCGTGGCCGAGCAGGTATTTGGCGTAGGTCCAGCCCTTGTTTTCCTCGCCAACCAGGTTTTCTGCCGGCACTTCGACGTTGTCGAACCAGACCTCGTTCACTTCGCACTCACCGTCAAGCAGTTTGATCGGGCGCACCGTGACGCCAGGCGACTTCATGTCGATCAGCAGAAACGAAATGCCGGTTTGCGGCTTGCCTTCACTGGACGTGCGCACCAGGCAGAAAATCCATTCGCCATACTGACCCAGTGTGGTCCAGGCTTTTTGCCCGTTGACAATGAATTTGTCGCCTTGGCGCTCAGCCTTGCATTTGAGGGATGCCAGGTCGGAGCCCGCGCCTGGCTCGCTGTAACCTTGCGACCACCAGACCTCGCCGCTGGCGATGCCGGGCAAAAAGCGCTTATGCTGCTCGGCATTGCCGAAAGCCATGATGACGGGTGCCACCATCACCGGTCCAAAAGGCACGACACGCGGCGCTCCGGCCAGCGCGCATTCTTCCTCGAACAGGTGCTTTTGCACCGCGTTCCAGCCGGGGCCGCCAAATTCCTTGGGCCAGCCGTGGCCGAGCCAGCCTTTTTTGCCCAGGATTTTGGCCCAGCGCTGCATGTCGTCACGCGACAGGCGCAGGGCATTGTGAACCTTGTGCGAAATATCGGCCGGTAAGTTGGCATTGACCCAAGCGCGAATTTCTTCGCGAAAGGTTTGTTCTTCGGGGGTAAACGCTAAATCCATGGGTGGTGTCTCCAGTTATCTGATTTTTAGCACGGACGAGCGTGCCGACCTGTCAGGCCTGTGACAGCCCGAGTTCTTTATACAGGTGCGCCACCTGGCTTTCAAGCAATTCAATACGTTGTTGCATTCGTTCGGCCTGGCCCAGGGAAACCGGCTCGGTTTCCCGGTTGACCACCTCATCGCCTGTGCCGGCTTGTGAGTAGGACATTGGCAGTGATTCGCCACACAGCAAGTGCGCCCAGCGCTGCTCGCGGATGCCGGGCGCGCGCGCCAGTTGCACGACCATCAGCGCGCCGCTGTCGTCGCCGCGCGCTTTCAGTTCGGCCAGCGCGTCTTCCACGCTGGCGATGTCGGCAAACTTGTACCAGCGCTCGCTGCTCAGCCGCAACTCGCCTGGCGTCTGCGGGCCGCGCAGCATTAACAGGCCAAGCAGCACGGCCTGGGGCTCGCTCACGCCGAAGCCGCGCTGGAAATTGTGTTCGAATCGTGGCACGCGGCTGGAACTGGCCTCGAACACCAGGCTCTGCTTTTTCAGCGTGTCGATGGCGGCCTGCGCCTGGGCTTCGGTCAGGTCCATCACCGGGTCGCGGCTGGTTTTCTGGTTGCAGCCCAACACCAGCGTGTTGAGCGACAGTGGATAGCTGTCAGGAACGGTGCGTGCTTTTTCCATCAAGGTGGCGAGCACCCGGGCTTCGGGGGGAGTAAGTGGTCTCATGGGGATAATCTTAGAACAATGAAAAACATCGTTATCCTGATTTCTGGCAGCGGCTCGAACATGGCCGCGATTGCCCGCACTGCACAAAAAGAACATTGGCCCAACACCTTGGGCGTCCGGGTTGCCGCCGTCATCAGCAACAAGCCAGACGCTGGCGGCTTGACACTCGCCCGGAGCCTGGGCATTGCCACCAATGTGGTGAATCACCGCGACTTTGCGTCGCGCGAAACCTTCGATGCAGCCTTGATGTCGCGCATCGAAGCGCATGCGCCGCAACTGGTCGTGCTGGCCGGCTTCATGCGAATCCTGACGCCCGGCTTTGTCGCCCACTATGCCGGCCGGCTGATCAACATCCATCCGTCGCTTCTGCCGGCCTTTGCCGGCCTGCACACGCATCAGCGCGCCATTGACATGGGGTGCACGCTGGCGGGCACCACCGTGCATCAAGTGACCGCCGAACTGGACCATGGCCGCATCCTGGCGCAGGCAGCAGTGCCGGTACTGCCCTTTGACACGGCCGACACGCTGGCCGCCCGCATCCTGACGCAAGAGCACCTGATCTATCCGCAGGCGGTTCGGACCTTTTTTGCGCGCAGCCAGCCTTGATCTGAAAGATTGAATAAAGTCAAGTTGTTTCATTTTGTAAATGAATGAATCCAGATCGCCCTTGGCGCCGTATTCATTACAGCAGGTCGTGAATCCATCTTGATTCCGACAGGCGAGGAAGCTCAAACCACCTCAACTTCATTTCAAGGATCTAGCATGCAAACAAAACACAAATTCGCGTCTCTTGGCCTGGCCATGGCACTGTCGTTTTCGGCTATGCCGTCATTTGCTCAGGTGATGGTAGGCGGCGCTTCGATGTTGCCGACCAAGGACATCATCGACAACGCTGTCAACTCCAAGGACCACACCACGCTCGTCGCCGCCGTCAAGGCTGCCGGTTTGGTGGAAACACTGAAAGGCCCAGGTCCGTTCACCGTGTTTGCCCCCACCAACGCCGCTTTTGACGCACTGCCAGCCGGCACGGTCGACACCCTGCTCAAGCCTGAAAACAAGGCCATGCTGTCCGGCATCCTGACTTACCACGTCGTGGCCGGCAAGATGGACGCTGCTGCACTGACCAAGGCAATTGCTGCTGGCAAGGGCAAAGCAACGCTGAAAACCGTCGCTGGCGGTAACCTGACCGCCACCGCAAAGGGCGGCAAAGTCATGGTGATGGATGAAAAAGGCGGAACTGCCACTGTAACGATTGCTGACGTGATCCAGTCCAACGGCGTGATTCACGTTGTCGACAAGGTTCTGCTGCCCAAGTAAGCATTAATCAGTTGGCGCGCCGGCCTTGTGCCGGTTGCGCCAGGTGAAGGCCCGCAGGCGGTTCATACCCTCTGCGGGCCTTTTGCGTTTTTGTGCTGCGTGTGACCTTTGAACGATGCGATCGCTGGTTGTAATCAAGCCGTCACATGGGTTGCCCAAGATCAGCTTCTTTATTTCATAGAAACGCAAGCATGTTTTCATCTGGAATTTTCCTGCCCGCACTGACGCGCCCACTGTCATTCGCCATGGCGGCGATTGCTCTGGCTTCTTCATCCCTGTATGCGCAATCCGCTGAAGGCGCTGCGACTGAATTTCCGGCTACCTTGGCCGGTCATGCCGTGATGCCTGCGGCGTCTTTCATCGCGGCGCCTCAGGATGCGCCGCCAGATCTGAAAATCAGCGGAAAATTCACCACTGGCAAGCGTGTGGAGGCCGTCGGCACGGTCGAAGGACTGTCGGCCGGGCGTCCCACCGGCATGTCTTTGCCCTTTAAAGGCCAGCCCCTGCAAGGGCACTCGGGCATCAAGACCATGCCTGACGGCAGCTTTTGGCTGTTGACGGACAACGGGTTTGGCTCTAAGGCCAATTCGCCCGATGCCATGCTTTACCTGAGCCGCTATGCCGTTGACTTCAAGGGCGGCGCAATGAAGCGGCTGGAAACCATCTTCCTGCACGATCCCGACAAGAAAGTGCCTTTTCGTATCGTTCACGAAGGCAGCAAAAAACGTTACCTGACCGGCAGCGACTTTGACACCGAAAGCTTCCAGCTGGCGGGTGGCGCCTTGTGGATTGGCGACGAATTCGGACCATTCCTGATCAAGACCGACATGAAGGGCAAGGTGCTGGCAGTGTTTGACACGCTGGTCGACGGCAAGGTGGTGCGCTCGCCCGATCACCCGGCCATGACCACGCCGGGTGCGCCCGGCGGCGCGGTGGATTTCCAGGTGCGCCGTTCCAAGGGCTTTGAAGGCATGGCCGCTTCCAAGGACGGCAGCAAGCTTTATGCTTTGCTTGAAGGCGCGCTTTGGGATGCGGGCAGCAAGAGCTATGAAAACCTGCAAGGCAAGGACTATTTGCGCGTGCTGGAGTTCGACGTGAAAAGCGGGTCGTGGACCGGGCGCCACTGGAAGTACCTGCTGGAGGCTAACAACCACGCGATTGGCGACTTTAATATGATCGACGACACGACCGGTCTGATCATCGAGCGTGACAACGGCGAAGGCACGGCCGGCAAGGCCTGTCCCGAAGGCCAGAAGCGCACCGACTGCTTTCACGACATCGCCAAGTTCAAGCGCGTCTACAAGATCGAGATGAATGAGGCCAACGTCGGCGGCCCGTTGCGAAAAATCGGCTACATCGACCTGATGGCCATCGCCGACCCCGCCAAGCTGGCGCGTAAACCGCTGAACAACGGCGTGCTGACCTTTCCTTTCTTCACGATTGAAAACGTTGATGTGGTGGACAGCACCCACATCGTGATCGGCAACGACAACAACCTGCCATTTTCCAGCAGCCGCGAGCCCAACAAAGCCGACGATAACGAACTGGTGTTGCTGGAAGTCGGCAATTTTCTGAAGGCCAACTAACGTGCAGGGGAAGAGGGCGATTGCTTGGTAGCAACCCTGCTTTTTTTTGATCGCCGGCGCTGTCGTCGCGGATGGTGGGTCGAGAAGCCTGGCGTCCGTATGGGCCAGAGGCTCAATCCACTACAGCGGCAACTTCCTCGGTATTGAAGTCAGCGGGCATCACGATTTCCAGCATTTCAATATCTTCGCTGTGGCCGACCTCGCGGTGGCGAATTTCAGGCGGCTGGTAAACGCAGGAACCGGCCTCAAGCCTGACGATGCCCTGGCCTTCGTAGTCAAACTCGATCCAGCCTTTCAGGACGTAAACCAGCTGGAATGTCGTCTGGTGCCGATGCGGCTGACTGGAGAAATCCGTGCCCGCTGCCGCGCGGATCACATGGGCATCGATGTGTCCGGCTGTCGCATGCTTGATGCCAAGATCCCGGTACTCGAAAAAAGACCTAAGCCCCCGCGCAAAGGTCGCGTCCCTGGCATGCGTTACGGTGAATCCAAGCGTTGTCATGATGCCTCCTGGTTGGTGGGCATCCAGCATAGCGCCCCTCCAGGCACCGCGTTTACCGCATTGCGCGCGTTTCCGGATTGCAACTGATCGCGAGCAACCGGTACACAGCAAGCGGTTGGCATGAAGTTGCCGTTCACCCATCCATAAGCTATTAAAATAATAGCTGTATAGGCAATCAGAACGTGCGCTAGAGGCCTAAAACACTACATTTTTGACTGGAACACCAGCCCGGCGTGCTCGCGCAGCGCATGGAACTTGATCTTCGGCCATTGCTGCTCGACGGCGCGCAGCGTGGCGCTGTGGTCCACCAGCAGCGTCGGCGCATCCACCGCGTCCAGGGCAACCCGGTGCGCGTTGGCGTCCATGAATTTTTTCAACTCGTTCGCATCGTCACACGTCACCCAGCGCGCCAGGTTGAAATTGCTTTGCAGGATGCGCGCCTTGACGCCGTACTCATGCTCCAGCCGGTGCGCCACCACCTCGAACTGCAACTGACCGACCGCGCCTAGCAGCAGCAATGAACCGGCAATCGGCCTAAATACCTGAATCGCGCCTTCTTCGCCCAGCTGTGTTAGGCCGGCGCGCAGCTGCTTGCTGCGCAGCGGGTCGGCCACTTCCACCGCGCGGAACATTTCCGGCGCAAAGAAGGGCAGGCCGGTGAACTGCAGCGCTTCGCCCTCGGTCAGCGTGTCGCCGAGTTGCAGCACGCCGTGGTTGGGAATACCGATGATGTCGCCGGCAAAAGCAGTATCTAACAACTCGCGTCGCTGGCTCATAAAGCTGACCACCGTGTTGGGCCGCAGTTCCTTGCCGCTGCGCACCACCTTGAGCTTCATGCCGCGCGTGAATTCGCCGCTGGCCACGCGCAAGAAGGCAATGCGGTCGCGGTGCGCCGGGTCCATGTTGGCCTGGATCTTGAACACCACGCCGGAAAATTTCTTTTCCTCCGGATGCACGATGCGCTGCATGGCTGTGCGTTCTGCCGGCGCGGGTGCCAGGTCCACCAGCGCATCAAGCACTTCCTGCACGCCGAAGTTGTTGATCGCCGAGCCGAAAAACATTGGCGTCTGCTGGCCGGCCAAAAACGCTTCGCGGTCGAATTCGGGCGATGCGCCTTCAAGCAACTCCAGCTCATCCTGCGCCTGGGTGAATTCGGCGCCAAAGCGTTTGGTGGCTTCGGCATTGTCCAGGCCGGCCAGGATTTCATCGTCGCCGCCGGCCTTGTCCTCGCCGGGGCTGAAGACGCGCATGCGTTTTTCGCGCCGGTCATACACGCCGTGGAACAATTTGCCCATGCCCACCGGCCAGGTGAAGGGCACGACGGCCATGCCGAGTTCGCGCTCGATCTCGTCCATGATGTTCATCGGGTCCTGCACCTCGCGGTCCATCTTGTTGACGAAGGTCAGGATCGGCGTGCCGCGCGCGCGGCAGACCTGCAGCAGGCGGCGGGTTTGCGGCTCGACGCCGTTGGCCGCGTCAATGACCATCAGCGCTGCATCGACGGCGGTCAGCACACGGTAGGTGTCTTCAGAAAAATCCTGGTGGCCGGGCGTGTCGAGCAGGTTGATGACGCAGTCGCGGTATTCCATCTGCATGACCGAGCTGGCAACGGAAATGCCGCGCTGCTTTTCGATTTCCATCCAGTCGGACGTGGCATGGCGCGCGGCTTTTCTGGCCTTGACGCTGCCGGCGATCTGGATTGCGCCTGAGAACAGCAGCAGCTTTTCCGTCAGCGTGGTCTTGCCCGCGTCAGGGTGGGAAATGATGGCAAACGTGCGGCGGCGCTTGACTTGTTTGGCGATTTCAGTTGTTTCGGACATAACCGCTGATTATCGGCGAGCCGGCCGGCTTGCCCGGCCTTCCGCCGGCGCGTGTTCCTGATGGCGCCAAACGAAACGGGCATCGTGAAAGGAAAAAACGGCGCCGAGTCAGTCCTTTGCGCCTCTGGAAACTGCCTGCTTTTCAGCGCCCCGCATGCCGCTCCTGCGCCTTGCCGGCCTGGCGAACCTGAACCGCATGGTTGCCGCTTTGGATGGCCGTGCCCTCGTTTGCCGTGCCTTCGGTGCTGGCATCCAGCTGGTTGTCATAGTCCAGCATGCTGGCACCCTGCGCGGCGTCAAGATGCCAGATGCGGATGCGCAGCCGGTCTGCTGCGCCGTCTGCGTTGTGGGCGCTGTTGTTGTGGCTCGCATGACCTCTGTCGTTTTTGTCATTCCCGTCGTTGCCGGGACCGTCTTTTGTGCCATCGATGAGCGTCACCCTGAATTTATAGCCACTCGCGCCATTGAGGCTGCCGCTGCCCTGGTACTGCGCGCGAGCGCCCTGGACATTGAGCCAGTCGTAGCCGCTGCTTTCAAAATGCAGCCCCGCACTAGCCAGCTGAAACCGGGTCTGGCTCCTCGGCTTTTGTCCTGTCTCCTCAGCGCGTATCCGGGTGCTGAAGGTGGCGCGTCCCGCCAGCCCGGGATACGGCCTGTAAGCCCCTGGCGGCGAAGCGATGGCGAGCCTGGCGCTGGCGAAGCTGTCGCCAGAAGGCTTGAGCAGCACCAACTTCCTGTCGGCATAGCCGAGGATGGCGCCGCCCTCCGAGATCGCTGTCGCCAAAGTCACCGTCAGCCCGGCAGGCGCTGTCGGAATGCGCGTATTGAGGTCCACCAGGCCCTCGGCTGCCGTCCAGATGAACGCATGCGGGAGCGGACTGGTTGCGCTGGTGCCGGACGTGCCGACCACCTGGCCCGAGTCATTGAGGTCAGCGGTGGCTGAAGACACGCCGCCAGCCAGTGTGCCGAGGTCAAGCATGCGGCCGGCGGTGGGTCCTGTGGGGCTCCAGAAGAAGGCATGTCCCAAGGGAGCAGCAGCGGGGTCGGTCCCGTTGGCCGTGTCGGAGTTGCCTACGACCTGTCCCAGCGCGTTGAGTGCCAAGGCGTCTGAATTCCGGCCGCCGAGCGTGCCCAGATCCTGCATGCCGGCCGCCGCGGTCCATAAAAAGGCATGGTGCCGCACTCTGTTTGGTAATCCGCGCAAGGGTCCGAACTCGATGTTGGAACTGCCTGCGACCTGGCCCTCGTCATTCAGGGCCGTAGCGCTGCTGACGTCCCCGCGCCCCAGTGTGCCGAGGTCGCGAATGCCGCTCCCAGGCGTCCACAGAAAAGCATGTGACGGCAAACCCGCTAGGGGGTTCCCGAAGGTGCTGAACGCGCCGCCGGTCACCTGGCCCAGGGCATTCACATGATTGGCTGACACAGGGAAGAAACCGGGAATCGGCAGCGTGCTCAGATCGAGCATCCCAAGCCCTTCGGTCCACACGAAGGGATGAGATGAGAACTGCCCGCTGACGACCGGTTCGATGTGTTCGGTGACGCCTGCCACCTGTCCCGCCGCATTGATGGCTCGCGCGGTGGAACTGCCGCCGGCCGGCGCCCCGAGATCGATGACGGCGGGAGTGGTGCGGCCGGCCGTAGTCCAGCGCAGGGCATGCGCGGGGCTCGTGGTGGTGTAGCCGGCGATCTGCGCCGCATCGTTGATGGCGGCCATGTAGCCCAGTCCCAGGTCCTGGATGGCTCGGCCGTTGTAGAGCAGCGCGTGTGGCCCGTCTGGGCGAAGGCTAGTGAAGGCGACCTGGCCGGAGGCGTTGATGCTTTCAAGCGGTGCCATGGCGGGATCGGCTTCGAGCATCACCACGTCGTAAGTCGCCGCGACGAAGGGCACCGGCTCGACCAACCCGTTGACCTGCATCGCGTCCACTGTATTGAGACCTGCCTGGGATGCATTGACCGCATCATCGCTGCCGCCTCCGCCTCCGCCTCCGCCTCCGCCACAGGCTGCCAGGGCCACCAGACATTGAACAAGCCCTGTTCGCCATGCGACCCTGGCGTAAGGTGTGATTGCATGCTTCATGGCGCACCTCCTTTTGCATCGTCTGCTCGGTCATCGCAGGGCTGAGAGCGCTTCAACACATGGGGGCATACACGGGTCTGTTGACCTGCCGCCCTGTCCGCAGTGGCATGGCGCAGACAAAGCTCTGAAATCTCATGATAGGCCGCTGCTCCCAGCAAGCAAGCTGTGCAGTCTGTAAGAATTGTTTTCTGTTGCGCGTACGAGCTGGCGGTGTCTGGTCCCTTAACGCACGTGCCACGGCGCCATGCGCTTTGATGACACGCCCGGCGCCTTCTTCGGCCACTGGGCGCAGCAGGCCCGAAGGGGCTGCAGGCCGGCTAATCCGGCTCGCGCAGGAAACGCGGCTGGCGAACGCCGCCGATCACCACTTCCTCTTGGAACATCGCCGCCGGCCGCACCCACAGGCCGCGCTCTCCGTACAGCGCACGGTACAGCGTCATCGGCTCCAGGGTTTCACTGTGGCGCACCGTACCGATGACTTCGTAAGGCAGGTCTTTATAGTGGCGGTAAAGTCCGGGCGGGGTTTCAATCAGCGGCGGCAAAGAATCTGGCATGGGCAATCAACAGGCAAGAGAAGCTGGGACAATAGGGGCATGCATCCTAACGCCTTACTCGACTGTTGTACCGAGCTTCTCAAGCAGGTTCTTAAATTTGACCACCCCGCCGACATGGTGGTGTCACGCTATTTCCGCGAAATGCGGCTGGGTCCGCGTGAACGTGCCACCGTGGCAGAAACCATCTATGGCGTGCTGCGCAAGAAAAACCTTTACGTCTACATGGCCCAGCACGGCTACGGCGTGCCCGAGCGGCGCCTGGCTATCCTGGGCTTTGCCGCGCCGCGCGACTTCCTGAGCGGCGCGCTGACCGACCAAGAGCAAGACTGGCTGTCGCGCTGCGACCAGGTCAAGCCGGCAGACCTGATGGAGTTGCACCGCCACAACCTGCCGCAGTGGCTGGTCGAGCCGCTCAAAGCGCAGCTGGGAGACGATTTCTGGCCGCTGGTCGAAAGCCTGAACACGCAGGCCGGGCTCGACCTGCGCGTCAACACCTTGAAGGATAAACGGGCTGATGTGCAGAAGGAGCTTGCGCGAGCAGCTATTAAAACCGTAGCAACGCCGTATTCACCCTGGGGCTTGCGCTTGACCGACAAGCCCCAGCTGGCGAATGTGGACGCCTTCAAGCGCGGTGCCATTGAAGTGCAGGACGAAGGCTCGCAGTTGCTGGCGCTGCTGGTCGATGCCAAGCGTGGCGAGATGGTGGTGGACTTTTGCGCCGGTGCCGGTGGCAAGACCCTGGCGCTGGGCGCGTCCATGCGCACCACCGGCCGTTTGTATGCGTTTGACACGTCGGCGCACCGGCTGGCCGCGCTCAAGCCGCGCCTGGCGCGCAGTGGCCTGTCGAACGTGCATCCGGTGGCGATTGCGCATGAACGCGACGACCGCATCAAGCGGCTGGCCGGCAAGATCGACCGGGTGCTGGTCGATGCGCCGTGTTCGGGCCTGGGCACGCTGCGGCGCAACCCGGACCTGAAATGGCGCCATAACCCGAAGGCGATTGAAGAGTTGACCGCCAAGCAGACCGCCATTTTGCAGAGCGCCGCGCGTCTGGTGAAGCCGGGCGGACGGCTGGTGTATGCCACCTGCAGCATCCTGCGCGAGGAAAACGAGGCCATTGCCGAGGCCTTCAGCGTTGCGAATCCTGACTTTCAGGTGCTCGAAGCCGCGCCCCTGCTGACGCACATGGGCGTCGAGCATGCCGAAAAACTCTGCCGGGGTCCGTACCTGCGGCTCTGGCCCTATCTGCACCAGACCGACGGATTTTTTGCGGCGGTCTGGCAAAAGGTCTGAAGCGGCATCCGCCTGCAAAATCTATGAGCAAGCCGAACTGGCCTTATTGCTGAAGCCGGTTTACCGATGCTGCGGCCGTTGCTTGCACGTTGAAGGGTCTTTGTAATTAAGGCCCATCAATTTATAATCGAAGGTTGTCTGGCGCCACCCTTGGAGACAAGCCCTGAATACGTGGCGGTCCTGGACTCATCCCAAAGGACTTTTATGTTTTTGTTCGATGCCGCCCTCGATTGGCTGGCAAACGGCCTGCTGGCAGCAAGCTGGTGGCAAATCGTGCTTTACGCGCTGGTGACGACCCACATCACCATTGTCAGCGTGACTTTGTACCTGCACCGTCATCAGGCGCATCGTTCGCTGGACCTGCATGCCATTCCTGCGCACTTTTTCCGCTTGTGGCTATGGCTGGCCACGGGCCAGGTCACCAAGGAATGGGTCGGCGTACATCGCAAGCACCATGCCAAATGCGAGACCATGGAAGACCCGCACAGCCCGCAGGCCCATGGCATCAAGACTGTGCTGTTCACCGGTGCCGAGTTGTACCGGGCCGAGACAAAAAACCTGGAAACCATCACCAAATACGGTCGTGGCACCCCCGATGACTGGATTGAGCGCAATCTCTACACCCGCTACAGCTGGCAAGGCGTTGGCCTGATGCTGGTCATCAACTTGGCACTGTTCGGTGTTGCCGGGCTGAGCGTGTGGGCGGTGCAGATGATGTGGATTCCCATCACGGCGGCGGGCATCATCAACGGCATTGGCCACTATTGGGGTTACCGCAATTTCGAGGCGTCCGATGCCAGTACCAATGTGTCGCCCTGGGGCATCATCATTGGCGGCGAAGAGCTGCACAACAACCACCACACCTACCCCACGTCTGCCAAGTTCTCGGTCAAGCCGTATGAGTTCGACATTGGCTGGGGCTACATCCGCGCCATGGAAATGGTCGGTCTGGCTGCTGTGAAAAAAGTGCCACCTCGGCTCAAGCTGGGCGTCGTCCAGCCTTTGGCCGACGAGCGGACGCTCGAAGCCCTGATTGTCCACCGCTATGAGGTCATGGCCGGTTATGCCCGCGAACTGCGCCGCGCCGGCGAGGTTGAAATTGCCTTGCTGAAAGCCAAAAAAGCCGATGTTTCGATGCTGAAGCTGGCCAATCGCTGGCTGCACCGCGATGAAGACAAGGTGCCGCCAGCCGTCAGGCCTCAGGTGGCGCAAGCCCGTGCGGACTATCCGGTGCTCGACAAGATGGTCACCATGCGCGAGGAGTTGCGCCAGTTGTGGCTGAGCACCTCCGCGTCGCGCGAGCAACTTGCTGCGGACCTGCAGGCCTGGTGCCATCGGGCCGAAGAAAGCGGCATTGCTGCGCTGCGCGAATTTTCGATGAAATTGCGTTCTGCCCGCGCCTGAGCTATTTCGCATAGACTTTTTTTGACCAACAGGAAAGCCGCTGGAGCGAGCCATCGCTGCAGCGGCTTTTTTGTGACCACTTGATTCATTGAATCTGTTTACCGCCTCTCGTGTCGCTGCAGATTCTTCAGCAATCCATGAACCATGAACTTCGGCGACGGATGGCAACGGGCGCCGGCAAGGCGAAGCCGCATTATCGGTATATGTTTTTATGATCAGGGGCTAAATGAATCATTTCGGGCATAAAAAAACCCGCTGTGATGACAGCGGGTTTTTTTGGCAACACCCGAAGACGTTGCACAAGCATCAAACTGAATTATTTCAGTTTCATTTCCTTGTATTCCACATGCTTGCGTGCCTTGGGATCAAATTTCATGATCAGCATTTTTTCAGGTGTGGTCTTCTTGTTCTTGTCGGTCGTGTAGAAGTGACCGGTGCCAGCTGTTGATTGCAGCTTGATTTTTTCGCGTCCGCCTTTAGCCATGGTAGTTCTCCTTAAACTTCACCGCGGGCACGAAGGTCCACCAGGACTGCATCGATGCCGTTTTTGTCAATCAAGCGCAGACCGGCTGCGGTGATGCGAAGGCGCAAGAAGCGCTTTTCGCTTTCA
This sequence comes from Polaromonas sp. CG_9.7, assembly GCF_015752205.1. Lineage (GTDB taxonomy): Bacteria > Pseudomonadota > Gammaproteobacteria > Burkholderiales > Burkholderiaceae_C > Polaromonas. Next base: position 73,869 of record NZ_JADOVG010000013.1, read on the forward strand.
ACCCAGATACGGCGGTACTGCAGATTGGGCATGAACCGACGCTTGGTTTTGTTGTTTGCGTGAGAAACATTGTTTCCCACCATCGGGCCTTTGCCCGTTACCTGACAGACGCGTGCCATGAGCGCACTCTCCGTAAAAAATTAGAAATAGGATGCTGAAAAACCCGATGGGCCTGTGCTGGACAGACCCTACGAATGCTCAGCTAAGCCATAAATTATAGCTTGAAAACAAAATTACCCAAAGTCTGATGGTTTGGCTGCCCGGTAAATGCGTCCGGGCGCCATGCGTTGGAAGACCGGATTTATTCGTTTTGTTCCAGAAACCGCTGGGCATCGAGTGCGGCCATGCAGCCGGTGCCGGCGCTGGTGATTGCCTGCCGGTACACGTGATCCTGAACGTCGCCTGCCGCGAACACGCCTGGAATGCTGGTCATCGTCGCCATGCCCTGCAGTCCCGTCCTGGTGATGATGTAGCCATCTTTCATCTCCAGCTGGCCGTCAAAAATGGCTGTGTTCGGATGATGGCCGATGGCTATGAAGCAGCCTTTGAGCGCAAGGTCTTGGGTGGCGCCGGTTTTGGTACTTTTCAACCGGACGCCGGTGACGCCTGACGCGTCCCCCAGCACCTCGTCCAGCGTCTGGTGCAGTTGCAGTTCAATCTTGCCGCTGGCGACTTTTTCATGCAGCTTGTCGATCAGGATGGCCTCGGCCTTGAAGGTGTCGCGGCGATGCACCAGCGTGACCTTGCTGGCAATGTTGGACAAATACAGCGCTTCCTCGACCGCCGTGTTGCCGCCGCCTATCACGCAGACTTCTTGCTCGCGATAGAAAAAGCCGTCGCAAGTGGCACACCCGGAAACGCCGCGCCCCATGAACGCGGTTTCCGATGCCAGTCCCAGGTATTTGGCTGACGCGCCGGTGGAAATGATCAGGGTGTCGCAGGTGTAGGAGCCGCTGTCGCCAGTCAGGGTGAAGGGGCGCTGGCTCAAATCGACTTGGTTAATGTGGTCGAAAATGATTTCAGTGTTGAAGCGTTCGGCATGCGCCAGGAAGCGCTGCATCAGTTCGGGCCCCTGGACGCCGTCGACATCGGCCGGCCAGTTATCCACGTCGGTAGTGGTCATCAGTTGGCCTCCCTGGGCCATGCCGGTGATAAGCATCGGTTTGAGGTTGGCACGCGCTGCGTACACGGCAGCCGTATAGCCAGCCGGGCCTGAGCCAAGAATGAGAACTCTGGAATGTTTCATGATGTAGAACCCGATGGGTAAGTGTTGGAACTCAGGTAGAGTCGGCTCGCGTATGTGTTCAGCAAGGTAAAAACTTTGACAGTATCTGTATTTAGCAAAAGCGCGGCCATTGTAAGAAATCGCCTGGCGATTGTCGGCCATGGGGTTGAAGGGGCAAACGCATGACCGCCACCATGGTGTCCCGGCTTGATCTGCTTCGCCGCGTGCCTCTTTTTTCAATGCTCACCACCAGCCAGGCGGTGTCGGTTGCCGATGCCGTGGTCAAGCGGCGTTACCGCAAGGGCGAGCTGATTGTCGAGCAGGGGCAAAAATCCTGTGCCTTGACTATTTTGCTGACCGGTCGCGCACGCGTGGTGAGCCGCGACGCGCGCGGGCGCGAGGTGATCCTGGCGACCTTGCGCCCCGGGGATTTCGTGGGCGAAATGAGCCTGATCGACCAGGCGCCGCACTCGGCGTCCGTGATCGCCGAGTTGCAGACCGATACCTTGGTGATGGACCAGCTGGCGTTCACGCGCTGCCTTCCTGACAGCGACTCGATGGCCTATGCGATGCTCAAGGGATTGGTGCATCGACTGCGCCAGGCCGATCGCAAGATTGAATCCCTGGCCCTGATGGACGTGTACGGCCGGGTGGCCGGCACGCTGCTCGATTTAGCCGCGGAGGCCCTGCCCGACGCCGACGGTGCGGCCATGATTCACGGCAGGGTATCGCGCCAGGACGTGGCGAAAATGGTTGGCGCTTCTCGCGAAATGGTCAGCCGGGTGATGAAGGACCTGGAGGAGCGCGGCTTTATTGAAACGCAGGACAACGGTTCGCTGCTGGTGAGGCCGCATCTGGATTCACTGGTCTGACCGGACGCGCTTACAGTCAGAGACTGTTCCCCGAACCCAAAGCTTCGCCCAACTGCGTTAAGCTTCAAGACCCGTTTATGACTTACTCGCTAGATACCCTGAACTCCAGAAATTCTCCTGCTGCGGGCGCGCCCGGCGGCTTTAAACGTGTAGCCCGCGAAGTTGGCCTGATCCTGGGACTGGTGGGTCTGATTCTCTGGATGGCCGCTTTGTTGAGCTACTCGCCGCAGGATGCGGCCTGGTCAACCTCCGGGAATCCGGATGCTGCCAGTGGCACTTTGGTGGCTGCCAGGAACTGGGGCGGCTTTTTGGGTGCCTGGCTGGCCGATGCCAGCTACTTCTTGCTGGGATTTTCGGTTTGGTGGGCGCTGGCCGCCAGCGCATGGGTCTGGGTGCAGTCCGTGACGCGCGGACTGCGTCGCAATTCGCTGGCACCGGAACCTATCCCGAACCGCGTCTGGTTCTGGCTCGGACTGGTGTTGCTGCTGACGGCCAGTGCCGCGCTGGAATGGTCGCGCCTGTACCGCTTCGAATTCAGGCTTCCGGGCCATGCAGGGGGCGTGATTGGTTATGTGCTGGGCAACGTGGGCGTCAAATGGCTGGGATTTGCCGGATCGGGCCTGGTCTTTATTGCGCTGGGTTTGATTGCCGTGGCCAGCGTGTTCAATTTTTCCTGGGGCCGCGTCGCCCTGCGTCTGGGTGCCAGGATTGACAGCATCATGGCCTTGCGCCGTGAAAAACGCGAACTCGCGCAGGATCTTGCCGTGGGCAAGCAAGCCGCCCGCGAGCGCGAAGAGACGCTGAGCGATGAACGCACTGGGACCGAGGCACATCACCCGGTGCCGGTCATCATCAAGCAGCCGGCGGTCGAAGTGCTAAAAAGTGAGCGTCCCGCCAAACCCAAACCAGGTGTGCCGGCAAACGCCACGCCAACCGTGGCGGCCGTCGCACCAGCCGCTGCGCCAGTCTTCCCTTTTCCCTCTGTGTCCGGGGTGACGCACGTGCCTGCCGCGCCGGCTCTGCTGGCCGCAGCACCTTCGTCGCAGATGGACTCCCACCTGCCACAGGTCAGTTTGCTCGACACCGCCTTGCTGCGACAGGAAAGCGTGGCGTCCGAAACGCTGGAAATGACCTCGCGCCTGATCGAGAAAAAGTTGAAGGACTTCGGTGTCGAGGTGCGTGTCGTCGCTGCAGCGCCCGGCCCGGTCATCACGCGCTATGAAATCGAACCGGCCACCGGCGTCAAGGGCTCGCAGGTCGTCACACTGGCCAAGGACCTGGCGCGCGCGCTGAGCCTGGTGTCGATCCGGGTGATCGAGACCATTCCCGGCAAGAACTACATGGCGCTGGAACTGCCCAACGCCAAGCGGCAGATGATCAAGCTCAGCGAAATTCTGGGCTCCAAGGTCTACCGCGACGCCACCTCGCTGCTGACCATGGGCCTGGGCAAGGACATCGCCGGCCATGCGGTCGTCGCCGACCTGGCCAAAATGCCGCACTGCCTGGTGGCCGGCACCACCGGCTCGGGCAAGTCGGTGGGCATCAACGCGATGATCCTGAGCCTGCTCTTCAAAGCCGATCCACGCGACGTGCGGCTGCTGCTGATCGACCCGAAGATGCTGGAAATGAGCGTCTACGAAGGCATTCCGCACCTGCTGGCGCCGGTCGTCACCGATATGCGCCAGGCCGCCCACGGCCTGAACTGGTGCGTCGCTGAAATGGAAAAGCGCTACAAGCTGATGAGCAAGCTCGGCGTGCGCAACCTGGCCGGCTACAACGCCAAGATCGACGAGGCCAATGCCAGCGAGGAGTTCATCTACAACCCCTTCAGCCTGACGCCTGACGCGCCGGAGCCGCTGGAGCGCCTGCCTTATATCGTCGTGGTGATCGACGAGCTGGCCGACCTGATGATGGTGGTTGGCAAGAAGATTGAAGAGCTGATTGCGCGCCTGGCGCAAAAGGCCAGAGCCGCCGGCATCCACCTGATACTGGCCACGCAGCGACCCAGCGTGGACGTGATCACCGGCCTGATCAAGGCCAACATTCCGACGCGCCTGTCCTTTCAGGTAAGCAGCAAGATCGACAGTCGCACCATTTTGGACCAGATGGGCGCCGAGGCCTTGCTGGGCATGGGTGACATGCTTTACATGCCGAGTGGTACGGGCTTTCCCATCCGCGTGCATGGTGCGTTTGTGAGTGACGAAGAAGTTCACCGGGTCGTCGCCTACCTCAAGAAGCAGGGAACCCCCAACTACATCGATGGTGTGCTCGAAGGCGGCACGGTCGAAGGCGAGGGCGGCGACCTGTCGGGCGATGCGGGCGGCGAGAAAGACCCGATGTACGACCAGGCGGTGGAAGTGGTGATGAAAAACCGCAAGGCCAGCATTTCGCTGGTGCAGCGTCACCTCAAGATTGGCTACAACCGCGCCGCGCGGCTGGTCGAGGACATGGAAAATGCCGGGCTGGTCAGCGCCATGAGTGGCAGCGGCCAGCGTGAAATCCTGGTGCCCGCAAGGGCGGAGTGAACTTGATGAAACGTTTTTTTGCTACTTTTTTAATAGCTTCATATGTAGGCACAGCATGCGCAAACGGCCTGGAAAGCCTTGAAACCTTCGTCAAGACGGTGAGCAGCGGCCGCGCCGACTTCACGCAGGTCGTGACCGCGCCCGCCCGCGAGGGCCAGACCGCCCGCAGCAAGACCTCCAGCGGCACTTTCGCATTTTCCCGGCCCAACCGTTTCAAGTTTCTTTACCAAAAGCCTTTCGAGCAAAGCATCGTCGCCGACGGCCAGACCTTGTGGCTCTACGATGCCGACCTGAACCAGGTCACCGCGCGCAAGCAGTCTGCCGCGCTGGGCTCGACGCCTGCCGCGCTGATCGCCGCCGCGCCCGATCTGCGCGCGTTGCAGGCTGATTTCACGCTGGCCGCCGCACCTGAAAAGGACGGCCTGGAATGGGTCGTGGCCACGCCCAAGGCCAAAGACGGGCAGCTGCAAGCGGTGCGCGTCGGCTTTCGCGCGGGCAAGCAACCCGCAGCGCAAACGGCTGAACTTGCGGCGCTGGAAATTCTCGACAGCTTCGGCCAGCGCTCGGTGCTCACCTTCAGTCAGGTAGAGGTCAACCCCAGCCTGCCCAAAGACGCGTTCCAGTTCACTTCGCCCAAGGGCGCGGACGTGATCCGGCAGTAAACCGGCTGCCCTGCCGCGCAGGGCTGCTGGCAGCAGCGCGGCAAGGCAGCAAAAGCAAGGCGCCTCTTTCATGGCCAAGTCCCCCCCATCGACGCATCAACCCCTGGCCGAGCGGCTGCGGCCCAAGAACCTGGGCGAAGTCATCGGCCAGCAGCATTTGCTGGGCGAGGGCCTGCCGCTGCGCATCGCCTTTGAATCGGGCGAGCCGCACAGCTGCATTCTGTGGGGACCGCCCGGCGTGGGCAAGACCACCATCGCCAGGCTCATGGCCGGCAGCTTCGACGCGCATTTCATCACCATTTCCGCTGTACTCGGCGGCGTCAAGGACATCCGCGAGGCGGTCGAGCAGGCGACGATCTGGCAGGCGCAGGGCGGTCGGCGCACCATCGTGTTTGTTGACGAGGTGCACCGCTTCAACAAAAGCCAGCAAGACGCCTTTTTGCCGCATGTCGAAAGCGGCTTGTTCACCTTCATTGGCGCGACCACCGAAAACCCGTCCTTCGAGGTCAATTCGGCCCTGCTGTCGCGCGCGGTGGTGTATGTGCTCCAGCCGTTGGCGGAAACCGATCTCAAGAAAATTGTTGCCAGAGTCCTTTTGGAGCGGGCGCTGCCAGCGATAGAAAAAATAGCAGACGAAGCGGTGGACCGGCTCGTGGCTTATGCCGATGGCGACGCCCGCCGGTTGCTCAATACGCTTGAATCGCTCAGCGTCGCCGCCAAATCCGAAAAAATCACCGCCGTGACCGATGCCTGGCTGCTCAAGGTGCTGGGCGAGCGCCTGCGCCGCTACGACAAGGGCGGCGAGCAGTTCTACGACACCATCTCGGCGCTGCACAAGTCGGTGCGCGGTTCCGACCCCGACGCTGCCCTGTACTGGTTCATGCGCATGCTCGACGGCGGTGCCGAGCCGCGCTACATGGCGCGCCGCCTGATCCGCATGGCCAGCGAGGACATAGGCCTGGCCGACCCGCGCGCGCTGCGCCTGGCGCTCGATGCCGCCGAAGTCTATGAACGGCTCGGTTCGCCCGAGGGCGAACTGGCACTGGCGCAATGCGTGGTGTACCTGGCAGTCGCGCCAAAGTCGAATGCGCTTTACAAGGCTTTCAACGAGGCCAAGGCCTTCATCAAGCAAGATGGCACCCGGCCGGTGCCTATGCACCTGCGCAATGCACCAACAAAGCTCATGAAGCAGCTCGATTACGGCAAAAACTACCGCTATGCGCATGACGAGGAAGATGGCTTTGCGGCAGGCGAAAACTACTTCCCCGAAGGCATGGTCGCACCGGGCTTTTACAGGCCTGTCAACCGCGGCCTGGAGATCCGGATTGCCGATAAGCTCAATGAACTGAAGGCAAAAAACCATCAGAAAAACTGATGCCTGGAAAATCCCGCTGATGCAACATGCTTCCACCAAAATATTTCAATTCGTCTAGGGTTTACCCCGGAAAAACAGTTTGACTGGCGCGATTCTCGCTATAACCCTGTGGCTACAATTCGCCCACTAGCTCGCCACCTCCCCCGGTCATTTCACCGGAGACAGGCGGGCTTTTTGTTAACTTGCGTGTTTTCACGGTGATGCTGTGCAAGCGCGACGCCGGCAGAGTTGGCTCATTAAAATAAACGGAGCGGATATGGAAGTTTTGCTACAGCAAATCATCAACGGACTGGTCCTGGGCAGCATGTACGCCTTGATTGCCCTGGGTTACACCATGGTGTACGGCATCATCAACCTGATCAATTTTGCGCATGGCGAAGTGCTGATGGTTGGGGCGCTGACAAGCTGGACCATCATCGGCTGGATGCAGGAAGCCATGCCCGGCGCGCCGGGCTGGCTGATTCTGCTGGTCTCCCTGCTGATTGCTTTTGTGGTGTGCGGCGCGCTGAACTACACCATCGAAAAAATTGCTTACCGGCCACTGCGCAATTCGCCCCGACTGGCCCCACTGATCACTGCCATCGGCATGTCGCTGTTGCTGCAAACGCTGGCAATGATCATCTGGAAGCCCAACTACAAGCCTTATCCCACCTTGCTGCCTCCCGTGCCCTACGAGTTTGGCGGCGCCGTGATCACCGTGACCCAGATCCTGATTCTGGGTGCGACGGCGGTGACGCTGTCAATCCTGATGTGGCTGGTGCATTACACCAAGCTGGGGCGTGCCATGCGTGCCACCGCTGAAAATCCCCGCGTGGCGGCGCTGATGGGCGTGCGACCCGACACCGTGATTTCCGCCACCTTCATCATCGGTGCTGTCCTGGCCGCGCTGGCCGGTGTCATGTACGCGTCCAACTACGGCACGGTGCAGCACACCATGGGTTTTTTGCCGGGGCTGAAGGCGTTCACCGCCGCTGTGTTTGGCGGCATTGGCAACCTGGGCGGCGCGGTGCTGGGCGGCATCCTGCTGGGGCTGATCGAGGCCATTGGCGCGGGCTACATCGGTCCGCTGACCGGCGGTGTGCTGGGCAGCCAGTATTCCGATATTTTTGCCTTTATCGTGCTGATTTTTGTGCTCACGCTGCGACCGTCCGGCCTGCTGGGTGAACGTGTGGCGGACCGGGCCTGAAGGCCGGGCAATCGAGCGACCCCCACAAGGAGAAAATTCATGAATACCAAAAAAATTACGACCTTTTTGATCGTGGCACTTGGATTGCTGGTGCTGCCCTTGCTGCTGCAACAAGGCGGCCACGCCTGGGTGCGGATTGTCGACATGGCGCTGTTGTATGTGCTGCTGGCGCTCGGGCTCAACATCGTGGTCGGTTACGCCGGTCTGCTCGACCTGGGTTACGTGGCTTTCTTTGCCGTCGGCGCCTACCTGTTTGCATTGCTCGGATCGCCGCATCTGGCCGAGGCTTTTCCATGGATTGCCGCAAATTTTCCGAACGGCCTGCACCTGCCGATCTGGGCGACCATACCTATGGCTGCATTGGTGGCCGCGTTCTTCGGCATTCTGCTTGGCCTGCCAGTGCTCAAGTTGCGCGGCGACTACCTGGCCATCGTCACGCTGGGCTTTGGCGAGATCATCCGGGTGTTTTTGAACAACCTGGACCGCCCGATCAACCTGACGAACGGCCCCAAGGGCATCAACCAGATTGACTCGATCAAGTTCTTCGGCTTTGACCTGGGCCAGTCGCACAACTTTTTCGGCATTGAATTTGCCTCGGTGTCGATGTATTACTACCTGTTTCTGGCGCTGGTGATTGTCTCGGTCATCGTTTGCGACCGGCTGCAAAAGTCACGCATCGGCCGCGCCTGGATGGCCATTCGCGAGGACGAGATTGCCGCCAAGGCCATGGGCATCAACACCCGCAACATGAAGCTGCTGGCCTTTGGCATGGGCGCGACCTTCGGCGGTGTGTCGGGCTCGATGTTTGCGGCCTTCCAGGGCTTTGTCTCGCCGGAATCGTTCAGCCTGATGGAGTCGATCATGATTGTCGCCATGGTGGTGCTGGGCGGCATCGGGCACCTGCCCGGCGTCATTCTGGGGGCGCTGCTGCTGGCCGCGATGCCCGAGGTGCTGCGCCATGTGGCCGGGCCGCTGCAGGCCATGACCGACGGCCGGCTGGACTCGTCCATCCTGCGCCAACTGCTGATCGCGCTGGCCATGATCACCGTGATGCTGCTGCGCCCGCGCGGCCTGTGGCCATCGCCCGAGCACGGCAAGTCGCTGAACAAGCGCCCCGGCAAAGACCCCATCGAGTCCATCAACCCTTAAGGAGAATGGACATGAGTGAAACCATTTTGAATGTTTCTGGTGTTTCCAAGCGCTTTGGCGGCCTGCAGGCGCTGAGCGATGTCGGCATCAAGATTGAACGCGGCCAGGTGTATGGCCTGATCGGCCCGAACGGTGCCGGCAAGACGACGTTTTTCAATGTGCTGACCGGGTTGTACACGCCCGACAGCGGCACCTTCGAGCTGGCCGGCAAGCCCTACAAGCCTACGGCGGTGCACGAAGTGGCCAAGGCCGGCATTGCCCGCACCTTCCAGAACATCCGGCTGTTTGCCGACATGACGGCGCTGGAAAATGTCATGGTCGGGCGGCATGTCCGCACCCATTCCGGCCTGGTGGGCGCCATATTTCGCACGCCCGGCTTCAAGCGCGAAGAAGCGGCGATTGCCAAGCGCTCGCAGGAGTTGCTCGACTACGTGGGCATCGGCAAATATGCCGACTACAAGGCGCGCACCCTGAGCTACGGCGACCAGCGCAGGCTGGAAATCGCCCGGGCGCTGGCCACCGACCCGCAGCTGATTGCGCTCGACGAGCCCGCCGCCGGCATGAACGCCACTGAAAAAATCCAGTTGCGCGAACTGATTGACCGCATTCGCAAGGACAACCGCACGATTTTGCTGATCGAGCATGACGTGAAGCTGGTCATGGGCCTGTGCGACCGCGTGACCGTGCTCGACTACGGCAAGCAGATTGCCGAAGGCGTGCCGGCCGACGTCCAGAAAAACGAAAAAGTGATCACCGCCTATCTGGGCTCAGGTCATTAAGGAAGCAAAACCATGGCAACAAACACACTTCTGAAAATTACCGGTTTGCAGGTGGCTTACGGCGGCATCCAGGCGGTCAAGGGCATTGATTTCGAGGTCCACGACGGCGAATTGGTGACGTTGATCGGCTCCAATGGCGCCGGCAAGACCACCACCATGAAGGCGATTACCGGCGGCTTGCCGATACTGGCTGGCGACATCGAATACCTGGGAAAGAGCATCAAGGGGCGCGGCGCCTGGGACCTGGTCAAGGAAGGCCTGGCGATGGTGCCCGAGGGGCGCGGCGTGTTCGCCCGCATGACCATCACCGAAAATTTGCAGATGGGCGCCTACATCAGGAGCGACAAGGCCGGGATTGCCGACGACATCGAGAAAATGTTCGTGCTGTTCCCGCGCCTGCGCGAGCGCAAGGACCAGCTGGCCGGCACGATGTCGGGCGGCGAGCAGCAGATGCTGGCCATGGGCCGGGCGCTGATGAGCCGGCCCAAGGTGTTGCTGCTGGATGAGCCGTCGATGGGCCTGTCGCCGATCATGGTGGACAAGATCTTCGAGGTGGTGCGGGACGTGTCGGCGCTTGGCATGACGGTGCTGCTGGTCGAGCAGAACGCGAGCCGGGCCTTGGGCATTGCGAACCGGGGCTATGTGATGGAGTCGGGCAACATCACGATGAATGGCGACGCCAAACTGCTGCTGGACGATCCACGGGTGCGGGCGGCTTATCTGGGTGAGTGATTTTTGACTATTTAGGCTGTTTGCGCTTGTTCTGCTTGCGTTGGTAGCTATTGAGTTCATAGCCCCTTGACTCTTTTGAGTTTTGCTGGCCGGGGGTTGCCCGGCGGCAACTCACTTTTTTTTGGCTATCGCCAAAAGAAAGTAAGCAAAGAAAAGGCGACCCGGCTGTCCGGGTCCCTGCGCTTCGCTTCGGGCAACCTGCGCTGCCCCGAAAAAACGGGGGGCGGCGCAAACTCGCTCCACTGCGTTTCGCTCAAACAGCGCGCCGCCCTGATCCCGTTTTTTCAGTTCATCACAGGCCCAGCCAGAACAGGTGGAAGATGAATACCGAAGACCGGACAACTCAACTTGCATAGTCAAACTGCTATTTATTCAGTAGCTGCTTTCGTAGACAGGATGTGCGCAAAATCCCTTAAAGGCTCAAAAATCAGTCCACCCGCGCGCCGGACGCCTTCACCACTTTTTCGTACTTGGCCCGCTCGCTTTTCATGAAGGCCTCGAACTGCTCGGGGGAACTGGCGACGGGTTCAGCCATCAGCATGCTGAACCTGGCCTTGTTTTCGGGCGCCTTCAGCGCCGCGACAAACGCCTGGTTCAGTTTGGCAACCACATCGCGGGGTGTGGCGGCGGGTGCCACCAGTCCCCACCAGGTGTCGATCCCGAAACCTTTCAGTGTTTCGGCCATGGCCGGCACCTCGGGCAAAAAGGCGCTGCGCTGCGCCGTCGTCACCGCCAGCGCTTTGAGCTTGCCGGCCTTGATGTTGCTTGATGCGGTCGCCAGGTTGTCGAAATTGAAATCGACCTGGCCGCTGAGCAGCGCCAACTGGGCAGGGTTGCCGCCGTTGTAGGGAATGTGCAGCGCAAAGATGCCGGCTTGCGACTTGAACAGCTCGCCGGCCAGGTGGCCCGCGCTGCCGTTGCCGCCGCTGGCATAGTTGAGCCTGGCCGGGTTGGCCTTGGCGTAGCGGATCAGGTCGGCCAGCGTGTTGATGTTCAAACGGCGCGCGGTGTCGGCATTCATCACCAGCACATTGGGCACGCGCACCATCTGCGTGATGGCGGCAAAGTCGCTGGCCGCGTCGTACGGCATCTTGCTGTAGAGCCAGGGGTTGATGGCATGCGTGGCGACCGCCGCGATGCCGAGGGTCAACCCGTCGGGCGCGGCCTTGGCGATTGCATCGACGCCGATGTTGCCGCCGGCACCGGGCCGGTTTTCAATGATCACCGTGCCCAGCGATGCCTTCACGCTGTCGGCCATCAGCCGCGCCGTCACGTCAATCGGGCCGCTCGATGCATACGGAACGATCAACCGGATGACCTGGCCTGAAGGCGCGGACGACTGGGCCAGGGCCGCCGGCGAAGCGACTGCCGCCAGGACGGCGCCCAGCGCAAGCGCGCCAGTGGCGAGCAGCGAGTTGCGGCGCAGGGGATAAAAGACGGAAGATTTATTTTTCATTGAAATTTTTAATAAAAAGTGCCGCTGTCGCAAGGCCAGATTGAACAGTCTGCTATTAATTCTGATTCAGGCGCTGTGAGCGTTTCAGTTGTTTCAGGTCTTCAGCGCCTTGTCTGCTTCGGTGGTGAACGCGTCGGCAAAGAACTCTTCCGTCGGCAGGCCCGCCAACTCGGTGAAGTCGCGCTGCGCCGACTCGACCACGATGGGCGCGCCGCAGGTGTACACCTGGTGGCCCGAGAGGTCGGAAAAATCTTCCAGCACCGCTTGGTGGACAAAGCCGGTGCGGCCCCGCCAGCCGTCCTCGGGCAGCGCGTCGGACACCACGGGCACATAGCGCAGGTTCGGCATCTCGGCCACCCGGGCCTCAATCCAGTCGGTCATGTACAGGTCGATGGGGCGGCGTCCGCCCCAGTACAGCACGGCAGGACGCACGATGTGCTTGAACTGCATGTGCTCGATGATGGCCTTGAGCGGCGCAAACCCGGTGCCCGAAGCCACCATCACGATCGGCTTGGCGCTGTCTTCGCGCAGGAAAAAGCTGCCGTACGGCCCTTCCACGCGCTGGATTTCCTTTTCCTTCATGGCGGCAAACACATGGTCGGTGAACTTGCCGCCCGGCATGTGGCGGATGTGCAGTTCGATGCCGGGCGTTTCCAGCTGGGTATAGGGCGCATTGGCCATCGAGTACGAACGCCGGTCGCCGTCACGCAACAAAAACTCGACATACTGGCCGGCGTGGTACTTCATGGTGTCGCTGGCGGGCAGCTGCAGGCGAACCACCATCACGTCGGGCGTCGCGCGCACCAGGCTGGTCACGCGCACCGGCATCTTGCGGATCGGGAAAGCGCTTTCGTCGGTCACCTGGCGCGACTCCAGCACCACGTCGCTGTGCGCCACGCCGCAGCAGGTCAGGATGAAGCCGGCGGCTTCTTCTTCGGCCGACAGCGCTTTGAGCTGGTGCGCGCCGTGCGTCACCTGGCCTTCGAGCATCTTGCATTTGCACGACCCGCAGGCGCCGTCCTTGCAGCCGTAGGGCAGGCCGATGCCCTGGCGGATGGCGGCGGCCAGCAGTGGCTCGCCCTCATTGGCGCTAAAGCTGCGGCCGCTGGGCAGCACATTCACGTTGAAACTCATAGTCGGTATCCTTGGGCGTTTTGCTGCTGTCGTTGTGTCACCTGACGGGCCGTTCCCCGGCCACCCCCAATTTTGCCTTCAAACATGAATCCCCTCGGCGCGCTGCCCGCGCGTTTTCGCCGCCAGCGCGTGCTCATCATCGGCTGCGGTGATGTCGGTCTGCGCGTGGCCCGGCAACTGCCGTCCAAAATCAAGCTCATCGCACTGACCTCGTCGCCGGACCGGCTGCCGTCCTTGCGCCAAGCGGGCATCACGCCCTTGCTTGGCAACCTCGACGCGCCGGCCACGCTGCGCCGGCTGGCCGGACTGGCCACGCGGGTGGTGCACCTAGCACCGCCGCCCAACCACAACCCCAACTGGCGCGATGACCCGCGCACGCTGGCCCTGCTGCGCACGCTTCGGCTGCGCAGCCTGCCCGACGCGCTGGTGTACGGCTCGACCAGTGGCGTCTATGGCGACTGCGCCGGTGCGCTGGTGGATGAAACCTGGGGGCCAAGCCCGAACACGCCGCGCGCGCAGCGCCGGGTGCAGGCCGAAGGCCAGGTGCGGCTGTTCGGCCGCGCCACCGCAACGCCGGTGCATGTCCTGCGCATTCCGGGCATCTATGCGACCGACCGCGAAGGCGGCACGCCACGCGGCCGTCTGCTCAAGGGCACGCCGGTGCTGCGCCGTGAAGACGACGTCTACACCAGCCATATTCACGCTGACGACCTGGCCCGCGCCTGCATCGCGGCGCTGTGGCGTGGCAAGCCGCAGCGCATCAGCAATGTCTGCGACGACACGCAATTGCTGATGGGTGACTATTTCGACCTGGCGGCCGACCTGTACCGCCTGCCCCGGCCGCCCCGCGTGGCGCGCAGCGCAGCCAACGAGCAGTTGCCACTCATGCTGCTGAGCTTCATGAGTGAATCACGCCGGCTGGACAACCGGCGGATGAAAAAGGAGTTGCGCCTGGCGCTGCGTTATCCAGGCGTCAGCGACGGGTTGGGTGGTTTGAAGGGTTAAAGCAGGCCGGTTGACCCCTGCCGGGCGCCAGCGCGTGGCTGGCATCGAAAAAATAGTGATTTAGCCATTTTGCGCTTTATACATAAGCTTCTATAGCTATAAAATAAATAGCATCTTGCATCAATTTCATTCTCTTGACTGCGCGCTCGGCTGGCTGGCCGCCAAGCTTGTGAATCGCCCCAGGAAGCCCGAAGCACTCAAAGTGCGACAATATAAGGCTAAATGACATCATCCTTTTCGAACCTTTCGCTGGCAGAACCGCTGGCACGCGCCGTAGCCGACATGGGCTACGAAACCATGACCCCCATCCAGGAACAGGCGATTCCGGTCGTGCTGCAAGGCAAAGACGTGATGGGCGCCGCCCAGACCGGCACCGGCAAGACTGCCGCGTTCACGCTGCCCTTGCTGCAACGCATGATGAAGCACGAGAACGCCTCGACCTCGCCAGCGCGCCACCCGGTGCGGGCGCTGGTGCTGCTGCCCACGCGTGAACTCGCCGTGCAGGTGGCCGAACAGGTCAAGCTCTATGCCAAGTACACCAACCTGAACTGCGCCGTGGTGTTTGGCGGCATGGACATGAAGCCGCAGACGCTGGAACTCAAAAAAGGCGTCGAGGTGCTGGTCGCCACGCCGGGCCGCCTGCTCGACCACATCGAGGCCAAGAACACGGTGCTCAACCAGGTCGAATACGTGGTGCTGGACGAAGCCGACCGCATGCTCGACATCGGCTTTTTGCCCGACCTGCAGCGCATCCTGAGCTACCTGCCCAAGCAGCGCATCACGCTGCTGTTTTCGGCCACCTTCTCGCCCGAGATCAAGCGCCTGGCCTCCAGCTTTTTGCAAGACCCGGTGACGATCGAGGTGGCGCGCTCCAACGCCACCGCCTCCACCGTCGAGCAGCATTTCTACAGCGTCGGCGCCGACGACAAGCGCCGCGCTCTGCACCAGATCCTCAAGACACGCGGCATGAAGCAGGCGTTTGTCTTTGTCAACAGCAAGCTCGGCTGCGCCAAACTGGCGCGTTCGCTCGAGCGCGAAGGCCTGAAAACCACCGCGCTGCACGGCGACAAGAGCCAGGACGAACGGCTCAAGGCGCTTGAAGCGTTTAAAAGCGGCGAAGTGGACCTGCTGGTCTGCACCGACGTGGCCGCGCGCGGGCTGGACATCAAGGACGTGCCGGCAGTGTTCAATTTCGACGTGCCTTTCAACGCCGAAGACTACATCCACCGCATTGGCCGCACCGGCCGCGCCGGGGCTTCCGGGCTGGCCGTGAGCTTTGTCGCCAGCAGCGACCAGCGCCTGGTGACCGACATTGAAAAGCTGATCAAGACCAAGATCGAAATCGAGCCGCTGGAGTTTGAGGAAGACACGCCGCGCATCAGCGTGCAGGGCCGCATCAACGACGGCCGGCGCATGTACCGCGAAGGCGAAGAGGGCAGGGCGCCCGAGCACCGTTCGCCCAGAGAGCACACCGAGCGCCGGGAGCGACGCGAGTACACGCCGCACCGCCAGCCCGCCGTATCGCGCGATCCGTTTTTTGACCGTCCGTATGAGCCCGGCGTGGCGGCAGAGTCCCTGCCTTCGTGGGAGGCATCGTCAAAGGCCAATGCGGCGCGCAATGGCGTATCGGCCAACATCAAGCCGAAGAAGAAAGTCGCCGCGCTGTTCAAGGCTTTTTCCTGACATGCCTTTGGTGACGCATCGCGGATTGCGGTCGTGGCCAACGGCGGTGTCATCGGCCCTTGCCTACGGCGCCTGAAGCGGCTGTCCGGCGAGCAGTTTTTGTAGCGTCTGTACGCTATTTGAATGATGGCTCTTCCTTCCTCCCGACGCCCAACGCTGGCTGCTTTCGGGCATTTGTTACTTTTAAGAATCTTTCGCCCGCTGTGGCGCGCCGTCAACCAGTGGGTGGATGCCGACGGCCTGCGCATGAGCGCAGCCATGTCGTTCTACGGCATCCTCAGCCTGGCCCCGCTGCTGGTGCTGCTGGTGGCGGTCATGGGCTGGTGGCTGGACCGCACCTTCATTGAAAGCAGCCTGATCACGCAGATTGCCAGTGTCATCGGTGAGCAGGGCGCCAAAGTCATCCAGCAGGCCATGACCAGCGCCCAAGAGCCGTCTGAAGGCATCACTGCGTCGCTGTTTGCCTTTGGACTGCTGCTGTCCGGCGCGACCGGCGTCTTTGCCGAGTTGCAAAATGCATTCGAGCGCCTGTGGCGCAATGGCAGCGAAAAAACGTCCAGGCCAAAGTGGTGGTACGGCGCAAGCCTGAGACTGCGCGGCGTCGCTTATATCCTGGCGTTGGGATTCCTGCTGCTGGTGTCGCTGGCCGTCTCGACGTTCACCAACCTGCTGTCGCTCTGGGCTGGAAATTACCTGCCACTGGAAAAAGTCGTCTGGATCCTGAACGAGGTGGTGTCCATTGCCTTTTGCACAGCGCTGTTCCTGGGGCTGATGCGCATGAGTTCCGGTCCCAAGCCCGCATTGCGCTTTTTGGTGATGGGCGCCATGGCCGGTGCAGTCCTGTTTCAGGTGGGCAAGTACCTGATGGCCTATTACCTGTCCACGGCGGCGGTCGTGTCGGCTTACGGCGCGGCTGGCTCGCTGGTGGTGATATTGATGTGGATTTACTTTTCGTCCGGCGTGTTGCTGCTCGCGGCCAGCATGGCGCGGGCATGGGCTGACGAGGCGGCGCTGGCTGAGGAACAAAAGCCTGTATCTGAGCTTCGGGCAGAAGTCATGGATTGCGGGTCGAGCCCGCAATGACAAGGACAGCGGGTCAAGTCGGTGATGGTTTGGATCGCAGCCTAAGTGCTTAAAAACGCAGTCATTGCTGCTCAACCCGCAATCCATGCTTTTCCCTGTCATTGCGGGCTTGACCCGCAATCCATCTCGGCAGTTTTAAAGAATCTGCGAATACAAGTCGTCCCAAACAGGGTTGTCTTTCTCGATCAGCGTAATCTTCCAGTCGCGCTTCCAGTTTTTCAGCTGCTTTTCACGCTGAATGGCGGCTTGTATGGATTCTGTGGTTTCAAACCAGACCAATTGATGGACGTCATAGCGTTGCGTGAATCCATCGCAGCGCTGGGTTTTATGCTCATGGACACGTCGAACCAGGTCGTTGGTCACTCCGATGTACAGCGTGCCCCGGGGTTTGCTGGCCAGCATATAGACAAAATAGGGCATCAACAGACTCCGGGACATGGATTGCGGGTCGAGCCCGCAATGACAGGGAAAAGCATGATTGCGGGTCGAGCCCGCAATGACAGGGAAAAGCATGGATTGCGGGTCAGGCCCGTAATGACCGGGAAAAGCAGGGATTGCGGGTCGAGCCCGCAATGACAAATAAAAACAATCTGTCAAAGAAAAATAATCTGTCATCCCGGGCTCGACCCGGGATCCATCTTGAAACTGTTAAAAAACTATTTGCCTGGCACCTGCGCCTGCTCGCAATCCACCTGAATCAGTTCGAACGCACCGCCAATCCCCAGCTTGGCAGCCGTCAAACAGCCGCCCCAGACGCAACCGGTGTCCAACGGCAACACATGATTGCGCAGGCCGGTGTGCCGGTGGGCGTCGGCCACCAGCGTTGACCAGTGGCCGAACATGATCAGCTTGTTTTGCGTGGCCCGCCCGGGCACTTCGAACCACGGCATATAGCCCTCAGGTGCACTGCCGGCGCCTTCATTGCTGCCAAACTCCATCGCCCCTTGCGCGGTGCAAAACCGCAGTCTCGTCAGCGCGTTGACGATCACCCGCAGCCGGTCCGTGCCTTCCAGGCCGTCTTGCCATTCGCACGGCATATTGCCATACATGGCCTTCAAAAAGCCTTTCAGGTCCGGTCCGCGCAAGGCGCCTTCCACTTCCGAAGCCAACGCCAGTGTTTGCGCCGTACTCCATTGCGGCAGAACGCCGGCATGCACCATCAGCCAACCGTGGTGGTGCATGGCCAGGGGGCGGTGGCGCAGCCAGTCCAACAGTTCGTGGCGGTCACGCGCCTGCAAGATGTCGTTCACCGTGTCGTGCCGGCCTGGCGGGCGCACGCCCTGCGACAGCGCCAGCAGATGCAGGTCGTGGTTTCCCAGCAGGCATTGAGCGGCATCGCCCAGCGCCATCAAGCGGCGCAAGGTGCCGAGTGATTCAGGCCCCCGGTTCACCAGGTCTCCCAAAAGAAACAAGGTATCGCGGCTCGGAGAAAAACCAATTTTTTCCAACAGCTGCTGAAATGGAGCATTGCAGCCCTGAAGGTCGCCGATACAGTAAAGTGCCATGGTCTTCATTTTGCCTACGGATCCATGGATTTCCTCCTTATCGTCTTCTTAACGCTGCTCAATGGCGTTTTTTCCATGTCCGAACTGGCACTGGCCTCCAGCCGAAAGGCCAGGCTGAACGCCATGGCCGAGTCCGGTGACAAAGGCTCCCGGGCCGCGCTCGACCTGCTGAGCAATCCCACGCAGTTCCTGTCGTCGGTGCAGGTTGGCATCACCTCGATTGGCATGCTCAACGGCATCATTGGAGAGGCGGCTTTCAGTGGCGGCGTCTCCGCGTGGCTTCAAACCTTTGGCGTGTCCGCGCAGGCGGCCGATATTTCGGCGACGGCAATTGTCGTGGCGGTGATCACCTACGTCACCATCGTCTTTGGTGAGCTGGTGCCCAAGCGCATTGGCCAGCTTTACCCCGAAACCGTGTCGCGTCTTGTGTCGCGCCCCATGATGTGGGTGGCCGCTGGCGCCAAACCCTTTGTCTGGCTGTTGTCTTTTAGCACCCACGCTGTGCTCAAATTGTTGCGCGTGGACAACAGCGCTGACCGCGCCGTCACCGAAGAAGAAATTGCCGCCAGTCTGGAAGAGGGTGTCGATGCCGGCCTGATTGAGGCGCATGAGCACCAGATGGTGCAAAACGTGTTTCTTCTGGATGACCGCATGCTCACTTCCCTCATGCTGCCACGCGGGAGCATCGAATGGCTCGATGCATCCGATACGCTGGCCCAGGCGATCGACAAGGCCGGCGTGACAGGCCACTCTTGGTACCCGGTCTGCCGGGGCAGCCTGGACGATGTGGTCGGCGTGGTCAACGTTGCCAAACTGCTCGCCCTGCGCGGCCATATCCAGGCGGCAACGTCTGCCGATGCTTCAAGCTCGGTTCCCATGGTCTCAGACCGCATTGGTCCTTATGCGGTGCCGGCAGTGTTTGTTCCGGAAACGCTGTCCGGCATGGAGCTTCTGGAGCAGTTTCGTGCCCGTTCCACCCGAATCCTTCTGGTGGTCGATGAATACGGCGTGGTGCAGGGGCTGATGACGCCCATGGACATGCTGGAGGCCATCACCGGCGAATTACAGACCGGCACCACCCGGGACGCATGGGCTACCCGGCGTGATGACGGCAGCTGGCTGATTGACGGGCTCATGCCCGTTTCCGAGCTGAAGGCGCGGCTGGACATCAGGGACTTGCCAGAAGAAGACCGGGGGCGCTACAACACCGTTGCGGGCCTGTTGCAGTCGGTTTCGGGTCATTTACCGACCACTGGCGAGCGCATCGCCTGTGCCGGCTGGCTGTTTGAGATCGTCGATCTCGATGGCAAGCGGATTGACAAGGTGTTGGTGACTCAACCCGGCTAAAGGGATTTGGCGAGAAATTCAGGCGGGTCTGACCCAAGCGCAGCCCTGTTCAATGGGTGCATCTGTGTAACCGAATTGGCCATGGCATCGAGCTCGAATACTCAACAACAAACATGTTTGCTACATCATGGATTTGGCAGCCAAAAATTTGAAAAAATCGCTGTTTTGACTAGCAAAATTGCTGCAAAAATGACCTGAGAAATCCCAAACGTATTTTGTATTACAATTTTTTACCAATGTTTGTTTAGGTATTATTTGTGGCAATGACAAATTTTTTTGCATAAAATACGCTAAACAACTGGTCATTTGCACCAAAAGCAGGGATTGAAGGTGTGGTCAAACACACCTCAAGCACTAATCCCTGCTATTTTTTGACGTTCTCATGGTTTTTATAGCAAAAGCAGTCCAAAGACGCGATCCGCCAAAGCACAAGTCAACTTTGGAACGTAAAAATTTGAAAACAACGAGAAAACCTAAGTACCTCGTCGTGAGGCTGGTTAATCACCTGTTTGCGGTAGGTTCATGCCCAATTGCAAGCAGGGTACGGCTGCGGCTCATTGAATTATTCTAAAAGTGTTTTCATGTGATTTTTTATCTTAATCACTTAAACATAAAAATATTAAAATTCCGAACAATTATCAGTTTAATCAATTAATGCTCATATTTTTGAATTCTAAATCGATTTTGAATTATTCACACACCCGATTGATTTTTTCTGTCTTGGGACTTGCCTGGCTGGGTGGTTGCGCATTTGCGCCCGGATTGTCCATTGGCAAAGGCATCAAAGCGGCTGAATCGACAGCCAATCCTTATTCCATTACGACCAAGCGGACATCAGCTTCGGCGGCTACCCCTGGGTTGGGCAACCCAATGGCTGGAGTTGAGGCGCCACCACCCGGAGCGCTGATGGCCATTACCCCCGATCTCATCAGGCAGCAACGCGCGCTGCGCAAAGCTGAATTGGGCGCTGATGTCAAAGACCTGTTTGCCGACGCCAAACCCTATGCCATTGGCCCGGGCGATGTGATCAACATCGTCGTCTGGAATCATCCTGAACTGGTGCTGGCGCCCGCAGGCGCCACGCTAACGACCGACGCGTCGGGTCTGGCGTCTGTCGGCAACGGCTACAACGTCAGCCCTGACGGCCTGATCCAGTTTCCGCTGCTCGGTACTTTCAAAATTGCCGGCCTGACAGAAAATATGGCACGCCAGGAAATGATCCGTCGCCTGTCCAAATTCCTCAAGGACCCGCAAATTACCCTGCGTGTTCAGGCCTACCGCGCAGGCCGTGTGTATGTCGATGGCGAAGTGCGCACCCCCGGCCTGCAGGCCATCAACGACATTCCCATGACGCTGCCCGAGGCCATCAGCCGCGCCGGCGGCCTGACCGCGATTGCTGACAGGGCCACGGTGGCCGTGACCCGCAAGGGCGCCACCACGCTGGTCAACATGCCGCAACTGGCCACGCTGGGTGTCAATCCGTCGAAGATCATGCTGGTGGCAGGCGACCTGGTGCGCATCGGCAGTCGTGAAGACACCAAGGTGTATGTGCTGGGAGAAGTCACCAAGCCCACGACCTTGCCATTGCGCAATGGCCACCTGACGCTGAATGAAGCGCTTGGCGAGGCCGGTGGCGTGAACGCGGTTTCGGGTGACCCACGTCAGATCTACGTCGTGCGCAGCCGTGATGGCGATCTGGGCGTCATCGCTTCCGCCAATGCCGACAGCGTCGCAACCCCGACCTCACCCGAGATTTATCACCTTGACGCCAGTTCACCGACAGCCTACGCACTGGCGGAAGGCTTTGAGCTTAAATCGCGCGATGTGGTGTTTGTCGACCCGGTGCCGCTGGTGCTCTGGAACCGGGTGGTCAGCCTGATTTTGCCAAGCGCGGCCGTGGTCAGCACCACGAATTCCTCCTTCAAATGACAGCGGCTTAGTGTGATGAACAACATCCTCACCGTCTGCGTGGGCAACATCTGCCGCAGCCCTGTCGCCGAGGCCATGCTGAAAGACCGTCTGCCCGGCCGCAAGGTCTGGTCAGCTGGTCTGCACGCCGTGATTGGCCATGGCGCCGAAACCACCGCCAGCGAAATTGCCAGCCAGCACGGCCTGGACTTGTCTGCCCACCGCGCCCAGCAGGTCGCCGGCTGGATGTGCAGCCATGCCGACCTGGTGCTGGTCATGGAGGCCAGCCACCAGCAGGCGCTCGAAAAACTTTACCCCACCGCACGCGGAAAAATTCACCGTCTCGGCGAGTTTGGCCCGCCAGGCGGGTTCGACATTGCCGACCCTTACCGCCAGCCCCGCGCTGCCTTCGAAGCCGCCCATGCCGCCATCGCCCTGGGCGTGGACGAATGGGTGCGCCGTATCAAACTTGTTTCGTGATGTCTGACCGTATGAACGCTCCCCAATCTCCCGTGTCCGCCATGCCTTTGGCAGAGATGCAAGACGACGATGAAATCGACCTGCTGGGCCTGCTCGACGTGCTGCTCGATTCCCGCTGGATGATTGCCGGCGTTACCGTTCTGGTGCTGCTGCTGGGTGGTGCTTATGCTTTTTTAAGCCGTCCGGTGTATCAGGCCAACTCATTGATCCAGGTCGAAGACAGCAAGCCCGGTGCTGCCGGTGCCCTGGGGGACGCGGCCAGCCTGTTTGACATCAAGTCACCCGCCACGGCAGAGATGGAAATCCTGCGTTCACGACTGGTCGTCGCCAAGTCGGTGGACGATTTGCAGCTGTATGTCAGCGCCTTCCCTAAATATCTTCCCCTGGTCGGCGGCTGGCTGGCGCGCCGCGCCACCGGGCTGTCCGAGCCGGGTTTCATGGGCATGGGCGGCTACGTCTCGGGCAATGAATCCATTCGTCTGGGCCTGCTCGAAGTGCCCGACGAACTGCAAGGCCAACTGCTGCTGCTGGTGGCAACGGAAGGCGGCTTTGAACTGCGCGACCCCGATGGCCAAGCGCTGGTGCAAGGCAAAACCGGTACGCCAGCCAGCTTTGGCGCGGGTGAAAGCAAGGGCCGCATTTTGGTGACCGAGCTCAAGGCCAGGCCGGGCGCGTACTTCAACGTGGCGCGCTCTTCACGCCTTGATGTGATTGAAGAACTGCAAAAAGACCTGGCTATTTCAGAGCAGGGCAAGCAGTCCGGTGTCATTGCCCTGCAGTTGCAAGGGAGCGACCCGCAAAAAATAGCCCGCACCCTGGACGCCGTGGGCACCAACTATGTGCGCCAGAACGTCGAGCGCAAATCTGCCGAAGCCGAAAAATCACTGGATTTTCTCGGTGGTTTCCTGCCACAACTCAAAAAGCAGCTGGAAGACTCCGAAGTCCGCTTCAATAAATACCGCAACCAGAACGGCACTTTTGACTTGGGTGTCGAAGGCAAAAACTACCTCGACACGGCCGTCAAATTGCAGGGCAGCCTGCTTGAACTGCAGCAAAAGCGACGCGAGCAAAGCGCGCAGTTCACGGCCGCGCATCCGGTCATCCAGACACTGGACGCGCAAATTGCCGCTGTCAGCAAGGAAATTGCCGACCTGACCAGTAAGGTCAAGACACTGCCCAACACCGAACAGGATTTGTTGCGCCTGACGCGCGACGTCAAGGTCAACAGCGAGTTGTACCTTAATCTGCTGACCAGTTCGCAACAGTTGCGACTGGTGAAAGAGGGCAAGGTCGGCAACGTGCGCGTGGTCGATGCACCGGTCGTGCCAGAGCGTTCCATCAAGCCGCAACGCGCGCAGATTCTGGCGATCAGCGGCGTGCTGGGCCTGCTGCTGGGCATGGGACTGGCCTTCTTGCGCAACAGCCTGCGCCCCGGCATCAAGGACCCGTCCGACATCGAATCCGCCACTGGCCTGCATGTGTTTGCCACCGTGCCGCATTCGGCCGAACAGGACAAGCTTTCAAAGCTGATCAAAAGCCAGGCGCCTGGCACCCACTTGCTGGCGGTCACGCACCCTGAAGACCCGGGCGTCGAAAGCCTGCGCAGCCTGCGCACCGCGCTGCAGTTTGCCATGCTCGACGCGCGCAACAACGTGGTGCTGTTCACCGGCCCGACGCCCGGCATCGGCAAGTCCTTCACCAGCGCCAACTTTGCCGCCGTGCTGGGCGCTGGCGGCAAGCGCGTGCTGCTGATTGACGCCGACATGCGCAAGGGCCACATCCACCAGTTCTTTGGCATGAAGCGCGGCCACGGCTTGAGCGAGTTGATCACCGGCAGCCGCACGCTGGGCGACGTGGTGCGCCGCGCCGTTGCTCCCAACCTGGACCTGATCACCACCGGCACCATGCCGCCCAACCCCGGCGAGCTGCTGATGTCGCCCACCATGCTGCAACTGCTGGAAGGCCTGTCAGCCCAATACGACCTGGTGCTGATCGACACCCCGCCCGTGCTGGCCGTGTCAGACACGCAGGTGCTGGCGCCTTACGCCGGCACGGTGTTTATGGTGGCGCGGGCAGAAGTGACCGCGCTGGGCGAGCTGCAGGAAAGCATCAAGCGACTGGGCCAGATCGGCGTGCCGGTCAAGGGCGTGGTGTTCAACGACATGGACACCAGCCGCCAGCGCTACGGTGGCTATGGCTACAAGTACAGCCGCTACCGATACACCAACTACCAGTACGGAAAAACCGCCGACGGGCAGTAAACAACCATGCACGCCTTGCCGCCAGCCACCGTGCCGCAGCACGTTGCCATCATCATCGACGGCCACCGCCGTTGGGCCGCCCAGCGCAGCCTGATTCGCACCGGGGGCGAGTCGCGCATCAGCAACTTCATGCTGTGGCAAATGGCCTGCACCGAGCTGTTTTTTACCAACACGCTCTGGCCAGATTGTTCTATTCCTGTTTTGGACCAGGCGCTGCAATGGTTCTGCGCCCGTGACCGCCGCTTTGGCGCTTCAACTTCGCTGCTTGCCTGTTAATTTCCAACCGGAGACAGATCATGCAAAATTTCATGAATCCAGATTTGCTTTCAGCACTGAGGGCGACAAGCATTGCGCTTATGGTGGCTTTGCTGGTCGCACTGCTGCTGGTGCGTACCCAGCATTGGCACGGC
This sequence comes from Polaromonas sp. CG_9.7, assembly GCF_015752205.1. Taxonomy (GTDB): domain Bacteria; phylum Pseudomonadota; class Gammaproteobacteria; order Burkholderiales; family Burkholderiaceae_C; genus Polaromonas. The sequence continues at coordinate 98,646 of NZ_JADOVG010000013.1, forward strand.
CACTTCAGCATGGACAGCGACTTGGGTGTACAAAAGTTTCACACCAGCCCCACACCCCGTGTTGGCGGGATTTCCATTGCCGTAGGCATAGTCGCGGGCTACCTGTTTGCTAACAATGCGCGTCAAACCCTGTTGGGGCCGCTCATCTTGGCCGGTTTTCCTGCTTTTGCCTTTGGTCTGCTGGAAGACGTGACCAAGCGCGTCAGCGTGCGCACCCGGCTATTGGCCACAATGGGCTGCGGCGTGATGGGCTGGGCCATCACGGGTTTGTCCATCACCGACGTCAACCTGCCGGGTCTGGACTGGTTGCTGGGCTTTACCGTAATCTCGGTACTGTTCACCGCCTTTGCAGTGGGCGGCATTGCCAACGCCATCAACATCATCGATGGCTTCAACGGCTTGGCCGCAGGCACGGTCATCATTATCCTGGTGGCTTTTGGCGTCATGACCACCGCCCTGGGTGACAACGACCTGGCATTTGCCTGCCTGATTCTGGCGGGCGCCGTGTTTGGTTTTTTGCTGGTCAACTGGCCAATGGGCAAGATCTTTTTGGGTGACGGTGGCGCCTACTTTGTCGGCTTTGCACTGGCCTGGATTGCCGTACTTGTCCTGGCCCGCCATGCTGAGGTGTCAGCCTGGGCGCCCTTGCTGGTGTGCGGCTACCCCATACTGGAAGTGCTGTTCAGCATCGTGCGCCGCCGCCGCCGCCACTTGAGCCCCGGCGACCCGGACCGTTTGCATTTGCACAGCCTGGTCAAGCGCAGGGTGTCGCGCGCCTTGCTGCCCCATGCCGGCAACCTGGTTCGCAACTCCGTGACCGGCGCCATCATGTGGCTGGCCGCACTGGTGCCTGCCGCCATTGCGGTGACCTGGCCGACCCATACCGCCACGCTGGTGTTGGGCTTTGTGGTCTGCGGCCTGCTGTACACCGCCGTTTATGCGCGACTGACGCAGTTTCAGTGGTTCTGGAGCGTACGGACCTTGCCATCTGACAAAGCACAACCGGTCATCCGCACCAAGCAGCAAGAGGCATTCAAGAAATTCTGAAAGAGCAATGGAATGGACTCGCGCTTGGTAATGATGGCCAAGGCGCACGTATTCTAATCAAGTAAAAAATATCTCTAGCGCAAGCAGGACTTTCCTTGGCAGCTACTAAAAAAGTAGCAAAAATATTTTTAATATAAATAAAAACAAAGTCGCCAATCAACTTATGAACTTGAACAACGTAAAAATCGCCATCATCGGCCTCGGCTACGTCGGTCTTCCCCTAGCGGCTGAATTTGGCAAGCAACGTCCCGTCCTGGGCTTTGACATCAATGCCGCCCGCATCGCCGAATTGCAGGCTGGTAAAGACAGCACGCTCGAACTGAATGCCGACGAGCTGGCCAGCGCCCGCCAGCTCAGCTTCAGCAGCAACCCTGAAGATTTAAAAACCTGCCAGATATTCATCGTCACCGTGCCCACGCCCGTAGACAAAGCCAACCGGCCCGACCTGACGCCGCTCGTCAAGGCCAGCGAAACCGTGGGTAAATTCTTGCCCGAAGGCGCCGTGGTCATTTATGAATCCACCGTGTACCCGGGCGCCACTGAAGAAGTTTGCGTGCCCGTGCTGGAAAAATTTAGCGGCAAGAAATTCAACGTCGGCTTTTTCTGTGGGTACAGCCCCGAGCGCATCAACCCTGGCGACAAGGTCAACACCCTCACCAAGATCAAGAAAATCACCAGCGGCAGCACGCCCGAAGTGGCGGATGCGGTCGATGCGCTGTACCGCAGCATCATCGTCGCCGGAACCCACAAGGCCAGCAGCCTCAAGGTCGCCGAAGCCGCCAAGGTGATTGAAAACACACAGCGCGACCTGAACATTGCCTTGGTCAACGAGCTGTCTGTCATCTTCGAGCGTTTGGGCATTGACACACTCGACGTTCTGGAAGCCGCTGGCAGCAAGTGGAACTTCCTGCCCTTTCGTCCCGGCATGGTCGGCGGCCACTGCATTGGCGTGGACCCGTATTACCTGACGCACAAGGCTGAAGAAGTGGGTTACCACCCGCAAGTCATTCTGGCCGGTCGCCGCATCAACGACAACATGGCCCGCTACGTGGCACGCAACACCATTAAGCTGATGCTTAAAAACGGCATGGACGTGCCGCGCTGTCGTATTGGCGTATTGGGCATCACCTTCAAGGAAAACTGTCCCGACATTCGCAATAGCAAAGTGGCCGACATGGTGCGCGAGTTTGAAGCCTGGGGTGCCACCGTGGTGGTGGCCGACCCGTGGGCCAGCGCCGACGAAGTGCAGCACGAATACGGCGTGCAATTAGGCAAGGTTGATGCTGAAAATCAGGTCGATGCCCTGGTGGTGGCCGTAGGCCACAACGAATACCGCCACGCCACGCCTACCGAACTGCGCGCCCTGTGCCGTGGCGATCAGCCCGTACTGGCCGACGTTAAAAGCCTTTTTAACCGCCATGAAGCCGCTGAAGCAGGCTTCACGGTCTTCCGCCTGTAAGCAATTAAAAAATCAAAAATATGAAAAATTTTGCCCTCATCGGCGCCGCCGGTTACATCGCCCCGCGCCACATGCGCGCCATCAAAGACACCGGCAACCGCCTGGCCGTGGCTTATGACATCAACGACTCGGTCGGCATCATCGACAGCATCTCGCCCGAAAGCGAATTCTTCACCGAATTCGAGCGCTTTCAGGAGCACGCCCAGCAACTCAAGCGCAACCCCGCCACCGCGCTGGATTACGTTGCCATCTGCAGCCCCAACTACCTGCACCACCCGCACATTGCCGCCAGCCTGCGCCTGGGCTGCGACGTGATTTGTGAAAAACCCCTGGTGCCTACGCCCGAGCTGATGGACGAGCTGGCACTGGTGGAGCGCGAAACCGGCCAGCGCGTATACAACATCCTGCAACTGCGCCACCACGCAGCCATCCTCAAGCTGCGCGACAAAGTCGCCGCCGCGCCCGCCGACACCAAGTTTGACGTCGAGCTGACCTACATCACCTCGCGTGGCAAGTGGTATGCCGAAAGCTGGAAGGGCGACAACCGCAAGTCATTCGGCATTGCCACCAACATTGGCGTGCATTTCTACGACATGCTGCACTTCATCTTTGGCAAGCTGCAGCAAAACGTCGTGCATTACACCGACGAATCCAAGGCCGCCGGCTACCTCGAATACGAACGTGCCCGCGTGCGCTGGTTTCTATCCATCGACGCCAACGACCTGCCGGCTGAAGTGAAGGGCAAAAAGCCCACCTACCGCAACATCGACATCAGCGGCGAACAGCTTGAATTTTCTGAAGGCTTCACCGACCTGCACACCACCAGCTACCAGGAAATCCTGGCTGGCCGTGGCTACGGCCTGGACGATGCGCGCCACTGCATTGAAACTGTCAACGTCATCCGCACCGCAAAAATGGCTCCAGCCGGTGTTGATGCCCACCCCTACGTCAAACGCCTGTTGGCATGAGCTACACCGCCCACCCCAGCGCCATCATTGACGAAGGCGCGCAAATTGGCGCTGGAACCCGCATCTGGCACTGGGTGCACGTCAGCCCGCAGGCCCGCATTGGCGAGCGTTGCTCGCTCGGCCAAAACGTCTATGTGGGCAACGACGTGGTGATCGGCGACAACGTAAAAATTCAAAACAACGTCAGCGTGTACGACGCCGTTACGCTTGAAGACGACGTGTTTTGCGGCCCCAGCATGGTGTTTACCAACGTCTACAACCCCCGCGCCAGCGTCACCCGCAAAGAAGAATACCGCTACACCCTAATTAAAAAAGGTGCCACGCTGGGCGCCAACTGCACCATCGTCTGCGGCAACACCGTAGGTGAATACGCTTTTGTCGGCGCTGGCGCCGTGGTCAACAAAGATGTGCCCGCCTACGCGCTCATGGTCGGCGTGCCGGCCCGGCAAATCGGCTGGATGAGCGAGTTTGGCGAACAGCTCGCCTTGCCGCTGCAAGGGCAGGGCGAAGCCATCTGCCAGCACACCGGTGCCCGGTATGTGCTTGATGGCCGCACTGTGACAAAAGCATGACCCTGCTCGCTCCAACCCATAGCCCAATGCTCGACGAAGTGTGCCAGCTGACAGCCGAGACGTTCAATTGCGCCCTGCGCTTGTCTCCTTCCGCGTGCTGGTAACTCAATTATCTGGAGTTACAATTAAATCATGCTGACAGTCATCGAAACCCCTGTATTCCGGCGCATGGTGGAGGGTGTCTGGAGCGAGTCCGAGCGCGAAGCGTTCATCGCCTTTATCAGCGACAACCCGTTGGCCGGTGACGTCATCCCCGGTGCTGGCCATCTGCGCAAGGTACGCTGGAAGCGAGATGGAATGGGCAAAAGCGGAGGAGCACGGGTGATCTATTACCTTCGTCTTGCGAACGGCGAGGTGGTGCTGGTAGCGGTTTACGCCAAAGCCAAGTTTGACAACATGCCGGTCGAAATCTTGAAATCCTGGAAGGATGCCTACGATGCCTAAAGTCAAAATCGACGAAGAAACCAAAGCCTTTGCCGCCGATGTGCTCGAATCCATCGCGCAGGCCAAGCGGGGCGAGGTAGCGCGACTGCACACGCCCGCAGACATTGCCACTTACAAGGCACGTGGTCGCCCGGTCGGGAGCATCAAGGAAGAAAGCAAGCAAGCCGTGACCGTACGCTACAGCCCCGACGTGCTGGCGGCATTTCGTGCCACTGGCGCAGGCTGGCAAGCCCGGATGAATGACGCCTTGAAAGACTGGCTTCAGACACATTCGCCGACATGAGTGGCGCAAACCTTGACTCGGCGGGTTTATTACAAGGCAAATGTGAGCCACCTTTCATCAACAGCATGATCCAGCCCGTTCACACCCCTAGCCCGCTGCTGGCCGAAGTGCGCCAGCTAATCGATGCTGCCCGCCAGCGGGTAGCCAGCGTGGTCAATGCCGAACTTACCCAGCTTTACTGGCATATCGGGCGGCGCATTAGCGCTGAACTGCTGCAGGGACAGCGGGGCGAATACGGCAAGCAGGTGGTGGCAGAACTGGCGCGCCAACTGACGACTGATTTTGGCAAGGGCTGGAGCGAGCAACAGCTGCGCCACTGCCTGCGCCTGGTGGAAGTTTTCCCGGATGCGCAAATTCTCTCCACAGTGCGGAGGGAATTGTCCTGGTCGCACTTCAAAGCACTGATTTATATGGAAGACCCGCTCAAACGCGACTTCTATATCGAAATTTGCCGCGTCGAGCGCTGGAGCGTTCGCCAGTTGCAAGAGCGCATCAACTCGCTGCTGTTCGAGCGCACCGCCATCTCGAAGAAGCCCGAAGACACCATTCGCCAAGACCTCAGCCTGCTGCGCGACCAAGGCCAGCTGTCACCCGACCTGACCTTTCGCGACCCCTATGTGCTCGACTTCCTGGGCCTGTCCGACAGCTATTCTGAAAAAGACCTTGAATCCGCCATCCTGGCTGAACTGCAGCGTTTCATCATCGAGCTAGGCAGCGACTTTGCCTTCATGGCCCGACAGAAGCGCATCACCATCGACCACCGCGACTACTACATCGACCTGCTTTTTTACCACCGCCGCCTGCGCCGCCTGGTCGCCATTGATCTGAAAATCGGCGAATTCGAGGCCGCCTACAAAGGCCAGATGGAGCTTTACCTGCGTTACCTGGAAAAGCACGAGCAGATGGAAGGCGAGGCCACCCCCATCGGCCTCATCCTGTGTACCGGCAAGAGTGAAGAACATGTCGAACTGCTGCAGTTGCCCCAAAGCAACATCCGGGTGGCCGACTACCTCACCTTGCTCCCGCCGCGCGAAACCCTGCAAGCCAAGTTGCACCAGTCCATTGAACTGGCCCGCATCAAACTGCGCGGCGAAGCTAGCTAAGCACCCGTAATAACCAAGCCGAAGCCCACACCATGATCGAATTCATCGACCTTAAAGCCCAGCAAGCCCGCATCAAAGACCAGATCGACACCGGCATCCAGCGCGTGCTGGCCCACGGCCAGTACATTCTTGGCCCCGAAGTGGCCGAGCTTGAGGAAAAGCTGGCCACCTTCACTGGCGCCAAACACTGCATTACCGTGGCCAATGGCACCGACGCCCTGCAAATCTCCCAAATGGCACTGGGCATTGGCCCTGGCGATGAAGTCATCACCCCCGGCTTTACCTATATTGCCACCGCCGAAACCGTCGCCCTGCTGGGTGCCAAGCCGGTGTATGTCGATATTGACCCGCGCACCTACAACCTGGACCCGGCTTTGCTTGAAGCCGCCATCACCCCGCGTACCAAGGCCATCATCCCGGTCAGCCTGTACGGCCAGTGCGCAGACATGGACGCCATCAACGCCATTGCCGCCAAACACGGCATACCGGTGATTGAAGACGCAGCCCAAAGCTTTGGCGCCAGCTACAAAGGCCGCAAAAGCTGCAACCTCAGCACCATTGCCTGCGCCAGTTTCTTTCCCAGCAAGCCGCTGGGCTGCTACGGCGACGGCGGGGCCATCTTTACCAGCGACGACGAACTGGCCAAAGTCATCCGGCAAATCGCCCGCCACGGCCAAGACAGGCGCTACCACCACATCCGCGTGGGCACCAACAGCCGCCTGGACACAATTCAGGCCGCCATCCTGTTGCCCAAGCTGGAGATTTTTGAAGAAGAAATTGCCCTGCGCCAGCAAGTGGCTCAAAACTACGACGCACTGCTAAGCCAGGCGGGCATCAGCACCACACCCTACATCGAGCCCCACAACACCAGCGTGTACGCCCAGTACACCATTCGTGTCCAAAACCGTGAGTTACTGCAGGAAAAGCTCAAGGCGGCCGGCATACCCACCGTGGTGCATTACCCCATTCCGTTGAACCAGCAGCCCGCCGTGGCCGATGCCGGTGCGCAATTGCCCGAGGGCGATGCCGTGGCGCAGCAGGTGCTCAGCCTGCCCATGCATCCGTACCTGACAGCGGAAGACCAGCAAACCATCGTGGCCGCGCTGCAGCAGGCCGGTGCTTGAGTGCGATGCGCATAGATCGAAGCAGGCAGGGCGCAGACAAGATGATTCCGCCCCCTATTTTTAAGCTAAAACAGCCTTTACCGCACGTCGAACGGGCGGTACTAGCTATTAAATACATAGCTAATTGCTGGCGTGCTTGCAGCAAGCAGCCCGTTAAAAACCGCCTTTTTCCCCGTGACCGGGTCAGCCTGCTGTGCTTGTAATGCGTCAAAAATTAGACGCCCTGTTTCGCCAAGGCTTTGTCAGGTCGGTCGGTGTATTGGTCGGCGGCACGGCACTTGCCCAGGCGCTGATGGTGCTGATCCTGCCATTGTTGACGCGACTATATTCGCCTGAAGACTTCAGCGTCTTGGCGGTTTACACAGCTATCCTTGGGATCATTTCCGTCGCCGCTTGCCTGCGCTTGGAAATTGCCATCCCATTGCCGCAGTGTGACGACGATGCAGTCAATCTTCTTGCACTAGCGTTGTGCAGTTCCGCCGGAGTCGCAGGGTTGTCAACACTCATCGTGGCGTTGTTTCCGATGCAGATCATCACTTTGTTTGCCCAGCCAAAACTGGAGCCCTACCTGTGGCTATTACCTTTGGGCATCTGGCTCAGCAGTTCATACGCAGCATTGCAGTTTTGGACGACCCGCAAAAAAAGGTTCTCTGTCATTGCAAAAACCCGCATGACACAGGCGATTGGCGGGGCAGGTGCGCAAGTCGGCTTGGGCTGGGCAAGCATCGCACCGCTGGGCTTGGTGCTCGGACAAATGATTAATAGTGGAGCAGGCATTTTCGGATTGGTGCGTGATGCATTAAAAAACGATCGACCTGCATTGCGCGCCATCAACTGGCCAGGTATGCAGAGGACGTTTTCTGAATATGACCGTTTTCCAAAATATTCGACAATTGAATCTTTGGCAAACAGTGCGAGCATTCAATTACCAGTCATTATTATCGCAGCACTGGCTGCCGGGCCAGAGGCAGGTTTTCTCATGCTGGCCAGTCGGGTCATGTTTGCCCCCATGGCATTGATAGGTGGTGCTGTTTCCCAAGTATATCTTTCACGTGCGCCGGATGAATTCCGCAAAGGCACTTTAGGGGCATTCACCGCTAACATCATGGGAGGCTTGGTAAAAACTGGTGTGGGCCCGCTAATATTCGCAGGCATTGTTGCACCGGTCGCCTTTCCATTCATTTTTGGTGCGCAGTGGCAACGTGCTGGTGAAATGGTTGCATGGATGACACCTTGGTTTGTCATGCAATTCATCTCTTCGCCAATTTCCATGACATTGCATGTCACACAGAGCCAGCGAACGGCCCTTACATTACAAATTCTCGGATTTTTTATGCGCGTCGGTGCGGTTGTAGCCGCAGCTCATTGGGCGCAACGGTGGATTGTTGAGATTTATGCGGCATCTGGATTTATCTTTTACCTTGTTTATGTTTGTGTAGTAGTAGCAATAACTAACATACGAATTAAAAATCTATTAAATGTATTGAAACCCGGATTTTTCATTGCTGTTTTATGGATTATTTTATCAATAATGCTGCGTGTAGTTCATTGGAAACTGACGTGAATGCTGCAGTTGAACACGGCGTATTGGTCCGCCCTTATTAGGTGGTCAGCTGCAATACTAGTCTGACATGGATTTCCTAGTGACTATTTGAATGGCAAAAACGTAACGGTTCAAGATATTGATTATATGATTAAAATCATTCGGCGAAGCGCTTTGATGTTGCTTGCAGGCGTCTCAGTGCCTGCATTAGTAGGTCGTGCCGTTTGGGCTGGAGTGCCCAATATAATAAAAAGTGAATTTCAAGATTATGTAACTCTTGAGCAGTTTGGTGCGAAAGGTGACGGAGTTTCTGACGATTCAACTGCATTAGAAAAAGCTGCATCTACTGGAAAAGAGATACATATACAAAAAGACAAAATATACCAAATAAATATTCAAAAAACAATTAATAAAGATATTCGAATTGTCGGAGGTGGGACATTGCTGTTTTCCACAATAGGAAGAACAGCCTTGTTATGTACTGGTCGAGTTTATTTAGAGGAAGTAACGCTGGATGGTAATAACATAGCAAACGAACTAATTAGATGCACTGGTTCTGAATTTAAAATGGTTGGAGGCATTGTTAAAAACGTATTTAATTTAGCAGCTAGATATAATATAACTGGAATTCAGATAACTGATTGTGATTCTGTGAATATATATGGAGTTAACTTTTCTTCTATATGCGGCCCTGGGAATGGAGTAATAGGTGATTCAATAGGCGCTATTGCTGCTATTCAGATTACCGGTTCATGTAATCATGGAGTTATTAAAGGCTGTAACTTCGTTAACGTGAATAATCGACAAAATATTGGTGAAAAATCTAATTTTGAAGATGCTGATGCCATTCGCTGTTATTCAACGACCGGCGATCAAAATATAGAAATTTCTGAAAACGTATTTTTTGATATTGGTAAAAGAGCTGCAAAATTTTCAGGTACTGAAAACTCGATATATGCTTTTGAGAAAAATGTAATTACATCGGGATACAGTAAAACAGTTGACGATGGACTTGTGCTGGGTAATGGCATGTTCTCGGTGGTCTCTTGTTATAGTGGGTATTTTGTTGCTAGAGCGAATTGGCTTGTTAGTGGTGTTGTTGGTTACTTTTTTGAGGGTGGAACAGCTAAACTAAAAAGTGTAGAGTTGGTAGGTAATACATATGCACCTGAATTCCATAAAACCGTCAATACATCCGTGACAAGATTTTCATACATTGGAAAGATATTAAATTCAAATATTTATTTTAAAGAGTACAGCAACAAAGTTATTAATACTTATAGAAATAATGTTGTATTCAATAATAAAAATTATTCTGAATAAAATTATCTAAAAATTTATTTTTTATCATGAAATTTAAAACTTATCGAGTTATTAAAAATTTCACTTCTAAAATATCATTTGTCTTAGTTGTTTTATTTTGTTTAGCGGGTTTGGTTTCCGTTTTTTATTATAAAACCACACCAAAAGGCCAGACAATCTTAATTTTAGTAAGCGCAATTTTGTTTTTTTTGAGATTGAAAGAAATAATTAATATTGATAAATTGTTGAGTATTTCAAAGCCAGTATTTTGGTTTGGATTGTTTGCACTTATTGTCTCAATTAATCTTGTGCTCCAGAAAATGCAAGGCTATGATTTGATTGGATTAGATGGGCGGTCATCATACTGGGCCTCTATGGAAATATTTGTCTTAGGTTTGATTTGGTTTTTTTGTGGCGCATCAATACAATTTTTAGAATTTAGTAAATCAAACTTGAGAGCTTGCCTGCTTATTGGCATAGTATTTTTATTGATTTATGGTTCACTGAATGGTGGCGTAGTGATCTCATACGCTGATCTCAATGCTGAAACCATTAGTGAAAGTCAAATTAATCATTTGACAACTGGTGATAATGTGGTAATTTTACTTCTAATTGGATATGGATTTGCAAATAAACGATTAAAGTTGCTGGTTGCGCCAGTAATATTAATAATATTATTTTCTCTTGGCGGGCGAAATGCTTTATTGACGTTAATTGTAGGCATTTTAATTTATCATTTTTTGCGCGGTGAAGTTACAAATATTTTTTCTATATTAATTCCTGTTCTGGGGGTGGTTATTGTTATTGGATTTTTATTTGAGTTAAATCATATTAATGATGATCTAGTTGCCAGAATGTTTTTTTTAGATGGGTTAGGCTCTGATGCTTCGTTTGTCCAGAGAAATAGACAGATTTATGAGTCGGTAATTAATCTCACTGCTCAAGCGCCAATTGGAAATGCTTCTTTAATCGTAAGGCAGCAAGGTGTTTTTGGAGGTTACTCACATAATATACTTAGCGTATGGCAATTTTTTGGATTGGTTCCATTTGCGATATTATTTTTGATGATGATCAAAACTACTAAATATATGTGGTTTAAGTTAAAAAAAATAACTTTACCTTTGGATGAGTTTGCTGCCATCCTTCTAATTTATTCTGTGCTTTGTGTTTTTATATCGCGTGCTATTGGGTTTCCATGTTTTTGGTTAGCTATGGGATATTGGATGGCTCGTTCTGTTAAAAGACAAGACGGTGTAAATAAAAAAATTATTTATTCTTAATCCGCAAATATAGAACATTAATAATTTGATAGAAATTTAAATTTTTATCTAATATTTTATCGGAGAATAATGTGAAGGTTTTGCATAGTGCAGCGTTACCAAATCCTGGTCTTGGAATAGTAAATCAAATGAAATGGGAGCAGGCTGCTGCTAAAAAGTTGGGCCTAAATTGGGATGTTCGATTTTACTGTCCAATTGGTACAATTGAAAAATCAGAAATTAGTATTTTTTCCAAAAGAAAAAATTTGATGGGAAGTTTTTTATTGAGAAAAGCATTTGTTTGGATTCAATTTCGTATTGATTATTATCGGTGGCTCTTTGAGATAAGTACAGAATACGATATTTTTATACTACGTTATCTTGGTTATGATCCGTTTCAGTATTTTTTTGTAAAGCATATCAAAAAGCCAGTTTACTTTGTCCATCATACTCTTGAGGTTCCCGAGTTCGCATCCGATTCTGGTTTTCCTGCCTATGTAAAAGCAAAAGCAGAAGAATTTATTGGGAAAAGAATATTACCTTTATCTGCTGGAATAGTTGGTGTCACTCAAGAAATTGTTGACTATGAAATGCAACGATCTGGATTGGTTGGGTTTAAGAATTTCGTTTATCCGAATGGAATATGTTATGTTGATAATATTAATTTAGATCAAAGATTGGATATTCCAGAATTAATTTTTGTCGCAAGTTTTTTCGATGAATGGCATGGGCTGGATCTAATAATTTCTGCTATGAAAAAAAATAATGCCAAATTTATTCTTCATCTTGTGGGATGTGTTGGACAAAGAGATTTGATTATGGCTAAAGAAGATATTCGAATTCATATTCATGGACGCTTACCTCATACGGAAATTTTGCAACTGATGCAACGTTGTGCGATAGGTCTCTCATCATTTGCTCTTTTTCGCAAAGGTATGAGTGAGGCAAGTACGCTTAAAGTTAGGGAGTATTTGATGATGGGGTTGCCTGTATATTCAGGGCATAAAGATATTTTTCCAGATTTATTTTTATATTATAAAAATGGCCCTGTCGATATTGATATGATTATTGCATTTGCGATGCAGTGTATAAGTTTAAATAGAGCAATTGTTGCTGCAAGTGCTCGCGAATACATTGAAAAAGACATATTATTAAGTAAGTTTAGTTCTTTTGTTCTTGGATGACGATTTATTGTGATTATTCTGAATTTTAGTCAAATAATAATCTTTGTGTATATATGAATTCAATTCATTTTATAGAAACGTTTGACAACGCTGGCGGTGGTATTCCTCGGATTGCTGCAACTCTTAAAAAATATTTTCCTGAAGACGAGGTTTTTGCTGTCAATGATGGCTGGACTAATTTGTATTATGCATTTATTGCTATGCGTCGTCGCCGCTTGGTATATGGTACGGTTTTCTTACATAACATATATAGTTTCAAAGGTTTATTTTTTTCGATATTATTCTCGCTATTTTTAGGGCTTAGATTATTTGTGACAACGCATGGCGCGGCAAATAAAAGTTTAGTTTTTATTAGCAGAAAAAAAGTTATATATTTTAAATATTTTTTCTGGTTGGTAAATTTATTTGTTCGCAAATATCATTTCTTGAATCTTGGAGAATTTAATAATAGCTATATTAAAAATATTGCTAAAAATAAAAAAATTATTTTTTCCTATCCAGTTCTCTTGGATTCACAGGTGCCCGAAAGAGATCGCCCGATGCTGGGGCGTAGTGATTTAAGAATTGTTTTTTATTCGCGCGTCGAAGAGCGTAAAGGGATATACATATTAATTGAGTCTATAAAAAAACTCAGAGAGAATAATTTTAATATTAAATTATTTGTTTATGGGTCGATTGAGGATTCAAAATTTCTTCCATTAATTGATGGTGTTGAGTATATTCAATATAATGGATTAATATCTCAAATGGACTATATGAAATTATCTGTTGCGTATGATATATTTTGTCTCCCTTCGTTTGGTGAAGCGCATAGCCTTTCGCTTTATGAGAATATTTTTCTTGGTATTCCTTGCATAGTTTCGCAAGAAACTAATGCGCCAACTTGTAGTGGAGTTATTGTTTATGGAGAGGCTAAAGATTTTATTAAATTATCTTTGGCAATAGTAGAATTATTTGATGTGGCGCGATTGACCTGTGCTTCCAATGATAATCTGCATTATTCTCGTAAGTATAACGATAATATCGTTTCTGAAATTAAGCAAAAATTAAGTATTTAGTAATTATGTTGAAAAATAAAATATTAGTGCTTGGGGCTTCTGGCATGTTGGGTAATGCTGTGCTAAAGTTTTTTCACGGGAGCGAAGGTTGCTCGGTAGTTGGCTCGGCACGGTCGGGTGGAGGATTGCGTTATTTACCTAAGGAACTACAAGACTGCGTGGTATGTGGTGTAGATGTAGAAAATTTAGATAGTTTAATGAGACTATTTACGTTGACTCGGCCCGAAGTAGTTATTAATTGTATTGGCTTGGTTAAACAATTGTCCGAAGCCGACGACCCACTCGCAGCCATTCCCATTAATGCCTTGCTTCCACACCGTCTTGCCCGGTTGTGTGCTGTCGCCGGTGCGCGTTTTATTCATATGAGTACTGATTGCGTATTTGCAGGAACCAAAGGCATGTACCGTGAAGTCGAATCTACAGATGCCCGTGACCTTTATGGTTTAAGTAAATATCTTGGAGAAGTAGATTATCCACATGCTATTACATTGCGTACTTCTATCATTGGTCACGAGCTTAATAGTGCCCATGGTTTGATCGGTTGGTTTTTGGCGCAAAATGGCGCTGTAAATGGCTTTACGCGTGCAATTTTCTCAGGCTTGCCAACTGTAGAGCTTGCGCGCGTGATTCGCGATTTTGTAATTCCAAATCCTGAACTGCGTGGGGTTTATCACGTTTCTGCAGAACCAATAGCTAAGTACGATTTGCTTCAACTCGTTGCACACGTCTATGAGAAAAATATATTAATTAATCCCGACGATAGCCTGGTAATTGATCGTTCGCTCAATTCCGAACGCTTTCGCAAGATTACAGGTTATCAGACACCTGCCTGGCCAGAGTTAATTCGCCGCATGCGTGAATTTGCTTGACTCTAGTTTAGAAAGAAATCAGTAAAATGTTTAAAAACAAAATATTGCTTATTACGGGTGGAACAGGTTCATTTGGTAATGCCATCCTCAACCGATTTTTAAACTCGGATTTCGCCGAAATTCGAGTTTTTAGCCGTGATGAAAAAAAGCAAGAGGATATGCGCATCAGGCTGAATAATGAAAAAGTAAAGTTTTATATTGGCGATGTGCGTGACTACGACAGTATTCACGATGCGCTTCGAGGAGTGGACTTTGTTTTCCATGCTGCAGCACTCAAGCAGGTCCCGTCTTGCGAGTTTTACCCGATGGAAGCTGTCAAGACCAATGTTGTGGGTGCTGAAAACGTGATGCGTGCAGCCATTGCCAATGGTGTGCAGCGATGCGTGGTGCTTAGCACAGACAAGGCGGTTTATCCCATCAATGCGATGGGCATGTCCAAAGCCATGATGGAAAAAGTCATGGTGGCCAAGTCCCGCCTTTGCGACCCGGAAAAAACGGTGTTGTCAGCCACGCGCTATGGCAACGTGATGGCCTCGCGGGGTTCGGTGATTCCTTTGTTCCTGGATCAATTGCAAAAGGGCAAAGCGCTCACCATTACTGACCCCAATATGACTCGATTTCTGATGTCGCTTGAAGAGTCTGTGGACTTGGTGCTTTATGCGTTTGAGCATGCGCAACCGGGCGATATTTTTGTTCAAAAGGCTCCAGCTTCGACGATTGGCGATTTGGCGCAGGGTTTGAAGGAACTACTCAACCTGGACAACGAGATCAAGATTATCGGCACACGCCACGGCGAAAAGTTGTATGAGTCGCTGGTGTCGCGTGAAGAAATGGCTCGCGCAGAAGATTTAGGTGACTACTACCGTATTCCTGCTGATTCACGTGACTTGAACTACGACAAGTACTTTATTCAAGGTGAACTGGAAATCTCCACAATTGACGATTACACCTCGCACAACACACGTCAACTGGATGTTGCCCAGGTGAAGGACGTGCTGATGCAGTTGGACATCGTGCAGGAGGCAGTCAATGCTTAAAGTCATGACCATCGTAGGCACCCGGCCGGAAATCATCCGGCTTTCTCGTGTTATTGAAAAACTGGATCAGCATTGCGACCACGTATTGGTGCATACGGGCCAGAACTACGACTACGAGTTGAACGGGGTTTTTTTTGAAGAGCTGGGAATCCGCAAGCCAGATTGCTTTCTGGAAGCTGCTGGCCAAACCGCTGCCGACACCATTGGGCAGATCATCATGGCATCTGACCGAGTGTTGGATGAATACAAACCAGATGCTTTGCTTTTGCTGGGTGATACCAACAGCAGCCTTGCCGCCATTGCCGCCAAGCGCCGCAAGGTTCCAATCTTTCATATGGAAGCGGGCAACAGGTGCTTTGACTTTAGGGTGCCGGAAGAGATCAACCGCAAGATCGTTGACCATATTGCCGACATCAACCTGACCTATAGCGAGATTGCCCGTAATTACCTTTTACGTGAAGGACTGCCACCAGACCAGGTGATCAAGACCGGCAGCCCAATGCGTGAAGTAATTGAACATTACAGCGAAAGGATTGAAGCTTCTGATGTATTGGCAACGCTGAACCTTGCTGAGCAAGGGTACTTCTTGGTAAGCGCGCATCGCGAGGAGAATGTTGATTCGCCGCAAAACCTGCAGCGCCTGTTTGATGTGCTGAACGCGTTGGTTGAGCGTTATGACTTGCCGGTGATTGTTTCCACACATCCGCGAACGCGTAAGCGAATGGAGGCGCAGGGACTCACAGCGCATGCTAAGGTGTTGTTTCACAAGCCGTTTGGTTTCCTGGATTACCTCAAGCTGCAAACTTGCGCGCGCGCTGTGCTGTCTGATAGTGGGACGATTACCGAAGAGTCTTCTATCCTGAATTTTCCGGCACTTAATCTGCGTGAGACCCATGAACGACCCGAAGGCATGGAAGAGGCTTCGGTGATGATGGTTGGGCTTGGGCTGGATCGAGTCATGCAAGGGTTGGCTATATTGGAGTCTCAACCACGCGGCAGTGACCGGGGACTCCGGTTGGTAGCTGACTACAGCGTGCCAAACGTGTCTGACAAAATGGTCCGGATCATCCATAGTTATACCGACTATGTGAATCGGGTTGTTTGGAAAAAGTACTGAGCGGCGCACGATCTAAATGCGTGTTGCCGTAATTGCTGATGTTTTTCCGCCGGTGCGCTCCTCGGCGGCCGTTCAACTCAGGGACTTGTCGCATGAACTGGTCAGGCAAGGCCATCACTTGACGGTGATGATTCCTGCCTCAGATATCGACCAGCCCTGGCTGCTTGAAAAGCTGGGCGGCGTCGAGGTGTTGCGGCTTAAAGCGCCTCGCACCAAGGACATGAGCTACGCCCGTCGAACGATGGGCGAGTTTTTAATGCCCTTCGCCATGCGGCGCAACCTGCGCAAAAGCCCGCTGGCTGATGTGCGGTGGGATGGCGTGATCTGGTATGCGCCGACAATCTTTTTAGGTCCCATCGTCAACACCCTCAAGCAGGGTAGCGGCTGCCCCAGCTACCTCATCATTCGGGACATTTTTCCGGAATGGGCGGTGGACATGGGGCTCTTGGGCCGGGGCCTGCCTTATCGATTTTTAAAAGCAGTCGAGCGTTACCAGTATTCAGTCGCTGATGTCATCGGGGTGCAAACGCCGGCGAATCTGCCTTATTTCAGCCGGACCGGGTTAAAGCCGTATCAGCGCGTCGAAGTGTTACAGAACTGGCTGGCTCACGCCCCCAACATTGGTTGCAGCATTTCGGTGGCCAACAGCGCGCTTGCCGGGCGCACTATCTTGGTCTATGCGGGCAACATGGGCGTTGCGCAGGGCATGGGAGTTCTGATTGACTTGGCCGCACGGCTGCGCAGTCGAAACGACATTGGATTTCTATTTGTGGGCCGGGGCAGTGATGCCCAGCTGTTGCGCGACGAAGCCATCCGGCGCCAGCTTGACAATGTTGTGTTTTATGACGAAATAGCGCCGGAAGAAATCCCCGGCTTGTACGCGCAATGTCATGTGGGCATCGTTGCCCTGGACCCGCGCCATAAAACCCACAATATCCCCGGAAAGTTTTTAACCTACATGCAGGCAGGATTACCTGTGCTGGCAAGCATTAACGCCGGAAACGACCTGATCCAGATCATTGAAGACGAGCGGGTAGGCCAGGTCTGCACGGATCATTCGGTAAACAGCTTGGAGCATTTGGCGACTCAATTGGTAGCCGAAGTCAAGAGCGATGCTGATATGCCTGCGCGCTGCAAAACCTTGTGCGCCCGGCTTTTTGCGCCTGATGCGGTGGTCAAGCAAATTGTTGCGGCCTTAACGCATTAACGATGCGGTCAGCAATGATTTCCTGCGTCTTACCCGCGAAGGCGGGAATCTGTTTTAGCGCGCATCCGTTTTAACTGGCAAGCGGTTTTTTGTAACTGCTCAGGTCGGCCCGTGCCTCCGAATCCGAATGACTCCTTCCCCCTCTGGGGGAAGGTTGGGATGGGCTGGCGGAGGTCTTGCGCAACCGCTGTTCGATTCATCCCTGGCTGGCACGACCCACGAAGAAGTGACGGATACGGAAATTGCAAACGTGCCGGTTTCAAATTGCGGTCATTGCGGGCCTGACCCGCAATCCATGACCCCGCATCGTGCAACGAAGGCCATGGGAGATGGATCCCGGATCAAGTCCAGGATGACAGCGGCATTGACCAAGGCACGCATATTGTCAAAGAAATAGACCTCTTGCGCAAGGCTGGTATGCGCTTACAGCTATAAATTCAGTAGCAAACCTGTCAGCCACCTTGCCCGTCGTGCTTTCCACTCAGAGTGATTGCGCCCTGGCGTTTCAGTCGGTGATGCTGGATTCCCGCCTTCGCGGGAATGACGGATGGAAAGTTGCTCACGACAACGAACGCCACCCCCTGAGGCATTGGATGTCTTGCTTGGCGCTCATATTCCTAAGCGCACATCAATCTGCTGCCATGCAATTCTTTCGCAGTGCCTGTGGTGGGCCTGCAGCCTTGCGCAGTCTCAATAAATCAAAGCGCAACCGTGTTTTTGGGTGTGACTGCGTCCCCAACCGCCTGAAATGTAGTTTTCGGATTAAATTTTTACAAATAGAAACCACATAAACGTTTCATTCTGAAAATTCGGTGGAGCCTTACAAGGTTTTAGCCAAGTGGCTGATTTGTTTAAACAAATTTGGCAACGACAAGAAATTAAAACCTTGTTAATTTCACATAAGTAACCTGATGTAGCTAGTTCTTTAGCAGGATGGTCTCTTGTTGAGCTATTCGACACACTCGATGACAGAACGGTCAGATAAGCGATAAGTTTTAACACTTTGTTCCTTTTCTGCTCCGGACTGGATTCGAAAAAAACCAACACCCAGCGTGTCGAAGAGGAATAAACATGACTATCCACCGCACCGTAAAGCTGTTGCTGAATGTCGCTGACAAGCCCAGCCATTCACCGCCATGGTTTCGGTCGGCAAACACGGCTGGCTTGCCACCGGTTGCACGCGGTGCTGCGCATTCCACAGCCTTCGACGACACAGTCGTCTGCTACATCCAGGCCAGGCGAGTCAGGAGGCGCAGCCTTCATTGATTTCACCCACCGCCCCTGTCCCTTTCGTTTTGATTCTCACTTTCACCTATGGCCCAGCAGCCCACGCAACCTTCAGGAAAAAACACCATGGCCACCACCAAGCCCGCCAACTTCACCGTCAATCTTGCCGATTTGAACAAAATCCTTGAGCAGATCAAGATTTCCGAAATCCACGCCACCACCGGCGTTCTTGCCAATCTCGACGGCACACCGATCAGTCCGTTGCTGCCGGTCGGCCTGCGCACGGTGGACGGCAGCTTCAACAGCCTGTTGCCAGGCCAGCAGAACCTGGGCGCAGCCGACCAGGTCATGCCCCGCCTGCTGACGCCTCAATTCCTAAACGATGCCGATGGCGATGTCATGCCTCTGGGCCCCCCAGGCTCGGGCGCGCCAACCATCACCAATACCAACTACAACACGCACGTCAGCGTGGCCGACGCCGACCCGCGCATCATCAGCAATCTGATTTCCGACCAGACCCTGGGAAACTTTTCCGCGATTTTCAAGGCGCTGGAACTGGCAGGCTCTGCCGATCCGTTTGCCGACACGGCCGCAATTCTGGCCGAACCCGTTGCCTCGCGCGTGGCCTTGGCAGAATCCAAGGGGCTGGACCTGTCGCCCAACGGCAGCATCACCATCGAAAACCTCTCGCCAGACATTGGCCTGTCGCCTTCCTTCAACGGCTGGATGACGCTTTTCGGCCAGTTCTTTGACCACGGGTTAGACCTGATTCCCAAGTCCGGCAACGGCACGGTTTATATCCCGCTGCAGCCAGACGATCCGCTCTACGTGCCCGGCGGTCCCAACTTCATGGCACTGACGCGCGCCGCAACCGTCACCCTTCCGGGCGCCGACGGCGTACTCGGTACGGCCGACGACCTGACGCACGAAACCGTCAACACCACCACGCCTTTCATTGACCAGAACCAGACCTATACGTCCAACTCGTCGCACCAGGTTTTTCTGCGCGAATACAAGCTCGATGCCAGCGGCCATCCGGTGTCCACCGGCCACCTGCTCGATGGCGCCAATGGCGGCATTGCCAACTGGGGCGAAGTCAAGGCGCAAGCCTTGAACCTGCTAGGCATTCGGCTCAATGATTTCGATGTGCTGAACGTGCCGCTGCTGCGCACCGATGCCTACGGAAAGTTCATTCCTGCGGCCAATGGCTTCGCGCAGGTCATCGTCGGCCTGGGTGCCGACGGCATTGCCAATACGGCCGATGACCTGGTGGCTGTGGGCACGCCCGGCGCACCGGTCAGTCCTTCGGCCGTCAATGCGCTGCGCACCGGCCATGCGTTTCTGGATGACATTGCCCACCACGCGGCACCCGGCGTTTATGACCACGACGGCAATCCGGCCACCGCCAAGATTGCCCAGGTGGCCGATACCGACTTGGACCTGAACAATGATGGCGTGATCAGCACGGCCGAACGCACCGCCGACGACGGCCTTGCGTCCACCTACGACAACGAGTTGCTCGACCGCCACTACATCACTGGCGATGGCCGTGGCAATGAAAACATTGGCCTATTGATCCGGCCCGATGAAGTATCAAGCGGCATAGCGAACACGCCGATCCTGGAAATAGGCGATAACTCGCTCAGGCGTGCGTTCGAGCAAC
>NZ_JADOVG010000014.1 GCF_015752205.1 Polaromonas sp. CG_9.7
CCACCCAGGCGCAATTCGCAGCACCAACCCCAGTTGGTCTATCGCTGTGTGAGTCAGACCGCCCAGGAACAACTGGCACTGATATTCTTACTGTCGGAGTGATGGATCAGGGCATCGCCCGATTGCGGTTGGCGGTCATACAAGGCCTGCTCCAATGCGTCCAGAACAAAGTCTGTTCGCATGGAACTGCTCTGGCGCCAGCCCACGATCCGGCGAGCGTAGACGTCAATCACAAAGGCTACGTATTGCCAGCCCTGCCAAGTTGACACGTACGTGAAGTCCGACACCCACAGCTGATTGGGACGATCAGCCTTGAATTGCCGGTTGACACGATCCAGTGGTCGGGCAGCGGTCGTATCGCTAATGGTCGTGCGTACCACCTTGCCGCGCCGGGCCCCTTGCAGACCCAGGAATTTCATTAGTCGCTCGACGGTGCAGCGCGCCACCGTGATGCGCTCTCGCCGCATTTGCTTGTAGACCTTATCGGCGCCGTAGACTCGCATGTTGGCTTGCCAGACCCGCTCGATCTCTGGCTTGAGGATGGCCTCGGTTTTGGCACGTGCACAGCGCAAATCAGGGTTGCGCTGGTGTGCCGCATGGCGCCGGTAGCCTGACGGGGCAATCTGCAAGACCTTGCAAATCGGCTCGACCCCGTGGGTATAGCGATGCTTGTCAATAAACTGTCTCAGGACTTGCATCGGCGGCCCGGCTCCGCCGATGCAAAAAAAGCACTTGCCAGCTTGAGAATCTCGTTGGCCCGGCGCAGTTCCTTGTTCTCGCGCTCCAGTTCCTTGACACGCTGCGCCTCTGCGCTAGTAAGGCCGTCGCGTACGCCGGTATCGACCTCTACGCGCTTGACCCATTCATTTAGCGTCTGCGGCACGCAGCCAATTTTGGGGGCGATGGATTCTATGGCCGCCCACAGCGAAGGGTAGTCGCTTCGGTGCTCCTGCACCATACGCACTGCGCGTTCGCGAACCTCGGGTGAAAACTTGTTTGACTTCTTCATGGCTCAATCCTCTCAGAGATTTGAGCCTCCTCAAAACCCGGAGCGATTCAGTAGGTTTGCAGTCTGTTCCTCGTTTCTAGTCACTTCGTGCTTCTCGGGCGCAAGGAACACCATTTCTCTTGACTGCGTGAAAAGTCCCTGTAGGGGCAAGGTCAGTCATAGAGATCCTAGATATGTACCTTTTTGTTCCATTAGCGAGAATCAACAACACTAAATTTTTACATGTTAAAGGCACATCTTATTGGTATGCCTTGCCGAGCTGGCACAATCCAACATGTTTCTGAAGGTCCTTCCTTGCCACAGTCGCATCCGCTAATCGGTTCAGCCGTGTTGCGGGAGGTTAATCAACCAAGCTTTAACCAGCTAATGTTTCCCCAAGGGAAACGGAGGTCAGCGGATATGAGTTCAAACTCGCAGTCACCTGCGTCTGTCTACACAGCCTACGAAGGCAATTCCTATCTTTTCGGCGGCAATGCGCCTTATGTTGAAGAGATGTATGAAAACTATCTCGCCAATCCTGGAAGCGTTACAGATAGCTGGCGTGAGTATTTCGATGCCCTCCAGAATGTTGCTGCAACCGATGGCTCCAACGCCAAAGACGTTCCACATCTGCCTGTGGTCAATGCTTTTGCCGAGCGTGCCAAGCAAGGACAAACCAAGGTTGTCGTCGCAAGTGGTGCAGATTCTGAAATGGGCCGCAAGCGCACCTCCGTTCAGCAATTGATCGCCGCTTATCGAAATGTCGGTGCACGTTGGGCAGATCTTGATCCACTAAAGCGTGCCGAGCGTGACAATATTCCTGAACTGGACCCGGCTTTTTATGGGTTTACAGATGCTGACCAAGAGATTGTGTTTAACACCAGCAACACATTTTTTGGCACGGAAACTATGAGCCTTCGCGAACTGCTCAATGCCTTGCGTGAAACGTATTGCGGCACGATTGGTGCCGAATACATGTATGCAACCGACCAGAATCAAAAGCGCTGGTGGCAGCAAAAGCTTGAAAGCATTCGCAGTAAACCGAATTTATCTAAAGAAAAAAAGCTGCATCTTCTTGATCGTCTGTCTGCGGCAGAAGGCCTGGAGCGCTTTTTGCATACCAAGTACGTGGGCCAGAAGCGTTTCTCGCTTGAAGGCGGCGAAAGTTTCATCGCCAGCATGGATGAGTTGATTCAGCGCGGTGGCGAAATCGGTGTGCAGGAAATCGTGATTGGCATGGCCCATCGGGGCCGTCTGAATGTGCTGGTCAACTCTCTTGGCAAAGTTCCTGCCAACTTATTTGCCGAATTCGACCATACCGCGCCTGAGGATCTGCCCAGCGGGGACGTAAAGTACCATCAGGGTTTCAGTTCCGACGTGACGACGCCTGGCGGTCCGGTTCACCTGTCGCTCGCATTCAACCCATCTCACCTTGAAATCGTCAACCCTGTGGTCGAAGGCTCCGTTCGTGCCCGCATGGATCGACGCGCTGATCCCAAGGGCCTGCAAGTGTTGCCCGTGCTGGTGCACGGTGACGCGGCGTTTGCCGGGCAAGGCGTGGTCATGGAAACGCTTGCGCTCGCTGAAACCCGTGGCTATTCCACGGGTGGCACCGTTCACCTGGTGATCAACAACCAGATCGGCTTTACCACCAGCGATCCGCGCGACAGCCGTTCAACGCTGTATTGCACCGATGTTGTCAAGATGATTGAAGCGCCTGTGCTGCACGTCAATAGCGATGATCCGGAGGCCGTGGTGCTTGCCACCCAGCTGGCGCTTGAGTTCCGCATGGAATTCCAGAAAGACGTCGTGGTCGACATCATCTGCTTTCGTAAATTGGGCCACAACGAACAGGACACTCCGGCATTGACCCAGCCGCTGATGTACAAAAAGATTGCCCAGCATCCCGGCACACGCCGCCTCTACGCCGACAAACTGACGGCGCAAGGCTTTGGCGAAACGCTGGGCGACGACATGGTCAAAGCCACGCGCGCAGCGTTGGACGCCGGCAAGAGCACGTTTGACCCGGTTCTGACCAATTTCAAGAGCAAGTACGCGGTGGATTGGAGTCCTTACGTAGGCAAGAAGTGGACCGATGCAGGGGACACGGCCATTCCCATGGCCGAGTGGAAACGTCTGGCCACCAAAATCACTACTATTCCCGAAACTGTCACACCACACAATCTGGTCAAGAAAGTGTATGACGATCGCGCCGCCATGGGACGTGGTGATATTCCGGTGGACTGGGGCATGGGCGAACATATGGCTTTTGCATCCCTGGTGGCCAGTGGTTACCCGGTGCGTTTGTCAGGTGAAGATTGCGGACGTGGAACGTTCACGCATCGCCATTCCGTGATTCACGACCAGAGCCGTGAAAAATGGGATACGGGAACTTACGTGCCGCTGCAGAACGTGGCTGACAACCAAGCCCCGTTTGTCGTCATCGACTCGATCCTGTCCGAAGAAGCCGTGCTGGCCTTTGAGTACGGCTATGCCTCCAACGACCCAAGTACCATGGTGATCTGGGAAGCACAGTTTGGAGATTTTGCCAATGGTGCGCAAGTGGTGATCGACCAGTTCATCGCTTCTGGTGAAGTCAAATGGGGACGAGTAAATGGCATTACGCTGATGCTGCCCCATGGATACGAAGGCCAGGGGCCGGAGCACAGCTCGGCGCGTCTTGAGCGTTTCATGCAATTGTCAGCCGATGCCAACATGCAGGTGGTCCAGCCAACAACCGCCAGCCAGATTTTCCATGTGCTGCGTCGCCAGATGGTGCGCAACCTGCGCAAGCCGCTGATAATCATGACGCCGAAATCTCTGCTGCGTAACAAGGACGCAACATCTCCGCTGTCCGAGTTCACCAAAGGTGCCTTCCAGACTGTCATTCCTGAAAACAAGGAAGAAGTCATCAAGCGCGCCGATAAGGTCAAGCGCGTCATTGCATGCTCCGGAAAGGTTTATTACGACCTGGTCAAAAAGCGTGACGAAAAAGGATTTGACGATGCTGTGATTTTGCGTGTTGAGCAGCTTTATCCTTTCCCGCACAAGGCTTTTGCTGCCGAGTTGAAAAAATATCCAAATGCCACTGATGTCGTATGGTGTCAGGACGAGCCGCAAAATCAGGGTGCATGGTTCTTTGTGCAGCATTACATCCACGAGAACATGCTTAACGGCCAAAAGCTGGGCTATTCGGGACGCGCTGCCTCGGCTTCTCCAGCCGTCGGGTATTCGCATTTGCATCAGGAACAGCAAAAAGCGCTGGTAGACGGCGCATTTTCAAAGTTGAAGGGTTTTATCTTGACCAAATAAGGTCAAGCTATTTCCTGAAATATAAGAAAACACTCGAAAGAATCAAAATGGCAATCGTAGAAATTAAAGTTCCCCAGCTGTCGGAGTCTGTAGCGGAAGCCACCATGCTGCAATGGAAAAAGAAAGTCGGCGACGCAATCGCAATTGACGAGATCCTGATCGAAATTGAAACCGACAAGGTCGTTCTTGAGGTTCCTGCACCTTCTGCCGGCGTACTGGTTGAACTCGTGGTTGCCGACGGCGGCACGGTGGTTTCAGACCAGGTGATTGCAAGAATCGATACCGATGGCAAGGCGGGCACGGCTGCACCTGCGCCCGCTGTGGCTTCTCCTTCATCGGCAATGGCTTCTGTGCCGTCATCTGCACCGGGCACATCGTCTGGCGGCTCCATGGCCGGCGTTCCGATGCCCGCGGCTGCCAAGTTGATGGCAGACAACAACTTGGCGGCCGGCACGGTGCCAGGTACAGGCAGGGACGGCCGTGTCACCAAGGGTGATGTTCTGGGAGCGACTGCTGCAGGAGCTCCTAAAACAGTAGCTGTCAATACAATACCGACGGGCGCACCGACCGTTTCTTTACCTAAAGTTGCATCGCCGGTTAAAGCTGCTGACTTGGGTGACCGACCTGAGCAGCGGGTTCCCATGAGCCGCCTGCGCGCCCGTATTGCCGAGCGTCTTTTGCAGTCGCAATCGACCAATGCCATTTTGACGACTTTCAACGAAGTCAACATGGCGCCGGTGATGGAAATGCGCAAGAAGTTCCAGGATGCCTTTAGCAAGGAGCATGGCGTCAAGATCGGCTTCATGAGCTTCTTTGTCAAGGCTGCCGTGCACGCACTCAAGAAGTTCCCGATGATCAACGCATCGGTGGATGGCAACGATATCGTCTATCACGGCTACTTTGACATTGGCATTGCGGTAGGTTCGCCGCGTGGCCTGGTTGTGCCCATCCTGCGCAATGCGGACCAGATGAGTTTTGCAGAGATCGAGAAGAAAATTGCCGAATATGGCCAGAAAGCCAAGGACGGCAAGTTGGGCATCGAAGAAATGACCGGCGGAACGTTCTCGATTTCCAATGGCGGCACGTTCGGCTCCATGCTTTCCACGCCGATCATCAACCCCCCACAGTCCGCCATTCTGGGCGTGCATGCCACCAAGGACCGTGCGGTGGTCGAAAACGGACAGATTGTGATTCGCCCTATGAATTACCTCGCCATGAGCTATGACCACCGCATCATTGATGGCCGTGAAGCAGTGTTGGGTCTGGTCGCCATGAAAGAGGCTCTGGAAGATCCTGCCCGCCTGCTGTTTGATATCTAAACCCTGTTGGGGCAGTGGTCACAGCCAGGCGGCTGCATGTCCCCGCCCCCTATTTACTGGAAAAGCACATGTCCAAACAATTTGACGTGGTCGTCATCGGCGGCGGTCCTGGCGGTTACATCGCTGCTATTCGCGCTGCACAACTGGGCTTTAATGTTGCCTGCATAGACGAGTGGAAGAATTCCAAGGGCGGCCCAGCCCTGGGTGGAACCTGCACTAACACGGGCTGCATTCCCTCGAAAGCGCTGTTGCAATCCTCGGAATATTTCGAGCATGCAGGGCACCACTTTGCCGATCATGGCATAGAGGTCAAGGGCCTGGGTCTCGATCTCGGCAAGATGATTGGCCGCAAGGACACAGTCGTCAAGCAAAACAACGATGGCATCGTTTACCTGTTCAAAAAGAACAAGGTCACTTTTTTCCACGGTCGTGGCTCTTTTATGGCTGCCAGGGATGGCGTCTACGACATCAGGGTCGCAGGCACTGCAGAAGAAACGATCTCTGGCAAACACATCATTGTGGCCACAGGCTCCAATGCCCGAGCCTTGCCGGGTATGGCTTTCGATGAACTCAACATTTTGTCGAATGACGGCGCTCTGCGCATTGGTGCGGTTCCCCAGAAACTGGGTGTGATCGGTTCTGGCGTGATTGGCTTGGAAATGGGTTCGGTCTGGCGCCGCCTGGGTTCCGACGTGACGATTCTGGAAGGCTTGTCCACCTTCCTGGGCGCGGTTGACCAGCAGATTGCCAAAGAGGCATACAAGGCATTCACCAAGCAAGGTTTGAAAATAGAGTTGGGGGTGAAAGTTGGCGAGATCAAGAATGGCGAGAACAGCGTGTCCATTGCTTATGAGAATGCCAAAGGCGAAGCACAGACTCTCGAAGTTGACAAGCTCATTATTTCCATCGGCCGCACTGCCAATACTATTGGCCTGAATCCGCAAGCCGTGGGTCTGAGCCTGGATGAGCGCGGGGCGATCATGGTGGACGGCGACTGCATGACCAATTTGCCTAATGTATGGGCGGTGGGTGACGTCGTGCGCGGCCCAATGCTGGCGCACAAGGCCGAAGAAGAAGGCGTGGCAGTTGCAGAGCGAATTGCCGGCCAGCATGGGCATGTCAATTTCAATACCATTCCGTGGGTGATCTACACCAGCCCGGAGATTGCATGGGTTGGCCAGACCGAGGAACAACTGAAGGCAGAAGGGCGCGCTTACAAGGCCGGCACTTTCCCCTTCATGGCCAATGGCCGGGCCAGGGCGCTGGGCGACACTACCGGCATGGTCAAGATGCTGGCAGATGCTGCAAGTGACGAAATTCTTGGGGTCCATATCGTAGGACCGATGGCCAGTGAGTTGATTGCCGAATGCGTCATGGCGATGGAATTCCGCGCCAGCAGTGAAGATATCGCACGTATCTGCCATGCCCATCCTTCGTTAAGCGAGGCCACTAAAGAGGCAGCGCTTGCTGTCGACAAGCGCACACTCAATTTCTGAGGGCTTTGAGTAGTGTCAAATTTGGTTCGCTCAGCTTACAACGCTGAACTCTCCGCACGGGGCTATACAAGTGACCCCGCACAGTTGCTTGCAATTGATGCTTTGGAGCGCTGTGCTACAGAGTGGGCAGCTTATAAAGGGAAAAGGTCAAATGCGTTTAAAAAGCTGATAAATCGTCCACCTATTCCACGCGGGGTTTACATGTACGGTGGGGTAGGGCGAGGTAAAAGTTTTTTAATGGACTGCTTTTTCAATGCAGTGCCGCTCAAGCGAAAAGTACGGCTTCATTTCCATGAATTCATGCGCGAAGTCCATCGTGAGTTGATGGATCTGCAGGGCACGCCCAACCCCCTCGATGCATTGGGAAAGCGGATTGCCAAGCGGTTCAGATTGATCTGTTTTGACGAGTTTCATGTGGCTGACATCACCGACGCCATGATCCTTCATCGAATGCTCGTTTCCCTTTTTGACAATGGTGTGGGATTCGTGACGACGTCGAATTTTCATCCTGACAAACTTTATCCCAACGGCTTGCATCGGGATCGAATTCTTCCGGCCATCGAACTTTTAAAGCTCCACCTTGACGTGATCAACGTTGACAACGGTACTGATTACCGCCGGCGTACGTTGGAACAGGCAACGCTTTATCACTCACCGTTGGGCCTTGAGGCTGATGCTGAAATGACGGAAACCTTTAATCGGCTGGCGGCCTCCCAAGATGAAAATCCGGTGCTCCACATCGAATCCAGGCAGATCCAAGCGAGGCGAAAAGCAGGCGGACTGGTGTGGTTCGACTTCAAAACTTTGTGTGGGGGGCCGCGATCTCAAAATGATTATCTCGAAATTGCAACCCAGTTCCATACGGTTTTGGTTAGTGATGTGCCAAATATGCCGGTTAGGATGGCTTCGGAAGCCCGGCGTTTCACGTGGCTGGTGGATGTTTTATATGACCGTCGTGTGAAACTGATTCTTTCTGCCGCTGTACCGCCTGAAGCTTTGTACACCGAGGGCCCTCTGGTACATGAATTTGCACGGACTGTCTCTCGGCTCAATGAAATGCAATCGATGGAATTTTTAGCTCTTGAGCACAGAACGGTGGACACTACGTTGACATGAAATCTAAAGCGGCAGCACTGTTACTGCTTTTGGTCGGCGGCTTTGCATCATTGCAAATTGGACTTGTGAAAGCGCAAACTGTCGATATAAATGCGCAGAGAGCCACCATTGCTGCTGAGCGAAACAGACTTGAGGCCAGTTTTCTGACAGAAGATTCTGCTTGCTACAAAAAATTTGCTGTTAACAGTTGTCTTGAGAATGTGAACGCTAGACGGGATGTCGCCATGGCAAACCTGCGTCGGCAGGAAATCTTGCTTAATGACGCGCAGCGAAAAAACATCGCTGAACAGCAAATCCGCAAAAATCAAGAAAAGTTGTCTCCCGAAAGCTTGCAGCAGAACGGTGAACGCCAGAATAAAGCGATTGAAGATTTTCGAGACCGGCAAGGACGTGACCAGGAAAGTGCGCAGTGGCGAAATGCCGCTGTTGCCAATGAATCAGCAGCCCGAGACGCTAATGCAGCGCGAATTGAAAATCACAAGAAAAAAATTCAGATACGTGCCGAGAGGCAAGCGGATGCAGTGGAAGACGCAAAAAAATTCAGAGAGCGTCAGATTCGAGCACAGGAACGTAGAGTCCAGCATGATACGGATGAAGCAAAGCGGCTCAAACCCGCCTTGAGATCTTTACCTCTGCCTCAGTAATCGAGGTGGTTATTCCAGAGATTCAAACTTGACAATCACCAGTGATAGATTGTCACCAACGCCTCGTGCGCGCTTGCATGCTTTCTGAATCAGGAATTCAGTACCTTCACGTGGAGACAACATGGACAAAGCAGACCCCATTTCACTTGTGTTGAAGTAATGCCATACCCCATCGCTGCAAGCCATCAACACGTCACCGGGCTGGAGTTTTGGAATGTAATGCTGGGCGATCGGTGGTGCTTCTTCACCCCCCAGGCAGCCCATGAGAATATTTGACTGCGGGTGGTTGGTGGCTTCTTCTTCATTGATCTCACCCTTGTCCACCAATGTTTGAACATATGAATGGTCTATGGTTCTATAAGCCAGTTTGCTCATGTGGAAGTGGTAAATACGGGAATCTCCGGTATGAACCCAATGGCAATCTCCGTTCGGATTAATCAGGAATGCTGCCAGTGTGCTGTGTGGTTCCTGTTCTGAGGAGATTGCGGTCAATTTGATGACAATGTGAGCTTCTTCGACAATCTGCCTGAGCATTGAGGGTCCGTCGTCAGTGTCAGGTGAATAGCGGTCAAAAAGCTGCTTTGCTGTCAACATCACTTGGTCGGATGCTTTGCGGCCGCCACTGCGCCCGCCCATTCCATCGGCAACTATGCCCAGAAGGCATTCAGGAATGCGATGATGGCTTAACAAACTGACTTGGTCCTGCTGGTAGTCACGGTCTCCCTTGTGAATACCCGTAGAGGCTGTGATGCGATAACTTTTAGTCATTTTTGGCAGTGGAAGATCCGCTGATTCAGGTGGTGCCCCATTGTTTTTATCAACAGCAGCAATCGACGTATTATCAAGCGGCGCAAACGGAAAAATTCATTGATCCCAAATCATTCCTCCTCTCAACGGCTGCTGATACAGCTCAAAATTGAACATGCAGATTTGAATGCACTTGCAGACAAAGCAGTACATGCGCCGCATATTGACGAATTATTAGTCAAGCGTCTTAAAAAGCGCCGGCTCCAGCTTCGTGACCGCATCTCACGACTGGAAGCTCTGTTGACAACTCCTGAGCCCGCTTAATGGATCTTGCATCTGAAGTCGGTCGAGCGTTTTCGCCCGAAGGTGTATTGTCCCGGACGACCGAATATTTTGTTCCGCGCTCCGGTCAAAAAGAGATGGCACTGGCCGTTTCGAAAGCTATCGAGGGCGGATATCCTCTGGTCGTTGAGGCAAGCACTGGTGTTGGCAAAACCTTTTCGTACCTGGTGCCGGCCTTGCTTAGTGGCGAGCGGGTACTTTTGTCCACTGCAACCAAGGCCTTGCAGGACCAACTGTTTGGACGCGATTTGCCTCGTCTTGTGGAATCCCTCGAATTGCCAGTGATGGTAGCCTTGCTTAAGGGACGTGGCAGCTACCTGTGTCTTCATCGAATGGAGATGGCGCGTCAGGAACGATTTTTGCCAGCGGGGGTATCAGTACGCTCACTTGCCCGGGTGGAAGAGTGGTCTCAGGTCACACGAACAGGAGATCTGGCGGAGCTTCCTGGCCTTGACGAGCGTTCACCCATGATCCCCCTGATCACTTCGACACGGGATAATTGCCTCGGTTCACAATGTCCGCGTTTTCGTGCCTGTCATGTCAACCTTGCCCGCAGGGAAGCCATTGCGGCAGATGTTGTTGTCGTCAACCATCATCTGTTCTTTGCCGATCTGGCGGTTCGTGAATCAGGCGTGGCCGAGTTGCTGCCTTCTGTGCGGATTGCTATTTTTGATGAAGCGCATCAACTGAATGAAACAGGTGTCCAGTTTCTGGGAAATAACCTGAGCACTGGCCAACTACTCGATTTTTCCCGCGATATGCTGGCAGCAGGCTTGCAATTGGCACGCGGATTGGTTGACTGGCAGGAAGTGGTGGCTACCATTGAACAGGCTGCTCGTGAATTGCGCCTTAGTGCGGGACAGCATTCTCCTGGCACCAAACTTCGATGGACTGATTCAGTGCCCGAAGGCTTGACTGCAAACGATTGGCAGCTAGCTCTGGAAGCGGTTCACTCATCCTGCCTCCAGGCATGCACAGCGCTTGACACCGTCAGCGAGATTGCGCCTGATTTTGTGCGGCTACATGAGCGCGCGGTGCAGTTGGCCGAGCAAGCCGAAGGCTTTGCCA
Source organism: Polaromonas sp. CG_9.7 (assembly GCF_015752205.1). Taxonomy (GTDB): domain Bacteria; phylum Pseudomonadota; class Gammaproteobacteria; order Burkholderiales; family Burkholderiaceae_C; genus Polaromonas. Next base: position 11,033 of record NZ_JADOVG010000014.1, read on the forward strand.
AAACCTGCCATACCGGCTTTGTACGCTGGGTCGATGTGGGCATGCAACTGCGGCTGGTCGAGTCGCCACTCGATATTTCGGCTGCTGTAAAAAGCAAAATGCTGGGCAATTCGCCCGAAGTCGCAAAGACATGGATATTTACTTCTGCAACTCTGGGCGATGATGAAAAGTTAAGCTGGTTCACAAAACCATGCGGGCTTGAAGATGCCAGCGTCCTGCGAATTGGAAGTCCGTTTAACTACCAGCGGCAAGCCGCGCTCTATGTTCCACCAAACTTTCCCAAGCCCGGCGACCCAACGCATTCTGCAAGGGTGGCCGAATCGGTGGCGATCTGGTCACGCCAGATAGGTGGACGTACCATGGTGCTGACCACGACCTTGCGAGCGCTGCGAACCATTGGAGATGTGTTGATCGCTGCTTTCACTCAGTTGAAAGACCCGCTGGTGCTGGTGCAAGGCAGCATGCCCAAACGTGCGCTGATTGACCGTTTTCGCGAAGGCGATTCACTCGGCGGCAAAGGTTGCGTCCTGGTGGCATCGGCATCCTTCTGGGAAGGAATTGATGTTCCGGGCGATTCACTTCAACTTGTCATTATCGACAAATTGCCCTTTCCTCCGCCCAAAGATCCCTTGGCCGAGGCCCGTGCAAAGCTGCTGGAGTCCCAAGGGCGCAGTGCCTTTAATGACTATTTTCTGCCCGAAGCAGCCGTCGCACTAAAACAGGGAGCCGGCCGCCTGATACGCCGGGAGACAGATCAAGGCGTCTTGGTGGTTTGCGACAGCCGGCTGGTTTCAATGGGATACGGGCGCCGCCTCATCAAAGCGTTGCCGCCAATGCACAGACTGGCATCGGAACAGGCGTTGATGGACAGGCTGGCCAGTTTCACCAGAACTTGTACCACGGATTCTCTGCCGTTTTGAAGCCTTTGCTCATGAACTGGCTTTGGGGATAGCTTTTTTCCAGGATGCGGCGCATGTCGTCACGCAACTCGTTCATTCCCAGGGCATCGTAGGATTTAAAGAGAATGAAAGTAGCTTCTTCAAGCGCGGGAACTTCGCGGTAGTCTGCTATGGCGCTTTGCGCGCGGTTAATGGCAGCGACATAGGCACCGCGTGAGTAGTAGTAGCGTGCCACGTGGACTTCTGACTGTGCCAGTGAATTGACAATGTAGTTCATACGCAGGCGTGAGTCAGGTGCATAGCGAGAATCGGGAAACCGGGTGACCAGTTCCTTGAACGATTCAAACGACTCCTTGGCTGCGTTCTGGTCACGCTCTGAAAGGTCCTGACGCGAGATAAATCCGAAAAGACCCAGGTTGTCATTGAAATTCAACAATCCCTTCAGGTACAAGGCGTAGTCCAAGGCCGGGCTGGCAGGATGAAGCTTGATGAACCGGTTAAGTGTCGCCAAGGCTTGGGCCTGTTCTGCGCCTTTATACTGGGCATAAGCCTTGTCGAGTTGCGCTTGCTGTGCCAGGGGCGTTCCTGCCGCGCGACCTTCAAGCTTTTCGTAAAGTGGAATGGCCTTGTCGTAGGCGCCCGAACTGGCTTCATCCTTCGCTTCCGCGTAAATTTTGTTGGGACTCCAGTTTGCGGTCTTGTCGGCTACCGGCGCGATTGAACAGCCCGACAACACAAACAAACCTGCGAAAACTGCTGCTACAAGCGGCGATGCTTTCGGAAAATCCGACAATCTGGCAAAAAACATAGCAATCGACCCTCTTGATGACTGATTCAAAACTGAGAATATCTATTATATCGGGCAGCGTTAATGCCAGGCAGCCTGAAGACGATGCCCAAGATGAGGCAGACACTGCTGTCGAAATGGAACTGCGGCATGTCAGTGTTCCGGTCGAAAGCCACAACAGCCGGCTTGACAAAGCGCTGGCCGAATTAGTGCCCGAGTTTTCACGCAATTATCTTCAGCAATTGATTGAAGCCGGAGGCGTATGCGTCAAAGGCCAGAAAACCGTCAAAACCTCGGCCAAGGTCAAGGCGGGGGATGAACTGTCCGTCGAGTTGCGACCCACTGCCCAGAGCCAAGCTTTCAAACCTGAAGTCATGGCACTCGACATTGTCTATGAAGACGCGCATCTCCTGGTAATTAACAAGCCTGCCGGGCTGGTGGTTCATCCAGCCCCCGGCAACTGGAGCGGCACCTTGCTCAACGGCTTGCTTGCACACGATCCCCAAGCTTCATTCATGCCACGCGCCGGCATCGTGCACCGCCTCGACAAGGACACCAGTGGCCTGATGGTGGTGGCGCGTCAGCGTCAGTCTATGGACCAGCTGGTGGGCATGATTGCTGCACGCACGGTGAGCCGGGAATATATGGCGCTGGCGCATGGTGCATGGGAAGGCGCAAAAACCCGCCAGGTTGAAGCCCCCATTGGCCGCGACCCAAGAAACCGGCTGCGCATGGCGGTGGTTGACCTTGAAAAAAATTCGGGCAAAACCGCTTCCACTGTGGTCTCCTTGCTTGGCAACGCCAAAAATCATTGTCTGGTCAAGTGCAAGCTGCATACCGGTCGCACCCACCAGATCCGGGTTCACATGGCATTTCTGGCTCACCCGCTGGTGTCGGATGTGGTGTACGGCGGCGCGTTGGCCGGCGACATGGCGCGCCAGGCGCTGCACGCCTGCCGACTGGCATTTGCCCATCCGGCAACAGGCGAGCCGATGGAATTCAAGTCACCGCTACCACCTGACCTGCTGCATGCAATAGACGCTTTGGGCCTGAGATACAATCCTTCTATGTAGTTTTCTGCTACCGGCACCATGGTTTCCTGATCCAGGTAAAGCCTGCCTGAATGCGATGCGCTGACAAAAGCGCCTTTATCCGCTTTCCTCCCGTTTACTTCGGAACGACCAATCATGAATACGACGGATGCCCGGCGCATTCTCGAAACCGCCCTTATTTGCGCACAGCAACCGCTGACCTTGCGCGATATTGGGGTTTTGTTTAACGGGGGGTTGGCGGCCGACAGTATTAAACTGGTGCTTGGCGAGTTGCAGGACGAATGGTCGAACCGAGGCACTGAACTGGTGCATGTGGCAAGTGGATGGCGTTTTCAAAGCCGGCCGGAAATGCGCGAGCACCTGGACCGACTAACTCCTGAAAAACCAACCCGCTATAGCCGGGCGACACTTGAAACGCTGGCCATCATTGCATATCGGCAGCCTGTCACGCGGGGTGACATGGAAGATATTCGCGGCGTGACCATCAACAGCTTGTTGCTCAGACAGTTGGAAGACCGTGGCTGGGTTGAGGTCATCGGCCACCGCGAAACGGTGGGCCGCCCGGCGTTGTACGCGACGACCCGCCAGTTTCTGGATGATCTTGGCGTTGAATCCCTTGCCGGACTGCCGTCGATGAACGACACATCGGCGCAGATTGCAAAGCTTGAGCAGTTTGAACTGGGAATGTAGGGAACACCTGACAGTTTTCCAACCCTGACCACGACTGAATTGAAAATTTCGACCTATAGCGAGGACCTGGCGTCGGATGCCGGAAAAAGTTCTCCACCTGATCCGCAGTAATCCGTCTGCCCGCTATCCACCCGAACGAATGTAAAAGCATGAACTCAAACGACCATCCCGCCAGCAAGCCACTGCCCATGCCAGAAAATGAATCAAATAGTGCTCCAGCGCACGGACTGACTGCACGAGAAGCTCCTGAATCAATAGCAATTTTCGCAGGTGACAGCGTGACGTCGCCGCAGGCTGGTGCGCGGCAGCAGGGACTGAAGCCCTTGCCGTCAACCATTCGCTTTGAAGACGTGATCACCGGTCAATTCGATGCCGACGAAGAAGACGTTGCCCTTGGCCTGCCCAAACGGGTTCTGCTGCCCCAGCCAGAAACGCCCAAGCTGCACAAGGTCCTGGCCCAGGCTGGTTTGGGCTCACGTTTGGAAATGGAGCAGCTGATTCTGGAAGGGCGGATTTCTGTCAATGCCGAGCCGGCCCACATCGGCCAGCGCATCCAGTTTGGCGATACCGTCAAGGTCAATGGCAAGCCCATCCGTGTGCAGATTGATCCTCCGCCGCCGCGCGTCATCGCCTACCACAAGCCTGCCGGCGAAGTGGTGACGCACGATGACCCGCAAAACCGTCCGACCGTCTTCCGGCGCCTGCCCAAGCTGTTTCAGGGCAAATGGCAATCTGTTGGACGGCTGGATCTCAACACCGAAGGATTGTTGCTCCTGACGAGTTCTGGCGAATTGGCCAACAAGCTCATGCATCCGCGCTTCGGCCTGGAGCGTGAGTACGCCGTGCGGGTGCTGGGTGCATTGAGCAACGAAGAGAAAAAACGCCTGCTTGACGGCGTGACGCTGGATGATGGCGTGGCACAGTTCGGCTCGATTGATGCTGGTGGCGGTGAAGGCGCCAACTGCTGGTACCGGGTTACGATTTCCGAAGGTCGCAACCGCGAGGTGCGCCGCATGTTTGAAGCCGTGGGCCACGCCGTGAGTCGCCTGATCCGCATCCGTTACGGCGCCATGGTGCTGCCCCGCGGATTGAAACGCGGCGCGTTTGTCGAGCTTGACGAAAACGACATCTACGCATTGACCAGTGCGGTCAGCCGGTCGGAAGCGCGGTCAGATCCGCGTGCCAACGCAGGCGTTGCTGGCCAGCCCGACAGTGACGGCGGACCCCCGCAGCGCCGCGGTCCGCGCAGGAACGAGGGTCCACGCAGTAACAGCACCCGTCCCCGCAACGCGGGCGCAGGCCAAACCGGCATCGTCCAGCCGCTTGATGATTCGCAGCCGCCGATGAGCCGCAACGACGGCGCGCAGCGCGGCAATCGACGCGGCGCCAATCCTGGCATTGGCGGCGCAAAGGGCCGAAGCCAGGGCGGAAATGCCGGTCCGGCGACGCGCTTCGGACCGCCCGGTTCAGGATCGCCGCAAGGCCAGAGGCGCCGTGACGACCGGGGCCCGCGCATTGACAAATCCGCAGGTGCCTCACAGCCCGATCCCATGAAGACCTCGTTTGGCTATATTGGTGCCGATACCTTTACCCGACAGCGGCAGGATCAGGGCCAACAGCGCCGGGGCGGTGGCGGCAATGCGGGCGGCTTTGGTGGTGGCGGTGGCAGCGGCGGTGGCCTGCGTCGCAATGGTGGCAATTCAGGTGGCAATCGCGGTGGTGGTAACCGGGGTGGCAACCGCTAAAGTGGAACCGGATTGTTGGCATTCATTGAAAGCAATAAATCAATATTTGCTATTGAATAAATAGCTGCTAAAGCTTATTTATTCTGCGTAAAAAGCCGATTTGATACTGTAAATTAGATGATTGGCCAGAATGAATACGTTCCACAGCTTGTGCGGCACAAGACCATTTTGCTGACTTGCCCTTGAAGAGGTAACCCAGCGGGTTAAAATCATGGGCTTTATTCAGTCCCTGAATAATTTTAAAACTTAATAACTCCAATATCTTTAGGAATAAACATGGCCATCGAACGCACACTCTCCATCATCAAGCCTGACGCTGTCGCCAAAAATGTGATTGGTCAAATCTATGCGCGTTTTGAAGCCGCCGGCCTGAAGGTCGTCGCTGCCAAAATGGTTCACCTGTCGCAAGGCGAAGCCGAAGCCTTTTACGGCGTGCACAAAGCCCGTCCCTTCTTCAAGGACCTGGTGTCTTTCATGATTTCCGGCCCGGTGATGATCCAGGCGCTCGAAGGCGAAGGCGCTGTGCTGAAGAACCGTGACCTGATGGGCGCGACCGACCCCAAGAAGGCCGATGCCGGCACCATTCGTGCTGACTTTGCCGACAGCATTGATGCCAACGCCGTCCATGGTTCCGACGCTGTCGAAACCGCCAAGGAAGAAATCGCTTTCTTCTTTGCCGGCCTGAACGTTTACTCGCGTTAATGCGTAACGTCCCCATGCTTTGCCACCCTTTGACGGGGTCGCCGCTTGTGTGGGGCGACCTGATGCATCGTTGCCTGCAATGACTGTCAATCTTCTCGATTTCGATCTGGAGGGCATGGCAGCGTTTTGCGAACAGCTGGGCCAGAAGCGCTTTCGCGCGACACAGCTGTTTCGCTGGATTCACCAAAAAGGGGCCTCCGATTTTGAGCAGATGACCGACTTGGCCAAAGCGCTGCGCGACAAGCTTGCCGTCTCAGCCAACATCACGGGCCCCAAAGTGGTCTCGCGCCACGAGTCAACCGACGGCACCATCAAATGGCTGTTTGACGTGGGTGCTGGCGATGTGATTGAAACGGTTTTCATTCCTGAAGCTGACCGTGGCACGCTGTGTATTTCATCTCAGGCGGGGTGCGCCGTGGGTTGCCGTTTTTGTTCGACCGGTCACCAGGGCTTTAGTCGCAACCTGACGACCGGCGAAATCATTTCCCAGTTGTGGTTTGCCGAGCACTTTTTACGCAAGCATTTGTCTAAGGACGAACGCGTCATTTCCAACGTCGTCATGATGGGCATGGGCGAGCCATTGCAGAACTATTCGCAGTTACTGCCGGCGCTCAAGACCATGCTGGATGACCACGGTTATGGCTTGTCGCGTCGCCGCGTCACGGTGTCGACATCCGGCGTGGTGCCGATGATCGACCGCCTGGCCCGCGATTGCCCGGTCGCCCTGGCCGTTTCGCTCCATGCGCCGTACGATGCGCTGCGCAGCGACCTGGTTCCGCTGAACAAAAAGTACCCGATTGCCGAATTGCTTGAAGCCTGCACACGCTACCAGTCGGCCGCGCCCCGCGATTTCATTACGTTCGAATATTGCATGCTGGATGGCGTCAATGACCAGCCCGAGCATGCGCGTCAGCTTGTGGCCTTGATGAAGACCCACGCTGCAAATGGCCTGTCATGCAAGTTCAATCTCATTCCCTTCAATCCCTTTCCTGCTTCCGGTCTGGTCCGCTCGCAAATGCCACAGGTCTTGGCGTTTGCCAGAATCCTGATAGATGCCGGTATCGTGACCACCGTGCGTAAAACGCGCGGCGATGACATTGATGCAGCTTGCGGTCAGCTGGCGGGCGATGTACAGGATCGCACTGGCGTGGAGCAGCGCATGGCGGCACAGCGGCTGGGCAGGCTGGCCGGCATCAAGGTCGTGGTGATGAACAAGGATGCGGCATGACAAAGATTAGGGCCCATGCCTGGATATTTGCCTGCTGGACAGCCATGCTGCTGGGCGGCTGTGCCAGTCAACCTGGTTATGTCGAAGGTCTGGGCAACCGAACCGACCTGATTACCGATTCCGATGAAACCGAACTGCGTCGTCGTGCACGCTTGCGTGTTGAACTGGCCAGCGGTTATTTTGAACAGGGCCAAACCAAGGTGGCACTGGATGAAATAAAACAGTCGCTGGCAACCGATCCAAACTTTGTCGATGCATACAACCTGCGGGGGCTGATCTATATGCGTCTCAATGACATTCCGCTCGCAGAAGACAGTTTTCGGCGCGCGCTTGCGTTAAACGCGCGCGATGCCAGTGTGGCCCATAACTATGGATGGATGCTTTGCCAGCAGGCACGCTATCCAGAGTCGTTCAAATTGTTGGCCCAGGCAGCCAGCAACCCGACCTACACGGGGAAAGCCAAGACTCTGATGGCCTTGGGTGTTTGTCAAGTGAATGCCGGGCAGTTAAGTGAAGCTGAACAAAGCTTCATGCATTCCTACGAACTGGATGCCGGCAACCCCGTGACAGGCTACAACCTGTCCAAGCTGCTGTATGCGCGTGGCGATTTGACACGCGCTCAGTTCTACATACGCCGCTTGAACAATAGTGAGCTGGCCAATGCCCAGACGCTCTGGCTGGGCATCAAGACTGAGAAAAAGCTGAACAATCAGGAAGCAATGGTGCAACTCGCAAGTCAGTTGAAGAAACGCTTTGCGCAGTCTCATGAGGCTGCTGCATATGAAAAGGGCCTGTTCAATGAGTAAGGATGAAGCGCTAGTTGACCCAGCCATTGCGTTAAATCAAGATTCGGCAAGCGCGCAGGACACCGCTGGTGCCATGCTTCGCACTGCCCGTCAATCGCAGGGTCTGGACATCGCCACACTGGCAGCACTGTTGAAGGTTCCGGTTCACAAACTTCAGGCGCTTGAGCAGGACAAGCCTGAGCTTTTGGCCGATCCGGTGTTTGCACGAGCGTTGGCCGCCAGCATGTGTCGAATTCTCAAACTGGAAGCCGGCCCCGTGCTTCATCGGCTGCCTGCAATTGCCGCATTCAAGGTAACTTCCCAGAACCGGGGGATCAACATCTCGTTTCGTGCCCGACCCGGCAAAAATGCGCTTTCATTTTGGTCCAGTATTTCGCGACCAGCCGTGCTTCTGGGTCTGGTTTTGCTGCTTGGCGCACTCTTGTTGATGTTCTTGCCGTCCATCCAGAAAGAAATTTCCAGATACCGGCAGGCAGGCCAGTTTGAAACTGCTACGGGTCAGGCGGTGGGCTCTGCTGCGGCCACAACGACCGTAATAACTCCCACATTTGCAGGTAACGATGTTTCCGGCGTATCTTCGGATGCTGCGCTAACGCCTGCTGAGACCCCTTTAACTTCGTTGGAAACGGGGGGTCTGCCGATGGCAACAAACGCTGACTCCACTCCTGTTGATCCCCCAATAACGATCAATGCAAAAGGTTCATCGAAAATCAAGGTGACAGATGCCAGTGGAACGGTAATTTTTGACCGTTCACTTCGCGCAGGGGAGTCTGTCAGCCTCTCGGGCGTACTGCCGCTGGGCGTGGTGGCGAGCCGTGCCAACGTCATACAGGTGCAGATACGTGGCCAGGCCTTTGATCTTGCCAGCGTTACCAAAAACAACATTGCCCGTTTCGAGGTGAAATAGTGCAAAACTGCCTTCCCATCATTTCTGCTTTTCCAAAGCCGCATCATTCCATCCAGTCCCGGGTCGTCTGGGGCTCGCGCGTGGTTACTGTTGGCGGCGATGCGCCGGTGCGTATTCAGTCAATGACCAATACCGACACCGTGGACGCTGTTGGCACGGCCATACAGGTCAAGGAACTGGCCATGGCCGGTTCTGAAATGGTCCGCATCACTGTCAACACGCCTGAAGCTGCCGCCGCAGTTCCCTATGTCCGTGAGCAGCTTGACCGCATGGGGGTCGATGTCCCCCTCATTGGCGATTTTCACTTCAACGGCCACCGCCTTCTGACAGATTACCCGGCCTGTGCGCAGGCGCTTTCCAAGTACCGGATCAACCCGGGAAACGTTGGCAAAGGCAACAAGCGCGATGCCCAATTCGGCCAGATGATCGAAGCCGCCATGCGCTGGGACAAGGTCATCCGCATCGGCGTCAACTGGGGCAGTCTTGACCAGGAATTGCTTGCCGTCATGATGGATGAAAACAACCTTCGCAGCACACCTTGGGATGCCCGGCAGGTGATGTACGAAGCGCTGATCACCTCGGCAATTGATTCCGCCAAGCGGGCCGAAGAAATGGGCATGCGGCGTGACCAAATTATCCTGTCCTGCAAGGTCAGCGGCGTCCAGGACCTGGTGTCGGTGTACCGGGAACTGTCCCGGCGGACCGATCACACGCTTCATCTGGGACTGACCGAGGCAGGCATGGGTACAAAGGGAACGGTCGCTTCAGCCACTGCGCTCTCCATCTTGTTGCAGGAAGGCATTGGCGACACGATTCGTGTTTCCCTGACGCCGCAGCCCGGCGAGGCGCGGACGCAGGAAGTGGTCATTGCTGCCGAAATCTTGCAGGCACTGGGTTTGCGGACCTTTGTTCCCAGCGTGACGGCATGCCCCGGTTGCGGTCGCACCACCAGCACCACCTTCCAGGAGCTGGCCAAGCAGATCGACGATTTTCTGCGCGCCCAGATGCCCGTCTGGCGCGAGCAGTACCCGGGTGTCGAAGGCCTGCGCGTGGCTGTCATGGGCTGCATTGTCAATGGCCCTGGCGAAAGCAAGCATGCCGATATTGGCATCAGTCTTCCCGGATCGGGCGAAGCTCCGGCTGCGCCCGTGTTTATCGATGGTGAAAAAAGACTGACCCTGCGCGGCGACAACATTGCGCAGGAGTTTCAGGTGATTGTTGAAAACTACATAGAAAAACGCTTTGGCTCGGCTACGCTGGCCCAGGTTTCCTGAACGACATGCCTGAAAAATTGAATGCCGATCCGGCAGAAAAAACCTTGCCGATCAAAATCGAGAAACTTGCCGCCGTCAAGGGCATGAACGATATCCTGCCACCGGACTCGGCGCGCTGGGAGTGGCTGGAGGGCAAGGTTCGTGACCTGATGGCGCGTTATGCCTACCGCAACATCCGCACGCCGATTCTGGAGCACACCCAGCTCTTCGTGCGCGGCATTGGCGAAGTCACTGACATTGTCGAAAAGGAAATGTATTCCTTTGAAGATCGCTCGGACAAGCATGGCGACCACGACCACCTGACGATGCGTCCGGAAAATACCGCCAGCGTGGTGCGTGCCGTGACAGAGCACAACTTGCTGTACGACGGTGGCAAGCGGCTCTACTACATGGGGCCGATGTTTCGCCGCGAGCGGCCGCAACGCGGTCGCTACCGCCAGTTTCACCAGATCGGTGCTGAAGCGCTGGGGTTTGCAGGCCCGGAAGTGGATGCCGAACTGATCCTGCTGGCTGCAGCGCTCTGGAAGGAACTGGGCCTGAGTGACTGGCGTCTGGAAATCAACAGCCTAGGCCAGCCCGACGAGCGCGCTCAACACCGCACGCAACTGATCGCGCACTTTGAACAACACGCGGACTTGCTCGACGAAGAGGCGAAAAGGCGCCTGCATAGCAATCCTCTGCGAATTCTTGACACCAAGAATCCGGCAATGAAGTCGGTGGTGGAAAGCGCTCCGCGCCTGATAGATTTTCTCGGCGCGCAGTCGCTGGCGCATTTTGACGGTCTCAAGGCTATTCTGGACGCCAACGGGATTGCCTGGACCGTCAATCACCGGCTGGTGCGCGGGCTGGACTATTACAACCTGACCGTCTTTGAATTCGTCACCGACCGGCTGGGCGCGCAGGGCACCATTTGCGCAGGCGGCCGTTACGACGACCTGATCGCGCAGATGGGTGGCAAACCGGCGCCTGCCGTCGGCTGGGCGCTGGGTGTCGAGCGTGTGCTCGAACTCATCAAGGAAGAGGGTGCTTTCGGCGAACTTCCGGTGCCCGACGTTTATGCGGTGGTTCCTGAAATCTCGGCTCTCCCGATCGTGATGAAAACCCTGCAGGCTCTGCGAAGTGCCGGAGTCAGCGTACAGATGCACGCCAGCGCGACCTCGGGCGGCATGGGCAGCATGAAGTCGCAGTTCAAGCGCGCCGATGCAAGTGGCGCACGATTTGCACTGATTTTTGGCGCGACCGAACTTGCCGAAGGCCGTGTAGCGGTCAAACCGCTCCGCGGCGATAAAGACGGGTTGGCCGATGGCCAGTCGCTTCAAACGCTGGATGACATAGATGCATGGGCAGACATGCTGCTCACCGGCTCCGCGATTTGAGCAGCAGTTCAGCGCTCTACAATCCTTTTTCAATTTAGCCTGTCAGTATTGGCTAAAAACTCCCGGAAATTTATGGCAAAGCACCTTGATTTGGAAGAACAGGAACAGCTTGACGAGATCAAGCATTTCTGGAAGCAGTACGGCAATCTGATCACCTGGGTGCTGATTGTCGTTTTAGGCGCATTTGCATCCTGGAACGGATACCAGTATTGGCAGCGCAGCCAGGCGGCTAAGGCCTCGGTGATGTTCGACGAGATTGAACGCGCCATCGTGTCGGGTGACACCGAACGAATTGACCGTGCGCTGGCTGACATGAAAGACCGTTTCGCCAGCACCACATATGCCCAGCAGGCCGGCCTTCTGGTCGCCAAGGCGCATCACGACAAAGGCAATGCCGATGCAGCCCGTGCAGCGCTGGTCTGGGTGGCCGACAAGGCATCCGATCCTGGCTACCAGGCAGTTGCCAGACTTCGGCTCGCCGGACTGCTGCTTGAAAAGAAATCGTATGAAGAAGCCTTTCAGCAGCTTTCCGCTGCTTTTCCGAAAAACTTCGAAGCGCTGGTGGCTGACCGGCGTGCAGACATCCTGATGGTACAAGGCAAAAAAGCCGAAGCCAGAGCCGAATACGAAAAGGCCTGGAAGGCTTTTGACGAGCGTACCGAATACCGTCGCCTAGTCGAGGTCAAGCTCAATGCGCTGGGTGTTGATCCCACCGCTGGCCAGGTCAAGCTGTCGACTGCTGAAAATGCAGGAGCAAACAAATGAAAATTCAGTCTTTTTGGTCATTGGCGCTTGCCGGGCGTGCACCTATAGCTATTATTAGCGTAGCGCTTCTGACGGGTTGTTTCGGGGGTGTTAAAAAGCCCCAACCCACGGAGCTTCAACCGGTGACGGCGCTGGTTTCCGTGCGTCAAAGCTGGACCCAGCGCATTGGTCCGGTTAATTTTCCGCTTGATGTCGGTGTTGCCGGTAGTGGTGTGGCTGTTGCCAGCGATGACGGAACGGTTGCCCTTTTTGATGCCCAGACCGGCCGCGAGGTCTGGCGCCTGGCATTGAAGACGCCGATTGCCGCTGGCGTTGGAAGCGATGGCAAGGTGCTTGCCGTCATCACCAAAGACAACGAAGTCATTGCCATGCAGGCTGGACGCGAGTTGTGGCGTCAAAAGCTCACTGCCCAGGCGTTCACCGCCCCGTTCGTGGCAGGTGAGCGCGTGTTTGTTCTGGCGGCTGATCGTTCGGTCAATGCCTTTGACGGGCAGACCGGCAGAAAGCTGTGGACACAGCAACGTTCAAGTGAACCACTGGTACTGCGCCAGTCCGGCGTGCTGCTGGCCGTTGGGGACACGCTGGTGGTTGGTCTGGCCGGTCGACTGGTAGGAATGAACCCGTCGACTGGCGGCATTCAGTGGGAGGCCCCCGTCGCCACACCACGGGGTATCAATGACATTGAGCGGCTTGTTGACTTGGTCGGCAGCGTCAGCCGGGTCGGTGACAACGTCTGTGTACGGGCGTTCCAGTCCAGCATCGGCTGTGTGAATACCACCCGTGGCAATCTGCTATGGACCCGTCCTGCCAATGGCGTACAAGGTATCAATGGCGATGACCGGCTGCTGTTTGGCACCGAAGCTGATGGAACCGTACTGGCTTGGAAGCGCAGTGACGGCGAACGTGTCTGGTCCACGGAGCGCCTGCGCTACCGGGGGTTGACTGCACCGTTTCTCGCTGGCCGCTCTGTAGTGATTGGCGATGCCGCTGGCTTCATCCACCTGCTGTCGCGTGAAGACGGCTCTCTTCTCAACCGCATTGGCACCGATGGATCGCCCATTTCCGCTTCCCCGGTGCTGGCAGGCAATACCTTGGTTGCCGTCACCCGCAACGGTGGCATTTACGGCTTTCAGCCCGAATAACGGCATCTGCGCCAGAAACTGATCTACTCATTTTGATGAAACCTGTCATTGCCCTAGTTGGCCGCCCGAATGTTGGCAAGTCAACCCTTTTTAACCGGTTGACCAAGACGCGGGATGCGATCGTGGCCGACTATGCCGGTCTGACGCGTGATCGCCATTACGGTAACGGGAAACTGGGTCCCCATGAGTACATCGTCATTGACACCGGAGGCTTCGAGCCAGATGCCGTCACCGGCATCTACAAGGAAATGGCCAGGCAGACTCGCCAGGCTGTAGCCGAGTCCGATGTGGTGATTTTCGTGGTCGATGCCCGTGCCGGCATCAGTGCCCAAGACTATGACATCGCCAAATACCTGCGAAAGCTTGGAAAGCCAACCGTGCTGGCAGCCAACAAGGCCGAGGGCTTGCCCGAAGGCACGCAGGTTTCAGAGTTCTTCGAACTGGGGCTTGGCGAAATGCTGGCAGTGTCTGCATCACACGGGCAAGGCATGCGAATGCTGGTTGACCTGGCGCTGGCGCCTCTCAACCTGCCCGATCCGTCGGAATCAATTGAACAGGAAGACCCTGCGGTCATCAAGTTGGCAGTGGCAGGCCGGCCCAATGTCGGCAAATCAACCTTGATCAACACCTGGCTTGGAGAAGAGCGGCTGGTGGCATTTGACTTGCCCGGTACCACCCGCGATGCTATTTCAGTGCCTTTCGAGCATGCAGGCCAGCGGTTCGAGCTTATCGACACTGCAGGGCTTCGTCGTAAAGGCAAAGTTTTCGAGGCAATCGAGAAATTTTCCGTTGTCAAGACACTGCAGGCGATTGAAAACGCCAATGTCGTGTTGCTGCTGCTTGATGCTACTCAAGGCGTGACGGACCAGGATGCACACATTGCGGGTTATATCCTTGAAAGCGGTCGGGCGGTGGTGCTGGCTGTGAATAAATGGGATGCGGTGGATGCCTACCAGCGCGAATTGCTGCAGCGCTCGATTGAAACGCGGCTTGGTTTTCTGAAGTTCGCATCCATCCATCATATTTCGGCCATCAAGCGGCAGGGACTGGGACCTGTCTGGAAATCCATCATTCAAGCGCATGCTTCAGCGAATCGCAAGATGTCCACACCAGTCTTGACCCGTTTGCTGATGGAGGCTGTGCAGTTTCAGCAACCCCAGCGTTCAGGCGTTTTTCGTCCCAAGTTGCGCTACGCCCACCAAGGTGGCATGAACCCGCCCATCGTGATCGTTCACGGCAATTCGCTGGAGCATGTGACCGAATCTTACAAGCGCTATCTTGAGGGCCGCATTCGCAAAGAGTTTGATTTGGTCGGAACGCCTTTGCGTATTCAGCTCAAAAGCCAGCACAATCCTTTCACGGACAAGGAATAGACCTAATATTACAAGGCCACGTAAACCGCTGTGGTATGGTCAAACTCTTACTAACTCTTGAACACGGAAAATATCGTGAGCAATAATAAAGGCCAGCTTTTGCAGGACCCATTTCTCAACACCTTGCGTCGCGAGCATGTTCCTGTATCGATCTATTTGGTCAACGGCATCAAGCTTCAAGGTCAGATTGAATCGTTCGATCAATATGTCGTCTTGCTTCGCAACACCGTCACACAGATGGTTTACAAGCATGCAATTTCAACCATCGTCCCAGGCCGAGCCGTCAACTTTTCAGCGGCTGAATCCGAAGAAACTCCGACATCCTGAGAACCCACGAAGCCTCGGTGAAAATACAAACACTCGCCCTTCTGGTGGGGGTTGACCTGGGTCTACCCAACTTTGATACCGATTTGCTCGAGCTTGGTCTGCTGGCGCAAACCGCAGGTTTGGAGCCTGTGGCACGCATCACTTGCAAACGCAGGGCGCCAGATGCGGCACTTTTTGTCGGTTCGGGCAAAGCCGATGAAATCAAGATGTTGGCACTGGAGACAGGCGCCACTGAAGTCCTTTTTGACCAGTCACTCAGCCCGGCTCAGCAACGCAATCTCGAACGGCATCTGGAAATGCCCGTCAATGATCGAACCCTGTTAATTCTTGAAATTTTCGCTCAACGCGCCCGCAGCCATGAAGGCAAGCTTCAGGTAGAACTGGCGCGTCTGCAGTATGTTTCAACCCGACTCGTACGCCGTTGGTCGCATCTCGAGCGTCAGACTGGCGGCGCAGGAGTGCGAGGTGGTCCCGGTGAAAAGCAAATCGAACTGGACAAGCGCATGATTGGCGAAGCTATCAAGCGAACCAAGGAACGTTTGACCAAGGTCAAGAAGCAACGCCAGACGCAGCGAAAACAGCGTGAACGGCGAAATTCTTTTTCAGTTTCCCTGGTGGGATACACGAATGCAGGAAAATCCACCCTTTTCAATGCTTTGGTAAAAGCCCAGTCGTACACCGCCGATCAGCTCTTCGCAACGCTTGATACCACCACGCGACAGCTGTATCTTGGCGAAGCGGGTCGTTTCGCATCGCTGTCAGATACCGTAGGCTTCATTCGCGACTTGCCGCATGGGCTTATTGATGCGTTTGCAGCAACATTAAAGGAAGCGGTCGATGCGGATTTACTGCTTCATGTCGTCGATGCTTCCAATCCTGAATACCTTGAGCAAATAGAGCAAGTACAGCGCGTACTTTTCGAGATCGGTGCTGCGGATGTGCCGCAAATACTTGTGTTCAACAAGCTCGACGCTATTGAAAAAAGCAATCACCCCCTGCATCTTCAAGATAAGTTTGATCTCAGGGACGCATTTGAAGGCGCCAGCCGGAGTGTCGAGCGCGTATTCGTAAGTGCCAAAAGCGGTGAAAACTTGAATCTTCTGCGCGAATCGCTGGCGGTCCAAGGTTCACGCGCCGAGCCTGGCAATAGCCCCCAAACACCTCAATGATATTGCCCTGCCGGGCAATATCATTAGGCACAATGTAGGTGTAACAAAAAAGTGAGTTTTCTTCCATGAATTTGAATCCCGTGCTGCAAACGCTGACAAACTTTCCGGGTCGGCTTAGACAACGCGCCCAAGGAATATTCAATTTGAATGATCCGCGGTGGGGCCGGGATGAAGACAAGTCGTCGTCGGATGGCTCCAAGCCCGAGTCACCGCGCGAAGACCGTCAACCCCCCAAGCCACCCAATCGTCCGCAAGGCTCTAATCAGGGGCCGCCTGACCTTGACGAGTTGTGGCGTGATTTCAATAGAAAACTGGGTAATTTGTTTGGCGGCGCAAAGAACGGCGGCAACCGTGACGGATTTGGCGGTGGCGGAAACAAAGGCGGCGGCGGTTTTCAGCCTGACATGAAGAATGCAGGCATTGGCGTGGGCCTGATTGCTGGCGTGGTGGCATTGATATGGCTGGGCACCGGCTTTTTCATTGTGCAGGAAGGTCAACAAGCAGTTATCACCCAGTTTGGCAAATACCAATCTACGGTTGGCGCAGGCTTTAACTGGCGTCTGCCTTATCCGATACAGCGTCATGAGATTGTGGTGGTTACCCAGATTCGCTCTGTCGATGTGGGACGTGACACCATAATCAAGGCAACGGGGTTGCGTGATTCAGCGATGTTGACGGAAGACGAAAATATCGTCGAAATCAAGTTTGCGGTGCAGTATCGTCTGAACGATGCGCGGGCTTATTTGTTTGAAAGCAAAGATCCTGCAGCTGCAGTCGTTCAGGCTGCAGAAACTGCTGTACGCGAAGTCGTCGGCAAGATGAAAATGGACATGGCGCTGGCAGAAGAGCGTGACCAGATTGCCCCACGTGTTCGGGAGCTTATGCAAACGATCCTGGACCGTTACAAGGTTGGTGTCGAGGTGGTTGCCATTAACTTGCAGCAAAGTGGTGTCCGTCCTCCCGAGCAGGTTCAGGCCGCTTTCGATGATGTGCTGAAAGCTGGACAGGAGCGCGAGCGCGCAAAGAACGAAGCCCAGGCCTATGCCAACGACGTGGTTCCTCGAGCCGTGGGTTCGGCCTCCCGATTGAAAGAGGAGGCTGATGCATACAAAGCCCGTATCGTGGCGCAGGCCCAGGGTGATTCCAAGCGTTTTAGTTCGGTACTGACCGAATACCAGAAGGCTCCGCAGGTTACCCGGGACCGCATGTACACCGATGCCATGCAGCAGGTCTATACCAATGTGACCAAGGTCCTGGTGGAGTCACGTTCAGGCTCAAACCTGTTGTACCTGCCGCTTGACAAAATCATGCAAATGACCGGAACGGGTGGGGCAGGCACAACCAGTGATGCAACTACGCCTCTGTCCACGGTGCCTGCAGCGCAAGCACCGATGAATAGTGTGCCTGTGGACTCTCGGGCCCGGGATACTTCCCGCACCCGTGATCGTGAAACCCGCTAAGGAAAACAAAAGTGAATAGAGTTGGACTTGTCGTTTCTTCATTGCTGGTGCTTCTGGCATTGCTCAGTTCCACGCTGTTCGTGGTCGATCAGCGCCAGTTCGGCGTGGTGTATGCCCTTGGCCAAATCAAGGAAGTCGTTCTTGAGCCGGGCTTGAATTTCAAGCTTCCGCCTCCGTTTCAAAACGTTTCGTACATCGACAGGCGTTTGCTGACCTTGGACAGCACTGATTCCGAGCCCATGCTGACACTTGAAAAGCAGCGCGTGGTGATCGACTGGTACGTTCGCTGGCGCATCATCAACCCTTCCGAATACATCCGTAATGTCGGGCTGGACGAAAGGGCAGGTGCGAACCAATTGAATCGCGTGGTTCGTAATGCGTTCCAAGAGGAAATCAACCGGCGGACTGTCAAGGATCTGCTTTCACTCAAGCGCGAAGCACTGATGGCTGACGTCAAGAAAGAAGTGCTGAGCGTGGTGCGGGGAGCCAAGCCTTGGGGTATCGATGTGATCGATGTGCGGATTACCCGCGTCGATTACGTCGAAGCCATTACCGAATCTGTTTACCGCCGCATGGAGGCCGAGCGCAAGCGGGTGGCCAACGAGTTGCGATCGACCGGCGCAGCAGAAGGTGAAAAAATTCGTGCAGATGCCGACCGGCAACGTGAGGTCACCATTGCCAATGCCTATCGTGATGCACAGAAGGTCAAGGGCGAAGGCGACGCCGAGGCGGCTCGCACTTTTGCCCAGGCCTTTGGTCAGGATCCGCAGTTTGCACAGTTTTATCGCAGCCTTGATGCATACAAAGCCAGTTTCAGCAAGAAAAGCGATGTGATGGTGGTCGACCCGTCTTCGGACTTTTTCAAGGCCATGCGGGGACCGAACACTGGCGGCGCTTCAGGGGCTAATTCCCGTTAAGTAGTCTTCATATTGGGGAATCCAGGCAATCTGGATTGTCTTCACCCACAGGCGGTGGTCAACAGAAAAAGGGCGGTCTGCCCTTTTTCTGTTTTCGATCCATCCCGTGCCGGTAAAATCCTGCTTTTAACAGCTTACAAAATCTACAATGCCCGCTTGGTCGTCATCTTGGCAATTGCCTGATCAAATTGCCGATGTCCTGCCTTCCGAGGCGCGTCACATCGAAGAGCTACGCCGTCTGTTTCTGGACGCCGCCTGTAGCTACGGTTACGAACTCGTCATTCCACCGCTGCTGGAACATCTGGAATCGTTGTTGACTGGAACTGGCGAAGCCTTGGGCCTGCAGACCTTCACGCTGGTCGATCAGCTCTCGGGTCGCACTCTGGGGTTGCGTGCCGACACCACCCCCCAGGTTGCGCGCATCGACGCGCACCTGCTCAACCGCAGTGGCGTGGCGCGTCTTTGCTATTGCGGCCCGGTTCTGCATACGCGTGCAGACCGGCCACATGCGACCCGCGAGCCGTTGCAATTCGGCGCTGAAATCTATGGTCATGCCGGCCCGGAAGCAGACCTGGAAGCCCAGCGGCTTGCCCTGAATTGCTTGAAAGCTTCTGGCGTTACCGACTTGATGCTGGACATGGCCGACGTGCGAATTGTTTCCAGTCTGCTGGCCGGATCCAGCCTGGATGCATTGACGCTTGCACGCATCCATGCCGCTCTGGCTGCCAAAGATGCAGGCGAACTCAATATCCTGTTGGGCGAACTCAACGGCAGCTTGTCATCAGAAGCTCGCGAAGGCATGCTGGCATTATTGCAACTGTACGGCGACGAACATGTGTTGCTTGAGGCTGAAAAAGTCCTTCCGCCCATGCCTGGCGTGCATGAAGCGCTACAGAATTTAAAGTGGCTAGCATCGCATGCGACTGACGTCAGGGTCAGCTTTGATTTGGCTGACCTGCGGGGCTATGCTTATTACACGGGCACACGGTTTGCCATTTATGGCCAAGGCGCCGAACTGGCGCGCGGCGGCCGTTACGACGAGGTTGGTGCGGTCTTCGGTCGCAACCGACCGGCTGCGGGTTTCAGCCTTGATCTGAAAGAGCTGGTCAGTGTGCTGCCGCCTCGCCCTTTGAAGACGGCTATTTGTGCGCCTTGGGGCAATGATGTCACGCTCGTTGCTGCCATCGCCCGGTTGCGTGCCGGCGGTGAAACCGTGACTTGCGTGCTGCCCGGCCATGAAAATGAAGTCAATGAATTTGACTGCGACCGGGAGCTGGTGTTGAACACTGGCCGCTGGGTGGTCCAGGCCCGCGCCTGAGCCTGAGCCGCATCGACCATCGGCAAAAATGTCGTGCGCAGGGACTGGCCCGGCGGCGGATTTATCCATTTGATCCTTAACGAGAACTGAAGATGACAAACAAACCAAGCGCAGCTCCCGGCCGCAATGTCGTGGTCGTGGGTACCCAGTGGGGTGACGAAGGCAAGGGCAAGCTTGTTGACTGGCTGACCGAAATGTCGCAAGGCGTTGTGCGCTTCCAAGGCGGCCACAATGCAGGCCATACGCTGGTCATTAATGGCGTCAAGACCGCTTTGCACCTGATTCCGAGCGGCATCATGCGCCCCGGCGTGAAGTGCTACATCGGCAATGGCGTGGTGCTTTCAGCGGCCAAGCTTTTCGAGGAAATCGAAGGGCTGGAAAAAGCCGGCGTCGAGGTGCGTTCGCGCCTGCGCATCAGCGAAGCCTGTCCGCTGATCCTGCCTTTCCACGCGGCCATCGATATTGCCCGTGAAGCTTTTCGCGAAAAAGGCGGTATTGAGAAAATCGGTACGACGGGCCGCGGTATCGGGCCAGCTTATGAAGACAAGATTGCCCGCCGCGCGCTGCGCGTGCAGGACCTGAAATACCCCGAACGCTTTGCCGCCAAGCTGCGCGAACTGCTGGACCTGCACAACTTTGTGTTAACTGGCTATCTGAATGCGCCAGCGGTTGACTTCGACACGGTGTATGACGAAGCGATGCGCCATGCCGAACTGCTCAAGCCGATGATGGCCGACGTGTCGCGTGAACTCAATGACGCGCACCAGGCCGGCGCCAATCTGCTGTTTGAAGGTGCGCAGGGCACGCTGCTTGACGTGGACCATGGCACCTATCCCTATGTGACCTCCAGCAACTGTGTTGCCGGCAATGCGTCGGCCGGTGCCGGCGTCGGACCGGGCATGTTGCATTACATCCTGGGCATCACCAAGGCCTATTGCACCCGCGTGGGCGGCGGGCCGTTTCCGACCGAACTCGACTGGGAAGTGGAAGGCACGCCGGGCTACCACATGAGCACCGTGGGCGCCGAAAAAGGCGTGACCACCGGGCGCAGCCGCCGCTGTGGCTGGTTTGATGCGGCGCTGCTCAAGCGCTCGGCCCAGGTCAATGGCCTGTCGGGCCTGTGTATCACCAAACTTGACGTGCTCGATGGCCTTGACGAGTTGAAGCTGTGTACGGGTTACGAGCTTGACGGCCTGACCACCGACATTTTGCCTATGGGCGCCGACGACATTGCCCGCTGTGTGCCGATTTATGAATCCATGCCGGGCTGGAGCCAGAGCAGCGTGGGCGTGACCCAATACGATCAGCTGCCGCCTGCCGCTCAGCGCTACCTTGAGCGGATCGAAGAAGTCACAGGTGTGCCGGTTCACATGATTTCGACCAGTCCGGACCGCGACCACACTATCTTGCTTCGCAACCCCTACGCCCTCTAAAACTTTAAATTTTAGACAAACAGGCTGCTTGCGCAATAACCATAAGCGCTTGCAGCTATTAAATCAGGAGCAATTTCATGTTGACCGAAGACGGCAAGCATCTCTATGTCAGCTATGACGAATACCACAACCTGATTGAAAAACTGGCCATCAAGATCCACCAGTCTGGATGGCAGTTCGACACCATCCTGTGCCTGGCGAGGGGCGGCATGCGGCCTGGGGACATCCTGTCGCGTATTTTTGACAAACCGCTGGCCATCATGTCCACCAGTTCCTACCGCGCCGATGCCGGCACGGTGCAGGGAAAGCTGGACATTGCCCACTACATCACCACGCCCAAGGGCGAGATCGCCGGCAAGGTGCTGCTGGTCGATGACCTGGCCGATTCGGGCCATACCCTGAATGCGGTGATTGAACAGCTTCGCAACAATTACAAGCCGATCACCGAACTGCGCAGTGCCGTGATCTGGACCAAGGGTGTTTCGACCTTCCAGGCGGACTATTCGGTCGAGACGCTGTCAACCAACCCGTGGATTCACCAGCCCTTCGAAAGCTACGACGCGCTTTCGCCATTGCAATTGATAGACAAATGGCGCGTGTAGTTGCCCCCGCGGTCGCTCACTTCGTGTAGCTTCCTGCCCCCCGAGGGTGCCACTGCGCCTGCGGACTGGCAAAGCCAGATCCGTGGCCCCTGCTGAAATTAAGCCGGAGCCCCCGCTATCACTGCATTCCTATGTGCGGTTGTCGGGAGGGCTCTTCGTCGACTTGGGCTTGTCGCTATTATTGGAGCATGAGCGAACTCTCCACCACACTGATCCACCATCCCTACACGCCACCGACAGGCTTCGAGTCGGTTTCCCCTCCGGTTTACAAAGCCTCGACGATCATCTTTCCCAGCGTGGCTGCTTTGCGCCGCCGTGACTGGAAGCACAAGACCGGCTACACCTACGGACTGCACGGAACGCCGACCACTTTCACGCTGGAAGAACGCATCGCAACGCTGGAGGGCGGCAGGTTTTGCACACTGGTTCCGAGCGGCTTGGCTTCCGTGGTGCTGGTGGACATGGCCCTGCTGAAGGCGGGTGACGAAGTCCTGATACCGGACAATGCCTATGGCCCGAACAAGGCCTTCGCGCAGTCTGAACTGGCGTCTTGGGGCATCAGCTGCCAGTTTTACGACGCCATGAATCCGGCTGATCTGGCCGTACGGCTGAATGCGCGTACCCGCCTGGTCTGGCTGGAGGCCCCCGGCTCCATCACGCTGGAGTTTCCGGACATTCCCGCGCTGGTGGCCGCCGTCAAGACGCACAACGCATCCGGTACAGCGCAT
The DNA here is from genome assembly GCF_015752205.1 of Polaromonas sp. CG_9.7. Classification (GTDB taxonomy): domain Bacteria; phylum Pseudomonadota; class Gammaproteobacteria; order Burkholderiales; family Burkholderiaceae_C; genus Polaromonas. The sequence goes on from NZ_JADOVG010000014.1 coordinate 33,733, forward strand.
CCCCTGTCCGCCATCACGGCGCTCGACAACACCTGGGGCGCAGGTCTTGCGTTCAATGCCTTCACGCTGGGCGCAGACATCTCGGTACAGGCCCTGACCAAATACCCGAGCGGCGGCGCCGATGTGTTGATGGGTTCGGTGGTGACGAACAACGAAGCACTCCACCAGTTGGTGCATTTTTGCCATATGCGTGTCGGTTATGGCGTTAGCGGCAATGATGCTGAACTCGTGCTGCGCGGCTTGAACAGCATGGCCCTGCGCTATGCCGCGCAGGATGCCGCCACGCGCCAGCTCGCCACCTGGTTGCGGGACCAGCCGCAGATTGCCGCCGTGCTGCACCCGGCCTTGCCCGATTCGCCAGGCCATGCCGAATGGAAGCGCGACTGCCAGGGCGCGGCTTGCCTGTTCAGCGCTGTCTTCAAGCCGGAATTCACCACTGTGCAGATCGACCGTTTTTGCGACACCCTGCAACTTTTCAGCCTCGGCTACAGCTGGGCCGGGCCGATGAGCCTGTGCGTGCCGTATGACATGCCGGCACTGCGTGTCGTACGCCCCTGGCCTTACCCGGGCGGGCTGGTGCGCTTTTCCGTTGGCCTGGAAGCCGTTGCGGACTTGCAGGCCGACTTGGCCCATGCGCTGGCCGGCCTTAACGAAACGCCAGATGGCAATGCATTACAGTAAGGGTTACCTATTCACGAAAGCAAGCTGTGGCAACTCCTAATTACTCCTATGAAAAGCGTCAGAAGGAGCTGGCGAAAAAACGCAAGAAAGAAGACAAACTCAAGCGCAAGGGTGAAGGCAAGCCGGAAGACGGCGATGTGTCCAGTGACGGCGCGCCGGATCAGGACAACATCAGCGAAGCGCAAATTGGCATACCACCTGCCGGCTCTCCTCCTTGAGCGAAAAATTCAAAAAAATAGCTATCTGGCGCAATGTGAATATGCGCAAGTAGCTATTGATTTGATAGTAAGTTGATGGTCAACCCGGCACTATCCTCATTGGTGATGCCGGGTTTTTTCGTTACGCCTTGGCCAGCATCAAACTGGCAAGTTCGGTCATGGCTTGAACACTGTGGTCGCGCGGCGCCAAAGATTGCGCTGTTTTGTATTGGATGAAATTGCGCTGCATCGACTGCAGGTAGCCCGGGTCGTAGTGATTGATCAGCAATTCGAGCACCACTGACGCCACATCGCCACCGCGCGCGCGCGCCTGCCAGTCAAGAACCGTGGCCTTGCCGCGTGCCTCTGTCAAGGCGTCGAGCCGGTCGCAGAAGAAATCGATGTCGCGGACAAAAAAATCATAGTCTTCTAGCAACAGCGCTACCCGCTCGGGCTCCGGCAGGTTCAGTTGCAGGCAGGGACTGGCGCGCATGGCGGCAATCAGCCCTTCGGGCACGGCCACATTGCCAACCTTTTTGCTCTCGCTTTCAATATAGACCGGCCGCGCTGCATCGAAGCTGCGCAGCGCCGTCCAGATGCGGCGGTCATAGGCTTTCTGGCTGGGCTGGGCCACCCCGGGTATCAAGCCGAGCACCGAACTGCGGTGGTTGGCCAGCGCTTCCAGGTCGAGCACCTGCGCGCCCTGCGCTGCCAGCGCCTGCAGCAGCCGCGTCTTGCCCGAACCCGTAGGGCCGCACACCACGCGGTAGTGGTGCTGCACCGCAAGTTGCGGGAGGTCCGCTACCAGCGCTGCACGAAAGGCTTTGTAGCCACCGTCAACCAGTGTCACCTTGAAGCCGATCTGGTCCAGAATCAGCGCCAGTGAACCGCTGCGCTTGCCGCCGCGCCAGCAATACACCAGCGGCTGCCATTCACGGGGCTTGTCAAGCACCTCGCTATGGATGTGCTCGGCGATGTTTTTGGCGACCAGCGCCGCGCCCAGCTTCTTGGCCTCGAACTGGCTGATCTGCTTGTATTGGGTGCCGACGATCTTTCGCTCGTCGTCGTGCAGGCTGGGCCAGTTCACAGCGCCTGGCAGGTGGTCTTCGGCATATTCACCCTCGGAGCGGGCGTCGATGACGGTGGAAAACTGGCTCAATCGGGCCAGGGCGTCTTCGGCAGAAATGCGGTCAAGGCTCACGGGATGATTTTCTTCAGTTCTGGCCAGACATTGGCCAGCATTCTGGCTTGCGATGACGCGTTGGGGTGGATGCGGTCGGCCTGGAAATTGTCCGCGGCGTTGTCGCCATCGGCAATGCCCTTGAGGAAAAACGGCACGAGTGCGACTTTTTCTTCCTTGGCGACTTTCGAGAATAGGCCTGAAAAGGTGGTGGCATAGGCGCTGCCATAGTTGGGCGGCACCTCCATGCCCAGCAGCAGCACGCGGGCACCGGATTTTTTGGACGCCTGCGTCATGGCGCTCAGGTTCTTGGCGGTCATGTCCAGCGGCAGCCCGCGCAGCGCGTCATTGCCGCCCAATTCGATCACCACGGTGGCAGGTTGGTACTGCGCCAGCAAAGCCGGCAAACGCGAACGCCCGCCCGAAGTGGTGTCGCCGCTGATGCTGGCATTGACCACACGGACGTTTTTGTTTTCGCTCGCCAACTGCTTTTCAAGCAACGGCACCCAGCCTGTGCCGCGCTTCAGGCCATATTCAGCGCTCAACGAGTCGCCGACGATGAGGAGGGTGGGCTGCGGTCTGGCCTCGGCCGGCGCCTGGGCAAAGGCCGGCACCGCCAGCACGGCGCTCATCAACAGGGTCCCCAAGGATTTAGCGCAATGGTTTCGCGTGGCCAGGCGAGGCTTGCTACAGTGGGCAGCAATCGATTTAACGTTTCCAAAAAAGGTTGACATGTTTGAACCTGTAGTTTCCGGTAGGGGTGAAGTGGCTTCCAGGCTGCCTGAATCAGGGGAGCCTGCCAGTTCTCCAATTGTTTGCGTTGAGCATGTTTTCAAGTCGGTCACCGACTCGACCGGCACCTTGACCATTTTGCGCGATATTGACTTTTCATTGAATCCGCGCGAAACCGCTGCCATTGTCGGTGCATCGGGCTCGGGCAAGAGCACGCTGCTGACGATCATTGCAGGGCTGGACACGCCCACGAGTGGCACCGTACGCCTGGCCGGCCAGGACATCTTTGCCATCAGCGAGGACGACCGCGCCGCCCTGCGGGCACAAAAAGTCGGTTTCGTGTTCCAGAGCTTCCAGCTCATGGCCAACCTGACGGCGCTTGAAAACGTCATGCTGCCGCTGGAGCTGTCCGGCATGAAGCACGCCCGGGCGCTGGCAACCGACATGCTCAAGCGGGTCGGCCTGGGCGAACGGCTCGGCCATTATCCCAAGGTGCTGTCGGGCGGCGAGCAGCAGCGGGTGGCGCTGGCACGCGCTTTTGTCGTCAAGCCGGCCGTGCTGCTGGCCGACGAGCCGACCGGCAGCCTGGACTTTGCCACCGGCGAAACCGTGATGGAACTGATGTTCGAGCTGAACCAGGAAATCGGGACCACGCTGGTGCTGGTCACGCACGACCCGGCGATTGCCGCGCGCTGTGAGCGGCGCATCACCATTGAAGCGGGGAAGATCGCTATTTCTTGAGGTAAAAAGGCCTCTGGCGCTTACCTGGTATGCGATATGTGCTATGCATAAAATAGCATGCAGTGCGTTGATGCCTTGCCCCCGCCAGGCCCGCGCGCAGCCTTCAAAATCTGTGCAGCGATAATTGGTGCATGTCTTCTTCTCCCCAAAAAGTTCTTTTCGGCTTCCATGCCGTCGGTGTCCGCCTCAAGACCGCGCCCAAGTCGGTTCTTGAGGTTTTTTATGATGTTTCGCGCCGCGATGCCCGCATGCGCCAGTTCACCGACCGCGTTCGTGAAGCCGGCGTTCGCATGGTCGAGTGTGATGGCCTGCGCCTGGCCAAGATGTGCGGCAGCCACGGCCATCAAGGCGTTGTCGCTCGCGTTGATGCGGTTGCGCAGGTTACCTCGCTCGATGAATTGCTTGAGCAATTAGAGGCGGCCGGCACCACCCAGCCTTTGCTGCTGGTACTTGACGGCGTGACCGATCCGCACAACCTGGGCGCCTGCCTGCGGGTGGCTGACGGTGCGGGTGCGCAGGCGGTGATTGCACCCAAGGACCATGCCGCCGGCATCAATGCCACCGTGTCCAAGGTCGCCAGCGGCGCGGCCGAAACCGTGCCGTATTTCATGGTGACCAACCTGGCGCGCACCCTGGGGGAATTGAAGGAACGCAACATCTGGTGCATCGGCACCAGCGACGACGCTGAAAAGACGATTTACGACGTGGACCTGACCGGCCCCGTGGCCTTGATCCTGGGCGCGGAAGGCGAGGGCATGCGCCAGTTGACCCGCAAGACCTGTGACGAACTGGTGCGCATTCCGATGCACGGTGCGGTAGAAAGCCTGAACGTGTCGGTCGCCAGCGGCGTGTGCCTTTACGAAGCGCTGCGTCAGCGCCGCTGAAAGCCAGCCGGACGGCCAAGCCAGTGGTTAGCCTGAAGTGCTTGTCAGCAATTTTTTCAGTACCGCCGACTGAAATTGCCGCTCGACGCTGATGGCATAAAAATTTTCATAAACCTTCGGCACCACGCAATATTGCTGCAACACACCGCTGTGCAGTTCGTCCTGCACGACCACGGCCGGTAACAGCGCCACGCCGCCTGAATCGCGGGCGAGCAAACGCAGCATCGCCATGTCATCGACTTCAGCAAATATGTTGACCTTGACCTGAAGGTGTTCGCAAAGCATGTCGAACTCGGTACGTATGTCGCTGCTGTGCCCGGGAAGCAAAAGCTTGACGCCGGGCAAATCATCGGGAAAGCGAAACGGACGCGACGCAGGGCGCGGCTTGCCCACCAGACAAACTGGCTGGCGCGCAACACGGCGGCATTGCCAGGCCTGTTCGGCGTCTGCGCTCACCGGGCGATTGGACAAGACGAGGTCAAGCTTGTGCACTGCCAGGCGTGGCAGCAACTCATCCAGGCTGCCTGACTCCAGCACCAGCTGCACATCTTCCATACCCATGATGGGGCGCAAAAAATTCTCCTGAAAATTGCGCGATACGTTGGCCACGCCTCCCACCTTGAGTCGCTGTATTTTCTGCCCCCCTCCAGCGGCCACCGCCGCCACCAGCTCGGTGCCGAGCGCAAAAATGCCGTCGGCGTATCCCAACACCACACGTCCCACTTCGGTCAGCTGCAGGCTGCGGCCCTGACGCAGGAACAGGGCATGTTCCATCTGCTCCTCAAGCTGGCGGATCTGGGACGACAGGGCTGACTGGGACACATGCAGCTGCTCGGCGACACGTGTCAGGTGCCCTTCCTTGGCAACCATCCAGAAATAGTAAAGATGACGGTAGTTAAGTCGGGAAAACGGCATGGTTCTGTTTTAAAGAATGATATTTAAAAATTTATCTATTTTACTTATTGCTGGCTTGAAGGCAAAGTCGCGCCATCTCAATCAACAGAAGGGGCTGGATGACCGAATTCAACAATGGCGTACTGCTTTGGTGTGTGCCGCTGATCTATGTGCTGGCCTGCATGCCGGTCGCGCTCGGTGCCGGAATTTTTCGTACATGGGTTGTAGCTGAAGGCGCAGCACTTGCCGCGCTTGCGATCGCGCTGGCCGCTGCTGTGCTGCAAGCACTCAGCAATTCGCACATCGACAAACTGGGACTGGCCATGCTGATGCTGGTCAGCCTGCTGGGCTGGGTGGTGATCCGCTATTCCCGGCGGTATCTGAACGGCGAGGAGGGGCAAAAGCGGTACGTGCTTGCCATGCTGCTGACTTTGGCATCCATCGGCGTCGTGGTGGTGACCAACAACCTGGGTGTGCTGGTGCTGGCATGGATTGCCAGCAGCATCACGCTGCACCATTTGCTGACCTTTTACCGCGACCGTCCTGCCGCGGTAGTGGTTGCGCATAAAAAGTTTATTGCCAGCCGCCTGGCCGAGGTGTGTCTGCTGGCTGCTTTGGCGCTGATTTATCGGGAAACCGGCACGCTTGAATTCCAAGGAATTTCCCATCACGTTCAGTCGGCCAATGCCCTGTCTGCGGCACTCAATACCGCCATGGCGCTGGTGGTGCTGGCGGTGATTCTCAAGTCAGCCCAGTTGCCTGTTCATGGCTGGCTGATTCAGGTAATGGAAGCGCCCACGCCGGTGTCGGCCCTGCTGCATGCGGGTATTGTCAATCTGGGCGGTTTTTTGCTGATTCGCCTGGCCGATGTCTTGTCGGTTTCGCCCACGGCGCAAACCTTGCTGGTCGTCGTTGGCAGCCTCAGTGCGGTGCTGGCCGGCCTGGTGATGATGACCCGCATCAGCATCAAAGTGCGCCTGGCCTGGTCAACCTGCGCGCAAATGGGCTTCATGCTGCTTGAATGCGGTCTCGGTCTGTATGAGCTGGCTTTCCTGCACCTGGTGGCGCATTCGCTCTACAAGGCCTATGCTTTTCTGGCTGCAGGCGAAGCCGTGCTGGACAGCCGCCGCCGTGCGTTTTATCCGTCCGAGGCCGGGCGTTCGCCTGCTACCCGCGCGGTGATGCGTCTTCTTTGCGTCCCGTTTGCCATTGTGCTGCTGGCTGGCAGCCTCGCAGTCTGGAAAATCGGCTTGCCTGGCCTGACGATTGCACCCGTAGCCATTCTGATTGTGGGGCTGGGTCTGGCGCCCTTGTTGTGGCGCGCCGATGGGTGGGGCATGGGCACGGTGCGCGGCGTCATCGCTATCCTGGTTCTAGGACAGTTCTACATTGCAGGGCATCTTGTCTTTGGCGCCTTGGTCAATACGCCGGTTGTTTCTGCACCGTTGCCATTGATTCTCTGGGCCGGCAGTTGCCTTCTATCGCTTTATCTGCTGCAAGTGTGGTTGCTCGCCTTCCCGAACGGGCAATTTTCCAAGGCCTTTTATCCATGGGCATATGCCGGCTTTTACCTTGACGCGCACTTTACGCGGCTGACGTTTCGTCTCTGGCCTATATCCCTGCCTGCAGTATTGCTGCGGCCCCCTTATTCAACTGCTGCACTGCTGAGCGAAAAATCATGAATGCTGTTTCCTCCTTGCTCCATCCGGTGAAGTCTTCTGTGGATCTGGCCGTCGATTCGGCCTGCCGCCTGATCGCACCAACCTGGCCCCTGGACCGCTTCATCGCAGTCAATCCATACTGGGGATGGGTTGACCGTCCCATTGAAGAGGCAGCCGGACAGCTAAATCAGTTGGGTGGCAGCCGCATGCACATGCCGCAGGCGTTCTATCGCGATGCCTGGAAGCGCCAGGCTTTTCAAACCGAACACCTGGCCCAGGCCATGGCGGAGGCAGGGGTGCCGGTGAACCCAACGGCAGTGATCGCCGCGCTTGATGGTGCGCAGGAATCGTCCGGCGCGCTTCCCTTGCTGTCGGACATGCACGACGCGCAACGCCATTTGGCACGCGAACCTGCCTGGTGCTCAACCATCACCCACCAGATCAGTCAGTTCTGCGCCGCGCATTTTGATGCCGAACAGGCCGACTGGCATCCCTCGCTGAGCAGCGGCTTGTATGCCGGGTGGCGCCATTCGATTGCACATGACCATGGCGTGGCGCTGTTGATGAAAGCGCCCGAAGTACTGCGACGTTCACAAGCGCTACCTGCCGATGCCCAGCAGGCGATTGCGTTTGTTCTTGATAAATTGGCCGTGCCTGCCGACGGCCTGAGTGACTTCCTGTGCGCTGTCTTGCAACGAATCAATGGATGGGCCTCCTGGTGCGCCTATTTGCGCTGGCAAGCGCGGCTCGAAGGCGAAGACGACAACCAAATCGTCGATCTGCTGGCGATTCGTCTTTCTTGGGAATATTTGCTGGACGATGGCTCGCGCGATGAACAATCTTCCTGGATGCGTTGGCGGAACGCCTGGCAAGGACCTCGCATTCGCAGCAGCCACACAGCACCGGACCACGCCGCGTTGCTGCATCGCGCGCTGGAAATAGCTTACCAAAAGCCGCTGGCTGCCGCATTGGCGAAGTCCTCTGCAGCTTCAACCGGGCACAGTTGCGCGGTTCAGGCGGTGTTTTGTATCGATGTTCGTTCAGAAGTGTTCAGGCGTGCGCTGGAAAGCGCTTGGCCCGACGTGCAGACGATGGGGTTTGCCGGTTTCTTTGGCCTGCCCATTTCTTATACGCCGCTGGGAACGACGGCGACGCGCCCTCAGCTGCCGGGGTTGCTGGCTCCCACCTTGTGCGTCACCGACTCGTGCGGCGGCAATGACCGTGACGCTGCGTTGGTCAAGGCCAGGCAGTCAAATTTTGCTGCCAAGCAAGCGTGGCAACCCTTTGAGCGCCTGCCGGGTTCGGCCTTTACGCTGGTGGAATCGATCGGTCTGGGTTACCTGGGCAAGCTGCTCAAGCGCAGCCTGCCTTCGAGCAGCGTTGCACCGCCTGCGGACCATGACGGCCTGGGTGCGCGTTACGCCGCGCGGCCTGTGCTGGTGGCGCAAGCAGATGACACGCTCGCGCAGCGTGTTTCTCTGGCTGAAGGCGTGCTCAAGGCAATGGGTTTGCGCTCGGGTTTTGCGCGCATGGTGCTGCTCGCAGGCCATGGCAGCCAGAGCGCCAACAACCCGCATGCGGCGGGGCTGGACTGCGGCGCCTGTTGCGGACAAACCGGAGAAGTCAATGCCCGCGCTTTGGCGTCGCTGCTGAACGACCCTGCGCTGCGGCAAGCCCTCTCCGAACGTCACCTCGTGGTTCCTGAAACGACGCACTTTCTGGCGGGCCTGCATAACACCACCACCGATGAGATGCAGCTCTATGACGTTGATCTGGTGCCTGCCAGCCACGCCCAAGACCTGACTCGTCTGCGCCAGACGCTGCTTGCAGCCGGTGCCAGGACACGTGCCGAACGCGCGCCTTTGCTGGGCCTGGGTGATCTGTGCGCGCAGCCTGATGCCTTGCTTTTAGCCCTGAAAAAAAGGGCCAATGACTGGGCGCAGACCCGACCGGAATGGGGGCTGGTCAACAATGCCGCCTTCATTGTCGCGCCACGTTCCCGCTCCCGTCACCTCAATCTGGCCGGTCGGTCCTTCCTGCACGACTACGACTGGCAGGGAGATGCCCAGGGCAGCATTCTTGAACTCATCATGACCGCGCCGATGGTGGTGACGCACTGGATCAACATGCAGTACTTTGCCTCGACCGTGGACAACGCGCGCTATGGCAGTGGCAACAAGGTGCTGCACAACGTGGTCGGCGGCCGTATTGGCGTGTTCGAAGGCAATGGGGGCGACCTGCGCATTGGCCTGCCATTGCAGTCCCTGCATGACGGCGAAAAATGGTTGCACACGCCGCTGCGCCTGTCGGTCTTTATCGAAGCCCCACGGGCCGGCATTGAAGCGGTCATGCGCAAGCATGAAACGGTACGCCAGTTGGTGGACAACCGCTGGCTTCACCTTTTTCGCATCGATCCGCAAACGAATGTTGTTGAGGCCTGGTCTGGCGGTCGCTGGCAAACCTGGGTGGCAGCTCCGGATTCGGCACGCGAATCTTGAGGGTCAAGCAATGCAGAATTTTACGGATGTCCGCAACCTGTACCGGGGCCGTCATGTTGCTCTGCTGACGCAACACGGCAAGGAAGCCATCATTGGGCCTATTCTGGAGGCGGCAACAGGCTGCCGTGTAGACCTTGTGACAGGGTTTGACACCGATCAACTTGGCACTTTTACCCGCGATATTCCACGCTCCGGCTCGCAACTGGAAACGGCGTTGAAAAAAGCCCGCATCGGCATGACGCTGGCCAGTTCTCGCGTCGGCTTGGCAAGCGAAGGTGCTTTCGTTGCCGACCCTTACACCGGTCTGATTCCCTGGGATGTCGAGCTGGTCGTTTTCATCGACGATGAAAACGGACTTGAACTCACCGGGATTGCACAGGGGCCAGCCAAAAGTGGACATCGGGAAGTGAATAATTGGGAAGAAGTGGTGGCTTTTGCAGAAGAGGCTGAATTTCCATCCCATCACCTTGTCGTCATGGCAAAAGACGATCAGGCTTCGCCTATTTACAAAGGTCTTTACAACTGGACCTTGTTGCAAAAAGCGTATGAACAAACAGCCAGCCGGTCAGTAAAAAGTGGTGTCATCGTCGAAAACGACCTGCGTGCGTATTGCAATCCGACGCGCCAGAAACTCATTGGGGTCGCAACCGACAATCTTGCGCACAAGCTCAGTTCATCCTGTCCGGTTTGCGTAGCACCAGGCTACTGGATGACCCGGACCGTTACTGGTCTGCCATGCGCCCTTTGTGCAAGCCCCACCCGGCAAGCGCTGGCCGATATCTGGTCGTGCCAGCATTGCGGTCAAAGCGAAGAAAAACGCCGGGCCGGTGCATTGCTTGCCGATCCTTCACGCTGTGACAGGTGCAATCCCTGAACAGGTCAGTTGTGTATTTTTGCGCTTAAATCCAGCCGTACCAGCCCAGCAAGGCACCTGCGCCCAGCAGCCAGAGCAGGTGCGTTCTGGTGCGCCAGACCATCAAGGCGGTAACGATCGTCACCAGCCACACCGGCCAGTCTTTCAATGAACTGCCGTTGGCGCTTGCCAGAATCCAGCCGGTGGCGATAAGCAATGCCACGACGATGGGCGCCATGCCTTGTTTGAAGGCGCGCACGGCAGGTAAATCGCGGTTGCGATAGCCCCATTGGGCAGCGGCATAGGTCAGCACCGTGCTGGGAATCAGGATGCCCGTCAGCGCCAGCACCACGCCGAGCAGGCCGGTCATCATGCCGCCGGCATTCAGGCCGACATTCCAGCCAAGCAGCGCGACGAACAGCACATTCGGGCCAGGCGCGGCCTGGGCGATCGCAATCGAGGCATTGAACTGCGCGTCGGTGAGCCAGTGCTGCTGATCGACCAGAAAGCGGTGCATGTCGGGCGCGGTGGTGATCGCCCCGCCTATCGACAGCAAAGAAAGCGTCAGGTAATGCAAAAACAGGTTGATCCAGTCTTGCGGACCAAACACCAGGGTGATCGGCTCCGTCATGGCTTGAGCTTTTGGTAGGCCACGGTGCAGGCCACGCTGCCCAGACCGAACAACACATAAAACAAGGGCCAGCGCAGCAGCGCAATGGAGACAAAGCACATCAGACCAAAAGCGATGCACAGCCGCAGACCGAGCACATTTTTCAGCAGTGCGCCAAACAGTTTCAGGCCGGTCGCCGCAATCAGCCCGGCGGCCACCGCGCCCATGCCGCGCAGCGCGCCCGCGACGCCCGGATGGTCGGCAAACTGGGCATACACCAGCGCCAGCAGCAGCACCAGGATCAGCGGCACCGCCAGCATGCCGGCCAGTGCCGCCATGGCGCCCTTCAGCCCAAAGTAGCGCCCGCCAATCATCAGTGAAAGGTTGACCACATTGGGACCGGGCATGATTTGCGCCACCGCCCAGTCCTCAATGAATTCTTCGCGTGTCATCCAGCGTTTTTTTTCAACCATTTCGCGTTGCACCACGGCCAGCACGCCGCCGAAACCCTGCAGCGCCAGGAGAGTGAAGGAAACGAACAGGTCAGTCAGGGACTGGGGTTGCGGATGGTCGGGTATCGGCAGGGAAGGCATGCGTGAATTATCGCTGCAGGCTTGAAAAAGCAAGGTCGGCGCGGGGCGATGGAATGAGCACTGATCTAATCAAAAAAACATAGCTGCTTGTGCCCGTCCAGCATGCGCCAAAGGCATAAAACACCAATAAAATGAACGCACTGAATGATAGGGCGTTTGTTGGTCACGCCATTCACGACACCACCCATCGCAACCTTGTGGCCTGCAGGCAAGCGCTTGCCCGCGCTGGCGTCAAACTTGGTGGCGTCGCAGTTGGTCTGACCAAAGTTGCCAAAGATGCCCACCACCGAGCTGGCATCGAGAATCACGCCCCGTAGCTACATGGCCTGCTCCGTGTGATGAATGAGCAGGCCATAGTGACCGCGCTTGCGGACTGCCGGGTTGACGTGCATCCCTCCGTTGATCGGAGGACAATGCCTGAAATCCACTTCAATACAAAACCGGAAAACGGGCCATTCCCGGAATGCCGCGTTTTGGCTTACAGAAAACCCCCATGACTACCTTGATAAAGATTGATTTTGTTTCCGACGTTTCGTGCCCCTGGTGCGCCATTGGTCTGAAAGCACTAGACGAGGCGCTGGCACGTGTGGCGGGCGAGATCACCGCCGAACTGCACTTCCAGCCTTTCGAGCTCAATCCGAAGATGGCGCCCGAAGGCCAGGAAATCACCGAACACATCACCGAAAAGTACGGTATCACGCCGGAGCAGGCCCACGTCAATCGCGAAAACATTCGCCAGCGCGGCGAGGATGTCGGTTTCACGTTCAGCCGGGCCGACCAGCCCGGAGGAGGGCGCAGTCGCATTTACAACACGTTTGACGCCCATCGCTTGCTGCATTGGGCCGGACTTCAGGGAAGCGGCGTGCAAAAGGCATTGAAGGAAGGTCTGCTGAAGGCTTACTTCACCGATGGCCAGAGTCCTGCTTCACACGAGGTGCTGATCCGTGTAGCTGGCGAGTGCGGTCTCGACCCGGTTCAGGCCGCCGAAATGCTGGCAAGCGATGCCTATACCGAAGAAGTACGCGAGCGAGAGTCGTTTTACCTGACCCAGGGGATCCATTCGGTGCCTGCGGTCATCATCAACGACCGCCACCTGATTTCCGGTGGCCAGCCGGTTGAGGTGTTCGAGCAGGCGCTGCGCCAGATCGCTGCGGCAGGCTGAACTGCATTCAAATCAGTCCGGCTTTTTCACGCTGGCCTGGTCATGCTGGCTGGCGGCACTGGCAGACCCGGTTTTCGTGCTGCCATCGCTCGCGTCCTTGAGCGGTTTGGAAGCAGAAAGCCTGTCTGCGCCGGACTTGTCAGCACCCTGGCCGCCTTCTTTGCTTGAACTGCCAGCATCCCGGCCGAACGAATTGTCAGCATGGCCATAGCCGCCATATTGCGCACCTGTCTGGTCAGGATGAAGCGGTGGACTGCTCTGCACTTCCTGACTGGGTACCGATTCATTTGAAGTTGTGGTGCTGACTTCAGTGGCTGGCTCTGCCAGATGCTTTGGTTTTCTTGGGTTCATTTGAATTTCCTTGATGAAATCGTTGAATTGGGACCATGCAGAAAGCATGTTTCATGCTGGGAATTGGGCCAAACATTCGGCCCAAAGCCGTGCCAGGTTGCAGACTTTGAGTAGCCTGTGATGAGGGCGCGAATTGAATGTATGAAGTTCTCAGGATTAAAGGAATCGGACCTGGATGAACTCGGTGTAGGACAAGCCAGGACTTTCCGATATGGCCACGGAGCCAAGTTCCCCTTGCTTTTATTGCTATCGAATAAGTAGCAGGTTGATCAGGTGGTTCATACGCTGGAGTGGTATTTTCAACAAAACCATTGAAAGTCAACACATGGCTTACCCGCTGCATTACTGGCCCGGTATTCAGGGGCGCGGCGAATTCCTGCGGCTGGCGTTGGAAGCGGCTGGCGCGTCCTATGTAGCGATGGTATGCGGGGTTATCTGCAGAGTGACAGGCGCATTGCGTTCAGCGAAGACGGCATTTTCCGGAACTGGAGAGCTGAGTCCTACTGCTACGTGTTTGATAGCTGTTGGTGATTACAGGACGCGCTCAAAGCGTTTATTTGGCGTCAAAAATTCTGGTTGGACCGGCACACGCGCCGCCTGGGGTTGGGTGTTGTCTGCAATGGCGGAACGGTTTTTTCCTACATCGCTGTTTGTGCTTGCCTGACCGGTGTTGGGTTTCATCCGGGAGAGTATTGATGCTGAACCGAAAAACGCTGCCCAGAGGCCTGACCTTTCAGGTATTCAGCGAACGCATCGATAGCCTGCGGTGTTGAAACGCTTGATTTCGATGGTGTTCAGTTATGTCGCAATTCGGCAGATTTTTTCAACCTTGACTTGATGGAGCCAACCCCATGCCAGCTACCAACGACGATGTGATCAGCACGTTGAACGACCTTCTTGAATCGTGCCGCGACGGTGAATATGGATTCACCACTTCCGCCGAACATACCGAATCGCCTGACCTCAAAACTCTGTTGACACGCCATGCCAGCGAGTGCCAGGGCGCTGGCCAAGAACTGCAAGCGCTGATTCGTCAGCTTGGGGGCGAGCCGGATGAAGGTGGTTCCATGTCAGGAGCGTTGCACCGTGGATGGGTTTCGGTGCGTGGCGTGTTGAGCGGTCACAGCGACCAAGCCATGCTGGACGAATGCGAGCGGGGCGAGGATTCTGCCGTGGCCAGTTACCGCAAGGCGCTCAAGCAGGACTTGCCACCGGCCATCCGTAATGTTGTTGAAAAGCAGGCTCAGGGCGCTCAAAAAAATCATGACGAGATCAAGGCCCTGCGCGATTCACACAAGGCGCGTCACTGAACTATTTCGTGAATTCCTGCTTGCCTGCCGACATTTTGCGATGCGGCAAGCCAAAGGCCTCAACTGGCTATCCGGTTGAGGCCTTTTTTCCAGTTTGCGTGTTCAGTTGTCCAAACCTCTGGCGCAACTGACCTGGGCATCAAATTGTGTTCCCTGCCGGGAGTAGTCACTGTCGGTCACGCGACAACCTGAAACCATCTCGATCGCTTGACGAAGGGATGTCTGGGCGCTGGGCGTTTGTGCAAGGATTTTTTCGTTTCCGGCGGCGCTGGCGGTCCAAGTGCTTTCGGTAATCTGCCGGACGCGAAAGGATTTGCCGTCCAGAGTCATCATGCGGGGCGCAGGCTCTGCAGTTACTCCAGGCAGGGTGCAACCACTTATTCCAAGGCTGGCTACAGCAAACGCCCAAGCAATGCACTGTTTCATGAATTACCAGCTTTGATTAGCATGGAAGCTGATGGTTGTTGTCCCGCTATGGCTGCTGACTGGCCATGGTCAGGCGTGAGTTGTGCCTTGGGCGTGGGCACCATCGGAGTAGGCGTTGGCAGTTTGGCGTCAGGACAGCCTGAAAGCAACAGGGCTGCGCAAGCCAGTGGTGGCACTAAAAAAAGACGTTTTTTCATCAGATTCTCCAAGACAGTTCTTCGGCATCTCCAAATCATAGGCGGTCATTTGTCGGCCTGACAGAAACCGAACTGATGTTGCGGCCAAGGCCTACAGTCGAATTGGATGGTCCTGGCAGCGCTCGATTGGTGTTCGGATCCAAAGGTGAAAATTCATCTTTGTTTTTGAAATTTTGGCAGGCTAGGGCAAAGGCATTTTTACCACTTTTTAAAGCGCTTGACGCGTCTATCCAGTCTTGCGACTGCCTGTCAAACCGGAGGTTGCGTACTTGATTTCGTCAGGCACCGGTGCTTTTTTCTTGGCTGACAAGGCGCTTGCCCTGACCTTGCCTTTTGCACTGTTGCCATTCCCAGGCGTGTCGGATACCTCGCTTTTGTGCAGGCTGCGCTGCAGCAAGTCACTGAGGTTCAGGATTTGCGCGCCAAAAGGAGTCGTTTCTTCGGCATCCTCTTCAAATTGTGCAATGGATTGCAGCTGTCCGGCTGCAACCTTGCGTGCAACCAGCGCCAGGATTTCGTCCTTGAAAGAATCGCTGAACTGGTGCGGGTCCCACTTGCCGCGCATGTCCTCAATCAGCGCCACGGCCATCGCCAGTTCTTTGTCACTGACGCCCGCTGCCTTCGGTCCTTTGGGTGGCAGATCAAGGTCTTCCCAAGAGCGGATTTCATCACCCCAGCGCAGCAGATTCAGCACCAGGCCCTGGCCCGACGGCACAAGCACGGCCAGATGCTGTTTGTTTTGCAGCACGAGCCGGGCCACACCTACCTGCCGGGTCTGCAGCAAGGCGTCGCGCAGCAGCGCATAAACCTTCTCGCCTTTGTTAATCGGCTCCAGGTAGTAGGGCTTTTCCAGGTAAACGAAAGGAATCTGTGTATTGGGCACAAAGCTGTCAATGGCAATGGTCTGCGTCATCTTGGGGTAGGCCTCACGGATCTCCTCGTCGGTCAGCACCACATAGCAGCCTTTTTTGTATTCGATGCCCTTGATGATGTTTTCGGCCTCAATTTCCTGACCTGTGACCTTGTTGATGCGCCGGTAGCCCACAGGATCCAGGGTGCGCTTGTCCAGCCAGTCAAAATCGAGCCCGGTATTGACCGTGGCCGAATGCAGGGCCACCGGGACATGCACCAGCCCGAAGCTGATGGCGCCTTTCCACACCGCACGTGTTGCCATGAATTTTCCTTTGGTTGGGCTTTGGGACGTTAATAAAGTGGCCTGTCCACCTTAAGCCGCTGAAGACGAAATGTCATCCGACGTGCCCCGTATATGCTTGACCAAAATGTCTTTGAACGCCGCATTAAAGGCAGGAATGTCGTCAGGCGTGCGGCTGCTGACCCAGTTACGGTCCACCACAACCTTTTCATCGACCCAATAAGCCCCGGCTTTTTCCAGGTCGCGCTTCACGTCCGGCGCACTGGTCATCTTGCGGCCCTGCACCAAGCCAGCCGAAATCAACAGCCACGGCGCATGGCAAATTACGGCAATCGGTTTGCCTTGCGCATCAATCTGTCTGACCAGCGCCTGCGCATCCGGATTGTTTCGAATGTGACTGGCGTTGACTTCGCCGCCTGGCAGCAAAAGCGCGTCGAATTCATCAGCCCCAGCTTGCTTGAAGGTCGCGTCCACATCAAAAAGATCGCCCGGTTGGTCGTGATGGACGCCACGGACCTGGCCCGTTTTATCGGACAGCATGCGGATGATCGCTCCAGCTTTTTCAAGAGCGGCTCGTGGCTCGGTCAGCTCTGCCTGTTCAAAACCGTCGGTAAGAAAGATGCCAATGCAAAGGCTGCCCAAAGTGGGTTGCGAAGTGTTGGACATGGTTTTCTCCTGGGTTCACCATGGTCTCACTTTGAACCGCGCCCTCAGGGGTATTTGTCGGCGCGCCAAGTTCGATGGCGTAGGAGAAAGGCCCCAATTCAGACCGTGCAGGCCCATAAAACGCTTTCCATTAACAATCGGGTTTATTCTGTCGTTGCGTATTGTTCGCAGGATCGCAATCAATTTTCATTTATCGGGAGACCCCATGATTCAACGTCGCCAAGCCCTTCGCCTTTCACTCGCCACGCTGACTGTTTCAGCCCTTGCCGTCATTAGCGGTTGCGGCATGATGAAATCAACATCTACCGACATGGCCAGTGCCAACATGGTGGCCCTCAGCACGCAGTTGCGAGCCGGCAATGAGGTTCCGCCCAATGCCAGTCAAGCCACTGGAACCGTCGATGCCGTGCTGAACAAGGAAACCAATTTGCTGCGCTGGAAAGTTAGCTACACCGGCTTGAGTGGTCCTGCCTCCATGGCACATTTCCATGGCCCTGCTGCTGTCGGCGCGAATGCCGGCGTGGCGTTGCCATGGCCAAATCCTGTCACCAGTTCGATGGAAGGCAGTGCCACACTGACCCCTGCGCAGTCAGCCGAGTTGGTTGCCGGCCGCTGGTATGCCAATATTCACACCGCCATGCACCCCGGTGGCGAAATCCGCGGCCAGATGATGGTGAAAAACTGATTTGCAAACTTTGTCTTGGCCATTGCTTGCATGGCTGAGACCATTCAGTTACTGGGTGAAGTAGGCTTTTTGTGCTTAGAACCAGTCAAAACCCAGGGTTTGCGAATGCATCCTTGCCAGCTATGGAGCAGGATGCACAGCAGTATGGGAGCGGGCTGTACCAGCGCCCGCAGTGTTTGACCGTTGGGGTTGACCGCAAACGTGTATATGGAAAGCACTTATGGCCGTTGCCGACAAGGCAGGCAGGTTCAGTGCTTCACGTTATATAAAGCCGATGAAAATAGTTCATCGGCTTTCACCCTTTTCAGCAGCATAAGATTTTTGGCGTGGCCTTTGCCGACAGCCCATGTTGTGTGCGTTGAAATTAATCCGTGCGTACCGGGTTTGGCCGACAGGCCAGACGTTTTGACCAGTACCAAAGAGACCCGCCATGGCATCGCATGACCATCAACAGAAACATGAGCAGCAACTGGCGCAGTTTTATCTGGCGTTTGAAAACGGCGGCTTGCTTGGTGCACTTCGGTACCTCAATGCCCGCACCACGTTTCGCTACACCGCCATCTACCGGCTTGACGGGCAGATGATGCGCAATATCTTGTTGTTCGACCGTGATGGCGAAAACCCCACCAGCCTGTCAGAATTGCCGTTAGGCGACAGTTTTTGCCAGTTCGTGATGCGCGACAACGGTTTCAATACGGCCAATTCTGCTGACGACATGCGGCTGCTTGGCCATCCTTACCAGGGTATCCTGAATTCCTATTTCGGCCTTCCGTTGTCTCGCAAAGCTGGGACGATCTACGGCACGTTTTGCCATTTCGACGCCCAGCCCATGGAGATTGCCGACAGCGAAATCGCCTTCCTTGAAGCGGTCAGCACGTTGCTGATGGATCAGCTCGACAGGTAAAGCGCGGTGTGATGTTTGACGCGCCCCGGCAGAAAGTTTCTGATTCGATAGCTGCGCTCTCTTTGCAGCATTGTGTCAAGACCGTGGTCAAGGCATGGACGGCTGCCATCCACAGCATTCAGCGCACCATCGCCGACTGCATTTTTCGTCGTCCGCAGGGCATGGACTTTCATTTCCAAGGCGTATATCAACGCCGGGTTCCCCTGTCGTCGATAAAACCTTAAAATCATGGGTTAAGTAAAAATCGCAGACGTTGTCATTTGGCCGTCCGCGCGATTTCAACCATGAATCGCCCGCCATGAACGCCCCCATCGACGTCTCGTTTTTCAACCGCGCCGCCAAGCCCATCACCAGTTACCGCAAATACTGGGCTGCCCGTTTCGGCACCGCCAAATTCCTGCCGACGACCCGCGCCGAGATGGATGCGCTGGGCTGGGACAGCTGCGACATCATCCTCGTCACTGGCGACGCATACGTTGACCACCCCAGCTTCGGCATGGCGGTGATTGGCCGGGTGCTGGAAGCCCAGGGCTTTCGTGTCGGCATCATTGCCCAGCCCGACTGGCAAAGCGCCGAGCCCTTCAAGGTGATGGGCAAACCCAACCTGTTCTGGGGCGTGACCGCCGGGAACATGGACTCGATGATCAACCGCTACACGGCGGACCGCAAGATTCGCAGCGACGACGCCTACACGCCCGGCGACATCGGCGGCAAGCGGCCCGACCGCGCTGCCATCGTCTACAGCCAGCGCTGCCGTGAAGCCTACAAAGACGTACCCATCATTCTGGGCGGCATCGAAGGCAGCCTGCGACGCATCGCGCATTACGACTACTGGTCCGACAAGGTGCGCCGCTCCATCGTCGTCGATGCAAAAAGCGATTTGCTGCTCTATGGCAACGCCGAGCGCGCGCTGGTCGAGATTGCCCACCGCCTGGCCGCACGCGAACCGGTGCACAGCATCACCGATGTGCGCGGCACGGCCTTCGTGCGCCGACAGGACGACGAAACCGGCCGGGGCTGGTTCGAGATTGACTCGACGCAGGTCGATGAGCCGGGCCGCGTCGAGTCGCACATCAACCCTTACATGACCACCAGCGAACAGGCGGCCGAGCAAGGCAGCACCTGCGCCAAGGAAGACGGCGAGAAGGCTGCTGCTGAAAACGTAGCTGCTGGTGCAATGCCAGCAAGCGCTACAGGTCAATTAAGCTTAAAGACAGAGGCCAACCCGGCGATCAAGCCACTGACCTTCTTTCCGAATCCTGCGCTCTACGGCAAAGGCAATGTCAAGGTGCCGCCGCGCGACCGTACCGTAATTCGACTGCCCAGCTACGAGCAGATCAAGGCCGACCCGGTGCTGTATGCCCACGCCAACCGCGTGCTGCACCTGGAAACCAACCCCGGCAACGCCAGAGCCTTGGTGCAGGCGCATGGCGAAGGCACGACCGCGCGCGATGTCTGGATCACGCCGCCGCCCATCCCGCTGACCACCGCCGAGATGGACTACGTGTTCGACCTGCCGTATGCACGCTCCCCGCACCCGAGCTACGCCGACGACAACGGCAGCCACGACGGCGTGACCAAGATACCGGCCTGGGAAATGATCCGCTTTTCGATCAACATCATGCGTGGCTGCTTTGGCGGCTGCACCTTTTGCTCGATCACCGAGCACGAAGGCCGCATTATTCAGAGCCGTTCCGAGGAATCGGTGATCCGCGAGATAGAGGACATCCGCGACAAGGTCGAAGGCTTCACCGGCACCATTTCCGACCTGGGCGGCCCGACGGCCAACATGTACCGCCTGGGCTGCAAGAGCCCGGAAATTGAAGCCGCTTGCCGCAAGCCAAGCTGCGTTTACCCTGGTATCTGCCAGAACCTGACCACCGACCATGGCCCGCTGATCAAGATCTACAAGCGCGGCCGTGCGCTCAGGGGTGTCAAGAAAATCCTGGTCAGCTCGGGTTTGCGTTACGACCTGGCGGTGAAAAGCCCCGAGTACGTCAAGGAACTGGTCACGCACCATGTCGGTGGCTACCTGAAAATTGCACCTGAGCACACCGAGCAGGGGCCGCTGACCAAGATGATGAAGCCCGGCATCGGCAGCTATGACAAGTTCAAGCAGCTGTTCGAGAAGTTCAGCCTGGAAGCCGGCAAGAAGCAGTTTTTGATTCCCTACTTCATTGCCGCCCACCCCGGCACCAGCGACGAAGACATGATGAACCTGGCAATCTGGCTGAAGAAGAACAGTTTCCGGGCCGACCAGGTGCAGACCTTCTACCCCAGCCCGATGGCAACGGCCACGGCGATGTACCACAGCAACAAGAATCCGCTTCGCAAAATCACCCGTGACAGCGAAACCGTGGACATTGTTCGCGGTGACAAGCGCCGCCGCCTGCACAAGGCATTCTTGCGCTACCACGATGCCAACAACTGGCCGTTGCTGCGCGAAGCGTTGAAAACGATGGGCCGCGCCGACCTGATCGGCAACGGCAAGCACCATTTGATTCCGACCTTTCAGCCGATGACCGACGGCACCTACACCAGCGCGCGGCGGAAAAATTCGACGGCTTCCGTGGCCCCGGCCGCGCCTGTCAAGGGCCGCATGCTCACGCAGCACACCGGCCTGCCGCCACGGGACAACGGCTCGGGCAAGGTGTCCGGCAAACTGGTGCGCAAGCTGCGCTAGGCAGCTGCTGAAAGAGCAAAAGAAATTTCAGGTGTTTCAAGGCTCTGGGCATGCAAAGCATGCCCGGGTAGCTACAAAAACAATAGCGTCTTTTTTGCTGTCATGGCTGGCTGGCTGACAGGCAGCGCTGCGAAATAGGCGTAAGGTTGCATGGCAATAATCGTCCATCCTGAAACCTGTCCGGCGCCTACTGTAAAAACATGAATCCAAACCTGACCGATGATGTGCCCGCGCCGGCCATGCCAGGTTTTCTGGCCAACGGTGGTGAAATGGGCGCGCTCATCAGCGCCAGTGACTGGCATAAGACCTCTCTTGGCGGTGTTGAGGGATGGCCACCCGCTTTGAAGGTTGTGCTGGCATCACTGCTGAGTTGCCCGCAGCCTATATTCCTGGCGTGGGGACCGGAGCTTTTCTCGTTTTTCAATGACGCCTATCGTCCCATGCTCGGGAAGCGCCTCGAGGGTGCGATGGGAAGGCCATTTGCCGAGTTGTGGTCCGATGCCTGGCCTGATCTTGAGCCGATCGTGCGCAAGGCACTCGACGGAGAAGGCTCGCTTTACGAAAACCTGCCGCTCACCCTGACCCGCAACGGCTTTGAAGAAGCCACCTGGTGGTCGTTTTCTTATATGCCCTTGCGCGACGCCAGTGGGGCAGTCGCTGGCATGTATTGCATCACCACCGAGAAAACCGAACAGATGCTGCTGTCACAGCAGGCGGCGTTCGAGCAAAAACGGCAGTCGTTCCGGATCGAACTCAGAGATGCCCTGCGCGATGCCAGCACGCCCGAAGCCTTGATGGCGACTGCCGCAGAAAAGCTGGGCCAGCACCTGCAAGCGGGTTGCGTCGGCTATGCGCAGGTTGATGCCGAGGGCAAGTGGATGCAGGTTCACCAGGACTGGACCGCTGCGAATTGCCACAGCATAGTAGGAACCCATCGACTTGACATTTACGGTCCCGCGATGATGGCAGAGGTGCGAGAAGGTCGAACCGTTGCAGTGAGCGATGCATTGACCGACCCGATTGTCGGCGCGGCTTATGCAGCAGCTTTTGAATCTGCCGGTGCGAGGGCCATCATCAATACCCCGTTGATCAGGAATGGACATCTTGCCGCGATCCTGTTTGTGCTTAATCCTGAGCCGCGCAACTGGACGCTTTCCGAAAAAGCACTGGTCGAGGAAATTGCCCAGCGGACCTGGACATCGCTGCAGCGACTGCAGACAGAGCTTGACCTGCGCGAAATGAACCAGGCGCTTGAGCAGCGCACGACCGAACTGCTGCGCACGGAAACCGCGCTGCGGCAGTCACAAAAACTCGAAGCGCTGGGCCAGCTTACCGGTGGTGTGGCGCATGATTTCAACAATCTGTTGGCTGTCATCAGCTCCTCGGTCGAGTTGTTGCGCAGCGACAAAATACCTGTCGAGCGGCATAGCCTGTATCTGGACATGATTTTCGATACGGTGGCGCGCGCAGTCAAACTTACCAGCCAGTTACTGGCTTTCGCCCGACGGCAGCCTCTCAGTCCCGAGGTGTTTGATGTCGACCTGCAGGTAAAAAGCGTGGTTGATCTGGTTCGTCCCCTGATGGGGTCACAGGTACAGGTTGATTTTGAGCCTTCCGGGGGGAGTGTCTGCTTTGCCATGGCAGATATCAGCCAGTTTGAAACCGCGCTGGTGAACCTTTCCATCAACGCACGCGACGCCATGAACGCAAAAGGCCTTCTTACCCTCAAAGTGCATGCCGTGGACAGCATTCCGGCTGGCCCGGGTCATGACCGCCGCGTGGGTGAATTCATTGCCATTTCTATGGCTGACACGGGCTGCGGGATTGCGCATGACAAGCTGCAGGCCATCTTCGAGCCTTTCTACACCACCAAGGAAGTCGGCAAAGGCACGGGCCTGGGCTTGAGCCAGGTGTTTGGTTTCACCAAACAATCGGGCGGAGAAGTCGAGGTGCGCAGCGTACCCGGCAAGGGCTCTGTTTTTACCCTGTACCTGGCGCGTGCCATGCCCTTGCTCTCGCTACAAAATGCAACGGAGCTGACAAAACCGGATGTTCAGGGCCATCGCACCAGCGTGCTCATCGTCGAGGACAACCAAACCCTGGCACAAATGACGTGCGAAATTCTGGATGATCTGGATTACCGCACAACCTGGGCGGCCAGCGCAGAGGCTGCATTGGCCCTGTTGGCCAAGGATGCAGGCCGCTTTGACCTGATGTTTTCCGACGTGATCATGCCGGGAATGGGCGGCATCGAGCTTGGGCTTCTGGTGCGTCAACGCTACCCTGGCCTGCCGGTCGTGCTGACCAGCGGCTACAGCGCTGCCATGGCCGAAAAGGGACGACACGGCTTTGAGCTGATTCAAAAACCTTACACGTCTGAAGCGCTGGTGCGGGTTTTTTCCAAGGTGATTGCCGGTCAGTCGTCTGCTTAAAGCAGTCCGTCTTTCAGGACTGAACAGCTTGATTCGAAAATTCGAAACCTTGAAAAATCACCCATGAAAATCCGTTCCCAGCTGCTGCTCATGGCTGCGGCCATACTGATTCCCGTCATTGCGGTGTCCGGTATGGCACTCAAAAAGATCAGGGACGCCGGACAACAGGCGGAATTACGCGGGTTGAGCGAAACGGCGCATTCCACGGCCCTTATCGTTGACCGCGAGATACAAGGCTCACTGTCGGCGCTAAAGGTATTAGGCAACTCAGCAAATCTTGAAAGTCGGAACTTCAAGGCGTTTTACCAGCAGGCTGCAGCGTTTTACCAGCAAGGTGATTCGTGGATCGTGCTGTTCGACGACAAAGGCGTAGAGCTTGTGAACACTGCCGTTCCTTTCGATACCGTATTGCCGCTATTTCCAATCAGGGCGGATATGGTCAAAAACGTTCTTTCAAGCCAAAAACCATTGACTACCGATGTGGAACTCGGCACTGTTACCGGCAAGATGATCACCGCCGTCAACTTTCCCGCCGCCGCAGCGGGCGGCAGGTCGTTCGTCGTTGCCCAAGTGTTTTCCGTTGATTACTGGAAAAAACAGGCTTTGCAGGCCAACCTGAATTCCGATTGGATTACGGGCGTAGTAGACTGCAATGGACTGTTCATTGCTCGCAGCTTCAGAGCAGACGAGTTGGTTGGCAAACCGGGCATCCCTGGCATCGTTGCCGTTAGCCAGGCTTCCAAAGAGGGCATTGTGCGTTACTCGTCCATGGAAGGCGTTGACTCCTACAAAGCCTATACCCATTCTGAGCTGACGGGGTGGACTATTGGTGTTTCTGCACCAGTCAACTCTATTAACGGAACTGCCAATCGCGCCGTCTGGCTGGCGGTGGCCGGGATGCTGGCGGCCTTTGCCGTGGCTGCCCTGGCCGTCGCGGTGTTTGGCCGTCGTTTTATCAGGGCAATTAAAGGCGCCAGCCGAACAGCCATGGCGCTCGGGCGCGGCCAGCAGCCTGACGTTGAACGAACGGGTATCGAAGAAATCGATGCCTTGAACCACGAACTGGTCGGTGCAGGCGCTTTGCTGGAGGCCGAACGCAAGTTCCGCCGGACTGCTGAAGCCGACAGGGAGCGCCTTTTGCGCAATGAAACCATGGCGCGGGAAGCTGCCCAGGCACAGAACGAAACCAAGGACGCATTTCTGGCCATGCTGGGGCATGAGCTCCGAAATCCTCTGGCTGCCATCGCTGGCGCGACGGCCTTGCTGGCGCGAACCGGTCTGGACACGCCTGGCGCTGAGCGCTGCATCGCGATCATCAACCGCCAGAATCAACACCTTCACCATATCGTTAACGACCTGCTGGACGTCAGCCGGTTGATGGCTGGAAAAATTGCGCTGGGAAAAGAGCCGCTGGACATGGCCGATTGCGTGAACCAATGCGTCGAAGCACTTCGCCCCACTGAACTGGCAAAGGGGTATTCAATTACCGTACATGCCAGTTGTGCATGGTTCCGCGGTGACGCCGTGCGAATGGACCAGATACTGAACAATTTGCTGACCAATGCGCTGAAGTTTTCCGAGCCTGGCAGTGAAGTCAGGGTCACGGTTAGCGAGGTTGCCGACAGGACGGTCGTGACGGTTCAGGATGCGGGGGCCGGCATGGCGCACGAATTGCTTGCTCGCGTGTTTGAACCTTTCGTTCAGGGGCCAGCCCCTGCCAACCGACTGCAGAGCGGGCTTGGCATTGGCCTGGCGCTGGTCAGGCAATTGGTGCGCCTGCACGGCGGCGACATTGAAGCGGCCAGCGAGGGAACCGGCAAAGGCAGCACTTTTTCATTCTGGGTTCCCGCCATTGCCGCAGTCGCCACTGCAGCCGCGCAGATTCCAGAAACCAGTTGCCTGGCTGCAAACGCGCCCCGGCAGCGCAAGCTGGTTTATGTCGAAGACAATGCCGATGCCAGAACCATGATGGCCGAACTGCTGCGCCTGCTCGATTACGAGGTGACTGAAGTGGAGGATGGCGCCAGTGCGCTGCCTGCCGTGCTGGCCATGCAGCCTGATGCGGTGATCATCGACATTGGCTTGCCCGACATGGATGGCTATGAAGTTGCCCGGCGGCTGCGGGCTGATCCCTTGACGCTGTCAATTCCGCTGATTGCGCTGACGGGTTTCGGGCAGCTTCGCGACATGCAGGCCGCCACACTGGCAGGCTTCAACGCCCACCTTGCCAAGCCGGCCAGCTCGGCCGCCATTGCCAAAACCGTTGAGGAAGTGATCGTTAGCAATAAAGTTTTCAAAAGCTGAAGGCTGGTTTTTGCATGGCCCAAGCGCCATGCACTGCTGATGCAGGTAGTTACGACCTGCCGCCTGATCAATGGCGGGGCTCAAGCCATGGTGTGCAGCGGAATGTCTTTTTCCGCAGCCAGTGCATCCAGTTCCCCGCGCGTTCGCATCAGCAAAAAAGCGGCGACCGCCTTGTGCGTGGCCGGCTCGAACATTGCCTGCTGGCTGGCCGCTGCAATCCCTGCCGCCGCGCAAAGCCTCAGGGCGAAGTGCGGCTCCAGCGCAGCCAGTGCCACACGCCCGTCCCGGCACGGATAAATGCGGTAACCGGCATGGCCGCCACCAATGGTCGCCCCCGGCTGGCTCAAGCCCCAGGCGCGGGGCAGGGCGAGGTAGCCGGCCGCGCCGGACAAGGCGATTTCGAGGTAAACGCCTTCGCCCTGATGACGCTGGTGCATCAGGGCTTGCAATACCGCTTCGCTGGCCATCAGTGAACCGCCCATGTCTGCATACAGCGTGGCGGGCAGTTCCAGGCCGGGCACCAGTCCGTTTTCGGCCAGATAGGTCAGGTCGTGGCCGGGTTCTTCAGCGCGTTCACCGGGGCTGCCGACGATGGCGATTTGCGACAGTGCCGGATAGCGCGCATGCAGCGTTTCCCAGGCAATACCCAACTTATTGAAAGCCGAAGGGCGAAATGAGGTCAGCAGCACATCGCTATGAACCAGTTCGCGGTGCAGACATTCCTGGCCTTCGGCAGTTTTCAAATCCGCCTTGCGCACTGCGATGCCCTCATGCAGCTCCTCGTAGGCCGCCTGGTTGTAGTGGCGCATCGGGTCGCCGCCGGGCGGCTCAAACTTGAGGCAGGTGGCGCCCATCTGGCGCAGGCGCATCAGCGCGGCTGGGCCGGGCAGGTTGAGCGCCAGGCTCAGGATGCGGACACCGTGAAGGGGCTGGAAAGCGGCAGTGGATATAGATGTCATATGCTATAAAAATAGTAGCTGCTTATGCATGAACGATAAGCGCCAAGGGCTGAAACAATGCTCAATTTACCGCAAAAACGCATGGACCCGAAAAAAGGGACGACATTCTCAGCCGCGAACAGTTGGTTGCCAAGGCTGAAAGCGAGGTCAGCGCCTGGCTCACAACCGGTTTCGAAAACGGCAGCACTGGCCGGGCTGACCTTCAGCACGGTCACCGATCCGGCGCAGGCCGTGCCGCTGCTTTGAACCAAGCCAGCAGCCCCGAGGCGGGCTGAAAAAACAGGCGGGGTAAACTCGTCCCTCAAGCAGTTTTCGCTGCTTTCAACCTCTTTTTCCATGCCCCCTGACGACATTGCCCGGCTGGCGCTTGCTGCCTTTGACCACGCCGTGGACGCCTCTGGCGCCTTTCGCGACCGCCCCGGCCAGCGGCTGATGGCCGAAAAAGTCGCCCAGACTTTCAGCATGGCTACCCTGGGCAAAACCGATGACGATGGTGACGAACCCATTCGCGCAATTGCCGTGGTCCAGGCAGGCACCGGCGTGGGCAAGTCACTGGCCTATTGCGCGCCGGCCATTGCCGCCGCCCTGGCGCGCAACACCCGGGTGATGATTTCAACCGCCACCGTGGCCTTGCAGGAGCAGCTGGTCAACAAGGACTTGCCGGCGCTGGCGGCCATCTTGCCGCAGGACTTTCGCTTCGGCCTGGCCAAGGGGCGCGGGCGCTACGTCTGCAAGCTCAAGCTCTCGCGCCATGCAGGCGATGCAGACAGCGCGGCAGAAGCGGATGACGACCTGTTTGCCGACGAACTGGCCGCCGCCGCACCGCTGCATGTGATGCAAGCGCGCGCGGTGTTCTATTCCGCACTGGTGCGCGATCTGGGCAGCGGCGCCTGGGACGGCGACCGCGACAACCTGCAGCAGCCGCCCGAATCCGAGTTGTGGTCGCCGGTGGCGGCCGAGGCCAGTTCATGCACCGGCAAGCATTGCCCGGTCTTCAACCAGTGCACCTATTACGAAAAGCGCAAGGAACTGGTCGGCGCCCAGGTGATCGTGGTGAACCACGACCTGCTGATGTCCTCGCTCGGTTCGCGCATGCTGCCGGAACTGGACAACTGCCTGCTGGTGCTCGACGAAGGGCATCACCTGCCGGCCGTGGCGCTGGACCACTTCGCCGCTTCCATGGACCTGAGCCGCACCTTGTGGATTGAAACGCTGGCCAACCGCGCGCGCCGTATCGGCGGGCTGATGACGGTGTCTGAATCCGCCGACGTGCCGCGCCTTGCTGCCCAACTGCGCCAAGGCATGGTTGACCTGAGCCGCCTGCTGATGGACCTGCATGGCCAGGCTTTCAAGGAAGCGCGAAACCAGCAGGGGCCGGTGCGCTTTCGCCTGCCGCGCGGCGTGTTGCCCGAAGCGCTGGACGAGCCGCTGCGGCTGCTCCATGTGTTGGCCGAAAGCTTTTTGGCCATCCTGAGCACCATTGCCAAGGCCTTGCGCACGGCAATGCGCGACCAGCCCGACGAAGCGCGTCGGCTGTCCATCCTGTATGCGCAGCTGGGCATGCTCTCGCCCCGGCTGGAAAAAGTCCAGGCGACAACTGAGTTGCTGCTAAAAGCGGCCGTGAACGATCAAGACAGCGTGCCGGTGGCCAAATGGTTCACCTTCGAAACCGGCCAGGGCGGGCTTGACAGCGGCCTGGTGGTTATCAAGGCGCATGCCAGCCCGATCCTGCCGGGCAGCACGCTGCGCCAGCATTTCTGGTCGCGGGTGCGTGCGGCGGTGGTCACCTCGGCCACGCTGACCAGTTGCGGAAAATTCGACTTTTACCTGCGCGAATCCGGTCTGGACCAGGACCCTGCGGCCAGTGTGCTGGAAGTTGCCAGCCCATTCGATTACGCCAGCCAGGGGCGTTTCGTCACGGTCGAAACCGTGGCCGACCCCCGGCAGGCCGAAGCCTTCACCGCTGAAATGGTCCAGTCGCTGCTGGGCGATCTGGCGCTGGTTTCGCACGGCGCGCTGTGCCTGTTCACCTCGCGCGAGCAGATGCGCGTTGCCGTAGCAGCGCTGTCGGGCGTGCTCAAGGACACGGTGCTGGTGCAGGGCGAACTGCCGCGCGCGCTGCTGCTCAGCCGCCATCGTGCGCGCGTCGAGGCCGGCGCGGCATCGGTCATTTTCGGCATGCAGTCTTTTGGCGAAGGCCTGGATTTGCCGGGGCAATTGTGCGAGTCAGTGTTCATCGCCAAGCTGCCGTTTGCGCCGCCGGACGATCCGGTGGGTGAGGCGCGCGCCGAGTGGCTGCGCTCGGTGGGCCGTGACCCGTTCAGCGAACTGGTGGTGCCGGCCACGGCAATCCGGCTGGCGCAGTGGGCCGGGCGCGCCATTCGACTGGAAACCGACCGGGCTTTTGTCTATTGCTACGACCGCCGGCTGGTGAACACGACTTATGGACGGCGCCTGCTGGAGGGGCTGCCGGCATTCCTGCAGCAGCGCCGCAGCGCGGCGGGAACGGTTACGCCTGGCTGAATGGGCTGGTTGAGGCTGAAAGACGAACCGTTTTAAGTATTAAAAAGGTCTTTTGCGCATGTCCTGTATGCGTAAGTCGCTATAAATTTGGTAGCTTAAACCTGTCAACCCTCTCATAAGCAGGGCGCGTGTTTTTGCAATTCTGGGGAATGCCCGCTAGACGCCCAGATACTGCTGCAGCAACTCGGGCTGGTCATGCAGTTCCTGGGAGCTGCCCTGAAACACCACTTCGCCCTTGACCAAAATCACGTTGCGGTCGGTGATCTGGCTGACGTGTTTCCAGTTCTTGTCGACGATAACGCTGCTGATGCCGGTGTCCCGCACCAGTTGGCAAATGCGCCAGATTTCGCGGGCGATCAGCGGCGCCAGGCCTTCGGTGGCCTCGTCCAGGATCAGCACGTCCGGGTTCGTCATCAGTGCGCGGCCGATGGTCAGCATCTGCTGCTCGCCGCCGCTGAGCTGCTGACCGCCGTGGCCCAGCCGTTCCTTCAGCCGGGGAAAGGTGTCCAGCACCCGCTCATAGGTCCAGTCGCGCTGGCCCCGGGTGCCGGCGCGTGCAGCCATCTTCAGGTTTTCCATCACGCTCAGGTTGCCGAAGATGCCCCGGCCTTCAGGAACATAGGCCATGCCGAGGCGGGCAATTTCATACGGTGAACGCCCGGTCATCATTTGTCCGGCAATCTCGACCGAGCCGGTGCGCGGCTTGACCAGCCCCATGATGCTTTTGAGCAGGGTGCTCTTGCCCATGCCGTTGCGGCCCATCAGGCCAATGGTCTCGCCGCGCGCCACGCTGAAGCTCACGTCGCGCAGGATGTGGCTGGCGCCGTAATAGGTGTTGATCTGCCGGGCGTTGACCAGCAGTTCCTGTGGGTTGAGGCGCGGCGATGTCATGCGTTTTCTTCCCCGATGTCTTCGCCCAGATAGGCGGCCTGCACGCCGGCGTCCAGCCGGATTTGCGCGGGCGTTCCGCTGGCGATGACCTGGCCGTTGACCATCACGGTCAGCTGGTCGGCCAGGCTGAACACCGCATCCATGTCGTGTTCCACCAGCAGCATGGCGTGGTCTTTTTTCAGCAGGTGCAGCAGCTCGATCATGCGTTCGGCCTCCTGCGCGCCCATGCCGGCCAGTGGCTCGTCGAGCATCAGCACCTGCGGTTGGGTGGCCAGCGTCATGGCGATTTCCAGCTGGCGCTGCTCGCCGTGGCTGATCGTGGCGGCAACGCTGTGCACCCGGTCTTTCAAGCCTGAAAGCTCGATGGCGCTTGCTGCGCGTGCATTGATAGCTGAAAAATCAGTAGCACGATGAAACCATTTGAAGGCGTTTGGCTGGCGCGACTGGGATGCCAGTCGTACGTTTTCCCAGACCGTGAAGGGCAGGAAAATATTGGTTTTCTGGTAGCTGCGCCCGAGTCCCCTAGCCGAAATCTTTTCGGGGCTCCAGCCGGTGATGTCCTGCCCACCCAGCAAGACGGAGCCCGAGGTCGGCGGCAGGTCACCCGAGAGCAGGTTGGTCAGCGTGGATTTGCCGGCGCCGTTGGGACCGATGACCGCATGAATGCGGCCGCGCATCAGGTCGATGGACACGTCGTTAACCGCTGCCAGCCCGCCAAAGCGCTTGGTCAGGTTTTTGGCGCTGAGAAGCACTTCGCTCATGCCGCTTCCTTTTGATCATCAGGAACGACGGGCTTGCGCTTTCCTGCATTGCCCAGCCGCTCGGCAAGCCCCAGCAAACCGCGCGGCGCGAACGTCACCAGCAGCACGATGAACAGGCCCATCCACAACTGCCAGTGCTTGCCCAGGTTGACGCTGCCGACCTGCGGCAGGTCCTTGAAGACATGCAGCAAATACTCAAAGGCAAAAGCGCCCACGATGGCGCCGGCAATATTGCCCATGCCGCCGAGCACGACCATCATGATGGTGTGCGCGCTCATCTGAAACCCCATCAGTTCGGGGTTGATATAGCCGGTCTGCGTTCCCCAGAGGTAGCCCGCCAGTCCGGCCAGGCTGC
This sequence comes from Polaromonas sp. CG_9.7, assembly GCF_015752205.1. Classification (GTDB taxonomy): domain Bacteria; phylum Pseudomonadota; class Gammaproteobacteria; order Burkholderiales; family Burkholderiaceae_C; genus Polaromonas. The sequence goes on from NZ_JADOVG010000014.1 coordinate 65,019, forward strand.
CCGCCAGCGTGAAGGCCATGAGCTTGTAGCGGAAGGTGCGAAAACCCATGGCCCGCATCCGGTGCTCGTTAACGCGGATGCCCGCCAGCGCCCGGCCGAACGGGCTCCAGAGCAGTCGCCGCAAGAACACATAAACCACCAGCATGGCGGCCAGGGTGAAGTAGTAAAGCGTGCGCTTGCTGTCCAGTTCGAACGGCACCCAGCCGAACAGCGCCGCGTCGGGCCTGAAATTGATGTAAAGCCCGTCCGAGCCGCCCAGCGCCTTGTTGTCGAAGAACAGGAAAAACACCATTTGCGCAAACGCCATGGTGACCATGATGAAGTAGATACCATGTGTACGCACCACGAAAAAGCCGATGACCAGCGCGGCCAACCCCGACGCCAGCACGGCCACCGGCAAGGTCCACCACAGGCTGACCGGCTCGCCGGGGGGCGTCAGGAAAGCCAGTGCATAGCCGGCCAGTCCGAAGTAGGCGGCATGGCCCAGCGACACCAGGCCGGTCACGCCCTGCAGCAAGTCCAGGCTCATGGCAAAAATCGCCATGATCATCATGCGCGTGACCATTTCGGTGTAGTAGTCGGTGCTGGTGAAAGGAAACGCAAACAGTGCCAGCAGGCTCAGCGCCAGCGCGACCTGCACGCCGCGCGGCAAAATCTCAAGATTGGAGCGAATCATTGCTTGAACAGGCCTTCAGGTTTGTACAGCAGCACGACCGCCATCAGGACATAGACCAGCATGCCCGATACCTGGGGCAGCAGCACCTTGCCAAAGGTATCGACCAGGCCGACCAGCAGCGCGGCGATCAGGGCGCCGCGCACCGAGCCGATGCCGCCGATCACCACCACCACAAAGCACATGATCAGCACCTGCGAGCCCATATTGGGATAGACGCTGGCGATTGGCGCGGCAATCATTCCCGCCACTGCCGCCAGTCCGACACCCAGCGCAAACACCACCGCATGGATCAGCTTGATGTTCACGCCCAGCGATTCGGCCATGTCGCGGTTGAAGGCGCCGGCGCGAATCTTCATGCCCAGGCGGGTCTTTGAAATCAGGAAATAAAGGCCAGCGGCCAGGGCCAGGCAAATGCCTGACATGAACAGGCGATACACCGGGTAGGACAGGTTGTCGGTCAGCGGAATCGAGGCTTGCAGCAGTTCGGGAATTGGCACGCCATGCACGTCGTCGCCCCATAGGATGGAGCGCATCTCTTCAAAAATATAGATCAGTCCAAAGGTCAGCAGCACCTGGTCCAGGTGGTCGCGGTTATAGAAATGGCGAAAAAGCAGCCATTCCAGCGCCAGGCCAAACAGCACCGACAGCGCTGCGCCGACCACAATCGCCAGGCTCAGGCTGCCAAACTGCGCACTCAGCGACCAGGCCAGGTAGGCGCCCAGCATGTAAAAGCTCCCGTGCGCCAGGTTGACCACGCCCATGATGCCGAAGATCAGCGTCAGGCCGGCCGCCAGCATGAACAGCAGCAGTCCGTACTGCACGCTGTTCAGCAGCTGGATGAAAAAATTGGCGAGATCCATCGGCAGGCTTATTGTGAAATGTGGATGACAGAAGTCCAGAGCAGCGTTTGATAAAAGGCGTTTCCCTGCAAGCAGGGGCCACGGGACTGGCTTTGCCAGACCGCAGGCGCAGCGGCCCTCTCGGGGGGCAGGGAGTTACACGCAGTGAACGACCGTGGGGGCCATTTCTAGGCCATCTTGCAGCCCGCGCCCGAGTCGGCCAAGGCTTTGGCGGCAATGCCAATCACCTTGTTTTCATTGTTTTCAACAACGCGCAGGTAGATGTCCTGCACCGGGTTGTGCGCCTTGCTCATGGACCATTTTCCACGGGGGCTGTCGATGGTGGCGCTTTCGAGTGCCTTGTACAGGGCGGGCTTGGCGCTCAGGTCGCCCTTGACGGCGTTGGCGCCCTGGATGAGCAGCAGGCCCGTGTCGTAGCCCTGCATCGCGTACACATCGGGCTGGCTGCGAAAAGCTTTCACGTAGTCCAGCCGGAATTTCTTGTTGCGCGGGGTGTCGAGCGAATCGCTGTAGTGCATGGTGGTGACAATTCCTTCGGCCGCCGGGCCAGCAGCGTCGAGCACACCTTCGGTCAGGAACCCTGAGCCGTACAGCGGAATTTTGTCCTTCAGACCTGCCGCAGCATAGTCGCGAATGAATTTGGCCGCACCGCCGCCGGCAAAGAAGCAGGCCACGGCGTCAGGCTTGAGTGCGGCGATTTCAGTCAGCAGCGCCTGAAATTCAACATTGGGGAAGGGCACGCCGAGTTCCTTGATGATGGTGCCGCCAGCCGCCGTGTAGCTTTCCTTGAAGCCTTCAAAGGCTTCGTCGCCGGCGGCGTACTTCCAGGTGATCCAGACAGCTCTTTTATGGCCCCTGTCCATCATGACCTTGCCCAGCGCCCGGGTCGGCTGGGAATTGCTGAAGGATGTGCGAAACACATTGGGCGCGCACAGAGCGCGGGTGGCGGCATGCACGCCGGCATTCGGAATCAGGCACAGCACACCGCTGTCCCGGGCCACCTTCTGGATGCCCATCTGCACGCCCGAATGCACAGTGCCGACCAGCACATCGACCTTGTCGCGCTGAACCAGCTTGCTGGCGTTTTCGATTCCCTTTGACGGCTCGGATTCGTCATCGACCTTGAAATATTCAATCTCGCGCCCGCCCAGCTTGCCGCCTTGCTCATTGATGGCCATGCGAAAGCCGTTTTCAATCGCCACGCCAAGCTGGCTGAACGTTCCTGTGTAAGGCAGCATGAAGCCCACGCGCACTTTGGCAGACTGAGCCCGTACGATTCCGGGAATCAGCAGTGCGGTGGAGGCAGCGCCCACCAGGGCAGCGCTGCGGGTGAGGACCAAACGACGAGTAGACATGCAATTCCTTGATGGGTGACAGGTATGAATCGAATATAAAGCGACTGGCGGCAATGCGGCCTAGTGTAAAACCCGAGCTTCAAGATTAAATTGTTTAGTCGTGAAGTATTTTCATACAGGTTTTTTCTATGTGAAACTTGCTTTTCATGCGGGCACATTCACGTAGAACAGGGCCTTTGCGGAGTTGAAGTGAGTCTCTTTGGATGCGTCATGTCTTGCATAACCTGCGGCAATGCAACGACGCAGATGCCTGTATTTTCAGTCGCCATCGCCTGTGTTGTCTGGCGCACTGACTCCCGGCGTGGCGGCTTTCAGCCACTCGCGGCACCATTGGGCAGCCTTGGCCTCGGGCGGTGTGCCATCGCTTGAATCCAGAAATAAGATGTCGCCAAGGCGTTGGGCGCCCAGGTCCTGCAATCGTTCGTCAAAGCGGATCCCGCCAAAGCCATAGGTTTCCGAATGCGACATGCTGTCGACCAAGGCAATCACGCCATAACGGACATGGCCCAGATAGCGGGCTTGCGCGTCCAGTGACTGGAAAAGCAGTTGTGCATTGTCCGGAACATCACCCGCGCCATATGTGGAAATGCACACCAGAAAGAGCGTATCTGGAGCTTGTTCAGCGTCGAAGACCTGAATGTCCAGACCGTCCATCCGTTCAAGCTCGACAGCGCTTACCAAGTCCGCGCTTTCCATCTGAATGGCCTGCGCAACATGCTCCGCCGTGTGAGTCATGCTGCCGACGAGGATTTTCAGTTTCATTTTGATGTGTCCGGTGTAGTGGAAGTGCATGGCGCACCTTGTAATGAAGGCTGCTGGAACTGAGTTCCTTGTCCTGTCCAAGACAGAAAAAGTCAGGCGATGCATTAAAAATCTTTAGTCGTCTCTTAAAGCAGCGCATTTTTACGGACTATAATAATCAACTTGTCGGAGTGTGGCGCAGTCTGGTAGCGCACCTGGTTTGGGACCAGGGGGTCCAAGGTTCGAATCCTTGTACTCCGACCATCAATCAATAAAAAAGCTCACGTTGTGGGCTTTTTTTATATCTGTCCGTAGCTCAGTTGGATAGAGCATCAGCCTTCTAAGCTGAGGGTCGTGGGTTCGATCCCCTCCGGGCAGACCAGATCACTATGTATGCATTTATCAATGCCTACGCAAAATGGCCGTATCTTGTTAAAACGAATGGCCGAATCACCATAATTTCCACCATGGATTTGAATTTTCACTTTTGTTCAGCAAATTGGCGGGTGAATATTGGTCGGTCAGGATTCTGGTGTCCTCTGGCCAGTCGACTTTTGTTGAAAACAGGGGCAGCAGCCATTCCTTGCCTGTTCCAAAAAGATTGAGCTTTGCCTCCAGCCGGCCTGCATTGGCCTGGATTTGCGCCATGGGCGGCAAGTTGCCATTTGTGGCCAGGATCACACGGTTTTCAATCTTCAGGTTGTAAAAGCCGCCAAACACACTGGCATAGGTGGCGGACTCGGCGTCATAGAGCCTGGACGATGAAAACGTGTTGGCCGCCAGCACGCCGTCCTTTTCCAACAATGACTTGACTTCCAGCAGGTATTCCCGGGTCAGCATGTGCTCAGGGACATAGACATGGTCAAAGGCATCAAGAATGACAATGTCGTACTTTTTTTCTAGCTTTTGCGCACGCTTGACAAAGACCCGTCCATCCTCAATGGCGACACGGTTGGATTCGGTAGGGTTGAAATCAAAAAAGCGCTCTGCAACCTTTGCCACGGCCGGGTCAAGTTCGACGGTTTCAATGCTTGCCTGGGGAACGATTTTTTTCAGTGTTGAGGGCAGGCTGCCTCCACCCAGGCCGATGATCAGGATGTTTTTCGGCTGGGGCTTGATGTAAAGCGCGCCCAGCAGCATTCTGGTGTAGTTCAGTACCAGCGTGTCAGGATTCTTCAGTGAAATACAGGTTTGCCGACCCGTCCCCTGGCGACCAAACTTCATGCAGCGAAGGCCTTGCTCCTCATACACCAGAATATTGCGGTAGAGGGATTTTTCCTGATAGATGTCCTGCGCACTCGCCGCAGCAGCCGTCAATCCCAAGGCTGCGCCCATCAGCCATTCATGCAGTCGAGGCATGTTTGATCCTTCCCCGGTGAAACACCAGCCCTGCCATGCCGATCAAAAAGGAAATGCTCATCATTCCCCACAAAATCTGGTCCAGCTCGAACAACAGCACCAGGTAAAAAGATGTCAGCAGGGTGCCCAGCATGCTGCCGAAGGTCGATACGAAAAAGACTTTGCCCGCCACCTGTCCGCTGGTTCCCAGGCCGTCCACCAGTAACCGGACCGCATAAGGGGACACCGCGCCGGACACCGTGATCGGCAGAAAGAAAAGTGCGACCGATGCGCACAGCGCACCATAGCGGGGATCAGCCACATGGTCAAAAATGAACTCCAGAATGGGGGTTGATGCCATCACGCACGGAAGCGCTGCCAGCATGGCCAGCAGCAAAATCGCGCTCAACTTTTCCACGCTCGGCCGACGGGCGGACAACGATCCGCCAATCAGATAGCCAATGGACAGCGACAGCATGAACAGCGTGATGATGGCGCCCCATACGTAAATGCCGGTCCCGAAGAACGGCCCCAGCGCCCGTCCTCCGAGCAGTTCCAGCGCCATGACAAAAAAACCGGACCAGCCGGCCAGAAGATAGACAAAAAATTTATACGCTGTCATCCGACTGTATTTTCCAATTGATTGGACCGGGGTCGCCATGCAGGACTCGGTGCAAAAGGGTTATCTCGCCCGTCCATGATCCAGATGGCCGTACTGAAAAAGGGTCGTTTGGAAAGCCGGCATGGCATTAAAAAAAACGCAATCGCAGCACCTCAGCGCTTCTGGTATTGCGTGCTGCCAAACAGGACTTCGCGCTGTTTGTCATCCCGGAACGGTTTGCGCAATTCGGCAAGCACCTCGACACCGCGTTTGACGGCCGGCCTGGCGCTGACCAGGTCGAACCAGGCTTTGAGGTGCGGAAAGTCGGTCCAGTCGATGCCCTGGTCTTCCCAGCTGCGCACCCATGGAAAGATGGCGATGTCGGCGACCGTGTACTGGTTGCAGGCCATGAATTTGCTTTTGGACAGTTGCTTGTCCATGACGCCGTACAGGCGCCTGGTTTCGTTGGTGTAGCGGTTGACGGCGTAGTCGATCTTTTCGGGCGCGTATTTTCGGAAATGATGGGTTTGCCCGAGCATGGGCCCGACGCTGCCCATCTGGAACATCAGCCATTGCAGCACCTGGAACTTGAGCCGGTCACTTTTAGGCAAAAATTTCCCGGTTTTCGACGCCATGTAAAGCAGGATGGCGCCTGATTCAAACAGTGACATCGGCTTGCCATCGGGGCCGTCCGGATCGATGAGCGCCGGTATCTTGTTGTTAGGGCTGATGGCAAGGAACTCGGGCTTGAACTGGTCGCCTGCGCCGATATTGACCGGAAACACCTGCCAGTCGCGCCCCAGCCGAAGGCCGCATTCCTCCAGCATGATATGAACCTTGTGGCCATTGGGCGTGGGCCAGGAATAGACATTGATCACAGGAGTTTCCTTGTGTATTGACGTCAAGCGACTTTACGTGAAGTGAAAAAATCATTGGTCACGGCAAACCGCACAACTTGAGGGCTGGAAATAAAAAAACGTGAAGATTCATGCCTTTTGCGCATGCAGAACGGGCACATATTGCTATATAAAAAATAGCAATATGTGCCCGTTAAAGATTCTTCGGGTTATCAGCTGCCGCGTGTCACCGGCATCTCGACCTCACCGGGAAGAAGCATGTGCTTGGCCAGTTCCAGTTTGGCCAGCGATGCACGGTGAACTTCATCCGGTCCGTCGGCAAGACGCAGTGTGCGCTGGCTGGCGTAGGCATAGGCCAGGGGGAAATCGTCCGACACGCCGCCGCCGCCGTGGGCCTGGATGGCCCAGTCGATGATCTGGCACGCCATGGTGGGGGCGACCACTTTGATCATGGCAATTTGCGCCTTGGCCACCTTGTTGCCCACGGTGTCCATCATGTAGGCGGCATTCAGGGTGAGCAATCTGGCTTGTTCGATCATGCATCGCGCATCGGCAATGCGTTCGCTCCACACCGACTGGCGGGCAATCGGCTTGCCGAAAGCGATGCGGCTGTTGAGCCGCTTGCACATCAACTCCAGCGCGCGCTCGGCAATGCCGATGCTGCGCATGCAGTGGTGGATGCGTCCGGGGCCCAGGCGACCCTGGGCAATCTCGAAGCCGCGTCCTTCGCCCAGCAGCAGGTTGCTGGCGGGCACGCGGACATTGGTCAGGCGCACTTCCATGTGGCCATGCGGAGCGTCGTCGTAGCCGAAAACAGTCAAGGGCCGGATCACGGTGACGCCGGGCGAATTGGCCGGCACCAGAATCATCGATTGCTGCTCATGGCGGCCGGCTTCGGGGTCGGTCTTGCCCATCACGATGTACACCGCGCAGCGCGGATCGCCCGCACCGGACGACCACCACTTCAGGCCGTTGATCACATAGTCGTCACCGTCACGCTCGATACGGCACTGCACGTTGGTGGCGTCGGAAGAGGCAACTTCAGGCTCGGTCATCAGGAAGGCCGAGCGGATTTCGCCCTTGAGCAGCGGGTCCAGCCATTCGTCCTTGTTGGCTTCCGAGCCATAGCGGGCAATGGTTTCCATGTTGCCGGTGTCAGGCGCCGAGCAATTGAAGACTTCAGCAGCAAACGGCACCCGGCCCATGATTTCGCACAGCGGTGCGTATTCAAGATTGGAAAGGCCTTCGGGCGCACGCGGCGACTGCGGCAGGAACAGGTTCCACAACCCGGCGGCGCGCGCCTTGGGCTTGAGTTCCTCGATCAGCGTGGTGGGAATCCAGGCATTGCCGTTGGCCCGGTTTTCAGCGATTTCACGGAAAAACCGTGCTTCGTTCGGATAAATATGCTCATCCATGAACTTCAACAGGCGCGCCTGAAGTTCTTTTACTTTGGGGGTGTAGTCGAAGTCCATGAATATCTCCTGAAAGGGCTGCTTGTTATAAAGAAAGGCTGGCGGAAAAAAACGGTGGTTTGTCGGTCAGTGGATGTGTTGGGCCGTGCGCAGTCAGGCTTGAGCCTTTAGCGCAAAATCCCAGGCCATCCTGGCTAGCACTGGCGCGCCGGCGGCAGAACTGACTGCCTGTGCGCTGGATGCAGTGCCGGCTTCAACGCGCTTGGCAATGCCCTGCAGGATGGCGGCCAGGCGAAACAGGTTGTAGGCAAGGTAAAAGTTCCAGTCTGCCTTGAGCGCCTCGGGTGTGGTCAGGCCGGTGCGCTCGCAATACTTGGCGATGTATTGAGCTTCGGTCGGAATGCCCAGGCTCGCAACATCCAGCCCGCCAATGCCGCGAAAGGTGCCAGGCGGAATGTGCCAAGCCATACAGTGGTAGCTGAAGTCGGCCAGCGGATGACCCAGGGTGGACAGTTCCCAATCCAGCACCGCCAGTACCTGGGGCTGGGTAGGGTCAAACAGCAGGTTGTCAAGCCTGAAGTCGCCATGCACGATGGACACCATGCCTTCATCACGAGCGCTGGCAGGAATGTTTGCAGGCAGCCACTGCATCAGGCTGTCCATTTCTGGAATGGGCTGGGTGACGGATGCCTGGTACTGCTTGCTCCAGCGGCCAATCTGGCGCTCGAAGTAGTTGCCGGGCTTGCCGTAGCTGGCCAGACCGCGTTCGGCAAAATCGACCTTGTGCAAGGCCGCGATGACGCGGTTCATCTCGTCATAGATTTCGCCGCGCTGCAGGGGCGTCATGCCGGGCAGGGACTGGTCCCACAGTACACGCCCTTCGACAAACTGCATGACGTAAAAAGCCCGGCCAATGACCGATTCGTCTTCGCACAGGCAGAACATTCGTGGCACTGGAACCGCCGTGCCTTGCAAACCCTGCATGACCTTGAATTCGCGCTCGACCGCATGTGCCGATGGCAGCAGCTTGGCGACCGGGCCGGGCTTGGCGCGCATCACGTAACTGGCATGCGGTGTGATCAGTTTGTAGGTTGGATTGGACTGACCGCCTTTAAAAATTTCGACATTCAGCGGGCCTTTAAAACCGTTCAGATGCGTATTCAAGTAAGTACCCAGCGCTTCAGTGTCAAAAGCTTGTCCGGCGGTGACGGCACGGGTGCCGATGAAATGGTCAAAATTACTCATGGGGCTGGATTCCTTGGGGCAGTTCTGGTTATTTGTCGGCATCCGCTTCTGAAATACGCAGCAGTGTCTGGCGGTTGCGCACCACCAGGCCACCCGGCTCGATGCGGATGGCTTCCTCGCGTTCCATGGCCTTGAGTTCCTGGTTTACGCGCTGGCGTGAGGCGCCCAGCAGCTGTGCCAGTTCTTCCTGCGCCAACTGCAGGCTGATGCGGGTATCGCTTCCATTGGCCAGACTGGGAACGCCGTAGCTGCGCACCAGGTGCAGTAACTGCTTGGCCAGCCTTGCCCGCAAAGGCAGGGTGTTGAGGTCCTCGACCAAGCCAAACAACTGGCGGATGCGCCGAGCGTGCAGGCGCAGCAATGCTTCGTAGAGTTCGACGTGCTGCGTCAATATTTTTCGCAGATCGGCGCGCGCCACGCACAAGATCGTGGTAACGCCATGCGCATAGGCATCGTGGGTCCGGCGTTCGCCGTCGAAAATCGCCACGTCGCCAAACCAGATTCCCGGCTCGACATACGTCAGCGTCACCTGCTTGCCGGAAATCGAGGTTGAACTGACGCGCACCGCGCCCAAGGCGCATGCAATCCATTCTTCCGGCGGATCGCCGCGCGCCGCAATCAGGTCGCCGTCTTTGAATCGTTTGACATATGCGCATCGGAGAATGTCGTGCCTCAGGGAGGGTGAGAGGGATGAGAACCAACGGCCGCTGTTGATGGCCGCTCTTTCGTCTATCGTAAGAATAGGATCGTCCATGGTCTGTCTTTTGGGTGACTAACAAAAATTGGCATTGTCGCTTTAGCGACCTGCGGCGAAGTTGATTGCAATTGCTACGGTGTCGAATCGATATCTCATTGCCGGTAAGGCAACAGTCGGTTTCAAGCGGGAATCATGCAGGCTACATCAGGAAAGTTTTTGCCGAATGCACGATAAGGCATGCCCAAAATCCAGCAAAGTTGGAATACTGGTCATCACGCTGGTGGCTAATTAGAAAATTCTTATTTAAGCACAATAAGCATTTAGCGCATGCTGGTTATGCTTCAGCAGCTATCGAATCAGGAGTCATCAAATCAGGAGATATGTCAGCGGTAGTGCGGCAGGCGTTTTTTTAAAAACGCCTCAATCCCTTCACCGCCATTGGCATGGTGCAGGTTGCGCACGAAATGGTTGCGTTCGCTGTCCAGTTGCTGGCTCAGGGTGTTGGCCGCTGCGTCATTGATCAGGTCCTTGATGCTGGCCAGCACATTGGGCGCGCGGGCATTGAGCCGTGCGGCCAATACCAGCGCTTCACCGATCGCACCGCCGGCTGCTGTGACGCGGTTGACCAGGCCCAGCTGATGCAGTCGATCGGCGCTGATGCGCTCGGCCCCCATGAGCAGTTCACTGGCCAGGGCGCGTGGCAGAGCGCGCGCCAGGCTCCAGCTGCCGCCGCCATCAGGCGACAAGGCCACGGTGCTGTAGGCCATGACGAACACGGCGTTGTCGGCGGCGACTATGAAATCGCAAGCCAGTGCCAGGGAAAAGCCCGCACCAGCGGCCGCCCCTTCGACCGCCGCAACGACCGGCTTGGGATAGGTGCGAATGGCTTCAATCCAGTTGTGCAGCGCTTCAATGCTTTGAGCTTGCACTTCGGATGGCAGGCGCCGGTTGGCTTGTAATCGAAGCAAATTACCGCCAGCACAAAACATGTTGCCTTCGCCAGTGATCACCACGCTGCGGATTTCCGGGTTGTTCTCAGCGGCGTTCAGCGCCTCGATGCCTGCGGCGTACATGTCTGGGCCAAGCGCGTTCTTGTGCTCCGGATCGCTCAGCGTCAGGATCAGCGTGCCACTTTCACAGGTACTTTTCAATGCGCCGGACATGTCAGCTTTCCTCGTGCATCAGGCTTAGGCCAATGGCTCCCCGGCGACGCAGCCAGGGCGAGGGCCGGTAGCGCTGGTCACCGTACACAGTTTGCAGGTTGAACAGCACTTCCAGAATATTGGTCGGTCCATAACGGTCACCCATGGCAAGTGGGCCCATGGGGTAACCCAGCCCCAGCGTAACGGCGGTTTCCAGGTCTTTCGGGGTGCAGATGCCCTGCTGGCAAATGTCACTGGCAATATTGACGATGGTGGCCACCACGCGCTGCGTCACAAAGCCACCACTGTCGCGGATCACACTGACCGCCTTGCCGTCGCGCGCAAACAGCGCATGCGCCGCATCGCGCATATCGATGCGCGTGGCCGGGTTCGTGGCCAGCACGCGGCGCTTGGTGGCGGCATCATCGATCAGCATGTCGATGCCTACGGTGCGCGCCGGGTCCAGGCGCTCGACGACAGCAACCGTGGTGATGTCGAATCCGAGAGGTGCTACCAGCGTCAGTGCCTGTGGAGAAGGCGAGAGTCCAGTCTCGATATGGGCCCCAAGGTTTTTCAGCAACTGCAGAAGTTCCGATCGCCGTGCTGCCTTGGGTGAGACCCAGACGGGTGGCATTTCAGTCACTTCAGGAACAGGCATTTCGGCAGGGACTTGGGCCGTACCACCTTCGTAGCGGTAAAAGCCTTCGCCAGTCTTGCGTCCCAGCAGGCCACCCGCCAGGCGCTGCGCGGTGATGACGCTGGGCCGGTATCGGTCTTCCTGATAATACTGGTGATAAATGGATTCCATCACCGGATGCGACACATCCAGCGCGGTCAGGTCCATCAGCTCGAATGGACCGAGCCTGAAGCCAGCCTGGTCCCGAAGGATGCGGTCGATGGTGGCGAAATCGGCAATGCCTTCGCTGACAATGCGCAATGCCTCGGTGCCGTAGCCGCGGCCGGCGTGGTTGACGATAAAGCCCGGTGTGTCCTGCGCCTGCACCGGCGTGTGGCCGATCTGGCGCGCATATTCGCTCAGTCCATGGCAGGTCTCGGCATCGGTCTTCAGGCCAGCTATGACCTCCACCACCTTCATTAGCGGCACCGGATTGAAAAAGTGGTAGCCGGCAAAGCGGTTTGGGTGCTTGAGGCCGGCTGCAATCGCCGTGACAGAGAGCGACGATGTATTGCTTGCCAGCACGGTTTGTACCCGAACGATGGCTTCGAGCTCATCGAACAGCGCTTTTTTGCTGTCCAGTCGCTCAACAATGGCTTCGATGACCAGGTCGCAGTCGGACAGGTCGGCGAGCCTGTCCGCGATGTGAACCCGGGCTTTGTGAGCCTGCGCAATGTCGGCGCCGATGCGTCCTTTTTCATGCATCCGGTCCCACTGGGTACACAGCGCCTCGCGCGCTTTCTGCGCAGCGCCCGCTTGAGCATCCATCAGTTTGACAGTGCTGCCGGCCTGTGCGGCAATCTGGGCAATGCCCCGTCCCATGGCGCCCGTGCCCACGATGCCGACTGTTTGGTAAAAAGGTGTTTGCATGGTTGATTGACTGGATAGAAAGATTGAACGGAGCAATGACAGGGGCTAGCGCCTGACTTGCAGTGCGCCCGGATTGACGATATTCGTCGGCGTACCCTTGATGAAATTGATGATGTTGTCAAAGGCAGCGCCAAAATACATCTCGTAGCTGTCCTGCTCTACATAACCAATGTGTGGCGTGCAGATGCAATTCTCCAGCCGCAAAAGGGCATGCCCCTGCAGGATAGGCTCCGATTCAAACACGTCGATTGCCGCCATGCCGGGACGTCCCCGGTTGAGCGCGGCAATCAATGCTTCGGGTTCGATCAGCTCAGCGCGTGACGTGTTGACGAGCAAGGCGGTCGGCTTCATGCGCGACATGTCTTCCAGTGTGACAATGCCGGTCGTTTCTTCTCCAAGCCTCAGATGCAAACTCAGTACATCGCATTGCTTGAAAAGCTCGATCTTGCTGGGTGCAATTTCAAATCCGTCGGCTTGGGCGCGTTCTCGCGAGGCCGGGCTACCCCAGATGATTACCCGCATGCCGAATGCCCGCCCGTAGCCGGCCACCAGCTGGCCGGTCCTGCCGTAGCTCCAGATCCCCAGTGTCTTGCCTTTTAGCAAGCTTCCGAGGCCAAAATTAGGCGGCATGGACGCTGATTTCAGCCCTGATTGTTGCCACGCACCATGCTTAAGGTGCGACACATACTGCGGAATGCGGCGCATGGCTGCCATGACCAGCGCCCAGGTCAGCTCTGCTGGCGCAGTTGGAGAGCCCGTGCCCTCTGCCACCGCAATGCCGCGCTCCGTGCAGGCCGCTACATCGACATGGGTGCCGATCCGGCCCGTCTGGACAATCAGCTTGAGCTTGGGCAGCTTGTCAATCACCTGGCGGGTCAGGTGGGTGCGCTCGCGGATCAGAACGATCACGTCGGCGTCCCTCAGTCGGACCGACAGCTGGCCAGCGCCTTTGACAGTGTTGGTGTACACCTTGGCAGGATAGGCTTCGAGCTTGGCCGCGCAGGCGAGTTTTCGCACTGCGTCCTGGTAATCATCAAGAATCACAATATTCATGCAGATATTGTGCCTTCAAGAACCCTGTTTTTTGAAGATTACCCGCTCTCCCTTGGAATAGGCTGTTTGCTGGTTTCGTGTTAATGCCAGGGTACTACGCACGTGGCTGGCAGACTGGTTCTATTTCGTTGTGAGAATGCTGATCGATTTGGACCAACACTGGAAAAACCATCAATCCGCCACAGAGTGCGCCGCTTGCAATGCCATGCGGTCAAGTTCAGCGCAGACATCGGCCATTCGCCCTGAGATGACCATTCGTCCCGCGCAATCAGGCCGAATGTTTGCATCTGATTCACGAATGATCCGCAACACGCTGCGCGGCGATACATGTGGCATGGGAATGCACGTTGATTCGGCAATATCAGGACGTATTTTGAAACATGCGTCATTGCTTGCCGACGCCGTTCGAGGCCTAAAAGAAGACTGTGTTGCACCTGCCGACCCCAATGCCCTGGATCTAACGGTGCTGTGTGCGAACGAATCCCTGAGCCGGGTGATCCATGGCACCAGCGTCTGAACTGGTGCCGTCCAGAAGGCTTGCATGGGGGCAGGTGAAAAGCTGATGATTCGCATGAAGAGCTCCAGTTGATAAAGGTTGGATACAAGCGAGCAGGGGTCTGCCAAATGGAAAGGCGGATATTTTCAATAAAAGGCGGCAGTTTTGCTGTCATTACCGTTGACAGCGGGCTTTGTCGGAACACTGCCCAGAAAGACAAGCTGTACTACATCGAAAACTTGCCGCGGATCAAGCCGACAGCCAGCCCTTCAAGCTCGAAAGGTTCGCCAGGATGGACCACAATGGGTTTGAAGTCGGGATTTTCTGACAGCAGTTCGATCAGATGCTGATTGCGGTGAAAGCGTTTGACGGTGACCTCGTCACCGAGCCGTGCGACTACGATCTGTCCGTTTTGGGCTTCCCGAGCCTGTTTCACGGCCAGCAAGTCGCCCTCCATGATGCCCACATCGCGCATGCTCATGCCGCGCACCTTGAGCAGATAGTCTGGTTTCTGATCAAACAGGGAGCTTTCAAAAAAGTAGGTCTGTTCGATGTGTTCCTGCGCCAGGATCGGGCTTCCTGCAGCCACCCGGCCTACAAGCGGCAGGGCCCACTGGGCAATCCGATCAGGAGCCCTTAAAAAGGGTTCTCTCCGCGATTCGTTCAAGGCCCGCAATGCATCGGTCCGAAGTCGGATGCCTCGCGAGGTGCCGCTGACGAGTTCGATGACCCCCTTTTTTGCTAGAGCCTTCAAGTGCTCTTCGGCAGCATTGGGTGAACGAAAGCCGAGTTGGGCAGCAATTTCCGCCCTGGTAGGAGGCGCGCCTGTCTGGGCAATGGCGGTCTGAATCAATTCCAGAATTTGGGTCTGCCGGGCTGTCAATTTGGGTTTGTCAGCCGGCAGAGCGGAAAAATCATTGAAAGTGCGCATAAGCTGTGGGCCTTGGGTTAAAGCGGGACTTGGCTCAGATCAAAATTTCGAAAAATCCATGATGGCTGTATGAATCGCCAGTAACTGTATTTTCATACAGCCTTTATAAAAAAGCAACTAAATCTTATGAAACATCGAAAACTGGTCATTTTGGGAACTGGCGGAACCATTGCCGGGAAGGCGGATAACGCCACCGACAACATCGGCTATACCGCTGCGCAGGTAGGTATCGAGCAACTGCTCGAAGCCATTCCCGCGCTTTCTGCAAGCGGCTTGATCATCAGCGAGCAGGTGAGCCAGATTGACAGCAAGGATATGAGCTTTGAAGTCTGGGCGAGACTCGCGGCGCGTGTACGCCATTTTCTTGCGGATGATGATGTGCAGGGCATCGTCATCACACATGGAACGGACACGCTTGAGGAAACGGCTTATTTCTTGCAATTGACATGCCAGCCAACCAAGCCTGTAGTGATTACCTGCGCCATGCGCCCGGCCACCGCGCTGACGCCTGACGGTCCTCAAAACGTGATGGATGCCGTGGCCGTTGCCAGGCATCCAGGCGCTTGTGGCGTACTGGCTGTCTGTGCCGGAACTGTGCACAGTGCGCTTGATGTGCAAAAAGTGCATCCCTACAAGCTCGACGCTTTCAGTTCAGGTGACGCTGGTCCCATCGGCTATGTTGAGGAAGGCCAACTCAGATTGCTAAGAAATTGGCCAGTTCGGCAGACAGGTGCTGACTATTTTGCTATTGAAAAAATATCAAGCTGGCCGCGTGTCGAGATTGTCATGAGCTATGCAGGCGCGAACGCGCTCATGGTTCAGGCATTGGTCAGTCAGGGCTTGCGGGGACTGGTAGTGGCGGGAACCGGCAACGGCACGGTGCATGAGGACCTGCAAGCCGGTTTGATAGATGCGCAGAGGGCCGGGGTTCGGGTTGTGCGCGCTACGCGTTGCCTTGATGGCCCCATTTTGCCTCTTTCAGCCAACGCGATTGAAGATTCTCAGGGGCTCAGTCCAGTCAAGGCCAGGATCGCATTGATGCTCGCTCTGATCAATGAAGAAGCAAGATATTCAACTTCCAAGAGTGCATAAAAAAAGCCATCCTGGGGGATGGCTTGTCCGGCGTATAAACCTGTTCAGTCCGAGAGCGCCTTGAAGGCCCTTTCCGTTATCTCTTCAACACTGCCCGTGCCGCTGATAACGCGGTATTTTGGTGCTTCTTCGGATGCAGCTTCTGCCCAGCCGGAGTAGTAGGCCACCAGCGGGCGTGTCTGGGCGCTATACACCTCAAGCCGCTTGGCGACGGTTTCTTCCTTGTCGTCTTCGCGCTGGATTAACGGCTCACCGCTCACGTCGTCCTGGCCTTCGACCTTTGGAGGGTTGTACTTGACATGGTAGGTGCGGCCTGAAGCACTGTGTGATCGGCGGCCGCCCATGCGCTCAATGATGGCTTCAAACGGCACGTCGATTTCGAGCACGTAATCGATTTTTACACCGGCTGCCTTCATGGCATCGGCCTGGGGAATGGTGCGCGGGAAACCGTCGAACAGAAAACCCTGGGCACAGTCAGGCTGGGTAATGCGTTCCTTGACCAGGTTGATGATCAGGTCATCGCTGACAAGACCGCCTTCATCCATGACCTTTTTGGCCTCGACACCCAACGGGGACCCTGCCTTGACCGCAGCCCGAAGCATGTCACCTGTGGAAATTTGTGGAATGCC
Organism: Polaromonas sp. CG_9.7; assembly: GCF_015752205.1. Taxonomy (GTDB): domain Bacteria; phylum Pseudomonadota; class Gammaproteobacteria; order Burkholderiales; family Burkholderiaceae_C; genus Polaromonas. The sequence goes on from NZ_JADOVG010000014.1 coordinate 81,690, forward strand.
GTATTTCTGGCAAATGAACGTGGCCTGGGTGCCTTTGCCCGCACCTGGAGCGCCCAACAAAATAAGTCTCATGAAAGTCCTCTGATTATTGTGAATTCTGCAAGCCAAACCGAAGATTTGACGGGCCGATTGGCCCTTTGTCGTTTTGCTTATTGCCGTGCTGACCGTATTTTTTTGGCCTGACAATTTTGCGGCCTAGGATATCATGCGCATCCCTGCCAAAAGCTTACACAAATGACGCTGGATACGGCTTTTAAGCCGTCAGGCGCCTAACACGTTCCAGATCCTCTGGAGTATCCACGCCAGCGCCTGGTGCCTGCTCGGTGATGTGAACAGCTATCCGGTAGCCATGCCACAAGGCACGCAATTGTTCCAGCGACTCCAGCTGCTCCATGGGCGCTTGGCTCAACTGGGGAAAAAGGCGCAAAAACCCGACCCGGTAGGCATAGACTCCGACATGACGCAACGGCCGGGGAAACCGGCCTTGTTCCCACCACGTCTGGCCGGCCAGGTCGCGCGCAGCAGGAATGGGTAAGCGGCTGAAATACATGGCTGTCTGTTGCATGTCCAGTACGACCTTGACAACATTGGGGTTGAGAAAATCGGCCAGATCATCGATGAAGTGCGCCGCAGTTCCCATGGCACAGTCGGGACGGCTTTGCAGCAGACCAGCCACCGCGTCGACTAGGGCCGGGTCTATCAGCGGCTCGTCACCCTGAACGTTGACCACGATATCGTCGTCGGCCAAGCCCAGCAAGTCGCAGGCTTCTGCAAGCCGATCGCTGCCGCTTGGGTGATCAACGCGGGTGAGCACAGCCTGGATGCCAAAGGCTTCGCATTGCGCAATGATTTCTGCGCTGTCAGCAGCAACGACGGTATTCAGCGCACTGCTTTGCAGCGCGCGCTGCGCCACGCGGACCACCATCGGCAAACCGTTGATATCTGCCAGCGGTTTGTTGGGCAGGCGCGTGGATGCCAGGCGCGCCGGGATGAGGACGGTAAAGCTCATGCCTGATTAGAGGCCAAGCTCTTCATCTGTCAACGGCCGTGCCTCGCTTTCCAGCATGACCGGAATTCCATCATGTACCGGATAGGCAAGGCGTGCGCTGCGCGAAACAAGTTCACGGTTTTCGCGGTTGTATTCAAGATGACCCTTGGTCACGGGGCAGACCAGCAATGCAATGAGTTTGGTGTCCATGGCTTGATGGTAATTGAGAAAGCAGGGGTCTCAGCAGCACATCCAGCGCATCGAGGAACGCGGGCTCGGGCGAGAATTCAAGCGGAACTGCCAGCACCTGCAGCCCCGAGGGCATTGAAAGGGCGAACAGCTTGACGGCATCCTTTTCCGTGCAGAGGACAATTCGGTCTGCCAGTGGCTCCAGATCGGCCTTTTTGAAGTCATGGTGGTCGGGAAATGCAAAAGTTTTTTCTAGCGTAAGCCCGCGTCCCCTGAGCATGTCAAAGAACCCTTCAGGATTGGCAATACCTGCAAGTGCAACCAACGGCTGGTGCGTCAACGACGTGATTGCCAGACGAGTGCCATTGGCATCCAGCGCATGGTTGGCCAGTCGGCGCCTTGAGGTGTAGCCGTCAAACGCAGCTTTCTGGCCGGTGTGCAGAACCAAATCAATGCCCTGGCCAAGACGCCCGGGCCACGCCTCGCGCAGCGGACCGGCGGGGAGTAACCAGCCGTTTCCTGCGCCCTTGTCATCGAACACTGCAATTTCAATGTCGCGCTGCAAGGCGTAGTGCTGCAGGCCGTCGTCGCACACAACAGCTTCCGTTTGAGGATAAGCCGCCAGCAAATTATGCAAGGCGACGGTTCGCTTATTTGCTACAAAAACAGGAGCGCCTGTTGCACGCTGGATAAGCGCAGGCTCGTCCCCTGATGCCTCGACTGCAGTATTCGGCGTAACTTCCAGGCTGTCCCGGCCGGCGCGCCCGTAGCCGCGCGAAACCACGCCGACCTGTAGCCCCTGTTCCTGAAGATGCCGAACCAACGCCATAACCAGAGGAGTTTTCCCCCCACCTCCCACGACAACGTTGCCCACCACGATGATTGGTATGTCAAAGCGCACGGATTTAAAAATGCCCTGCCGGTACAGGATCCAGCGCAATCTGACCATAAGGCGGTGAACTTGCGCCACCGGCCAGAGCAGACAGGCCAGCCAGCCACGCGTGCGCCAAGCGCGCAAAAGAATATCTTTCACGCCGCTGCCATGTTGTGTCTGAAGGCCAAGGTCTGCAAGCCTATCTGGCACCTGACGGTGACGTTCCCTGTGTGGCGAAGGTGATCTGCGTTAGTCCCTGGCGCCGCGCAGCTTCCATCACGGTGATAACGGCCTGATGCGTGGCACTCGCATCCGCGCTGATAACAATAACGCTGTCCTTTCCAGCCTTGGCCGCCTGTGTCAGGGCGGCACCCAGCAACTCGATTCCTCGGCCATCGACCAGCGCCTGGTTCACCATGTAACGCCCGTCGCTGCTGACGGCCACAATGACTTCTTTCGGGTGGTCTCGCATTTGTTCAGCGTCGGCAGCTGGCAGTCTGACCTGAAGCTCGGTGAATTTGCTGTAGCTGGTCGATAGCATCAAAAAGATGAGCACCACCAGCAGCACATCGATGAAAGGAATCAGGTTGATTTCTGGCTCGGGACGCGCGCGGGGACGAAAGTTCATTTGCGCAATCGGTTCAGATGGCGTACGAACTGTTCGGCTGCCAGTTCCATCGACAACAGATAGCCATCCACACGGGCACGAAAATAACGCCAAAAGATCAGCGCTGGAATAGCAACTATCAGGCCGAATGCAGTGTTGTACAGCGCGATCGATATTCCCTGCGCGAGTTGCGCCGGGTTGCCACCGCCAGCGCTGCTTGCATTGCCAGACTGGGCACCAAAAATCTCAATCATGCCAATGACGGTGCCCAAGAGGCCGAGCAAGGGAGCTGCTGACGCAATGGTGGCCAGAGCGGCGAGGTAACGCTCAAGTTTGTGCGCCGCCTGCCGGCCCGCGCCTTCCAGAGTAGAACGAAGATCGGCTTCGCTGATGCGGGGATTGGCGCCAAGTGCACGCAAACCGCTGGCCAGCACCTCGCCAAGCAGCGAATTCTGTTCCAGTTTCAGCACTACTTCCGGTGGTGGAAGGTTGGTTCTCGAAACCACCATGGCTTCAACGAGCAATTTGGGCGGCGCAATCTTCATGGTTTTCAGGCTGGAGAAACGCTCAATGACCAGTGCCAGCGCAACGATGGAGCATGCCAGCAGAGGCCAGATGGGCCAGCCAGCTGCTTGTATGATCGAAAACAATGCGGATCTCCAGACAGATAAGGGTGCTGGATTATGGCGCAGCGCCAGTGTCAGAAAATCATTTGTGGCATCCTGTAATCGATTGTAGCCAGGCTTAATACGCGAATCATTTAACGCACAAAATCTGTGGATAACTTTGTGAGTAAGTCTGTGCTGATCTTGTCCAAAGCCGCGCCAGCCCGTCATTTCGATAAAACGATGAAAATTTAGGCAGCATTTTTTCTTTTTAAATCAATGGGTTGCACCATTAATTGGACTTCTCCACGGGTGCCTTATAAGCACCGAGTTACTTTTCTCCACCTGTGGACTACTGATTTTTTAGACATTTCTGGAGATTGCTGTGGCTGATGCTTACCCTTTGCGCGAAAACCTGCAGGCCCCTTCGTCTGCAGTGGGCGTGCGCATCTGGCCAGTCGGCTCGTTGCTGCGTGCCATTGCCGAAAGCCTGGAAGGCCGGTTTAATCCTGTCGCGGTACAGGGCGAGCTGTCCGGCTTTTCACGCGCCTCCAGCGGGCATTGCTATTTTTCGCTCAAAGATGAGCAGGGGCAGATTCGCTGCGCCATGTTTCGGCGAGCGGCGGGGCTACTTGATTTTTCTCCGCGTGATGGTCAATTGGTCGAATTGCGCGGCCGGCTGGGCGTCTATGAGCCACGGGGCGAACTGCAACTGGTGGTTGAATCCATGCAGCAGGCAGGTCAAGGCAATTTATTCGAACAATTTCTGCAACTCAAGGCACGGCTTGAATCAGAAGGGTTGTTCGCCAGCGCCCGAAAGCGTCCGTTGCCGGTCATGCCGCGTGCCATTGGTGTGGTGACGTCGCTGGGCGCCGCTGCGCTGCATGACGTGGTGACGGCTTTGCAGCGCCGGGTGCCGCACATCCCCGTGGTGATCTATCCGGCCCGCGTGCAGGGCGCGCAAGCTGCTGGAGAACTGCGCAGCGCATTGCTCCAGGCGGCCAATCGGCAAGCAACAGATCAGGTCGATGTGCTGCTGCTGGTTCGTGGCGGCGGCGCCATGGAAGACCTTTGGGCTTTCAACGATGAATTGCTGGCACGGACCATCATCGTCTCGCCCATGCCGGTGATTTGCGGTGTCGGGCACGAAACGGATTTCACCATAGCGGACTTTTGTGCCGATGTGCGCGCGCCAACACCCACGGCGGCAGCCGAACTGTGTGCACAGCCGCAGACTTCGTGGCTGGCTGCACTCGAACAATCTTTTTCTCGCCTGCAAAACGGTGTAGACCGGCAAATACAGGCGGCCAATCAGCGGATAGACCGGGCAACGGCACGCGCCAGCCAGCCTTCGCATCTGATCACGCGTCAGCACGGCAGACTGGGTACTGTCGCCCAAAGCCTCAGCCACGCCATGGAATTGGCACTGGGCAAGGAAAAGTATCGGTTGGAAAACCTCGGCAATGATTTTCCAAAGCTGGTTTCGACCCGTTTGACACACTGCCAGCATCGTCTGGAACGCGCCCAACTGCGGCTTGACATGCTGGATCCGCATCTGGTACTGCAGCGTGGATATGCCTGGATTGCCGACCTTGAAGGGCATGCCATCACCAGCGTGAAAGCCATTCATCCCGGCCAGCCGGTGCGCGCTATCCTTGCCGATGGGCAGGTCGATTTGACGGTCGCTGCACGGCGGCTGATTTAGTTTTTACAATGTCCTTTGAATGTCAATGGACATCTCATCAACCCCACGAGGAAAATATGGAACACACGCTCCCCCCGCTGCCGTATGCCATGGACGCACTGGCTCCGCAATACAGCCAGGAAACCCTTGAGTACCATTATGGAAAGCACCATAACGCCTACGTCACGAACCTCAACAACCTGCAAAAAGGCACCGAGTTCGAGTCGATGACGCTCGAAGAGATCGTCAAGAAATCCAGTGGTGGCGTTTACAACAATGCCGCCCAGATATGGAACCACACATTTTTCTGGAGTTGCATGAAGCCTGCAGGCGGCGGCGAGCCAGGTGGTGCGCTGGCTGAAGCCATCAATGCAAAATTCGGTTCCTACGCAGCGTTCAAAGAGGCCTTTGTCAAGTCCGCTGTCGGCAATTTCGGCTCAGGCTGGACTTGGCTGGTGAAAAAAGCTGACGGCACCGTGGACATTGTTAACACTGGCGCCGCAGGTACCCCGCTGACCACAGGCGATAAGGCCCTTATGACGGTCGACGTATGGGAACATGCGTATTACATTGATTACCGCAACCAGCGCCCCAAGTTTGTTGAAACTTACCTCTCCAGCCTTGTGAACTGGGAATTTGCCGAAAGCAACTTTTCCTGATATTCGATGCTTAAAGACTGACCTTGGTTAGCCAGCAAAAAGCCGACGCAACGTCGGCTTTTTGCTGCGCTGGCTCTCAATGTGCGTGGTTCAGCGCTGACCCTCAAACATCGTCCCTGACAACTTGCTGCCCGGCTTGATGCCTTTTTTGGCGAACCATCCCTTGTTCATTTCCAGGACATAGCGAACCGGCTTGGCTGAACAGTGCGAATCAGTGGTTTCAGGTTTCATATCCGCCGTGTTCACGATCGTGCCGTCATCGGCCACAAAGGCAGCGGTCAGGGGCAGCAGCGTGTTTTTCATCCAGAAGCATTGTTCGGTGGCTTGTTCAAACACAAAGAGCATGCCTTCATGCTGAGGCATGTCCTTGCGCTGCATCAAGCCAATCTGGCGCTGCTGGGGTGTTACTGCCAGTTGGGCGTCAATCACATACATGCCGGCGTTGAGCTTGACACGCTGAAGCGTTAATTGGGGCGCCTCTTGCGCAGCGGTTAATCCTGGCAGCAAGAATGTGGTCACTGCCACCATGGCACCTACAAAGCGGCAGACCTTGGCCGGTATATTGGAAAAGCAGTTCTTGAACCCCATACGTATCTACCCTTAAAGTTTGATCGCCGTCATTAAAACCGGCCAAAAAAAACCCGCACTAGGCGGGCATTTTGACTGAAGCGGGAGGCTGTGTTGCTGGTTTTCAGCTTTTCTTGGCTGCTGCTTCTTTCTTGGCCATGGCGGCGTCTGCCTTTGCTTTCTTCGCAGCATTGGTTTTTTCCTTTTTGGCAGCTTTGGCGGCGGCTTTTTCTTCCTTGGTCATGGCTGCTGGCTTGGCTTTTGCCATGGGTGCTGAGGCCGCTGGCATTGCTGGGGTGGCAGTGGCGGCTGGCATTGCTGTAACTGCTGGCATTGCGGGCTTCGCTGGTGCGGCAGAAGGCGTTTGTGCGTAAGCGCCGACAGCAAAAAGGGTAGCAACGAGGGCAGCGAGGATCTTGTTCATTTGGAATTCCTTGAGAAATTGGTAAGGCAAGTTATCGTTTGAAAACACCCCGAACCTTTCGGAGTCCTTTCCATAACGAGGCAGTTTTCATTGCGTTGACAGCCGCCGCAAATATCTTCGCTAAATATTTTGGGACTAAAATTTATGCGGCTTTCACCTTAATTCCCTGAAGCAACGCGCCTGCCAGGTGCGTCATCCAGGCTTACCGGAGACTTCAGCACATGTACCAGCACATCAAGGTGCCCGCCCAAGGCGAGAAAATCACTGTCAATCCAGACAACTCACTGAATGTGCCTGACGAGCCCATCATTCCGTTCATAGAGGGCGATGGCACGGGTGTCGATATTTCCCCTGTAATGCTCAAAGTGGTTGATGCTGCGGTTGCCAAGGCGTATGGCGGCAAGAAGAAAATTCAGTGGATGGAAGTGTTTGCCGGTGAAAAAGCCACCAAGGTCTATGGACCCGACGTGTGGCTGCCCGAAGAAACGCTGCATGCCGTGAAGGACTATGTGTTGTCAATCAAGGGCCCGCTGACGACGCCCGTGGGTGGTGGTATTCGCAGCCTGAACGTGGCGCTGCGCCAGGAACTGGACCTGTATGTCTGCCTGCGCCCCATACAGTACTTTGCCGGTGTGCCGTCGCCGGTCAAGGAGCCGCAAAAAACGAATATGGTGATCTTTCGCGAAAATTCTGAAGACATTTACGCCGGTATTGAATTTGAATCAGGCAGCGACAAGGCCAAAAAGCTCATCAAGTTCCTACAGGACGAAATGGGTGTCAAGAAGATTCGCTTTCCAGAAACTTCGGGTATTGGCATCAAGCCGGTGTCCAGTGAAGGCACTGAACGCCTCATGCGCAAAGCGATCCAGTACGCCATCGACAACGACAAGCCCAGCGTGACCATCGTGCACAAAGGCAACATCATGAAGTTCACCGAAGGCGGCTTTCGCGACTGGGCGTATGCCTTGGCGCAAAAGGAGTTTGGCGCCGAACTGATCGATGGCGGACCATGGTGCCAGCTCAAGAACCCCAAAACCGGCAAGGATATCGTTATCAAGGACGTGATCGCCGATGCTTTCCTGCAACAAATCCTGCTGCGCCCGGCCGAGTACAGCGTGATTGCCACGCTCAACCTGAACGGCGACTATATTTCCGACGCATTGGCGGCTCAGGTAGGCGGCATCGGCATTGCGCCGGGGGCCAATCTCAGTGACACCATCGCCATGTTTGAAGCCACCCATGGCACGGCACCAAAATACGCTGGAAAGGATTACGTCAATCCCGGTTCACTGATCCTGTCTGCTGAAATGATGCTGCGTCACATGGGATGGATTGAGGCAGCCGATTTGATTATCAGTTCAATGGAGCACTCGATTGACTCCAAGAAGGTCACCTATGATTTTGCCCGCCTCATGGACGGCGCAACGCAGGTAAGCTGCTCTGGATTTGGCCAGGTCATGGTTGACCATATGTAAGCGGATTGCCCTTTAAAAACCATGCAGACCGCCCGGGAGCGATCCCGAGGCGGTTTTTTTATGCCGGACATGTCCGCAGTATGAACCTGCAACTCAAGGCTTGAACTTTGCCTGCACACCACCAATTGATTTGTCTGATGCAATGAACGGTACCGATGGCTAGAATGAATTCCATGGCAACAAAACCCCCCAAATCGCCGGCTCAGCCGCCAAGTCCCGCTGTCGTCAGGCCCGCTGATGTCAATGGCGCGGACTCGGTGGTGCTAGAACGCCGCCCGCAAAAAACCAAACCGCCGCAGATGTACCAAGTGGTGCTTCTCAATGACGACTACACGCCCATGGAGTTTGTGGTGGTGGTCATTCAGGAATTTTTCAGCAAGGACCGTGAGACCGCGACCCAGATCATGCTCAAGATTCACCTTGACGGAAAAGGAATCTGCGGAGTTTTCTCCAGGGATGTTGCTGCTACCAAGGTAGACCAGGTGACCGAAGCCGCGAGAAAAAACGGTCATCCGTTGCAATGTGTCAGCGAGCCCATTGAATAACGGCAAAATCGGCCAATATTCTTTCAAGTCCCGAACAGACAAGTTAAGTAGTTACCCAAGCAAGCCGAAAGGAAAATCTATGATCGCCCAGGAATTAGAAGTCAGCTTGCACATGGCGTTTGTCGAGGCACGCCAGCAACGCCACGAGTTCATCACCGTCGAGCACTTGCTGCTGGCCTTGCTGGACAACCCAAGTGCCGCTGAAGTGCTGCGCGCCTGCTCAGCCAATGTGGATGATTTGCGCAAATCGCTTGCCAATTTCATTAAAGACAACACGCCACAGGTGGCTGGCAGCGACGATGTTGACACGCAGCCCACCTTGGGTTTCCAGCGTGTGATCCAGCGTGCCATCATGCATGTGCAGTCCACTGGCAGTGGAAAAAAGGAAGTGACCGGCGCCAACGTGCTGGTTGCCATTTTTGGCGAAAAGGACTCGCATGCGGTGTATTACCTGCACCAGCAGGGTGTCACACGCCTTGATGTGGTGAATTTCATTGCCCACGGCATCAAGAAAAGCGATCCGCCCGAGCCGACCAAAACCGGCGAGAGCGCTGCTGAAAACGAAGAAGGTGGCGAGAAGAATGAAAAAGCGTCGCCGCTTGAGCAGTACACCGTGAACCTCAACCAGCTTGCCAAGGAAGGCAAGATCGACCCGCTGATTGGCCGGCACTATGAGGTTGAGCGTGTGATCCAGATCCTGTGCCGCCGACGCAAAAACAACCCTCTTCTGGTGGGTGAAGCCGGCGTGGGCAAGACCGCAATTGCCGAGGGCCTGGCCTGGCGCATCACGCAAAAAGACGTGCCCGAGATCCTGGCCGAGGCACAGGTCTATTCGCTCGACATGGGCGCGTTGCTGGCCGGCACCAAGTACCGTGGCGACTTTGAGCAACGCCTCAAGGGTGTGCTCAAGTCCTTGAAGGACAAGCCGAACGGCATCTTGTTTATCGACGAAATCCACACGCTGATCGGCGCTGGTGCGGCTTCTGGCGGCACGCTGGATGCGTCCAATTTGCTGAAACCAGCCCTCAGCTCGGGCCAGCTCAAGTGCATTGGTGCGACCACCTTCACTGAGTACCGCGGCATCTTCGAAAAAGACGCGGCCTTGTCGCGGCGCTTTCAGAAGGTCGATGTCGTCGAGCCGACAGTGCAGGAAACCGTCGACATCCTCAAGGGGCTGAAGTCGCGCTTTGAAGAGCACCATGGTGTCAAATATGCCGTGGCCGCCCTGCAAGCAGCCGCTGAACTCAGCGCCAAGTACATCAATGACCGCCATTTGCCTGACAAGGCGATTGACGTGATTGACGAGGCGGGCGCTGCCCAGCGCATTTTGCCGGCTAACAAGCGCAAGAAAACCATCACCAAGACCGAGGTGGAGGAAATCGTCGCCAAGATCGCGCGCATTCCGCCTGCCAATGTCTCGAATGATGACCGCGGCAAGCTCAAAACGCTGGAACGCGACCTGAAAAGCGTGGTGTTCGGCCAGGACAAGGCACTCGACGTGTTGGCCTCAGCCGTCAAGATGGCGCGTTCCGGTCTGGGCAAGGAAGACAAGCCGATTGGCTCTTTCCTGTTTTCTGGCCCCACGGGCGTCGGCAAGACCGAAGCGGCCAAGCAACTTGCCTACATCATGGGCATCGAGCTGATCCGCTTCGACATGTCCGAATACATGGAGCGCCACGCCGTGAGCCGCCTGATTGGCGCGCCTCCGGGATATGTCGGGTTTGACCAGGGCGGGCTGCTGACCGAAGCGGTCACCAAGAAGCCGCATTGTGTGCTGCTGCTCGACGAAATCGAAAAAGCGCATCCGGACATCTTCAACGTGCTGTTGCAGGTCATGGACCATGGCACGCTGACAGATAACAACGGGCGCAAGGCCGATTTCCGTAACGTGATCATCGTCATGACGACCAATGCGGGCGCCGAGACCATGAACAAGGCGACCATCGGCTTCACTAATCCGCGCGAAGCCGGCGACGAGATTGCCGACATCAAACGCCTGTTCACGCCAGAGTTCCGCAACCGCCTGGATGCGGTGGTGAGCTTCAAGGCGCTCGACGCTGTTGTCATCTTGCGCGTGGTGGACAAGTTCCTGCTGCAGCTTGAAACCCAACTGGCCGAGAAAAAGGTCGAGGTGACCTTCACCGATACGCTGCGCAAGTATTTGGGCAAGAAGGGTTTTGATCCGCTCATGGGCGCGCGTCCGATGCAGCGGCTGATTCAGGACACCATCCGCCGTGCGCTGGCCGACGAGCTGCTGTTTGGCCGCCTGACCGAAGGCGGTCGACTGACGGTGGACATGAAGGTCACGACCGACGAAAAAGGCGTGGAAAACGGCGAAGTCGAGTTGGACATCCAGCCGCTGCCGAAGCGCGAAGGCCGCGCCAAGCCAGAGCCGGAAGCCGCAGAAGCGAGCTGATCGTTCGATGCCTGCCTTGACAGGCTGGCAGGCTAAAAAAGGCCGGTAGCATCAAGCTATCGGCCTTTTTCTTTTTGCTATTAAAATAATAGCTGTATGCGTATGTGCCGTATGCGAAAAAAGCTCTTTTTATTAAAAAAACTGGAAAAACCGGCCCATGGATTCCCACACATTTTTCTGGCATGACTACGAAACTTTCGGCCTGAATCCCCGGCGCGATCGGCCAGCACAGTTTGCCGGTATTCGCACCGATGCCGAACTCAACGAGATCGGCGAGCCGTTGATGATTTACTGCCAGCCGGCCAACGACTACCTGCCTGACCCGACGTCGTGCATGCTGACCGGCATCACACCACAGCATTGTCTGGTGCAGGGTGTGCCGGAGCATGCGTTCGCAGCGCAGATTGAGCAAGTGCTGGCGCTGCCCGGCACGATCGGCGTGGGCTACAACACCATTCGCTTTGACGATGAGGTGACGCGGTTCATGTTCTGGCGAAACCTGATCGAGCCCTACGGCCGTGAATGGCAAAACGACTGTGGCCGCTGGGACCTGCTCGATGTGGTGCGCATGGCCTATGCGCTTCGGCCTGACGGAATTAAATGGCCGCTGAAAGAAGATGGCAAGCCCAGCTTTAAGCTCGGAGATCTGGCGCGCGCCAATGGCTTGATGCATGAAACTGCGCACGATGCGCTGTCGGATGTGCGCGCCACGATTGCACTGGCCCGGTTGATCCGCTCGGCGCAACCCAAGCTGTTCGACTTTTGCCTGGGGCTGCACAAGAAGACCCGCGTGCTTTCTGAACTGGGTCTGCCGGCAACGTCACAGCTGTCCAAGCCTTTTTTGCATGTCTCGGGCATGTTTTCGCCTGAGCGCGGTTGTCTGGCGATCATGTTTCCGCTGGCTGCCCATCTGGCGAATAAAAATGAAGTGCTGGCCTGGGACCTGGCGCATGACCCGAGCGAATTGATGTTGCTCGACGTGGCCACTTTACGCTTGCGGCTGTTCAGTAAATCGGCTGAATTGCCCGAGGGCGTGGCGCGCCTGCCGATCAAGTCAGTGCACCTGAACAAGTCGCCCATGGTCGTACGTAATCTACAGACATTAACCCCAGCGATGGCCGCGCGTTGGGGCATTGACAAGGATCTGGCGCTGCGCCATGCCGAAATTGCCGCTGGTCTGCCCGATATGAGCGCGCTGTGGTCAGAGGTTTTCCAGCGTTCGGCGCAAGACATGCCGGACGTGGATGAAGACCTGTATGGCGGCTTCATTGGCAACGATGACCGCCGCAGGCTGAACCAACTGCGCGCGATGTCGGCTGATGAATTGGCGCACAGCCGCATGGGGTTTGACGACGAGCGTTTGCCCGAACTGGTGTTTCGCTACCGCGCCCGCAATTTTCCGCAAAGCCTCAATCCGCAAGATGCAGCCCGTTGGGACGCGCATCGGGCCGCATGGCTGCTCGAAGGCGAGGGTGGAGCGCGCAATGTCGATGCGCTGTTTGAAGCCATTGACACCTTGACAGAAACCGCGGACGAGCGGGGCGAGGCCATTCTGGGTGCCTTGTGTGAGTACGCAGAGTCCATTGCGCCAGAGCTTTAGAAAACTCATATTTGCTATTGAATAAATAGCTGGATATGCCCGTGGGATAAGCGCAATTGACCTGAAAGGCTTAAGAATAAAGCTTCTGTTCAGCCACTAAGCCGAACGCAATGCCCGTTTCGCCTGGCTGCCATGGCGGATACTTTTCCATGACCTGCTGGAACAGCGGTCCGGTCTGCCAGTCAAGCAGCCATGCCTTCAGGTGCGGCCAAGGCCGGGCATCAAACCAGGCTGGGTCGGTGTGCGCAAACTGTCGGACAAAGGGCAGGATGGCCATGTCGGCCAGGCTTGGTGCTTCGCCAAACAACCAGGCGTGGCAGCCAAAAACGCTTAAACGGCTTTGTAGCGTCATGAGCCAACGCTCTGCGTTCAGTCGGTTCGACTGGGCAAAGAATTGCTCGTCACCAGCATGCTCGTGCCTGTAACGGTTCGGGTACTTGTAGCGGTCCAGGTGTTGCTTGAACTCTCCGTCGTTGTCAGCGATCAGCGCGCGCATGGCGTTCAGCGTATCGCCATCTGACGCGAGCCAGTTGTGCGGGTCATGTTGTGTCAGCGCCCAGTGCATGATGTCCAGGCTCTGCTCGATCACCTGGCCGCCGGGCAGCACCAGCACGGGAACCGTGGCCTTGGGAGACGCTGCCAGCAGGTCGGCGGGTTTGTTGCGCAACACGACCTCACGCAATTCGCAGCGCACACCACTGGTTGCGATGGCCAGCCGCGCCCGCATTGCATACGGGCATCGGCGAAAGGAATAAAGCACAGGCAGGGGCTGAGTACGTTCGGCAAAAGCCGCCAGGGCCGAAATTGGGGTCATGTCAGTCGCTGCCCGGTTGCCGCACACCTATGTGCGCTTGATGGCGCTTGGCCGCCAGACCGACCTGGCGCTGGCGTTCACGGTAGCCATGTTTTTGCACGTCGGTGGTGCTGTCGTGGCAGTGTGCGCAGCTCACGCCGAGTTCATACAACGGTGATTGACGGTCTGTGGCGCTCAACGGGTCGCGGCAGGACCGGCACAGCGTGAAGTCGCCCGGCTGAAGTCCATGGCCGACCGAGACCCGCTCGTCAAACACAAAGCATTCGCCCTGCCAGCGGCTGTTTGCCTCGGGCATGGTTTCAAGGTATTTGAGAATGCCGCCTTCAAGGTGGTAGACCTCTTCGAAACCCTGTGCCCGCATGAAGGCGGTGGATTTTTCGCAGCGGATGCCTCCGGTGCAGAACATCGCGACGCGTGGCTTCTTGCCATCCACCGGCGCCAGCGCGCCGCCTTCGGCCATTTGCTTTTCGACCCACGCGGGCAACTCGGAAAAGCTGTGGGTAGCCGGATTGATCGCATTCTGGAAGGTACCGATGGCCACCTCATAGTCATTACGGGTATCGACCAGCACCAGCGCCGGGTCGGCCAGCAACTTGTCCCAGTCCTGCGGCTTGACGTACTGGCCGGCCATCAACGCCGGATTCACGTCGGGGACACCCAACGTGACGATCTCCTTTTTCAGCCGTACTTTCATGCGATAGAACGGCATCTGCGCGGCATGCGCTTCTTTGTGCTCCAGCTTGGCCAGGCGCGGGTCGCTGCGCAGAAAGCCCAGCACCGCTTGCACGCCTTCAGGCGTTCCGGCAATCGTGCCGTTGATGCCTTCGGATGCCAGCAGGAATGTGCCCTTGACGCCGTGCGACTCGCAGCAGTCCAGCAACGGTGCCTGCAGCGCAGCAAAATCGGGCATTTCAACAAATTTATACAGTGCGGCGGTCAGGAAGTCGGGCGAGGTCATAGAAAAAATCCAGGCAGAAAAAAGAGTTGAGCGCTGTCGTGCTGCGATGGGCTAATTATCCCGCCACCCGGTTTTTTTATCGCCGTGCCTTGTATCTGGGGAAAAGTGCTTACAAAAAATTATGCTGCATTGCAGCAAAATACAGCCAGCGGTTGAGCAATCAGGAGCCGGCGCATGGCGTTAACGAGATCGACCCCATTTCAGACCTTTTGACAGTTCACAAAGCCAAAATTTCCATGACAAAAAGTCTGACCAGCCTCTGGCTCAAGAATCTGCGCCGTGTTGGCAAGGCCCAGCAGGCACAGGGTCGTCAACTCTTCAAAAGCCTGTTGACGACAGCGGCCCGGGCACCGCAGGTCAAAATGACAAAACCTGCCAATGTGGCCAAGGCTGTTCGACCCGCCACCCTGAAAATCGTCAAGGCGCTGAAGCCGGTAAAACCCCCGGTGGTAAAAACTGCAAAGCCACGCCGTAGGGCGGCTGCTGTGCCAGCCCAGCCCGCAGTCGCGCTCCTGCCGGCACTGCCCGGAAGCTGGAAGAAAGCATTTTTCAGCTTGCCGGGTACAGGGCTGGCGCCAGCGCGCAGGATGATGTACTGGCTTTACCTGCCGTCAGGCGTTGCCAATGCGCCGCTTCCACTGGTCGTGATGTTGCACGGATGCAAGCAAACCGCGACCGATTTCGCCGCTTCCACCCGCATGAACCAGCTGGCCGAGCGCAAGGGCTTCGCAGTGCTGTATCCGCAGCAGTCGGCGGCCGCTGACGCGAACCGTTGCTGGCACTGGTACCGGCGCGCCACCCAGCAAGGCCATGGCGATGTCGCGCTGATTGCTGAAATGATCAAGCAGGTACGCGCCCGGCATCAACTCGACACCAAGCGAACCTATGCGGCGGGCCTGTCTGCCGGGGCTGGCCTGGCGACCATTTTGGCCTTGCGCCATCCGCAATTGATTGCCGCGGCTGGCCTGCATTCGGCGCCGGTCTATGGCACCAGTGACTCGCCGATAAGCGGCTTCCAGGCGATGCAGCAGGGCGCTGGCGTGCACCACCGGGATGCGGTGAGCGAGTTCAGTGACAGCAAGCTGCATTTTCCTGGCATGCCGGTCATGCTGATCCAGGGCAAAAGCGATTCGGTGGTGCGCCGCGTCAATGTGGACAACTTGAGCGCGCAATTTTCAATCGTTGACGCGCCCTGGATCACCAGCGCCCAGCCCGTGGTGCGCAGCTACGCCGGGCGCAGCAGCGGCCGAAGTCCGCGCCATGCGTACAAGACGACAACCTATTACGCTGGCCGAAAGCCGATGCTGGTCAAGTGCGAGATTGACGGGCTGGGCCACGCATGGAGCGGCGGCGAAGGCAGCCTGGACTACAGCGCGCCTGAAGGACCGGACGCCACCTTGCTGCTGTGGACGTTTTTCTCGGGCCAGCAACGCCAGCAATCAGTGCCTGTGGTGATGTGAGCGTGCCGGCCTGACGACATTGCCTTTTTCAAGCCGAAAATGGCTCTTGCGCAATATAGACGGACATTTATTGCTATTATTTTTGTCTATTGAGACACACAGGGCTATTTATGTTCCTCGGGTATTCTTTGCCTGACGGCATTCCAGAGACGAACCAGCGCGCCTTTTGTCATATGCCTCATGCGCCTTCCCAAACGCCAGGGCCACGAAACGCGGACCTGCCGCAGCATCCGGTCTTTCCATGCCTTCCACGGTGGGTACACACGCGAGAACCAGCCCATTTGCATGAGGGCCGGCTCAGTCAACTGGAACAGGCGCGCAGCCAATGCGGTGCCTGCGACTTTTGCCGATACCACCAGGCCGAGGCCCACGCCAATGTGACCCTTGCCCAACAGGAACAGCGCCAGCAGCTTGACGGGAATGAGCAGCAGCACCGGAACGCAAAACGCCAACAGGGCTGCCCAGGGCGGCAAACGAATGATCAGCCGCTCGATCTGCCGCCACACTGGCAGCCGGCCCAGCGCCGCGAAGCCTGCCGCCAGCGGTTCCCAGCCCCATTCCTCGAACAGCAGGAACACCGCCAAGGGTGCAAACAGGATGCCTTTGAAAATCCGTTGGAGGAGGGCGATCAAGTTACTTCAGCCATGTCTTGCATGGCCGAAGCTTATCTGAAGGTGGTGCTGTTGTCGTGCGGCAGATTGATGGTTGAAGCGCGCTGCCCCAGGCGTTGTTCCAGTTCGCCCATGTAGGCGGCCAAGGTGTTGTCCATCTGTTCCATGCGGGCCAGCAAGACTTGTTGCTGCTGGGCAAAACGGTCGGCCATGACGGTTCCCAAAGCCGTTTCGCGATGTTGCTCTGTCAGCGCCTGCGCTTCAAGATAGGAGCGCAATTCCGTGAAGCGGGAGGCTTCGGCCTTGTCGGCAAGTTCGCGCTGGGCATTGAGTTCTCGGGTATGCGTGCGTCCTTCAAGCACATGCCGGCTTTGCATGTAGATGGTGCTGCCCAGGAAAATGATAAGGGTCGCGAGCAACAGACCCAGCATCACCAGTCCGAGTGGCACATTGATGGTCGTAAAGCCCAGGCTCAAGGGGTTGGGCTGGGTAAAGACATCGATGTTCAAGGCCACGAAGCCGGCCAGCATCAGGATGGCAACGATCAAAAGAATGGTGCGAAAACGCATGGATAACTCCCTTTTTAATTGGTATGGATGGCGCAGGCGCAAAGCGGAATTATCGGCGCACAACCTGTTTTTGACTGTGGGACAATTCCGCCCTTTGGCGTCAGTAGGCACAGGAACGGCTGCTGGCGGCAGCCCGAAAAATCTCAACAAGAGACCACATGCAGAAAATCATTCGCCAGATTGCAGCCGAAATCAGGGTCCATGAACACCAGATCAAGACCGCCGTGGAACTGCTCGACGGCGGCGCCACGGTGCCCTTTATTGCGCGCTACCGCAAGGAAGCCACCGGGGGGCTGGACGACATTCAGCTGCGCGAACTCGAACAACGGCTGTCCTATTTGCGTGAACTCGAAGACCGGCGTGAAACGGTATTGAGAAATATTGACGAGCAGGGCAAACTGACACCCGCGTTGCGCATGCTGGTCGAGGCGGCAGCCGCCAAGCAGGATCTGGAAGACCTCTACCTGCCCTACAAGACCAAGCGCCGCACGAAGGGCCAGATGGCGCGTGAAGCCGGGATTGAACCGCTGGCTGACGGGCTGTTCTCCAATCCGTCGCTCCATCCCCTGGAAGAAGCGCAGGCTTTCGTCAAGGCAGAAAAAAATGAAAGTGGCGACGACTTCACCACCGTGCAAGCGGTGCTCGACGGTGTGCGCGACATTTTGAGCGAGCGCTGGGCAGAAGACGCGCTGCTGGTCCAATCGCTGCGCCAGTGGCTCTGGAGCGAAGGCCTGTTGTCGTCCAAGCTGGTCAGCGGCAAGGATGAACACCAGGCCGACACGGCCAAGTTTCGCGATTACTTTGACTACGACGAGCCGATCGGCCGCGTGCCCTCGCACCGTGCGCTGGCCGTGTTTCGCGGCCGGGGGCTGGAAATCCTGGATGCCAAGCTGGTGCTGCCGGTGCCACCCGAAGCCGGCAAGCCGAGCATTGCCGAAGGCAAGATTGCCCTGCACCTGGGCTGGAGCCACAAGGCGCGGCCGGCCGATGACCTGCTGCGCAAGTGCGTTGCCTGGACTTGGCGCGTCAAGCTCAGTTTGTCGCTGGAGCGCGACCTGTTCACCCGCCTGCGTGAAGACGCCGAGAAGGTCGCCATCAAGGTGTTTGCCGACAACCTGCGCGATTTGCTGCTGGCCGCACCCGCCGGACCGCGCGTCGTGATGGGGCTGGACCCGGGCATTCGCACTGGTGTGAAGGTGGCGGTGGTCGACATGACCGGCAAGCTGGTCGAAACCGCCACGGTGTTTCCGCATGAGCCGCGCAAGGACTGGGACGGCTCGCTGCATACGCTGGCGAAGCTGTGCGAAAAGCACGGCGTTAACGTGATTGCCATTGGCAACGGCACGGCCAGCCGTGAAACCGACAAGCTGGCTGGTGATTTGATGAAAATTATGGAAAAACAGGCGTCAGCGCACGCTGGGCAAGCGCCAGCAGCTATCGAAAAAGTAGTGGTCAGCGAAGCAGGTGCATCGGTCTATTCAGCCAGCGAGTTTGCCAGCCAGGAAATGCCCGATGTCGATGTGAGTCTGCGTGGCGCGGCCAGTATTGCGCGGCGCCTGCAGGACCCGCTGGCCGAACTGGTGAAGATCGACCCAAAATCGATTGGCGTCGGCCAGTACCAGCACGACGTGAACCAGAGCGACCTGGCGCGCAGCCTGAGCGCGGTGGTCGAGGACTGCGTGAACAGCGTCGGCGTGGACCTGAACACCGCCAGCGTGCCGCTGCTGGCGCGTGTGTCGGGGCTGAGTCAGACGGTGGCCAAGTCGGTGGTGCGCTGGCGCGATGCGAACGGCGCGTTTGCCAGCCGTGCCGACCTGCTCAAGGTGACGGGGCTGGGCGCCAAGACCTTTGAGCAAAGCGCGGGATTTTTGCGCTTGCGTGGCGGTACGAATCCGCTGGACATGACCGGCGTGCACCCTGAAACCTATTCGGTGGTCGAAACAATCATGGCGCACACCGGCAAGCCGGTAACCGAACTGATGGGCCGCGCCGAGATGCTCAAGACGCTGAAACCCGAGTTGTTTGCGAATGAAAAATTCGGCGTCATCACCGTTAAAGACATATTGGCCGAGCTTGAAAAGCCGGCTCGCGACCCGCGCCCGGACTTCAAGGTGGCGCGCTTTAACGACGGCGTGGAGGATATCAAGGACCTTCAGCCCGGCATGCTGCTGGAAGGCACAGTCAGCAACGTGGCAGCTTTCGGCGCATTCATCGACATTGGTGTGCACCAGGACGGTCTGGTGCATGTCAGCCAGCTGTCCAACAAGTTCGTGACCGACGCGCGCGAAGTCGTCAAGACTGGCGACATCGTCAAGGTGCGCGTCACCGAGGTCGACGTGGCGCGCAAGCGTATCGCCCTGACCATGAAGCTGGACGCTGCGCCAGCGCGCCGTGACGGCCCGCGCGACAACCGCTTTGAGGGCGCCAACCGTGACCAGCGCGGTGCGCAAAACCGGGGCGACGGGCGATCCGGCGTTTTGCAGCCCGTTTCGCCTTCTGCCATGGCGTCGGCTTTCAGCAAGCTGGGCGGATTGAAAAAATAGTTGTCAGCGAGCTGGCAAGCATCGCCACCCCCGCGTTTCAGTGCTGTTTGCGCAGGGGTACTTTCACTTCAAGACGCGGAATGTGACTGCTACCATGGCCGCGCTGGCGCTGGCTTGCCATTGATTGAGCTGATCCAGCTTCCCGCATGGCTGCTTGAAGCCGTCTCACATCGATTCGAGCAGCATGCGCTGGTAATCATCGCGCGTGGCAATGCGCGGATTGGTCATATGGCAGTGATCGACCATGGCGCCATCGATCACGGCTTTGAACTGGCTCTCGGTCACGCCCACTGCGGCAAGGCCCGATGGCAGGCCGAGCCGGGCATTCATGGCCCGGATGGCATCGGGAATGTCGCTGCCCGTGGCCAGTCCCATCGCCCGGGCCATGCGGTCAAGCCGGTGCTCCTTCTGCACTGACGCCGCTTCGGCGTTGAAGCGGACCACTGCCGGAAGAAACAGCGCATTGAGCGAACCATGGTGCAGTCGCGGGTCCACGCCGCCCAGGCTATGGCTCAGGGAATGCACACAGCCCAATCCTTTTTGGAACGCCATGGCGCCCTGCATCGACGCGCTCATCATGTGCAAACGTGCCTCGCGGTCACTGCCATCGCGCGTCGCGCGCTCGATGTTCGCCCAGCCGCGAGTCAGGCCGTCCAGTGCAATGCCGTCGGCCGGCGGGTTGAAGGCGGCTGACATGAAGGTTTCCATGCAGTGCGCAATCGCGTCCATGCCCGTGGCAGCGGTCAGGCCAGGGGGCAGACCGAACGTCAGTTCAGGGTCGCAAATCGCGGTTTTCGGCACCAAGTGCCAAGAGTGAAAGCCAAGCTTGCGGTGGTCGTTGACGATGATAATGGCGCCGCGCGCCACCTCGCTGCCAGTGCCGCTGGTAGTGGGCACGGCAATCAGCGGTGCAACGCGGTCGGTGATTTTGGACGAGCCGCCTTCGATGGTGGCGTAACTGGTGAGTAGGCCTTCGTGCGTGGCCGCAATCGCCACGCCCTTGGCGCAGTCAATCGCCGAGCCGCCACCGACGGCGATCAGGCCGTCACATCCACTGGTCTTGTAGAGTTCGGCTGCCGCCAGTACAGCGGCTTCCGTCGGATTCGAAGGCGTCTGGTCAAACACCGTGACTTTCAAGCCAGGCAGGGCGTCCAGCGCTTTTTGCAAAATGCCCGCCGCCTTGACGCCCGGATCGGTCACGACCATTGGACGGGTAATGCCGACACGTTCACATTCCTGCTTGAGCAGTTTGATGGCGCCAAACTCAAACTGAACCTGGGTGACGTAATAGATGAAGGCCATGGTCGTGTGTCTTTCTGCGTTGTACGATGCGATGCTGTTGACGTGAACCTTACCTTAAAGGCGGGAGCATCCCTTGAACGACATGCAAACCCTGAAGACGGTCACTTTGGCGATAGAACGTTTGTTGGCATCGGCCAGCCCCTCATTTTTATTCACGCTGTTTAGCTAAATGCATTTCCGTAGCCCAGAAAGTCTGTTGACGCCAGCCATGCGCGATGTTCTCAGCCGCATGGCTCGCGCCAATCGTCCGCCGTTTCACACGCTGACGCCCGTCCAGGCTCGCGCAGCTTACGAAGCTGGATCAAATGTTCTGGAGCTTCCCAAGCAGGCGTTGCCTCGGGTTGTTGATTTCGGCATCCCGGTGCGAGACGGCCATGTGGTGGCCGCGCGGCTGTATGCGCCATCGATGCAAAAACTGCCAGTGCTGCTTTACTTTCACGGCGGCGGTTTCACCATCGGCAGCATCAACACCCATGACGGGCTGTGCCGCCAACTCAGCCACCTGGCGGGTTGTGCTGTGATGTCGGTGGATTACCGGCTTGCGCCTGAGCACAAGTTTCCCGTGGCAGCGCATGACGCCTGGGACACGCTTGAATGGCTGGTCGGTCACGCTGCTGAGCTGGGGCTTGATGGGCATCAGCTTGCCGTTGGCGGCGACAGTGCGGGCGGCACGCTGGCCGCGATGTGCGCATTGCTGGCCCGGGACACCGGCCTGCCACTGGAATTGCAACTGCTGTTTTATCCTGGTTGTGCATCCCACCAGGAAACGGCTTCGCACCGCAGGTTTGCCAAGGGATTTGTGCTCGACGAAGCGGACATCAACTGGTTTTTCAACCATTATTTGCGGAGCCCGGCAGACCGTGAAGACTGGCGTTTCGCGCCGCTCAACGCCAGCCATATGGACGATGTGGCCCCGGCCTGGTTTGGGCTGGCTGAATGCGATCCACTGGTCGAAGAAGGGCTGCTGTATGCCGACAGGCTGCGCGCCGCCAGCGTGCCGGTGGACCTGGAAATCTACCGGGGCGTGACCCATGAATTCATCAAGATGGGCCGCCTCCTTCCGGAGGCGCGCCTTGCCCATGCAGACGCCGCCCGGGCGTTGCGCCATGCCTTTCACCTGAAACCCCACCATGAAGATTGATAATTTCCGGCTGATTCATCGCCTGCGCGTTCGCTGGGCCGAAGTGGACATGCAAAAAATCGTCTTTAACGCGCACTACCTGATGTACTTTGACACCGCCATCACCGACTACTGGCGCGCCTTGGCCCTTCCTTATGAAGAGGCTATGGTTCTACTGGGCGGGGAGCTGTATGTCAAGAAAGCCAGCGTGGAATATCACGGCTCGGCACACTTTGACGACCGGCTTGTCGTGGGGCTGAAGTGCGAACGAATCGGTAATTCATCGATGCTTTTCACCGGCGCGATTTTCAGGGATGATGAACTGCTCATAACCTGTGAACTTGTGTATGTATTTGCCGACCCTGTGTCGCAAACCTCACGTCCTGTACCACCCGGTCTGCGCAGCCTGATCGAGAGGTTTGAAGCGGGTGAATCGATTCTGGAGATCAAGCTTGGCAACTGGGCAGAACTGGGGCTGGTTGCCGCAAGCATCCAGGCGTCTGTAATTGTGGAAACAAGTGCCCCTGAAAATGAATGGAAGGAAGATGACAGTTCAGCCATTTATGCAGTGGGATTTAATGCGCTGGGGCAGCGTATAGCGACAGGCAGGCTGCTCGGGCAATGCAATGGTTCGAGCAAGATAGAACACTTGGTGGTGCATCGCGCGTTACGGGGTGCAGGCATGGGTCAAGCCGTTTTGGAGGCCCTTATCGGTGTGGCCCGGCAACGCGGTGATCACGAAGTAATGCTTCTCACACGCTGCGCAGACCAAGCGTTTTATCAGCGCGAAGGATTCATGACGCGCGCAGAACCTTTTTTTAAAGCGGACAGCATGCGCAGTGAAATGTTCAAATCCCTTTGAGGCCGCACGCTGTGTTGAAATCAAATGCAATTGATTTCAATGTAATCTACAGGTTATTTTCGAAATTTGATACGAAAATAATCAAATGTTGAAGGATATGAAAGACACAGAAGGAACTTCATCAATGCGGTCATGCAGATACGTATGTTCTGCCATGTCAATTCGCAGGAATTTGCCTGGAATTGGTTTTGACAAGCTTCTGGCCACCAAAAGCGTGCTGGTGCGCGTGCCGTAGCCATGTTCCGGGAACGCCACAAATGCACTGGACAAGGCGGCTTCCATGGCTTGCCGGGATTGGGTCATCGGCAAATTGTCAATTGAGGATCGCACGCGATTGGCGAGCGATGTCCAAAGCGGGTCTTGCCACGAATCATCCTGCAAGTCGGACTTGGCTTCCTGCTGCAACGACACCTTTAACGCGGTTTTCAGGGCAAGTGTCTTGAGCCATGGCGTATCAAGTGCTGCATTCGACAGCCCGTAAATGCCCCGTTCCAGCGTTTGGCAATGAAGTCCAGACAAAGAAACGGACGGTCTGTTGGTCATCCACGTCCATTCATTGCGCATCACATCACCCAGGACCAAGTTGAATCCTCCGTAGTTGGGACTGTCTTTTTCAAGCAGGGCTGCAAATGATGCGGCATCTGTGTCGCTTTCCAACCAGCGTGTCACCAGTTTGCCGCGAGAAAATGCGGCAACTTTTGGTTCGGCTTCGCGAACGTTGGTAATAAATGCCACCCGGCCTTGGGGAGAGGTTCCCAGCCAGGTTCCGCCTGCTCGCAGGTCGCGTCCAGAAATGATTTCCTGTCCACCATCCATTTTCCAGCGACCAAGCGGCAGCGTCGGGCGGTCCAAAAACTCATCACGGTTGGAGGCAATCACCAAAGGGCAGCGCTCTGAAGCTCCGATGGCAAAGGCGATCAGGCACATGCCTGCATTTCCTTGCGACGCATGGCTTCAAATGTCTTCAAGCAAAGGGTAGGGCAGTGGCAGCAGGGCCAGGGCCGGACCTGTCGGATTGCCCAAACTCAGGCGTTTTTCGCCCGAATGTGTTGTGGCATCGGCCGCTGCCGCCGTTTGAATCGACACGATCGCATCAAAACCACCCTCAGGGTGCGCAGCGGATGCAGCGACCAGACCGCAAGGCTGGTCAGGGTCTTGACCATGAAAAACTTCTTGCCCTGGCACAGGCGACGTATCGCTGTCGGTATGAACAACATACGCACGGCGCTTGAGCGTGCCGCGAAACTGGCTGCGTGCAACGATTTCCTGCCCGGGATAGCAACCTTTCTTGAAATTCACGCCACCCACCGATTCATAGTTGAGCATTTGCGGCACAAAAGACTCAAATACCGGCTGGCAGATCATGGCAATTCCCGATTGCACTTCGAGCCAGTTCCACATTTCCAGGTCAATGGGATTGCCATCAGGAACTGCGCAATGGACAGGTGCGCACCACAGGGTCCTTGGTTGGCTGGCGCCTGGGTACAGAACAATCAGGTTTGCCTCATCAACATCGACCTTGGTCCACGCAGGCTGAGCACTGACTGCCACGGGGTCAATCGCAGACCCCGTCAAGCCATACAGCAGAAAATTGTCGGTGGCGTCGGTGAGTTTTGCCTTTGCACGCATTACAAACATCGAAAGCCGCTTAAGTGTGGCGGCCAGAATATCGCGGCTGCACACCAGCAGAACTTCTTCCGGACTGCGCTTGAAAACGATGAAACTAGCCTGCATTCGCCCCTTGGCATTGCAAAAAGCCGCGAGGCGCGCTTGCGTCGTTCCCAACTGCGCCACGTCCTGTGTGAGCTGTCCCTGCAGGAACTTGACGGCGTCTTCGCCAACGGCGCGGATGATTCCGAGATGCGTCAGCTTGACGACGCCCGAAATTTGAGGAATTGAGCTGGTCATGGTCATGAGAAATTCGCTATAGAAGTGAAGTTGGCCTGAATTATCATTGCCCGGTGTTCGTTGGCATTGATGTTGAAAAGGTAGTAGGGTCGTGCGTCGTGTTTTTAAAAGTTTATTGATTTTTCTGTTTACCGCACCACTGCTGCTGCTAGGTGCGGCAATGTGGTGGCTCAACGCTCCCATGCCGCTTCGGCTGCCACCGGGAATTCAGGTCGTGGACCTTGAAATCGAGCGGGGCACCACGGCCAATGGCGTGGCAGATATTGTGGTGGCTAGCGGTGCGGAAGTACCGGTGCAACTGTTGCAGGCGTGGTTTCGTTTCTCGCGACAGGCCCGTCTAATCAAGGCGGGAAGTTATGAAATCGTTCCCGGCACCTCGCCCCGAAAATTGCTGAGCATGCTGGTTCGCGGTGAGGAAACGCTTAAAAACGTCACGCTGGTGGAAGGCTGGACCTTTAGCCAGGTTTTGCAGGCACTACAAAAAGCAGAGCAGCTCACGCCCGACACGCTTGCGCTAAGCCCTGAAATGATCATGGAAAAGATGGGAAAGCCAGGCGTGTACCCGGAAGGCCGGTTTTTCCCGGATACCTATACCTATGCCAAAGGCTCCAGCGATCTGGCCGTTCTCAAGCGCGCGGCTCGGGCCATGGACCGGCGACTTGACGCCGCCTGGAGTTTGCGCAGCCTTGAAACACCACTCAAGTCAGCTGACGAAGCGCTCATCCTGGCCAGCATTGTGGAAAAAGAAACCGGCAAGCCGTCGGATCGCGAACAGGTCAGCGGTGTTTTTACCAACCGGCTTCGCATTGGCATGCCGTTGCAAACAGACCCGACTGTGATCTACGGAATGGGCGCCCGGTTTGACGGCAACTTGCGCAAACGCGATCTTCAGATGGATACGCCTTACAACACCTACACCCGGACAGGTTTGCCGCCAACGCCGATTGCCATGCCGGGCAAAGCCGCATTGCTCGCGGCAGTGCAGCCGGCATCGACCAAAGCGCTTTATTTTGTCTCTCGGGGTGATGGCACCAGCGAGTTCAGCGAAAACCTTGATGGCCACAACCGCGCTGTCAACAAATACATTCGAGGCCGATAAATCATCATGACCCATCACGGCCTATTTATCAGTTTTGAAGGCATCGACGGCGCAGGAAAATCAACGCACATCGAAGCCCTGGCCAACGCCTTCACGTCAGAAGGACGCACAGTGACGCTCACGCGCGAACCAGGCGGGACTTTGCTCGCCGAAAAGTTGCGTAATCTGGTCCTCGAAGAAGCCATGGATCCACTGACCGAGTCGCTGCTGATTTTTGCAGCTCGCCGTGACCACGTGGTGCGCGTGATTGCACCGGCGCTGCTGCGTGGCGAGGTGGTCTTGTGCGATCGCTTCACCGACGCCACATTCGCCTACCAAGGAGCGGGGCGCGGTTTTAATCTACGCGTGCTGGCCACACTTGAAAGCTGGGTGCAGACTGATGAGGGTCTTTTGGGCGACCCGGCAGGCAATCAACCGATGAAACCTGAAGTTGAAACGGTGATCGAGCCAGACCTTACGATCTGGTTTGACCTGCTTCCAGAAGATGCTGCCTTGCGCCTAGCTGACGCCCGTGTTCCCGACAGGTTCGAATCGCAGCCGGTAGAATTTTTTCGCCGTGTTGCGCAAGGCTACGCGGAACGTCAGCGCGATCATTTCGAACGCTTCGCGCGAATTGATGCTTCCCAGGCGCGGGATGCGGTCTGGCAGTGCGTCATGCAGGTGGTTATTGAAAAGGGATGGCTAAAGTCCGTGGCCTGACCATGAATACCCCAAATACACTCACTCTTCAAGGCCGACACCTGGCCCCATG
Organism: Polaromonas sp. CG_9.7; assembly: GCF_015752205.1. Lineage (GTDB taxonomy): Bacteria > Pseudomonadota > Gammaproteobacteria > Burkholderiales > Burkholderiaceae_C > Polaromonas. The sequence continues at coordinate 108,320 of NZ_JADOVG010000014.1, forward strand.
GCTGCAGACACAACTGGAAAGTTTGCTGACGCAACGCGGTCACGCGTGGCTGCTGGGGGGGCCGTCAGGTCTTGGGCAGTTTGAACTGGCGCTGGCGTTGGCCACTGCCTGGTTGTGCGAGCAGCCTACTTCACGCGGTGCCTGCGGCCACTGCGGAAGTTGCCACGCAGTAGAGGTTCATACCCATGCAGACCTGTGCATGCTGATGCCTGAAACACTGTCACTTTCGCTGGGCTGGCCGCTAGACGAAAAAACGCAGGATGAGCTGGACGGAAAAAAGCGCAAGCCCAGCAAGGAAATCAAGGTGGATGCGGCGCGCGAAGCCGTTTCATTTACCCAGTTCACCCGTTCACGTGGAACGACCAAGGTGGTTGTGGTATTTCCTGCCGAGCGTATGAATCATGTGACAGCAAACACATTGCTGAAGACTCTTGAAGAGCCACCCGGGGCAGTTAAGTTCATTCTGGCAACAGAAGCGGCGCACCAACTGCTGCCAACCATTCGCAGTCGATGCATTGGCCACACCATGCTGTGGCCTGATTTTGAACTGGCTTTACGCTGGCTTGGAACTGAAACGGCTCGACTGGGTAGCACAGATAAAAAACCACAAAAAGCAGTCCAGCCATCAGACTCGGCTGACATGAAGACACTTTTGCTCAGAGCAGGCGGAAGACCGTCTGATGTGCTGAACTGGACGCAAGCCACCCCGGCTAAAGAGACTGCACAGCGATGGCAGGATTTCCCAAAAGCGATGCTTAATGGCGATGTCAGTGCCTTGGCGGATTTTCCACCAGCCCTAGCGGTTGTTGCCCTGCAAAAGCTTTGCCATGATTTGTGGTCAATCCGGGTGGGAGGTGTTCCCAGATTTTTCAGTGTTCAAGACTTGTCTGCAGTTCCCGTAAGAGCAGCCGGCAAAACAGTTCGTTTTTCTCAAGAGTTGGATGAAACAGGGTTGTATGCCCTTGCAAATTGGTCAAGGGACCTCAACGCTATTGCGCGCACTGTAGATCATCCTTATAACCCGGGATTGCTGATTGAATCCTTGGTAAGTCGTGCCAAGACAGCACTCACTGCCGTATAGCTTGGCATTCAGCTAATCAAAATAGATTCAACTTCCAAATCAGCATCATGAGCACAAAATCCATCTCAGGCCCTGCCACCACAGCATCCCGACCCAGCATTATTCAGTTGTCAATCAAAGAAAAGAGTGATCTATATACTGCCTATATTCCGTTGTTTAAAGAAGGGGGAATATTCATTGCCACCACCCGCGATTACAAACTTGGCGATGACGTCTATGTTTTGTTAACTCTTCCCGATGAAACGCAACGTCATCCAATCACCGGAAAAGTGGCATGGATTACACCTCCCCATGCTGCTGGCAACCAGACGCAAGGAATTGGCGTTCGGTTTCCGGTAGAAGAGAAATCACGCACACTTAAAGCAAAAATTGAAGAGCTTTTAGGCCCTAATGTGGGCGCCAGTCGAGCTACTGATACGATTTGAATATCATCTACATAAATTTATGTTTACAGATTCACACTGCCATTTAAGTTATCCAAGCTTAAAAGAAAATATATCAGAAATCCGTAAGGCTATGAAAGATGCGAAAGTGGAAAGAGCTTTATGCATTTGTACCACCCTTGAAGAATTTCAGGACGTTCACCAACTGGCATTAACCTATGACAATTTCTGGTGCACGGTTGGAGTACACCCTGACAATGAAAAAGTACAGGAACCGGATATTGACGATCTTGTTAGACGGGCCAAACTTGAAAGGGTGGTGGGAATAGGAGAAACAGGCCTTGATTACTACCGACTAGGTGAGAGAACACTTAAGGAAATGGAATGGCAGCGCGAGCGTTTTCGGGTACACATCAGAGCGGCTGGCTTGACTGGAAAGCCTCTTGTTATTCATACCAGAAATGCTTCGAATGACACGATTTCTATCTTGAAGGAAGAAATTGCAGTTGCCGCGACAAAGGGAAAAAATGTACGTGGTGTATTTCATTGTTTTACAGAAACTCAAGAAGTAGCAAGAGCCGCTTTAGATCTTGGTTTTTACATTTCTTTTTCAGGCGTAATTACGTTTAAAAATGCAGCAGATATTCGAGAAGTCGCCCGTTTTATTCCACTTGACCGACTTTTAATTGAGACTGACAGTCCTTATTTATCACCGATGCCTTATCGAGGGAAAACAAACAATCCTTCATATGTTCCCTTTGTAGCAAAACAGCTTGCCGAAATAAGACTCGAATCTCTCGACACTATTGCCCTTGCAACCAGTCGTAATTTTGAACAACTTTTTACGGAGGTCAGCACATGACAAAAATTTTTGCTGCGTTTGCAAAAAAATTATGTGTTGCGTTTGTTTTTGCAGGGACCGGGGTAGCTTGTGCAGGTTCGTTTGAAGATTTTTTCAATGCCATCCGGCAAGACAATTCAAGTAAGGTCAATGAGCTTCTTGTCAGAGGGTTTGATGCAAATACGATTGATCCAAAGGGCCAAACCGGCCTGTATCTTGCCCTGCGCGAGCCGTCGCCAAAAGTTACCCAGGTGTTGATTGATTGGCCAAAAACCAATCTCAACATACTCAATGCACAAGGTGAAAGCATTTTGATGCTAGCTTCCATCAAAGGAGAGCTGCAATTGGCCAGCAAGCTCATAAAAAAAGGAGCCGATGTAAATAAAACCGACTGGACACCGCTGCATTACGCAGCTAGCGGCGGACATACTGCACTGATCGGTCTACTTCTTGAAAATAATGCCTACATCGATGCAGAGTCGCCAAACAGTTCAACCCCGTTGATGATGGCTGCGATGTATGGCTCGGAAGCCTCAGTGAAACTATTACTTAAAGAGGGCGCAGATCCAAGACTCAAAAATCAGCAAGGTCTTACGGCACTGGATTTTGCCCAGCGTGGAAAAAGGCCTGACTCTATAGAAGCGATCGCTGCATCAATCAGAAATGAACGTCCAAAAGGTAAATGGTGAAATATTTTTGATATTCCACGATGTATATTATGTTAACTTTTAAAGTTTTTGAATGTTAGGTTGATACTTTAGAGACCATGTTTGCTTCATGAATCTAGTAGCAGAATGATATAAAGCGGCGCGACGAGGTTCACGGACCGCTCAGGCGCATGGAGAACATGTTCGACAGGATCCTGAGCGCTGCCTGCCAAGACCTGTTCCATCTCGGCACCTTTTGCCACTCACAGCGTCTGCATCGGCCCCATTCGGTGAAGACAGACCGCCAAGAGATTGAGCCCTAACTCGGCTTTTGCCTATTCCAGGACCTGCACGCTGAACTGTCAAAACTTAGAATGTTTTTAATCCAGCCTTTGGGCGGATCGGCAGTCCACTTGCGTTTGCGGTAATCTAGTTTCCGGTGTTCCGGTTGAAACTTAGCGACCATGGCTACCGCGTGCTGGTAACCCATGGCATTCTCTCGCTCTGCCAATACGTTGCCTACGTCACTCGGCGCGATCACCAGCTCGGTTTCCGGCTGAGTTGCAAAAAATTCAGTAATTACCGCTTGACTGCAGTAGCGCGCATCAGCTAATGCGCAGTCCTCCGCTGTGCCGATATGCGTTTTGACGACCGCGACGGTGGGGTTAACAGGCTGCTGAAATACTCTGCGGGTAAACGCAACACCCTGCCCGGGTGGGTTGATTTTTCACTCAGCGCACTCGCATTATGAAATTTTTGCTCGC
>NZ_JADOVG010000015.1 GCF_015752205.1 Polaromonas sp. CG_9.7
AGTCTATCGTCTCAAATTCAGTGCCTGCCCAGCCCATCGTTTTCCTTCAAATCTTTCTTGAGGGGAATTTTGCCGGAGTTGTGTATAACGAAATGGGCTTTAGGGGCATCGGGTCTTTCTGGGGCAGCGGGCGGGCAGGCTGTTGATTATCGGCGCGCCGCCAGCGGCCAGGCCCGTGTTGGGCGGCTTGCGCGGGCTGCGCTTTGGTAACAGACTGGCGCAACCGCAATCCACCCGCAGGAGGTCCGCATGCTACCGGCCAACCCCGAACAATTCAAGAACGCCGTCCGCGAGGCCTGGGACGAGTCGGCCAGCGGCTGGAACCACCAGACACCGGCGATCCACAACTGGCTCGCCGCCCCCACGGCGGCGCTGCTCGGCGCGGCGCGGATCGGCCTGGGCATGCGGGTGCTGGACGTCGCCGCCGGCGCGGGCGACCAGACGCTGGAGATTGCCCACCGGGTGGGCGAAGGCGGCCGGGTGCTGGCCACTGACATTTCCCCGGCTTTCTTGCAGTTCGCCCGCGAAAATGCGCATCAAGCCGGGCTGGCGCAGGTGCACACGCGGGTCAGCGATGCCGAAGACCGGGTGCTGGACGAAAACGGTTTTGACGCGGCCGTGTGCCGGCTCGGCCTGATGCTCTGCCCCAATCCCCTGCGCGCGCTGCAGCAGATGCACCGGGTACTGCGCCCGGGCGGGCATGCCGCCGCGTTGGTGTTTTCGGAGCCGCAGCGTAACCCGTGCCTTGGCATGTTGATGACCACTGCGTTGCGGCATGCGGGCCTGGGGCCACGCGATCCGTTTGCGCCGGGCGGGCTGCTGAGCCTGGGCAAGCCGAGGCTGCTGGAAGATCATTTCATACAGGCAGGATTCGCCGGCGTGACCACGGAGCGAATCTATGCGCCGTTCCAGCTGCCGTCGGCGCGCGATTATTTGCACTTTGTGCGCACCTCGGCTTCGCCCATCCTGCAGATCCTGGGCCACCTGAACTCCGAAGCCAGGGAAGCGGCGTGGGCCGACATGGAAGAGCAGCTGGAGGTCTTCCAGTTGGCCGATGGGAACTGGGAAGGGCCGAACGAGTTGCTGCGGATCCACGGCATGCGGCCGGTTGGTTGAGCGCGGGAAAGCGGTAGCTGGGACACGGCTATAGGTCTTGTATTGGACCGGTGGCTGATCTGATGCGCCTGGCAGCACGTCGAGCCCATCATCACCTCCTTCATGTCGGGCTGTTGCACGTCCAGAAAAAGACGTTCGAAGTGTGCCTTGTCGCACCAATAAACCCAGCGCTGATGCACCATATTCCACTTCCACTTCCACTTCCACTTCCGCTCGGCAAGGTCGCGCCAAGGCGTGCCCGTGCGGGCCATCCAAAGCAGTGCATTGAAAAAAAGCCCTTGGGTTCCCGCCAAGACGACCTTGGCAAGGCGGTAGCTGTGGGGCAATACGCTCCAACTGCCCATGGGTGAATGGTGTGGCGGGCATGCGTCATTCTGGTCAAACCGGGTGATTACCTCACTGAAGCGGCACCCAGACGATGCTGTGCCGCAGCGCCCCAGAAGCGCACCTCCGTGGTGAAAAAAATTTCTCGACCGGCTTGTGCAACATCAGCACCTCAAACTTTCCGAACACGGCATCAGTTTCATCAAGTTATATTTTTTGCATATTGGAATATCCACATTCATTCCTGCCGGCAGCTCCGGTGCAAGCTCAAAGCGCTGGTGCCAATCGTTATTCACGCCTGAAGCACACGATGGGTGAATGCAAAGTTACCGGGTATTTTTATTCACTGCATCCATCCTGAATCGATTGCTGGCGTTGCTGCACAAAATAAATCCTTTTGAATCAACAGCTTTGAATTTTTAAAATGTTGATTTTTTGATGCTGGCGGCAAAAAGCAAGAGTCAGGCTCACGCAAGGTTTTGATCTCAAAGATATTTTTCACGCTGATTTAGGCAACAGCGCCGGGTTAGCCCTCCATGGTATTGACCACTGTCAACGTTGGCAAGAAACTGAATTCAGCGCGGTTAGTAAAAACATACTAAAGGCAATTGTTTGTATATGTTTTGCCCTCGCTGATGCTCCCGATGAGATCGGCACCTCGATGGGTGAACTCTTGTCTGGTTTTTTAAGTTTTCAAGACCGGCTGCCGTGCGCATTGGGACACGCGGGACGGGAAATCAATTGACAAGAGAACAACCATGGCCTCATTCAGCAGCAACGATCATGACCTCATTCCCGCCGATGCGGACAACACCGGCCGGACGAAGGTCACCGGTCGCCGCACATTTCTCGCCGGCGTGATAGCCGTTGGCGCCTCAAGCCTGACCGGCCTGAAAGCCCATGCGCAGTTGGTCACTGCGACGACCACAGGGACCGTATCCGTCAGCCCGACGGTCAGCTTGCCAACGGTGGCGCAGGGCATTGGGCCGGTCACGCTGGCCGCGCCCGGCACGGCGGTGACGCTGCTCGACGCGGCGGCCCATCCCAAATTCAGGGAGCCCCTGCCCAATCCCCTGAGCGCCATCAACCGCTTTGTTCCCAGCGCAGGCCTGACCAGCTACAGCCTGCAGATCAAGGAATTCAACTCGAATATCGGCCTCGTCGATGGCAGGAACAAGCCGCTGACCACGGTGCTGTGGGGTTACGGCACCGCCAGTCAGGCGCCGACCTCGCCGGCAAGGACCTTTGCAGTGCGATCCGGCTCCAGCATCCAGGTCAGCTATGAGAATCTACTGCTCAATGACAGCGGTACGCCGCTGCCGCACCGGCTGCCGATAGACACTACGCTGATGTGGGCCAACCCGGGCAATCTGGGCGGCCAGGCGCCGGTGCCGCTGGTGGCGCACCGTCATGGCGGCAGCAGTGTCGATACCGCTGCCGACGGCCTGCCCGATGGTTGGGCCACGCCCGACACCGACCGCGACGGCAGGCCTGATTTCCGCGGCCGCCTCTACAGCACGCCCTACGTCTTCAACAACATGCAGGAAGCTGGGCATCTCTGGTTTCACGACCATGCGCTGGGCGTGACCCGACTCAACGTCAGCATGGGTCTGGCCGGCAATTATTTGATCCGCGATGCCAATGAGGATTACCTGATCGAGCGCGGCATGTTGCCCTCGCATGCTCACGAATTGCCGCTGATGATTCAAGACCGGATGTTCGATGCCACCGGCAAGGTGTACTACCCGTCTTCGGACCTGGCGATTTACCCCACAGCGCCGGCCATCACCCACCTGCCCGAGTTCTTTGGCGATTTCATCCTTGTCAACGGCGTGCCCTGGCCGAAATGCGAGGTGGAGCCGCGCGCCTACCGGCTGCGCATGCTTAATGCCTCGGATTCCCGGTTTTACGATCTGAAGTTCCAGCAGGCCGACGGTAGCGTGCTGCGTTTTCACCAGGTCGGCACCGAGCTCGGCCTGATGGACGCCCCGGTCGCGCTCAACCACCTGCTGCTGGCACCCGGCGAGCGTGCCGATCTGGTTGTGAACTTCGCTGGCCTGGTCAACGAGACCATCAGCGTGCGCAACTCCGCCAACGTGCCGTTCCCGAATGGCGCTCCGGTTGACCCGCTCACGGCTGGCAAGATCATGACTTTCAGAGTGACTTTGCCGCTCAACACGGGGGTGCGTCAACCCGTGCTGCCAGTGTTCCTGCGTCCGGTGCTCGGCACACTGCCCGCGCTGCAGACGGCGGGCGTGCCACGGCGCAAGCTGATGCTGTACGAGGGCACCGACCCGCTGGGCCGATTGCAGACGATGCTGGGCACGGTCAATCCGTCAGTGGGCAATCCAGCCAACCCGGCCTTTGGCACCTTTTTCTACTCTGACCCGGTGACCGAGATCATGGCCGCAGGCAGCACCGAGATCTGGGAGTTGCACAACACCACCGTGGACGCGCACCCGATCCACCTGCATCTGGTGGATTTCCGCATCCTCAGCCGCCAGCCTTTCACTGGCACCCTGCTGGACAAGCCCATGGGCCCCGGTGGCAGCACCAGTGGCGGCTACCTCACGAAAGTCGCCTTGTCTGGCGCCGCACGTCCTGCCGAGGCCAACGAGGCGGGACGCAAGGACACGGTGATCACCTATCCCGGCGAAGTGACCCGCCTCCTGGTGACCTTCGCGCGGCCCGGCGAATACGTGTGGCATTGCCACATCCTGTCGCACGAGGACCATGAAATGATGCGTCGTTTCGTCGTCGCCTAAGCCATGGCGGCTAAATGGGCTACCTGCCAGGAGGACACAACATGAACCCGTTCATAAGCCTTGTCCGCCGTGTCCTGCCGCTTGTGCTCTCAACATTAGCGGCGGCCGGGTGGGTCGATGCATCGGCCCACCCGGGCCAGCACGCAGCCCAGGACGCCAACAGCACAGCGGCTGCAGGCAACGATGTTTCGCGCAGCATGGTCAACGTCAGGCTTCCTGCTGTGCAGGTGCGCCAGCACAGCGGCAAGCCCATGACCTTTGAAGCTGCGCTGGACAACACCCGGCCGGTACTGCTGAACTTCGTCTTCACCACCTGCACGGGCATCTGCCTGCCGCTTTCGCAGGTGTTCGCGGCTGCCCAGGAGCGTCTGGGCTCCAGGTCCGGGCAGGTGCAGATGATCTCGGTGTCGGTCGATCCAGGCCAGGACACACCGGCTCGCCTTGCGGAGTATGCAGGCCGCTTCGGTGCCGGGCCGCAGTGGACCTTCTACACCGGCAGCCAGGAAGCGATTGATGCGATACAGCGTGCCTTCAACGTCTATCGACCCGACAAGATGGGTCATACGCCGGTCACTTTTGTGCGGCCTATGGGCTCGCGCCAATGGGTGCGGCTCGATGGCTTCGCCTCACCTGACCGGCTGATAAGCGAGTCGCTGGTTTTGTTCACGGCGTCCCCATGAATCCGACCGGGGCGCTGCTTGGATTGGCGCGGTTCAGCCTGGCGACCAGCTGGGCCGTGCTGGCGGCCCTGCCCGCCTGGGCAACGGATAACGCTACGGTGCCGCTGGAGGTGCAGCGCGGCGAGCGCATTTACCGTACCGGCATGCTTGCCAATGGCATGCCGCTGCGTGGCACCCGCATTGATGGCGTGCGCGTGGCAGGTGCATCGGCCGCCTGCATCAGCTGCCACCGTGCCAGCGCCCTAGGCGGCGCCGAAGGCAACCAGCTGATTCCGCCGGTCATCGGCTCACTGCTGCGGGCGCCGGGCGCGCGTTGGGCACCCCGCACAGGCCGGGTGCCGACCGGCCTGTCGCGCACCGAACATGCTGCGCACACACGCGCCGCCTACACCGAGCAGAGTTTCGCGCAGGCAATGCTCACTGGCAGCAGCCCTGGCGGTCAGGCCATGGGCTACCTGATGCCGCGCTACGAACTCGATGCGGCGTCGCTGGCCCAACTGCTGGCCTACCTCGATACCCTGCCGCTGGGTCAGGCGCCCGGTGTTGACGACAAGGCGCTGCATCTGGCGACCATAGTCACAGCCGATACACCCGCCGCTGAACGGGACATGACGCTTTCCATTATGTCGCGCTGCCTGGCTGAACGCAGCCCCCGCCCGTCCGGCCACGCCGGTGCGCCACGGCCCTGGCAGCACCATGTGTGGCAACTCGGGGCCGACCCGGCGCTGTGGCCGCAGGAACTGGCAACGCTCCAGCGCCAGCAACCGGTGTTCGCAGTCATCTCGGGCGTCAGCGGCGGCAGCTGGACACCGATCCACCAATTCTGCGAACGGGAAATGATGCCTTGCGTCCTGCCCAACACGGCAGCCGTGGACGACACGCTCGCATCGCATTGGTCGTTTTATTTTTCGCGCGGCGTGAGTCTGGAAGCTGCCACGCTGGCCGAGCGCCTGGTCGATGAAAAACCTGCTGGGGGTTGGCGCCGCATTGTGCAGCGCACCGACGGCTCCGAGGCTGCGCTGCTGGCGGCGAAGGCTCTGCACCGACGGCTGCGCGAGCTGGGTAGCACGGCCGAAATTGAGCAGCAGTTGCACGACCCGCAAGCCGACCGCGCCCTGGGTGCCGCCCTGACCGAGCAAGACGCGCTGGTGCTGTGGCTCAAGCCAAGCGCGCTGCGCCATTTCACCGAGACGGCCCCCCCGCCGCGCGCTGGCCGGGTCATCGTCTCTGGCGAGCTGGCCGGTCTTGACGCAGCCCCGCTCGCCATGGCTTGGCGCGAGCGCGCCTGGATGGTTTACCCCTATGCGTCGGCACAACGCCGAATCGACACGGTAGTGCTCAATACCGGCCACTGGATGTCCCGCCAGGGCCTGCTGCTGCAGTCTGAACTAAGCCGCCTGCAGGGCAATACTTATTCGGCTTGCGAAGTGAGCGTGCGTGCGCTGCAGACCATGCGCGAGCGTTATTCGCGCGAGTATTTTGTCGAGCTGGTCGAAGCCGCAGACGAAGCCGCTATAGCGACAGCCTACCCGCGCTTCACCCTCGGGCCTGACCAGCGCTACGGCTCGAAGGGCGCTTTCATCATGCAGTACAAGGCCCCCGACTTCACCCGGATGACGGCTACCGGCGACTGGATCGTGCCACGTTAGCGTGACGTCGCACGCTAGGCCATTTTCGGAAATTTCAGTAAAGCCACTTCATGATTCCAGCGATGTGCAAAAAGCCCAGAAATCGGATGCCGAGCTTGTTAAAGCGGGGGGCTACACGACGAAAGACCTTCATGCCCTGGAAAAGGTTTTAATCAATTGCAGCACTGACCCCCATGCTGGCGCCAAAAAATTACCGCGCAGCCGGTTTGATGCACTGAGCGCGACTTACTCAGCCTTACCCCGCCATTGGCTGCGCTGCCAGCCGCAGGCCCAAGGCGTGCATCACCCCATCAATCTCAGCCCCGGCGGCAGCGATTCGCCAAGCATGCGGCGCTCGGTGGCTTCGTCGAGTTCGACTTTTTCAGCCACCATCGCCAGCCAGGGTACGGGCGCGTGAATCGCCCTGAGCCGCCCCAAGACCTGCTCGCGCAGCGCAGGCGGCAGGTCACGGGCCCGGTCGTCGGTGACGCGCGCCAGGTTGACGGCGGCAAAGGCGGCGGCTTCCAGGCGTTTCCAGTCGAGCGCCAGCAGGCGTTCGGTCCACGCCGAAGCGGTACCGGGCGGCACCACGTCATGCGGGCTGCCGTGGAAAGGCGCGCGCGTACCGATGCGGCCCAGCGCCCACAGGAGCAAGCTGTCGTCGGCGCTGCTGTCATGGCCGGCGCGCTGGCGGGCGGGTGGCGCGACGCCGGATTGATTCATCCGCCCCAGCAGCCATTCGCCGATCTCGGATTTGTAGGCGGGCGGAATCCGCTCCAGCGACGCGCCCAGGCGCAGCATGTCGCCGGCGCTGCCGCTGACCGGCCGGGCACCTTCCAGGCCGTCCGCGCCCTCTTCGCTGATCTGCAGGTTGAAGGCAAAGTCGTCGAGCAGGCGCAGCTGTTGGGTAGCGTCCAGTCCGCCGGCCACGCGCCGCCACAGCGTCCACCATTCGGCGCCCACCTGCCGGTCACCAGGATGCTGCACACCCAGTGGCAGCAGCGTCCAGAGCTGCTGCACCCGCCAGGCGTCGAGCGCATCGCCAAAGCCGGGGCGCAGGCCGTAGCCGGCCAGGTTCAGCCAGACGCGCTCGTGCGCGGCGCTGCGGCGCCGGCCGCGTTCGCGCTGCCACAGCGCGTCGAACAGCTGGCGCAGCACCGGCGTGGTCCACTGCGCGCGGTCGCCGAGCAGGCGTTCGAGTTGCGCGCGCAGCTGGGTGACCTCTTTCGGGCTGACGGGCTGCTTGTTGGTGCCAAAGATGCGGTCGATCCGGGCAATGGCTTCGGCCATGCGCGCTGCCAGCCGTGGGTCTGGCGCTTCGGGGCCACCAGCTTGGGCTTGCGGCTGGCGCAAGTCGAACGCCAGCAGCCAGCGTTGGCGCGCGCCCGACAGCGCCACGCAGTGCAGTTCCAGCGTGCCGACGTCGGTCAGGGACGCGGCCAGCTGAACGGCGATGTCCTGCCGCGCCAGCGGGCCGTTGCTGGCGCCGGGATCGGCCGGATCGGCCGCCAGCACCATGACGAGGGGTGGCAGCCGCACCAGCGCGTCGTCGTCAAGCGTGACCAGCTCGCCGGCTTGCGGTGGCGCCTGGCCGGCGCCGTCGGCCACGGCGCTGAACAGCTGGAAGCGTACCGGCTGGCCGACGCGCAGGGCAAAGCTGCGGCCGCTCAGCAGCGCCTCGTGCCCCGGCTCGCTGCCACGCGGCAGGATGCAGATGCCGCGCGCCTGGCCGGCATCGGCCTGCTTGCCGGGCGTCTTCGCTTCGTCGAGCCGCAAGAAATAGCTGCGTGCCGAGCCGCCGCCAATGCGCGGAGCCAGGCCGCGCTGCGCCAGCCCGTGGGCCACCGCGCCGCGCGCCACCGCCACGTCGGGGTTGTCGTTGTGCAGCAGGCGCAGCGGCGCGCCGCGCCAGGCGCCCAGCGTCTCGGCCAGCCGCTGCGCCAGCGCCCCGGCGCGGAACACGCCGCCGTTGAGCAGCAATGCATCGGGCAGGTCCGGGCCGTGCTGGCGCAGGAAAGCGGCGATGTGCCGCGTGATGGTGGCATCGCGCGCATACGGCAGGCCAAAGGCGACGATGCCGCCGCGCGCCTGCACCGGCTGCGCGTCCAGCCCGACCTGCGGAAAAAAGCCGTCGACGATCAGCCGCTCGACCTCTTCGCGCTGCAGCATCACCGTGCGGCTACCGCCCACCAGCCGGGCGCCGCCGCCCAGCAGCGTGACCGGCGTCTGTTCGGGCGCGTTATGCGCCAGCAGCACCTCCTTGGCGGCGCGGCAGCGGTCCATCAGCTGCGCCAGCCGGGGGGCCGACAACGGCGCACCCGGCGTGCCGCCCATGCGCGCTTCCACGGCGTGCGCCAGCGCCAGGTCCATGTTGTCGCCACCCAGCATCAGGTGGTTGCCCACGCCGACGCGCGTCAGGCGAGGCGGGCCGCCATCCTCCGGCATGTCCACGTCGATCAGGCTGAGGTCGGTGGTGCCGCCGCCGACGTCGCAGACCAGCACGCGGCGGGTCTGCGCCAGTTCCTGGTCCAGCCGGCCCTGGTGGCGCAGCAGCCAGTCGTGGAATGCCGCCTGGGGTTCTTCCAGCAGGCGGACCGTGGGCAGGCCGGCCTGCCGCGCGGCATCCAGCGTCAGCGCGCGGGCGCCTTCGTCAAACGACGCCGGCACGGTCAGCCGGAGTTCCTGCCGCTCCAGCGGACTGTCCGGAAAGCGCGCGTTCCAGGCCGCGCGCACATGGCGCAGGTAGCTGGCGCTGGCTTCGACCGGCGAGATTTTCGGCACGCCGTCGGGCGCGCCCCAGGGCAGGATGGGCGCCAGCCGGTCCACCGCCGCATGCGACAGCCAGCTCTTGGCGCTGGCCACCAGCCGGCCCGGCACCTGCGCGCCCAGCCGGCGCGCCCACTGACCGATGACCGCAGGCGGCTGGCCGGCGTTGCCGCTGTCGGCCGGCCACGGCAGTTGCAGCGCGCTGGCGGCCATCTCGCCGTCGGCCGGGTGAAAGCGTACAGAGGGCAGCAGCGGCAAGGCGGTCACCTCGCCCGGTGCGACCAGCTGGTCGATGTCAAACACGCGGATGTCGGCCTGCTCCACCGCCAGGGGTGCGTAAGCGACCACGGTGTGGGTGGTGCCGAGGTCGATGCCGACGATGTAGCGGCTCATCAGGTGCAACGCATCAATTCAATGCCTGGATCTGCAAACCGCCCACGCCGGGGAAGGCGCAAAACGGCCCGCTTCAAGCCGCCTGCCCGCCCGCGCGCACATCGAACTCCACCTTCCAGTGCTCGCCACCCTGCGTGGCCACCGCCGTCAACGCCAGCGTGCCGGTGTCGGTGGCCACGGCGCGCAGCCGGACCTGCACGATCTCGCCGGCCTGCCGGCCTTCGGCGGGCAGCGTGGCCTGGATCTCGCCGAGTTCCTGCAATTCGTCGGGCTGCCAGACATCGAGCAGCGCGCCCAGCGGGTCCTGGCGCCGCACTGACGAGCCGAAAAAGCGCAGGTGCATCGGCTCGCCAACGACCAGGCCGAATTCCTGCGTCTGCAGCTCGGCCTCAATGCCTTCTTCCATGCCGAAGGGCGCAATGCACAGCGCCTGGATGGGTGGCTCGAAGCCCGGAATGGCCGGCATTGCCGACTCGACCGCGACGTAATAGGCGCGCGCCGTGCCGCCGCGAATCCGCACGCCCTGGCCGCGCCGCACGTAGCCGTAATAGGCCGCGCCGCGCGCTACCGCCAGGTCCATGTCGGCGCCGCTGAGCGCGCGCGCCGCCGGGGCCTGCTCGGCGGCGAGCCAGCCGTTGAGCGTCGCCAGCGTGCGCTCGACCAGGAGGTCGGACTTGAAGACGCCGCCGTTGAACAACACCGCCGTCGGATGCAAAAAGCTGGCGCCCGCATCAATCGTTCCGGCAAAGCCTTCAAGCTCGGCCGTGGCGCCGGCCTGGCGGCCCAGCAGGGCGGCCAGGTGGCGCGTCACGCCGGCGTCCTGCGCGTACGGCAGGCCCAGTTGCGTCAGGCCGCCGCGCGCGCGGTTCACCGGCCGGGCCGCCGCGTCCACCGTCGGGAAGAAGCCTTCGAGCAGCGACGCCCGGACCTCGGCCTGGGTCAGCTCGGTGCGCACCGCGCCGCCGATCAGCTTGGCGCCCCGGCTGGGGACGACGAGGGGCTGCGCGTCGAGCGCGGCGTCAGACAGCAGGTTTTCCTTGGCGCTGCGGCAGGCGTAGGTCAGCGCGCGCATCTGCCACGGGTCCAGTTGCTTGCCCTCGGCGGCCAGTTTGCGCGCCACGACATGCGCCAGCATCAGGTCCATGTTGTCGCCGCCCAGCAAAATGTGGTCGCCCACGGCGACGCGGTGCAGTTCCAGGTTGCCTTCGCGCTCCAGCACGGCGATCAGCGAAAAGTCGCTGGTGCCGCCGCCGACGTCGATCACCAGGATGATCTCGCCCGGCTTGACGTCCTTGCGCCACTGGCCGGCGCTCGCCTGTATCCAGTGGTAGAGCGCGGCCTGCGGCTCCTCCAGAAGCGTCATTGACACGTAGCCGGCAGCGCGGGCCGCCTCGGCGGTCAGTTCGCGTGCGGCCGGGTCGAACGACGCTGGAATCGTGATGGTCACGTCCTGCTGGTCGAACGGCGCTTCGGGGTGCGCCTGGTCCCAGGCGTGGCGCAGATGCGCCAGGTAGCGGGTCGAGGCTTCGAGCGGCGAGACGCGCGCAACTTCGGGCGGCGCGTCGTTTGGCAAAATGGCAGCGCGCCGGTCCACACCGGTATGGCAAAGCCAGCTCTTGGCGCTGGACACCAGGCGGATCGGCGTCTGCGCGCCGCGTGTCCGCGCCATTTCGCCGACGGCAAAGTCCTGCTCTGCGCTCCACGGCAGCGCCAGGTCATCGGCGGCCAGTTCGCTTTCATGCGGCAGGTACAAAAACGACGGCAGCAGCGGCAGGTTGCCGACACTGCCAGGCGCGGTCAGTTGCGGAACAGCGAGCACGCCGTAAACCGTTTTTTCGCCGTCGCTGGCGCCAATGTCCACCCAGGCCAGCGCGCAGTGCGTGGTGCCCAGGTCGATGCCGATGGAAAACTGCGGCCCGTCCACGGCGCTTTCAGCTTGGGCGGTCTTGTCAGTCGTGGCGGCGTTCACAGCTCCACCTCGGCCTGCGCCAGCACGCTGGCGTCGTGGCCGGCGGCCAGGCGCGGCAGCCGGGTATCAAGGGCACGCCAGCCCCGATGGCTCAGGGCGCCATGGAACGGCGCCTGGCCGACCACGTTGCCGGTCAGGCGGATGGCGCGGGCATCAAAGCCGTCGTTCAGCATGATGCGGCTGCCTTCGGCCTCGGGCTGGACCGGCGCCAGCGTGAAATGCTCGCGCAGCACCTTGGCGCAACCCTCATGCACCAGCCGCGCCGGCCCGCCGATCTCGGCGTCGGTGTAACCCGTCAAATCTTCCTGGACAAAATCGATCAGTCGTGCCTCGCGCTGCAGCAAGGCCAGCAGTTGCAGCGCTGCTTCGGGCGTGGCTTCCTTGAAGACGGGCGGTGCGACGGGCGCGGGCGCAGGAGCAGCCGCTGCGACAGGTGCGGCAGGCGCATCACCCTGCTCGCGCAACGCCTGCACGCGGGCGGCATAGTTGCCATCGCCCAAGGTGCTGAAAAAGCTGCCGAAGGCGAGCGAAACGCGTTTGAAAAAGGAAGGGGTCGGGTCGGTCATCAAGGCTCCTGATGGCGTCGGCCGGGGCCGAACATGAAATGAAGGGATGGGGGCTTCCAGGACAGCCAGCGCCGGACGGCACGGGCTGCCCGCAGGCATTGACCGGGAAAAGGCTGGCGCGCTCTGGGCCTGAAGGCCTTCCCGGGCCTGGCGCCCCGTTGCAAAACGCTATTGTCCATAGAAAAACCGCGCCCTCAGGTGATGGCGGGTAGTTTTTAAGGGTAAAAAGTGCTATTTGCGCATGTCCATCATGCGCAGGCAGCTATTTAATTCATAGCAGCATGATGCGGCGCCATCCGCACCTTGGCGCAAGGGTTCGGACCTGAACGAAAAAGCCGCAGGCCGTCTTGCGACGGCCTGCGGCCTGCAGGGCGTTGAAGGGCTGGCCTTGGGGCCGGCCCGCCCGGCTTTTTAGCCTTGCACCGCGCTCAGCGCGGCATTGAAGGTGGCGCTTGGACGCATCACCGCCTTGACCTTTTCCGCATCCAGCAGGTAGTAGCCGCCGATGTCCACCGGCTGGCCCTGCACTTCCTTCATCTCGGCGACGATTTTTGCCTCGTTTTCGGCCAGCGACTTGGCCAGCGGCGCGAAGTGCGCCTGCAATGCCACGTCGTCGGCCTGCTCGGCCAGCGCCTGCGCCCAGTACATCGCCAGGTAGAAATGGCTGCCCCGGTTGTCGAGTTCGCCGGTGCGGGTTTTGGGGCCCTTGTTGTTGTCCAGCAGCTTGCCGGTGGCGGCGTCCAGCGTGCGGGCCAGCAACCCGGCCTGGGTGTTGCCGGTCTTCAGTGACAGGTCTTCAAGCGACACGGCCAGCGCCAGGAATTCGCCCAGCGAGTCCCAGCGCAGGTGGTTTTCTTCCACCAGCTGCTGCACATGCTTGGGCGCCGAACCACCGGCGCCGGTTTCGTACATGCCGCCGCCGGCCATCAACGGCACGATGGACAGCATCTTGGCGCTGGTGCCCAGTTCCATGATCGGGAACAGGTCGGTCAGGTAGTCGCGCAGGATGTTGCCGGTCACCGAGATGGTGTCCAGCCCGCGCGCGACGCGCTCCAGCGTGAAGCGCATGGCGCGTACCTGCGACATGATCTGAATGTCCAGGCCCTTGGTGTCGTGCTCTTTCAGGTAGGCCTGCACCTTCTTGATCAGCTCGTTTTCATGCGGGCGGTACGGGTCGAGCCAGAACACGGCCGGCATGCCCGAGTTGCGCGCACGCGTGACGGCCAGCTTGACCCAGTCGCGGATCGGCGCGTCCTTGACCTGGCACATGCGCCAGATGTCGCCGGCTTCCACGTCCTGGCTCAGCAGCACCTCGCCGGTGGCAATGTCCACGATGTTGGCCACGCCGTCCTCGGCAATCTCGAACGTCTTGTCGTGCGAGCCGTATTCCTCGGCCTGCTGGGCCATCAGGCCGACGTTGGGCACGGTGCCCATGGTCTTGGGGTCGAAGTTGCCGTGCCATTTGCAGAAGTTGATGATCTCCTGGTAGATGCGGGCAAAGGTCGATTCGGGCATCACTGCCTTGACGTCTTTCAGGCGGCCGTCGGCGCCCCACATCTTGCCGCCGTTCCGGATCATCGCCGGCATGGACGCGTCAACGATGATGTCGTTGGGCGAGTGGAAATTGGTGATGCCCTTGGCCGAATCGACCATGGCCAGCTCGGGCCGGCCTTCGTGGCAGGCATGCAGGTCGCGCTTGATCTCGTCTTGCGTGCTTTGCGGCAGGGTGGCGACCTTCTCGTACAGGTTGGCCATGCCGTTGTTCACGTTCACGCCGATTTCATCGAACAGCGCGCCGTGCTTGGCAAACGCGTCCTTGTAGAAAATCTTCACGCAGTGGCCGAACACGATGGGGTGCGAGACCTTCATCATCGTTGCCTTGACATGCAGCGAGAACATCACGCCGGTGGTGAAGGCGTCGTCGATTTCCTTTTCGTAGAACTCGACCAGCGACTTCTTGCTCATGAACATCGAGTCGATGATCTCGCCAGCCAGCAGCGACACCTTGGGCTTCAGGACGATGGTCTTGCCGCTTTGGGTGAGCAGTTCCATCTTCACGTCACGCGCCGTGCCAAGTGTCAGCGACTTTTCGCCGTGGTAGAAGTCGCCGTGATGCATGTGCGAGACATGCGAGCGCGACGCCTGGCTCCAGTCGGCCATCGAATGCGGGTTCTTGCGGGCGTATTCCTTGACGGCCTTGGGTGCGCGGCGGTCCGAATTGCCTTCGCGCAGCACCGGATTGACGGCGCTGCCGATGCAGCGGGCATAGCGCGCGCGAATCTCTTTTTCGGCGTCGCTCGTGGGGCTTTCGGGGTAGTCGGGCAACTTGAAGCCCTTGGACTGCAGTTCCTTGACGGCGGCGATGAGCTGGCCCTGCGAGGCGCTGACGTTGGGCAGCTTGATGATGTTGGTGTCCGGGTCCTGCGTCAGGCGGCCCAGCTCGGCCAGCGTGTTGGGCACTTTTTGCGCGTCGGTCAGGCACTCTGGAAATTCGGCCAGCACCCGGGCGGCGACCGAGATGTCGCTTTCGGACACTTCAATGCCGGCCGGCGCCGTGAAGGCACGCACGACAGGCAAAAAGGACCAAGTCGCCAGCAGCGGCGCCTCGTCGGTGAGCGTGTAGATGATTTTTGATTTTCCGGCTGTCATGGGGCTCCTCTTGCTGTTGGGAAATTGAGTTGGCCTGGCAATATGGCTGACATGCCTGTCGTCAAGCTGAAGGACACGTCGGGTTGCCACCCTCGGGAACATCGGTTTTGCAGCGGCGGGATCCCCGCATCGACAAGCTGAACGTCGCGGTATGAATGTCAAGTCATCTCAGGATTGGAAGTTTACCCCTGTGCGCAGACCCCTCGGGCAGGCCCGCCGCTGACAACTGCAGCGCTCGTCTGTAACAAAAGCGCAGCGCTGGACGGTGTTTCGGAAAGATTATTCAGCGCGCAACAAAGAAACCCGGCGCATGGCCGGGTTTCTTTGAAGGGAAAAGCTCAGATGCAATCCGGAGCCGTGAAATCCTGTGGCCTTGACCGCCTCAATGAAGCCGAAGATGGGTCAGGGCCGGGATTTGCCGGAATCAGGCGCCACGGGCCTTCTTGACTGCAACAGCGCCATTTTTCATTGCCGATTCCAGGGCATTTTCCACTTTGGAAGCAGCGTCCTTGAAGCCTTTTGCCACACTGGCAAAAGCTTCTGGTGCAGGGCTCGACTTTTGCATCGTGTCAATGCTCGACTGGAACTGTGCAACGCCCAGAGCGGTGACATCTTTCAGATTTTGCGATGCAATGGCGATGCTGCTTTCAGCCGATGCCTTCAGGGCTTCAAAAGCGGCTTTCGGCTCCTTGATGTTCTTGAAGGATTCGACGGTTTCGGCCATGGCAGCTTGCGCGGCTTGCGCTTGCTTTTGGGTCAGGTCGCCCCAGGCCTTGAGCTGGTCCATCACCGGCTTGAACGCTTCCTGCGAAGCCGCAGGGCTGAATTTTTCCGCATTTTCCTTCATGGTTTTGGCGATGGATTCAAAAGAAGTAATGGTGAACATGGGAAGCCTTTATAAAAAATGTTGCAGTGCAGCAATTATTAACCATAAACATCTTCCTGTGTGGGTTTGAATTGAAATTCAGGCGTTTTTAGGGTCAAGGGAACAAAAGTGGGACTACGCCAATGAAGCTGCCGCGCAAGACATTGGACGGAGCGCGCTCCTTGGCGGTAATGCGGACGAACAGGCTGAAGCTTTTGGAGTTCGCGGACCTATTCAAGCGATTGATTCCAACGCTTTGAATTGAAAACGGCGCCCGCAGGCGCCGTTTTCTTTTTTTACAAGCCAAAAAGGCCTCCAGCGCATTCTGGACAGCCTCAAGCAGCTATTTAATTAATAGCAACCCGCGCCACCAGACTCAAGCCGTTCCGGCCTTCACTTTCAAGCGCCACGCATGCAGCAGCGGCTCGGTGTAGCCGCTGGGCTGCTCCAGCCCCTTGAACACCAGGTCGCACGCCGCCTTGTAGGCTGCCGACGTGTCGAAGTGCCCGGCCATCGGCTGGTACAGCGCGTCACCCGCGTTCTGGCCATCGACCACGGCGGCCATGCGCTCGAAGGTTTCGGTGACTTGCGCTTTGGTCACGACGCCGTGCAGCAGCCAGTTGGCCATGTGCTGGCTGGAAATGCGCAGCGTGGCGCGGTCTTCCATCAACGCGACGTTGTGGATGTCGGGCACCTTGGAGCAGCCCACGCCCTGGTCGATCCAGCGCACCACGTAGCCCAGAATGCCCTGCGCGTTGTTGTCGAGTTCCTGCTGCTTGTCGGCATCCGACCAGTTCGGCGTGGCGGTGACCGGAATCGTCAGCAAGCCGTTGAGCAGGGTGTCGCGCTCGGCGTTGGCGTCGATCTTTTCCAGTTCCTTTTGCACGTCACTGACCAGCACCTGGTGGTAATGCAGCGCGTGCAGCGTGGCGGCGGTCGGGCTGGGCACCCAGGCGGTGTTGGCGCCGGCTTTCGGGTGGCCGATTTTCTGCTCCAGCATGGCGGCCATCAGGTCGGGCATGGCCCACATGCCCTTGCCGATCTGCGCCTTGCCGCGCAGGCCGCAGGCCAGGCCGGTCAACACGTTGTTCTTTTCGTAAGCCTGAATCCAGGCGGTGGTTTTCATGTCGCCCTTGCGGATCATCGGGCCGGCCTGCATGGCGCTGTGCATCTCGTCGCCGGTGCGGTCGAGGAAACCAGTGTTGATGAAGGCGACGCGCGCTTCGGCTTCGGCAATGCAGGCTTTCAGGTTGACGCTGGTGCGGCGCTCCTCGTCCATGATGCCGAGCTTGACGGTGTTGGCCGGCAAGCCGAGCAGGCTTTCGACGCGGCCGAACAATTCACTGGCAAAGGCGACTTCTTTCGGGCCGTGCATCTTGGGCTTGACGATGTAGACGCTGCCGGTGCGCGAGTTCTTGATGCCGCTCTGGCCCTGGCGCTTCAGGTCATGCAGGGCGATGGTCGTGGTCACGACGGCGTCCAGGATGCCTTCGGGAATCTCTTTTCCGCCTGCGTACAGGATGGCCGGGTTGGTCATCAAATGGCCGACATTGCGCAGGAACATCAGCGAGCGGCCGTGCAGGCGCACTTCGCCATTGCCGTTGGCGGCGGTGTATTCGCGGTCGGGGTTCAGGCCTCGCGTGAAGGTTTTTTCGCCCTTGCTGACTTCCTCGGTCAGCGTGCCCTGCAAGATGCCGAGCCAGTTGCCGTAGGCCAGCACCTTGTCTTCGGCATCCACCACGGTGACCGAGTCTTCCAGGTCAAGGATGGTCGACAGCGCGGACTCGATCACCAGGTCGCTGATGCCGGCGGCGTCCGTCTTGCCGATGGTGGTGGTGCGGTTGATGATGATGTCGAGGTGCAGGCCGTTGTGCACCAGCAGCACCGACGTGGGGGCGGCAGTGCCGCCCTGGTAGCCGACGAACTGGGCCGGGTCCTGCAGCGGGGTGCTGCCGTTTTCCATGGCAATGACCAGTTGGCCATCTTCAACGCTGTAGCCGGTCGCATCCTTGTGCGAACCGCTGGCCAGCGGGACCGCCTGGTCGAGCAAATTGCGGGCGAAGCCAATCACCTTTGCGCCGCGCACCGGGTTGTAGCCCTGGCCTTTTTCAGCGCCGTCGGTCTCGGCAATCGCGTCGGTGCCGTAGAGCGCGTCATACAGCGAGCCCCAGCGCGAATTCGCAGCGTTCAAGGCGTAACGGGCATTCAAGATCGGCACGACCAGCTGCGGGCCGGCTTGCACGGCGAGTTCGGCATCGACGTTGGCGGTGGTGATGGCAACCGTGGCGGGCTGGGGCACGAGGTAGCCGATGCCTTCCAGAAAAGCGCGGTAGGCCGGCATGTCGGCGATGGGGCCGGGATGGGCCTGGTGCCAGGTGTCCAGTTCGGTCTGCAGGCGGTCGCGTTCGGCCAGCAGGGCGATGTTCTTCGGCGCCAGGTCGGACACGATGGCGTCAAAGCCGGTCCAGAACGTGTCGCTTTCCACGCCCGTGCC
Organism: Polaromonas sp. CG_9.7; assembly: GCF_015752205.1. Taxonomy (GTDB): domain Bacteria; phylum Pseudomonadota; class Gammaproteobacteria; order Burkholderiales; family Burkholderiaceae_C; genus Polaromonas. The sequence continues at coordinate 18,216 of NZ_JADOVG010000015.1, forward strand.
GGGCAGCACCTTGTCGTTGATGAAGTTGAAGAGCGAAGTCGCAACCTGCAGGCCGTGGCGGCTGGTGCGTTCGGTGTTGGTGGTCATGGAAGATTCCTTTTAAAAAAATAAAAAATAAAAATGCGTTGTGCTGAAAGCCGGGGATGGGTCATTGACGACCGGCGGCCGGTCACCGGCTCAGCCCAGCGTCTTGTAAAAATAATAAACCGTCAGCGCGCTGCCGACCGCAATCACCATGCGGCGCAGCCACGGCCCCTGGATTTTGCGCGCCATGCGGGCGCCCCAGTAGCCGCCCAGGGTGGCCGTCAGCACCATCACCAGCGTGTGCGGCCAGCTGACGGCGCCGGCAATGATGAAGGTCATCACCGTGACGCTGTAGATCACCGCCGACAGAATGTTTTTCAGCGCGTTGATGTGCTGCACGTCTTCATGGCCGCCAATCGCCAGGCTGGCCATCATCAAAATGCCCATGCCGGCGCCGAAGAAGCCGCCGTAGATCGACACCAGCAACTGCACGAACCAGCCTACCGGCGAGCCGGCGCCATGCGCGGTGCCGGTTTTTTCAGCCGGTGCCGGGCGTATTTTTTTCAAGGCCTTTGACAGCTGCGGGCTGAAGGCAAACAGCAGCGTGGCAAAGGCCAGCAGCCAGGGAATCAGCGCCGCAAAGCGCGCGTCACCGGCCGACAGCAGCAGCAGACCGCCCGCCGTGCCGCCCAGGAACGAGGCAATGCCCATGGGCAGCAGGTAGCGCTTGTAGCGCGCCAGCTCTTGCCGGTAAGCCCAGGCACCGCTCAGGCTGCCGGGCCACAGGGCGACCGAGTTGCTGGCGTTGGCGACCACCGGCGGAAGGCCCACGGCCAGCATCGCCGGGAACGAGAAAAACGTTCCGCCGCCCGCGATGGCGTTGACCGCGCCGGCAGCAAATCCGCCTGTGCCGATCAACACGATGTCCAGCGGCGTCATGCCAATTGGTCGCCCAGGGGCAGCGCCAGCACATCGCGCAGGCTGGCGCCGGTGTACACCGGCTGGGTGCCGAGTTCTTCAAACGGCAGCTGGTAGCGGTTGATCCACAGCGTCTGGTAGCCATACCAGGTGGCGGCCAGCGCGTCCCAGCTGTTGCAGCTGACAAAGGCAGTTTGCTGCACCGGCACGCCGGTCGCCTGCGGACCCAGCGCATAGGCGTCGGGATGGGTCTTGTATTTGCGGATGCTGTCGGTGCTGATCACGTGGTCAAGCACGTCGTCCAGCCCGGCGGACTTGACCGCCACGGCGAGCATGGCCGGGTCGCCATTGGACAGGATGCCGGTGACAATGCCGCGGCTTTTCAGCGCCTGCAGCACTTCGCGGTTTTCAGGAAAGGCGGTCAGGCAGCGGTACTGGTTCATCAGCTGCTCTTCGTGCGCGCTGCGCAGGTCCAGGACCAGCCGCTTGCAGGCATAGCGCAGCGCGGCGCGGGTCACGTCCCAGAAAGGCTGGTAGTGCGCGCCGTGGTTGCTGGTGCTGACCAGGTTGGTGTATTCAATCTGCTTGTCGCGCCACATGACGCCCAAGGCCTGGCCGCGACCGGGGAACAGTTGCTCGGCCAGCAGCCCGACGCTGTACACGTCAAACAGCGTGCCGTAGGCATCGAACAGAACGGCGCGCAGGGGCTGGCGGCTGGGATTGCGTGTTTTTTCCATGTCGCTACTTTATTTGATCCTCGCGTAAAGATTAATAACCTTAAATGCGAGTTGTCTGTGACTTTAATTGGTGCAATCTGAATTGCGGCGAACTGTCCCCACTTTCGAGCCCCCTGTTTTAAATGGCGTCACCCCTCTGAAACACGTTCTGGCGGCGCAGCGTCCTGATGACCTGATGCCTGCCATCACGGACAATGAATGCTGGGCAGGCCGCTGGCACCAAGGCGGCGCGTTCGGCCGCCAGCCCATGAATTGCGGCGTTTTTCGTTGTCTGCATTTGCCCCGTCATCCTCAATGTCACCAGGAAATTTGATGAAAATCCTCATGCTGCACGGCATCAACCTCAACCTGTTCGGCAAGCGCGACCCGAAACAGTACGGCACCATCACGCTGGACGAGATCAATGCCAGCGTCAGCGCACTTGGCCAGGAGCTTGGTGCGCAGGTCGAAGCTTTCCAGACCAACCATGAAGGGGCGATGTGCGAGCGCATTCACCAGGCGTATGCCGACGGCGTGGACGCGGTGCTGATCAACGCCGGCGCCTGGACGCATTACAGCTACGGCATCCGCGATGCACTGGCAATTTTGACCTGCCCCATCGTTGAGCTGCACATGTCCAACATCCATGCCCGCGAGACTTTTCGCCATGTGTCGGTGTTCGCCGACATCGTGCGTGGCCAGATCTGCGGCTTTGGCGTGGACAGCTATTTGCTGGCATTGCGCGCAGCGGTTTCGGCCGGCCATGCGGCCCGGAAATAAAACCGGCCGGCCCGCGCGATGAAGCAGCTGATTTTGTGCGCGGATGACTTTGCAGCAAATGCGTCTGCTTCACAGGGCATTGCCGCGCTGGCCGGCGCCGGCCGCATCAGCGCCACCAGCGTCATGGTGCTGTCGCCGCGCTGGGCCGGCGATGCCGCGCTGCTGCAGGCCATGCGCGGACAGATCGACGTCGGCCTGCACCTGGACTGGACCAGCGCGTTTGCGCGCACGGCAGGGCATGGTGTGTCCCTGGCAGGGGCGATGCGCCAGGCGGTGCTGGGCGGCTTTGACCGGGTGGCTGCGCGCGCCGTGATCGAGCGCCAGCTTGACGCGTTTGAAGCGGTCTGGAAAAGCCCGCCCGACCATATTGACGGGCACCAGCATGTGCAGCAGTTTGCCGGTATCCGCGAAGCGCTGGTGGCCGCCGTCCAGCAGCGCTTCGCTACAAAAAACGCAGCGTACTTTCGCCTTTCGACGGGCGCAAAGGCCGACAAAAGCCTCAAGACCCGAATCATTTCCGGCATGGGTGCACCGGCACTGGCGCGGCTGGCCAAGGCGGCAGGCATGGCTTGCGCGCCGGCCTTGTCGGGCATTTACGACTTCACCGGCGGCGCGCCGCGCTATGCGCACCTGATGGCGCAATGGCTGCAAAGCGCACCCGAGGGCAGCATCGTCATGTGCCACCCGGCAACCAACGCCGAAGCAGGCGACGACATTGGCGCGGCCCGTGCCTGGGAATATGCCTATCTGGCGAGCGACGCTTTTCCCCAGGCCCTCAAACTGGCGGGCGTCACGCTCTGCAGGGGGGCGAAGTTACACTTTGCCGCGTGACTGAACAACGCAAATCCTGGCTGACGCTGGCGGCACTTTTTGCCCTGCTGCTGGTGCTGGCTGCCCTGCGCCCCCTGGCCGTGCCCGACGAGGGACGCTACGGCGAAATCGGCCGCTGGATGCTGCAAAGTGGCGACTGGCTCATCCCGCGCCTGAACGGCATTCCGTTTTTTCACAAGCCGCCCCTGCTCTATTGGCTGGAGGCAATGGCCATGGCGGCTTTTGGCGTGCATGTCTGGGCTGTACGTCTGGTGCCTGCACTGCATGCGGGGCTGATGCTGCTGGCGCTCTACCTGAGCGTTCGCCAATTTTCGACCGAAGTCATTGCGCGCCGCGCGGTCTGGATGCTGGGCACCAGCCTGTCGTTTCTGCTGGCCGGGCAGTATGTGAACCACGACATGCTGGTAGGCGCCTGGATCGGCGTGGCCATCTGGTGTTTTGCGCTGGCCTTCATGCACGGCAACAAGCCCCATGCCGGTCTGGCCCGCTGGGGCTTTGTGGCCTGCGCGCTCGGTGTGTTGTCCAAAGGAATGATCGGTTTGGCACTGCCGGGGCTGGTGTTGCTGGTCTGGCTGGTCTGGACACGGCAGCTCAAAAAATTGCTTTATCTGCCGTGGGTTTCGGGGGTGGCCTTGTTCGGAGCGATTGCCGTGCCGTGGTTCTGGCTGGTGGAGCGGCAGCACCCCGGCATGCTGGACTACCTGTTTGGCACGCAGCAAATCAGCCGCTTCAGTTCGACCACCTTCAACAACGGGCAGCCCTGGTGGTTTTACGCTCTGTGCCTGTTTGTGCTGCTGTTTCCATGGGCATTTTTTGCATTGAATCAGGCCATAGCGCAATATAGGCGGTCGCAAGTAGCTATAAATTCAATAGCATCTCCCTGGCTGGCCCTGTGCTGGATCTGGCTGCTGGCCATCATCGGCTTTTTTTCCATTCCCAGCTCCAAGATCATTGGTTATGCCTTGCCGGTCATGCCGCCGCTGGCTCTGCTGGCGGCGCTGGGCTGGGATGCCGCCGTGGCCAGGATCAAGCTCGGCTCGCAGGCCCAGGGGCGGTGGTTTGCCGCGCTGTGCGCCCTCGGCATCGGCATTGCCATGGCGGCCAACTTTGCGGCGGCCACATACACCCGCAAATATGGCGCGCAGGATGTGGCACAGGCGCTGCGGGCGGCCGGGGCCCAACCGTCAGACACGGTTTACCTGCTGGGCGACTATGCCTATGACCTGCCGTTTTACCGCCAGGCCAGCCGACCCATGGTGGTGATTCAAGACTGGCCTGAAAAGCGCCTGTCCCACGGCGACGACTGGCAGCACGAGTTGCTGGATGGCGAAAAATTCGATCCGCAGGCCGCGCGCGTGCTGCAAACCTCCGAAGTGCTGGCGCAGGCTGCCCTGCAGGCGCGGGTGTGGGTGGTCGCCCGCCAGGAAGCGCCGATGGGCGGTTTTACCCAGGTGTTCAAGGGCCGCGCCTGGGTGGTGTACCAGCCAGGCGTTCAAGCCGCACCGGGTGACCTCGCGGCACCGGGATCAGCGCCTGAAAGCCCAAAACCGGCTGAGTAGAAAAGTTTGTCCCGCAGCGGCGACCAGCGCGACCAGCAAGGCCGCCAGCGCGGGCCAGCCAGCCCCCCGCAGCAGCAGCACAAACACCCCTTCATTGGTGGCAAAACCGGCCAGCGCCGTGAGCACGAATCGCATGAAGCTTTGCGCCGTCGTGGTGTTGGCATCGCGAAAACTGAGCAGCCGATGGCCGTAAAAGCTGACAAAAAATGCCACCCCAAAGCCGCTCGCATTGGCCAGCTCGGGCCAGATGCGGTGCGCCAGCAATGTGAACACCGCCAGATGGGTCAGCGCGGCCGTGCTGCCAACGGCCAAAAACCAGAAGCCGTTCTTGACCTCGCTGTTCATGCAGCGCGACCCCCCGGCTTGCCTTCATCACGCCCATCGGGCAGCCCCTGGCCGCAGCGTTGCGACACGATGTAGTTGGGCCGGCGCTTCACTTCGTCGTAAATCCGCCCCACGTATTCGGCAATGATGCCCAGCCCCAGCAGCTGGATGCCATTCAAAAACATCATGCTGACCACCAGCGTGGCGTAGCCGGGCACCGAAATACCCCAGATGAAGTACTGCAGCACCTCCCATGCGCCATAAGCGATGGACGAAACCGCCAGCAGCAGCCCCAGCCAGGCCAGCAGCCGAAGCGGCGCCGTGGAAAACGCCACCATGCCCGTGAGCGCCAGCGAAAACGAGCCGCCCATGCCGAACTTGGTCAACCCGTCGGTGCGTGGCAAGGGTTCGTAGTCAATCGCCGTGCTGCTAAAGCCGACCCAGGCGTACATGCCCTTCATGAAACGGTTGCGCTCGGGCATGGCCTTGAGGGCGTCCACCACCTGGCGGTCCATCAGCCTGAAGTCACCTGCGTTGGCCGGAATATCAATGCGGCTGCCCCAGTTGATCAGTTTGTAAAACAAACCGATCAAGCCCGCCTGCAATGGCGACTGGTCATCCCGCGCCTTGCGCAGGGCATACACCACATCGGCACCCTGCTGCCATTTCAAGAGCATCTCGGGCAGCAGGGCCGTGGGGTGCTGGCCGTCGGCATCCATCTGCATAAAGATCTCGCCGCGCCCGGTATCAAGCCCGGCGGTCAACGCGGATTCCTTGCCAAAATTGCGCGACAGCTTGAGGTAGCGCACCTGGGCATGCGCGGCGCACAGCTGATGCATCACGCTGGCGGTGTCGTCCTGGCTGCCATCGTCCACCACAATCAGCTCGACCCGGGACGACAGCTGCCTGAGTGCGGCCAGCGTTTGCGGCACGACAACGACCAGGCTTGCGCCTTCGTTGAAGGACGGCATGACGCATGAGATCGAAGGAGGTGTGAGGCAACGTGAAGTCATGCCTGGATCATGCCAAACAAATGCCAGTGATACGGGGCGGCCTTCGTGCGGATAATCACAGTCCATGGCCAAACTCAAGCAGCTCGAATCCTTTGTTTCCGTCGTCGCGCGCGGCAGCCTGACCGCAGCGGCGCTGGCCGAGGGCGTGGCGCCGGCCATCATGGGCCGGCGGCTCGATGCACTGGAAGAGCGGCTGGGCGTCAAGCTGCTGGTGCGCACCACCCGGCGCATCAGCCTGACGCACGAGGGCAGCGCTTTTCTGGAAGACTGCCAGCGCCTGCTGGCCGACCTGGCCAATGCCGAGGCCAGCGTGTCGGCCGGTGGCGTGAAGGCCAGCGGCCACCTGCGCATCACCGCGCCGGCGGGTTTTGGCCGGCGCCACGTGGCACCGCTGGTGGCCCGGTTCCGCGAGCAGCATGGCGACGTGACCATCACGCTGAACCTGAGCGACCGCGTGGTGGACGTGGCTGGCGAGGGCTTTGACTGCGCGGTGCGCGTCGGCGACATGCCCGACTCGTCGCTGGTCAGTGTGCGCCTGGCCGACAACCGGCGGCTGTGCGTGGCCACGCCGCACTACCTGAGCCGGCACGGCACGCCGCAGCATCCCGGCGATCTGGCGCGATTTGACTGCCTGAGCCTGTCAAGCGACGCCTCGCAAACGCGCGGCTGGGCGTTTCGCGTGCCGCGCGGTACTCAGCGAGGCCAAGGCGAAGGCGCTACGCCGGGCACGCAGCCTGCAGGCGACTTTGAAATCATCCACCTCAAGCCCGGCGGCCCGCTCGACTGCTCGGACGGCCAGGTGCTGCACGACTGGTGCCTGGCCGGTTACGGCATTGCCTGGCGCAGCACCTGGGAGGTCGAGTCTGAAATTTCTGCTGGCCGGCTGGTGGCAGTGCTGGAAGACTTTGCCGCGCCGCCGAACGGCATTTACGCCGTGTTTCCGCAGCGCAAGCACCTGCCGCTGCGGGTGCGGCTGTGGATCGACTTTTTGAAGCACCATTACAGCCAGCCGGAATTCTGGCGATAGCAAAGCATCTGGCGGCGCGGAAATCTAAAATTTGTATCAAATAATGCTTTGCGCATAGCTGTATTCGCTAGGCAGCTATTCTATTGATAGCTGTTTTCAGATAAATCTATACCAGCCCGGCCAGCAGCCACAGCGCCGTGCCCCACATCATCAGCGCCACCAGACCGTCCAGTGCGCGCCAGATCCACGGCGCCTTCAGCCGGCTGCCCAGGCTCCACATCGCCACGCCCAGGGCCACGAACCAGAGCACTGACCCTGCTGCGGCGCCCAGGCCAAACACGGCGTTGTCAGGCTGGGCATAGGCCAGCGACGCAGTGCCCATCAGCACGGCGGTATCTAACCAGGCATGCGGATTGAGCCAGGACATGGCCAGCGCCAGCCAGACCGCCCGGCGGCGCGACATGGCGGTTTCGGGCTCGCTGGCAATGCTTGAGCCGGCCGGTGCGGCAGGCCGCACAAAGCGCTGCATGGCCTGCGCGCCGTACAGGAACAGCAGCACCGCACCGGCACCTGTCAACGCGCCCAGCCATTTGGCAGACAGTCCGCCGAGTTGCGCCAGTCCGCCGACGCCCACGGCAATCAGCGTCACGTCGGTGACGACGCAAATCGCCACGGTCAGCCACAAATGCTCGCGCCGCAGGCCCATGCGCATGACATGCGCGTTTTGCGGGCCGATGGCCATGATGAGCGACAGGCTCAAAGCCAGGCCTGCGAAGAAAGCCGGCGTTGTGAAAAGGTTCATAAGGGACACGCGTCAGGGTGAATGGTCAAAAGCTCAAGGCGCCTGAGTTCCTGCAGACGCCTTGTGAGTGTCGCAATATTGGCCAATCGATTAAATGGAATTAACTAAAATTAGCTTTACTCAATAAAAACTAAAGTAAACCCCATGCTTGATCCCAGGCAACTCGAAGCCCTCGCCGCGGTGATTGAAAGCGGCAGTTTTGGCGCGGCCGCCAAGTCGCTGAGCGTCACGCTGGCGGCGGTGTCCTTGCGCATCAAGTCGCTCGAAGCTGCTCTGGGCCAGCGGCTGCTGGTGCGCGGCAAGCAGGTTCGTGCCACGCCGGCCGGCCAGGCCCTGCTGGGGCACGTCAAGCAGTTGCGCCTGATGGAAGCCGACCTGATGGCCGGCCTGCCGGGGGCGGGCGCCGACAGTGCCCGCTTGCAGACATTGAGCGTGGCGGTGAATGCCGACTCGCTGGCCAGCTGGTTCTTGCCGGGCGTGGCACCGGCGCTGCAGCAGCACCGGCTGCTGCTCGACGTGGTGGTCGATGACCAGGACCACACGCATGACGCGCTGAAAAGCGGCGACGTGACCGGCTGCGTCACCACGCTGGCGCAGCCCATGCGCGGCTGCGTGGCCGAGCCGCTGGGCATCATGCGCTACCGCTGCGTGGCCGCGCCGGCGCTGGTGGCCGAATGGGGCAGCGCGCTGCCGCACCGCATGCTGCGCAGCCCGGCGGTGATCTTCAACCGCAAGGATGCGTTGCAGGACGCCTGGCTGGCGCAGCATTTCAATTTGCAGGGCGCGCTGTACCCACGCCATTTCGTGCCGGCGGTCGATGCCTTCGAGCTGGCACTGGAACTTGGCCTGGGCTGGGGCATGGTGCCCGACCTGCTGCTGAAGGCACGCAAAGGGCGGGCACCGCTGCAGGAAGTGGTGCCCGGACAGCCCGTCGATGTGGTGCTGTACTGGCAACACTGGGCACGCGAACCGCTGGCCGCCGAGCGCCTGACGCAGGCTATCAAACGGGCCGCACAGGCGCATTTACTGCAGAGTTGATGACCAACTCCCGAGGCGTAATGGATACCCGCTCAGGGCTGTTTTGACAAGAACGGGTAAAATACATGTCTTGTTGTAAGACATTCCAAGCCTTTTGAATGCTGGCAACCCTCTTTTTTTAGCCTGAAAGCTCCCCTCAAACGATGACAAATCCGCTCAAAACGCCTCTTGCAAAAACAGACCCAGGAACCGGCATACCGGTTGGCTGAGGGTGTTGGCAACAGGTGCATAAGGCGGATTTTCACACCAGCCATCACGGCGCAGGTTTGCGCACAGAGCGTCATTGCCAGGCACGCATAATTTCCTTTTCAGGAGGTCATGCGTTCCCCACACGCCGCACCGGCACTTTTCCATTTTTTACCCATCCGGAAGGCTCAGGCACAGCCTTCCTTCTTCGTGCGCAGAGTTGGCTGTCAACAGCCCGCTGCGCGCTTTGCCTGTCAGGCGCACGCCGGCTGCCCGCCCGCTGGTTCCTGACGCTTGCGCACCGGCTGGTTGAACCGGCGCGCTTTATCTATTTTCCGGCAACGGAAAAAAGGAGTTGAAATGCAAAAAACCATCCTTGCCACCGATCTGGACGGCACTTTTCTGGGCGGTTCCCCGGCGCAGCGCACGGCGCTGTATGACTGGATCCAGGCTCGCCGCGATGAAATCGTGCTGATCTACACCAGTGGCCGCAGCCTGACCGCCATGCAGGACGTGCTCGACGATCTGCCGCTACAGCCAGACCACATCATTGCCGACGTGGGCACCAGTGTTTACACCGGCCCGCAGTTCCTGCCGTTGACGGCGGTGGAAGCCTGGCTTGATGCCGCGTGGGGCACGGATGCACGGGAGCGGATCCAGGTCGTCCTGCAGGACCATCCGCACCTGAAGCCACAGACGGTGATTGAAGGCCGCAGGGTTTCCTGCTTTTACACCGATGAGGCGCTGGCGCACACCGCGCGGGACCTGCTCATGCCGATGGGCTTTGACGTGCTGCTGTCAGCCGAGAAGTATTTCGATGTGCTGCCGCGCGGCGTGCAAAAAGGCCCGACCCTGCTCAAGACCCTTGAAGCGCTGGGCCTGGCGCCCGAGCGCACGCTGGTGGCGGGCGACACGCTGAACGACCTGTCGCTGTTCCAGACCGGACTGGCCGGTGTGGCCGTGGCCAATAGCGAGCCCTTGCTGAAGCAGGCCCTGGCGGGCATGGCCAACGTGCACCACAGCGAGTGGGAAGGCGCCGGCGGCGTGCTGCAAGCCCTGCAGCGTTTTCACGGACTCACCCAAGGAGAAAAAAAATGAATACCGAACTCGTCATTGTTTATCACCGCCAGCCCTATGAAGAAGTCATGGAGAACGGCAAGCTCGTGCTGCGCGAGCCGCGCAGCCCCAACGGCATCCTGCCCACCATCAAGCGCTTTTTCAGCCATGTCGACAAGGCGGTCTGGGTCGCCTGGAAAAAATCGCCCGCCGGAAAAACGCCGAATTTCGAGCGCCGCATCACGCTCAGCGACAGCTTTGGCGCGTACGACGTGGTGCGCCTGCCGCTGGATGCGGGGCAGATCAACCAGTTTTACCATGTGACATCCAAAGAAGCGCTTTGGCCGGTGCTGAACTCTTTTCCATGGCTTTATTCCACCGAAAACACCCATTGGGCCACGTTCCGCGAAGTCAACCGGCTGTTTGCCGAGGCGGCCTGCGAGCATGCTGCACCGGGCGCCGTGGTGTGGATTCATGACTACAACCTGTGGCTGGTGCCCAAGTTCGTGCGCCAGCTGCGGCCGGACCTGAAGATTGCCTTCTTGCATCACACGCCGTTTCCCGCCGCCGATGTCTTCAACATCATGCCGTGGCGCGACGAGATTCTGGACAGCCTGCTGGCTTGCGACATGGTGGGCTTTCACATACCCCGCTACAGCCAGAATTTCTGTGCATTGGCCGAAGGCCTGCGTGCGGGCATTGTCCGGCACGAGGCGCCCGTGCCCGAGCCGATCCATACCACCGGCATGGCCATGTCGGAGACGGTGGTCACCACGCACCTGGACTATCAGGGGCGTCGCATCCTGATCGACACCTGGCCGATCGGCACCTCACCCGACCTGATTGCCGAGACCGTCGATTCCGAGGATGGCCGGGCCCGCACGGCCAACATCCGGCGCGACATGAACGCCGAAATCCTGATCGTTTCCGTCAGCCGGGTGGACTATGCCAAAGGCACACGGCAGCAGCTCGAAGCCTTCGAGCGGATGCTGCTGCGCCGGCCCGAGCTGGCTGGACGGGTCAAGCTGCTGCTGGTGACGGTTTCGGCGGCCGATGGCATGGCGGTCTACAAGGCCGAACAGACCAAGATCGAGCAACTGGTGGGGCGCATCAATGGCCACTTCGGCACCATGAGCTGGCTGCCCATCATGCTGTCCACCACGCCCATGCCTTTCGAGGAAGTGGTATGCGCCTACCGTGCCGCCGACATTGCCTGGATCACCCCTTTGCGGGACGGCCTGAATCTGGTCTGCAAGGAGTTTGTCGCAGCCAAAAATGGCGAGTCCGGCGTGCTGGTGCTGTCAGAGTTTGCCGGCTCGGCCATGGAACTCAGCGATGCGGTGCTCGTCAACCCGTTCAGCCGAAATTCGATGGACGAAGGGCTGGACCAGGCGCTGGACATGCCGCTGCAAGAGCGCAGCGAGCGCATGCAGCGGCTGTTGGCGCATGTCAGGAAATACGACCTGGCCTACTGGACAAAGCATGTGATGAGCCAGTTCGCCAAGCTGACGGCTGACGAAAAGCCGGCGCCCTGAAAACGGGGCGCATCACCGGCGGCGTCATGCGCTTCGGGTGATGCAGCAACCGATTGTTGCGCTGATGCCTGCCGGGCAATAGCGGCGCTTATTTGCTCAGGCACTCTTTCATGAAGGCCTTGCGCTCGTCGCCCTTTTTGCCGGTGGCGTCGGCATTGCAGGTTTTCATCTTGCTTTGCTGGGCAGGTGCGGCTGCGGTCACTTCTTTTTTGGCGCTCAGGCATTCCTTCATGAAGGCTTTTCGCTCATCGCCCTTTTTGCCGGCAGCGTCCTTGTTGCAGGTCGCCATCTTGCTTTGCTGGGCGGTCTTGGCCGGCGGTGCCACGGCCGGGGAAGCAGGCGACACCACCGGCGCCGGGGCCATCTTGGCCGGCGCGGGTGCTGGTGATGCGGCTGGCGCGCTCTGGGCACGGGCTCCGGCAGACAGGCCCATCGTCAGGGCAAAGGCAACGGCGATCAAAGACAACGGTTTGTTCATGGTGATTCCAGTAAATGGGAACAGAGGTGATTTCCGACCGGAAATCTTGTCCATAACGCGGCTCCGAGCGGATTCGATGACCGGGTTTGCGCCGGACCGCGTGCCAAATCGGTCCGGATTGGCTTCCCCGTAAAATCCAGTGATGCTTTCGATTAAAAAAGACCTGCTCTCTGACCTTGCCCACGCACTGCAAACCCTGTCTCCGGGCGCTGGCGACAAAGCCGCCTTCGAGTCCCCCAAGGTCGCCACGCATGGCGATTTCGCCTGCACGGCGGCCATGCAGCTGGCCAAACCGCTGAAACAGAACCCGCGCCAAACGGCCGAGGCCCTGCGCGCCCTGCTCTTGCCGATGCCGGCGTTTGACCGCTGGGTCGAGGCGATTGAAATTGCCGGCCCTGGCTTCATCAACATTCGCCTCAAGCCCGCTGCCAAGCAGGAAACCGTTCGCGAGGTTCTGGCCGCCGGCAGCGGTTACGGCACCCGGCCGCTGGCGCACGACCGCAAAATGATCGTCGAGTTTGTCTCGGCCAACCCGACCGGCCCGCTGCATGTCGGCCATGGCCGCCAGGCGGCGCTGGGCGATGCCATTTGCAACCTTTATGCCACGCAGGGCGCCGATGTCTGGCGCGAGTTTTATTACAACGACGCCGGTGTGCAGATCCAGACCCTGGCCAACAGCACGCAGGCGCGCGCCAGGGGCATCCAGCCGGGCGATGCGCTGTGGCCCGAATCGGCTTACAACGGCGACTACATCGACGACATCGCGCAAGATTTCATGGCTGGCAAGACTGTCAGCGCCGACGATCGCGAATTCACTGCCTCGGGCGACGTCGACGACATCGACGCGATTCGCCAGTTCGCCGTGGCTTATTTGCGCCATGAGCAAGACCTGGACCTGAAGGCTTTTTCGGTCAGGTTCAACAACTATTACCTCGAATCGAGCCTTTACACCGAAGGGCGCGTCGAGTCCACCGTGGCACGCCTGAAGGACGCCGGCAAGACCTACGAGCAAGATGGCGCGCTCTGGCTCAAGTCCACCGACTACGGCGACGACAAGGACCGGGTCATGAAAAAGACCGACGGCACGTTCACCTACTTCGTGCCCGACGTGGCCTACCACCTGGCCAAATGGGAGCGCGGCTACAGCAAAGCAGTCAACATCCAGGGCATGGACCACCACGGCACCATCGCCCGGGTGCGTGCCGGCCTGCAGGCGGCCAACGCCGGCATTCCGCAGGGCTACCCCGACTACGTGCTGCACACCATGGTGCGCGTCGTGCGCAACGGCGAAGAGGTCAAGATCTCCAAGCGCGCCGGCAGCTACGTCACATTGCGCGACCTGATCGAGTGGACCAGTGCCGACGCGGTGCGCTTCTTTTTGCTCAGCCGCAAGCCTGACACCGAATACATCTTCGACATCGACCTGGCCCTGGCCAAGAACAACGAAAACCCGGTGTACTACGTGCAGTACGCGCATGCGCGCATCTGCTCGGTGCTGACCGCCTGGGGCGGCGACGAGGCCAGCCTGGCACAGGTCGATTTGTCGCCCCTGACCAGCCCGCAGGCCCAGGCGCTGATGCTGCTGCTGGCCAAATACCCCGACATGCTCAGCCATGCCGCCGACGGCTTTGCGCCGCACGACGTGGCGTTCTATCTGCGCGAACTGGCCGCCTGCTACCACAGCTACTACGACGCCGAACGGATTCTGGTCGACGACGAAGCCGTCAGGCTGGCACGCTTGGCACTGGTAGCGGCCACCGCGCAGGTGTTGCACAATGGCCTCGCAGTGCTGGGCGTCAGTGCCCCGCGCAAGATGTAATCGACTTGAAAACTTCACTCTTTAAAAGGCATCCAGCTCATATGCAAGTTACGGTCAAGTCGCGGGAATACGGTATGAAAAAGCAACGTGGTGGAACCCTGCTGGGTCTGGTGATCGGCGCGTTGGTCGGCCTGGGCATCGCGCTCACAGTGGCGGTGTACGTCACCAAGGTGCCGGTGCCCTTCCTGAACAAGAGCCCGATGTACACGCCGGACAGCGACGCCGCGGAAGCCCGCAAGAACAAGGACTGGAACCCCAACGCGCCACTGGCCGGGAAGAATCCGGCGCCGTCGGCCTCGGGCGAATTAAGCCCGCCAGCCGAACCCTCCACCGCCGGCAACTTGCCGGCCCCAGTGCTGACACCGGAAGACCCCAAAAAACCCGACCGCAGCGCGAAACCGCCGAGAACCGCGACGGCACCCACGACAGCGGCGTCTGCCCCGACAGCGGTTGCCAAACCATCCCGACCCGCGTCCGCCGACCCGCTGGGTGATCTGGCAAAGTCGCGTTCCGACGCCCCGGCCTTCAGTTCGGCGACTTCCGATCCTTTCAACTATTTCATTCAGGCTGGCGCCTACCGCACCCCGGAAGACGCCGAACAGCAGCGCGCCCGGCTGCTGCTGCTCGGCATGCAGGCAAAAGTCACCGAGCGCGAACAGGCCGGTCGCACCGTGTACCGGGTGCGTGTCGGACCGTTCGACAAAAAAGACGATGCCGACCGCGTCAAGGACCGGCTGGACAACAGTTCGATCGAAACGGCACTGGTCCGGGTACAGCGTTAAGTCCTAAATCCGGCAGCGGCTGAACTTTTCGGCCGTGCTGCATCCAACACTTGTCGATATTGACATCAGGAGAAAAAATCAATGCAACGTCGCGCGTTTTCAATTTCAGCTGTCTCGCTGGCTGCGGCTACCGGTATTTCCGCCCTGCCCTCGCTGGCACAAGCCCAGGCCAAGGCCTTTCAAAGCGGTTCTGACTACCTCACACTGGACAAGCCGGCCCCTACGGAAGCGCCCGCCGGAAAAGTCGAGGTGGTCGAATTCTTCTGGTACAACTGTCCGCATTGCAACGGCTTCGAGCCGATGTTCGACGCCTGGAGCAAAAAACAGGCCAAGGATGTGGCGGTGCGCCGCGTGCCCATCGCCTTCCGGCCTGATTTCGAGCCACAGCAACGCCTGTACTACGTGCTGGAAAGTCTGGGCAAGGTCGATGAGCTGCATAAAAAGGTGTTTATGGCGATCCACGTCGACAGGCAGCCGCTCAACACGGCCGACCAGATCAGCGCCTGGGTGGACAAGCAGGGCATTCCCAAGGCGAAGTTCATGGAGCTGTACAACTCGTTCTCCGTCACCACCAAGGCACGCAAAGCCACCCAGCTGCAGGACGCCTATGCGCTGGACGGCGTTCCCGCCCTGGGCATCAATGGCCGTTATTTCACCTCTGGCACGCAGGCCAAGACGCTGGAGCGCTCGCTGCAGGTTGCCGACGCCCTGATCGCCCAGTCGCGCCAGGCACCAGCTGCCGCCGCCAAGCCCTGAAGCACCGCGCCGCCGGGCCTTTTGGGGCTTCGCACACGGCCAGGGGCAACGGCTCCAGCCGTTTTCTTGCGCCTTGCTGCGCTCCAGTAGGCGCTGCAAGGTTTTGCCAGCCCTTGCATGGCTACAATGGCAAAACCCGCAGCTGCAAGATTCGTGCCTTATGAAACGCTCCTTTTTTTCTTTCCTCCTGATGGCTTTTCTTGCCACAGGCGTGGCGCTGCCTGTTGCAGCCGAAAAGGCCGACCGCGACAAACCGATGAATGCCGAGGCCGATGCCCTGCGCTATGACGACCTCAAGCAGACCAGCGTCTTCACCGGCAATGTCATCATCACCAAGGGAACGACCATCATCCGGGGCGCACAGGTCGATGTCAGCCAGGATCCGGAAGGCTACCAGCTGGCTGTGGCCACGGCAGCGCCGGGCAAGCTGGCGTATTACCGCAAGAAGCGCGACGGCGTCGATGAATACATCGAAGGCGAAGGCGAGCGCATCGAATACGACAGCCGTGCCGATCTGGTCAAGTTCATCGGGCGCGCCGTGGTCCGCCGCTTCAAGGGGGCAACGCTGAGCGACGAAACTTCCGGTGCGCTGATCGTGTACGACAACAACACCGACGTATTCACTGTCGATGCCGGTGCGAAAAACGCCAGCGCTGCCAATCCCGGTGGACGCGTCCGCGCCATGCTGTCGCCGCGCGGCACAGTGCCTGCCACCACCGCCCCGCCGCCCAGCGGACCAGCGCCCGTTTTACGCCCCAGCACCAGGCTGGGCACCATCAAAGCCCCGAAAGCGCCCTGAACCCATGAGTGCAACGATACAAACGGCGCCTGCGCGAGACGGCGCCGTGCGCCTTGACACGCCCAGCAGCCTGGTGGCGCAGGGACTGCGAAAATCCTACGGCAGCCGGCTGGTGGTGCAGGACGTGTCGCTGTCGGTGAAAAAAGGCGAGGTTGTCGGCCTGCTGGGCCCGAATGGCGCAGGCAAGACCACGTCGTTTTACATGATCGTCGGCTTGGTGCGCGCCGACGCCGGCCAGATTTCCATCGACGGCCAGCCGGTCGAGCACATGCCGATCCACCTGCGTGCGCGCCTGGGCCTGAGCTATCTGCCGCAGGAAGCGTCGATTTTCCGCAAGCTCAGCGTGCAGGAAAATGTGCGCGCCGTTCTGGAGCTGCAGCGCGATGCCGCTGGCAAGCCGCTGAGCCGCACCGAGCTCGAGTCGCGGCTCGATGCGCTGCTCAAGGACCTGCGCGTGAGCCATCTGCGCGACTCGCCGGCCTTGTCGCTGTCCGGCGGCGAGCGACGCCGCGTCGAGATTGCCCGCGCCTTGGCCACCCAGCCGCGCTTCATCCTGCTGGACGAGCCGTTTGCCGGCATCGACCCGATTGCCGTGATCGAGATCCAGCGCATCATCGGTTTTCTCAAGTCGCGCGGCATCGGCGTGCTGATCACCGACCACAACGTGCGCGAGACACTGGGCATTTGCGACCATGCCTACATCATCAGCGACGGCCATGTGCTGGCCAACGGCACGCCGGCCGAGATCGTGAGCAACACCGAAGTGCGCAGGGTCTACCTCGGCGAACACTTCAAAATGTGAGTATGGCCCCCACGCTTGTCACTTCGTGTACTGCGCTGCCCCCCCGGGGGGCCGCCCCGCCTGCAGTCCGGAAAAGCCGGTCCTGCGGCCGGTACTGGCACGGGCGGGAAGGCCATGCCGAAGCCATGCCAGCCCCCTCAGGGGGCAGCGAACCACGCGAAGCGGGGAGCGTGGGGGCTTTATGAAACAAGGGCTGTCCCTTCGCGTTTCACAACATCTGGCGCTCACGCCGCAACTGCAACAGTCCATCAGGCTGTTGCAACTCTCGACGCTGGAGCTGAGCCAGGAAGTCGAGCAGATGCTCGATGAAAATCCTTTTCTCGAACTGGCGGACGACAGTGCGCCGCGCGAGGAATTTGGCTTGGAGCACATCGACACCCCGGTCAGCCAGGACAGCCGTGAATTTGAGTCCGCTACGGATTCAATAGCTATCAACACAGACACAGCAAGCGCCAGCACCTCAAAAGAGTCTGAAACCACGGCAGAGGCCGGCACCGAGGCGGCGCTGGAGGAAAGCTGGGACGGCGATGGCTCGGTTGAGTCCTCGCCTGACGACAGCGAATGGGGCGGCGACGCGCCGGCGCGCAAGAACAACCTGGAGGACAGCGACGCCGAAGCGTCCGACCTGACCGGCGCGCACGAGTCGCTGCAAGACCATCTGCACCGGCAGGCGCTCGGCCTGCGCTTGTCCGAACTCGACCGCGCCGCCCTGCACTTCCTGATCGAGTCGCTCAATGACGATGGCTACCTGGAAGACAGTCTGGCGTCGCTGGCGGCCGGACTGGCCAGCGACCACCCGGAGCAGGCCGAAGAACTGGCGCAGCAGTTCGCCATCGCCCTGCAGCTGCTCCAGCACATGGAGCCCGCCGGCGTCGGCGCGCGCACCCTGGCCGAATGCCTGCGGCTGCAACTGCTCGAAAGCAAGAACAGCATCGAGTCGCGCGCCGCCCTGGCGATCTGCCAGCAGCCCATGGAACTGCTGGCCAAGCGCGATGTGAAACGCCTGTCGCTGCTGTGCAAGTGCCCGGAAGAGGTCATCAAGGGTGCGATTGGCCTGATCGCCCGGCTTGACCCCAAGCCGGGCCGGCGCTTTGCCAATGTCGAACGCAACCTGATCGTTCCCGACGTGCTGGTCGTCAAGGCCGGCCGGGGCTTCAAGGTCACGCTGAACAGCGACGTCATGCCCCGGCTTCGGGTCCATGACATCTACGCCAGTGCCTTGCGCCAGCATGGCGGCAAGGGCGGCGGCCCCGCGCTGCAGCAGCGGCTGCAGGAAGCGCGCTGGTTCATCAAGAACATCCAGCAGCGGTTCGACACCATCCTGCGCGTCAGCAACGCCATCGTCGAGCGGCAGAAAAACTTCTTCATCCACGGCGAACTCGCCATGCGGCCCTTGGTGCTGCGCGAAATCGCCGACGAGCTGGGCCTGCACGAATCGACCATTTCGCGCGTCACCACCGCCAAGTACATGGGCACGCCGTTTGGCACTTTCGAGCTGAAGTATTTCTTTGGCTCCGGGCTGGGCACCGAAAGCGGCGGCAATGCGTCCAGCACAGCGGTACGCGCGCTCATCAAGCAGTTCATAGCAATCGAAAGCCCGAAAAAGCCGCTCAGCGACAGCCAGATTTCAGAAATGCTCAAGGAACAAGGCATTGAATGCGCCCGCCGCACGGTGGCCAAGTACCGAGAAGCGCTGCGCATTGCGCCAACAAATTTGCGCAAAACCCTGTAGATGTCGCCCCCACGGTCGTTCGCTTCGCGTAACTCCCTGCCCCCCGAGGGGGCCGCTGCGCCTGCGGTCTGGCGAAGCCAGTCCCGCGGCCCCTGCTGGTGGGGGATGTGGCCCCCACGGTCGTTCGCTTCGCGTAACTCCCTGCCCCCCGAGGAAGCCGCTGCGCCTGCGGTCTGGCGAAGCCAGTTCCGCAGCCCCTGCTGGTGGGGGATGTGGCCCCCACGGTCGTTCGCTTCGCGTAACTCCCTGCCCCCCGAGGGGGCCGCTGCGCCTGCGGTCTGGCGAAGCCAGTCCCGCGGCCCCTGCTGGTGGGGGATGTGGCCCTCACGGTCGTTCGCTGCGCCTGCGGTCTGTTGAAGCCAGTTCCCGGACTCCCTGTTCAAATACTTTCTATCCGTTCGCCCTGATGTAGCCAGGGGCTCTCATCCAACCCCGCTGCGGCGCCGCACGTTGCGCCCGGCAAAGTGACCTAACTTATGAACCAACTCCAACTTTTCCTTCCCTGCGCCGCTGGTGTCGAGAACCTGCTGGCCGCCGAAGTCCAGCGCATCACCGGCATCGAAGGCAAGGCCTGGCGCGCCGGCGTGCAGCTTCAGGCTTCCTGGCGCGAAGCGCTGCAGCTCAACCTGCACAGCCGGCTGGCCCAGCGCGTGCTGATCGAGCTGCAGCATGGCCAGTACCGCAGCGAGCAGGACCTGTATAACGCTGCGGCCAGCGTCGCCTGGGAAGTCTGGTTCACGCCCGCGCAGACCTTCAAGGTCGAGATCACCGCCCAGCACAGCCCGCTGCAAAGCCTGAACTTTGCCGCGCTGAAGATCAAGGACGCGATTGCCGACCGCTTCCGGCACAAGTTCAATGACGTGCGCCCGAGCGTTGACACGCGCTGGCCCGACGTGCGCGTGTATGTCCACCTGACCACCGAAACAGTGACGATCTACATCGATACTTCGGGCGAGCCACTGTTCAAGCGCGGCTGGCGCGAGGACAAGGGCGATGCGCCGCTGAAGGAAACGCTGGCCGCCGCGATGATTGCCGCCAGCGGCTGGGACGCCCAGTGCAGGCAAGGCGTGCCGCTGTACGACCCGTGCTGCGGCTCGGGCACCATCGCCATCGAGGCAGCGCAAATCGCCTGCAACATCGCGCCGGGCATCAACCGCCGCTTTGCCTTCCAGAAATACCTGCCCTTTCAGGGCCACGTTTGGGAAGGCCTGCTCGACCAGGCCGAAGCGGCGATCACCGAACCCACCGCGCCGGTGTTCGGCAGCGACGTATCTTTCCGCATGGTTGACTTTGCCGAGCGCAATGCCGAGCGCGCCGGCGTGGCCAATGCGGTGCAGTTTCGCGGTGGCGACGCGCTGCAGCGCATGCCCCCCGCACCCAGCGGTGTGATGCTGGTGAACCCGCCGTATGGCGAGCGCATCGACGTGGCGGGTGTGGCCGGCACCAGCGGCGTGCAGCAGCGCGAGCAGCGGCGTTCGCAGTTCCAGGGCCAGAGCGTCGATGAATTCGGCCAGCCGCTGGTTCGCCCCGAGCGTGACATGCGTTCAGGCCGCGACGAGCGCAACGACCGCGACAGCCGCGAGGAAAGCGGCTTCGAGCCACCGCGCGACCGCTCGGCCAATCCCGGCCGCGAGCAGGCGCAAAACGCCTGGGGCGAGGAAGCCTCGGACTTCTTCCCGCAACTTGCCACGCACTGGAAGAAAAACTACGCCGGCTGGACCGCCCACCTGCTCACGCCCGACCTGAAGCTGCCGAACAAGATGCGCCTGAAGGAGTCGCGCCGCGTGCCGATGTGGAACGGCCCGATCGAATGCCGGCTGTTCCGCTTCGACATGGTCGCCGGCTCGGCGCGCGGCAAGCCAGCTGATGCGCCCAAAGCGTGATGCTGAAGGCGGATGCAGCGCAGGATGATGCAGGGGTCGCGCCATTGCCGGCCGATGCGCCCAGGCAGCCGGTCGTCATCGACACCAACATCATTCTGGACATCTTCGTTTTCGCCGATGCCGCCGCGAAACCGATCAAGAAAGCGCTGGAAACCGGCGAACTCGACTGGATTGCCACCCAGCCGATGCGCGACGAACTCGCCCGCGTGCTGGACTACCCGCAGATCGTGCCGCGCCTGGCGTTCTACCGGCTCAGCGCCGGCGACGTGCTGGCCGCGTTCGACCGCCACGCCCGCCTGCTCGACGTTGCCGTCAAGGCGCGCCTGAACTGCAGCGACCCGGACGACCAGAAGTTCATCGACCTGGCCGTGGCCGGCCAGACCCTGCTGCTGAGCAAGGACCGGCATGTGCTTTCGATGTCAAAAAGGCTGCTCGCGCATGGTGTTCGGGCGCAGATAGCTATTTAATTCATAGCAAACTGGAAAACTGCCGTGATCTGGTTCAAGGCCTTGTTTCGTGCCTCCAAGGGCAGGAGAAACCAGACCTGCAGCGCAGGATTATCGTGGATAGCCGGCTTTACAATGTGATTTATCGTATTATTTAGCGTACGATAAATCCATTTTCAGGAGTTCCTGCATGTCCCGCATCAGCGCCAACGACTTAAAAACCAAAGGCATTTCCGCCATTGAGCTGGCGCTCAGTTCGGCGCCCGAGGCCATGGTGTCGGTTCGCGGCAAGGACCGGTTTGTAGTGATGGATATCGCGCACTACCATTACCTGCGCGAATGCGAACTGGATGCGGCGCTGGCCCAGACCCGCGCCGACCTGGCCGCCGGGCGGGTGGTCCAGGAGTCGCCGGCCGCGCACCTGGCTCGCCTGGATTCACTGTGAATTTGCCAAGACAGCCCTTTTCCCTGGTTTTCACCGAGCACTACAACCGCCGCGCCGCTCGGTTTCTGAAGCAGCATCCCGATTTACGCCAGCATTACCTGAAGACCTTGCAGTTGCTGGAGGCCAATCCGTTTCACCCTTCGCTGCGCCTGCATGCCTTGCGCGGAAAGTTTGAAGGGCTGCATTCGGTGTCCATCAACCTGTCCTACCGCATCACGCTGGAACTGCTGATCCAGGACGGGCAAATCATTCCAGTGAACCTGGGTGACCATGACGCAGTTTACTGAGTCCGTCATGCCTCAGTTCCCCGGAGGCCAAGCCATGAAAGCTTTCAATTACTTGTCAAAAACGTCGTTTGCATATATCCGGTGGGCACATGCAACTATTTAATCCATAGAAAACAAACTCGAACGCCAGCCTTCAGGCACGGGTCGCGGGCGCCGTGCCAGGCAGACCGCCCGCATGCAGCGGTGGCCCGCTGGCGCTGACCGCCGGGCGGCTGGCCTGAAAACTGTGCGCGCTGGCAATCGGCCAGTACAGGCGAAAGACCTTGGACTGCGCCTCGATCGGCCCCAGCAGCGCGCCGGGCTCGACCTGCAGGATCAGGTTGCTCAGCAGCCGCACCTCGGTGTCGGTCAGCCGGCGCACGATGTGGTGGGCATTGACCTCGCTCGGATGGTTCAGCCCGGCGGCCTGCACCAGTTCCTGCAGCGCATGCAGCGTGCTGCGGTGAAAGTTGCGCACCCGTTCGGCCTTGTCCGGTACCACCAGCGCCTGCTGGCGCAGCGGGTCCTGCGTGGTCACGCCGGTCGGGCAGCGGCCGGTGTGGCAGGTTTGCGCCTGGATGCAGCCCAGCGCCATCATGAAGCCACGCCCGGCGTTGCACCAGTCGGCGCCCAGCGCCATCAGGCGCACGATGTCGAAGGCGCTGGTGACCTTGCCGGCCGCGCCAATCGAGACGCGGCTGCGCAAATTGACACCAACCAGTGTGTTGTGCACCAGCAGCAGGCCTTCCTGCAGCGGCGCGCCGACATGGTCGCTGAATTCGAGCGGCGCCGCACCGGTGCCGCCCTCGGCACCATCGACGACGATGAAGTCCGGCGTGATGCCGGTCTCCAGCATCGCCTTGACGATGGCGAACCATTCCCACGGATGGCCGATGCACAGCTTGAAGCCGGTCGGCTTGCCGCCCGACAGGGTGCGCAGCCGGGCGATGAACCGCATCATCTCGACCGGCGTTGAAAACGCGCTGTGGCTGGCGGGCGAAATGCAGTCCTGGCCGACCGGCACGCCGCGCGCGGCCGCGATTTCTGCCGTCACCTTGGGGCCGGGCAGGATGCCGCCGTGGCCCGGCTTGGCGCCCTGGCTCATCTTCAGCTCGATCAGCTTGACCTGCGGGTCGGCGGCATTGGCGACGAAACGTTCTTCGCTGAAACTGCCGTCGTCGTTGCGGCAGCCAAAGTAGCCCGAGCCGATTTCCCAGATCAGGTCGCCCCCGTGGACCCGGTGGTGCGTCGAGATCGAGCCTTCGCCGGTGTCGTGCGCAAAGCCGCCCATCTTCGCGCCCTGGTTAAGCGCCAGGATGGCATTGGCCGACAGCGAACCAAAGCTCATGGCCGAGATGTTGAACACGCTGGCATGGTAGGGCTGGGTGCAGGGTTGGGCCGACACGCTGGGCTGGCCGGGCGAGCCGCCAATCCAGACGCGAAAGTCGTGTGTCGGCAACCTGGTCGGCACCATTGAATGGTTGACCCATTCGTAGCCCTGCCGGCCCACGTCCAGCTGCGTGCCGAACGGCCGGTTGTCGGGCTCACCCTTGGCCCGCTGATACACCAGCGAGCGCTGGGCGCGCGAGAACGGGGTGGCTTCGCTGTCACTCTCGAAGAAATACTGGCGGATTTCCGGGCGGATGTATTCCAACAAAAAACGCAGGTGGCCGATCACCGGGTAGTTGCGCAAAATCGCGTGCCGGGGCTGGCGCAGGTCGCGCAGTCCGAGCGCAGCCAACAAGGCGCAGGCCATCAAGGTCAGTGCCGCCAGCCAGCCGCCGTCCCACAGCGCCAGACGGGCCAGCGCCAGCAGCAGGCCGCACAAGGCCAGGCCAAGGGCAGCGTAACGGACGGGAATCGGGGTTTTCAAGCGCTGGGGCATAGGTAAATTTATGGGTGAGGCGCCCCTGGCGGGCGTAAAGGCGTAAAGGCTGACAGCGCAAAGGGCGCGGAAGCTACACTTTAATCATAAGAGCCTTGCCTAAGGCTCAGGACCGAACACCATGACACCCACCCCTGACCTTGACCCTTTGAAACCGCTGGACACGCCCTTTATGGAAACCGAGGCTTTTGACGAACTCGACGCCATTCTGGACGACCTGCGCAGCCGTTACGACGAAACGCCGCAGTGGGAATTTTGCGAAGGCTTCATGGCTGCCGTGATCTGCTCGCGCCGCCCGATTCCCGCCGACGAATACTTGGGCGTGTTGCTGGGCCTGCCGGTCGAGGGCGAGGAACCCGACGAGGACAGCGGCTCGTTTGCCAGCGAAGCGCAGCGTGAGCGCTTCGTGGCGCTGTGGGATCAGCGCTGGAACGAAGTTGCCACCGCGCTCGACGCCGAAGTCGATTCGCTCGAAGACGATGCCTGCTACCACCCTGAAGTCATGGACATTCGCGGCGTGGTGGCCGACCTGCCGCCCGAGGAACAGGCCGCGTTCGCCAAGGAAGACCTGCCCGCGTTCGCGCAGGTGTGGGCGCTGGGCTTCATGTTCGCGGTGGAAAGCTGGTCCGACGAATGGGCCGCCCCGCGCGACAAGGACGCCGCCAAGTGGCTCGACGGCGCGCTGCAGGCCGTCGTCGCCATGACCGAGGACGACACCGGCGCTTGCGAAATCTCGCCCCTGAGCGAGGAAGGCACGCCGAGCACCAGCATCGCCCGGCTGAATGCGTTCGGCGAGGCCATCTGGGCGGTGTACGACCTGCACGAACTGTGGAAAACCCTGGGCCCCAAGGTTGAAACGCTGCGCAAGGAAGCCACGCCGGGGCGCAACGAGCCGTGCTCCTGCGGCAGCGGAAAAAAATACAAGAAGTGCTGCGGGGCGTGACGCCAGGTTGAGGCGGCGTTTCGGGGGCTGCGGGATGTTGTGGCCGATGGTTAACCCCTTTATTAGGTCATTTGACCCATTGTTGTTGGCTGGTCTGGATTGCAAGCTCAAGGGGCAGTTTCTGACATGACGTGAAAACGCATTGCCAGAAGATTGAGCAGCTTCTTCATCAACCGCCAGGGAAAAAAATCATGCCATCCAACTCGCCAGGCTTTTTGCCAAATGTTCATGCGCCGTCCAACGAGCCGATCAACATCAATGAACCGGAATCGGTGAACTACTGGCTTACGGCCTTGCGCTGCAGCGAACTGGAGTTGCGCATGGCGGTGGCCGAGGTCGGAACGGGTGCGCGGGATGTCGGGACCGAACTGGGCCGGGCGCTATGACAGCGCGTTCGCAGATTTCCTCCGGCGTGCTCAATCTCCGGGTGGAGGAATCGTCGCCCGGACTTTTTTGCTGGATGGTCACGCAGCTGTCGGCGCAAGAGCAGGCCGGCGAGGTCTGCATCGACGCGTCGGACCATCCCTATCCTTCGCATGAAGCGGCGATGAGCGTGGGAACCGCTTGCCTGAAAGCCTACAGGACAGCGGCCGAAGGCCTGATGTCCATGCTTCCGTCAAGGCCCACCGCGCCGTTTTGAGCCCAGTGGGGCAGCTTGCTGAAGAACTGTGCTTCCCGAAAGTTGCGAGCCTTTGTAAAGGCAGCACCGCCAATCGGTGCTGTGCAAAGTCACTGGCTTTGCACAGCCATGAGATTTTTGCGTTGCCGGGGAGCAGGGCTCAACACTTGCCCGCTTGCAGGTAGTTGTCCAGGTTGACCCCCGCCTGACGCTTGACCATGGTGCGGAAAGACGGATTCCAGCCCAGCAGGATGCCGGGCAGCCCCAGTGCCTGACGCGACCAGGACCAGAAGTTGAAACGGTCGCGCTGGCGGGTGATCAAGCCCGAGTCGTTGAATTCAAAAACGCTCTCGACGACGTTGTGCACCTTGCGCCGGGCGGCGCTGAAACGGTAGTCGGATTCCCAGTGCGCCTTGCCCCGGCGGTCATCGGCTTGCAGGGCGTTGTAGCTGAGCTTCCAGTCCTCGCGATTTCTGGCCTGCGTGGCTTCGCACAGCATGCGCCACATGCCGCTGACCTGCGCGTGGCCGCTGAGGGAAAACACCTCGTCCTCGAACTGGACATCGGGCGCATAGCAGGCGGCCATGGCGTCGGCATCAAGGCGCGCGAAGGCGGCGTAGAAATGGTCGAGCCGGGTCTGGTTGGGATGCATGGTTTTCCTTGGGGCGAACTGCAGCGGGCGCGTGAAGAGTGTTTTTTTGACCGCCGTGGCGAACTCTAACCCAGTGGCCGGGCGCCTTGGCGGACCGCACTTTGCCGTTAATCGTTGTGCGCGCATTGACCGCCACTTGAACAGACGCCCCGATTTTTCTCTGCATGCACGACATGCTGGTCGGCGAACACCATCAGGCTGAGCGCCTCGGCTGTGTGACAAATAATTTTGACGCTATAAAAGATATAGCTGTTTACACTTGCGCCCTTTGGCCTGGAGGCTGATTTGATCTAAAATCATCGGCTTTTTCGCGCGCGCAATACATGTGCGCTTTCCCTTGATAGCCTGCGCGACCTGGCCAGCATCCAACGCGCCGGATTCAGATTTTCAACAAAAATCACCCCGATTTTTCGGGACAGTTGTGATCCATCCGGCACAGCCCCGGATTGCCCGCATTGATACTGAAAAGAGCCGAGAACCGAGCCATGGAGTTACGTGAAAAGCAGGGTTGGCCAAACACATTGATGGGGCTGGCCGCACGCCTGCCGTGGTGGTTGGGTCTGGCGCTGGCAGGGCTGACCTACCTGGGCCTGCACCACCTGGCGCAAAAACCGCTTGGCACCCTACAACTGGGGCAGTTGGGGGGCTTCGTCCTGTCGGCGGTAACGCACGGACTGGCGCTGGCGGGGCAATATCTGCTGCCGCTGTTTTTCGGCATTGGCGCGTTGTTGTCGGCCTTCCAGCGGGGCAAAGCCACGCGGCTGCATGCGGCGGCGGCCAGTCGCCCTGACGCCGTGGACAGCATGAACTGGCAGGAATTTGAAATCCTGGTGGGCGAATATTTCCGGCGCCAGGGTTACGGCGTGACGGACAACGGCGGTGGTGGCGCCGATGGCGGCGTGGACGTGGTGCTGCAAAGCGACGATGGCAGCCACCTGGTGCAATGCAAGCATTGGCGCGCCTTGCGGGTTGGCGTGCAGCCGGTCCGCGAGTTGTACGGCGTCATGGCGGCGCACGGCGCAACCAGCGGTTTTGTCGTCACCTCGGGGGAATTCACCGAGGACGCACAGCGCTTTGCCGACGGCCTGGCGCTGACGCTGATCAACGGATCTACCCTGCTGCGCGGCATCCGGGCACAGGCTGGCAGTGTCCTGGCAGCGGCAGCACCGGCCGACCTGTCCACGCCGGACTGCCCCGTGTGCGGCGCAGAGATGGTGCTCCGCCAGGCACGCAGCGGCGCCAATGCCGGCAAGCAGTTCTGGGGCTGCAGCCGCTATGCGCAAAACCATTGCCGGGGCACGCGGGAGTTGGATTGAAGCTTTGAAGGCGATGGTTGCACCATGCCAAACCAACACATTTTTTGAATAAGGTATGCGTTTTACCAAGTTCTGTTCACAGCCCCAACCCGCGAGAAAAGCCGACTGCCAGGGTCAACGCAACCGGCTTTGGTTTATTGCGCCCGCTGGCCGAAGCTGACAGCATAGGCAGGAAAACGTGCCTGCAGGATCGGATCGGCGGAAGCCTCGATACCGTCAGTCAGCGCTACCGGGTTGAACAACAGTGCTTTTTGTACCTTGACCTGGTCCTTGGCGGTGGTGGTCAGGCTGATGGTGCCAAGCTCCACCACTTTTCGGTCGGCCGGCCATGCAACCGTTGCGTCGTTGATCGTGTCGCCTTCTTGGGCCAGTTGCGCCAGCAGGCGGAATTTCGCCGGGCTTTTGGCGATACGCACGGGCAGTTCATCCATCAGGTAGTTGGGCAGTGCTTTTGCAGTGTCTTCTTTGCTCAAGGCATGCTCCCCCGCGACGGGAAGTATCTGGTAGCGCGCATAACGGCTGACGCCTTTGGCATTGGTGAATTTAAATGCATTGACCCCGTAGAAGGCCAGCGTTGCAAAGCTGTCGGGCGCCGGCCGTGGCGTACTGACCCATTTGGCCGCGGCAGGGTGGCTGGCAAGAAATTGCTCGACCGGCGTCGGTTTGGCAGCTGTCGGCCCACTTTGCGCATTCGCCTGCAAGAAGCTGAGAAAGTCTTCCGGTGTGGCAACAGGAAAGCTGTTGGCCGAAATGCTGACGATGTCCGTGCTGCTGCCATCGGGCAACTTGAAGCGGATGGCAATGCCATGCGGGCTGCCGTGCGGATCCGTGTCAGCCATCGTGGGCACGCCCGTGCCATTTGAAAAGCGCACCACCAGCGGTACGTCGTTGGTGCCGAAATGTGGCGCCCTGGACAGGGACGCGGCGGTCCTGGCCGGCGTGAAGTGCCCCTCCACGACAACGCCCTTGGCATGGTTCGCACGGTAGCCGGCGTGCGGTCCGCCTGACAGCTTGTTCAGCGCCTCCACCAGCGCGACCGGCAATGGCTTTTCGGGGGCCGGATTGTCTGCGGCAAAAGCCGTGGCAGACGCAGCAGCCAGTGCAACGGCCAGCAGTGCACCAGGCAGGTGACGAGCGATGGCGACAGGGGGGTAAAGGGAGTGTGTTGATTTCATATTTTTCCTATCAAAAAGGTGAAGGCAGGGATTTCAGCCTCAGCCCTCAGGCAGAGGCTGCTGCAGGTAGACCAAGAAGCGCTTGGCAGTGTTGGGAAATGGGTGCCGTCAACAGCAAAGCAGCCTTATTTGGACAGCCCGGCCCGGGACACGGCGGCAACGGTTTCAAGCAATGCGGCGCGCAGGTTTTGCAGGCTTTGCACCAGCGTCTGTCGCTGCGCTTGCGTGCATTGCGTGGCGCAGGCCACCTGGTCGTGAACCGCCTGCGCCTTGTGGCTCAACGCGGCGCCGCGGGCCGTCAGCGTGATCAGTACAGACCGGTCATCTTGCGGATTGCGCCGACGCAAAATCAGGTCAAGCGCAGTGAGTTTGCGTATC
Source organism: Polaromonas sp. CG_9.7 (assembly GCF_015752205.1). Classification (GTDB taxonomy): domain Bacteria; phylum Pseudomonadota; class Gammaproteobacteria; order Burkholderiales; family Burkholderiaceae_C; genus Polaromonas. The sequence continues at coordinate 47,141 of NZ_JADOVG010000015.1, forward strand.
AAGGGGGTCAGCGTTCCGGAGTCAAGCGCCACGTGTTCGCAAAGCTGCCCCATGCTCAACTCGCGGTGCTCCCAAAGCGCCAGCATCACCAGGTACTGCGGGTAAGTAATGCCCAGCGTGACAAGCAAAGGCCGGTACACCTTGGTCATGGCCAGCGACGTGGAATACAACGCGAAACACAATTGTTGGTCCAGAGGCGGGCCAAAAGCCGCCAAATCGGCGTTTTTATCAACGTTTTCAGGTGAATTATTGGACATGAGCAGGTTGATAAAGAAACGTCAGAAAATTAAATAGTGAGAAAATTATTCTAATGTATCAAATCATATTTGATACGATATAAATTCTTAAACCATTCAGTGGCAAAGGCCAACAAGACACAAAGCAACGTGAACCAGGTTTTTTTCGGGACCTGCATCCCGTTGACAATTGACCGGAACTTGTACGGCTCTGCTTTTTTTCAACGCAAAATTTTTGCAGGCAAGTTGCTGCAACGTTAGTGCTTGCGCTTAGGCTGAACATACGCGGAATAATGCAGGGCTTGCGCGCTGCCACGCCGTTAATCCATCAAAATCCATTCAAGGAAAACCATGCCCACTTACCACGTCGAAATGCTTGAAGGCCGCACGCTGGAGCAAAAGAAAAAACTGGTCGAGGCGATCACCCGCGTCAGTGTCGAGGTGCTGGGCGGCGAGCCAGGCTCGGTTGATGTTCTGATCACCGACGTCAAGCCTCAAAACTGGGCCACGGGCGGCAAACTCTGGTCGGAACCCAGAGACTGATGCCCGGCAAGAACCGCATTTGAACCCCCTGCCCCCGCCATCGTCCATCGCCGCCCTGCAGGCGCGCTTTGGTTCGCGCTATCGCTGGCTGCTGCTGGTTTCCGTGATGGTCGGCATCATGGCGTCGATCATGTCGTCGACCATCGTCAATGTGGCGATTCCCGACATGAGCCATCACTTTTCGCTCGGCCAGGGCCGCGCGCAATGGGTCACCTCGGGCTTCATGGTCGCCATGACGGTGTCCATGCTGACCACGCCGTGGCTGCTGGCGCGCTACGGCTACCGCCGCACCTATGTTGGCAGCATGCTGCTGCTGATGGCCGGCGGCATCGGCGGCGGCCTGGCCAGCGACTTCACGCTGGTGCTGGCCGCGCGCGTCGCCGAAGGGGTGGCGGCCGGCGTGGTGCAACCCATAGCGGCGATCATCATCATGCGCGCCTTCGGCACGCACGAACAGGGTCGGGCCAGCGGGCTGTTCGGCATGGGTGTGGTGCTGGCGCCGGCGCTGGGGCCCAGCGTGGGCGGGGTGCTGGTGGATCTGTACGGCTGGCGTTCGATTTTCTTCATGGTCGTGCCGCTGTGCCTGCTGTCGCTGTGGATGGCCTGCCGCTATGTGCCGGACAGCGCGCCCGGCGGCGTGGTGGCAGACCGCAAAGGCGCAATGATCGACTGGCGCGGCATGCTGCTGGCGGGCACCGGCACGCTGTGCCTGCTCAACGGCATGGTGGCGCTGCAAGGCCAGGGCAGCCACCCGCTGCAGGCGGCCCTGCTGCTGGGCGCCGCGCTGGCGCTGCTGGCCGGCTTCATTGGCTGGCAGCGGCGCATGCAGGCGACCGGCCGGGAGCCGCTGATGAACCTGTCACTGTTCGGCAACCGGCCCTTCGCCATGGGCAGTGTGGTGGCTTTTATCTACGGCACGGCGCTGTTCGGCTCGACCTATCTGCTGCCGGTGTACATGCAGCTGGGCCTGAATTTGTCGGCTTCGCATGCCGGAGCGGTGCTGCTGCCCGCCGGCATCGTGCTGGCCGCGACGATTGCCATCGTCGGCCGCCTGGCCGACCGGCAGCCGACCTGGCTGCTGGTTACCACTGGCCTGGGGCTGCTGGCCGTGTCGTTCGCGCTGATGATGACGCTCACGCTGAGTTCGGCGCTGTGGCTGCTGGCGCTGTGGGCAACGCTGGGGCGCATCGGGCTGGGCTTTATTTTGCCATCGCTGAACCTGGGATCGCTGCGGCCGCTGCCCCGGGAACTGGTGTCGCAAGGCGCCAGCGCCATCAGCTTTGTGCGCATGCTGGGCGGCGCAATTGGCGTCAGCCTGTGCGGTATCGTGCTCGAATGGCGGCTGGCGGTGCATGGCGATTCGCTGGCGGTGGCCGCCAGCAGCCCGGCGCGGCTGGCCGCTTTCAATGAATCGTTTTTGATGCTGGCCGCGCTGTGCGTGGTCGCCATGGCGGCGTCGTCGCAGCTTCGCGTGTCGCCGCCTGCCCCTTCCACCGGAGACTAGACCATGTGCCAGCTGCTCGGCATGAACTGCAACGCGCCCACCGACGTGACCTTCAGCTTTCGCGGTTTCGCGCAGCGCGGCGGCCGCACCGACCACCATGCCGACGGCTGGGGCATCGCCTTTTTTGAAGGCGACAGCAGCGTGGACGGCGCAGGCCACGACAAGGGACTGCGGCATTTCGTCGACCACCTGCCAGCCTGCGAGTCGCCGGTGGCCGAGCTGATTGCCAGCTACCCGATCAAGAGCCGCAACGTGATTGCGCACATCCGCAAGGCGACACAGGGCCGCGTGGCGCTGGAAAACTGCCACCCTTTTGTGCGCGAGCTGTGGGGCCGCTACTGGGTGTTTGCGCACAACGGCAATCTGGCCGATTTTTCACCGCGCCTGCACGGCAGCTTTCGGCCGGTGGGCACGACCGACAGCGAGCACGCCTTTTGCTGGATCATGCAGGAGCTGGCCAAGTCGCACGCCGACGTTCCCAGCGTGCGGGAATTGAGCATCACCCTGCGAGAGCTGGCAGCCCGGGCGGCAAAACACGGCACCTTCAATTTCCTGCTGAGCAATGGCCAGGCGCTCTGGGCGCATGCCTCGTCCAACCCCGGCTCACCGATCCTGTACTACGTTGAGCGCCGCCACCCGTTCGCTCATGCCACGCTCAGCGACGAAGACGTGAGCGTGAACTTTCAGGAACACACCCAGCCCACCGACCGGGTGGCCGTGGTGGTGACAGCGCCCCTCACCACCAACGAAACCTGGACCGCGTTTGCGCCGGGTGAACTCAAGGTGTTTGAAAACGGCGCGCTGCTGGCAGACGCCTGAACGCTGCGGTAGCCGGGTTCAGGCCGCCAGCGCCGCTTCCAGCGCGTCGATGAACATTGCCGCCACGTCAAAACCCATCTGGTCGTGGATTTCCTGGAAGCAGGTCGGGCTGGTGACATTGATTTCCGTCACACAGTCGCCAATCACGTCGATGCCGGCCAGCAGCAAGCCGCGCGCCGCCAGGATCGGTCCCAGTGCCTCGGCGATCTCGAAGTCGCGCTTTGACAGCGGTTGCGCCACGCCCAGGCCGCCTGCCGCCAGGTTGCCGCGCACCTCGCTGCCCTGCGGAATGCGCGCCAGGCTGAACGGCACGGCCTTGCCGCCAATCACCAGCACGCGCTTGTCGCCCTTGACGATCTCGGGCAGAAATTTCTGCACCATCACGCTTTCGGCACCGTTCTTGTTCAGGGTTTCGATGATGCTGCCCAGGTTCAGGCCGTCGGCCTTGACCCGGAAAATGCCCATGCCGCCCATGCCATCCAGCGGCTTGAGGATGATGTCCTGGTGCTCGGCATGAAAACGCTTGATGTCGGCGGCGTCGCGCGTCACCAGCGTCGGGCCGATGAACTGAGCAAACTCCATGATGGCGAGTTTTTCCGGGTGGTCGCGCAGTGCGCGCGGCTTGTTGAAGACCCTGGCGCCTTCGCGCTCGGCCTGCTCCAGCAGGTGGGTGCTGTAGATGTATTCACTGTCGAACGGCGGGTCCTTGCGCATGATGACGCAGCCAACGTCTTTCAGCGGCTGCGGCCGCTCGTTCGGATGCTGCTGCTCGGCGGTGAACCAGTCCAGCGCATCGCCGGTGAGAACGATGTCGCGCACGAAGGCGGTCACCGGCGTGCCTTGCTGCCACATGATGTCCTTGGGCTCGCAGGCGCTGAGGGTGTGGCCGCGCCGCTGCGCCTCGCGCATCATGGCGAAGGTGGTGTCCTTGTAGATCTTGAAGGATTCGAGCGGATCGGCAATAAAAAGAATGTTCATGGAATGGGAGGGGACCTGGTGGTGCGGGTTGGGTGGCGCCGGGCGGGGCGTGAACGGCGAGGGTTGATGCGTATTGTTGTACAAACCGCACGGCTGCGCCGGATGCCGTGTTCGCCTGGATTTTCGATGGCCCCCCGCCCGGGTCAACCCGGCAACAGCGGGACACTATGAAAAAAGGAGCAGCCAGCACATGCTGGTATTGCGCAAACCCCTTATTTGGCTCAAATCTCGATCTTGCTGCCGAGTTCCACAACCGAGTTGTTTGGCAGATTCAAAAAGTCGGCCGCGCCGCTGGCGTTATGGTGCATCTGCGCAAACAGCTTTTCGCGCCAAGGGGCCATGCCGGTGCCAAGGGTCGGAACCACGGTGTCGCGCGACAAAAAGTAGCTGGTCTTCATCGGCTCCAGCTGGCAGCCCCGGTTTTTGATCTGCTGCAGCGCCTTGGGCAGGTCCAGGTCGTTCTTGAAGCCGTAGTGGACATTGACCTGCCAGCAGTCGTGGCCCAGCGACTCTACTTCCAGCCGCTTGCTCATGCCAATCCACGGCACCTCGTGGTTCACCACGGTGACAAACAGGTTTTGGTCGTGCAGCACCTTGTTGTGCTTGAGGTTGTGCAGCATGGCGTTGGGCACGATGCCCGGCTCGGCGGTCATGAAGACGGCAGTGCCCTCGACCCGCACGGGTGGGCTGACAAACACCGCATCCAGAAAACTCGGCAGGTCAATCGAGTCGGCGCGCAGTTTGTCGATGAGCAGTTGGCGCCCGCGCTTCCAGGTCGACATGACGGTGTACAACACAGCCGCCAGCACCAGCGGAAACCAGCCGCCATGCAGGATTTTGAGCGAATTGGAGGCAAAAAACGCCACATCCACCATGAAGAAAAACCCGGTGGACGCGATGCACAACCACAGCGGATAGCCCCAGCCGTGGCGCACGACAAAAAACGTGAGCAGCGTGGTGATGACCATTACCAGACTCACGGAAATGCCGTAGGCCGCCGCCAGCGCGCTTGACGAGCCAAACAAGACGACCGCCATGACCACGCCGGCCAGCAGCATCCAGTTCACGGCAGGGATATAAATCTGGCCCGTGTCGCGGATCGAGGTGTGAAGAATCGTGAGGCGCGGCAGGAAGCCCATCTGAATGGTCTGCTTGGCCGCAGAAAAGGCGCCCGAAATCAGCGCTTGCGAAGCAATCACGGTGGCGGCGGTTGCCAGTACCACCATCGGGATCAGCGCCCAGTCGGGCGTCATCAGGTAAAACGGGTTTTCTGCCGCCTGGGGGTTCGCCAGCACCAGCGCGCCCTGGCCGAAATAGTTGAGTATCAATGACGGCATCACCAGGCCAAACCAGGCCAGCCGGATGGGCGTCTTGCCGAAATGCCCCATGTCGGCATACAGCGCCTCGGCGCCGGTCACGCACAAAAACACCGCGCCCAGCGTGATGAAGGCAATGGCGTAGTGCTGGCTTGCAAAGCGCAGCGCATGCACCGGCAGCACCGCCACCAGCACCTGGGGGTTCTGCGCGATCTGCATCAGCCCGGTCAAGGCAATGACGAGAAACCAGACCACGGTGATCGGGCCGAAGAACTTGCCGATGTCTGCGGTGCCCCGGCGCTGCACCGCAAACAGCATCACCAGCACCACCAGCGAAATCAGCACCACGTAGGGCTTGGCGGCAGGCGTCAGTATCTCCAGGCCCTCCACGGCGGACAGCACGGAGATGGCCGGGGTGATGATGCCATCGCCAAAAAACAGCGCCACGCCAAACACACCGATCATCAACAAAGCGCCGCGCAGTCGCGGCTGGTCTGTCACCGACTGCGAGGCCAGCGCCAGCAAGGCCATCAGCCCGCCTTCGCCGTGGTTGTCGGCACGCATGATCAGCACGACATACTTGACAGAAACAACGATCGTCAGCGTCCAGAAAAACAGGGAAAGGACGCCCAGGATGTTGGCCTCTGTGATCGGCACATGCCCGCTCGCAAAAACCTCTTTGAAGGCGTACAGGACGCTGGTTCCGATGTCGCCATAGACGACACCAATGGCACCCAAAGTAAGGGCTCCGAGGGATGATTTTTTATTGGACATTCAACTTTTCGACTTCTTGAGCGTTAACCGCAAAGCGGACCCGGCAGCGATTCAGCGATGGCAGAGAACGCAATTCCATGTAGACACGCTGGATTGCCATTTGTAAAACCAGCCTGAAACCCAGACTTGTCTGGATTTTGTTGCAACGCAGCATCCTATGATGCGGCAAATTGTGTTCCTGCCTGCAGGCCGGATAAAGGAAGTTGTTGAATACCAGAGCGGCTCAGAATCGGCAGGAGCTGCGCCAGGAAGGCTCAGATCTCTATCTTGCTGCCCAGTTCGACCACCGAATTATTCGGCAAATTCAGAAAATCCGCTGCGCCGCTGGCGTTATGGTGCATTTGGGCAAACAGCTTTTCACGCCAGGCGGCCATGCCGCTGCCAATGGTCGGAATCACCGTGTCGCGCGACAAAAAGTAGCTGGTCGTCATCGGCTCCAGCTGGCAGCCCCGGTTCCTGATCTGCTGCAGCGCCTTGGGCAGGTCCAGGTCGTTCTTGAAGCCGTAGTGGACATTGACCTGCCAGCAGTCGTGGCCCAGCGACTCCACTTCCAGCCGCTTGTTCATGCCAATCCATGGCACCTCGTGGTTGCGCACCGTGACAAACACGTTCTGCGCATGCAGCACCTTGTTGTGCTTGAGGTTGTGCAGCAGGGCGTTGGGGACGATGCCCGGCTCGGCGGTCATGAAGACGGCGGTGCCATCGACCCGCAAAGGCGGGTTGATGAACACGGCGTCCAGGAAACTTGGCAGGTCAATCGCGTCGGCGCGCAGCTTTTCGTTCAGGATGCGCCGGCCTTCCTTCCAGGTGATCATCAGCGTGAACACGATGCCGCCGATCACCAGCGGAAACCAGCCGCCGGCAAACAGCTTCATCAGGTTGGAGGCAAAAAACGCAAAGTCCACGACGAAAAACACGCTGGTCGCCGCAATGCACAGCGCCAGCGGGTATTTCCAGCCATAGCGAATGACGTAGAAGGTCAGGATCGTGGTGATCAGCATGTCGGTGCAAACCGCAATGCCGTAGGCCGCCGCCAGATTGCTCGACGAGCGGAACATCACCACCGCCAGCACGATGGTGACAAACAGCGCCCAGTTGACGAAGGGCATGTAGATCTGGCCGGTGTCGCGCACGCTGGTGTGCTCGATGCGCAGGCGGGGCAGGTAGCCCATCTGGATGGCCTGCTTGGTGACGCTGAAGGCGCCGGTAATCAGCGCCTGCGAGGCAATCACCGTGGCCAGCGTGGCCAGCACAACCAGCGGCACCAGCGCCCAGTCGGGCGCCATCAGGTAGAACGGATTCTTGACCGCTTCCGGATTGCTCAGCAGCAGCGCGCCCTGGCCGAAGTAGTTCAGCACCAGCGACGGCATGACCACCGAAAACCAGGCCAGCCGGATCGGTTTCTTGCCGAAGTGGCCGAGGTCGGCGTACAGCGCTTCGGCGCCGGTCACGCATAACACCACTGCGCCCAGGATGATGAAAGTGGTGCCGGGGTTCTCCCAGATGAACATCAAGGCGTAATAGGGATTGATGGCCAGCAGGATCTCGGGGTGGGTGACGATCTGGGACACGCCCAGAATCGCCAGCACCGCGAACCAGACAATGGTGATGGGGCCAAAGAACTTGCCGATGCCGGCCGTGCCGTGCTTTTGCAGCGCAAACAGGCCGAACAAAATGACCAGGGTGGTCGGAATCACCGCCCGGGTGAAGTTGGGCGAAATCACTTCCAGCCCTTCGACCGCCGACAGCACGGAAATGGCCGGGGTGATGACGCCGTCGCCGTAGAACAGCGAGGTACCAAAAATACCGACCAGCAGCAGCACACGGCGCAACTTTGGCTTGTCCTGCACGGCGGTGGAAGCCAGCGCCAGCATGGCGATCAGCCCGCCTTCGCCGTGGTTGTCGGCGCGCAGCACCAGCGTGACGTACTTCAGGGAAACGATGACCGTCAGCGTCCAGAAGAAGATCGACAGGATGCCGTAGACGTTGTGCGGGGTGAAATGAACATGCCCGGAGCCAAAGACTTCCTTCATGGCATACAGCACACTGGTGCCGATGTCGCCATAGACAACGCCAATGGCGCCCACGGTGAGCACGGCAAGCGATGATTTTTGACTTGTCACAAAAACTGCCCGCCTTGGAAAAAGGACTGGATTCGAGCACTACCAGGGGATGTCATGGCTTATGAAAGGCTTGTCGAAGGGACCGCCATTTTGCACGCACACCATGGGCATGGACGCATGCGAACACCTGCAACCAGTGGAAACACTGGTTTTGTTGCACCGGAACAACTTGCCCGAACACAGCCTGCCTGAGCGCAGGCTCAGTCGTAAACCTCGGCATCCGGGTCGGTCGCTTCCAGCTCGTAGCTGGCAGCCAGCATGGCCAGCCGGGCCACCACGCCGTACATGTAGAAGCGGTTCGGGCTGCTGGAGCCGGGCTTTTCACCGTTTTGCGGCAGCCGGCCACTGTCTGAAAACGCCAGCGGCTCGTAGCGCGCACCGGGCGCGTTGAGGTTTTCGTCCACGCCGCGCTCGGCATTCACCCGGTAAAAGCCGCCGACCACGTAGCGGTCCATCATGTAGACCACCGGCTCGGCCACCGCATCGTTGATGCGCTCGTTGGTCAGCACGCCTTCCTGGATGATGATTTCAACCGGCGGCATGCCGTCGCGGGCCGCGCCGGACCTGGCTTTGGCCTTGCGTCCGAGCGCTTCAAGCTCCTTGGCGTCATGCACGGTGATGACACCCAGGCCCGAGGTCCCGTTGTCGGGCTTGACCATGACGAACGACTTTTCGTTGATGCCGTATTCCTTGTACTTGCGCTTGATGCGCGACAGCAGCGCATCGACATGCGTGCTCAGGCACTCCATGCCGAGGCCCTGGGACAGGTCAACGTCTTCGCATTGCGCAAACATCGGATTGATCAGCCACGGGTCAATCCCCAGCAGCTTGCCAAAGCGTTTGGAAATCTCTTCGTAGGCCTTGAAATGGTTCGACTTGCGGCGCACCGACCAGCCGGCGTGCAGCGGCGGCAGCAGGTACTGCTCGTGCAGGTCTTCCAGCATGCCGGGCGTGCCGGCCGACAGGTCGTTGTTGAGCAGGATGGTGCAGGGATCGAAGTCTTTCAGCCCCAGCCGGCGGTCGGTGCGAATCAGCGGCTCCAGCACCAGGCTTTCGCCGTCGGGCAGCTGCACCGTGGTCGGCTCCGTGATGTCCGGGTTAAGCGAGCCAAAACGCACATTCAGGCCGGCCTGGTAAAAAACCTGCTTGAGCTGCAGCACGTTGGCCAGATAAGACGGGTTGCGCGAACCGTGTTCGGGCACCACCAGCAGGTTGCGCGCTTCAGGGCAGATTTTTTCAATTGCGGCCATGGCCGCCTGCACTGCCAGCGTCATCATCTGCGGCGTCAGGTGGTTCCAGCCGCCCGGAAACAGGTTGGTGTCTACAGGGGCAAGCTTGAAACCGGCATTGCGGATATCGACCGAACTGTAGAACGGCGGCGTGTGCTCCATCCATTCAAGACGGAACCAGCGCTCGATGGCCGGTGTCGTGTCCAGGATGCGCTGCTCAAGCTCGTTGATGGGGCCGGTCAGGGCGGTGATGAGGTGCGGAACCATGCGGCCACTTTCGATGGGGGATATCGTTATCTTGTTCTGTGACCCCGAATTCTAGGGCTTATGAATCTCATCGCCACAGCCGGACTAACATAAGCGCCAATGGCCTACATGCCGCCCGGGCATGCAGGCCGCCGAGTTCCGGTGTTCGGGCGCTTTAGCTTCGGATCTCGCCCTGTCCCAGAACCACGTACTTCAGCGAGGTCAGGCCTTCAATGCCGACCGGACCGCGCGCATGGAACTTGTCGGTGCTGATGCCGATTTCAGCGCCCAGCCCGTATTCGAATCCGTCGGCAAAGCGGGTGCTGGCGTTGACCATGACACTGGCCGAATCGACCTCGCGCAGGAATTGCTGGGCATGCAGGTGGTCGCGCGTCAGGATCGCATCGGTGTGGTGGCTGGAATAGCGGTTGATGTGCGCAATGGCTTCGTCCACGCCGCCGACCACCTTGATGCTGATGACTGGCGCCAGGTATTCCTCGTACCAGTCTTGTTCGGTGGCCAGCACGATATTTGCGACCGAAACAATAGCTGCTTGCGTCCGCAAAATATGCGCAGAAGCTTCATCACAGCGCATTTCCACGCCTTTGGCGGCGTAAATCGCCCCGATCAGCGGCAGAAATTCAGCCGCCACGCCGCGCGCCACCAGCAAGCCCTCGGTCGCGTTGCAGGGGCTGTATTTTTGCGTCTTGGCGTTGTCGGCAATGTTCACCGCCATGGCAATGTCGCACGGGTCATCGACATACACATGGCAGTTGCCGTCCAGGTGCTTGATGACCGGCACCCTGGCGTCGCGGCTGATGCGCTCGATCAGTCCCTTGCCGCCGCGCGGAATGATGACATCGACAAACGCCGGCATGGCGATGAGCATGCCGACGGCTTCGCGGTCGGTGGTCGGCACCAGTTGCACCGCGTCCGCCGGCAGACCACTTTCCATCAGTGCCTGCTGCACCAGCGCCGCCAGCGCCTTGTTCGACTCGATGGCCTCTGATCCACCGCGCAGGATGCAGGCGTTGCCGCTCTTGATCGCCAGCGATGCGGCTTCAATCGTCACGTTCGGCCGGCTTTCGTAAATCATGCCGAACACGCCAATCGGCACGCGCATCTGGCCCACGCGAATGCCGCTGGGCTGCTCTTTCATCCCGATGATCTCGCCAATGATGTCGGGCATGGCGGCCAGTTGCTCGCAGCCCAGCGCCACGGTTTCGAGGTCCTTGACGCCCAGCTTGAGCCGGTCGAGCAGCGGCCCGGCCAGTCCGCCGGCAGCGGCCCGGTCCAGGTCGCGCTGGTTGGCCGATTTCAGTTCGGCCAGGTTTTGCCGCAGCAATTTGGCCAATCCGAGAAGCGCTCTGTTTTTAATAGCTGCAGGCGCCCGCGCCACTTGCGCGGAAGCCATTTTTGCCTTGGAACCCATGGCTTGCATGAGGTTTAGCAATTCGCTGGCTGGGGTGATGTCGTTGGAAAGGGTGGACGCGTTCATGGCCGCCATTTTGCCTGCTTGAAGGGGTGTGGGCTCACCCGCACCGTAGCGCGCCCGTACACAGCGTCATCCGCAAGTACCCAAATGGCCGCACTGGGTGCAGTAGTCGCAGCCGTCCTTGCGGATCACGGCATGGGCGCCGCATTCGCTGCATTTCTTGCCGGCCATGACGGGCGGTGCCAGATTGGAGGCGACCTGCACAGGTTCGGCCGGTGACATGCGCACGGCAACATGGGCGGCGCGGCGGGTGATGATGTTCTGCACCGCATAGGCAATGGCCGCCACCTCGGAGTCGTGCCACAGCGGCACGCGCGGGCCGTCGGCTTTTTCGTAGGTGCCCAGCCGCACCGGCCCACGGTCCCAGGCGACCTTGCGCATGTCGCTGAGGGCCCGCTCCAGAAAGCCGCCACGCGCCGCCAGCGACAGCATGCGCATGCTCGACGTGATCCATTGCTGCGATTCGCCGCTCTGCCCCACCGGCATGAAGAACTCGATGGCGCGGTCCACCATGCCTGCGCCATGGGCGGCGGGCACGGGCAAAAAGGACACCACGATGTACAGCGTCTTGTGGCCTTCCTGCGTCCAGTATTCAACCTTTTCTGCCACCGCAGACAGTGCGCCCTTGGGCCGGCTTTCGATCACCGTGCGCATCGGGTCCACTGGCGCGGCAGCCACTTCGGCTGCAGGCACCGCCTCGGGGCTGGCATGAACTTCAAGCACCGCGCCCAAAATGGCATTCGGCCGGTAGGTCGCCAGGCCCTTGAGCCCGGCGCGCCAGGCCTGGTGGTACAGGCTCTTGAAGTCGTCGTAGGCGCAGTCGGCCGGCACGTTGACCGTCTTGGAAATGGCCGTGTCGATGAAGGGCTGCACCGCCTGCATCATGGCAATGTGGCTGGTGGCGGACATCTCCAGCGCCGAGACGAAATAGTCGGGCAACTGTTCCATGTTGCCGCCCAGTTCGCGGTACAGCCGCCAGGCGTGGTCCTCGACCGCGTACTCGGTGGTGCTGCCGTCGGACTCGCGTTTCTTGCGCTTGTACATCCACGAAAACGCCGGCTCGATGCCGTTGGAGGCGTTGTCGGCAAACGCCAAGCTGACGGTGCCGGTCGGCGCAATCGACAACAGGTGGCTGTTGCGGATACCACTGGCGCGAATCGCCTGCTGCAGCTCGGCCGGCAGCCGGCTGGCAAACGTGCCGGTGGCCAGGTAACCGTCGGCGTGGAACTTGGCAAACGCGCCCTTTTCCTGCGCCAGCGCAACCGACGCGGCGTAGGCCGCATCGCGCAGGCGTTCGGCGATGCGGGCCGCCATGTCGCGGCCTTCCGGGGCGTCGTAGCGCAGGCGCAGCATCGTCAGCGCATTGCCCAGGCCGGTAAACCCCACGCCAATCCGGCGCTTGGCGCTGGATTCGGCCTGCTGCTGCGGCAGCGGCCAGAAGGTCACTTCCAGCACGTTGTCAAGCGCCCGCACCTGCGTCGCGACCGAGGCTTCAAAGGCCTCGAAGTCGAACACCGGCTCGCCGTCGAAGCCGAACGGATGGCGCACGAAGCGCGTCAGGATGATGGGGCCGAGGTCGCAGCAGCCGTAGGGCGGAAGGGGTTGCTCGCCGCATGGATTCGTCGCCGCAATCGACTCGCAGTAGCGCAGGTTGTTATCTAGATTGATGTTGTCCAGGAACAAGATGCCCGGCTCGGCAAAGTCATAGGCCGACTTCATCACCGTGTCCCACAGCTCGCGCGCTGCCACGGTCTGGTAAACCCACAGGCCGTCGGCACGCTGGAAGGCGCCTTTGGCAATCAGGCCCGCGCCGGGCTTGGCCTTGTGCACCAGCTCCCACGGCTGGTCGTCGTTCAGCGCCTGCATGAAGCCGTCCGACATGCCGACCGACACATTGAAGTTGTTCCAGCGGCCGGGCGTGCGCTTGGCGGTGATGAACTCCATCACATCCGGGTGGTCGATGCGCAGCACGCCCATCTGCGCGCCGCGCCGGGCACCGGCGCTTTCCACCGTCGAGCACGACTGGTCGAACACGTTGATATAACTGCACGGCCCGGAGGCCATCGACGACGTGCCCTTGACTTCGGCGTTGCGCGGGCGGATGCGCGAAAAGTCGTAACCCACGCCCCCGCCTCGCCGCATGGTTTCGGCGGCTTCGCGCAGCGCCTCGTAAATACCGGGGTAGCCGCCGTCATCGACACCCTGGATGCAGTCGCCTACCGGCTGGACGAAGCAGTTGATCAAGGTGGCCTGGATGGCCGTGCCCGCCGCGCTCATGATGCGGCCCGCGCCAATAGCGCCGGCATGCAGGTTCTCTAAAAACAGCGCCTCGTGCTTTTCGCGCTCGGCGGGCAACTCGACCGACGCCAGCGCCCGCGCCACGCGCCGGTACACGTCTTCCAGGCCGCTTTCACCGGGCTTGAGGTATTTTTCCTTCAGCACGTCGTGGCTGATGGGCTGGGTGGCGGTCAGGTCTTGCGGCCGGCCGAAATGTTCACGCTTCATGGGTGTGTTCCTTGGGCAAAAGGCAGAAGGCCGCGCGGTGCATATCGCCCGCAGCCCTGCAAATTCAGGTTCTGACGCAAGCCGCACCGGTCAAAAGCCGGCCGCTGCGCAGACCGCAAGAATAGACCTTTTTTACCGATGCGCTGGTCGAAGGGTGGGCGCTGACCTGCAGATTCAAGTGCATTCCTGATGCAGCGCAGCCATGCGCCGGATGAATGCCCCGGACCTGATCCGGCGATCCGCAATCCATGTTCCCTGCTGGCAAGAAGACATGGTTCCTGGCTGCTGAAAAGCGGGCTGAGCAGTTGCATTCTCAAGATCAAATAGAGACTTGGCGCTTACTGCTGTTGTGCTAACAGCTATTTATTCAATAGCGCTTTTGTTTGAATTCCTGTGCGGATACATACCGCCAAAAACTGTTGCGCCTCAATTGCCCGATTGTGCAGTTGCAATTGCCTTGCAGGTTCAAGGCGTGCACATCGAAAAACCACCGCATTGACAACACTGGCACGTCCCGCGCCATAAGGCATGGGCCATGCCAGAAAGTGACTCACGCCAAATCAGTGACTGAAGGCGGCCTGAAGATCGCGTTGGTTGGGGGCGCTGCCACCTTGCAGCATGAGCATGAGCAAGATGCGTGCTTTTTGGGGTGACAGGTCATCGGCCATCACGGCGCCCGCGTCGGCCAGCGTTTTTCCGCCGCCTTCAAAACCATAGTTGGGCAGCACACGCCCTGTCGGTACGCGCGTCGAAATGACGACCGGGACATTTTTCGACAAGGCATATTTCACCGCATTGAACATGGGAATGTTCACGTTGCCCCAGCCCAGCGCCTGGATGACCAGCCCCTTGGCGCCGTTGTCAACGGCGGAGCGGACCAGTTTGCCGTCGGCGCCACCGTACATCGCGACAATTTCGACATCAGGCATCTTGTCAGTGCGGATTGGGATGTGCAGCCGGCGCAAGGGCGCGCGCGCGAAAGTGACCCGGTCGTAGTCCACCACCCCAAGAAAACCGAATTCGCCAGACTTGAAGGTTTCAACACTGGAGGTGTGGGTTTTGGTGGCTTCGCGGGCGGCATTGATCTGGCTGTTCATGGCCAGCAAAACCCCCTTGGACCTGGCCTGCGGCTCGACCGCGATGCGCACGGCATTGATCAGGTTGTGCGGGCCGTCAAAATCCGACTCGGATGCGTTGCGCTGCGCGCCAATCAGCACCACCGGCTTGTCCGAGTTGACCGTCAGATCGAGCCAATACGCTGTTTCTTCCAGGGTATCGGTGCCATGCGAGACGATGACGCCGGCCACTTCCGGGCGCGCCAGCGATGCCTGAACTGCCTTGGTAAGCTGGATCCAGCGCGGCGGGTCCATGTAATCGGAAGGCACATTGGAAATGTTGTTGACCTCCACTTTTGCGTACTTGGCAACCTCTGGCACGGTGGCCAGCAGGTCTTCGCCCGAGATGGCCGGCACAGGTGCTTTTTTGACCGGATCAATCTTCATGGCGATCGTGCCGCCGGTGGCGATCAACGCCACCACGGGCTGTTGTGGCTGGGCAATGGCCGCTGCCGACACCAGCAGCGCAAACCCTGCCAGTTTGAATTTCAAAGTACGCATAAGTCCTTTCGTTGATGAGATTTCTTGAAATCCGGTGCTTGAAAACAGGCAGATTTTTCAGGATCGAAGTGCAGTCTACCCCGCAAGTGCGCTATTCAGCCCTGCCGTCTATTGCTATTTTATTTATAGCGAATTATGTTTGCTCTATGTCAGTCAGCCTTTTAGTAATGCGGCTTTATCGGGCACGCCTTCATAGGCCGCACGAATGCCGCCGCACTGGCCGTGGCCGCAGACCATGATACGTTCGACCTTAAGGCTCAGCACGGCGTATTCAATCGCTGCCGTGGTGCCGTGCAAACCGTGTGATCCGCCGTAAGGGCGAATGAAGGCGCCCATGTTGCGCACAATGAACAGCTCGCCCGACCCGGCGCCAATCATCAGATAGGGCTCCAGGCGCGAGTCCGAGCAGACGGTGAACGCCAGCATGCTGACGATCAGCACCGACCAAACTTTTCTGGAATTGTTCAGCTCGGACGCCATGTTGATCTGTTGGGACATGGCATGACTGTCGGTTTTTCGCGGGTTTTTGAACATCCTCGGTTGGAACGCAACCGGACCGCACAAGAACAATAGACAGGCTCTTGTAACATGTACCTGCAGATTGGTCGTTCAGTCCGTCATGTTGCACCTGACCCATCGCCGAGTTTTCACAAGGTAATTTCCCCATGTCTTTCATCCCTCAGCTTGTGAAAATCAGCGCCTGTTCACTTGCCTTGATGGTCTCGGCGATCCCGGCGGTTTCTGTGGCGTCAGCTGCCTTGCCCGAAGGCCCCGCCGGAGATGCCTTTTACACGCCGCCGCCTGCACTGCCTGCCGGCAAGCGCGGTTCACCCCTTTACGCCCGCGCGCTTGAGGGCACGATGCGCCTGCCCAGTGCGGCCAAAAACACCCTGCTGCTGTACCGCTCCCTTGACGACAAGGGGCGTCCCACCCTGGTTTCGGGCACGGTGTCGATTCCGCGAGGCCAAGCGCCCGCAGGCGGCTGGCCCGTGATCAGCTGGACGCATGGCGCCACCGGTTTGAACGAAATCTGCGCACCTTCGCGCGATACGGACAAGGGGCCGGAACATCCCTACATCAAGGCCATCAGCCATTTGCTCGACAATTTCGTCAAGAACGGCTATGCCGTGGTCGCCACCGACTACCAGGGCCTGGGCGTTGCGGACTTTCATCCTTTCCTGCAAGGCAGGCCGAATGCGCGCAACGCGCTCGACCTGCTGCGTGCCGCCCGCACACTGGAGCCACGCATCGGCAAACGGTACGCGGTCATGGGCCATTCCCAGGGCGGTCAGGCTGACCTGTTCGCGGCGGCACAGGGGCCGTCTTATGTGCCCGAGTTCAAACTGGTTGGCAATGTCGCATTTGCACCGGAATCGCAAATCGCCGGCCGCCTCAGGGCCGTCATGGCTTCGGACAAAACCGAGCGGTCGCTGCCCCACGTGCTGTATGTGCTGCAGTCTTATTCAAAGACCGATCCGTCGATCAATCTGGCCCGCATTCTGACGCCCGAGGCCATTGCGCATCTGCCGGACCTGCACGAGCAATGCATGACCCATGCGCTGACCACCGGCTATTGGGCCAGTGCGATTGCCAAAGACCAGTTCGTGTCCAAGCCGGATTTGACAAAATTCCTGAAACTGGGTGCCCGCAATGAACCCGGCACCTTGAAAATTTCCGTTCCCACCCTGGTCGTGCAGGGATCGGCCGACGTCACCGTGTTGCCCGGCACCACCGACCTGCTGACCCGGCAACTGTGCGCCAAGAAAAATGTCCTGCGCTACAAGGTATTTGCTGAAGCCGGCCATGAAGGCGCGATGCTGTCCGGCCAGGCCACGGCGCTGGAATGGGTAGACGCCCGCTTTGCCGGAAAAGCCGCCATCAATGACTGCAGCGCATTGCCTGCAGCGGCCAGGCGCTAAGCCCGGACGGGCTGGCAAACCTCACCACTGAACGCCATCCACCGTCCAGCGTCTTGAGCGGCCCGGTTCCTGGTCCGCCTTCAGTAGGTTTGAGTCGGCCAAGTGCTTGATTTTGATAAGTATTTACCCTAGTTTTTGCTTCAGCATCTATGATACGGTCCAATGCTTTTTGTATACAAAGCAGAATACAAAACGGTCAAAAAATCAAACACGGCGCTCGGCGTGCCGGGTCAACGGACCCGGAGCAACAACCGCTCAAAGGACACAGGCATGCAATCGAACAACGACAACGCTCTAAAACCGGTTACCCAGCAGGAAAAGTCGTGGGGCTGGTTTGCCATCTTCAACGTCTGGGCCAACGACATCCAGTCCCTGTTTGGCTACAGCCTGGTGGCGTCTTTGTTTATTTCCTTTGGCGTCAGCGGCTGGACTGCATTTGCCGCCTTGATCACGGCAGGCCTGTTTGTCATGTTCATGGTCAACCTGTCAGGCGCGGCAGGCGAACGCTACGGTATTTCGTATCCGGTATTTGCCCGCGCCAGCATGGGAACAGCGGGCGCCAAGCTGCCGGCCATTTTGCGCGCCGTCGTTGCCGTGTTTTGGTACGGTGCGCAGGTTTACTTCGCATCAACCGCTTTGTCGCTGTTGATCAAGACCCTCACCGGCGCCGAATCCAGCGCGATGTTTTTGGGCTTGAGCGGCATCGACTGGGTGGCCTTCCTGTTCGTCTGGGCGTTTCACATCTTTATCTTCTGGCGCGGCATGAACTGGGTTGAAGGTTTCCTGAACCTGGCGGGTCCGTTTGTGTATGTCGTGATGATTGGCCTGGTGGTGGCGCTGTGGTCCAAGTCGGACGGCCAGTTGCTTTCAGCCGCGCAAACCATTTTTGCCAACCCCAAAGCCACCTGGAAGACCGAGATGTCCGGCTTTATCGCCATTTTTGGCACCATGGTGGCTTACTTCGCGGCGGTGATGGTCAACTTCAGCGACTTTTCCCGCTACGCCAAAGACAAACAAGCCATGGTCAAGGGCAACCTCATGGGCTTGCCGCTGAACATGATCCTGTTCTCTGCCCTGGCCTTGCTGACAACCGCTGGCGCCGCCGTCGTCTACGGTGAAGCCATCACCAACCCGACTGAAATCGTGGAGCGTGCCGACAGCGTGTTCTTCAGCATCGTCGCAGCCATCACGTTCTTTGCCGCCACCGTGGGCATCAACCTGGTCGCCAACTTCATTCCAGCGGTCAACGGCATTGCCAACCTGTCACCCTCAACGATCAGCTTTCGCAAAGCGGGCTTGATCACTTCAGGCTTCGCACTGGTCATTGGTGGCTTGTGGACAGCCGTGATCAGCCAGATCGGCATTGGCGGCTTTGTCAACACGCTGGGCGCAACCCTGGCGCCGCTGTTCGGCATCTTGATTGTTGACTACTACGTGGTGCGCAAACAGGAAATCAGCCAGCAAGACCTCTACAACATGGAAGGCGGCCGGTACCACTACAAAAACGGCTGGCACGACAACGCCGTCATTGCCTTCGCCATCGGCGCCGTTTTCTCGGTGGCTGCTGTGTGGGTGCCGGTGCTGAGCGACCTGTCTGGCTACGCCTGGATTATTGGCGCGGCATTGGGCGGCATCATTTACTACGCGCGCACCAGAAACATGAAGCTTGCCTGAGCCACAGCGCAAAACCACCGGCCGGTGGCGACAGTACAAGGCGCCCGCCATGGCAGGGCGCACTTGTCATTCGGAGGTAAACCGCCATTGTGGTTGCACCATGGCAAAAATGGCGCAAAGAATGCACGCAGGCAACCTCCCCGGCTTGAAGAAATTATGCCTTGGCATGCGACATTCTGGGCGTTCGGGCAGAGCCAGGCGCCAGCAAAACCGGTGCCTGGCCAGGTTCTATCGGCGTCAATGTCCCATGAATGCGTTAACGCCCGGCTGCTTTTTCGCCAAGGCGCCCTCTTGCGGACGTCATGCGCCCTGAAGCCGGCACCACCACGCCCGCCTTGCCGAGCCCGAAGGGCGGCATGTTGACATAGACCGACTCGAAGCAGCCGGGCGAAATGGCATAGGTTTCATGCCAGATGCCGACCGCGCCATTCGTGCCCACAGCCTGGTTGAACGCCTTCCACGCCGGCAGATGCCCGGCTTCGCGGTTGGTGGCGTAGGCCAGCAGTTGCTCCATCGAGCGCCAGTACTGGACCATCAGCAGCGTGCGCGAAAACCAGCTTTCGGAATGCAGCAAGCCGAGTTCGGGCTGGCGCGTCAGCTCCTCGATCATGCGCGGCATCGCAGCGGCCACCGGCAGCCATTGATGCACCCGCCAGGGTTGGTTGATGCGCATGCCGATGAGAAACACGACAAACTCCCCGGGCAGTTCGGCGGTGACGCGTTCACGGATGAGCATATTTTCGCTTCAATATAAAGTTAACCGGACCCGCACCCCTTAAACAGCTTGCCTATTCGGTCTCTCCGGAATGACAAGTGCCAAAAGAAGATACAGGCATGCCAAGAGAGCCAGCACCACGCCAAAGAACAAAATCCCAACCCAGCCCGCCTGGAACCAGCGCATTGCAAACGATGCGACGGCCCAGCCAAACGCGAAGACCACGCTCCCACCGGCCAGAAACGCATTGCGCCTCCATGTGCGTGCAAGCGTGAAGTGCCCCAGAAACAGAACAGCAAACGGGCTGGCGAGGACGAGAGCGCCAGCAAAATACGTCAAGGCCTGCCCGCCGTGATCGAGCGTGAAGAAATTTGCGGCGACGGCCGCCATCAAACACATCGCCGTGATGGCTGCGGTGGGATGAGGGCGCTGGACTTGCATGCGGTTTAACGTTTGACGATTGACTGGCAAGAGATTCAGTTCCGCTCCCGTTCAAACACCTTCAATGATTCGGATGTCTCGGTCCGCGCCATCTCCAAGCGCGGCTAAAGCGGCTTGGTAGTCGGGACTGTCGTGCGCGGCGGCGGCTTGCTCGACACTGTCAAACTCGATCAGGACTGTGCGCTCCTTCAACCCGAGTTCATAAGCCATTGACGGCTCACCGCGTGCCAAGAATCGACCTCCTGCTGACGTGAGTGCGGGGCCCGCAAGCTTCGCGTAGGCGGCGACCTTTTCGGCGTTCTTCACTGCGCGATACGTACTGACCCAATAGGCTTTGGACATTTGCTCTTCCTTGTCAATGTGAAATGAGTCTTATAACTCTTGCGAAGTTAGGGCGTTGCAATCTAGATGCCTAACGTTGGAGCTAAGCGGCATGCCGTAGGCATGTCCGCTTGAGCGACTGGTTAGGTGCAGCCCGACTGTGGCACGCGGTACCGGGAACTATATTGCGTTGCATTTGCCTGTTGAATCTATGCGTCACTTTATACCGCCCACAATCGTGCGCTCCCTATGCTGCAGCATTTGTGCTTCACGGGACGTGCTGTCTCGGTCGAACTCATCGGCTATCCCGCGCAAGTCTGAAAGCCGCATCGTCAGCTCGACATGAAGGCGATCCATGTCGTCCTGGACAAGACTCTGTAGCGAATTTGGCGCATCGAGGAACGCTTATGGCCGCCACGGCACCATGACGCATCCCGCGAGATGGGCGCGCCGCAGGTCGAGGCCTTCCTGACAAGACGCTTCGAAGACCATTCCTGATTCGATAGCTGCCTGCGCAGGTATTCATTGCGCTGGTGGCTTCAATGGCTTGAATCCCGGGTGTTGCGCAGCCTCGCTGCCAATCCATCAAGCGCCGGTCGACCGCTATTTCATGGCCAAATCAACCTCTGGCGCAATAGAAACGTGCGCAGGCAGCTATCAATAACAGAGCATTAGTTCAGCCTTGAACGGAACCGCTGCAGCAGCGCTTTGCGGCCAGCACGCCGCCGCCCCGCGCTAGCCTCGGCCGCCCGGCCCCGCGCGGCCAACCGAAGCCCGCGACGGCGCGGCGCAATGCTCGGACACCATGCCGGCCAGCCGGTGCAGCGCCTGCCAGCCGCTGGCGGGCCAGTCGGGCTGCTTCAGGCCCTTGACGATGCCATCGACCTTTTGCGCGGCATCGAGCAACCCTGCCAGCACCGCGTCGCTCATGCCGGGCAGCACGCGTTCGTAAAGCTTTTCTTTTGCCCCCCAGACGCGGTTGTCGCGCAGCGCCATCGGCATGGGGCGGCCGGCGCGAATCGCGTCTTTCACCCTTTTCATGCTGCGGATGTCTTCGGCCAGTGCCCAGTGCACCAGCACTTCGGACTCGCCTTCGGACTGCAGGCCGTCGATCATGCGGGCGGCGCGAATCGCCTGGCCGCCCAGCACCGCCTCGGACAGCTTGAACACGTCGTAGCGCGCCACGTTGAGCACGGCGTTTTCCACCTGGTCAAAGCCCAGCACGCCATCGCCCGTGACCGGGTAAAGCAGCGCCAGTTTCTGGATTTCCTGGTGCGCGGCCAGCAGGTTGCCCTCGACCCGGTCGGCAAAAAACTGCAGCGTACGCTGGCCTTCCTCGCCGTTGGCCACACGCTGACCCTGCTGCTGCAGGCGCTGGGCGATCCACTGCGGCAGCATGGGCCGGCCAATCGGCTCGAACTTGACGGTGATGCCGAAGCTCTCCAGCGCGCCAAACCAGGCGCCCTTGGTGGTCATGCCGTCCAGCCGGGGCAGCATCACCAGCGTCAGCGTCGAGTCGTCGCCCTGGGCGCGCTCGGCCAGCTGCTGCAGCGCTGCCGAGCCGTCCTTGCCCGGCTTGCCGCTGGGAATGCGGACTTCGACGATCTGCTTGTCAGAAAACAGGCTGAGCGAGCCGCCGCTGGCCAGCACCTCGCTCCAGTCGAAATGCGCGCCTGAAACCGTGTGCACGGTGCGTTCGGTATAGCCCTGGCTGCGGGCTGCGGCGCGCAGCGCATCGGCAAACTCCTGCACCAGCAGGGGCTCGTCGCCATGCAAGGTGTAGAGGCTCCTCAAGCCGCGCTTGAGGTGGTCGGACAGTTGGGCGGGGGCCAGTTGCATAGTGGAGTGATTCTAGAAGCTGGGGCCTGCGCGCTACGAGAGCCGGTAGGTTTCCAGGTGAATGCTGGTTTCGGTGTTGCTGATGCCCTTGAGCAGGCGGATGCGTTCGAGCACCTTGGCCAGGTCCTGCAGGTTTTCGGCGCGCAGTTCGGCCAGCAGGTCCCAGCGGCCGTTGGTGTCGTGCAGCGTGGCCACGCCGGGCTCGCCCAGCAGGCTGGCAATCACGGTGCGCGTCTGGTTGCCCTCGACGGCAATGCTCATCCAGGCCTTGATTTCATTGCGCTGTACATCGGGCCGCAGGCGCACGGTATAGCCGACGATGGCGTTGTCGTCTTCCAGCTTGCGGATGCGGTTGGTGACGGTGCCGCGCGACACGCCCAGCCGGCTGGCCAGTGCAGCCACGGACAAGCGCGCATCCTGGCGCAACAGCGAGATCAACTGGTGGTCGGTTTCATCCATTTTGGTATTTTAGGCTGCCATAGTGTCAATAAACTGCCAGTCTGCAAGCACTTTTGACACTTGTCATTGCCTTGCCGGAGAAAGACACTGGATGCATATCTTTTAAAACCAAAACGCATGAGGCTCTGCATGACACATTTCACCCCACACTGCCAGGAAACCCTGTTCCTGAGTCCTTCCGATGTGGCCGGGCTGGTGCGCAGCCAGGGCATGGCCGCTACGCTGGACGGCCTGGAGGCGTACATCCGGCAGGATTTTTCGCGCTGGAGCCGCTTTGACAAGTCGGCCCGCCTGGCAAGCCATTCGCCGGACGGCGTGATCGAACTCATGCCGATTGCCGATGGCGCCCACTACAGCTTCAAATACGTCAACGGCCATCCGAAAAACACCTCGCAGGGTCTGCCCACCGTCATGGCGTTTGGCGTTCTGGCCGATGTATCCACCGGCATGCCCATGCTGGTCAGTGAACTGACGCTGGCGACGGCCTTGCGCACCGCCGCCACCTCGGTGCTGGCGGCGCGCGCGCTGGCCCGGCCCGAGAGCCGCGTGATGGCGCTGATCGGCAATGGCGCGCAAAGCGAGTTCCAGGCGCTGGCCTTTCACCGTTTGCTCGGCATTGATGAAATCCGCCTCTACGACACCGATGCCGCGGCCACCGCCAAGCTGGTGCGCAACCTGCAGGACAACCCGGACACCGCCGGCCTGCGTTTGCGGGCTTGCGCCAGCAGCCTGGAGGCGGTGCGTGACGCAGACATCGTGACCACCCTCACTGCCGACAAGACGCAGGCGGCGATCATCACCGCCGGCATGCTCCGCCCCGGCACACACCTGAACGCCGTGGGGGGCGACTGCCCCGGCAAAACCGAAATCCACCCGGAGGTGCTGGCCGCTGCCAAAGTATTCGTGGAATACGAGCCGCAAACCCGAGTGGAAGGCGATTTGCAGCAGATGCCAGCCGGCTTTGCCGTCACCGAACTGTGGCAAGTACTGGCAGGCCAGGCGACGGGGCGCGACAGCGCCGCGCAGGTCACGGTGTTTGACTCGGTCGGCTTTGCGCTTGAAGACTTCTCGGCCTTGCGCTATCTATATGACCAGGCCCGACGGCTCGGGCTCGGCCGGGCCCTGCCCCTGATTCCCCGGCTGGACGATCCGAAGGACCTTTATCAGCTTGTCAGGCCGGCCCTTTCCGGTGCATGCGCGGCGCCAAGCGCCGGGGCGCATGCCAAGCCGGTGGCCGAGCCGCTTTTGAACTGAGCCGCAAGTCGTTCATCCAACACATTGCCCCACAACAAAGAATCGACACAACCATGACACAGCACATCAGACTCATAGGCGCACCCACCGATGTCGGCGCGGGCACGCGCGGCGCCTCGATGGGGCCAGAAGCCTTGCGCGTGGCCGGCATGCAACGCACGCTGGAAAGCCATGGCCTGGGCGTCACCGACCAGGGCAACCTCAGCGGACCGGCCAACCCCTGGCAACCCCCCATGGGCGGCTACCGCCATCTGGTCGAGGTCGCGGCCTGGAACCATGCGGTGCACGAAGCGGTGCACACGGCGCTGGTCGAAGGCGAAATGCCGGTGCTGCTGGGCGGCGACCACTGCCTGGCCATCGGCTCGATCAGCGCGGTGGCGCGTCACTGCCGCCAGACCGGAAAAAATCTGCGCGTGCTGTGGCTGGACGCGCACACCGACTTCAACACCGACGCTTTGACGCCGACCGGCAACACCCACGGCATGCCGGTGGCGGTGCTGTGCGGCCACGGACCGGCCGAACTGACCGGCATTGGCGGACAGTCGCCGGCGATCGAGCTGTCGGCGATTCGCCAGATCGGCATCCGCAGCGTCGATGCCGGCGAAAAACGCTTTGTCCAGGCATCGGGACTGGAGGTGTTCGACATGCGCTACATCGACGAAATGGGCATGAAACGCACCATGGAAGCAGCGCTGGCGGGCATGGACGACAACACGCACCTGCATGTGAGCTTTGACGTGGACTTTCTGGACGCCAGCTTCGCGCCCGGCGTCGGCACCGCCGTCAAGGGCGGACCGACCTACCGTGAGGCGCAGCTGTGCATGGAAATGATTGCCGACACCGGCCGGATGGCGTCGCTGGACGTGATGGAGCTGAACCCGGCGCTGGACGTGCGCAATGCCACGGCGGAAGTGGCGCTGGATTTGATCGAAAGCCTGTTCGGAAAAAGCACGCTGATGCGCCGGGGATAAAGCAACATCATCTGGCACGTCCGTGGCGGCGATCAAAGCTCGACGGATTGCCATTTGCTATGGTATTTATAGCTGCTAAAGCATATGCAGCAAGCGCAACAGATCTATTTGGTACAAAAAATTTATTTTCTGCTCAGAACATGCACGTCCCGAAGGCTGAAAACCAGCCGGCGCCACCAGAAGCTACAGAACCCGCTTTACCGTACCAGAAGCGCAGCCGCATATCAGGGGCAGCGAACCTGGCAAAGAGGGACGAGCGGCGCCCATCCCCACCAGCAAGGGCCGCGGAACCGGCTTCGCCGGGCCGCAGGCGCAGCGGCCCCCTTGGGGGGCAGCGAACCACACGCAGTGGGGAGCGTGGGGGCCTAACTCACACACCAGGGCGCGGTGTCATGCGCCAGCCCCATCCACAAGGCCCAGCCCGAGGTGGCCGCCAGCGCCAGACCGGCCAGACGTATCCCCCACTCGCCGCTGCCGCCGCCGTGCAGGCGCAGCAGCAGCCAGGGGCCGATCAGCAGGGACACGCTGCTGCCCAGCGCAAACAGCGCCATGGTCAGCGCGCCATCGAGCGGACCGCCGCTAAGCGCCGCCACCAGCACCGCCGAATACAGCAAGCCGCAGGGCATGAAGGCCCAGAGTGCGCCAATGGCCAGCGGCGCGCCCCGGCCCCAGGACGCATTGAAAGCCCGAACCCGCCGCCACACGCTGCGCGCCGTGCTGTCGAGCCACGCCGGCTGACGGGCCAGCACGACCAGCATGAGCCCCATCACCATCACGGCGACATGAAACAAGGTCCAGACCGGGCGCATGACCGCCGTCTGGGTGGTCAGCCATCCCAGGCCCTGCATCGACGCGGCAGCCACCGCACCGAGCGCCGAATAGCTGGCCAGCCGGCCGGCCTGAAAGCTCCAGAGGGCCGACGTCTTGCGCGCACCGGCCGCATTGCCGATACCGGCGCAGGCGGCGCCGCACATGGCGATGCAGTGCGGCCCGCCGGCCAGCCCCATCAGTAAGGCCGTCAGGGCCAGCGAAGTTTGCATGAGGATGTTTTAGATGATCAGGGACAACTTTGCCCGGGTGCGGTCGGCCTGAAGGTAACGGTCAAAGACCATGGCTACCTCGCGCAAGAAGTAACAGCCCATCACCGTCACCTGAATGCCGGTGTCGTTGACCTCCGCCAAGCCCTGCGCTTGCAGGCCGCCAAGCATTTCCAGCTCGGCAGAAAAATAGCGCTTGAAATCAATCAGGTCGCCCAGTTCAATCGACTCGAAATCCAGCTGGCCCTGGCACACCAGCGCCATGATGACGCTGCGCCGCACCAGGTCGTCGCGGGACAGCGCCAGTCCCCGCGCCACGGGCAATCGTCCCTGCTGCAGGTTGTCGTAATACGCGTCCAGGGTCTTGGCGTTCTGGCTGTAGCTGGCGCACAGCTTGCCAATGGCACAAACGCCCAGACCAATCAGGTCGGCGTCAGGCCGGGAGTTGTAGCCCTGCAAGTCGCGGTGCAGACGGCCCTGGCGCTTGGCAATTGCCAATGCATGGTTGGGCAGGGCAAACTGCCCCATGCCGATATGCACGTAACCGGCAGCCTGAAAGGCCGAAAAAGCGTGCATCTGCATGCAAATCCTGGCGTTGGCGTCAGGCAGCGCGGCAACGTCAATTCGCCGTTGCGGCTTGAAAAGCTGGGGCAGGTGGTCGTAGGCATACAGCGCAACACAGTCCGGGCGCAGCTGCACAAGCTGCGCCAGGGTGCGGTCAAACGATTGCGACGCTTGTTGCGGCAGCCCGCCAATCAGGTCCATGTTGATAGACTTAAAACCCATCACGCGCGCCGCTGCCATCTACGAAAAAACCTGTTCGGCAGGCTGGATGCGGTGAACCGCTTTTTGCACCGCTCTGGCGCTGCGCAAGGGCCTGCACCGGCTGTTCGGACGTGAACGCTTGCACGAAGCGGTCTGCCGTTGGGTACGTGGTGTAGCAGGGTGCCGATGCATCGACACGGTGAATCAGTTCATGGCTGGGGATGGGCATACAATTAATTGCCAGTGCGTTCGTGACGGTTTCTTGAAACGCGCACCCGCGATTTCGGGGCAAGCAATGCCAATGTATCGTGAAGTCCGTATTGTTTGTTTGACCTATGTCAGCAGTCAGCCTGACTAAAACCAGGCAACGAACCCACATCAGGAGAATGTCATGTTCGAGGTCACACCAGAGTCCATGGGAACGGCCAAGCGCGGGGATATCGCAAGCGACACCAAGCTCCAGCCCATCACCCCTCTCAGCGTAAAAGTTGCCTGCTCCAACTGCAACCTTCGTGAACTTTGCATGCCAATGGGTTTGAAAGCCGATGAACTCGACCGGATCGAGGAAGTGGTTGCCGTGCGCCGCAAGGTCAAACGCGGAGCCCACCTGTACAGCAACGGTGAAAATTTCAGCTCCCTGTTTGCCATCCGCACCGGCTTTTTCAAAACCTGCATCACCACCGAAGACGGCCGCAACCAGGTCACCGGATTTCAGATGGCGGGCGAAATTATCGGCCTGGACGGGATTGTCAAGGAGCACCACACCTGTGACGCCATTGCGCTGGAAGACGCTGAAGTATGTGTGATGCCGTTTGACCGCATCGAGGAGCTGTCACGGGAAGTGGTCTCCCTTCAGCGCCATGTGCACAAGATCATGAGCCGCGAGATCGTTCGTGAACATGGCGTGATGTTGCTGCTTGGCAGCATGCGCGCAGAAGAACGCCTGGCTGCTTTTTTACTCAATCTGGTCCAGCGGCTGCATGCCCGCGGCTTCTCGCAATCCGAGCTTCTGCTGCGCATGACGCGAGAAGAAATCGGCAGCTACCTGGGACTGAAGCTTGAAACGGTCAGCCGGACTTTTTCAAAATTTGTCGAAGACAAGATTGTGGAAGTCAAGCAGCGCCATGTGCGCATCCTGGACACCGAAGCGCTCAAGCTGATCGTCAACAACAACCACAAACCCTGCTGAGACCAAAACCGGGTAGGCCTGCGGCTGGCTGATTCCGTTTCCCAATCCCTCGAAAATCCGCTGCACAGCCGGAAACCGTGCGAAAGCACCGCAATAAGCGGCAACAACCTGCCGGACTGATGCGGCGATGGAATGACAGGCGTTTTTAACGCGCCCTGACTTTCCGGGTGCCGTTTTTGGCCCGCCCCTTGAAAGCTGGTTCGCGGCGATTCACTTCAAAAGGCGACATGGCAAGCAAGGCCGTCAAGGCACTCGACGCCATGGTCAGCGCCCAGAATACAAAAAAAGCCAGGGTGTAGACCGCCTCGCGCGACAAGGCCAAAGGCTGGCCGAACCAATGCAGGCTTTGCGGATCGACCAGGGCAAACACGACCATTTCGATCACGCCCGCCAGCAGGAAGGCAGGCCATGCAATCCACATCATTCGTTGAGTCCACATCGAGTTCAGGTCTTTCTTGCAGTTGGAGGATTGAATCGGCTTGTGATTTGAAGAACCCCGTTTGAATTTCCTTTATCGCTCAAGGCTCGGCAGGCGCCGGGGTCCCCGTGGCGGCATGGTTGCGAGCCTGCATTGCTGGCGCCATGTTGGTGGAAGGCACTTCCGGTTTCAAGGCACTCGGCACTGACTGCTGGCCGTAGCTTGGAACGACAGGATCAGGGATCTTGATGGCCAGGTACAGGGTAATGAATGAGGCGACGACCACCACGGCAGGCAGTGCAAAAACCATCCATACATGGCCGAATTTCCACCAGGGCTGTCCATCTTCATTGTTCATGATGTTTCCATTGTTGAATTAGCGGGGTACCAGAAACACTGATTTTTCGACCACACGACCCGGCGAGTTGACTGATTCGATTTCAAAATCGATCTCGTGCGAGCCGGGACTTGCGGCTTCGTACGGCAACTGCAGAGTCACGGCGACGCCCCGTGCCTGGGTTGCATCGACGGTGAATGTGCCTTCTGACGCCAGCGCCAGGCCTGGCAATCCGCTGGCGCTGAGGCGGTACTGCTGGGTGGTTTCGGTCGCATTCATCACCTGCAGGCGGTAGACATTTTCAATCTTTCCACCGCTCACAATACGCGCCAGCGAAGCACGGTCCCGAATGACATCGACCTTGAAGGGAGAACGCAGCGCCAGGCTGATGAACATGGCGGCGGTCACGGACAGCAAGATGGCCGTGTAGACCAGCACCCTGGGACGGAATATGCGGAGCACAAGCTGCGACTTCCCCCAGCCCTGCACCACCGCGTTCTGGGTCGAGTAGCGAATCAGGCCGCGTGGATAGCTCATCTTGTCCATCACGGTATCGCAGACATCGATGCACGCCGCGCAACTGATGCATTCGTATTGCAGCCCCTTGCGGATGTCGATTCCGGTTGGGCAGACCTGGACACACAGCGTGCAGTCTATGCATGAACCCAGATTCAGGGCGGCTGGGTCGGCCTTCCTGGAACGGCCCCCCCGGGGTTCGCCGCGCGCCTCGTCGTAGGTGACGATCAAGGTGTCCTTGTCAAACATGGCGCTCTGAAAGCGGGCGTACGGGCACATGTACTTGCAAACCTGTTCACGCATGAACCCTGCGTTGCCATAGGTGGCAAAGCCGTAAAAGAAAACCCAAAAGGTTTCCCACGGCCCCATGCTTGCACTGATGAAGCTGACGCCCAGCTCCTTGATGGGCGTGAAATAGCCAACAAAGGTGAATCCCGTCCACAAGGCCAGGGCCATCCACAAAACCTGCTTGCTGGTCTTGCGCGCCAGCTTCTTGACCGACATGGGGCTGGCGTCAAGTCGCAAGCGTGCCGAGCGATCGCCTTCGGTGATCTTTTCAAGCCAGAGAAAGATTTCGGTGTACACCGTCTGGGGACAGGCATAGCCGCACCACTGGCGACCGGCTACCGCCGTGAATAAAAACAGTCCCAGCGCCGAAATGACAAGAAGACCCGCCAGGTAAATGAAATCCTGCGGATAAAGCACCAGCCCCAGAATATAGAAGCGCCGCGCTTCCAGGTCAAACAAGACAGCCTGGCGCTGGCCCCACTCCAGCCATGGCAGACCATAGAAGACCAGCTGGGTGATCAAAACCGTGGCCCAGCGCCATTTCGAAAAAAATCCCGTCACGCTGCGCGGATAGATTTTCTGCTGGGCCTGGTAGAGGCTGCCTGATTCGCCATCGCCAGAGCCTGACGCGGCCTGCAACTGCTCTGCTGCCATGACCGCGATGGGAATGATTTTTCGAGGCGTCGGCTTTGAATTATTCACAGGGCATGCTCCATGCAAAACCCCGGCAGGGGCCTTGCCGGGTAAAAAATCACTTCAGCGCTACTGCGCCCGGTTTGTTGGACAAGCTCCAAACATAGGATGCCAGCACATGAATCTGGGAGTCGGTGAGCTTGCCCTCTTGCGCAGGCATCTGGTTGACCTTGCCGTTGTTGATCATGGCCACGATGGCGTTTTCACCCCAGCCGTGCAACCAGATGTCGTCGGTCAAATTGGGCGCGCCGATGGCCTGATTGCCTTTTCCATCCACGCCATGGCAGGCCGCGCAGGCACCGAACTTGCTCTTTCCGAGCGAAGCCTTGACCGAATCGTGCGGGCTGGCTGACAGGCTCAAAACGTAATGCGCCACATTGCGCACGTCATCCGAAGACCCCACCGCAGCCGCCATGGGGGGCATGTTGCCGATGCGTCCCTTGACCAAAGTTTCGACAATCTTGTCGGGCGTCCCGCCATGCAGCCAGTCCTTGTCCGACAGATTGGGAAATCCCTTGCTGCCCCGGGCATCCGAGCCGTGGCACTGCGAGCAGTTGTTCATGAACAGTCGCTCGCCAATTGCCATCGCCTGGGGATCGCCCGCCACGTCTTCGGGCTTCATGCTGTTGAATCTGGCGTACAAAGGCTCGACCGCCTTGTTGCCTTTGGCCACTTCCGCCTCGTACTGGCCGATGGCGCTCCAGCCAAACTTGCCGGCGTAAGTGCCAAGGCCTGGGTAAAGGGCAAGGTAGGCCAGCGCAAAAATCACGGTGATGATGAACAGCCACACCCACCAGCGTGGCAGCGGATTGTTCATCTCGCGCAGGTCACCGTCCCACACGTGACCGGTGGTGTTGTCATTGGCCGTCATGGCTTTGGCCTTGCCGCTGAACCACAGCAGCAGCAGGCAGGCAAAGATGCCGGCCAGTGAGATGCCGGTGACATAGAACGACCAGAAACTGCTGGTGAAATCACTCATTTTTTTCTTCCTTGTCCCGTTCCTGGGCGCTGTGCGTCTTCGTCTTGTTCAAAGGGCAGTTGGGCCGCCTCGTCGAAACCCTTGGCATTGCGGCTGGACCAGGCCCACGCGACGATGCCGATGAAAACAAGAAAAGTGGCCACCGTCACGATGGACCTGAGGGTGTTGATATCCATGGTCATGTGCCTCTGTGCTTATTTGCGGTGAATGCCGAGCACCTGCAAATAGGCGATCACGGCTTCCATCTCGGTTTTTCCCTTGACATCGGTGGCCGCCGACGCAATTTGCGCATCGGTGTACGGCGTGCCCACTGTGCGCAGTCCCTCCATGTGGGCCTTGATCGAACCGTCATCAACCAGGCTTGTTGTCAGCCATGAATAGGCGGGCATGTTGGACTCGGGCACCAGGTCGCGCGGATTGTTCAGGTGAATCCGGTGCCATTCGTCGCTGTACTTGCCGCCCACCCGAGCCAGGTCGGGACCGGTTCGCTTGCTGCCCCACTGGAAGGGATGGTCGTAAACGAACTCGCCGGCGACCGAATAAGGCCCGTAGCGCAGGGTTTCAGCGCGGAACGGACGAATCATTTGCGAATGGCAGTTGTAGCAGCCTTCACGCTGGTAAATGTCACGCCCGATGACCTGCAGCGCGGTGTAGGGCTGCAGCCCCTTGATGGGCTCGGTCGTCGACTTCTGGAAGAACAGCGGGACGATCTCCACCAGGCCGCCGACAGCGAGCACCAGCAGGATCAGCACGATCATCAGGAAGTTGCTGGTTTCGACCTTCTCGTGAGAAAGTCCACCGCTCGATTTTTGGTTAGCCATATTGTTGTTTTCCTCAAGCGTGGGCCATAGCCGCCGGAATGTTGACGGTGACAGAGCGACCCGCCGTGGCCGTCTTGTAGGTGTTCCAGAGCATGATCACCATGCCGCTCAAATACAGCACGCCGCCCAGCAGACGCAAGACATAAAAGGGGAACGTGGCCTTGACCGATTCGACGAAGGTGTAGGTCAGCGTGCCATCCGGATTCACCGCACGCCACATCAGGCCCTGCATGACACCGGCAATCCACATGGCCGCGATGTAGATCACGATGCCGATGGTGGCGGTCCAGAAATGCACCTCGACCGCTTTCATGCTGTACATCTGCTTCTGGCCGAAAAGGCGCGGGATCAGGTAGTACATGCTGCCGATGGTGATCAGGCCCACCCAGCCCAGGGCACCCGAATGCACGTGTCCAATGGTCCAGTCGGTGTAGTGCGACAGCGCGTTGACGGTCTTGATGGACATCATCGGGCCTTCGAACGTGCTCATGCCGTAGAACGACAGCGACACGATCAGAAAGCGCAGGATGGGGTCGTCGCGCAGCTTGTGCCAGGCGCCCGACAGCGTCATGATGCCGTTGATCATGCCGCCCCAGCTTGGCGCCAGCAGGATCAGCGAAAACGCCATGCCGACAGACTGGGTCCAGTCAGGCAACGCGGTGTAGTGCAGGTGGTGCGGACCGGCCCACATGTAGGTAAAAATCAGCGCCCAAAAGTGAACGATGGACAGGCGGTAGGAATACACCGGGCGCTCGGCCTGCTTGGGAATGAAGTAATACATCATGCCCAGGAAACCGGCCGTCAGCAGGAAGCCCACGGCGTTGTGCCCGTACCACCACTGCACCATGGCGTCCTGCACGCCGGCATAGGCCGAGTAGGACTTCATCAAGCCGACCGGAATGACCGCATTGTTCACCAGGTGCAGCATGGCGATGGCGATGATGAACGCGCCATAGAACCAGTTGGCCACGTAGATGTGCCGGACCTTGCGGGTGCCGACCGTGCCAAAAAACACAAAGGCATAGGCCACCCAGACCAGCGTGATCAGGATGTCGATGGGCCATTCGAGTTCGGCGTATTCCTTGCTCTGCGTGTACCCCATCGGCAGGGAAATCGCCGCCGCCACAATGACCACCTGCCAGCCCCAGAAGACGAACGCGGCCAGCTTGTCGGAAAACAGCCTGACCTGGCAGGTTCGCTGAACCACGTACAGGGATGTGCCCATCAGCCCGCAGCAGCCAAACGCGAAGATCACCGCATTGGTGTGCAGCGGCCGCAGTCGCCCGTAGCTGAGCCAGGGGACTCCCGCAATAAGGTCTGGCCAGGCCAGCTGGGCCGCGATGATCACGCCGACCAGCATGCCAACCACCCCCCAGACCACCGTCATGATGGCGAACTGCCGCACAACGGTGTCGTTGTAGGTCGTTGCCCGTGTATTGGCAAATGTCATTTTTACCTCTTCTTTACTTGTTAACTCCTCAAGCGTATCGGGAGGTAAAGAATTTGAGGTTGACCTGCGTCAATCATCTCGAAGAATGCGCTCGCCTTCTGCATCGATGTCTTCAAACTGGCCTCGGTAAATCGCCCAGGCCAGACCGCCCAGGATGAAAAAAACCAGAATGACCGACAAGGGAATGAGCAAGTAAAGGATGTCCATCAATCGCTTTCCAGAGGTGCGATGGCTGAAGACAGCCGCAAGGCGTTCAGCACGACCAGCAACGAGCTCAGTGCCATGCCTATTCCCGCCAGCCATGCAGGCAGCCAGCCAGCCACGGCCAGTGGCACACAGACGGCGTTGTAGACAGCGGCCCACCACAAATTCTGGTGAACAATGCCCAGGGTGCGCCGTGCCTGCGCCAGGGTCTGGGCCACCGTGCCCAGGCGCCCCCCCAGCACCACCAGGTCGGACTGGGCCTGCGCCAGAGGCACGGCTTGGCCAAAAGCAAACGACACATGGGCGCCTGCCAGAACCGGCCCGTCGTTCAGTCCGTCGCCGACCATCGCGACATGGTGGCCTTGCGACTGCAGGTGGCGCAAAAACACGAGCTTGTCCTGCGGTGTGCAGCCTCCCTGGCTGTTGTCGATGCCCGCTTGCCGGGCAACGCGGGCGGCCGATTCCGGCAAATCGCCGGACAACAGGTAAACCTTGACGCCTTGCGCCATCAGCGCCGCCACCGTGGCATGGGCGTCGGGCCGCAGGTCTTCCTTCAGCTCAAAGGTGGCGACCCACCCCTGGTCGTCGCTCAGGCAGGCATGCAGGGCTGTCGTGACCGGCGGCTCCACCTCGCAAAACCGGGCAGAACCGAGGCGGGCCATGACAGCAGATGCCGCCGTGTCACCCAGGCAAAGGCGCCCTGACACACCCTGACCAGGGGTTTCCCGGGCGTCCTGCACCGCGTAAAGCACGCCCCCCTGCCCGGCCAATGACAATGCGCGCGACACCGGGTGCAAGGAATGTTTTCCCAGCGCAGCCGCCATGGCCAGGGCCTCATCTCTGGAAATGCCCTGGCGCGTATGCACTTCGCCCAGCGCGAACGCATCACGGGTCAGGGTGCCGGTTTTGTCGAACACCACCGTATCGACCGTTGCCAGTGCCTCGAGCGCCTGCAAACGCCGGACCAGCACGCCGCTGCGCGCCAGGGAACCGGCGCTGGCCAGCATGGCGGCCGGCGTGGCCAGCGACAACGCGCAAGGGCAGGTGACGATCAGGACTGCCACCGCCACCATCAGCGCATGGCCGGGGTCATGCGACCACCAGTAGGCGCCGGCCCCGCCAGCGGCCACCAGCACCAGCAGAAGAAAAGGCTTGGCAATGCGATCGGCCAGTTGCGCCAGTTGCGGCTTGGAGGTCGAAGCGCTTTCCATCAGCGCGACGATTTGCGCAAACCGCGTCTGGCCGCCGGTGAGCTCGACCTTCACCACCACCGGGGCCGCCAGGTTGTGGCTGCCGGCAATCACACATCCGCCCTTGTCGCGCGGCAAGGGCCGCGATTCACCGGTCAGCAGCGATTCGTCGGCCAGCGTGCGGCCTTCAAGAATGACGCCATCGGCCGGGAAAGCCTCGCCCGGCAACACCCGGATCACGTCGCCCGCGCCGAGCCGCCGAACGGCCACACGCTCAAAGACCCCGTCAGCGCCGCGCCGCTCGACGCTGTCGGGCAGGCGGTTCATGAGCGCTTCCAGCGCGCCTGCGGTTCGGCCCTGCAGGCGCAGCTCCAGCCAGCGACCGGTCAGCAGGAAAAAGACAAACATGGTGAACGAGTCGAAATACACCTCGGCGCCAAAGATTCCGCCGGGCTCGAACGTGCCCATCGAGCTGACAGCAAACGTGATGCCCATGCCCAGCGCCACCGGCAGGTCCATGCTGATGCGGCGGTGGCGCAGGTCACGCAGCGCATTGCGGAAAAAGGGTGCGCAGGAAAACAGCAGCACCGGCAAGGACAGCACCCAGGAAGCCCAGCGCAGCAACCGCGCCATGTCAGGCGCCAGGTCGCCCGGCTCGGCCACGTAGGCGGGCCATGCGTACATCATGACCTGCATCATGCACAGGCCGGCCACGCCCAGCCGCCACAGCGCCTGTCGGGTTTCGACGCGCCGGCGGTCGTTGGCGAAGGCGTCGCTCGCCGGCACAGCTGGATAGCCGGCGCGGGCGGCAGCCTGCATCCAGCCCGAGGGGCTGATGCGCGTATCGGACCAGACAATGCGGCCACGGTGGCTGGCAGCGCTGATGTCGGCCGACAGCACGCCCGGCACCTTGCGCAAGGCGTCTTCGATCGTCAGGGCGCAGGCCGCGCAGTGCATGCCTTCAAACACCACGCTCGACTCCCAGCACGAAGGCTGCCCGGCCAGCGGTCGGCTGAAGGCCGACCATTCGTCTGGCTCATCGAGCAGGGCCAGCGGCGTGCCACTGGCTGTTGGAGCGGGCAGTTCATCCGCCGCACTGGACGAAGGCAGGGAAAGGGGTGACAAGCTGGCCGTTTGCATGGT
This sequence comes from Polaromonas sp. CG_9.7, assembly GCF_015752205.1. Taxonomy (GTDB): domain Bacteria; phylum Pseudomonadota; class Gammaproteobacteria; order Burkholderiales; family Burkholderiaceae_C; genus Polaromonas. The sequence goes on from NZ_JADOVG010000015.1 coordinate 83,148, forward strand.
CCGCCAGCTTAATGGGCTTTAAATTGCAATGTGTTGATTTAGATCGACTTCAAGGCAATCAGCCTAAAGGCCAAACCACATTCAGCCAAAGCGACGGGCCTGACCAGGCCCCGCCATGGCATGGCCAGCAGCCCTTCGCTGGCTTACTCCAGGCTGGTCACTGCTGCCAGCCGTCGCATGACCTGCTGAACGACATCGCTTTGCATGTCACGGTAAAGCAGCGCTTCCTCGGCGTCCTTCGCCAGCACCGCCGACTCGTTGAAGCTGATGTCGCGTTGCAGGGCAATTTCACTTGCCGGGATCAGCTCCCGGCCCGCCAGGGTGCGCAAGCGGAATGAAAACAGCAGCCGCAACTGGAACTCGCGCACCTGGCCCGACGAGTTCAGACTGAGCACCACTTTTTCGCGCCGGTCTTGCAGAACTTCAAGCACCACTTGCGCCTCGTTGATACGGCGCGCGTCGGTGATCACGCTGACTTTGCCGGTGCCCTCAAGGGAGCGCCTGAGTTGCACACCCAAAGGCGACGACTCAGCCAAGCCACTGTAGAGCGTGGAAAACGCAAAATTGGGCGCCTTGCGCAAGGCAAAACCGCAGCCGTTCAGGCTGACCAGCGTCAGCGACGCAGCAGAAGCTGCAAAAACCAGAAAAGCGCGTCGCTGCATGGATAGGCCTTGGTAAATATTGACGAAAATGCTGCGTCTTAAACGACGATGTTGACCAGGCGGCCCGGCACAACGATGACTTTCTTGGCGGGCGCGCCTGCCGCTTGCCGGGTAAAGGCTTCCGAAGCCAGCGCTGCTGCCTCAATCTCGGCCTTGCTGGCACCAGCGGGCACCGTGACCGAGCCGCGCAGCTTGCCATTCACCTGCAGCATCAGCTCGATCTCGTCCTGTTGCAGGGCGCTGGTGTCCACTTCGGGCCACGGCGCGTCCAGCAGCTCGCCGGCTTCTCCGGCGTAGCCCAGTTCGTTCCACAAACTGTGCGTCAGGTGAGGCGCAGCCGGATAAAGACAACGCAGCAGAATGCCAAAGCCTTCGCGTGTAGCCGCCACGGCGCTTGCAGAAGGCGTGCTTTTAAAGTCTTCGAGCGCATTGAGCAGTTTCATGGTGCCCGACACCACGGTGTTGTACTGCATGCGCTGGTAGTCATAGTCCACCTGCTTGAGCAAGGTGTGTACTTCCAGCCTCAGCCCCTTGGATTCTTTATCAAATAGGGCTTTTGCGCATACTGCATTAGCGTCAGCAGCTCCTGAATTCATAGCATTCAACTTGACACCGAAATTCCAGACACGGCGCAGGAAGCGATACGAACCCTCAACACCCGCGTCGTTCCACTCCAGCGTGGCTTCGGGCGGTGCGGTGAACATGGTGTAAAGGCGTGCGGTGTCGGCGCCGTATTTTTCAATGATGTCCTGCGGATCAACGCCATTGCTCTTGGACTTGGACATGGTGCCCACGCCTTCGTAGTCGATCAGCGTTCCGGCGGGCAGCATGATTCCGCCGCTTTCCGCAGCGTGCTTGAGGCGCGCACCAGTGATCTTGCCGGTGTCGTCAAGCACATGCTCGACATCGTGCGGCCAGAAGTACTCCTTGCCGCCCTTGTCCGAGCGGCGCGAGTAAATGTGGTTGAGCACCATGCCCTGCGTGAGCAGTTTGGTGAAGGGCTCATCGACCTTGACGAGTCCCATGTCGCGCATCACCTTGGTCCAGAAACGCGCATACAGCAGATGAAGAATCGCATGCTCGATGCCGCCGATGTACTGGTCCATCGGCATCCAGTACTCAGCGCCTTCGGCCACCATGGCTTCACTGTTCTGGGGGTCGCAATAGCGCATGAAATACCATGAACTGTCGACAAAGGTGTCCATCGTGTCGGTTTCGCGGCGGGCGGGTTTGCCGCAGACCGGGCAGACGACGCCGGCATGAAAGCCTTCATGCTTGTGCAGCGGATTGCCCGAGCCGTCGGGGATGCAGTCCATCGGCAATACCACCGGCAGGTCTTTTTCGGGCACCGGCACGGCACCGTGCTCGTCGCAATGGATGATGGGAATCGGCGTGCCCCAGTAGCGCTGGCGGCTCACGCCCCAGTCGCGCAGCCGCCAGGTGGTTTTTTTCTCGCCCAGGCCTTTGGCGGCCAGGTCGGCGGCCACGGCATCGACGGCTGCCTTGAAGCCCAGGCCGTCGTAGTTGCCGGAGTTGATGGCAACGCCCTGCTGCTTGTCGCCATACCAGTCGGCCCAGGCCTCAAGGCTGTAAGCCTTGCCTTGAACATCGGTCACCTGCTTGATGGGCAAATCGTATTTTTTGGCAAATTCAAAATCGCGTTCGTCATGCGCGGGCACGCCCATCACCGCGCCGTCGCCATAGCTCATCAGCACATAGTTGCCAACCCAGACCTCGACCTGCTCGCCGGTCAGCGGATGCGTGACCAACAGGCTGGTAGCCATGCCCTTTTTCTCCTGCGTCGCCAGTTCGGCCTCGGTCGTACCGCCAGACTTGCATTCGGCGATGAACGCAGCCAATGCCGGATTTTCCAGGGCGGCATGCACTGCCAGCGGGTGCTCGGGCGCCACGGCGCAAAAGGTCACGCCCATGATGGTGTCGGCGCGGGTAGTGAACACATACATGCGGCCATCGCCAATCAGGTCGCCGGCTGCATTTTTGATGTCGTGCGGGAAAGCAAAACGCACGCCTTCGCTCTTGCCGATCCAGTTTTCCTGCATCAGCTTGACGCGCTCGGGCCAGCCCGGCAGCTTGTGCTGCACGCTGTCGAGCAGTTCTTCGGCGTAGTCAGTGATCTTCAGGTAATAACCCGGAATCTCGCGCTTTTCGACGGTCGCGCCGGTGCGCCAGCCCTTGCCGTCGATGACCTGCTCGTTGGCCAGCACGGTCTGGTCTACCGGGTCCCAGTTCACCACCTGGGTCTTGCGGTAGGCGATGCCTTTTTCCAGCATTTTCAGAAACAGCCACTGGTTCCACTTGTAATAGCTGGGGTCGCAGGTGGCGATTTCGCGGCTCCAGTCAACGGCCAGCCCCATCGCCTGCATCTGCTTTTTCATGTAGGCGATGTTGTCGTAGGTCCACTTAGCCGGGGGCACGCCGTTTTTCAGCGCGGCATTTTCGGCTGGCAGGCCAAAGGCGTCCCAGCCCATCGGCATCAGGACGTTATAGCCTTTCATGCGCAGGTAGCGCGTCAGCATGTCGTTGATGGTGTAGTTGCGCACATGGCCCATGTGCAGCTTGCCGCTCGGGTAAGGCAGCATCGAGCAGGCATAGTATTTCTGGCGGCTCGCGTCCTCGGTCACGCGGTAGGCATCGGCGGCATTCCAGTGGGTTTGCGCACTGCGCTCGACGTCGATGTGGTTGTATTTGTCTTGCATGAAAAAGTCTGGCTACCGAAAAAAGAAACCCCTGGCCCGGGGCGGGCAGCCTGGGCTGCGAATGGATGATTTTAGAGGCTGCACGCCACCGGCTAGCCGCCGGAAGGCGCAGTTGGGCTGGCCGGTGACGCCGGTTCCGCAACAAAGCCGATGCGACTTAACCCGGCTTTTTGCGCCACCCCCATGATTTCGACCACCTTGCCGTAGGGCACAGCTTCGTCGGCGCGCAGTTGCACCTCGGTGTCAGGATGCTGGCGGGCGGTATGCGCCAGCTGGCGTGCCAGCTCATCAAGCGGCTGCGGCTGGTCGTTCAGGAAAGCCTGGCCGCTTTTGTCGACGACCAGTGTGACAAACCGGGGGGTGTCCAGCGCTTTCGCCGCGTCGGTTTTTGGCAGGTCGAGGCGGATGGCGCTGGCCAGCAAGGGCGCGGTGATGATGAAGATGACCACCAGCACCAGCATCACGTCCACCAGCGGCGTGACGTTGATGTCGCTCATCGGCGGCGAAGCAGGCGTTCGTTCAAGTCGGCCAAAGGTCATGGCGTCTTGTCCGGCGTGCCTTGCGCGTCATGTGGTGTTTCCGGACGATCAGCTTGCTGTGTCTGACGGTCCAGGTTTCGGCCATGGAGCTGGCTTGCCAAGGCCGCAGCAGGAGTGGCCAGCGCGGGAGTCAGTCCCGCATGCGCAGCGGCAAACGTGGGGACCAGCAGCCCGCGCAAATCAAAGGCGAACCCTTCCAGGTCAGCCTCGATGCGGCCTATGCTCCGGCCGAACACGTTGTAGGCCAGCACCGCCGGGATCGCCACCGCCAGGCCGGCAGCCGTCATGATGAGGGCCTCGCCCACCGGACCGGAGACCTTGTCGATGGTGACCTGGCCGGCCATGGCCATCCCGGTCAGCGCATGGTAAATCCCCCAGACCGTTCCCAGCAGCCCGACAAAGGGCGCCGTGGAACCCACCGTGGCCAGCAGAACCTGGCCAAATTGCAGCTTGTGCAACACCGCATGCAATGCATCGCGCAGCACGCGGGTGAGTTGCGCCGACTTGTCGCCGGCCGTGGCCAAGGTTCCATGCGCCCTGGCTTGGGTCGCAGCAATCAGCGGCAACACCAGGGATTCGCGGTCAAACACAGCCACCTTGGCGCTCGCAGCGTCAATCGAGGTTGACTGCCAGAAAGCCGCTGTGCTGCGCGCCACGTCGCCTGCAGCACGGCGCAGCAACCAGCCCTTCCAAAAAATGACCACCCAGCTGGCGACCGACATGGCCAGCAGCAGCGCCGCGACCGCCTGGCTGATTAAGCCTCCTTGCGCGATAAGGGCCAGCAGACTCATGCCGGCGTCACTTCAGGTTGAGCACATCGAACATGTCAAACAGGCCTGTCGCCTGCGTGCCCAGAAAGCGCGCGGCGCGCAGGCTGCCCTGGGCATAGGTGGCGCGGCTTGAGGACTTGTGGCTGATTTCGATGCGCTCGCCATCACCCAGAAACAGCACGTTGTGGTCGCCCACAATGTCACCGCCGCGTATGGTGGCAAAGCCGATGCTCGATGGATCGCGCTCGCCGGTGACGCCTTCGCGCGCATAAACGGCGCAGTCCTTCAGGTCGCGGCCCAGCGCACCCGCAATCACCTCGCCCATCTTGAGCGCCGTGCCCGAAGGCGCATCGACCTTATGGCGGTGGTGCGCCTCGATGATTTCAATGTCGTAGCCGGTAGACAGCGCCTTGGCCGCCATCTCCAGCAGCTTCAAGGTGACGTTGACGCCGACGCTCATGTTCGGCGCCATGACGATCGCGATGTCTTGGGCGGCATCCCGGATTTCTGCCTTCTGTGCGTCCGAAAAGCCGGTGGTGCCAATGACCAGCTTGATGCCCAGTTCACGGCAAACGGCCAGGTGGGCAAGCGTGCCTTCAGGCCGCGTGAAATCAATCAGTAACCGTGAATCCTTCAGGCCTTCGCGCAGGTCCGAATGAATCAGGATGCCGCTGGAACGGCCGGCAAAGGCACACGCGTCCTGGCCGATGGCGGGACTTGACGCCACATCCAGCGCGCCTGTGAGCAGGCAGTCAGTGCTGGCATTCACCGCCTCGATCAGCATGTGGCCCATACGGCCACTGGCGCCGGCAATGGCGATTTTGTACGGGCGGTCCTGCTCCAGTGAACCCGCGCTCATTGCTTCGGGCTTTCCAGCGGCGGGTAAACCGTGGTCGATGGCCCGGCCGGCACATTGCCTGCATCGGCTTGGGCGCCTGGACTGGCGCTGGAAACCGATGGCTTTTCCGCCGACTTGAGTTGTTCGTCGGTGGCTTGCAGCACAGGCACTTTGCCCAGCACCCGCTTGTTGCTCAGCGTGGAAATGAACTCTGCTTCGCTGGGCATGTTGTCGCCAGAAAAGCGTTCAAGCTGGTCGCCCTTGAAGAAGACGGTGTACTTGAAGGCCTGGGGCTCGACCCCCTGGCGCTTGAGCGTGAACACGTAATCCCAACGGTCTGCATGGAACAGGCTGGTCATCAGGGGGGTACCCAGCACAGCCTTGACCTGATCACGTGTCATGCCCGCCTGCAGTTGCCCCACCTGCTCGCGAGAAACAAAGTTTCCCTGGATGACGTCAACCTTGTAGGGCGTGATCCAGTTGACTGGGTTGACCGAACTGCTGCTCATGGTGCCGCTGCTGCAAGACGCCAGCACTCCGCAAACCACGACCATAAGGATTTTTTGAATGCTGTAATGATGATTTGCAGGCAGGGCGGACATAGTGGAAGGTGTAGCGATATGATCAAACATTGTAGCGGCTGGGTGCTTTCAGGCCTGTTTTCAGGCCGTCCGGGACGCCGCCCTTTTCCCGAAAAGATTCAAGAGAGACTCCCATGAGCAACATTGACGAACTGAAAAACACCGGCCTGAAGGCAACGCTGCCGCGACTGAAAATACTGGAAATCTTTCAGGGTGGCAAGCAGCGCCACATGACGGCCGAGGATGTTTTTCGCGTATTGCTTGAAGAGCGCTCCGACATCGGGCTGGCCACGGTGTACCGGGTGCTGATGCAGTTCGAGCAGGCAGGCTTGCTTAACCGCAGCAATTTCGAATCGGGCAAGGCGGTGTACGAGATCAATGAAGGCCAGCACCATGACCATTTGGTCTGCCTCGACTGCGGCAAGGTCGAAGAGTTTTACGACGCCGAGATTGAAAAGCGGCAGCACGCAGTGGCTGAACTCAAGGGTTTTGCGATTGCCGACCATTCGCTGTCGATTTATGCCAATTGCACCAAGACCGATTGCCCCAACCGGCGACCAGTGCCCGGACGCCACCATCATCATCATTCCTGATCGTCAGCCCGACGTATTTCCCAGCTTCAAGGAGAACAAATAAACCAGTAAACCTGTCTCCTTTTCCGTTCGGCATGGCCAGCACCAGTTTTGAAGGGCGACAGGAGGGACTGCCCCCTCAACGGAGGCAGCGAACCACGCGCAGCCGGAGTGCGGGAGCCTAATCGTCTTGTTCCATCGCCCGGCGATGCCGTTCGACAAATTCCTGGTAGGTATTGATGCCGCGCAACTGCAGGATGGCATTGCGCACGGCAGCTTCAACCAGCACGGCAATGTTGCGGCCAGCCTCGACCTGGATGATGACCTTGCGTACCGGAACACCCAGTACATCTTGCGTCAACGGCTCATAGGGAATGCGTTCATAGTCGCGCTCCAGCGTTTCGCGGCGCACCAGGTGAACGATCATTTTCAGGCGCATCTTGCGGCGCACGGCTGTTTCGCCAAAAATGGCCTTGATGTCAAGCAAGCCGATGCCGCGCACTTCGAGCAGGTTTTGCAGCAGGTCAGGGCAACGCCCTTCAATGGCGGTCTGGTTGATGCGGAACAGGTCAATGGCGTCATCGGCCACCAGGCCATGGCCACGCGAAATCAGCTCCAGCCCCAGCTCGCTTTTGCCCAGCCCTGACTCCCCGGTGATCATCACACCCATGCCCAGGATGTCCATGAACACGCCGTGCATCGAGGTACGCTCGGCAAAATGCCGGGACAGATAAGCCCGCAGCACATCGATCACGAAAGCGGCCGACTCGGGCGTTGCAAACATCGGTAGCTGGGCACGTTCGCACATCGACAGCAGTGTGTCAGGTGCGGTCTGGCCGTCGGCCACCACCAGTACCGGCGGCTCCAGCGTGATGATGCGCGAGATCCGCCGAGCACCGTCCTCAAGGCTCGGATGCGTCAGGTAGGCCACTTCGCGCTCGCCCAGGATCTGCACGCGATAAGGATGGATGTAATTGAGGTAGCCGACCAGATCGGCACCGGAGCGCGCCTGGCTGACTGCCACTTCGTCAAAACGCCGTTCAGAAGCCCCCAAACCAGCGACCCATTCCCATTTCAGGGAGACACGATGGTCTTCAAACAAGACATCGGCGCTGACGACGGTGGGCTTCATGCCAACCCGGGCGGCGAAAGCCGAATGCTCATGGACTGACTTCGTGCGCAGACTGCCAAGTCGCAATCAACTGGTGCAGGTTCTCTGCACTGGCACTGGTCTTGAGCTGCTCGCGGAGATGGCTGTCGCTCAGAAGTTCAGCAATTTCAGACAGTATTTCGAGGTGCTTTTGCGTTGCGGCTTCGGGAACCAGCAAAAAAACCAGCAGATTGACTGCCAGTTCATCCGGCGCATCAAACCCGATGGGCGTCTGAAGCTGGAAGATTGCGGCCATAGGGGTTTTAAGGCCCTTGATGCGGCCATGCGGAATCGCCACGCCGTGGCCCAGGCCGGTAGAACCCAGCCGTTCACGGGCAAAAAGACTGTCGGTGATGAGCGCACGGTTCAGGCCGTGAAGGTTCTCGAAGAGCAGCCCGGCTTCTTCAAACGCGCGCTTTTTGCTGGTCGCTTCGACGCGAACCAGCACTTGGGGAGGAGGCAAAATTTGCGAAAGACGGTTCATGACGCTCTTTTAATCGGCGGACTATGCACTTTACAGTGGATTGATTGAAAAAGAGACAAAAAAAGCCGTTTGCCATGACAAACGACCTATGCATGCAACACCTTGGCAACTCGGCGCCAATTTGTTCACGCTATTTAATTGAAAGGCTCACCGCAGAATGCGCTTCAAACGCACAGGGCAAGCCTGTCGGCGCACTCGATGAACGACTGATTCAGACTTCTGCACGCTTTGCGCAGGCATGCCCATGGTCTTGCGTCTTGGCCTTGTAGCGGCCGACTTGGCGGTCGAGCTTGTCCGCCAGTTCATCAACAGCAGCGTACAAATCAGCATGCGAGCTTTCGGCAAAAAGGTCTCGACCCTTGACATGCACATTGCATTCCGCCCTCTGGCGTTTTTCCTTTTCTGTCATGTTGTCCACTGCCAGTAAGACCCTGACATCGACCACTTGGTCGAAATGCCGGGTGATGCGATCAAGCTTGCTCGTCACATAGCCGCGAAGCGCTGGGGTGACTTCAAGATGGTGACCACTGATCGTCAAGTTCATACAGAGACTCCTATTCCAAAAGTTGGAACTGGTTGAAAAACGCCATCGAACGTGTCAGGCAAGGCGGCGGACGGAACACTCTCTTGACTTCACTATGCCTTCTGGGGTTATCAATTGCAAGCCACGAAGGCCGCCGAACAAGGGTAGCGCTTTGACCATGTTACGTTGCAAATACCCTGAAAATTGGCTAACAGAACCTAGTAGACAGTCAACCTGATTCGTTAATTAAAGTCTAAATTTTTCTGCTGGGTTACTTTTGCCAGTTTTGTGGGCGATATTCTCCGAAACCACT
>NZ_JADOVG010000016.1 GCF_015752205.1 Polaromonas sp. CG_9.7
TGCTCGAACGCACGCCTGAGCGAGTTATCGCCTATTTCCAGGATCGGCGTGTTCGCTATGCCGCTTGATACTTCATCGGGCCGGATCAATAGGTCGTCATTCCCGCCTGCGCTGGAATGATGGTGATTTTTGAAGTCATGGAAAATCACTCTATTCAGCGCGGAGGCGCTCTAGCAGCCCCACACGGACCCGCTTTTACGGAGCGATAGATAGTGCAAAAAGAATCCCACGATTTCGGCAAGCGCCGTCATAACGAACAGCCTGGTTGTTTTTAAAATCAAATTTTCTTTCTTTTTTATGGGTGGGTTCGCAGTGTCCAGCTGAAGCACACCCGAACCGGATGTCACGATACGCCAGCGAGCGGCCATGGCGCTTCAAGCTACGGCATGCGGACGTATGTCACGGTGCGAGAACAGCGTTAGGGGAGACGCCTTCAACGAAGCAGCGCAGGTGACGCTGAAGAAACCCTGGTAACCGGTTACCAGGGCATGAATGACCTCACCGGTGCTGCTGAAAGCCACTGGAACGCATCAAAAGATGCGTTTTCACATGGTTTTGATGCCCTGACCTCAAACTAAAAGAGGCTGCTTTTCGGCACCGAAGTTTTCGGGTCAGGTTAGTTTTTTGTGGCGAGCCTGACATTGGAAAAGGCTCAACTCCGTCATCTGCCAAATCGACACGCATTTGGCGAGAGTACCGTACGTCCGATTGGGTTACTTGCGTTGTACGCCAACGCAAAACCAAGCCAGATCAAGGCCGTGGCCCACAGGATGCGGGCGACGTGGTGCTGCTCATGGACAGCGCTTACGAAGGTAAGGCTGCGCGCTCGCTGGCCTGGGCCATGGGTTTTGTGCCGGTGACCCGGACCAACTTGCCGCGGCACCAGCCCTGAGACTGGGACAAACAGCGCTGTTGCCGGCGAAGCCGGATCAAGCGCTTATCTCGGCGCCTGAAGGCTGGGCACCGGGTGCTGCCACTCAGTGCTGGTGCGCGCCCATTTCCACCTTGGTCTTGTCGATGTCAATGGTTTCAGCCGTGGCCAGTGCGGCAATTACCGCATGCAGGCGAACCTTGGCCTGGGCCACGGCGTCGTCGTGGCTGCTGGCTTCGACGAAGGACTCGAATTCCAGCTTGTCGCCGTTGTCCAGCATGTGCGCCAATTTGGTTTTGTAGGGTTGGTTCATAGGGATCTCTTTTCAATCAAGGCGTTGGAAATGGGCGCGGTAAGCGCCACGGACTGCGCTGGCAGTGTTTTTTCAGAAAACTCCGCCAGCACACTTCTGACCATCGGGATGCAGTCGTTGCATTTGGGCAGGCACCCGATGGCCTTGAAGCAGGTTTTGACGTTGTGCGCCCCGCTGGCGCAGGCGGCGCGAAACGTCTCGATGTCGATCGCATGACAGGTGCAGGAAGTTCGCTCGCTCACGCTGCCGCCTCCTGGGGCCGCAGCACCCGGCGAACCGAGGGCCAGCTTTCACGCACCTTGTTGTGCATCTTGGTCACCGCATTGAGCGGCTTGGTCAGCAGCTTCAGGTTCACCAGAAAGACGCCAATCTGCGCGGCCGTGAGCTGCTCCGGCAGCAGCGCCCAAACCCCGCCCAGCGACAGCGTCAGCACCAGCACCAGCGACAGCCAGAAGGCAAACTCGGAGGTCACTTCGCTCAGCTGCTTGGTGACTTCAAACTTGATCCGGTTGCGGTAGAGCTTTTCCTGCTCGGTGTGCAGGCGCCGCTTGTCACCCTGTGCAACGGCCGAGCTGACGTTGCCGACCAGCACCACGCCGCGCAGGCTCAGCCGCGCAATGATCTGGCCGAACACCAAAGACGCCAGGAAGGGGATGAAAGCCGTTACCACCAGCGCTGGCAGCAACTCTGGCGACAGCTTGATCTGCCACAGCAGCACGGCCGGAACACCAATCAGCACGACCCAGATTTCTTTTTGGGCCAGATCGAAAATCTTGACCACGTTTTTGGCGTCATTGGTGGCCTTGGCCACCTGCTGGCCAGCGCAACCGACGCCGCGAATTTCAAACCAGCGCCGCTGCACGTCGATCAGCAGCCGGTCGTCATACATGCGGTTGCTGACTTTCTCAAAAATCTGCAGCAGCGCCAACCCCATGAAAACGGCCAGCGCATAAGGCACATAGGTGAGCAACTCCTGCAATGCAAAAGCCCGGCCGCCCTTGGCGACTTCGGCCAGCACTTCATTGGCCAGCCACGCTTGCAGTGGCGCCAGGGCCGGTGAGATGATGTTGGGGAAAATCGTCAACGCCAGCAACCAAGGGTGCGCCAGCATCATGCGAGTCATTTCCTTCAGCAAGGTTTTGACCGGCGTTACACCCGGCAGGTCGCGGTCGGAAGGCGCTTCGTGGCTCGGTCCAGCCATCGGGACCATAAGGGGAATGTTGGTGTGCATTGCCTTAACTCCTCAGTGCTAGAAGCGCGCCTCATAGGTCAGGTAAATCGTCGGCCGGGAGCTTTCGGTCTTGGACTCGCTGCTAGCGAAGATTCCGCCAGCGCTGTACTTGGTGGTCGTTTCCTGCTTTTTGACCGACAGGAGGTTCTTGGCCACCAGCCTTATTTCAGCGAGCGGGCTGATGATCTTGGTGGCGTACACATCCAGCAGCGACGACGCGTTGCGGCTTTTGCGCTCGCGCTCGCTGTTATCGTTCAGTCCATCGGTGGTGAAGCCAGGCTGATAGCTGACGTGGGTGCCCACGGACCAGCGGGTCGGCTGGTGAGTCCATTCCACGCCCACCGAGGTGATGCGTGGCGGCATGTCTTGCACGCCCCCATGAGTGCCATTGACGGCATTGAGGACCCGTCCGCGCAGCTCGGCATGGCTGCCGGTCAAATTCAGCGCATGCGCACCCTTGTGCAGCAGGGGCAGTCGTCCATCGAACTCAAGGCCCCAGAATTTGGCCTGGGCCGCATTGCTTGCACGCTGCACATAACGTGCGCCCTCCAGCGTGGTGGTCTTCTGGATGAAATCGGTGACATTGCGCTGGTACAAGTTCGCGCCTAACACCCCGCGGCTGCCCTGAAAAAATTTCTCAATGCCGAGCTCAAGGCCCCGGGCACGCTCGGGCCGCAGGTTGGGGTTGCCCGCTGTGTCCGGGTTGGCCAGGCTCCCCGATTTGGTCGTGACCAGCGGATTGATCTGGTCAAACTTGGGCAGTTTGGAGGTGTTGCTCCAGCTTGCCCGAACGTTGGTGTTCTTGGCAACTTCCCAGCGGTAGTGCAGGGAAGGGCTGGTAAAACTGTATTCGCCGTCTTTTTCGATGCCCTTGCCATCGGTCGCGTTGCGGCTGGTTTTTTCCTGCCGGACACCGGCGGTCAGCCATTGCCTGTCGGCAATCTGCCACTCATCCTGGGCATAAGCCGTGAGCTTGCGCTCGACCACGTTGTAACGGTCGGCCAGTGCGCTTTTGTCAACGCCGTTTTCCATCTTGGTTTTCTGGTTGTCGAACTCCGCGCTGCGCCACTCCAGGCCAGTGGACACCGTGTGCCGTCTGGCTGCCTCGAACGATGCACCAATGCCGGCGTAGTGGTCACGGTCCACGATCTGCTCGCGTTCCGTGGCCCGTTTCGTGAGGACGCGGACGGCATTGTTTTCAAGGCTGAGCGCGTCCTTGACGACCGTGGCGCGCTGGATGCCGGCCTTGGCAAACCAGCTACCCCAGGCTGCCCGCCCGTCGTAGCGGGTCCCCAGGCGACCGATCATGTCGTCCTTGTTTTCTGTTTTCTCCACTCCTTTGGTGTAAACCCCGGCGGCATTGAAAAGCGATGAACTCTCCGTTTTGTCCTCGGTGCCTTGCGTCACGAAAGCGTCCAGCGTCAGCCGGTCCTGGCCGTTGCGCCAGGTGATGCGGGGCGACAGCAGGGTTTCAGTTTTCTTGGCCGGTTTGGGCTTGAGCTCCCGCTGCGTGACAGCGCCACTGGCACTGAGCGTATCTTTTTCCTCGACAACGTCCTCCGCGCCCACGGTGTGCGACAGGGCCAGGACCACATCCACGTCGCCCAGTTGACGGCTCCATTGCGCCACCATGTCGCCCACGTCAAGCGAGCCATTTTTGCCGTAGGCCGCGCGCAGGCGGGTGAAGTTGTCGGCGGTCTTTTTCAGCACAATGTTGACAGTGCCGCCAATACCGTCCGATTCCATCGTGGCGCTGGGGCTGCGAATCACCTCGATGCGCTCGATCATGTCGGCCGGCAGCCGGTCCACCTGGATTTGCCGGTCCTTGGTGGCGGTGGGAACCGGCTCACCATTGATGAGGAATTGCGTGTAGCCTTTGTCAAGACCCCTGAAGCGGATGTCCTTGACCACCCCCGCCGGCCCCGAAAAGCCCATCCCAGGCAGTCTGCGCAGTACATCGCCCACGGTGGCGTCGCCGTAGCGCTCCACCTCCTGCTCACCAATGACCAGCTTGGCGACCGATGCGTCTTTGCGTAGTTTCTGAGCATCGCGCTGGCCGTAAATCGTCACATCGGCAAGTGCGGCCGACGAGGTGGATGTGTCGCGGCCATCCCGGGCAATGCCCGTCGCAGGAAAAGTCGCATAAGCCGCCGCGATCGCCAGCGCGATGGGCCAGGGTTGATGTGCCAGCATGACGAAGTCCTTCATGTCGAAGCACTGGCTGGCGATGGCTGGCGTGTGCGGTTATTTGTAGCGTTCAAGTTTCCGTTTTCAAGGGCAGATGCGCAGGCAATAGGCCGGCGCATCCACATCTGGCGACAGTTGTTTCAAAATGAATTATATATTCAAATGAGAATCATTCGCAATTAATTGAAGGGTTGTTTCTAACGCAGTGCACTTGTGCAGCCAGCACCAGTCTGCGTCCGGAAAGTTTGATGTGCTGAAGCTGTGCAAGCGCGAGAGCGAGGTCGGGCTCGCCCCGAGCGGCGGGGCCTATGGAATGCAGGTGCGGCCGCGCCATTCGCAGTAGTGTAAAAAGGGCACTTCAAGCACTTTTTTGGGGCGTGTCAATCCTTGGCAGGAGCACGCAAGAGTGGTCATCCGCAAGCCATCGGCCTGACACGCGGGGCCTTGAAGGCCGAAATCCTCACTGTCTGCGGCGCTTCGGGCAACCCATTGCATTTTGTGCCGACTACAGGCCAAGGCGCTTTGGCTGACAAAGCAGACGACCCGGACAAAATTGTCCAAGCGGCACAAAGTCAAGGCAGCAATGTCTTTCGCTGCGTGGCCACTGGCCGTGACAAGCGCGGCGTCAAGTTTGCGGGCTGTCTGAACATGGCCGGCACCGTGAAATGGCTCCGTTGACTTTCCGAACATGGCTTAATCAAGTAAAAATCTCTTATTGCGCAGGTAGCGCTTTCGTTTCTAGCTATTTATGCGATAGCGCCGGATAGTCCGTGTAGCCTTCGGCGCCGCCGCCGTAGAAGGTGGCTTTGTCGGGCTCATTCAGTGGTGCATCGGTCCGGAGCCGCCGCACCAGATCCGGGTTGGCTATGTAAGGCTTGCCGAAGGCGACCAGGTCGGCGCCGTTTTCCAGCGCCTGTTCGGCCGTGGCCTTGTCGTAGCCGTTATTGACCATCCAGGCACCTTTTCCGCCGGCCGCGCGGTAAGCCGCTTTTAGCGCCGGGTAGTCGAACGGACGCTCGGACAATTCGCGCGGGCCGCCGGTGGCGCCGACGATGATGTGGACATACGCCAGGTTCAGCTTGGCCAGCTGCTTGACGACGTACTCGAACAGCGGCTGCGGGTCGCTGTCGAAGGCGTCGTTGGCCGGTGTCACAGGCGACAGCCGGATGCCGGTGCGGCCGCCGCCAATCGCGTCCACGATGGCGCGTGTCACTTCCAGCATCAGGCGGGCGCGGTTGCGGATGGGGCCGCCGTAGTCGTCGGTGCGCTGGTTGGAGCCGTTCTTCAGGAACTGGTCGAGCAGGTAGCCGTTGGCGCCATGGATTTCCACGCCGTCGAAGCCGGCCGTGTCCACCGCATTGAGCGCCGCCGCCCGGTAGGTGTGGACGATCTCGGGCAGTTCACCGGCATCGAGCGCGCGTGGCTCGGACGTGGCGACGAAGGTCGGCACGCCGCCCTTGATCAGCACCGTCTTGGTCTTGGCGGTGATGGCCGAGGGCGCGACCGGCTGGCCGCCATCCGGCTGCAGGTCGCTGTGCGAAACGCGGCCGACGTGCCATAGCTGCACCACGATCTTGCCGCCCTCGTCATGCACTGCCTGGGTCACGTGCTTCCAGCCGTCGAGCTGCTCGGTGCCGTAGAGGCCGGGCACATCGGCATACCCCTGGGCTTGGTGGCTAATGGCCGTGGCTTCGGTGATGAGCAGGCCTGCCGTGGCGCGCTGGGTGTAGTACTCGGCCATCAGCGGCGTGGGAATGGCATCGGGCGCGCGGTTGCGCGTCAGCGGCGCCATGATGATGCGGTTTGCCAGCAGAAGATCGCCAGCCTGGACAGTGTCGAATAAAGTGGGCATTGGATTTCCTGGTTCTGGTGTGAAAAGGCAGGCCGCCGGCCAGAACTGGACCACAGGCGTGCTGCACAGGATCGGCTTCTCCGGGCCGCCTGGTACACAGTAAGCCTTGAGAAAAGCAGCTGTCAATTATGAACCTGGGCGTGCGGCGCAATCCAGCCGGAGCTTTTTTCATTCTGCTCAAAGCAGCCCGCTTTTGGCCGGGATGACCGGTTTGACCATCGGTCCATAATGGCATGGAACGTGCGTCATTCCCCGGTCATGGAAGCATGTCACGATAGGACATTCTGGCAAGCCAAAAGATGCTTCGGGCACAACGGCCAAGGCAATGTCCTACAAAGCGCAAAGGACCATGCTTATGCTGAAAACTGGCATGCTTTTTTACGATAGAAGTCAACCCTCCAATGGAGGGTTGTGGCTGATGGACGATAAGTGCCTTGGGTTGTAATCAAGGAATGAAGAAAGATAAAAATGGTCAAATATGCAATTATTTTTGCGATCATTTCACTGATTGCTGGCGCCTTGGGATTTACCGGCGTCGCTGCAGGCGCGGCGGGGATTGCCAAGGTTCTGTTCGGCCTGTTCCTGATTCTGGCGCTGATTTTCATCGTGCTGGCGGCGCTGGGTGTAGGCGCTGCCAAGAAAATGATGAAGTAATGGAGCCTGACGACAGCCAGCCGCCCCGCACAGCAGTTTCACGGTTAAAGAACCGCATTTTTCAGGGGTGGTCGTCGCGGGAGGAACCTGACGGCCCGACAAGCCACACGGTGCCGGCCATCGCGCCCCAGCGGCAGGTCGGGTTTCCTGCGCGTATTGCCGAGTTCCTGCTGGTGTTCAGGCTCAGGGCGCGTCGCCCTTCCACGTTGTCCACCGATATTCTGGAGCGCGCTGTCCGCGTCGTGTTTGTGACCTGCAAGAACTGGTTTTCCGGCACCGATTCACCCGCACCCCGGCCGCGCAGGCGTGACTAGCCGTCTGGCTTGTTGCGCCACCGGCTTTTTTTGATTCGCCTTACAGGAGCCACCCTTCATGCACACCTCACTGGTTGACTGCCTGATCGAATACGAAGTCAGCAGCCCGGCGCATTTTTTGCTTAACATCGGCGCTGCATTTTATCCCGGCCATGAAGTCGTGGAGGAGCGGCTGACCATCACGCCGAGCATGAAGGTGCGGCATTTTTCCGACGAACGCAGCGGCAACCGCTTCATTCGCCTGGACGCACCCAAGGGCATCCTGTCGGTCAACTACCATGCCCGCGTGCAGTTGCATCCGGTGGCGCAGCCGCTGCATCTGGACGAGACACCCGTCAGCGCCCTGCCTGACGACGTGCTGCACTACCTGATGCCCAGCCGTTATTGCGAATCGGATTCGCTGCGCCGCGTGGCGCAGCAACTGTTCGGCCACCTGCCGCCCGGCATGGGCCGGGTGCGCGCGGTGGAAAGCTGGATTCACGAATCAATCGATTACCAGACTGGCGTCACCCAGCCAACCACCACGGCGCAAGACGTGTTTGTGCAGCGTGTGGGCGTGTGCCGCGACTTTGCGCACCTGGGCATCACGCTGTGCCGGGCGTTGAACATTCCGGCGCGGCTGGTGGTCGGCTATGTGAATTTCGCCGAAGCGCCGCAGGACTTTCACGCCGTATTCGAGGCCTGGCTCGACGGTCGTTGGGTGTTGTTCGATGCCACGCGCATGGCGCCCATCGACCGGCTGGTGCGCATCGGCACCGGCCGGGATGCCAAGGATGTGGCCTTTGCGACGATTTTTGGCGATGTGAAGATGCTGCGCAAGGACATCACCGTCGATGAGGGCGAAATGCCTGCCGAGGACGAGGGACATGCTACTGAGCCGGCCGTCGCAGCCTCGCCGGGCTTGCCGAGTTTTTAAACACCCGCCCGCCGCCCGGTTCTCCCCGGGCCAGATGGGCGCCTGTCAGGTCCGGTAAGGCGTGTCAAGACGCTCCAGCTTGCGGATCAGCGAGGGCCAGACAAAGGCACCGCCCAGGCCGCCGGTCTGCACCCGCATCGCTTCGGACACGCCCTGCACGATCAGCGGGTTGACCTGCGTGAGCGCGCCACCGCCGGCCTGCGCATCAATCTGGATGCGGCAGGTGGCCTCAAAGGTGTACATGCTCAGGAACGCATCGGCAATCGACTTGCCGACGACCAGCAGGCCGTGGTTGCGCAGCACCAGAAAATTGGCGCGGCCCAGGTCGGCTTGCAGGCGCGGCTTTTCCGCATCCTTGAAGGCCACGCCTTCATAGTCGTGGTAAGCCAGCGACGCCAGCACGAAGGTCGATTGCTGGCTGATCGGCAGGATGCCGCCAGCCTGCGCGCTGACACCCACGCCGGCCCGGGTGTGGGTGTGCAGCACGCAAACCGCGTCTGGCCGGGCCGCGTGCACGGCGCTGTGGATGACGAAGCCGGCGGGATTGACCGGGAACGGCGAGTCGATGACCTTGTTGCACTGCTCGTCCACCTTGACCAGGCTGGAGGCGGTGATCTCGTCAAACATCAGGCCGTAGGGGTTGATCAGGAAATGGTGCGCGCCGGCGCCGGCAACCGACTCGGGCAGTTTGGCGCTGATGTGGGTGAACACCAGGTCGCTCCAGCCGTACAGCGCAACCAGCCGGTAGCAGGCCGCCAGGTCGCAGCGCAGCTGCCATTCTTCGGCGCTGACTGCGCCTTGCAGGGAAGGAATGTTCATGGGATGCCTCTTGAAATATGCGTGGTGGAGCTCGACAGCCTACAACGGCTGCGACCCGGGCCCCTGTTTCACGCGCGACACCGCTGGCCCCGCTCAGGGTTTGCAGCGAGAGGAAATCGGTATAAATTGCTACTTAAAATATAGCTGGCAATGCCCGTTAATATTGCGCAAACCGGGTTTTTTGCCGTTTTTCCGTAACCACCCGGAGCGGTTTTCCACGAGGCGCCTGTCAATTCGATGGAAGGCTGGCTGGTCGCTACTGTGCTTAAGAAGCCAATCCCATGCTGAGAGTCTCCAGCCGAAGTTATTTTGTACCGGGACCTGTCTGGGTTCGCGCATAACGCCTGGCACTGCGACAAAAGGCTGCAGGAGCCCATGCGCTGCGCACAGCTGACCGGGACAGGTGAAATACGGTAAGAGACCTATTTTATTTGCCGCACCCACTGGTCCAGCTCGTCGATGGCGGCGTTGGTCGCGGCGGTCAGGGCACGCACGCCGCCGGCGGCATCGGCACTGGTGGCAGGTCGCTGCACCGACAGGTTGCGTTGCGCCAACAACCGTTCACCAGAGGGCGTGATCTCGACCAGCGTGGCATGCAGCCGAATCAGGCCGATGCTGGCATCAGGCGCAGTGAACAGCTGGCTGAACTCTTCAAGCTCCAGCCGAAGCATGGGCAAATTGGTGTTCTGGCTTCGGTTCAGCGCCACGCCCTCTCGGGCATTGAGCACCACGCGCTGCTGGCTCAGGCGCTCGCGCATGCGCTGGCGCACCAATTGCGCCGGCGGCATGGTCCAGCGCGCCTGTGAATAGGGGCGCAGCTGCTGGTCGTCAACATAGCCCAATCGGTAGAGCACGGCCTGATTCTCCAGCGCGCCGCCGGAGGTGGCAATGTCGGCAATCGCCAGCGGCGACAGGACAGACGCAGCCATGAGGGCCGGGGGCATTGTCGCAAGCTGAGTGGTCATCTCGCCCGGTCCGAAGTCGTACATGGTGGCGCGGGTCGGCTTGTCAATCACCGAGCACCCGGTGGCAAGGGCCAACACACTTATCACACACAAAACCCGTTTTGCGCAATATTGGCCTGCGTTTAAAGCTACTGAATTAATAGCATTGAAAAGTGGCTCAAAGGTCATCATTGTGGGTCTCCGTTGGCGGAAAAGCCGGTTTCGCCGGGGCCGGGCACGGCTGGGCCATTGCCAAAAATAAGCGATTGCGGGTTGTCATCAACCCCACTCACGGTACGGCGCAACTGGCGCATGGTGCGCGCCGTTTCGTCGGCCACCTCGCCCAGCTTGGGCAGCGTGGCCGCGCTGAAGGTTTCCACACCGGCGGCCAGCGCCTCACCGCCCTCCTTGAGCCGGTCAAGCGCGCCGCCTTTTTCATTCAGGCGCTGGGCGGTGAGGGCGACTTCATCGGTCGCGCCCTTGACCGAACGCAGGGCCGCCTGCGCATCCCTGGACAATGCGGGCAGCGTGGACACGGCCGGCTCCAGCGCCTTGGCGACGCGGTTGATGCTGCCGGCGGCCTCGGCGAGTTGCGTGACGGCGGTGTTGATGGCCGCTTCGTTCTGCGCCGACAGCAACTGGTTGATGCGCGTGGTTGCCTGCTCGGCCTGGTCGAAGATCACTCCGCTTTGCTTGATCAGCTTGTCGATACCGCCCTGCTTGAGCGGAATGCGCGGCGGATCGTCGTCGTTGGGCGTGAGCCGCTGGCTGGAACTGCCGTCGTCGTCGAGCTGGATGAAACCCAAACCGGTGACGCCCTGGGACGCCACGGTGGCAAAGGTAGAGCGCGTCACCGGCGCGGCCTGGTCGATGGACACGCGGATCAGCACATTGCCTTTGACCTTCTGGTCAAACCCGATGCGCTCGACCTTGCCGACGGCCACGCCCCGGTAGCGCACCGTGGCTTGCGGTTGCAGGCCGGAAACGGTCTCGGAAGTGCTCATTTCGTACAGGTTGCGCTCGGTGTTGTCACGCGTGAGCCAGATGGCCAGCACGGCCAGCAGGGCGGTGATGAGCACCACGAACGCGCCGGCAATCAGCGCATGGGCCTTGTTTTCCATGATGAAAACCTTTCTAGATCAAGGGGCGGCGGGGTGGTTCAGCAGCGTCATCGCCCGTTTCCCCCGTTCGCCAAGAAAAAAGTCGTGAATAAAGGGATGCTCGAACGCCACCACCTTTTGCGGCACGTCGTTGATGATGACTTTTTGCGATGCCAGCACGGCAATGCGCGTGCTCAGCTCGAAGATGGTGTCCAGGTCGTGCGTGACCATCACCACCGTCAATCCCATGCCCTGGTGCAGCGAGCGCAGCAAATCACAAAAGCTGTCGGCGCTTTCGGGGTCCAGTCCGGCGGTCGGTTCGTCCAGCAGCAGCAGCGGCGGGTCCATGATCAGCGCGCGCGCCAGCGCCACCCGCTTGATCATGCCGCCCGACAAATCGCTGGGCATCTTGTCGGCGGCCTCAGCCGGCAGGCCGACCATCTGCAGCTTGACCAGCGCCGCCTCGCGCATCAGCGCGCCCGGCAGCGTGTTGAGTTCGCGCAGCGGAAAAGCGATGTTCTCCAGCACAGTGAAGGCTGAAAACAGCGCGCCTTGCTGGAACAGCATGCCGACCCGGCTGGCCGCACCGCGCTTGCCCAGTTCGGCGGCGGGCTTGCCAAGCACCGTGATGTCGCCCTGTGTTGGCGTTTCCAGCCCCAGCATCTGGCGCAGCAGCACCGTCTTGCCGGTGCCCGAACCGCCGACCAGTGACATGATTTCGCCGCGCTCCACCGTCAGATCGAGGTCTTTGTGCACCACCGACTTTTTGTCGCCGTTCTGGAACACCGTCCAGAGCTTGCTGATTTGAACGACGGGTTCAGTCATTTCTCACCCGGTTTCCAAAAACCATGACCTCTGCGCGGTAAGCGAAACGACAACCCTGCAGGTGATGCACCCTACCAGCAGGGGCCGCGGAACCGGCTTTGCCGGGCCGCAGGCGCAGCAGCTCCCTCGGGGGGCAGGAAGCTACACGCAGTGAGCGACCGTGGGGGCGACATCCATGGCTTTGCCAGGCCGCAGGCGGGACGGCCCCCTCGGGGGCAGCGAACCACACGGAAGTGGGGAGCGTGGGGGTCTTCATCACTTAAATGCCCACGCTTCTGAACAAGATTGCAAACAGCGCATCCACCAAAATGACCACGGTGATGGAGGTGACCACCGACGCCGTCGTGCCTTTGCCCAGGCTTTCGGTGTTGGGCTTGACGCGCAGGCCGTAGTGGCAGCCGACCAGCGCGATCAGCAGGCCAAAGACGACCGACTTGGAGGTTGCCAGCGTCAGGTTGGACACGCTGACAGCGGCGGGCAGCGAGTTGAGAAAGTACGACGGCGTCACGCCCATCGAGACATCGGCCGCCAGCATGCCGCCGAGCAGCGCGGCTATCGTGGTCCAGACGCTGATCAGCGGCATCACCACCGCCAGCGCGATGGCGCGCGGCATCACCAGCCGGAAGCCCCGGGCAATGCCCATGACGCGCATCGCGTCAATCTCTTCGGTCACCCGCATCACGCCGATCTGCGCGGTGATGGCCGAGCCGCTGCGCCCGGCGATCAAAATGGCGGCGAGCACCGGACCAAGTTCGCGGATCAGCGAAATACCCAGGATGTTGACAATGAAGGCATCGGCGCCGAACTGGCGCAGCTGCTGCGAGATCAGGTAGGCCAGCACCACGCCGATCAGGAATCCGACCAGCGCCGTGATCGGCAGCGCCGTCGCGCCAAAATGGTAAAGATGGCCCGACAGGTCACGCCACGGCCCTTGCCGGGGATGGCGAAACAGCCGCAACAGGTCAAGCAGCAGCTGCCCCAGCAGGCGCAGCATGCCCTTGAGATGGTCGATCAGGCCGAGCAGCCGCTCGCCAAACACCACCAGCGGTTCCGACCACGGCGAGCGGCGCGGCGGCGCCAGAGCGACGGTGAATTTCTCCACCGTTTCCAGCATTTCGCGCTGTTCAGGCGCCAGTTGCACATCGTCCGGCCAGCGCTGGCGCCATGCCGTCCACAGCACCTGCGCGCCCAGGTAGTCGAGCTGTTCAATGTCTTCCAGGCTCCACCGGGCGGAATTGGACGCAGCAGGCGGCCGGGCGCTGCTCAGGCTGTCGAGCTGTTCGCCCAGCGCGGCCCAGGCGGGTGCCAGCGTCAGCTGTGCGGCGGTCCAGCTTCCCTGCAGGCGCACGAGCGGGCCTTCAGGGGAATCCTGAATGTCAAGGCGCGGCGGTGAGTCGTCAAGAGGCATGCGGGCAATGGTGTGGAACAGCCACCGATGGACCAGGCGGATTTGAACGCAAAGCGGTCATGGTAACTGCAGAAAATGAAGAAAGCAGGCGTTCCGTCTGGTTCCGCCATGGTCCTACAGGGCTTGGTGCCTGCCGGCCAGGCTCGCCAGCTGTGAAAGCGCGGCGGGCAAAGGGGTAATCTCCTTCACGGGCATGACCGAGTTTTGCCACAATGCAAGGTGAGTCCACCAAAGCCCTATTTCATGCACGACCAGAACCTGACTTTCGACTACATCATCATCGGCGCGGGCACGGCCGGCTGCCTGCTGGCCAACCGGCTCAGCGCCGATGCGTCCAAGCGCGTGCTGCTGATCGAGGCCGGCCGCAAGGACGACTACCACTGGATTCACATTCCGGTCGGCTACCTGTACTGCATCGGCAACCCGCGCACCGACTGGCTGTTCAACACCGAGCCCGACGCGGGGCTGAACGGCCGCGCGCTGCGCTACCCGCGCGGCAAGACGCTGGGCGGCTGCTCCAGCATCAACGGCATGATCTACATGCGCGGCCAGGCGCGGGATTACGACAAATGGGCGGAGCTGACCGGCGACAGCGCCTGGACCTGGGACAACGCCCTGCCCTGCTTCAAGCTGCATGAAGACCACTACAAGGGCGCTGACCCGCTGCACGGCGCGCGTGGCGTGGCGCCGGCCTTGATGGAGGACAAGCTCCAGCCCTACCAAAAAATCCTGCGCCACCGCAATGCCGGCGGCGAATGGCGCGTGGAAAAGCAGCGCCTGCGCTGGGACATCCTTGATGCGTTCGCCGAGGCGGCCTCCCAGGCCGGCATTCCCCAGACCCCGGACTTCAACCGGGGCAGCAACGAAGGTGTGGGCTATTTTGAAGTCAACCAGAAAAACGGCTGGCGCTGGAACACGGCCAAGGCTTTCCTGCGGCCAACCTGCCTGGGCCGGCCCAACTTCGAACTCTGGACGAACGCCCAGGTGAGCAAGCTGGTGATCGAGCTGCAGGCCGACGGCAGCCAGCGCTGCACCGGAGTCGAGGTCTGGACCGGCCAGGAGCGGGTCACGGCGCTGGCAACGCGCGACTCGGGCCACATGGGCGAGGTGCTGCTGTGCGCCGGCAGTATCGGCTCGCCGCACATCCTGCAGCTTTCCGGCATTGGTCCGGCCGGGCTGCTCCAGCAGCACGGCATCCCGGTGGTGCAGGACCTGCCAGGCGTCGGCGCCAACCTGCAGGACCACCTGCAGATCCGCTCGGTGTACAAGGTCCGGGGCGACAAAGACAGCAAGCGCTGGGGCCTGTCGCTCAACACCATGGCCAATTCGCTCTGGGGCAAGGCGCGCATCGGCATGGAATACGCGCTGCGCCGCACCGGGCCGATGAGCATGGCGCCGTCGCAACTGGGGGCCTTCACGCGCAGTTCGCCCGACCAGCCCTGGCCGAACATCCAGTACCACGTCCAGCCGCTGTCGCTCGACGCCTTCGGCGAACCGCTGCACAACTTCAACGCCTTCACCGCCAGCGTCTGCAACCTGAACCCGACCAGCCGGGGCAGCGTTCGCCTGAAGACCGGCGCCTTTGCCGACGCACCGGCCATTTCGCCCAACTACCTGAGCACAGCCGAGGACCGGCAAGTGGCGGCCGATTCGCTGCGCATCACGCGCAAGATCGTCAGCCAGGGCGCACTGGCCAGATACCAGCCGGAGGAATTCAAGCCGGGCGTGCAGTTCCAGACCGACGAGGATTTGGCGCGGCTGGCCGGCGACATCGCCACGACGATTTTTCACCCGGTCGGGACAACAAAAATGGGCCGCTCCGACGACCCGATGGCGGTGGTCGATTCGCACCTGCGGGTGCGCGGCGTTCGCGGACTTCGCGTGGTCGATGCCGGCGTGATGCCGCTCATCACCAGCGGCAACACCAACTCGCCGACCCTGATGATTGCCGAGAAAGCAGCGCAGTGGATACAGGCTGGCATCTGAGCGGCCAGCGAAAATGGCGGGCCGTCAGCCGGCAATTGTCAGGCCAAGGTTGCAGTGCGCAAAAGGCTCGCTACCGTGGTTTGTGAGCGTTTCATTTGCGGGAAATCCCTGATGCGCTTTCTCAGTGCACCCGCTACATTGGAGAACTTGCTATCGGGCCTTGCTGCTCGCAATGCGGGGAGTCGAGGAGACATTTATAAATAGAAGACACAGCGTTGCAAAAAATGCTGGTTTGACCAAAAGCGCTGGCAACCCCAGCGCTTTTTTTCGTCCGCACCCTGATATTCAAGTGTTAAAAATGGCTTTTGCGCACAACGCAGAAGCATTCATTGCTATTAATAAATGAGTAAAAGCCCGACCCGGCGGGTGCGACAATTGCCGCCATGGAATTGCTGCTTGTCTCTGTTGCTTCGTTGTTTGCCGGTTTTGTGGACGCCATCGTTGGCGGCGGCGGACTGATTCTGGTGCCGGCGCTGTTTGCCGTCTTTCCCACCACGCATCCGGCAACCTTGTTTGGCATCAACAAGGGGGCATCGGTCTGGGGAACGGCAGTCGCCACGACCCAGTACGCGCGGCGCGTCCAGATGCGCTGGTCGGCGCTGCTGCCGGCGGCGGGAGCCGGGTTTTGCGGCTCGCTGGCGGGTGCATGGCTGGTCACCATGATCGATCCGGGCTTCCTGCGCAAAGTCCTGCCTTTCGTGCTGCTGGCCGTGCTGGCCTACACGCTGGCAAAAAAAGACCTTGGCCGCCACCACACGCCGCGTTTCACCGGGCATGCCGAAACCCTGGTGGCCTGCTGCATCGGCCTGGTTCTGGGGTTTTACGACGGGTTTTTCGGTCCCGGAACGGGCAGCTTTTTTGTCTTCCTGTTCGTGCGCTGGCTGGGCTACGATTTCTTGAACGCGTCGGCTTCGGCCAAACTGCTCAATACCGCGACCAACCTGGCGGCGCTGGGACTGTTTGCCTGGAAAGGCCATGTCTGGTGGCATTTCGCGCTGACCATGGCGGTGGCGAACGTCGCGGGCAGTCTGCTGGGCACGCGCCTGGCGCTCAAGCACGGAGCGGGTTTTGTACGGCTGGTGTTTATTGGCGTGGTCAGCGCGCTGATCCTGAAAACCGGTTTTGACGCGTTCCTGAAATAGCCATGGCCACGCGCCCGGCAGCCATGCGCAGGGCTAAGGTGCGCTGCTTTCTACAGGAATGATTGCAGATGCCGGCGGAACCGGCTTTCGGGCGGGCGTGGCCTTGACAGGCTTGGCCGCCTTTGCCGTCATTGCCGCATTGGCCGGTTTTTCCACCTCGACGGCTTTGACGAGAGCGGCCGCTGGCTCGGCTTTCTGAACGGTGACAGGTCTGGCGCCGGCGGCCGACACCATGGCACCGGGCGTGTCGCCCACCAGCAGCGCAACCATGTCGGCGGCCAGGCGCGGCTTGCCTGTGGGCGCCACAGCCTTGCCTGCCTGCACCGCAAGCATGTCTTCCTCGCTCGGGTACTGACCCAGCAGCACATAGTCGAACACCCTGCGGGCAATCGGCGCCGCCACGCCGCCGCCCCAACCGGCATTTTCCACAATCACGGCCAGCGCGATCCGCGGGTTGTCGGCCGGGGCAAACGCCATGTACACCGCATGGTCGCGCTGGTGCTCTTCCATGCTCGCCTTGTTGTAGCGGTCATTGCGGCCCATGCTGACCGCCTGCGCCGTGCCGGTCTTGCCACCGGAGAGGTATTGCGCGCCGGCAAACACCCGGGTCGATGTACCGCCCTGCGTCACGCCGACCAGGGCCTTGCGGATGATGGCAACGTTTTCAGGCTTGTAGTGCAGGTCAACCGGCGGGTCGGCCTGCAGCGGATGCAGCGCGCGTGTCATCGCGTCCTGCGTGCCCATCACCAGCCGGGGCTTGTGCTTGATGCCGTTGTTGGCCAGGGTGGCCGTGGCCTGCGCCAGCTGCAGCATGGTGAAGCTGTTGTAGCCCTGGCCAATGCCCAGTGAAATGGTTTCGCCGGCAAACCACTTCTGCTGCGCCACCCGCTTGAAATAGTTGCGTTTCCATTCCTGGTTGGGCAACACGCCGCGCACCTCGCCATTGATGTCGATGCCGGTGGCCTGGCCAAAGCCCAGTGGCGCCATGAAGTCGTGAATGGCTTCCACCCCCAACTCGTTGGCCAGCGTGTAGAAATACACATTGCTCGACTCGACAATCGCGCGGTTCATGTCCATGGCGCCACCACGCTCGTTTTCCGGGCTGCCAAAACGATGGCCGCCAAACATGAAGAAGCCCGGGTCGTTGATGATCGCGGTGGGCGAACGTTTGCCGGTTTGCAGCGCGGCCATGGCCATGAAGGGCTTGTAGGTCGAGCCCGGCGGATAGGTGCCGCGCAGCGCGCGGTTGAGCAGCGGCTTGTCGATCGACTCGTTGAGCGCCTGCCAGCTTTCATGGTCAATGCCCTCGACGAACAGGTTGGGATCGAAGGTCGGCTTGCTGACAAAAGCCAGCACCTCGCCGCTTCGGGGGTCCAGCGCCACCAGGGCGCCGCGTCGCGTGCCGAACATGTCCTCGACCAGTTTTTGCAGGCCGATGTCCAGCGAAAGCATGACGTTGTTGCCCGGCGTGGCCGGACTGGTCGCCAGTTTTCGCAGCGCCCGCCCGCCGGCCGATGTTTCCATCTGCTCGACGCCGGTCTGGCCATGCAGCTGCTGCTCGAAACTCTGCTCGACGCCCAGCTTGCCGATGTAGTCGGTGCCGCGGTAGTTGCCTTCTTCCTCGCGATCCTCGATCGCGTCCTTCTCCGCCTGGTTGATGCGGCCGATGTAGCCCACCACATGGCTGCCCAATTCACCATAGGGATAGTTGCGAAACAGCCGGGCCTTGATGTCCACGCCGGGAAAACTGAAGCGCCGGGCGGCGAAGCGCGCCACTTCTTCGTCACTCAGACGGGTGCGCAGCGGAATCGATTCAAAGCTCTTCGATTCTTCGCGCAGGCGCTTGAAGCGGCGCTTGTCCCGGGGCGTGATGTCAACCAGCTTTTCCAGCGCGGCAATGGTTTCGTCCATGTTTTCCACCTTGGACGGTGTGACTTCCAGCGTGAAGGCCGAATAGTTGGACGCCAGCACGATGCCGTTGCGGTCCAGGATCAGGCCGCGACTCGGCACGATGGGGACAATCGCCGTGCGATTGCTTTCGGCCTGCGCGCGCAGGTCTTCGTAGCGATGCACCTGCAGGAAGGACAGCCGGGCCGCCACCAGGGAAAAGCAGAGAAGCACCACCAGCCCGGCCACCACCACACGAATGCGAAAACGCGACAGCTCGGCTTCAACGTTTCTGAGTTCAGTCATGGTGATCGGATTCAGGGTGCATCAAAAAGTGCCCGGGAGGAATGCATTTCATCAGTGTGAGGCCGGACAAGGCACGGGGTCGGTTGAGGCCGGGGTTGGATGTCATTTGATCAGTTGGGGACAGAGCTTGCCGCTGGCCTTGGGCTGGCGGCAAGCTCTGCGGTCTGTCCGGCAAGCTCTCAAAGAGGCCGATTTTCATCCCGGTCAGGCGTGCGCAGTTGCGGCACCAGCAGAAGCACGCTCGCCAGCGGCCAGAGCAATGCCTCGGCCAATGGCGCGACCAGCACGATCCAGCCGGGAAAAACGCCGCCGCCGAGCAGCCGCAGGATTATTTCGGCGGCATGTGCCGCTGCAAACAGCGGCAACACCTGCAAGGCCTGCAGCGGCACCGTGAACCACAACAGCCGACGCTGGATCATGGACGCAAAAAAGCTCAGCGCGACATAGGAAAAGGCATGCTGCCCGAGCAGCGACGTTTGATGAACATCCATCGCCAGGCCGAACATGAAGGCGATGCCGATGCCGACCCTCAGCGGCTGGTGCACGTTCCAGAAGACCAGCACCAACGCCAGCAAATCAGGCATCCACGGCACCCGGCCCAGTGGCAGCATGTTGAGCAGCAAAGCGGCTGCCAGGGTGCTCCAGATGAACACCGGACTGGCAGGCAGCAGCAGTTGCTGGCCGGAGCGCATGATCATTTGGCGTACCCCTTTCGGGCAGGCGCAACCGGCGCGATGCTTGAAGGCGGCAGCGCCAGATCGGTCGTGACCGGCTGGACGACGATGACATGCCGTGCGCCCGTGGTCAGCGCCTGCGGCACGCAATAGATCTTGGAAAATGCCGATTCGGCCCGGCGCTCGATCCGGCTGACGCGCGCCACCGACAGGCCGGGCGGGTACACGCCATCGACGCCGCTGGTGGTCAGCAGGTCGCCTTCCTGAACATCGGCGTTGCTGCCCATGAAGCGCAGTTCCATGCCGGTGCCGCCCACCGTCGGGTCGCCATAGGCTACGCTGCGCGCGCCCGTTCGCACATTGAGCACCGGAATCGCCAGATCGGGGTCGACCACCAGCGTGACTTCGCTGACCAGCGGATACACCCGCGTCACCTGTCCCAGCACGCCCGATTCGTCAAGCACGGGCGAGCCCAGGGCGACTTTATGCACTTGCCCCTTGTCGATGATGACCTTGCGGGTATAGGAATCGGCGGCGTCGTACACCACCTCGGCCGCGAAGACCGGCGTGGCGAGTTGCGCCTTGAGGTCAAGCAGCTTGCGCAGGCGGTTGTTTTCCTGCATCAGCAACTCGACCTGGCCGGCGCGCAGGGACTGCAGCGCCAGCTTTTCACGGGCCTGGGCGGTTTCAAGCTGCGCCTGGTCCAGGTCGGTGAAGTAGCCGCTGACGCCCTGCACGGCATGAACCGGCTGCAGGGCCACCCACTGCACAGGGTACAGGGCCGTGGCAAGGGCGGCGCGGATCGGCTGGGTGACGTTGAAACGCGCATCGGCCACCATCAAAAACACCGACAGCGCACCAAAGAAAACCAGCTTGGAAAATACCGACGGCCCCTGGTTGAAAAAGGGCGGCAGGGATCGGTCGAGGGTTCCTAAAGCCATGGTGCGTGGTCAAGCCGGTCCGGTATGGTGCTGCAGCCGCGCTGCATGGGACGGGCTTGAGGATGGCGTGGTGAAAAAAGCCTATTCCGTGGTGAAGATCGAGCCCATGCGGTCCATGCGCTCCAGCGCGATGCCGCAACCGCGCACCACGCAGGTCAGCGGGTCCTCGGCGACCAGCACCGGCAGGCCGGTTTCCTCGGCCAGCAGGCGGTCCAGGTCGCGCAGCAGCGCGCCGCCGCCGGTCAGCATCATGCCGCGGTCGGAAATGTCGGCGCCGAGTTCGGGCGGCGTCTGCTCCAGCGCGTTCTTGACGGCCGAGACGATCTGGTTGAGCGGGTCGGTCAGGGCTTCAAGGATTTCGTTGCTTGAAATGGTGAAGCTGCGCGGCACGCCTTCGGACAGGTTGCGGCCCTTGACTTCCATTTCACGGACTTCGGAGCCGGGAAAGGCCGAACCGATGGTCTTTTTAATCACTTCAGCCGTCGGCTCGCCAATCAGCATGCCGTAGTTGCGGCGGATGTAGTTGATGATGGCGTCGTCAAAACGGTCGCCGCCGACGCGCACACTGCCCTTGTAGACCATGCCGCCGAGCGAGATCACGCCGACTTCGGTAGTGCCGCCGCCAATGTCGACGACCATCGAGCCACTGGCCTCGGACACCGGCAGGCCGGCGCCCAGCGCGGCAGCCATGGGCTCTTCAATCAGATACACAGCGGCAGCGCCGGCCGCCTCGGCGGCGTCCTTGATGGCGCGGCGCTCGACCTGGGTCGAGCCGCAGGGCACGCAAATGATGATGCGCGGGCTGGGCGTGAGCAGGCGGCGCGGATGCACCATCTTGATGAACTGCTTGATCATCTGCTCGGTGATGACGAAGTCGGCAATCACGCCGTCCTTCATCGGGCGGATCGCCTCGATGTTGCCAGGCACCTTGCCCAGCATGGCCTTGGCTTCGCGGCCGACGGCCTGGATGACCTTTTTGCCATGGGGACCGCCTTCGTGGCGAATCGCAACCACCGACGGCTCATCCAGCACAATACCCTTGTCGCGCGCAAAGATCAGGGTGTTGGCAGTGCCCAGATCGATCGCCAGGTCGGTGGAAAAGTACCGACGGAATGCTTCAAACATGTTCAAAAATCCGGTTGCGGCATGGGCAAACTTCGCTGCCGCATCGCCTTTATTATTTAATCAGCAGAGGAAAGAGAGGACGTACAAGGCTAGGTTGCAAAACCTGTTTGAAGCGTCTAAAAAGCGCCTAAAGGGTGGATCAGGCCTTGAATTCACGCCAAAGGCGGGATAATAACGCATCCACTCTGATTCAGCGTGGCACAATGCCCGTTTTTTTTGGTTTACATCTGGTTTTAGTTGCATTATCGCGCCCTGTGCAAGGCGTTTTTTCTTCTGCATCACTTCACAAGCGCTTATTGGCATTTATGGCATTGACATTTAAAGACATTGAACGCGTGGCCAATCTGGCACGGCTGGAACTCCGGCCCGACGAAACCGAGCGCACACTGAGCCAGCTCAACGGTTTTTTTGCCTTGGTCGCGCAGATGGAGGCGGTGAATACCGACGGCATTGAGCCGCTGGCGCATCCGGCGGCGCTGCTCGGCGACGTCGCCCTGCGGCTGCGCGACGACATCGCCAGCGAACCCAACCAGCGCGAAGCCAGCCAGGCCAGCGCGCCAGCCGTCGAGCGCGGCCTGTTTCTTGTGCCGAAAGTGATCGAATGAGCAGCCCCTCCTCCAGCCCCCTGAACCTTGACCTGCACGACCTCGGCGTGGCGCAACTCGCTGCCAAACTGGCAGCAGGTGAGGTTTCCAGCGTAGAAGTCGCGCAGCATTTTCTGAAACGTATCGACCAGCATGCCAGCCTGGGCGCGTTTCTGGCACTTGACGCCGACGCGTCACTGGCGCAGGCCCGGGCCGCCGACACCCGACTGGCCGCAGGGGAACGCACGCCCTTGTTGGGCGTGCCGCTGGCGCACAAGGACGTGTTTGTCACCCGCGACTTTCCCACCACTGCCGGCTCGAAGATGCTGGCGCATTACCGCAGCCCGTTTGATGCCACAGTCGTCAACAGGCTGGGCGTTGGCATTGGCGGCGCCGGCATGGTGACGCTGGGCAAGCTCAACTGCGACGAGTTCGCCATGGGCTCGGGCAACGAAAACAGCGCCTATCAAAAAGTGCAGAACCCCTGGGACGTGAGCCGCGTGCCCGGCGGTTCGTCGGGCGGCTCGGCGGCCGCCGTCGCTGCGCGCCTCGTGCCTGCCGCCACCGGCACCGACACTGGCGGCTCGATCCGCCAGCCGGCGTCATTGACCGGCATCACCGGCATCAAGCCAACCTATGGCCGTTGCTCGCGCTACGGCATGGTGGCATTTGCCTCCAGCCTGGACCAGGCCGGCCCGATGGCGCGCAGCGCACTCGACTGCGCCCTGCTGCTGTCCGCCATGGCCGGCCCGGACCCGGACCGCGACTCGACCTCGCTGGACCTGCCCGCTGTTGACTATGCTACTGATTTAATAGCTACTCATGCAGACGGAACTAGCGCAAAGCCCCTAAAAGGCTTGAGAATCGGCCTGCCGACGCAGTTTTTCGGCGCCGGTTGCGCGCCCGACGTGGTGGCGGCCGTGCGCGGCGCGCTGGCCGAATTTGAAAAACTGGGCGCGACGCTGGTCGATGTCAGCCTGCCGCTGACCGAACTGTCGATTCCGGTCTATTACGTGATCGCCCCGGCCGAAGCCAGCAGCAACCTGAGCCGCTTTGACGGCGTGCGCTACGGCCACCGCGCGGCGCACTACACCGACCTGACCGACATGTACAAGAAGTCGCGCAGCGAAGGCTTTGGCGACGAGGCCACGCGCCGCATCATGATCGGCACCTATGTGCTGAGCCACGGCTATTACGACGCCTACTATTTGAAGGCGCAAAAAATCCGCCGCCTGATCGCGCAGGATTTCCAGACTGCTTTTACGCAATGCGACGTGATTGCCGGTCCGGTGTCGCCCACGGTGGCCTGGAAAATTGGCGAAAAGTCCGCCGACCCGGTGGCGAACTATCTGGCTGACATCTACACGCTGTCGTCCAGCCTGGCGGGACTGCCCGGCATGAGCGTGCCGGCCGGTTTCGGCGCGGCCGGCATGCCCGTCGGCCTGCAGCTGATCGGCAACTATTTCAAGGAAGCGCAGTTGCTGGGCGCAGCCCACCAGTTTCAGCTGGCGACCGACTGGCACCAGAAAGTACCGGGAATTTCAGCATGAGCCAAGATAAAAAATCCCTGCTGGTGCAAGGTTACGAAGTTGTCATCGGCTTTGAAACCCATACCCAGCTGACCACGCAGTCAAAGATTTTCAGCCGCGCCTCGACCGCGTTTGGCGCCGAGGCCAACACCCAGGCGTCCGCCGTGGACTTTGCCCTGCCCGGCGCGCTGCCGGTGATGAACAAGGGCGCGGTGCAGCGCGCCATCGAGTTCGGCCTGGCGGTGAACGCGCACATTGCCGAAAGCAGCGTGTTCGCGCGCAAGAACTATTTCTACCCCGACCTGCCCAAGGGCTACCAGATCAGCCAGTTCGAGATCCCGGTGGTGCAAGGCGGCGTGGTCGAGTTTTTCCTGGACGGCGAAAAGAAATCCGTGCGCCTGGTGCGTGCCCACCTCGAAGAAGACGCCGGCAAATCGCTGCACGAGGACTTCATCGGCCAGAGCGGCATCGACCTGAACCGCGCGGGCACGCCGCTGCTGGAAATTGTCACCGAACCCGACATGCGCTCGACTGCCGAGGCCGTGGCCTATGCCAAGGAACTGCACAAGATCGTCACCTGGATCGGCATTTGCGACGGCAACATGCAGGAAGGCAGCTTTCGCTGCGATGCCAACGTGTCGGTCAGGAAGCCCGGCGCCGAACTGGGCACGCGCCGCGAGATCAAGAACCTGAACAGCTTCAAGTTCATGCAGCAGGCGATGGACTACGAAGTGCGCTGGCAGATCGAGCAGATCGAGGACGGCCACGCCATTCAGCAGGCGACCGTGCTGTTCGACCCGGACACCGGCGAGACGCGCTCGATGCGCAGCAAGGAAGACGCCGCCGACTACCGCTATTTCCCCGACCCGGATTTGCCGCCGCTGGTCATTGGCCGCGACTGGGTGGAAAAGACGCGCTCAGAGATGTCGGAACTGCCGCGCGTGATGGCCGCACGCTTCGTGGCCGACTATGGCCTGAGCGACTACGACGCCGGCCAGTTGACGCAAAGCAAGGCGACGGCGGCCTATTTTGAAGCGGTGGCACATGCCAGCAAGCAGGCCAAGCTGGCCAGCAACTGGGTGATGGGCGAGGTGTCACGCCGCTTGAATGCCGAGGACAAGTCGATTGAAGCGTCCAGCGTCAGCGCCAGCCAGTTGGGGGCCCTGATCGGCCGGATTGCCGACAGCACGATTTCCAACAATGCGGCACGTCAGGTGTTTGACGCCTTGTGGGCCGGTGAAGACCAGGACGTTGACACGCTGATCGAGGCCAAGGGCCTCAAGCAGATGAGCGACACCGGCGAACTGGAAACCATCATCGACGGCGTGCTGGCGGCCAACGCCAAGAACGTCGAGGAAGTGCGCGCCGGCAACAGCAAGGCCTTCAACGCGCTGGTCGGCCAGGCCATGAAGGCCACCAAGGGCAAGGCCAATCCGGCGCAGGTGAATGAATTGCTGAAGAAAAAACTGGCTTGACGCCCCGCTTTCACTGCATCAAAATGCTATCGAAACAGTAGCTATCAAGGCAAGCCAGTATTGCGCAGAAAAGCAATTTGGCTTAAACTTTCAGTTCCTGCCGTTACGGGAATCGCCAGTGCCGATGGGAGCTGTCGGATTTGCAAACGCCCACAACTGCCTGAGCTTGACCAGTTCCTCATCAAAGCGCTGGTTGACGCGTTTTTTTTCCTGCTGCTGAGCGGCAATAAATTGTTGCTGGACAGCAACGTTGCCCGCGTTTTCTTCCAGCCTGCGTTTGAGCGAAACCGGCATCCTGGACAGGTCCTTGGCATAAAACTCCCGTTCTCCGTCAAGCGTCTTGCGCTGGCCGGCCAACTCGCTCCGCCGCGTCCTCAACGTGTGGATGATTTCATCGATCTGCAGCAACGCGGCCACCCGTTCGCGGTCATGCACTTCAGGCGTGGGATAACGCATCAGCAGCGCCTTGTCGCGGCGCCGGTCTTCGGCTTCGCGCGCACGCAACTCAGCAGCCCGTCTGTTTTTTTCTTCCTGAGCAGCCTGTTCATGCGCGGTCAGCGAGGGTCCAATCTGGTGCGTGACAATGCCGGACGGCGACAGTGTGCGCTGGGCGCGGTCACTGCACTCTGCAATGGGTCGGTCCGCAGTGATGGTGCGCCCTTTTGCATCCACGCACGAGTAGATCTGCTGTGCCACTGCAGCGCCTGCCAGAAGAAAAACCAGACCCGCAAGACCGGATGTGAGCAGTGAAGACAGGCGCAATTTCTTTTTTCAGTTGACGCCGTAGCGTTCTCGGTAAGCCAGCACGGACTGGTAATGGTTTTTGAGCTGCATGGCATCGGCGTTTTGGTCACCAGTTGCAGGGTCGCTGTGCAAGGCCAAATAATGTAACAAATCGCTCAGCTGCGCAATAGCGCAAACCTGCAACCCGAGTTGCCGCGTGACAAATTGCACGGCGCTGTGTTCGACGTCCAGGCCGTTTTCAGTGGCCTTTTCCTGGCGGTCAAGCGCAATCGCCACCGCATGCGGCGTGGCGCCGGCGTCCTGGATCAGCGCAATCGACTCGCGCACGGCCGTGCCGGCAGACATCACGTCATCGACAATCAGAACGCGTCCCTTGAGTGGCGCGCCGACCAGCGTGCCGCCCTCGCCGTGGTCCTTGGCTTCCTTGCGGTTGTAGGCAAACGGCAGGTTGCGCCCCAGCCGTGCCAGCTCGATGGCGACTGCGGCAGCCAGCGGAATGCCCTTGTAGGCGGGACCGAAGATCATGTCGAACGCCAGGCCGCTGCGCTGCTCCTCGGCCAGCAGCTGGCGCGCATAAAATTGCGCCAGCCGGCCGAGCTTGGCGCCGTCATCAAACAGGCCGGCATTGAAAAAATAGGGGCTCATGCGCCCGGCCTTGGTTTTGAACTGGCCGAAGCGCAACACCCCGGATTCGACCGCAAACTGCACGAATTCCTGGGCCAGATCGCCCTGCGGTGGCATGGCCTCGCCTTGATTGCCTGTCTGCCCTGTCGTCGTATTCATTGAAAGTCCCATGTTCAAATTAACCAGCCTCAACCTCAATGGCATCCGTTCCGCTGCCACCAAGGGCCTTCAGGAATGGATGGCCCAATCGATGCCAGATTGTATTTGCGTGCAAGAGCTCAAGGCGCAGGCGGCCGACCTGAGCGGGCGCTTTGAGGAAATCGCCGGAAGCAAGGGCTACTTTCAGTTTGCCGAGAAAAAAGGCTATTCGGGCGTCGGCATTTACACCCGCCATGAACCAAGCGAAGTGATTGTCGGCTATGGCTCGACCGAGTTCGACGCCGAAGGCCGGTATGTCGAACTGCGCTTTGACCGGCCTGGCCGCGCGCACAGCCCCAAACTGTCCATCATCAGCTGCTATTTTCCAAGCGGCTCCTCGGGAGAGGAGCGTCAGGCGGCCAAGTTCCGCTTCCTGGCCGAGCTGTACCCGCACCTGGCGGCGCTGAAACAATGCGGCGGTACGCCCCGCGAATTCGTGCTGTGCGGCGACATCAACATCGCGCACCAGGAAATCGACCTGAAGAACTTCAAGGGCAACAAGAAGAACAGCGGTTTTCTTCCCGAGGAACGCGCCTGGATGACGGAGCTGCTGGGCCAGGACAGCATGGTCGATGTGTACCGCCGGCTGCATCCTGAAACCACCGGCGACGCTTACACCTGGTGGAGCAACCGGGGACAGGCCTATGCCAAGAACGTTGGCTGGCGGCTCGACTATCACTTGGCGACACCAGGTTTTGGCG
Source organism: Polaromonas sp. CG_9.7 (assembly GCF_015752205.1). Classification (GTDB taxonomy): domain Bacteria; phylum Pseudomonadota; class Gammaproteobacteria; order Burkholderiales; family Burkholderiaceae_C; genus Polaromonas. The sequence continues at coordinate 27,351 of NZ_JADOVG010000016.1, forward strand.
CCACTGCCCGCGCGGCGGCCATCCACAAGGCGCAACGTTTCAGCGACCATGCACCGCTGACAATCGATTACGACTGGAGACTTTGAGCCACTTGAGTACCAGGGCGCTGCGCAACAGACTGCCTCAAGGCATCAAGTTCTACGGGGGTATGCTCCTCAAAAAAATTGGGGCTAACCGATGCTAGGAAAAGCTTGCGTTCGCCGCATCCTCTACCTTGGTGCGGAAAATCACTTCCCCGTCATGCACCCGTACCACGCGCACCTCTTTTTGTGTTGGCAAGGTGATGCTTTTAGCCGCAATGGCCACGGCCAGCGAACTGTTGTCGTAGAGGTGGTCAAAGTTGATGGCCAGTAACAAATCACTGGTAAGCGTGCCGTTGCTTTCGATTTTGTACTTAGGGGTGGACATGTGGGACCCTTGTCTTTAATAGTTATGTGCCTGAGCATGCGCCTGAGCCTTTGCGATGGCGACTTTGATCCGCTGCGACTGGCAAGCAAGCAGTCAATTAAAACGACCCGTGAGGTCGTCAAATAAGCCCGCCTTTGGAATGATGTAATTTTTAAGTAAATAGCACTGGCAGTACATCCCCTCAACAAGGGATAAAACGCCTTATTTTGAAACAAATTGAAGCAATTAATACGCCATCAATGCTGCATCACCTCAAAAGAATTGCCATAGACGCCCCTGGCAGAGGGAACCGCCGTCCCCAGCCTGAGACAGGCACGCCCTGTTCGAGTTGCTGCTGCGTCAGGATTTTCTTTTCAATCTCAACTGCTGCGCTTTTGGAGATACTGCAGCGCATGTGCCACTCGAAAAAATAAAGCCATGCACATTCTCTGGACCTATCTGCGGCCGCACCGCTCGCTCGCCGCACTTGCCTTGCTGCTGGCGGCCATCAGCCAGGTGCTGGCGCTGGTCGATCCGATCATCTTCGGCCGGATCATTGACGACTATGCCATCGGGCGGGCGGGCAAGACAGAGGAAGAACTTGTGTCGGGTGTGCTGTCGCTGCTCGGGCTGGCGGTGGGCGTGGCCGTACTGTCGCGGCTGGCCAAGACGTTGCAGGACTATGCGACCCGGCTGCTGGTGCAAAAATTTGGCACGCAGATTTTCAACGACGGGCTGCGCCAGGTGCTTCGGCTGAAATACCAGGAATTCGAGGATTTGCGCAGCGGAGAGACGCTGTCGCTGCTGCAAAAGGTGCGCGCCGACAGCGAGCGCTTCATCAACGCCTTCATCAACACCTTTTTTGCGGCCATCGTCGGCATCGCTTTTTTGAGCTGGTATTCGGTCACGCGGCACTGGCTGCTGGTGCCGGTGTTTCTGGTCGGCGTGTTGCTGATGGGCGGGCTGACCGGGCTGCTGAGCCGCGAAATCAAGACCCAGCAACGCTCCATCGTGCGCGAGACCAACCGCAATTCGGGTTTCATCACCGAGTCGCTGCGCAATATTGAGCTGATCAAGAGCTTGGGCCTGACCTTTCCCGAGATTCGGCGACTGCAGGCGCAGACGATGAAAATTTTTGCGCTGGAGATGAAGAAGGTCAGGCGCATCCGGCTGCTGTCCTTCTTGCAGGGCAGCACGCTCAGCCTGCTGAAGCTGGCGATCTTGTTTGCCCTGCTGTGGCTGATCTTTCGCGACGTGCTGAGCACCGGTGAGCTGATCGCCATGCAGTTCATCTCGGTGGCGATTTTTGCGCCGCTGCAAGAACTTGGCAACGTGATCGTCGCTTACCGGGAAGTCGAAACGTCGCTGCTGAACTTTGATGCGTTGATGAAAAAACCGGTCGAGCGTCGGCCCGAGTTGCCGGTGAAGATCGGGCCGGTCACTTCGGTGCACTTTGCCGATGTCAGCTTTCGCCACAAGGACGCCGCCGACAACGCACTGGAGTCGCTGTCGTTTTCGGCCGGGCTGGGTGACACCGTGGCCTTTGTCGGCCCGTCGGGCTCGGGCAAGTCCACCCTGGTCAAGCTGCTGGTCGGCCTGTATTCGCCCGCCAGCGGCCAGGTGTTCTACAACGGCATTTCGACCCGCGACCTGCGCTACAACGAGGTGCGGCGGCAAATCGGCTTTGTGACGCAGGAAACGCACCTGTTTGCCGGCACGCTTCGCGAGAACCTGCAGTTCGTCAAGCCCGACGCCACCGACGACGAAATCATCGCCGCCATGGAAAAAGCCGCGTGCGCCTACCTGCTGGCCAAGTCGCCCGAGGGGCTGGACCTGGTCATCGGCGAGATGGGCATGAAGCTCTCGGGCGGCGAAAAACAGCGGCTGTCGATTGCCCGGGCCTTGATCCGCCATCCGCGCCTGCTGATTTTTGACGAGGCCACATCGGCGCTCGACTCCATCACCGAAGAGCAGATCACCCGTACCGTGCGCCAGCTGTCGGCCAGCAGCAGCCGCATCACGCTGCTGATTGCCCACCGGCTGTCAACCATCATGCATGCCAACACCATCTTTGTGCTGGAAAAAGGCAGCATCGTGGAAAGCGGCAGCCATGCAGAACTGCTCGAAGCCAAGGGGCTGTACTACGCCATGTGGCGCCAACAGATTGGTGAGCGGCCCAGCCGCCACGCGATGGTGGAGCCAATGGAGGCATGAAGCGCATTCGTTCTGATTGGCCACGGATTTTTCTGCTTCAAAAAAGTCTGTCCCGCCCATCTGGCGCTCGTATCAAGCTATCTATTTAGTAGCAAAACATGCCCGGTCCCTTGCACGCCATGCGGGCGTGCCGGATGGCATACAGCGCGCACCACTGACCTCTGCCATAGGCTCCAGGACTTTTTCCGCCCTGAAGGTGATGATGCGCCGGATCAGGGACGTGAAGCAGGCGCTGCCGGTGTCGGCGCATCGCTGCTGACCAGGCGCCTGACCTCCAGAAGTTTGGCGTTCAGCCGCCGGTGGTTCACCGGGCCGGTGCGCAGCAGCATTTTTTGCCCTGCCGACAGCGCATCGAGCGCAGGGTCGGTGAACTCGTAACGCAACCAGGGCCGGAGCGAGGGAACGGAGCCCTTGACCTCGACCAGCGTCACATCGAGCGGTCCGGCCTGCACCGGTGTGGACAGCAGCAGGTCAATCACTGCAACAAGCCGGTCGTTGAAATAACGGCCGGTAAATCCCAACTCTTCATAAGCCTGCTGAAACAAAGGGTACAGCCGTTTGTAAAGACGCACAGCGGCCGCAGTGTCCACCGACTCGACAAACAGCACAAAGGGTGTGTAACGCAGGCTGTTGTCGGGACTGATGCGGGTCACGCCGGCGCTTGTGTTGCCGGCCTCTTCGCCGCTGGCCAGGGTGGTGAAGCGGCCGGGTGTCGGCACCACGGGCCACACCATTGGCGGGGCGTGTTGGCGGGCCAGGTTGTCGGTGGTCGCCACCACGTGGCGGACGAAACCCTCAAGGTGCAAAAAGGTTTGCACCTTGTCGCGCCCCAGCAGCGTGACCAGGGCCTGGCTCAACCAGGCGTCGGAGTCGGCCAGTGCGGGCAACGGCGCACCAGCGGCGGGCTCATCGGGCGCGGAGGTGATCGGGTATTGAATCGCCGCAGGGACAGAAGCAGGGAGCGAAGGCGCGGGCGCCGCAACCACAGGGGTGTCGGGAAACGCCGTCAGGGGTTGCGGGCGCTGCTGCCACCAGTACCAGGCGCCTGCGCCGATGGCGGCCAAAATCAGGACTGTCGCAAAGCGCGCTGCATTGTTGCTCATGGTGGTTGACGACGCGAACGACGTGCTTATGGGTTCGGATTTTGATGGTATCACTGCGGTAAATCCATGCAAGCTTCGTATGGCAGGCTGCGCACCATGCGTAGCGAAACAGCGAGAAAACGGGTTTGGGCGGGGTCGCGATGCATGTGGCGATTTGTCCTGATGTCCGCAGCGGACCTTGTTGACACTGTCGGTGCGGTTCCGGGCAAGGTCGGACGCTTTTCGACGCTGGCGGCGCTGCCCGGCATTGCGCTCACCAGCGTGTTCCTGATGAAACCGATCGAGCGGCGCGACCGCACCGTGATGCGGATGGGTGTGGATTGCCTCGCAGCCCTGATCGTGTGTATCGGCGGCGTATTCATGCCGTATCGCATCGCGCAGCCGATGCGCGGCAGATGGGGTCAGCTTGCCTGGTTCCTCGCGTTATTGCGTCAGAACGTCTCCGGACTTGCGGGCGTGTCTTTGCTGCCGGCGGTTTGAAAATTGCCGTTCACCCTGCCTTTAAAGTCAAAATTTATCGGCCCTCCCCTGGGCATTGCATGCAGTCATAAATTGGTAGCACTTCAACACAGGAGCAAGCCATTCCGAGCCCCAAAGACAACACCAAGTTGACCGGAGACACCCACCAGCCCGAGATCAAGTCGAACCAGCCTGTGGAAGAAGAATCGCCCATCGGCCTTGGCACCACGGGCATGCAAAGCGGCCTAGCCGCATCAAGCCATGAAGCTCGAACGCTGCGCATGGCCATGAGTCCACAGGAACCCACCGGCTTTGCCAGTTGATGCAGGCTGATCCCCCTCAAGGGCTCAGCCCCCTGGCCTTCCTATTTCCTGCCTGAACTGTTGGGCGTGTGCTGGTGGTGCAAATCAGGCGTGTCAGGCATGTTTTTCGAATCTACCCGTGCCTTGACGCTGGCCTTGCTGTTGGCCGCTTTCTCGGCCACAGCCTGTTGGCTGCCCAGCGGGCTGGGATGCTTCGCATCATCATGACTGGAGGCGGGTCCGGTTTTGGTGGGCTTCATGGTTTTTGCTCCTTGAGAGGCAGAATCGGAAAATTTGAACAACAAGAGGCCATGGTCTCCCCATCAGGCATTCAGCGCATCGACGCCGCGGTTTGAATCCACGTAGGAGAGGGGCTCGAAATACCCTTTTCGCGTTGCCGTCATCGTTTAGCCCGATGGAGATGCGTGCTGTGTCCGGTCCGTCCATGGCTTGGTACGCAGCGGCGCACAGCGTCCGCTGCCGTGTCAGCCATCAGCCGGCCATCGGCGAGTCTGGGGAGCCCATCATCATTGCCAGCAACTTCGGCAGATCCCGCTCGGGCATCACGCCCCTCATGGTCTTCATCACCATCAGTACCGACAGCACGACAGTGGCGGCCAGGCCTGCGATCCATCCTTTTCCAGGCATGAAATGTCTTGTTGGGGCTGCGGGACGAATGCCGTCGGCGACGGCGCGGGCGCGGGCTGCGGCGACCGGTTCAGCTCAGGCCGTCCCCCGGATCGGGTACTCCTTGTCCATCACGAAGCGCACACCCTTGAGGAGCGCCTTGAGGTCCGGGCGGGCAAAGGGCGCGTTCGACACATCCACGACTTGCACCTGCCCCTGCGGATTGAGCACGAACACGCCTGGCTCGGAGAACGGCCGGTCGGTTTCCTCGGCCGAGCGCGGCGCGGACACGTACAGCCCCAGCTGGTGCATCTGCTCGACCGACAGGTCGTAGCCGACAGGAAACGTCCAGCCGCATGCGGTCACTTCGGTTTCAGCCTTGTCGCGGCTGTCGGCCGAGACGGTGAAGACGGCCACCTGCGCTGCCTTGAAATCGTCTAGCATCCCCTGGAGCGTATCAAGGTAGGTTTTGCAAATAGGACAATGCTTGCCTCGGTACACCACCAGCATGCGCCAGCCGCTGTCTTGTGCCGGCTCGACGCGACCACCCTTGACAGCATCCCAGCCCATCGGGGGAAAGGCTGCGCCGGCACTCATTTTTTGGTTGTTCATGTGGTTTCTCCATAGGCGTGTGGATGGGCATCCGGCTTGCAACTCACCAGCGAGCAGCGAGCACCAAGGGCTTGAGCCTAAACCGCATGGTGTGGCAACCGCTTGGGCAGTTGGCGCCAGCCTGGGTAAGCCTTCACCTACAGGTTGGTTGCGCGTGGGACCAGACCACCGGGGCCTGCGCAGGGGCCCTGCAAGACGCGCCTGGAGCAGCTTTTCGCCTGCCGGGCAATGCACGCGATGGGCTGCAGGGTCGCCCGGCGACGCTGGTGTTGCCTACGACTGGCCCATGCGCACCCGCCGGGCGGCTTCCTGGGCGCTGGCATCGTCGATTTCGCGCAGCACGCCACCCAGGTCCACCGGCCCGGCCTTGCGCTTGAAATGGCCGGTCAGCACGGTGTCGGGGTACAGCACGCCGCGCTGGTACAAATCCCACATCTCGTTGCCGTAGTCGATCTTCAGCAGGTCAGGCGCGAAACGGCCAAAGAAGTTGCGCAGGTTGGCCACGTCGCGCAGCAGCATGCGGCTGGCGTGGTTGTTGCCGGCGGCATCCACCGCCTGCGGCAGGTCGATGATGACCGGGCCGTCTTCGGCCAGGAGGATGTTGAACTCGGACAGGTCGCCATGGACGACGCCCGCGCACAGCATGCGGATGACTTCGGCGATCAGGCTGGCATGGTGCCGGCGCGCCTGCTCGGGCGTGAAGTCCACGTCGTTCAGGCGCGGCGCGGCGTCGCCGTTCGCGTCGGTCACGAGTTCCATCAGCAGCACGCCGTCACAAAAGTTGTACGGCTGGGGCACGCGCACGCCGGCGTCGGCCAGTTTGTACAGGGCATCGACCTCGGCGCTTTGCCAGGCGGCTTCGCTGGCCTGCCGGCCGAACTTGGTTCCCTTGGCCATGGCGCGTGCCTGGCGGCTGTTCTTGACCTTGCGGTTCTCGGTGTAATCGACCGCCTGGCGAAAGCTGCGCTGGTCGGCTTCCTTGTAAATCTTGGCGCATCGGGTTTCATCGCCGCAGCGAACCACATAAACCATCGCTTCCTTGCCGCTCATGAGCTGGCGGACGACGGTATCGATCAGGCCCTCTTCAACGAGGGATTGCAGTCTTGGGGGTGCTTTCATGTCTGCCATTGTGCCCGGCAACAACGCCAGCCCGACAGCACGCAAAGACCGCACTAGACGACTGGTCTAATTTAAAAGGTAAACTCCAGCCCATGAGCAACGAACACACGGATGTCAAGCAGCACATCCTCGACACCGGACGCACCATTATTCTGGGCAAGGGTTTTTCGGCGGTCGGACTGAACGAGATTCTGGCCACTGCCCGCGTGCCCAAGGGGTCGTTCTACCACTACTTCAAATCCAAGGAAGCGTTTGGCGAAGCGCTGGTGGACAGCTACGTGAAAGACTACCTCACGCATGTTGACCTGCAACTGCGGCCCAACGGAATGCCTGCCGCAGAGCGCCTGATGGGTTACTGGGAAAGCTGGGCCAGCACGGACGATACGCAGGTCACTGACTGCAACTGTCTGGTCGTGAAGCTGAGCGGCGAGGTCTGCGACATGTCCGAAGCGATGCGAGTGGCCTTGCTGCACGGCACCAACCTGATCATCGAACGGCTGGGCCAGTGTATTCAGGAAGGTTTGGAAGACGGTTCGCTGTCCAGCGATTTCAATGCCAGTCAGACAGCGCTGACACTGTACGAGCTTTGGCTGGGTGCGGCCCTGCTGACCAAAATCCGGCGTGATCGCAGCGCCATGGATGCGGCCATGACCGCCACTTTGGGCTTGCTGAAACTGCCTCAACTCACAGCCGCCTGACCATTTTTTTATAACCATCCCGGCCCGCAGGGTTCATGCCCTGCGAGCCATTTTTTTTCACACCCATTAGCCGACTGGTCTATTTCAAAAGGAAAACATGCAGAGTTTTACGTTTCACAACCCCACCCAAATCATTTTCGGACGTGACAAGGTCGCCGAGCTGGCCAATCTGGTGCCTGCCACCGCCAAAGTGCTGCTGCTGTACGGTGGCGCCAGTGCCGAGAAAACCGGCACGCTGGCCGAAGTCAGGGCGGCGCTGGGCGAGCGCGTGCTGCAGGAGTTTGGCGGTATCGAGCCCAACCCGACCTATGAAACGCTGATGAAGGCGGTCGAGCAGGTCAAGCGCGAAAAGATCGACTTTTTGCTGGCCGTCGGCGGCGGCTCGGTGATTGACGGCACCAAGTTTGTCGCGGCTGCAGCTTGCTTCGACGGCGAGCCATGGGACATCCTGCTGAAGCAGGGCAACAACGTGACCCGCGCCCTGCCTTTCGGCACGGTGCTGACCTTGCCCGCCACCGGTTCGGAAATGAACAACGGCTCGGTCGTGACACGCAAGGCGACGCAGACCAAGCTGGCGTTCAAAAGCCTCCACGTCTTTCCGGTGTTCTCGGTGCTGGACCCTACCAAGACCTTCACCCTGCCGCCCAAGCAGATTGCCAACGGCATCGCGGATGCCTTTGTGCACACGGTCGAGCAGTACCTGACCTACCCGGTGCAGGGCCTGGCGCAAGACCGCTTCGCCGAGGGCTTGCTGCAAACGCTGATTGAAATCGCCCCCAAGGCGCTGGCCGAGCCGGAAGACTACGACACCCGCGCCAACCTGATGTGGACCGCCACGCTGGCACTCAACGGCCTGATCGGCGCCGGTGTGCCGCAGGACTGGGCCACCCACATGATCGGACACGAACTGACGGCGCTGTATGGCATCGACCATGCCCGCACGCTGGCCATCGTGCTGCCTCCGCTGCTCAACGTGCAGCGCAAAACCAAGCGCGCCAAACTGCTTCAGTATGCCGAGCGCGTCTGGCACATCACCAGCGGCACTGACGACGAGCGGATTGACGCGGCTATCGAGCGTACCCGTGGATTTTTCGAAAGCCTGGGTATCAGCACCCGGCTGTCGGGCTACCACCTCGGAAGCGAAGTGGTCGATGCGGTGGTCAGGCAACTTGAAGCCAATGGCATGACCCGTTTGGGCGAACACCAGGACATCAGCCCGCAAGTCAGCCGGACCATTCTGGAAGCCGCACTGTAAATCATTGGACGTTCCGCACTGCGGACTTCAAGAAGTCCGCAGTCCCGGGCTGTCGTACCAGAACCACTGGCAAAAACAGCCCCATTTTTATCCCTCAACCTAGAAGACCCCCATGCTGAAAAAACTCCTTACCCCCCTGAAAATGGGCAACACCACCCTGCCCAACCGCGTCATCATGGCGCCGCTGACCCGCTCGCGGGCCGGCCAGCCGGGCGACATTCCGAATGCGCTCAATGTCGAGTACTACACGCAGCGCGCCAGCGCCGGCATGATCGTCACCGAAGCCACGCAGGTGTCCCGGCAAGGCCAGGGCTATGCCCTGACGCCTGGCATCTACACCGATGCACAGGAAGCCGGCTGGAAAAAAGTCGTGCAGGCCGTGCATGCCCAGTACGGCCATATCGCATTGCAACTCTGGCATGTCGGCCGCATCTCGCATTCGCTGCTGCAGGAAAACGGCGCTGCGCCGGTCGCGCCGTCGGCCCTGATTGCCAAAGACGCCCAGTGCTTCGTGATCCAGCCTGACGGCACCGCTGAAAACGTTCCCACTGAAACCCCGCGCGCACTGGCGACAGAAGAACTGCCAGGCATCGTCGAGCAGTACCGCCAAGCCGCCGTGCGCGGCCAGCGGGCCGGCTTTGACTTTCTGGAAGTGCATGCGGCCAACGGCTACCTGCTGCAGCAGTTTTTGTCGACCAACAGCAACCAGCGCACCGACGCCTACGGCGGCAGCCTGGAAAACCGCGCGCGCCTGACGCTCGAAGTGCTGGATGCGGTGATTGAAAAAGTCGGCGCCAAACAGGTCGGCGTGCGCTTGTCGCCGCACTTTATGGGAATGGACATTGCCGACAGCGAAGCCGAAGCCAGCGCTTTGTACCTGGCCAAAGCCTTCACCGAGCGCGGCATTGCCTATCTGCACATCGCCGAGCCCGACTGGATCGGCGGGCCTGAGTTGACCGCTGTTTTCCGCGCGCAAATTCGTGCGGCGTTCAACGGCGTGCTGATTTTCTGCGGCGGCTACACGGCAGATGAAGCCGATGCGCTGATTGACCAAGGCACGGGAGACGCCGTGGCCTTTGGCCGGGCGTTCATTGCCAACGCTGACCTGGTCGAGCGTTTCCGTCAGGGCGCCGCGCTCAATACGCCTGACCGCACGACCTTTTACGGCGGCGGTGCGCATGGTTACACCGATTACCCGGTACTGGATTTGCAGCCGGCGTAAGGGCCAGACGCGTCACAGCGCTATCAAATAAATAGCTGCCTGTGCTTATGGTACTTGCGCAAAAGTACTTTTTCATTGATAAAGAGCAGCCAAGCAAGCATTTTGACGGTATCAAACCGCCGCTCCTGCCCCGGATGAGGCAGGAACGGCAAACAAAGGACGACATATATGAAAATTCTGATGGTTCTCACCTCGCACGACCAACTCGGCAACACCGGCAAGAAAACCGGTTTTTGGCTGGAAGAATTTGCCGCACCCTACTACGCGTTCAAGGATGCCGGCGCCGACGTGACACTGGTTTCACCCCAGGGCGGCCAGCCGCCGCTCGACCCGAAAAGCGACGAGGCCGACGCGCAGACCGATGCCACACGCCGCTTCAAGGCCGACCCGGCCGCGCAACAGGCGCTGGCCCACACCGGCAAGCTGTCGGCAGTCTCAGGCGATGGCTTTGACGCGTTGTTCTACCCCGGCGGCCACGGCCCGCTGTGGGACCTGGCAGAAGATGCCGATTCCATCAAATTGATCGAATCCATGGCCGCTGCCGGCAAGACGGTGTCCGCCGTTTGTCATGCCCCCGGCGTGCTGCGCCATGTCAAGGCAGCCGACGGCTCGCCGCTGGTCAAGGACAAAAAAGTCACCGGCTTCACCAACACCGAAGAAGCGGGCGTGCAACTGACCGACATCGTGCCCTTCCTGGTCGAAGACATGCTGGTGAAAAACGGCGGTCATTACAGCAAAGGGGCTGACTGGCAGTCGTATGTTGTCACCGACGGCAAGCTGATCACCGGCCAGAATCCGGCGTCGTCAGAAGCAGCCGCATTGGCCGTTGTACGTCAACTGAAGGGCGAGTAAATCAGGCATTGACCCATAGGCGCGCAGCTTGAAGGCCGAGGGCCAGGCAAGCCGCCCACGGGTCCAATCGTTCATTTGTCAACCCATTAAAAAGGAAACCATGGCCTACCAAAGTACCAATCCCTACAACGGAAAAGTTCTCCAGACGTTCGACGAAATCACCGACGCCGCACTGGAGGAAAAACTCCAGCAGGCGTCCAGCTGCTATGAAACCGAATGGCGCGGCAAAAGCTTTGCCGAGCGCTCCGCCGTGCTGGCCCGCGCCGCCGCCATCCTGCGCGAACGCCCGCAGGAGTTTGCCGAGCTGATCACGCTGGAAATGGGCAAGCTGTTGCCACAAAGCATGGGAGAGGTTGCGCTGAGCGCCGCTATCCTCGACTATTACGCCGAGCATGCCGAGCGTTTTCTGGCCCCTGAAAAAATCGCCACGCCGCGCGGTGAGGCAATGGTTGAAAGCAGTCCCATCGGCGTGCTGTTCGGCGTCGAGCCCTGGAACTACCCGTACTACCAGATCGCCCGCTTTGCCGCGCCCAACCTGATGGCTGGCAACGTCGTCATGGTCAAGCATTCTTCCAGCGTGCCGCAATGCGCGCTGGCCTGGGAGCGCCTGATGTTTGAGGCCGGCGCACCGGCAGGGGCCTACACCAACCTGTTCATCTCCAAGGACCAGGTGACGCAGGTGATTGACGATGTGCGCATTCGTGCGGTGGCGCTGACCGGCAGCGAAGCAGCTGGCGCCGTCGTGGCAGCGCGGGCCGGACAGAACCTGAAAAAGACGACGATGGAACTCGGCGGCAGCGACGCCTTCATCGTGCTTGACGACGCCGACCTGGACAAGGCGGTCAAGCATGCCGTCAGTGGCCGCATGGGCAATTCAGGCCAGGCCTGCACCGCGTCCAAACGCTTCATCGTGGTCGAATCGATGGCTGACGGTTTTCTGCAGAAATTCCAGTCTGCGCTGGAAAACTTCAAGCCCGGCGACCCGATGGACAAGCAGACCACGCTGGCGCCACTGTCCTCGCTTGACGCGCTGAAGAACCTGATCGGCCAGGTGGACGAGGCGGTGGCTGGCGGCGCACGCTTGCTGATTGGCGGCAAGCGCATTGAAGGCCTGGACGGCAACTTCATGCAGCCCACCATCCTGGCCGACATCGACAAGAGCAACCCGGCGTACATGCAGGAGTTCTTTGGCCCGGTGGCGCTGTTCTTCCGCGTGGCTGACGAAGATGCCGCCGTGGCGCTGGCCAATGATTCACCGTTCGGCCTGGGCGGTTCGGTGTTCACACAAGACATCGAGCGCGGCAAGCGCGTCGCGCGGCGCATTGACACCGGCATGGTGTTTATCAATTCGGGGGCCACGTCATCACCGGAACTGCCATTTGGCGGCGTGAAGAATTCAGGCTATGGTCGCGAACTGTCAGGCGCGGGCATCCAGGAATTTGTCAACAAGAAGTTGATACGGGTCAGCTGAAAATGCTTTTTTGCTATTGAAAAAATAGCATTAAACGCTTTCAGGTCAAGCGAAGCAGCCATTATTTCCTTGAAATAGTGGCTGTTTCGCTGTTCACTGTTACAGGACCAGCGCTGATGGCACATTTGACAAAGCGCAGGGCGAACAGACTGCTTCTCAATACGCCGTACTGTCTTTAAAAACCAGCCGGATGGTTTTCAGAATAATCACAATGTCGAGCAGCAACGACCACTTACGCAAATAATCCAGGTCAAAATCGACACGGGCCTGCATCTTTTCCAGCTTGTCAGTTTCACCGCGCAAGCCATTGACCTGTGCCCAGCCGGTGATGCCAGGCCGTACCTTGTGCCTGACCATATAACCCTTGATCAGGGTACGGTACAACTCATTGTGGGCAACTGCATGGGGTCGTGGTCCCACGATACTCATCCGGCCCTGTAATACATTAATAAATTGCGGCAGTTCATCGAGTGATGTCTTGCGCAAAAATGCACCCACCCGTGTGATTCTTGAATCATTCTTGGTAGCCTGGCGGACCGTGCTGCCGTCTTCGGTGACCGCCATGGAGCGAAACTTGTAGACCACAATCTGCTCTCCGTCCAGACCATAGCGCCGCTGGGTGAATATCACAGGACCTGGCGAGCTGGCCTTGACGAGTGCGGCTATCAGCAGAAGCAGCGGGCAAATAACGGCCAATATGGCGAATGAAAGAACAATGTCGCTCGCGCGCTTGAGAAAACCCCTGAAACCTCTGAAGGGGGTGTCGCAGACAGAGATGACATCGACCCCGCATACCGACTGGCTGCGCCCCTGAATCAGGTCCGTGATGAACATATCGGGAACGAAATAGATAGAGCAGGTTGTATCTTTGAGGGCGTCAAGGATTTCCAGTATTCTTGGCTGCGCTGTCATGGGCAATGACAAATATACTGACTGAACGTGATGTTTCTTTACAAAGTCGGACAGATTCCCGATTTTTCCCAACAGCCGGTACTGGTTTTTCCCGCCAGTCCGATCTACGCTCCGGTCTTCAAAAAATCCTAAAAATTTCTTGTCTGCATAGGGCGAAAATTCGATTTTTCGTGCCAGTGCGATTCCTTGTCTGTTCATGCCGACAATGACTGTCCGGCGAGAAGAAATTTGCGCACGGAACAATCCAGGAAAAACACCCCGAAGTACAAGGAGCACACCAATATGGGAAGCCGGTGCGACCCATAACCAGTTAACGATGACTTCTTTTGAAAAATAAGGAATGTGATACGCAAAAAAACCAATCACCTTGAAAATTATGAAAATACAGCACCAAAATATCGCAATATTAAGAAAATTCTCTGCCATCGATGGTTTGCTTTGAGGTGCAACCAAAGCAAACATTGAAAAAATAAGTATCGAAAGCACAACGTAAGCAGGGCTCAGCGTATGCTCAAAATGAAAGACAAGCAGCCAGAGCGACAACACCAGAGCCAATCCGATAAACGCACTTTCAGCAATTCCGGCAAGATCACTTCGTGTCTGTTTGGGAATTACAGGTTTCTGATCTATTTTTAAAGAAATACCTTTATTGGACATAATATTTTCATTAGCGGTTTGAATAAATGTCTAAAGAACAGATACTTAGTATTTTGTTAAGGTTTTCCCTAACAGGTTGTCAGCCTTTATAAATTCCATTGCTGGCACAACTTCAATGCGTCTTGGCAAAAGCATCAAAAAATCTTGTTTGCATTTTTGGATTGGTCAATATCCCGGCAACATGCAAAAGTATCAATAAAATAGCAAAGTACGCTGTAAACACCAACCAACAGCAGTGCAAAAAATTGATCTCTCATTTCCAGCACAGCATGCGCGCCTGTCCCAGGCACCTCAAGGCCCTGAGATGGAAAACACCTTGTCAAACCATTGTTAAGCCCGAGAAAAAACCCTCGCCATATTCAAGAGTTATGGCCCTCACCTCATACTGGGACGATACACCTGGAAGATCTATACAAAGACACCATAATTTTCAAAGGAATTTGGAAATTTGGTTGCGTGGAGTTTGGCTTGAACTGACGATTAACTGTAATAATCGAACAGGAGCCCCTGGCGATCCAACACGCAACAGCGCAATATTCATCCCCTCACTTCCTTACCTTTGTTTTTTTTGGTTCAAACCAGTAAACTTGCTGTCTACGTCAAGCAGACTGATCGATTTTTGAAAAATTGTTTGTCCAGATTTTCAATGCTTTAACTTCCAATTATTTCTGGACCCGTCTAGGCGTTTTTTACAGCGCTTTTATATGAGATAACTGTTGATTAAATTCTGCCACTGGAAACGTACAACTGCACATTTTTTATCATGCAGTTGGGTACATGAAAACTAGTTAACTCATTTACTTGAATTCCAGCCTTGGAAAAGTGGTTTTCACAGGAGGTAGAAGATTGGAAAATTTAAAAGCTCAACATTAAAATAAATGTTGCCATATATCTAAGTCGTTACTTCATGTAAATCCATGAATTCGGGTTTACGTTTCAGATGGCGTGAAGAGCGCGACGACCGAAACAAGCGCCTTGCCAGGCGCCCCATGGGCGGCGCAATGAAATTGCGCGCTCAAAGGAAAGCCCGCGCCAAAGCGAAGTAGCGCTTTGAAGCTATAAATTTTCCAGCGAGGAAATTTTGCTGAAAGCAGCATGCTTCGCCTGCCGTAAACCTTGGCGAAGATATCGTGGCTGGGGAAGCGCCGTCTGGCGATCAACAGTTTGGCGTTGGCAGTGCAAGCAGCAGCCAGGCACTGAGAAAGCACTTTTGGCTATTGGCTAACTGCGTGCCCGCTGGTATAGACCCTGTACTTTGGGCACGTTGGACTGAAGTTCCTGAATACGCTGCGGACCCGAAGGGTGCGTTGACAAGAAACTCGGCCCACTGGCGCCACCACCGGCCTGTGCCATTTTTTGCCACAGGCTGACGGCAGCCTGCGGGTTGTAACCGCCACGCGCGGCCAACTCCAACCCGACCAGGTCGGCATCACTTTCGTCGTCGCGGCTGAAGCGCAGCGTGAGCAGTTCGGTACCGACATTCGCGGCCACATTGCCCAACTCGCCCAGCCCCAGCAGTTGCGCGCCCAGCGACAGCAGCGTGCCGGTGCCCTGGCTTTTGGCAATGCGGGCACGCGCGTGCTCGCGCAGGGCATGGGCCATTTCGTGGCCCATGATCATGGCGACTTCGTCGTCGGTGAGTCGAAGCTGCTCCAGGATGCCGGTATAAAAAGCGATCTTCCCGCCAGGCATGCAAAACGCGTTGATCTGTTTGCTGCCGATCAGGTTGACTTCCCAGCGCCACTGCCGTGCACGGTCATTCCACTGAGTGGCATGCGGAATCAGCCGCTGGGAAATGGCGCTCAAGCGCTGCAGTTGTGCATTGCCTGAGGGTGCCAGTGCATCTTGTGATTTGGCTTCGGCCAGGAGCTTTGCATATTGCTTGACAGCGGCGGCTTCAAGTTCTTCGGCCGGAACCAGGTTGCGCAGGCTTGACGATCGGCCCACGTCCACCTGGGCGAGCAGGGGCGCAGAAACCATCGTGGCGGCTGACCCGGCAGCCGCCAGCAAAAAGCCGCGCCGACCCGACCATGCAGAGTGTTTGACATCGCATAAAAAGCACATGCGGGAATAATAGCCACAAACTTCAACCCCTATGTCAGACAAAACCTTTTCCTCTCCTCTCACCACATCGCCATCTTCTGCAGCAACCGGCCCTGAACAAAGTTCGCCTGCGCCCAAGCCCGGCTGGCGCGAGGTTTGGCGCGTCTATTCAGAAGCGGCCACGCTGCGCATGCTTCTGCTCGGTTTTTCAGCCGGACTGCCGCTGCTGCTGGTGTTTGGCACGCTGAGCTTCTGGCTGCGCGAAGCCGGCATCGACCGCACCACGATTGGCTATCTGAGCTGGGTTGGCCTGGCCTACGGCTTCAAGTGGGCCTGGGCGCCGCTGGTGGACCGCCTGCCGATTCCGCTGCTCACGCGCTGGCTGGGTCGGCGTCGCAGCTGGCTGCTGCTGTCGCAGGTCACGATCATGGTGGCGCTGGTCTTCATGGCGCTGACCGATCCGAAAGTGGCATTGATGCCGGTGGTGTGGTGCGCGCTGGCCGTGGCCTTTGGCTCGGCCACGCAGGACATTGCGCTGGATGCCTACCGCATCGAGTCGGCCGACACGCAGCGCCAGGCCGCGCTGGCAGCAAGCTACCAGACCGGCTACCGCATGGCGATGATCTGGTCGGGCGCAGGCGCGCTGTGGATTGCCGCGCGGGTCGAAGTCGCCGGGGTCACCAGCTACCAGCACGGTGCCTGGCAGGCAGCTTACCTGGTCATGGCCGCGTCGATGCTGCTGGGGGTGGTCACGGTGCTGTGCTCGCCCGAACCCCAGCGCCGCGAACTACCGCCCAGCAAGAACGCAGCCGACTGGCTCAAGGGCGCACTGATCGAGCCGTTCGCCGACTTCCTGCGCCGTTACGGCAAGCAGGCGCTGCTGATTCTGGGCCTGATTGCGCTGTACCGCATCAGCGATGTGGTGATGGGCATCATGGCCAATCCTTTTTATGTCGACATGGGCTACACCAAGGACGAGGTGGCCACCGTCACCAAGATCTATGGCGTCATCATGACGCTGGTCGGTGCCTTTCTGGGCGGCGGGCTGGCGATGCGTTTTGGCGTGATGAAGGTGCTGATGCTGGGCGCGGTGCTGAGCGCCGGCAGCAACCTGATGTTTGCCTGGCTGGGCACGCGCGGCCACGATGTGACGGCGCTGATCTTTGTCATTTCAGCCGACAACCTGTCCAGTGGCATTGCCTCGGCGGCCTTCATTGCCTATTTGTCGAGCCTGACCAACATCAACTATTCAGCCACCCAGTACGCGCTGTTCAGCTCCATGATGCTGCTGCTGCCCAAGGCGCTGGCGGGGTATTCAGGTGCGTATGTGGATGCGTTTGGCTACAGCAACTTTTTTACCGCCACTGCATTGCTCGGCGTGCCGGTGCTGCTGCTGATTGCCTTGGCTTCACGTTCAAAAACGGCTCCTGCGCAATAGCATCATTCCTTCATAGCTATTGATTAAATAGCAGACTGAACGCTTTGTTTACCGTATCTTTACGGTGGCTTAAAGTGCAATTGTTGCGCCTGGCGCACCATGAAGCCTGTGGCGCCGGTTCTTGCAAAAGGACGCGCCATTCCAATTAGAGGACGGTCCATGACACAACAACTTTTGATGATCGAAGACGACACCCGCCTGGCCAGCATGGTGGGCGAATATTTACGCCAATCAGGCTATGGTTTTTCGCATGCCGCTACCGGCGCCAGCGGCCTGGAAGCGCTGCAGGCCAGTTCGCCCGACCTGGTGATCCTGGACCTGATGCTGCCCGACATGGATGGGCTGGAAGTGTGCCGCCGCATCAAGGGCCAGGGCGGCGACGCATCGCGCACCGCCGTGCTGATGCTGACGGCCAAGGGCGACCCGATGGACCGTATCGTCGGCCTAGAGATTGGCGCCGACGACTACCTGCCCAAGCCCTTCGAGCCGCGCGAGTTGCTGGCGCGCATCCGCGCCGTGCTGCGCCGGGGTGGCGACAACAGCGGCAACAGCGTTTCGGCGGGCAGCCACAGGGTGATGCGCTTCGGCTCGCTGGAGATTGACCGCGATGCGCGCTCGGTGTCGGTGTCGGGCAACCTGTGCGAGCTGACCTCTTACCAGTTTGACCTGCTGGTGGCCCTGAGCGAGCGCGCCGGCCGCGTGCTCAGCCGCGACCAGATCATGGAAGCGGTGCGCGGCCGCGAACTCGAAGCCTTCGACCGTTCAATCGACGTGCACATGGGCCGCATCCGCAGCGCTATCGAGATGGACGCCAAGGACCCCAAGCGCATCCTCACGGTGCGCGGCGTCGGCTACGTGTTTGCCAAGCAGCAAGACTGAGCGCCGGGTGAGCTCGCAAATCTGGTCCCGCTTCACCTCGCACCTGTATGTGCGCATCTGGCTGGCCGTTGTGGCCACGGTGGTGGTGCTGACCTTCCTGGTTGCCGCAGCGTGGCATTTCAGCACCGACCCGCCGCAACTCCCGATCCGTGAAGTACTGGTGCACAACGCCGATGGTCAGGTCATTGGCACGGCACAGACCAAGCCTGACCGCCAGCGGGGCGAAGACATCGAATTCGACGTGGTGACAACCGACGGCCAGACCCTGAACCTGCTGCTGCCCCGCCCGCAACGCCCACCGGGCAGTGCCTGGAACCGGCCGCCGTTTGGCTTCAGCTTTGGCTGGATGCTCGGCCTGGTCGGGCTGGCTGTCGCTGTGGGGGCCTATCCGGTGATGCGGCGCCTGACACTGCGGCTCGAAGCCCTGCAGCGCGGCGTCGAGCGCTGGGGCGCGGGCGACCTGTCGGCGCGCATCAACACCGAAGGACGCGACGAAGTGGCTTTTCTGGCGCGGCGCTTCAACCATGCGGCCGAACGCATCGAAACGCTGATGGACTCGCACAAATCGCTGCTCGCCAATGCCTCGCACGAGTTGCGCTCGCCGCTGGCGCGCATCCGCATGGGTCTGGAATTGATGGGCGTTGACAAGGCGTCACCCCAGCGAATGGAAATAGCGAGAAGCATCACCGAGCTGGACCAGCTGATCGATGAAATCCTGCTGGCCAGCCGGCTGGACACCAAACAGGCAGACGCCGAACCGTTCGAAACCCTGGACCTGACGGGGCTGGCTGCCGAGGAATGCGCACGCGTCAATGCCGAGCTGATGGCCGAGTTGCAAACCGGGCCGGATGCCGACCACAGCCTGACGCTGCAGGGTTCGCCCCGACTGCTGCGCCGGCTGATTCGCAACCTGCTGGAAAATGCCCGGCGCTACACCCATGGCGACATCACGCTGGAGCTGGCACAAACCGGCGCAGCCAAGCACCAAAAAGCCATCATTCGGGTGCATGACCGGGGGCCAGGTGTGCCGGCCGAGCAGCGCGAACGTATCTTCGAGCCGTTTTACCGTCTGCCCGGCGCCAGCGAACGCGAAGGCGGCGTGGGCCTGGGGCTGGCACTGGTCAAGTCGATCAGCGAGCGCCATGGCGGCACCGTGCGCTGCGAAGCCCGACCGGGAGGCGGTGCTTCATTCATTGTCGAGTTGCCCATCGGGGAAACCAGACCGTGAACTTGTTCACGAAACTTGAAGTTTCAACTAAAAATGTGAAAATCCCCTCTTTTGGGGATGTTCAGAACCAACAAGCTGAAGCACAGTAAGGGTGTTGCTGTCACAACACTTGAAACCAGATAAAGTTGATAAAAATTCGGAAAAGGCTGGCCATCAAAAAAAGATTCAGCGCTTCACCGAACAAGATTTTCTGAGAGGACTTTTACAAGGCCACCGCAAGGTGGCCTTTTTTTTGACCGTTCACTGCGTACGGCCATGCTTGCTGCTCTTGTTCTACCCCCGCACCCATTAATTTGTTTGCAGCGCCACCAGCACCCGCTCTGCGCCAATGTCATTCAGGCAGCGCGTGTGCCCCAGCGGACACTCGCGGGCAAAGCATGGGGCACAGTCGAGTGGCGGCTGGTAGGCGGGGTCGGCTTTCAGCCAAAGCACATGGGCCTTGTCGCTCAGGGGTGGTGTATGCAACGGGCTGGACGAGCCAAAAATGGCCACCTGCGGCACGCCCAACGCAGCCGCGACATGCATCAGGCCAGAGTCGTTGCTGACGGTGCTGCGGCTGGCGGCAATCAGCGCCAAGGCCTGAGGCAGCGAGGTCTTGCCGGCCAGGTTCAGGCATTTGCCCGATTGCACGGCATTCACCGGCGCGGCAATCTCGTCACACAGCGCTGCTTCCTTGCCGGAGCCGAGCAGCACGACCGTTGCGTCCAGCTTCGCGGCCAGTTCTGAAAAATGGCGGGCGGGCCAGCGCTTGGCAGGACCAAATTCGGCACCCGGCGCAAACACCACATAGGCACTGCGCGACAAACCCAGTTCGCACAACGTGGCCTCGACCTGCGCCGCATCGATCTGCATTTCGGGCCGGTCACCCTCCAGGCCGCTTTCCCCGCTCAGGGCCGAATAAAACGCCACCATGGGGGGCTTGTTCTTCGGGTTTTTCAGCCGGTGTGTGAGCAGGCCGACACGCGCCTCGCCCAGGTAGCCAATGCGCTGGGGAATGCTGGCCAAAAACGGCAACAACGCGCTTTTCAGCGAATTAGGCAACACATAGGCTTTGTCGAACTGACCCGAAAGGCGTTTGGCAATGCTGCGGCGCGCCTTGAATTGCAGGCCGCCGTGGGCAAACGGGAATTCGATGACTTCTGCCACCTGCGGCATGGCGCGGTACACCGGCGCCACCCATGGCAGCGCGCCCACCGTCAGGCGCTCGCCGCGCGCGCGCAGCCGACGCAACAGTGGCTCGGTCATGACCGCGTCGCCAATCCACTGCGGGGCAATGATGAGGGCGTTGGTCATTCAGGATTCAAGCCGCCGAGGATGTTGCCCCCACGCTTGTCGCTTGGTGTGCTGCGCTGCCCCCCCGATGGGGCCGCTGCGCCTGCAGCCCGGCAAAGCCGGTTCTGCGGCCCCTGCTGGAGGGAGATATGCCCCGCGCTTTGCTGCGGGTATGCTGCGCCAGACCGCAGGCGCAGCGCCCCCTCGGGGGGCAGCGACCCGCGCAGCGGCGGACCGTGGGGGCTTGTCAGTGCCCGCCACCGACATGTTCCCCCGCCTTCAATCGGTACACGGTGCCGCAGTAGGAACACTTGGCCTCGCCGGTGCGCGCCACGTCCAGAAAGACCCGAGGGTGGTTGTTCCACAGCTTCATGTCGGCCTTTGCGCTGGGGCAGGTGATGCAGCCCTGGTCATTGAGGTCGCTGGCCAGCAGTTCGATGGAGGATGATTTGTTCATGATGTCAGGCTTGCGTTGCTATTTTTGACGGACGCACTCAGACCTTGGTCAGCCACGAAGCGTATTTGGGGTTGCGGCCATTCACGATGTCAAAGAACGCCGCCTGGATTTTTTCGGTGATCGGGCCGCGCGAGCCGCTGCCGATGTCGATGCGGTCGAGTTCGCGGATCGGCGTCACTTCAGCCGCCGTGCCCGAGAAGAACGCCTCGTCCGAAATGTAGATTTCGTCGCGGGTGATCGGCTTTTCCTTGATGGTGATGCCCAAGTCCTCGCAGATGGCAAAAATCGTGTTGCGTGTGATGCCGTTCAGTGCGCCGGCGCTGGAGTCAGGCGTATAAACCACGCCCTTGCGCACGATGAACAGGTTCTCGCCCGCGCCTTCGGAGGCAAAGCCCTGCGGGTCCAGCAGCAGAGCTTCGTCGTAACCTTCGTCGGTGGCTTCCATGTTGGCCAAAATCGAGTTGGTGTAGTTGCTCACCGCCTTGGCGTGGATCATGGTGATGTTGACGTGGTGGCGCGTGAAGCTGCTGGTCTTGACACGAATGCCACGCCGCATGCCTTCCTCGCCCAGGTACGCGCCCCAGGTCCAGGCAGCGACCATCAAATGAATCGTGTTGCCCTTGGGACTGACGCCGAGTTTTTCGGAACCAATCCAGGTCAATGGGCGAATGTAGCCGCTTTCCAGATGGTTTTCGCGCACCACGGCGAGTTGCGCGTCCATCACCTCTTGCGGCGTGAACGGGATTTTCATGCGCAGGATCTTGGCGCTGTTGAACAGACGCTCGGTGTGCTCCTCCAGCCGGAAAATCCCGGTGCTGCCATCGGCCAGCTTGTAGGCACGAACGCCTTCAAAAGCGCCACAGCCGTAGTGCAGGGTGTGGGTCAGCACATGGATCTTGGCCTCGCGCCACTCGACCATCTGGCCGTCCATCCAGATTTTGCCGTCGCGATTTTCCATGGAGGGGGCTGCTGGGGACATGCTGATGATCCTGTAAATGAATGAGTGTTGACTTGAATCGATTCTGGCCGGATTGTTGCCACTGCAGACGGCCAGCGCAGGCAGTGCAAAACTCCGAAGGCTGATTTTACGGTCCAGACACAGCGCCAAGTCTGAGGCACGCAAATTCGACTGGCGACGACTTGCATGAAATCTGGAAAGAAAAGTTTGCCTCGGATGGGCAGTTTGAATTTTGGGTTCATGCACCGCACACGTCCCGTTGCAAGTCCATGTTCGTTAACGAACATACAAAAAAATAATTCAGAGTTACAAACCATTTACAAAATTCATTTTTGTTATTTTTAACGTTTTTTGTAATTTTTGACGTTTTCAACAATGAGGTTCTGTATGAAAAATATGAACAGGCTTGCAGTGGCGATTGGTGCGTTGGTGCTGGGCAATGCGGCTGGCGCCGCCACGGCCGTGGGAACCCTGGACGTGAGCGCAACCATTGCCGCCAACTGCGTGTTTGCGGCGACAAATGCCACGCTGCCATTTGGCGCGCTGACGGTGACCGATCTGGCCAACGGCAAGAATGAGACTGCCCCGGCGACA
Source organism: Polaromonas sp. CG_9.7 (assembly GCF_015752205.1). GTDB lineage: Bacteria > Pseudomonadota > Gammaproteobacteria > Burkholderiales > Burkholderiaceae_C > Polaromonas. The sequence continues at coordinate 50,110 of NZ_JADOVG010000016.1, forward strand.
GTCAACATCACCTGCACCAATTCAGGTGTTGCGGCGGTACTCTACGGCGCGGCGACCCGTAACATGGCGAGCGGCGCCAATGTGGTGGCCTACGAGGTGTACACGGACGCTGGCCGAACCACAGCGCTCAGTTCAACCCTGGCAGGCGGTGTCACTGTGGCGGCCGATGGGACCCAGAAGACGATTACGCTGTATGGAAGGACCGCCGCACTTCAGGGGGTCAAACCCGTTGGCACGTATACCCAGGCACTGGCGCTTACCGTCGAGTTCTGATCGCCCCTGCCTGGAGTCGTCCTGATGGCTGATTCACTTGATTTGCAGAGTGGTGCCAAGCGGCGCTGCCGCTTGATCGGCTGGGCGCTTGGCTCCCTGCTTGCGGCAAATGCCGCCGGTGCAATGGGCATTTCACCGGTGCTGGTGGAGTTGTCACCCAAGGCCCGTGTCGCTTCTGTCACGCTGACCAACCCGTCAGCACAGGCCAAGACCTTTCAGGCACAAACACTTTCCTGGCGCCAGCACGAAGGAGTGGACCAGTACGCGGAAAGTGGCGACCTGCTGGTGTCGCCGTCGATTGCCCAAATCGGGGCGGGCCAGACACAGGTGTTTCGGGTGGTGTTGCGCGGTGCGGCACCGGCCCAGACTGAAAAGGCCTATCGCCTGATCCTTGAGGACATCACCGATGAAAATGAGCGCCAGAAACACCAGGCCATGGTTTACATGCTGCTGCGTTTCAACCTTCCCCTCTTTGCTGCACCGTCGGCCACCGCGCGGCCTGCACTGCGCTGGAGCCAGTGCGCCGCAACGGCGGGTCAGGGCTGCGTCCGGCTGGACAACGACGGCAACCGGCGTATCCGGCTTTCGGCACTGAACGTCCAAACCCAGGGTTGGCACCTGGAACTCGCGGGTGGCGTCACGGTACTGGCGGGCGCCTGGCACCAATGGACTTTCGACCAGGCAGCTGACGTGCGCATGCCGTGGCAAATCAGCGCCCAATCCGAAGCCGGTCCCCTGATCGCAGAAGTCCTCGTTGCACCGCCCTGAGGTAGCGCCATGACGTGTTTTGGCATCCAAATCAATGCTGACAAATGCCCCGTGCCGGTTTAACGAATGACTTGCATCACCATGGCCGTACCAACCGCCTGCTTTTGCGCACCTTGCAGAAAGCCCTGATGCCCTTGCTTTGCCTAGGCGCGGTGCCGCCAGCATGGAGCGCTTCACAAAATAGCCCGCCAGCCGAGCGCTTGCCGCGACCCGCCGGCGACAGTGTATTTTTGGCACTGCCCCGAGAGAAAGATGCCATGCGTCAAGCGGAAAGCCTGCTGCTCGAAGTCGAAGTCAACAGCGAAATCCTGCCCGGTATTGTCCGCGTCGAGCGTCTAGCCGATGGCCGTCTTGCCCTGCCGGTCGAGGCTTGGGCGGCGGCACGCTTGCGGCCACCGCCCGGCGAGCCGCTGGTACTGCCCGATGGCCAACGCGGTTATGCACTTCAGGACGTGACAGGCCTGACGCATGAACTTGACCTTGGCCGTCTGGTGCTTCAGGTCAAGGCGCCGGCCACTGCCTTTCTAGAAACCTCGCTGGCCATTGGCGCAGACCGCGCAACGTTTCCCACGCCGTCATCCCCCGGCTTCTATCTCAACTACGACGCGACGCTCACCCGGACCGGCGGCAACCGTGACAACAGCGGTATATTTCTCGAAGGGGTGGCCTTCAGCGGCAAGGCCTCTTTCGTCAGCGGAGCGGTGGTGCGCGACAACGGGTTCAACCGGGAAACCGTGCGCACCGAAACCTACTGGCGCCAGGACCTGCCGGGCCGCAGGGAAACGCTGGTGGTGGGTGACGCCGTGGGCAGCGGCGGTGCCTGGAGCCGACCGGTGCGCTATGGCGGCATCCGTTTTGCGCGCGATTTCAGCCTCACGCCTGGCTACATCTCCTATCCCCTGCCCACGCTGTCGGGGTCGGCGGCGCTGCCTTCGGCGGTCAATGTGATCGTCAACAACCAGCGGCGCAGCAGCGGCCTGAACGTAGGGGCCGGACCGTTCGACCTGACGCAAGTGCCAGTGGTCACCGGCAGCGGCGAGGTGAGTCTTGTGGTGCGTGACCTGCGTGGCGTGGAAACGGTCATTTCCCAACGTTATTACCTGTCGCCCCTGCTGCTGGCGGCGGGCCTGTCCGACTTTTCTTTCGAGGCCGGTGCGCTGCGACGCAACTTCGGCCAGCCTGACAGCGACTACGGTCCCGGCTTTGCGGCGGCTACTTACCGTTACGGCATCACGTCCGCGCTTACCGGTGAAGGCCGGATCGAAACCCAGAAAGAACGGCAGGCGGCCGGCGTCGAGGTCACAGGACTGCTCGCATCGCTGGGGTCGGCGCGCGCCGCCGCCGCATGGTCATGCAGCCAGGGCGATGCCCGCGCGCTTCCCGGCAATGGGGGCCGCTACCTGCTGGGCATTGAACGCAGCGCACCTGCCGGCGCTTCGGGTTCGCTGCAATGGGAGCATTTCGACGCCGGCTTCGAACAGTTTGGCAGCCTGGGCGAGGAAACCCGACCCAAAGGCCGCCTGCAGGCCGCCCTGGGTATGCCGCTGGGCGAGTTGTCGCTGGGCATGAGCTACACCCGGCAGACCACCTGGGAGGGCGACAATTTCCGCCTGGCGGCCGTGAATGTCGGCACCCGGCTGTTCGGCAATGTGTTTCTCAGCCTCTACGCCAACAGGCAATTCGGCACCCAGCAGGGCTGGAACGCGGGCCTGAGCCTGATCATGCCGCTGGAAAAGCAGCGCAGCGTCATTGCCACCAGCAACCACAACAGCGAAGGCCGTTTCACCAACACGGTGCAAGCCAGCCAGCCACCGCCCATCGGGCCGGGCTGGGGGTGGCGCCTGAACGCGAGCGACCAGGCCCGCCAGCAAGCCCAGGCCGGTGCAACGCTCAACACCCATTTCGGGCAGTTTCTGGCCGACTTCAACACCGGCACCGACAACAACGCCATTCGCCTGGGCGCCAACGGTTCGCTGGGCTGGCTCGCGGACCTGCCCTTTTTCACCCGGCGCATCGACCATGGCGCGTTTGCCGTGGTGCGCGTTGCCGACCTGGCGGGCGTGCCGGTGTACCGCAGCAACCAGGTCGCCGCGCTAACCAACGCCCGTGGCCTGGCACTGGTCACCGACCTGCTGCCGTACCAGCAGAACCAGCTCACCATCGACCCGGCAGAACTGCCGTTCGACATCGAGATCGGCGGCACCCTGAAAATGGCCACGCCCTATGCGCGCAGCGGCGTGGTGGTCGATTTTCCGGTGCGGCGCACACGCAATGCACTGGTCGTGCTGCACCAGGCCCGTGGCGCGCCCGTGCCGGCGGGCGCCCGGGTGAGCGTGCAGCCGGGCAACGGGGATTTCGTGGTGGGCAAACGGGGCGAAGCCTACCTGATGGACCTGGGCGATGCCAACCACCTGGCGGTGACCTGGAAAGAAGGCGGGTGTGCACTCGACGTCGCGCTCGATCCTGCCGGCCCCAGCGAACCCCATCTTGGACCGCTGGCTTGCGCAGGCGGCCATTGACAGGCAGTGCCGCCCCTCCCAACACGCCAGCAAAGGAATTCAAATGGACACGCTTAGAGTGCAATGGCTGGCCGCAGCGCTGCTGGTGCTTGGCAGCACCGCCGCCGCAGCGGGCTCGGCAAACGCCACCCTGGCCGTGTCGGCCAGCGTCAGCCTGACCTGCGCGATCACCACCACTCCCGTGAATTTTGGCCCCTACGATCCGTCGTCCCGCTCAGCGACAGAGGCCGCCGGCGCGGTGATGATCACCTGCACGCAAGGGGCAATTTGCGACATCGCGCTGGATGCCGGCGCCCATCCCCGGGTCCCCGGCAATATCGCGACGCGCCGCATGAAGCCGGCCGAACCCGGTCACAGCCTGCCCTATGCGCTGTTTACCGACAGCGCTCGTGGCATGCTCTGGGGCAATCAGTTCAACAACAATGACCGTTTCGTCACGCATGTCGGCAATGGCATGGCCCGCCAGTACACCGTTTATGGCCGTATTACCGCCGGGCAGCTTTTACCGGCCGGTCTTTATGCGGATACGGTCATTGCGACCCTGACCTATCACTGATGAGCCTGCTTGATGTCGTGTCCACTGGCGATGGCGGTGCCTCTTTTGCCCGCGCCGTGAACTCTGATCGGCCAAGGAAACACACCATGAAACCACTGTTCGTTCCCGTCCTGGCAGGGCTGTTGCTGGCCTTGCCTTTGCCCGCTTCGGCTGTGTGCAGTGGTTGTTCTTGCTCAGTCAGCACTGCCGCAGTCGCTTTCGGTGCCTATTCCCCGTTGTCTGGATCGCCCGGCTTGGCCACTGGCAACGTGTCCATGCGCTGCACCACCACGCTGGGTTTGCTGATCGATTACAGCATTGACCTGGACAAAGGCAGCAACAGCACCAGCTTCAGTCCACGCAAAATGGCCAGTGGCAGCTACCGCCTGAACTACGACCTTTACATCTCCGCCGCATATGGGTCCATCTGGGGTGACAACACCAGCGGCACCAGTCGCATAACCGGCAGTGCCACGCTGAATTTATTGAGCGCGACGACCGTGAACAGCACAGTTTATGGCCGCATTCCGGCCGGCCAGAATTTTGTGCCGCCCGGCTTTTACAACGACGCTGTCGTCGTGACCATCACCTACAACTAGCGCTTGGCGCTGCATCCTGACGCCATGCGGCCGCTTTACCAAGGCAACAGCGCCAGCCAGCCAGCCAGCCAGCCAGCCAGCGCAAACCGGGCCTACCGATGAATGCATTTTCGCCGGGCATCACAAACCCCACCAAAGATGCTTACAACGCAGGCGGCAACTCGCTTTCGGCAGGCCGGAACAACTCGTGGTGCGCCAGCTTGCCGCCGACAAACGTGCAGGTGACATGCGAGCCCGAGCCGTCGGTCCAGCGAAAGATTTCAGGCTGCACGTCCTTTTCAGACTCCAGCTTGCCCAGGGCACGCGTCATGGCAATGACATGCATCAGCGTCACGCCGGGCTTGAGCTTGGCGTTGAGCATCACGGCGCTGCCCACATAACCCATCGGCCGTTCGGCCGCGCGCCGCAGGACCGTCATCATGCGGGTGAAATGCAGCAGCATCCACATCACCAGGCCGGTGGCAACCGCCACCACACCCAACCAGCCGTACTGCCGATAAGCCAGCGCGACCGCCGCCACGCCGGCGACAGGAATAAAGATTTTCTGAAAGTTCATGGCCTTATTTTCGCAGCCCTGGCGGGCCGCCAGCCTGCGGGGAATGCGTAGCGGCAACGGGTTATTTTTCCCCCAAGGTATTTGTCCTGCATGGAACGCTTCGGTCGGCTGTCGTGGTCGGTTGACTGGGCAAACGCCGTTGCCAGACGACACGCGCCGTCAACCCACCAGCGGCTAAATTCCCGCGGTGCCCCTCGGGGCAGTACAACGGGTTTACGATGCGGGCGATGGATGAACTCAACCAGCTCGCATCGTTAGGACTTGTCCTGCCCAGCCCGGCCTATATAGCAGGCGCCATTTTGTTCGGCATCATTGGCTACGTGGCGTTCAGGCGCGGCCGCAAGACATCGACGGCGTCGCTGACCTGGACCGGCGTGGCCTTGATGCTCTACCCGTATGCCGTGTCCCAAACCTGGCTGCTCTGGGCGGTTGGCGCGGGTTTGTGCGGATGGCTTTATGTCAAGTGGAACTAAGCCGGGGCGGCGAACTGACGGCGGTCTTCTACAACAGCACAGAACGGTCCGGCTCCATCTATTTTCTTAAGCCTTTTAAGGCGTTTCCGCACGACTGGTGAGCGCAACTAGCTACTATTTTCATAGCAACTGAGCAATCTGTGCTCCTTTGCAAGTTGCCGCGCAAGACTGACCGCACAGCGCTGAGCCAGTTCACTGCAAGCTGCGCACCAAATCCAGCGCCTCCTCAATCCGCTCGACCGGGTGGATGGTCAGCCCCTCGATCGGCTTTTTGGGTGCGTTCGCCTTGGGCACAACGGCGACGCTGAAACCCAGCTTGGCCGCTTCGCGCAGCCGCTCCTGGCCGCGCGGCGCGGGCCGCACTTCTCCGGCCAGGCCGACTTCGCCAAACGCCAGGAAACCCTTGGGCATGGCCTTGCCGCGCAGGCTTGAGGCAATCGCCAGCATCACCGCCAGGTCGGCCGCCGGTTCGCTGATGCGCACGCCGCCAACGGCATTGACAAACACGTCCTGGTCCATGCAGGCAACGCCGGCGTGGCGGTGCAGCACGGCCAGCAGCATCGCCAGCCGGTCCTTGTCCAGGCCCACGCTCAGGCGGCGCGGATTGGCGCCGCCGTCATCGACCAACGCCTGAATCTCGACCAGCAGCGGCCGCGTGCCCTCCAGCGTCACCATCACGCAGCTGCCGGGCACCGGCTCGCTGTGCTGGCTCAGGAACATGGCGCTCGGATTCGTCACGCCTTTGAGCCCCTTTTCGGTCATGGCAAAGACGCCGATCTCGTTGACCGCGCCAAAGCGGTTCTTGATGGCGCGCACCAGGCGGAAGCTCGAATGCGTGTCGCCTTCGAAATACAGCACGGTATCGACCATGTGCTCCAGCACGCGCGGGCCGGCCAGCGCGCCGTCTTTCGTCACATGGCCGACCAGGATGATGCACACGCCGCTGGACTTGGCCGTGCGCGTCAGGTGCGCCGCGCATTCGCGCACCTGCGCCACCGAGCCGGGTGCGGAGGTCAGCAGGTCGGAATACACCGTCTGGATCGAATCGATCACCGCAACCGCCGGCTGTGTGGCCTCCAGCGTCGCCAGGATCTTGTCGAGCTGGATCTCGGCCATGACTTTCACCTGCGAGCCGTCCAGCCCCAGCCGGCGCGAGCGCAGTGCCACCTGCGCGCCGCTTTCCTCGCCCGTCACGTACAGCGTGTTCAGCCCGGCGCGCTGCAGCGAATCGAGCGCCTGCAGCAGCAGCGTCGATTTGCCGATGCCCGGGTCGCCGCCGATCAGCACCACGCCGCCCTCGACGATGCCGCCGCCCAGCACCCGGTCGAGTTCCTCGTGACCGGTCGGCGTGCGGCTCATGTCACTGGCTTCGATGTCGGCCAGTGCGATGACTTCGGACGCCTTGGCCAGCCCCTGGCGCTGCGTGCTGTAGCGGTTTTTGACAGCGCCCGGGTTCTCGGCAACCGACTCGATCAGCGTGTTCCAGGCGTTGCAGTGCGGGCACTTGCCCAGCCACTTGGGGCTGATGCCGCCGCATTCGGTGCAGGTGTAAATCGTTTTTTCTTTGGCCATGCGCCTAGTGTATTGACGGCGCGCCCAGGCCAGGTCAGCCTGGCCGTCGGTGCCGTTGAAGTCATTGACAGGAACCGGGCATGTCTGCACGGTGCCGGCCTTGCCTCGTCAGGATTTTTTGGCGGCAAGGCGATGCGCCCAGTAAGTGTGTATTCCGGTGAGACACAACGTCAGCCAGGCAATGCCTTCGGCAAATGCGGCCAGCACGTCGCTCAGGTAATGCACGCCCAGGTACACCCGCGTCAGCGCCACCAGCGCCACCAGCGTGAAGGCGCCCAGGATTGCCGTCACGCGCCAGTGCCAGACCGGGGTCCTGGCCACCACCATCGCCGCCATGACGCCGTAAAACAGCGTGGCGCCGGCCACATGGCCGCTGGGAAAGCTGTAGGTGGTCAGTATCAGCAAGGGGTCGTCAAAGCTCGGGCGAACACGGTGAAAGACGTACTTCATGACCACGTTGAGCAGCATTCCGCAAGGCACTGTCAAGCCGACACACAGCAGCCAGTACCAGTTTCGCTTCCAGGCCAGATAGGCAGCCACCCATATCACCCCCGGCACGATCGCAATGGGGCCGAGAATGTTTGTCGCCGCCAGCATCGCCCCGGTCATCAGCGGGGTGGAGTGCGCATGAAACCATTGCGCCACCTGCAGGTCGATGACGGTGAGCGGGTCGCCGCTCACCACGTCCTCGGCAATTCCACCGAACAGCCAGCTCGCGCCGATCAACACTGCAGCCCCCACCGTCAGCTGCAAGCCCAAATAGCTGGTGGGCGAGAACCTGTCCTGGACAAAAGAAATCTGCGGTGCGAAGCGCTGGCGCACTGCACTGATGCGGGGACGCTCCAGAAAGCAGCTCCATGCTTGCCCCAGGACAGCTTCATGCCGGGTCGCCCAACGCCATAGCCAGGAAACCAGCAATGCGACCACCACCAGGCCGCCGACGATGGCGCTGGCTCGTCCAATCCAACGTTCAGCCGTTTGCCAGCTGGCACCCAGAAAGTAACCGAGTAAGGCCACCGCAGATGCCCAAAGTACCGCGCCAAGCACGTTGTAGGGCAAAAACGTTCGGTAAGCCATGTGCGAGGAGCCGGCCAGAAAGGGCACCAGCGCTCGGGCAAAACCGACAAACCGGCCCAGGAACACGGCCTTGCTGCCGTGCCGCGCAAAAAAGTCATCAGCGCTTTGCACGCGCGCCTCGTTCAGGCCAAAACGCCCGCCGTAGCGCAACAGGGCCGGGCGCCCCATCTGGCGGCCCATTTCATAGCCGATGCTGTCGCCGATGGCGGCCCCGACCGCCACGGCGACGATAAGCACATCGAGGTCCAGAGAGCCCTGAGCGGCCAGAAAACCGGCCACCAGCACCAGGCTCTCGCCAGGAATGACCAGCCCCAAGAACGCCGCCGATTCCAGCATTGCACCCAGGAAAATGATGAGGTAGCCCCACTGCCCAAGCCGCTCAACCACATTGACCAGGTACTGCAACATCGGCTTTCCTGCGTTGTTTTGGGCATGAGGGCCCGGTCACCATTAGTGGCTTAGCGGCGAATCCAGCCATGCGAGATGGGTTGCGCCAGAACGAGCCGGTAGAACTGCTCAATCCGCCACGTAACGGCCTCGCCAACCCTGACCCACATCATGTGGATGGCCAGCCAAGCAAGGCTTGCCACGGCCACCGCCCCCACCATATCCAGCGGAAAGTGCACGCCCAGATACACGCGTGCCCACGCCACAACCGCACCGGCTGCAAGAACGCTCCAGCCGATCAGTGAACGCACGGAATTGAAAACCAGCGTCAGCCCGATACCCACAAAAATAGTGGCGTGATCGCTGGGAAAGGACGAATCAGCTGCGTGCGCCATGAACGAATGGCCAAAGCCCATCATGAAGGGCCGCGGATGAGGCCAGAGCAAAATAATGATTTGATTCATACCCAATGCAAGCAGCACCACAAAACACCCTTTGAGCGCCAGGTTGCGTTGCCTTTCTTTTCCCCAACACCACAGGCCAATCAACACCAACGGAATCAGATAGATCAAGCCATTCGCCAGCAGAATGGCCGTGCCGATCCGCCAATGGGGCGTGTTCAGGTCGGCATTGATGCCCAAAAAAGTTGCCAGGTTGAGCGCTTCCAGAGTGTCCATCGAGTTTTGGTGGGTTTAAAGATGCGAGCCGAATGGCGGGAAGGCACGCAAGCGGCTCATGGCCTTGTTTCGTCATCAAGGCCAGAGAAATTGCGATCAATGTTTTGATAAATAGTCTACGCGAGCCAGGTCGATGCCAGGAAGGTAATAAACACGCCAAATCCCGTCAGGCGCAACACCAGCACCGCACCGGCCGCGCAGTTTTTGGCAATTCGAATCGCATCATGCTGTTCGGGATGAAGATGGTCCAGCGCATTTTCCAGCGCGGTGTTGAACAACCTGATGCCCGCAGCGCGGACACGTTGTAGCATTCCTGTCTGCCTTGCTTCCTCCAACCCGACACCGGACACCCCGCATGACCACCCCGATCAATCCCTTCAAGCAAGCACTGGCCGACAGACGGCCGCAAATCGGCCTCTGGCTGGGCCTGGCCGATGCCTACAGCGCGGAACTCTGCGCCGGCGCCGGCTTCGACTGGCTGCTGATCGACGGCGAACACTCGCCCAATGACCTGCGCAGCATCCTGGGCCAGTTGCAGGCGATTGCGCCGTATGCGTCGCACCCGATTGCACGCGTCCCGGTCGGACACGGCCACAGCGGCACCACGCTGATCAAGCAATACCTCGACCTGGGCGTGCAGACGCTGCTTGTGCCCATGGTCGACACGCCCGAGCAGGCCGCCGACCTGGTGCGTGCCATGCGCTACCCGCCGCAGGGCATTCGCGGCATGGGCGGCGCGCGGGCATCGGGCTGGGGCCGCAACCCGGCCTATGTGCATGACGCCAATACGCAGGTCTGCCTGCTGGTGCAGGCTGAAACCGAACTGTCATTGCGTAATCTGGACGCGATTGCCGCGACGCAAGGCGTGGACGGCGTGTTCATCGGCCCGGCCGACCTGTCGGCGTCGATGGGCCATGTCGGCAACCCCGGCCACCCTGAGGTGCAGGCGGCGATTGCCGACGCCATTGCGCGCATTTTGAAAGCTGGCAAGGCGGCGGGCATTTTGACGCCTGACGAGGCGCTGGCCCGCCATTACCTGAAACTCGGCGCCACCTTTGTCGCCGTGGGGCTGGACACCAACCTGCTGGCCAACACCACCAGCGCGCTGGCGGCACGCTTCAAAACCAGCGTGTCGGCCGCGCCGGCCAGCCAGACCTACTGAACGGCTGTTTCATTTTTGCCCTGTCCCTGCGTTTCGTTTCCCTCCTTGGAGTTCCCCATGCCGCACCTGACGATCGAATACACCGCCAACCTTGAAGCTTCGGCCGACATGGGCACGCTGTGCACCACCCTGGCGGCTACGCTGGTGGCGCTGCGCCATGACGACGGTGCCCCGCTGTTTCCAGTGGCCGGCACGCGCGTGATGGCCTGGCCGGCGCCGCATTTTGCAGTCGCCGACGGCCAGCCCGACCGCGCCTTCATCTACCTGAACCTGCTGATCACGCCGGGCCGCACCCCGGCCATGATCGCGCGCGCCGGCGAAGCGGTGCTGGCCAGCGTGAAGGCGCATTTGGCACCGGTGTTTGCCGCCCATGCCGTCGGGCTGACATTGCAGGTCCACGAAGGCGCGCCGGTTTATGAAGGCAAGCACAACAACCTGGCGACGCACATGACGCCAGCCTGAGCCGGCACCAAGCCGCTATTTAATCAATAGCTGCCAGCACATGAACCTATTGCGGAAAAGGCCTTTTTCTCTTAAATTTCGACGTCTGGAGACCTTCCCCATGAAAGTTTGCATTTACGGCGCAGGCGCCATTGGCGGCTGGATAGGCAGCGGGCTGGCGCATGCCGGCTGCAGCGTCAGCGTGGTGGCGCGCGGTGCCACGCTTGACGCGCTGCAGTTGCACGGGCTGCGCCTGCGCACGGGAAACCAGGTCACCTCTCAGGCCGTCGCCTCCAGCGACACGCCGGCTGACTTGGGCGTGCAGGATCTGGTGGTGCTGGCCGTCAAGGCGCCGTCACTGCCCGACGTGGCGCGCCAGATCGCGCCGCTGCTGGGCCCGCAAACCACCGTGCTGACAGCGATGAACGGCGTGCCGTGGTGGTTTTTGCAGGGCTTTGGCGGCACGCTGGCCGGCACGCGGCTGACCTCGGTGGACCCGGAAGGCACGCTGGCCGAAGCCTTGCCGGTGCAGCGCATCGTCGGATGCGTGGTGCATGCCAGCTGCTCGGTCGACGAGCCGGGGCAGGTTTTCCATCACTTCGGCAACAAGCTCATTTTGGGCGAACCGTCGGGCGAGAAAACCGGGCGCGTGCAGCAACTGGCGGCATGGATGGAAAAATCCGGCTTCGAGGTGGCGGTGTCAGACCAGATCCAGAAAGACATCTGGTTCAAGCTCTGGGGCAACATGACGGTCAACCCGATCAGCGCGCTGACCGGCGCCACCACCGACCTGATCATGAACGACGAACTGGTGCGCGGCTTCATCTCCCAGGTGATGCTCGAAGCCAAGGACATCGGCGCGCGTATCGGCATCCCGATTGACCAGCAGCCCGAAGACCGGCACCAGGTCACCCGCAAGCTCGGCGCCTTCAAAACCTCGATGCTGCAGGACGTGGAAGCCGGCAAGGCGCTGGAACTCGATGCGCTGGTGGCCGCCGTGCGGGAACTGGGCCAGTTGACCGGCGTGGCAACGCCGTTCACCGACGCGCTGCTCGGCCTGGCGCGGCTAAAGGCGCAGGTGCACGGTCTGTATTAAGCCATTTCAAGGCTTTTGCGCATACTGAGCGGTCTTAAGCAGCTATTAAATACAGAGCAACCAAAGCGCAAGGATTTCCCGTCAGCCGCCTGGCTTGGCGGCAGCACGCTGCAGCACCGCCCGGCTGCAGCGCCTGGCCGTCATGGACGGTGATATTGCGAAAGCCGACCCTGCGCTGGAGCCATCGGCCAGCGCAGCCTGTCTCCAGCCGGCTTGTGCAGGCCGTGCCGGCTCAGCAGCTCATCGAGAGCCGGCGCTTGGACTTCACGTCCACGTAATTGATCGTGGACTTCTTGAATTTCAGGTCCACGAACAGGTCGCAGCTGAATTCGCCGTTGCGCCAGCACATGGCCACGCTGCTTTCGTTGGAATACATCAGGTGAAACACGCCGTCGAATGCCGGATGGCTGCTGCGAAACGCCATGAGTTTGAGCAGCCGCCGCACGACAGGCGTCTTGACGGCCTCGTCGACCTCGTCCAGCGTGTAGAAGTGCCGGTTGATGTCGCGCAGCTCGCCGGTGGCTTCCATCAGTTCATGGTCGTTGCTGCCGGCCAGCAGACCGACGTAGTACACCTGCGGAATGCCGGGCGCAAAGAACTGGATGGCGCGCGCGGCGATGTAGGCGTCGTCGTTGCGCTTGAGCGCGTCGTAGTAGGTACAGGTCAGCTGGTAAATCGCGCCCACGCTGTGCACGTTGGCGGCCGAGCGGCGAAGGATGGGGTCGGCGCTGCGCTGGCTGACGTTGTCGATCACCGCCTGGATCTCGGTCTTGGGCAAGACGCCTTCCACGTCCGGAATGCAGATGCCGTCGTGCGTGTCCAGCACCGTGAGCTGGTTGCGCGGGCACATGCGCAGCCATTGCTTGAGGTAGACGCTGTTGGCGTCGAACAGTGAATACAGCAGCAGCGGCGCCAGCGCAAAACCGTAGGGGTGCATGCCGTGCAGCGCAATCGCATACTGGAAGCTGGCGTGGTCGTGCACTTCGGGCAGCGTCTCGGCGCCGTTCTCGCGGGCCACGCCATCGACCCACTTGAGGATGTCGTACACGTCGGGCTCGACCAGAAAGCAGCTGGTGCCGATTTCCTTGGTGGTGTAGCCAAACGCATCCAGGCGGAACAGCTTGACGCCGCGTTCCGCCAGAAACTTCATGTAGTCCTCCATCAGCGCGTAGGTCTTGGGCGAGCGGTAGTTCAGGTCGATCTGGTGCTCGGTGAAAGTGCACCAGACCCGGCCGGTCGTGCCGTCGCCAAAGGTGACTTCGCGAAACGGCTCTTTTTCCTTGCGGATGTGGATGCGGGCCAGATCATCGGGCGAGATCGGCCCGAGCTTGTCGACATGGACGAACAGGTCGGCATGCTCGGAGTCGTAGCCCTTGGCCTGGAAATCCCTGAATTCTTCGGATTTGTCGGAAATGTGGTTGAGCGTCAGGTCCAGGCACAGGTCGAAGCGGCTGGAGATTTTCTCGATGTCGGCCCAGCTGCCGTACTTGGGATCAATCTCTTTGTGCGTCAGCGGCGAAAACCCGCCATCGGCGTTCGACGGGTAAGGCGGCAGGATGTGAACGCCGCCAATGACATGCGAAAAATGCTTGTCGATAACCTTGTACAGGTCGGCAAGGTTGTTGCCCATGCGGTCTGGGTAGGCGATCAGCTGGATCTGGTTGCGTAGTGTCATGTCGAGAATTGCTCCTGTTGAAAGCCTGTCGCCGGATACCGGCAGGCCAGTGAAAAGGAAGGGGGATGCCGGTTTGCAGCAGGCTGGGGCAGCACATGTTGAAACCATGCCATGGCGGCAGGACGGCACCGGCGAGAACATCGGCACCGCGGCGGATACCCCTGAAAAACAGACGGGCGTGAAACGCCCGGATGCTTTCAGCATGACGGTTTAAGAGAAACCTTTCACATGCCAGTTCTTTTTCGCCCGTCAGTCAGCGACAGTCGGCACGCGCGCGGCCAGCGCGCACATCAGCTCATAACCGACCGTGCCGGCCGAACGCGCCACGTCATCGATCGGCAGCACGGCGCCGCTGCTGGCGCAGCCCCAGAGCGTGACCTCTGAACCCACGCCGGCCTGCGGCACGGGCGTGAGGTCGACGGTGATCATGTCCATGCTGACGCGCCCGACCATGCGGCATCGCACCCCGCCCACCAGCACGGGGGTTCCGGTGACGCAGTGGCGCGGATAGCCGTCGGCGTAGCCGCAGGCCACCACGCCGATGCGCATCGGCCCTTCGGCGACAAAACTCGAACCGTAGCCGACCGTGTCGCCGGCTACCAGTTGCTGCAGGCCGATCAGGCGGGAAGACAGCGTCATCGTCGGCTGCAGGCCCCAGTCGGCTGCGCTGTGCGCGGGAAAGTCGGGCGCACTGCCATACAGCACGATGCCGGGCCGGACCCAGTCGGAGCAGCCGGACAGTGCCTCGCCGTGACGCAGGATGGCCGCGCTGTTGCTGAGCGTGCGTTCGCCTGGCAGGTCGTGCGTCACGGCGTTGAAGGCCTGCAGCTGCGCGTCAATGCCTTTGGGCCCGTCGGCATCAGGGAAATGCTGCATCAGCGAGATTTCCTCGACCTGCGGCAGCGCATTCAGCCGCGTCCAGGCGGCGCGAAAGCGCTCGGGCCTGAAACCCAGCCGGTTCATGCCGGTGTTCATTTTCAGGAAGACGCGGTGCGGCAGCTGCGACTTGTGCGCGGCCAGCCGGTCAATCTGCTCATTGCAGTGGATGGTGTGCCACAGCCCCAGGCGCGAGCACAGCTCCAGGTCACGCGCGTCAAAGCAGCCTTCGAGCAGCAAGATGGGGCCACGCCAGTCGAGCGCGCGCAGACGCTGCGCCTCGGCCAGGTCCAGCAGCGCAAATCCGTCGGCGCTGCGCAGCGCGTCAAAAACACGCTCGATGCCATGGCCGTAGGCATTCGCCTTGACAACGGCCCAGACGCGGGAATCCGGCGCGGCAGCGCGCACCCGCGCAAGATTGTGACTGAGGGCGGCGGTGTGGACGGTGGCAAGAATGGGACGTGGCATGGCGCAATGAAAGTGGTTAAGAACAGGAATGGGTGGCAAAAACTGACAAAGACACGCAAAGGGCGGGCAGGTCCGGGCGGATGCAGTCAGGGCTTGCATCACACGGCGGGCCGCCCTTCATTTTGACATCTGGCCCCCATGCTATAAACAGCGATATTTTGGAGACATTCACCCCCTATCTTGAGACACCGGACCCACCGGTGCATTTTTTGCGGTGATCAATACAGTTCAATGAAGCGCGGTTTTTACACCATCATGGCAGCCCAGTTTTTCAGTTCGCTGGCTGACAACGCGCTATTCGTAGCGGCTGTAGAACTCCTCAAAACCAGTGGGGCTCCCAAATGGCAACCGGCCGCGCTGGTGCCGATGTTTGCGCTTTTCTACGTCATTCTGGCGCCGTTTGTCGGCGCCTACGCCGACGCCCGGCCCAAGGGAAACGTCATGTTTGCCAGCAATGCCATCAAGGTCGTCGGCTGCCTGATGATGCTGTTCGGCTCGCACCCGCTGCTGGCTTATGCCATTGTCGGACTGGGCGCAGCCGCCTATTCGCCTGCCAAGTACGGCATCCTGACCGAACTGCTGCCAGCTTCGCAGCTGGTGAAAGCCAACGGCTGGATTGAAGGCCTGACCATCGCGTCGATCATCCTGGGCGTGCTGCTGGGCGGCCAACTGGTGGGCCATGCCGTCTCCAGCCATCTGCTGGCGATTGATATTCCGCTTATCAACACCGGCATCGACACCGCGCCCGAAGCGGCCATCAGCCTGCTGATCTTGCTGTATGCGATTGCCGCCTGGTTCAACCTGCGCATCCCCGACACCGGTGTCGAGATGCGTCCCATGCCGCGCAACAAGCTCGAGCTGCTGCCTGATTTCTGGAACTGCAATTCGGCACTCTGGCACGACAAGCTGGGCCAGATTTCCCTGGCCACCACGACGCTGTTCTGGGGGGTGTCAGGCAACCTGCGCTACATCGTGCTGGCCTGGAGCGCAGCAGCGCTGGGCTACAGCACCACGCAGGCGTCGTCGCTGGTGGGCGTGGTGGCGATCGGCACGGCGGTCGGTGCCATTCTGGCGTCAATGCGCATGCAGCTGGAGCATGCCACCAAGGTCATGCCGCTGGGAATTGCCATGGGCCTGCTGGTGATCGGCATGAACTTCATCGACAACGTCTGGGTGGCCGCGCCCTTCCTGATTTTGCTGGGCGGCCTGGGCGGCTTCCTGGTGGTGCCGATGAACGCGCTGTTGCAGCACCGGGGGCACAACCTGATGGGCGCCGGCCGCTCGATTGCCGTGCAGAACTTTAACGAGCAGGCTTGCATCCTGAGCCTGGGCGCAGGCTACAGCCTGTCCACCGGCCTGGGCCTGTCAGCCTTTGGCGCGATCACCGGCTTCGGTGTCGTGGTGGCCGGCTTCATGTGGCTGATCCAGCGCTGGCACAAGAGCAACACCATCAAGCACAAGGTGCAGCTTGATCACCTGATGAGCATTGCCCGCAGCGACAAGTCGCATTAATGGCTGGCTCGAATCCGGCCCGCGTCACGCAAGGGCGGGCGGCCACGCTGGCGGCCTGCGCGCTGGTGTTGAACGCTTTCGTCTGGGGCGTTTCGTGGTGGCCGTTTCGCCAATTGCAGGGCCATGGCGTGCACCCCCTGTGGGCGACGGCCTTCATCTTTGTCTTTTCACTGCTGTGTCTGCTGGCGGTCAGACCCGGCGCTTGGCGCGGCTTTTTACAGCATCCGATGCTGTGGCTGCTGCTGGCCGCCTCCGGGTTGACCAATCTGGGGTTCAACTGGGCCGTCACGACGGGCGACGTGGTGCGCGTCGTGCTGCTGTTTTACCTGATGCCGGCCTGGGTGGTATTGCTGGCCTGGCCCATGTTGGGGGAAAAGCCGGGCGCCGGCTCACTGCTGCGGCTCGCACTGGCCCTGGCCGGACTGGTCGTGGTGCTGAAGACACCCGCATCGCCTTGGCCCGTGCCCGAGAGCCTGGCGGACTGGCTGGCCATCATGGGCGGCTTCACCTTTGCACTGACCAACATCTTGCTCCGCCAGCTCAACCACACGCCCGGCGAATCACGCATCCTGGCGATGTTTGGCGGCGGGGCGCTCATGGCGACCGGAACGGCGGCCATTGGGACGGGTCTGGGCCTGATGGCGGCACCGCCCGCGCCCGGCGTTGCCTGGATTGGCGTTACCGTGCTCCTCAGCCTGGCATTTCTGGCCGGAAACCTGGCATTGCAGTACGGCGCCTCGCGCCTGCGCGCGAGCACCACCTCGCTCATCATGCTGTCGGAGGTGGTGTTTGCCAGCGCCTCATCGGTCCTGCTCGGCGCAGGCGAATTGTCACCGCGCACGCTGTTCGGCGGCGGCCTGATCCTGCTGGCCGTCCTGCTCGCCACCGGTTCATCCCAGACAGACTGAGCTCACGCCAGGCTGCCCAGATAGCGGCGCCATCCGCCGAAGTGGGTGATGTCCTGTCCCTGCGCAGCGGCATGCGCCTCGCAGACAAAGCCCTGCACCGGGCTGCCGTCCTCCAGTGCCACCGTCCCGATGCCCAGGGGAGCGGGAATGCCGGCCACAAAAGAGCCAAATTCGCTTGCGGGCAGTTCCCATACTTCCATCTCGATGGCGGAGCCGCCCGCATCAACCCGCAGCATGCCGGGTCGCTGGGGCGGGCCGCCGGGCAGCGCAAACAGCTTGTAGCAGGGGGCGCTGCGCACCTCCCGCACGAGTCGGGCGCCGCGTTGCGTCAATTGCCCGTTCAGCGGCAGGCCGCTCAGATGCGCGCCGCAGACCGCCACCCGGACCAGGCCGGACGCAAATTGCAGGCCGTCCGGCAGGGCGCTGGCCAGGCAGTGCGGCGCATGCGGCATGGCGCCCACCGTGGACACGGTGCGCGCGTGCAGGCGTGCCGCCAGCGATAGCAGGGGCAGGTCCTGGCCGGCAGGCGCGACCAATGTCACGCCCCAGGGCATGCCCGCCATGGCGTCAGACATGAAGCCGGTCGGCACGGCAACCGCAGCCAGGTCGAGCAGGTTCACATAGTTGGTGTAGTGGCCCAGGTTGGAATTGAGCCGGATGGGGTCGGCCTGCACCGCATCGATGGTGTAGATGGTGCTGGCTGTGGGCGTGACCAGGCAGTCGATGTCTTGCCAGACCGGCCGGGTCTGCCGCTGGAGTTCCTTCAGGCGGTAAAGCGCCGCAAAGGTCTCCGGTGCTGAAATCTGCGCGCCCTTCTCGGTGATGGCGCGCGTGACAGGATGCAGCGCTTCTGGTTGCGCCTCGATAAAGGAGCGGATGGCCTGGTAACGCTCGGCCACCCAGGGGCCTTCATAGAGCAGGGTCGCGACGGCGCGAAACGGCGTGAGATCGACCTCCACCGGCGTGCCGCCCAGCGCCTGCAAGTGGGCGACCGCCTGGGCGAACTGCGCAGGGCCGTCGGGGTTGCCGTGAAACTCAAGGTCGGCCGGGCGTGGCACGCCGAACCGGAAACTGCTGGCCGCGCCAAAGTCATGGCCGTAAGGCGGCAGGTCGCGCGAATACGCATCCAGCGGATCCTCGCCCTGCGCCACCCCCAGCACCGTGGCGGCATCACCTGCGGTCAGCGCGAACACCGACACCACATCGAGCGTGCGGCAGGCCGGCACCACGCCCGTGGCGGGAATCCGGCCGCAGGTCGGCTTGAGACCGACCAGATTGTTGAACATGGCCGGCACGCGGCCCGAGCCGGCGGTGTCGGTGCCCAGCGAAAAGCTCGCCAGACCGAGCGCGACCGAAACGGCTGAGCCAGCGGAGGACCCGCCCGACACATAGTCCGGGTTCAGGCTGTTGCGGCAGGCGCCATACGGCGAGCGCACCCCCACCAGGCCGGTGGCAAACTGGTCAAGATTGGTCTTGCCGACCGGGATGGCCCCGGCCTTGATCAGGCGCTGCACCACGGTGGCGCTGGCCTGGGGCGTATAGGCAAACGCCGGGCAGGCGGCCGTGGTGGGAATGCCTGCCAGGTCGATGTTGTCCTTGATGGCAAACGGAATGCCGTACAGCGGCAAGGTCTTCGGATCGCGCCCGTCCAGGGCCGCGGCATGGGCGCGCATTTCATCGAGCGTCAGGCGGCGAATCCAGACATGCCGGTCCAGGGCGGCGTCTTCTGCGCGCATCTGCGCATCGAGCTGCTCCACCAGTTGCGCGGGTGTCAGGCTGCCATCGAGGTAGCGGGCCCGCAGGGCGGGAATTGAAAGATCAAGTCGCATCGTCATTTCCTTGTTCAACACATCAGCACATCAGCACATCAACACCAGCGGCTGGCCTGCCGTCACGGACTGGCCCTCCACGCACAGCAGCTGCTCGATACGGCCAGCGCAATGGGCATGCACGGTGATTTCCATTTTCATGGACTCGATCACCAGCAGCGCCTGCCCGGCCGTCACGTCAGCGCCCACCGCCACCAGCACAGACCACACGCCGCCCGCAACCTGGGACGCCACCACTTCGCCTTCAAAGGCCTGGGCAGCGGCCGCCTGGGCCTCTGCCTCTGCGGCGCTGCCGGCATCGGGCGCCTCGGACACGCCCGCAAGACGCCAGCGCTCGCGCTCGGCCTCGAACGCCGCCTGCTGCCCTTGTTTGAAGTCCCTGATCGATGCATCGTTTTCGCGCAGGAAACGCTGGTAATCCGAGAGGCGGAAAACGCCTTCGTCGATCCGCAGCGCGGCACGCCCCGCCACGAACTCCTTGCGGTAGGCCAGCAGTTCCTCGGCACCCATGGGGTAGAAACGGATCTGGTCGAAAAACCGCAGCAGCCAAGGCTTGCCTTCCTGAAAATCACGCGTCACCCGCCAGCGATTCCACATCTGCACCGTGCGGCCGACGAACTGGTAGCCGCCCGGGCCTTCCATCCCATAGACGCACATATAGGCGCCGCCGATACCGACGGCGTTTTCCGGCGTCCAGGTGCGGGCCGGGTTGTACTTGGTGGTCACCAGCCGGTGCCGGGGGTCCAGCGGTGTGGCGACCGGCGCGCCCAGGTACACATCACCCAGGCCCAGCACCATGTAGCTGGCGTCGAACACAATGTCATACACCGCCTGGATGTCGGGCAGGCCGTTGATGCGGCGGATAAACTCGATATTGCTCGGGCACCAGGGCGCATCGGCGCTGACCGACTGCATGTATTTTTCAATCGCCAGCTTGGTGGCCGGGTCGTCCCAGGACAGCGGCAGCCAGACGGTGCGGCTCGGCACCTCGATGTCATCGGCCGCCGCCAGTCCGGCCTGGGCCTGCAGCAGCTGGTCCATCAGGGCCGGCAGCGGCAACTGCAGCGCGTCGTAATGCACCTGCAGCGAGCGGATACCCGGCGTCAGGTCGATCACGCCGCGCAGTTGGCCTTCGTCGCGCCAGTCCTGCAGGCGCGTCATCAGGGCATGTACCAGGAAGCGCAGCGTCAGGTCCAGCTGGAGCTCACCGAACTCGATCAGCACATAGGCGTCGCCGGCGCGCCGGTACACCACCTCGACGCCGTTTTCCTTGGCGGGCGAACGGTGCAGCACCGCGCCGTCCAGGGGCTGGCTTTGCGCCGAAACCGTCACCACCCGCTCGGCCTCTGCGGCCGCCGGCACGGTCAGCGCCGCATGTTGGGCACGCGCCAGTTCGGCCGCCTCCTGTTGACGCAAGGGCTTGAACCGCACGGTATTGCCGGGCGACAACTGGCCCAGCTTCCACAGTTCAGCCTGCACGACGGTGGCCGGGCAGACAAAGCCGCCCAGGCTCGGACCGTCAGGCCCGAGGATCACCGGCATGTCGCCGGTGAAGTCGATCGCGCCGATGGCGTAAGCGTTGTCGTGGATGTTCGAAGGGTGCAGACCGGCCTCCCCGCCATCGCGTCGGGCCCAGGCCGGCTTCGGACCGATCAGCCGAACGCCGGTGCGGCTGGAGTTGTAATGCACCTGCCAGTCGGTGGCAAAGAACATTTCCATATCTTCCGGCGTGAAGAAGTCGGGGGCGGCATGCGGCCCGACCAGTACGCCGATATCCCAGTGCGCGCCGAACACCGGTGTCAAGGCCGCCGCTGTATCAGCCTCCATGACGGGCAAGCCGGCGGTCTGGCCCGGATGCAGCACATCACCGGCACGCAACACCCGGCCGCCATGGCCGCCGAACTGGCCCAACGTGAAGGTCGACCGGCTGCCCAGGTAAACCGGCACATCAAGGCCGCCGCTCACCGCCAGATAGGCCCGGCAGCCCGTGCCCGTGACACGGCCGACGCGCAGCGTCTGACCAGCCTGCACCCCCAGCGCCCGGCCCATGGGCACGGACGCACCGTCCAGCAGCAACTCGATAGGCGCGCCGGTGACAGCGATCTGCCGCGCGCTGCGAAAGCTCAGAGTCGGCCCGGCGACCGTGATTTCCAGCGCCGCCGCGCCCTCGGGATTGCCCAGCAGCCGGTTGGCCAGCCGCAGCGCCAGTCCGTCCATCGGCCCGGAGGGGGGCACCCCCACATCCCAGTAGCCGAGCCGGCCCGGCCAGTCCTGCACCGAGGTTTGCACGCCCGGGCTGAGCACATCAATCGCCTCGCTGGGTGCCGCGAAACCGGCCAGGCTTTGCGTCGTGTGCCGCCCTTGCAAAAAGGGCGCAAAGCGCATCAGGGCGCGCAGGTAGTCAAGATTGGACTCCAGCCCCGCGATGCGGGTCTGGCCCAGGGCCTGGTCCAGCCTGGCCAGCGCCTGCTCGCGGTCGTCGCCATGCGCGATCAGCTTGGCCAGCATCGGGTCGTAATGCGCGCTGACCTCGGTGCCGCGTTCAATCCAGGTGTCCACCCGCAGGTCGTTCGGAAAATACACCTCGGTCAGCAGTCCGGTCGAGGGCTGGAAATTCTTGGCCGGATCCTCGGCATACAGGCGCGCCTGCACCGCATGGCCGCGCGGCACCACCGCCAGCGTGTGCAGGGGCGGCATGTCCCCGGCGGCCAGGCGGACCATCCATTCCACCAGGTCCACGCCGGTGACGGCCTCGGTCACCCCGTGCTCGACCTGCAGGCGTGCATTGACTTCGAGAAAGAAGAATTCCTGCGTGGCGGCATCGACGACGAACTCGACGGTGCCGGCCGACCGGTAGCAGGCGGTGCGGGCCAGCTTGCGCGCCGTTTCCAGCAGGGCTTGGCGCACCTCCTCGCGCAGGTTGGGCGCCGGCGTTTCCTCGACCACCTTCTGGTTGCGACGCTGCAAAGAACAATCGCGCTCGCCCAGCGCCAGCACGCCACCCGCGCCGTCACCGAAAATCTGCACCTCGATGTGGCGGGCGTCGGTGATGAAGCGCTCCAGGAACACGCCGGCATCGGAAAAGTTGGCTTGCGCCAGCCGCTTGACCGAATCGAAAGCAGCGCGAAGTTCTTCGGCATGGCGGCACATCTGCATGCCGATGCCGCCGCCGCCCGCACTGCTCTTGAGCATCACCGGATAGCCGATGGTTTGCGCCTGCGCCAGCGCGTCGTCCAGGCCGGACAGCAGGCCGGTGCCGGGCAGCAGGGGCACGCCGGCCTGCGTCGCCAGCGCGCGCGCCGTGTGCTTGAGGCCAAAGACCCGCATCTGTTGCGGCGTGGGGCCGATAAAGGCCAACCCGGCGGCTTCGCAGGCCTCGACAAAACCGGCATTTTCCGAAAGAAAACCGTAGCCAGGATGGATGGCTTGCGCGCCGCTGGCCAGCGCCGCCTCGATGATGCGCTGCATCGCCAGGTAGCTGCCGCTGACGGCCGCCGGGCCAATGCAAACCGCTTCATCGGCTGCGGCCACATGGGCCGAATCGGCATCGGCTTCGGAATAGATCGCCACGGCGCCCACACCCATGCGGCGCAGGGTGCGGATGATGCGGCAGGCAATCGCACCCCGGTTGGCAACAAGAACTTTTTTGAACATGATCGGCTCACGGCAAGCGGCAGGTCGTCCTGCCAGTCAGGAAGGGGCGCCGGTCGTCCGGCACCCGGAAGTTGTTAAGCGGCGTCCCAGACCAGGCAGCGTACCGGCGTGGGGTTGTAGGCATTGCACGGGTTGTTGAGCTGCGGGCAGTTCGACACCAGCACGATCACGTCCGTCTCGGCACGCATCTCGACATACTTGCCGGGCGCGGAGATGCCGTCCTCGAAAGTCAGACCGCCGTTTGGGGTGACCGGCACGTTCATGAAGAAATTGATGTTGGAGGCCATGTCGCGCTTGTGCAGTCCGTACGGGTTGTGCGCGATGGCCGCCATGAAGTTGTCGCGGCAGCTGTGCATGGCGCGTTTTTCCAGGGCGTAGCGCACGGTATTGCTTTCGCACGAGCAGGCGCCGCCCAGCGTGTCGTGGCGGCCGCAGGTGTCGGCCACAATGGTCAGCAGGGGCCGGCCTTCGCTCGACATGAGGACGGAGCCCAGGCCCAGGTAGAGCGCACCCTGTGCCTGAATGGTGTGCGTCAGGCTGTAGTGCTCTTCGGGGTCGTCGGCGTTGAAGAACAGCGTATCGACGGCCTGGTTGCCTTCGAGATCGACAATGCGAAAAATCTGGCCCTTGCTGAGCCGCTGCATCCATGGCTCGCCGGCGGGAATGGTTTCGTCCAGGGTGGCCTGTGCGGGATCGAGTGCGCTGGCCTGAATGGTGGCAGACATGGTGGGATTCCTTGGAATGATGGATCGAAAGCGAAAGCAGTGGCCGACGTGCTGGTTTAAAGAAACCAGCGCTCGGTGTTGATGAAACCCCGGTCGTTTTCCGGGCATGACAGCCGGCACACATCCTGGGCGCCCGCCGTGCCGGAGCGCCAGGCCGTGAGCTTGACCGCGCCCGGGGCATAGACCGGCGCCGGATCGAGCGGATGCGGCGCTGCGGAAAGCACCACCAACACATTCATCTCGAAACGCAGATCGACATGCTGGTCTGGCTGCCGGTGGGCCGTCTCGAAATGCAGCTTGCCGCCCTGATCGGCGCTCACCTTGCTGAAGAAATTGACATTGGCGCCCACATCGCGCCGGCCCAGGCCCCATTTGTTCAACTCCACCAGCAACCCATCCAGACCGCTGCGGTACATGCCGTTGCGGTGTTCCTGGTAGCGCGCCTGGCCGTACTTTTTTTCCAGGCTGGCCGCGTCGAGCACGCCGCTGAAGGTGTCGTGCCAGCCGCAGCTGTCTTCGGGAATCGAGCACAGGATGCGTCCCATGTCCGAGTAGCAGGCATGACCACTTGTGAGAAAAGCCGTGTGCTGTGCCTTGAGCGTGTCAGGCATGTTGTAACGCTCGGTCTTTTCTTCCTGGTTGAAAAACAGCGCCGAGACATTGGCGCAGCCCTGCAGGTCGGAGAGTCGCAGCGTATTGCCGCGGCGCAGCACGCCCGACCAGTGGCAGCCGCCGGGCAGTGTTTCCTCCCACAGCACCCGCTCGGGCGCAAAGGTGGTGGATATATCGGGCACCGCTGCGCGGGCCAGCGCAGGCAAATTGGCAAAAGTGGTTGACATGGCTTGATCGCTTGTAAAGAAAGAGGGGATAACGGGGGCAATGACCTCAGGCTGAAGTGCCTTGCAGGTTGAGCTGGTCAAGCCTGTCCAGGTCGGTGGTGATGCCGGTGCTCTGCCGGATGCGCGCCAGGATCTCGGCACGCAGTTCGCGAAACGGCGCCGTGTGTTTCATCTCCTGGGTGCGCTGGGCCGGCAGCGGTACCGCGAACGTGCTGTGGATGCGTCCGGGGCGCGGCTGCATCAGCACCACGCGCTGGCCCAGGTAGATGGCTTCTTCCACGTCGTGGGTGACAAAGATGATGGTGGTTTTTTCAACCCGGTGAATGTGCAGGATCAGGTCATGCATGACCTCGCGCGTCTGCGCGTCCAGGGCGCCGAAAGGCTCATCCATCAGCAAGATCGAAGGCCGGCCCATCAGGGCCCGGGCAATCGCCACCCGCTGCTGCATGCCGCCCGACAACTGGTTCGGATAGGCCGAACTCACCTTGCTCAGGCCGATCAGGTTCAGCAGCGCATCGGCGCGCCCGGAGGCGGCTTCCACGTCGGAGGACGTCAGATTTTCCCGGTTGACCTTGAGTTGGCGGCTGAACTTGATGTTGTCGATAACGCTGAGCCAGGGATACAGGCTGTAGTGCTGGAACACCATGGCGCGGTCTGCGCCCGGGCTGTTGATCGACTGGCCATCGCACAGCACCTCGCCGCTGGTGCGGTATTCGAGCCCGGCAAGAATCCGCAACAAAGTCGATTTGCCGCAGCCCGACGCCCCCACGAGCGTGACGAACTCGTTGTCTTCAATGCTGAGGTTCACGTCCTGCAGCGCGGGGATCTGGCCGGCGGCGGCAGCGAATATCTTGCCGACATTTTTGATGTTGACTTTGGACATGGTTTTAGCCTCTCGCCTGTGACCAGGGGAACAGACGGCGATGCAGCCAGCGAAAGCCCTGGTCGATCAACAGGCCAATCACCCCGATCAAAATGATTCCGCCAAAAATCGTGTCGGTCTTCAGGTAGCGTTGCGCCTTCAAAATGGCATAACCCAAGCCGGAATTGGCAGCCACCAGCTCGGCCACCACCAGGTAGGTCCAGGCCCAGCCCATCGTGATGCGCAGCGTGTCGAGCATCGCCGGCTTGGCCGATTGCGACAGCACCAGGCGGATCATTTCGTAGCGCGTTGCGCCCATCGTGAGGGCCGCTTCGATCTGCGCCATCGGCACCTGCCGGACGTTCTCGGCCACCATCAGCACCATCTGGAAAAATGTGCCGATGAAGATGATGGATATCTTGGCGCTTTCACCAATGCCCAGCCACAGCATGACCAGGGGAATGAAGGCCACGGCCGGCATATAGCGGATGAAATCGGTCAGGGGTTCGAGCAGGGCCTCGACTGGGCGGAAGGCCCCGATCAGCAGACCCAGCGGCAAGGCCAATGCAGCTGACAACAAAAAGCCAGCAGCGACCCGGTAGATGCTTATCGCAGCATCCCCCATCAGGTCATCCTCGAGCAGCCAGGTCACCATGCGGGTGAACACGTTCAATGGCCCGGGCAGGAACATCGGGTCAACCCAGCCCGAGGCAGAAAGGGCCGCCCAGGCGGCGAAGGGAAGCAACAGCCCCAGCGCGGCAAACATCCAGTACTGCCGTCGGGATAGATGACCCGCGATGCGCCAGATGCCCGGGCGCGCGGGTGGCAAAAATTTTTCGGACAATGCGGGCTCCAGAAGTTGAAGGAAAAAGCCAAGAGAGGACGGCGATACACACCATCTCCTCCCGGGCTTTTATCCCTCCGTGGAGCCGCATGAATGCGGCCGACAGCTCTCGGACCAGACAGCGCCATTCGACATGGCGCCCGGAACCCTAGCGGTCTGACAAGTAAAGTGGCGCTGTAATCAGCACGACACCTCTCTTGCAAGACAATAAGCAAATTCAATGCCAGATTTCTGGCATCAGGGTCAACCTGTCGCGATGCAACAGCCGTCATCTGGGCCATTCGCCTTGTTGAACATCAAGTGATGTGCACCAAATCAGGGAAAACGCACTCCCATGAGGCCTATTCCGGGCCATCGCCCTTTTCTGGCAGATTCCAGGGCCTAAATGCTTGAATCTGTGCAGTCCCACTCAATGACCTGCCAGGGTAAGGTTGAAAAATCGCCCTCGATTCGCGCCTGAAATTCGGACTCGTGGTGCAACCGGCAAGGCAGGCTGCGGCCTTCGAGTTCAGGCAGCGTGGAATGCTCGATCGTCCAGCGGCCGGCGTCAAGGCGGCCAAAGGAGATTTCAAAATCCAGTATCTCGCGGGCCATATCAGGATGCCGGGCAACAACATCGGCCAGCGATGGCTCCGTTTCTCTGTCAGGCGACAAGGCCAGGCGCCGGGGACGAACACGCATCAGATAACGGCCCGCCACCAGCACCCTTTCGGCATTGTCCTGCCCTGTTTCGTCCAGGCCGGCCAGCACAATGGACCGGCCGGTGGAACCGGGCAGGCGCTCCCAGACCTCGAGATACGACGCATGCAGGCCCGTTTCAATCACACGATCAGGCCCGTCAAAGAGCATCACGCCAGCATCCGCCGCCTCCCGTGCCGGCTGAAAGTCGCTCAGGCGGTGCCAGGTGCAGACTTCTCCTGCCGCCTGCTGCCGGACTTGGGTCATGCCGCAAAATCCCTGCTGGGCGGCAAGCCTGAGCGCCAGTGGCTGTCCGGGCTGCGCACCTGGCGCCTGTGCGGTCACGGGCCGGGCCATCAGGGGAATGCGCAGGTCGGCATGCCAGACACTGGTCTGCAGCCAGCGTACAAAACTGCGGTCGTCGCGCACCCCCGGTGCTTCCAGCAGCGTGCGTGCCCAAACACCGCGGTAGCGGTCCGGCACGGCAGACCCGCCGGCGCCTGGCAAGACGCCGGTTTGAACCGCGCTCATTCGCAGGCCATCGGAAAGACCGGCAGCGAACGGTAAAACGCCATGTCGTGGTTGGGCCAGATGCGGGCGCCGGTCTCAACGGCCAGCGCCTTCAGCTTGCGGATGCTGTCCACGGCCTGCTGTTCGCGGGCCTGCCACAAGGTACCAGGCGCCACCTCGTCATCGAGGTTTTCCTGCAGATCGGCGGCATCGCCGGCCAGCAGCACCGGCGGCCCCTTGGGGAGTTCGACCAGCATCGACATGTGGCCGACGGTGTGCCCCGGCGAGGCCACCGCATGCACGCCGGGCAGCAGCGTGTACTCGCCCTGCCTGAGCCTGAACTGCAGCGGCGCGCCGGCCTCGTCCTGCAGGTCGTCGGCAAAGACCGCCCGGTCGGCGCCGCTGCGCGCCACCGCCATTTCATCGCGCTGCACATGAATCTCCGCTCCGCAGCCGCAGCGCCGCAAGTCCTTGAGCCCGCCGGCATGGTCGAAATGCAGGTGGCCAATGAAAATCACATCGACATCGGCTGGCGTAAGCCCCAGGCGCGCCAGATGGCGGGGAATGCGCTGCTCATCACGCATCTCCGGCGCGCCGAACTCGAACACCGCCGGGTCGTAGTAACGGGCACTTGCCAACGGGTCGTTGATCTTGGCATGGTCGCAACCCACGTCGTAAAGGATGCGTCCGTTGGCCGTTTCAATCAGGTAGGCCAGGATGGGCGCTTCAATCTGCTGGCCGCGGCCGCGGTTGAAGGTCGAGATGGACTTGTCGTAGCGATGCGTTGCGGTCAGTAAGGGCCATAATTTTTTGACTTGGGTCATGGGATCTCTTTGTGGCTGGGCGCGCCGCGTAGCGCTTGCAGCAATTGATCGGTGGTGGCCACACGGCCGAAAATCCCGCCCTCGACGCCGATCATTGCCAGCGCCGGCGCCTGCAAGGCGGGATCGCTCGCGGCAGTGGCATCGGCCACGGTGACGCAGGCATAGCCCCGGTCCACCGCTTCGCGCAGCGTCGAATGCACGCACACCTCGGGGTGACGCCGCAGACAATCAGTTGGCGAATGCAGCGGTTCGTTAACAGCTGCGCCAGCCCGGTCTGGTAGAACGCGCCGTAGCCGGGCTTGTCAATCACCGCTTCACCTGTGGCCGGCTGCAACTCGTCAATGAAGTCATGCCCGTATTCGCCGCGCACCAGCAGCCGGCCCATGGGCCCAACGCTGCCGATGGGCGCGCCGGCCTGCCGGCTGCGCTGCATTTTTTCGGCCGGGCAATCGGACAGGTCGGGCAGGTGACCTTCTCGCGTGTGCACGACCAGCAGGCCCGCGCCCCGCGCGGCGTCGAGCAGCCGGCGGATCTGACCGATGGGCCCGGCCAGCCGCGCCACATCGAGCCCGGCGCGCGCCGCGTAGCCGTGCGGACTGCAAAAATCGCGCTGCATGTCGATCACCAGCAGCGCCGTGTCGGCGACTTCAATCGTCCAGGCAAGAGGTTTCACGGCCAGCCCGATTTCAGCGAAAGCCGGTGGCAATGGCCTGGGCGATGCGCGCCGAAACTTCCTGCGCCAGCAGCCGGCCCTTGGCCGCGTCCGCGCCACGCGCCGACGACAGCACGCCCGATGGCGGCACCCAGTCGCTGCGCGCAGGGTAGATGTCGTAGGGCGGAAAATCGGCCGGTCCGTCGTCGGGAATCAGGTCCAGCCGCACCAGCGACGGGTGGTAGTGCAGCATCATGGAGGTTTCCATCACGGCCGCATGCTCCAGCGCAAAACCCGGGAAGCCTTCGGGAAAAACATGCGTCAGCGTTGCAGGGGTCATGAAATCCCAGTATTCCAGCCGCATGACCTCCAGCGTGGCGCCGGGCCCGACATCGCGCAAACCCAGGTCGATGCCTTCGATGAGGAACCACTGGTTTTCATAATGTCCGTTGAGTACCACCAGCCGGTTGACGCCGTGGCGGGCAAACTCGCGCACGGCGTCGCGCACCGAGCCGATGAGGGTGGCCGCGTCCACACTGGTGGTGCCGCAGAAATGCTGGCCGCCGCCGCACTTGGGCTGGGATTTGTAGCCATACGACAAGGTAGGCGCCACCAGGCCGCCGACCCGGACGGCGGCGTCAAAGGCCACGGCGGCCGACAGCAGCGCATCCGTGCCCAGCGGCAGGTGCGGGCCGTGCTGCTCCAGCGCGCCGACCGGCAGGAAAACCGGGGGCTTGTCCCCGGTCATGCGGGCCTGGTAATCGACCCAGGACAATTCGTTCATCCAGACGGTGCTCATGTTGACTCCTTTGGAACAGTGACAAGTGGCAGGCCGGGCTCGCCGGCGTCGGTGGCTTCGACCAGCGCGGCCAGGGCAATCAGGGCGCCGCCCAGCCATTCAACAGGCGACATCTGTTCGCTGCCCAGCCAGGTCGCACTGAGCACGGCCACCAGCAATTCGGCCACCATGACGATGCCGGCGCGGCCGCTTTCCAGATGGGTCACGCCGTACTGCCAGGTGGCCGTGGCCAGCAGCAGCCAGACAAAGCCATAGGCCAGCACGGCCAGTAAAACCGGTGCCGACACGGCCGGCACGGCAGCGCCCTGCCCGAGCACGGCGGCCAGCGCCAGCACGCTGCAGCCCAGGAACACGGCCACCGTCTTGGAACGCAGCGGAATCGCCTGCGCCGCGCGCGCAATCAGGTTGTTGCCCGCAAACGCGAGGCCCGCCGACAAGGCCAGCCAGTCGGCCGTGCTCAGCGGCGACTGCAAGGCGCGGACACCGCCAATCACGAACCACAAACCGGTCAGCGCCAGCGCGACCGCGATGATGCGCCGGCGACGCACCCGCTCGCCCAGGAACAGCCAGCCGCCCAGGACGGACCAGACCGGCGACAGGTAGAACAAAAACATCACGCGCACCACGTCGCCCAGCATCAGCGCGTAGACAAAAGACGTGTTGGCCCAGCCCCCCACCAGCGCCAGCGCCAGCAGCAGGCCGGTTTGCGAACGCCAGGCAGCCCGCTCGCGCCACAGCAGCATGAAGGTGCACAGGCTGACCAGGCCATAGGCCAGCAGCGAGAGCACCGGGCCGGACAGGCCCATCGCCACAAACTGCTTGAGCGGCCACCAGGACAACCCCCAGAGCGACGAGGAAAACAGCAGCACGGCCACCGGCCAGGCGGCAGGTCGGGGTGAAACGGATAGAGACGGCGTCACGGCGTGGTCAATCCGGTTCAGCCCATGACCGAGCCGCCATTGGGGCCGAGCACCTGGCCACAGTAAAAGCGCGACAGGTCAGAGGCCAGAAACAGCGCGGTGGCGGCAATCTCGTCCGGCTCGGCAATGCGCCGCTGGGGGATGTCCAACTCCTTGGCGAGCCACTGCGGGCTCATGGCGTCGAGCGACATCATGGCCGTGTTGACCGGCCCCGGTGCAATCGCATTGACACGGATCGCCGGGGCGAACTCGCGCGCCAGCGCCCGCGTCAGGCCGATCACGCCGGCCTTGGCGGCGCAGTAGGGCGCGTAGTGTTCGCGCCCCAGCACGGCCAGGTCAGAGGCGATGTTGATGATGACGCCGTGCCCCTGCGCCTCCATGCCAGGAAAAAAGGCGCGCGCGGTCAGGAACACCGACTTCAGGTCGACGGCCAGCATGCGGTCCCAGTCGTCCTCTGTGGTGTCGAGAAATGGTTTTTCCTGGATGATGCCGGCGTTGTTGACAAGCACGTCGACGGTGCCGCAACGCTGCGCGGCCTGTGCCGCCAGACCGGCCACATCGGCCGACCGGCTGACATCGGCCTCGATCGCCCAGGCCTGGGCGCCCAGGCTGTGGATCTCGCGCACGAGTGCGGCGGCCTCGTCAGCCCGCCCCAGATGGTTGACCAGCACGGCCGCGCCGGCCTGCGCAAAGGCCAGCGCGATGGCGCGCCCGATACCGCTGCTGGCCCCGGTCACCAGCGCGGTGCGGCCGGACAGGGACAGCTCGAACGCCGCAGTCATCAGCCCATCACCTCGCCGTTGCTCACCACGATGGCCTGGCCGGTCAGCGGCGCCGCATCGACGCTGGCCAGGAAGAGATAGATTCCGGCAATGTCAGCTGGCGCCAGCATGGCCGGCAGGGCCTGCCGGGACAGCAGTTCGCGCTCGATCTCGGCTTCGCTGCGGCCTTGCTGCTGCGCCATGCTGGCCAGCGAGCGCAGGGCGGCATCGGTGCGGATCCAGCCCGGACAGACCGCATTGACGCGGATGCCGCGCGCTGCGAGCTCAAAGGCCAGCGACCGCGTCAGGCCGATCACCGCGTGCTTGCTGGCCACATAGGCCGAAAAGTCGGCCACGCCGGTCTTGCCCCAGATTGACGACTGGTTGATGACGCTGGCCCCGGCGGGCATCAGCGGCAGCAGCGCGCGCGTCAGGCGCACCATGCTGACCACGTTGTTGTCCAGCAAACCGGCCCAGCGCGCCATCGCGTCGGGCGCGCTGCTGTCGATCGGTGTCGGGTATTCGCTGCCGGCATTGTTGATGAGCACATCGACGCGCGCGCCTTGCGCCTGCAACTGCGAAGCCAGCATGGAAACCTGCGCGTCGTCGCCCAGGTCGCACACGGCCGTGCTGACCTTGTTTGGCGCGGCCAGCGCATCGGCAAGGCGCAGCAGGCTGTCTGCCTCGCGGTCCAGCAGCATCAGGCTGGCGCCCTGGGCGGCAAACGCGTGCGCCAGCGCACGGCCAATGCCGCCGCCTGCACCGGTCAGCACCACGGTTTTGCCCTCCAGGGCATAGCACGGTGCCACGCTAGACCGCCGTCAGGAAAGACACGCCAACGGCGCCCAGAAAACCATGCGTGCGTCCGCTTGCGCCCGGGGCCTGGATGTGGCCGTAGTCGCTGGCCAGCACGCGCTTGACGCGATTGACGTGAAAACTGTGCAGCAGCTCACGCACCGTGACGACCTGCGCGTAACTGTCGGGATAAAGCTCGCGGTGAAAAGCCGGCAGGCGGTGCCAGGGCGCCGTGGGCCGCTCGTGGTGCGCGTTGTGAAAGCCAAAGTTCAGCCAGACCAGGTTGAGCCATTTGCTGTTCAGGCCCACGATGTCGCTGTAGGTGTTGGCTTGCTCGTAGGCGCGGTCGCGCAGTTTGTCGCCAGGCACCGGCTGGTCGTCCAGAATCGGATAGGCGTCGTAGGTGTGCTGAAAACAGTCGGCAAAGCGCAGCACGGTGACAAACACCAGGTAAGCCGCGAAGTACAGCAGCAGCGCCTTGACCGACCACCAGCCCAGCGCCGCCAGCAGGCTCAGGCGAACGGCGGCGATGGCCAGCACGCGCCCGCGCGCCGCATGCCGGCGCTCGTCACGAAAAGGCAGCACCACGACAAAGGCCCGCATCAGGAACTCCACGGCCGGAAAATAAGCCCATTCCAGCGCCAGCACGCCGTTTCGCAGCCAGGCCGGCGCGCGCAGCAGGAAGCCGCGCACATCGAAGGTAATCACATCGGCCCTCTCCACATGGTGGCGCATGTGCTTGCGCCGCATGTCGGCAAATGTGGCATAGCAGCTGCCGTTGATCCAGCTCATCACGGTGCCCCAGCGCTGGTTGGCAGCCGGCGTCTTGAAGATGGCCTGATGGGCAAATTCATGAATGAAATAGGCCGACCAGACCAGGGTCTGCGCGACCAGCAAAAAGCCCAGGGCGTTCAGGCCCCAGTTCGGCTGGCCCAGCAGCGCCACACCGGCGCCGTAGCCCAGCAGCGTCAGGGCCAGAGCGGCCACATTGGGCCAGACCCCTTCGGGATAGCGGAAAACCTGCTTCATGATGCAACCTTTTTTCATGGTGCGGTCCCGCGGTGCCCGTCCGCGGGGACGCGCACAGCGAACGCCCGCAGGGATTTACTTCTTGGTCAGCGCGGTGACGAACTGCGCGTCGAACGTGGTTTCGATCGGCGGCACTGCGGTGATCTGGCCCTTGGCTTTGAGCAACTGGCCGATGATCTCGCCGCTGGCGAAATACGAGGTGGTTTCCTTGGCCTTGACGAAAGCCTTGGGCATTTCGGCCAGCGGGATGTTGTACACGCCAAGGAGTTGTTCCTTGACTTCCTTGGCCGAGACGCCCATGAACTTGCCGATGATCCTGGCCGACTCATCGGGCTTGGCTTTCATGTAGGCCAGGCCGTCCAGGTAGGCCTTCATGATGCCGGCAATTTCCGCCGGTTTGGCCTTGATGGCCTTGTCGTCAAACACCAGCACGTCGGCAATCAGACCGGGGGCATTTCTGGATGAAAACACCACCTTGAACTTCTTGCCGTCGCCCTGGCCGAGAATCTGCGACAAGCTGGGCTCGTAGGTCACGCCGATGGGCATCTGGCCCGAGGCCATCGCGGCCGGTACGCCCTCGGGCGTCATGTTGACCGCCACGATGTCCTTGTCGGTCATGCCGTTCGTCTTGAGCGCATAAGACAGCAGAAAGTCCGATGGCGACAGGGGATTGAAGCCCACCTTCTTGCCCTTGAAGTCGGTCACTTTGGTGATGCTGCTCTCCGCCACAATGGCGTCGCCACCGTTGGAATAGTCAATCGGCATCACCACCTTTTGCGCCTTGCCGCCGGCCACCTGGCCGACCACCTGGTCATAGGTCAGCATGGCGCCGTCCAGCGCGCCCGACGCCATGGCCGACGGAATCAGGGCCGGATCGTTAAAGACCTGCAGCGACACCTTGAGGTTGTATTTTTTGTACAAATCGAGCGCGTCAGCCACATAAAAAGGGCCGTACCCGATCCAGACCACAGTGCCAATTTTCATGCTCGCCGGGCCGGCGGCGAATGCCGATGCCGCCGCCAGGGCAACCGCCAGACCCAGTGCAGGCTTGAACAGACGACCGAGCAACGACGGCGCAGCGTTGCGTGAAGAAGAAAAACCGGATGATGTCATGACGAGGCTCCTGAAGGTGAGGGACGGGCGCAGGAAAATACGATTGGTACATCGTTCTCCCGGGCTTTTATCCCTCCGTGGAGCCTCTTGCGAGGCCGGGGCACTCTCGGACCAGACATCGGCCGAATTGATCCTTCGGCGACCGGAACCCTAGTAGACAGTCAACCTGATTCGTTGTCTGCGTGCGGATAGACCCAAGCCATTTTTTGGCGTGCCTTGCTTAAGTTGAATTGCCAGCGTATTGG
>NZ_JADOVG010000017.1 GCF_015752205.1 Polaromonas sp. CG_9.7
TGCACTGCAAGACATGCGACATCAAGGACCCGACGCAAAACATCGTCTGGGTCACTCCCGAGGGCGGCGGCGGGCCGAACTACAGCGGCATGTAACGCCTTTTCGAAACCTTCAACCCTTCCATCACCAAAACGAGACACCGACATGAACGACCTGAACGGCTACGACATCGAAGACCTGAGCGTGGGCATGATGGCTGTCTTTTCCAAGACCATCACCGAAGCCGACATTGTGCTGTTTGCCGGCGTGTCGGGCGACTGCAACGCCATCCACATCAACGAAGAGTACGCGGCGACGACGCCCTTCAAAAGCCGCATCGCCCACGGTTTCCTGTCGGCCAGCGTGATCTCGGCGGCGGTCGCCAACCGCCTGCCCGGCCCGGGCGCCATCTACATGGACCAGCACCTGAAGTTCCTGGCGCCGGTGCGGCCCGGCGACACCGTGCATGCCACCG
This sequence comes from Polaromonas sp. CG_9.7, assembly GCF_015752205.1. GTDB lineage: Bacteria > Pseudomonadota > Gammaproteobacteria > Burkholderiales > Burkholderiaceae_C > Polaromonas. Next base: position 455 of record NZ_JADOVG010000017.1, read on the forward strand.
TCAAGGTGCGCGAAGTCATCGCCGAGCGGGGCCGCGTGGTGTTGCACACCACCTGCAGCGTCAAGGGCGTCGTGGTGATTGATGGCGAAGCGCTGGTGAAAGTTGATTCGTCGGTCCGGCGTGCCGCCAAGGCCACCGCCCTGCTGGCCGCCCCGGCCATTCATGCCACCGCCTGACCCCCACACGTTCAACCCTTCCACCAGAAAGTACCCCATGAGCTACCAAGCCCCCCTGAAAGACATGCTGTTCGCCATGCAGGAACTCGCCGGCCTGCCCAAAGTCAGCGCCCTGCCCGGCTTTGAAGACTATGACCTGGACACCGCCCAGGCAGTGCTGGAAGAGTCCGCCAAATTCTGCGAAAGCGTCATCGCACCGCTGAACTGGGAAGGCGACAAGACGCCGAGCAGCTGGAAAGACGGCGTCGTCACCACCACACCCGGCTTCAAGGACGCCTTCAGGCAGTTTGCCGAAGGCGGCTGGCAAGGCGTGATCCACCCGGCCGAATTCGGCGGCCAGGGCTTCCCGAAGCTGATCGCCACGCCTTGCGCCGAGATGCTGCATGCGGCCAACATGTCGTTCGCGCTGTGCCCGATGCTGACCGACGGCGCCATCGAGGCGCTGCTGGTGGCCGGCAGCGATGCGCTCAAGCGCAAGTTTGCCGCCCGGCTCATCAGCGGCGAATGGACCGGCACCATGAACCTGACCGAGCCCCAAGCCGGCTCCGACCTGGCCGCCGTGCGTTCGCGCGCCGAGCCGCAAGAAGACGGCACGTACAAGGTGTTCGGCACCAAGATCTACATCACCTACGGCGAGCACGACATGACCGGGAACATCGTCCACCTGGTGCTGGCCCGCGTTCCTGGCGCGCCCGAGGGCGTCAAGGGCATCAGCCTGTTCGTCGTGCCCAAGTTCATGGTCGGCGACGACGGCAGCCTGGGCGCGCGCAACGACGTGCATTGCGTGAGCATCGAGCACAAGCTCGGCATCAAGGCCAGCCCGACCGCCGTGCTGCAGTTCGGCGACCATGGCGGCGCTGCCGGCTACCTGGTGGGCGAGGAAAACCGCGGCCTCGAATACATGTTCATCATGATGAACGCCGCCCGCTTTGCCGTGGGCATGCAGGGCATCGCGATGGCCGACCGGGCGTATCAAAAAGCCGTGCGCTTTGCGCATGACCGCGCACAGAGCCGCGACCTGGCGGGGTCAAGCGGCCCGGTCGCCATCATCCACCACCCCGATGTCAAGCGCATGCTGCTGACCATGCGCGCGCATGTCGAAGGCGGGCGGGCCCTGGCCTATGTGGCAGCCGCCGCCAGCGACGCTTCGCACCATGCCGCAGAACCCGCCACCCGTGCACATAACCAGGCGATTTACGAGTACCTGGTTCCGGTCATCAAGGGCTTTTGCACCGAAATGTCCATCGACATGGCCAGCCTGGGCGTGCAGGTGCATGGCGGCATGGGCTACATCGAGGAAACGGGTGCCGCCCAATACCTGCGCGACGCCCGCATCCTGACGATCTACGAAGGCACCACCGCCATCCAGGCCAACGACCTCGTCGGCCGCAAGACGCTGCGCGACAAGGGCGCCGTGGCCAAGGCCCTGTGCGACCAGATCGCCAGCACCGAACAAGACCTTGCCGCGCACGACAACGACGACTGCAACGCCATGCTTGACGCCTTGCGCCAGGGCCGGCTGGCACTTGAAAAGACCATCGACTTCATGGTCGCCAACGGCAGGAGCGAGCCGAAAACGGTGTATGCCGGCGCGGTGAACTACCTCAAACTGGCCGGCGTGGTGCTGTGCGGCTGGCAGATGGCGCGCGCACTGATGGTGGCCCAGGACAAGATGGACAGCGACCCGGCGTTTTTCACCGCCAAGCTGGTCACCGCCCGCTTTTACGCCGAATCGGTGCTGACACAGGCGCCCGGCCTGGCCCAAAGCATCTGCCTGTCCGGCCCGACCACAAACCGCATGCCGGTTGACATGTTCTGAATGCCCGGCAGGCGACTGCAGCCTAACAAGTTTGTTTTTTTAAATGGAGGATGAAGCATGAGCTCTGAAATGTATGCCCGGATTCGAACGAATCCGAAATTCAAGGAACTGGTCAGCAAGCGCGAGCGCCTGGCCTGGACACTCACCGGCATCGTCCTGGTGCTGTTTTTCGGGTTGTTCCTGACGGTGGCCTTCAACCCGTCGGTGCTGGCGATCCGGCTGGGCGACAGCTTTGTGACCACCGGGCTATTGATTGGCCTTTTCGAATTCGTCCTGTTTTGGGCATTGACGGCGTACTACGTGATCCGTGCCAATTCGGAATTTGACGCGCTGACCGAAGCGCTGTTGCAAGAATCCATGAAAGCAAAAAAATGATGCAAAAAATCTTTCTGAAACTGGCCGCCGGCCTGCTGGCCCTGGGCGCCAGTGGTGCGGGAATAGCCGCCGGTGCCGTGGAAATCACGCAAAAGCAGCCGCTCAACGTCCCGGCGATCATCATGTTCGCCGTCTTTGTCGGCATGACGCTGGGCATCACCTACTGGGCGGCCAGCCGCACCAAGACCGCATCGGACTTCTACACCGCTGGCGGCGGCATCACCGGCTTTCAAAATGGCCTGGCCATGGCCGGCGACTACATGTCGGCAGCCACCTTGCTGGGCCTGACCGCCCTGGTGTTCACCAACGGCTACGACGGCTACCTGTTCATGATTGCGTTTTTTGTCGGCTGGCCCGTCATCTTGTTCCTGATGGCCGAACGCCTGCGCAACCTGGGCAAGTTCACCTTTGCCGACATCACGTCCTACCGGCTGGACCAGGGCAAGGTCCGCACGATGGCGGCCATCGGCTCGCTCACCGTGGTGTGCTTTTACCTGATCGTGCAGATGGTCGGCGCCGGCCAGCTGATCAAGCTGCTGTTTGGCCTGGACTACCACATCGCCGTGATCGTCGTCGGCGCGCTGATGGTCGTGTACGTGACCTTCGGCGGCATGGTCGCCACCACCTGGGTGCAGATCATCAAGGCTTGCCTGCTGCTGTTCGGCGGCACGGTCATCACGGTGCTGGCGTTTTCGCAGTTCGGCTTCAGCTTCAACACCCTGGCCGCGAAAACCATTGAAGTCCACAAGCTGAAAGACATGCTGTTTGCCCCCGGCAAGCTGCTGCAGGACCCGGTCAACGCCATTTCCCTGGCGCTCGGCCTGATGTTCGGCCTGGCGGGACTGCCGCACATCCTGATGCGCTTTTTCACCGTGAACAACGCCAAGGAAGCGCGCAAGTCGGTGCTGTACGCCGCCGGATTCGTCGGCTTCTTCTTCAACGTCATCTTGCTGATGGGCCTGTGCTCCATCGTCATCGTCGGCACCAACCCTGACTTCTTTGAAGGCGGCACGGTGGGCGGCAAGATCATCGGCGGCGGCAACATGGTGGCCATGCACCTGGCCAAGGCCGTGGGCGGCGACTTGCTGCTCGGCTTCCTGGCGGCCGTGGCTTTTGCGACGATTCTGGCCGTGGTGTCGGGCCTGGCACTGGCCGGCGCGTCGGCCATCTCGCACGACCTGTATGCCCGCGTGATCAAGAAAGGCAATGTGTCCGAAGCGCAGGAAATCAAGGTTTCCAAAATGGCGTCTTTCGGCATCGGCCTGATTGCCGTGGTGCTGGGCATTGCCTTTGAAAAGCAGAACGTAGCCTTCATGGCGGCGCTGGCCTTTGGCATTGCAGCGGCAGGCAATTTCCCGGTGCTGTTCTTGTCGATGTACTGGAAAGACCTGACGACGCGCGGCGCACTGGCAGCCGGGTACGGTGGCTTGATTGCTGCGGTGGTGCTGGTGGTGCTGTCCAAGTCCGTCTGGGTGACTGTGCTTGGCTACGAAACAGCCATTTTTCCGTACGACCAGCCGGCCCTGTTCGCCATGCCTTTGGCTTTCCTGCTGGGTTACATGTTCTCCATCACCGACAAGAGCCCGCGCGCCGCCAAGGAGCGTCTGGCCTATGCGGACCAGTGGGTTCGCGCCCAGACCGGCTTTGGCGCCGACGGTGCCGTCAGCCACTGACAGTCGCCTGAGACAATTAAAAAGCCCCGAAGTTCGGGGCTTTTTTTGTGCCGTCGCCACATTGGTGACGGTTCGTCCCGGCTTGCAGGCACCGCCCAGGCCAAGCTTCACGGTTCGGGAAGTTATCTCATCCATTGTTGTAGCTCGTCCTACTGTTGACTCTAGCGGCAGACTACTTGCCATCTGCTGCCTGGCAAGCGATAGTTGCCTGCAGAAGGCAACCAAAGGAAGACATGAAGATGCTGAAGACGACAGTGATCCTGGGGGCCCTGTTTTTGTCCGGATGCGCCGCGCCGACTTTGTCACCCAGAACTGCAGAGACTGCCACGCCAGCCCCCTTGGCCGGCAAAGCCGCACTGGTGGCGCAGTCTCGCGAAATTCGCAGCAAGATCACCGAACGCAAGCAAAAGATAGCGGTTTTTGAAGTCATGCTCACCGACGTCGAGCGACGGGCTGCCAGGTCTCAAATCAACCTGACCTACCTTCCCAACACCAATGTCGAGCCAGAAGTTACGACGCAGCGCAGCGACCCGGATCGCCTGTCTGTCGCGGTCAGGCCCTCGCCCAATGCGGCGCCTTCTGAAACATCCATGGCGGTAAAACCGTCCACGAAACAACGGTTGGTTCGCAAGTCACCGGCAAAAAAGAAAAAAATCCGGCCAAAAAGTTCTTCAGTCACTGGCGAACAGTTGGCCCGGGATCCTAAAAGCCGAATCCGCACGCCGGACAACGCGCGTCAGTAAAGGCCTGGCAGGCAGCCCATCGAAACCATCGGGTTTGCTACGTATTCAATAGCTGATTGCATATATGCAGTGTGCGCAAAAGCCATATTCCATCATAAAAACCGCTCCAGCAATCGGCGCGATGCCTTGTCGAGCACCGACATGTCGGCAATGCGGTACTGCACGCCTTCGCTGGCGGCGATCAGCAGTTCGCCACTTTTCAGCCGGCGGATGTCTTCTTCTCCCTTGAGCACAAAGGCCGTGTTGCCCCGGTCGGTTTCCACCGTCCAGGTGCTGGGGGTGCCGAACGACGACACGCTCACCAGCCGCTTGATCTCGGGCACGAAATCGCGCAGCGTGAGTTCTTCGTGCAGCAACTGCCGCACGGCGATTGGCAGCTCTGACAGCTGCTCGATCCAGACCAGTTCATGGCCTTCCGTGCTGACCAGTGAAATGCCTTCCTCAGGCGCAGCCAGCGGAAAGGCACGCACCGGCACCACGCCGGTGTGCGTCTGGCCCTGGGCATCGACAAAATACAGCCGCCCTGACGCTTCGCGGTGGAGCTGGAATTGCGGGGTGAACGTGAAATTGGTCATGGTCGGTCCCTGGCTCATGAAGGGGTGTTGCCGGCACGCTGGGCGGTATGCTCCAGCTGGGAAATTGCAATGGCTACACTGCTGGCACGGCGGCTTTCAGCCGCGCTGCTGTCATCGCCCTTGTCATCCACCTGGCGCGACTGCGCTTCGTACAGCCGCCAGTAGTGGCCTTGCCTGGCCATCAGTTCGTCGTGCGGGCCAACTTCAACCACCTGCCCCCGGTCCATCACCACCAGCCGATCGGCTTTGCGCAGCGTCGAAAGGCGGTGCGCAATCGCAATCGTCGTGCGGCCCTGCACCAGGTTGTCGAGCGCCTTCTGGATTTCCTTTTCGGTCTCGGTATCGACCGACGAGGTGGCCTCGTCGAGGATCAGGATGCGCGGGTCGATCAGCAGCGCACGCGCAATCGAGATGCGCTGGCGTTCGCCGCCCGACAAGCCCTGGCCGCGCTCGCCGACCAGCGAGTCGTAGGCCTGCGGCAGCCGCAGGATGAATTCATGCGCATGCGCGGCGCGCGCGGCAGCGACGATTTCGACACGGCTGGCGCCAGGCTTGCCGTAGGCGATGTTCTCGGCAATCGTGCCGAAGAACAGAAAAGGTTCCTGCAGCACCAGCCCGATGTGGCGCCGGTAGTCGGCCACGGCAAAGCGCCGGATGTCAATGCCATCGACCTGAATGCCGCCGTCGGTCACGTCATAAAAGCGGCACAGCAGGTTGACCAGCGTGCTTTTGCCCGAGCCGCTGTGGCCGACCAGGCCGATCATCTCGCCGGGCTTTATTTCCAGGTCGAGCCCGCGAATCACCGACCGGTTACCGTAGCGAAAGCCCAGTCCCTTCATGTCGATGCGGCCCTGCAGTTTGTCAATCTTCACTGGCTGCGCGGGCTCCGGCACGTTGGACACATGGTCCAGGATGTCGAAGATGCGCTTGGCGCCGGCCGCCGCCTTTTGCGTCACCGAGACGATGCGGCTCATCGAGTCGAGCCGGCCATAGAAACGGCCAATGTAGGCGATGAAGGCGGTCAGCACGCCGACGGTGATCTGCTGCTTCGACATCAGCCAGATGCCAAAGGCCCAAACCACCAGCAGGCCGATTTCGGTCAACAACGACACCGTGGGGGTGAACAGCGACCAGACCTTGTTCAGCCGGTCATTGACCGCCAGGTTCTGCTGGTTGACGACCCGAAAGCGCTCGGCCTCGCGCTTTTCCTGGGCAAACGCCTTGACCACCCGGATGCCGGGAATGGTGTCGGACAGTACATTGGTCACATCCGACCAGACGCGGTCGATCTTTTCAAAACCGGTGCGCAGCTTGTCGCGCACCACATGGATCATCCAGCCGATAAAGGGCAGCGGCAGCAAGGTCGCCAGCGCCAGCCAAGGGTTGATGGAAAAAAGGATGGCGGCGGTCATGCCGATCATCAGCACGTCGGTGGCAAAGTCCAGCGCGTGCAGCGACAAAAACACGCAGATGCGGTCGGTTTCAGAGCCGATGCGCGACATCAGGTCGCCGGTGCGCTTGGCGCCAAAATAGTCCAGCGACAGCTCCAGCAAGTGGTCGAACGTAGCGGTTCGGAGGTCGGCGCCGATGCGCTCGGACACCAGCGCCAGCAGGTAGGTGCGCGCCCAGTTCAGCGCCCAGCCCAGCAGTGCGGCGGCCAGCAGCGCCCCCAGGATCAACCCGACCTTGCCGGGTTCGATCTGCTGGCCGTTCTGGTACGGGATCAGGATGTCGTCCATCAGCGGAATCGTGAGATACGGCGGCACCAGCGTGGCGGCGGTCGACGCCAGCGTCAGCAAAAAACCCGACAGCAGCTGCCAGCGGTAGGGCCGGGCAAAACGCCACAGCCGCAGCAACACCCAGGTCGAGGGCGGCGTGTGGACTTCGCGGGCGCACGCCGGGCACTCGTCGGTGTCAGGCGGCAACGGCGTATCGCATTCGGGGCACAGAGGAATCTCCTGCGCAGGACGGTCCGCCTCAATCGCCTTGAGCCGGGCTGCGCTGGCCTGTCGCTGGGCCTGCTGCTGTCCAAACAGACGCACCATGCGCAGCGCTTGTGGATTCGCGCCCAGGGTGAAGCGCCAGATGGCCAGGCGCCGCGAAGGCTCGCCCTGGACGTTGTGCAGTTCCAGCGTTGCAACACCGGCATGGTCGAAGTGTCGCAAATCGAGCTTTTGAATGGGCTCGTCGTCATGGTTCTGCATAAACAGGCTGGACCATTTGCCGGCTGCATTGCGCGACAGCAGGCGGCGATCTGTCAGGACCAGCGCGCCGGCAGCAAAATGCAGCGACGGGTCCAGGTCAACCAGCAGGGTACACAAAACGTTCTCTTGGGTTGCCAGCTGTGATGCCAGCCCTGCAAGTGCCGGGGCGTCGGAGCTGGAATCTTCCACAGGGTGCTGATTTTGCATGTTGTCTCGAATTCATTTACCGGTCATGACCGTGTTGCCGGCGGCGGTTCCAACACCCCGTCAGTTGTACGGGCGGAGTGCCAAGGGTAGCCAAAACCTGGATTTTCGCCCAAGCGGCTGGCTGGCCTGTGAGGTTAACCTCCAGAAATCGGTGGCAGCCCCCGACCCTGCAGTGCCCAATTCGTAAAGCGGCACAATGGGCTTGACCCATTCATCACAATTTTTTCTTCCAACCCTGGCCGGCATGTCGCCGGACCGGAATCAAAACGTCGCACCGGCCAAGCCGGTTGACCCTAATAAATTTGTCAACCATGAGCAAACTGGACGATATCAAACTGCTGCGCATCCACTACCTGCGCGGACCCAACATCTGGACCTATCGGCCAGTGCTGGAAGTGTGGCTGGACCTGGGCGTTCTGGAAGATTTTCCGAGCAACCTGCTGCCCGGCTTCAATGACCGCTTGCTGGGCCTGCTGCCAGCGCTGATGGAGCACCACTGCGGCGTTGGCGAGCGCGGCGGCTTTCTGCAGCGCCTGAACGAAGGCACTTGGACCGGCCATGTGCTGGAGCATGTGGTGATCGAGCTGCTCAATCTGGCCGACATGCCGACCGGCTTTGGCCAGACGCGCAGCACGTCGAAGCACGGCGTGTACCGCATGGTGTTCCGGGCACGCAATGAACAGGTTGCCCGCACCGCACTGGCAGAGGGCCACCGTCTGCTGATGGCCGCCATCAATGACGAGCCTTATGGCGCAGCCGGTGTCGGGCAAGCCGTGCAGGCCATTCGCGACCAGATTGAAAACAGCTACCTCGGCCCCAGCACCGCAGCCATCGTGGCGGCGGCGACTGACCGGGGCATTCCGCACATCCGCCTGAACGACGGCAACCTGGTGCAACTGGGCTATGGCGCCAGCCAGCGGCGCATCTGGACGGCCGAGACCGATCTGACCAGCGCCATTGGCGAAAGCATTGCCCATGACAAGGACCTGACCAAAAGCCTGCTGGCCAGCTGCGGCGTGCCGGTGCCAGAAGGCGCCGTCGTCAACAGCGCCGAAGAAGCCTGGGATGCGGCGCAGGACATTGGCCTGCCGGTGGTCGTCAAGCCGTCGGACGCCAACCACGGCCGGGGCGTGTCGCTGGACCTGAACACCCGCGAACAGGTCGAGGCGGCCTTTGCCATCGCCGAACCCGAAGGCAGCGATGTGATGGTCGAGCGCTATGTACGCGGCCACGAACACCGCCTGCTGGTCGTGGGCGGGCGCGTGGTGGCCGCCGCGCGGGGAGAAGTCGCGATGATCACCGGCGACGGCAAACAGACGGTCAGGCAACTGATCGACGAACAGATCAACACCGACCCCCGGCGCGGCCTGGGTGAAGATTTTCCGCTCAGTCGCATTGACACCGACATCGATGGCGCCATCGTGCTCGAACTGCAACGCCAGGGCTTGACGCCCAAAGCCGTTCCCGCAGCCGGCCGCGAGGTGCTGATCCAGCGCAACGGCAATGTGTCCATCGACTGCACCGACGACGTTCACCCTGACGTGGACTACATCGTCTCCCTGGCCGCCCGCGTGGTGGGTCTGGACATTGCCGGCATCGACGTGGTGGCGCAGGACATCTCGCGTCCGCTGCACAGCCAGGGTGGCGCGATTGTCGAGGTCAATGCCGGCCCCGGCCTGCTGATGCACCTCAAGCCTGCGCAGGGCGCGCCCCGACCCGTGGGCCGCGACATCTGCGACCACCTGTTTGCGCGCCATGTTGAAACGCCGGGCTACCGCATCCAGGAAAGCAACGGCCGCATTCCCATCGTCGGCATTGCCGGGCAGCAAGGCACGCAGCACATTGCGCGGCTGGTGGCGTGGCTGTTGCACCTGTCGGGCCGCTACACCGGCCTGGCCTGCCGGGACGGCCTGTTCCTGGACCAGCGCCGCGTGGAAAGCGCTGACAGCACGAACTGGGAAGCGGGCCAACGCCTGCTGATCAACCGGGCGGTTCAAGCGGCGGTGTTTGAAAACGGCGCCGACACCATTTTGCGCACCGGGCTGGCCTATGACCGCTGCCAGGTTGGCGTGGTCACCGACCTGGGCGGCACTGCCGAACTGGCAGAATTCGATATTTTTGACGACGCCCAGATGGTCAAGGTCATTCGCTCACAGGTCGATGTGGTGCTCCCGGACGGCGCAGCGGTGCTCAATGCCGCCGATGCCGGCGTGGTGGAGATGCAGTCACTGTGCGATGGCGAAGTGATTTTCTACAGCACCGACCCGCAGGCAGCAGCCCTCGCTGCGCACCGCGCCAGCAATGGCCGGGCGGTGTACATACGGCAAAACCAGGTGGTGCTGGCCACCGGCGGGGCCGAGTCCTTTTTGCCCGGCTTGCACAAACTCAGTGCCTGGTGCGCGCGCCATGCAAAAAGCGGCATCGCCGAGCCGTCGCTGCTTGCCGCTGTCGCCACTGCCTGGGCACTCGATATTCCGCTCAACCTGATTGGCGCGGGCATCGAGGCTTTTGAATCCAACCCACTACCTGCCGGAAAGACCGCCTGATGGAAGTTTCCCGCATCCGGGCCCTGCGCGGCCCCAACCTCTGGAGCCGGCGCACCGCCCTCGAGGCCATCGTCACTTGCAGCCCCGACGAGAGTTCCATCGACAACCTGACGGGTTTCGAGTCCCGCATTCGGGCACTGTTTCCGGACATCGGCATTCTGCGCGACAGCGGCCCGGCCGGTCCGGTTTCGCTGGCTCATGTGCTGGAAGCGGTGGCGTTCGAGTTGCAAGCCTATGCCCGCTGCCCGGTCACCTTCAGCCGCACGTCTGCCACGCTGGAAGCCGGTATTTACCAGGTCGTGGTTGAGTACAGCGAAGAAGCGGTGGGCCGCCTGGCCTTCGAGCTGGCTCAGGCACTGGTACATGCCGCCCTGCACGACGGCTCTTTTGACGTGCAGGCCGCCATCGACCGCTTGCGCGATCTGGATGAAGACGAGCGCATGGGCCCGAGCACCGGCGCGATTGTCGATGCGGCCCTGGCTCGCGACATTCCCTTTCGCCGCCTGACCAAGGGCAGCATGGTGCAATTTGGCTGGGGTTCGCGCCAGCGCCGCATCCAGGCCGCCGAACTCGACAGCACCAGCGCCGTGGCTGAGTCGATTGCGCAGGACAAGGACCTGACCAAAAAACTGCTGCGTGCCGCTGGCGTTCCCGTGCCGTTGGGCCGGCCGGCCCGCGACGCGGACGACGCCTGGGCAGCAGCCCTGGAAATCGGCCTGCCAGTGGTGCTCAAGCCGCAGGATGGCAACCAGGGCAAGGGTGTAACGGTCAACGTCACAACCCGCGAGCACCTGGGCATCGCCTACCGCGCCGCCGCCGAGCATGGCGAGGTCATGGTCGAGCGCTTTTTGCCGGGCTGCGACTTTCGCCTGCTGGTCGTTGGCGACAGGCTGGTCGCCGCCGCCCGGCGCGAACCGCCACAGGTGGTCGGTGACGGCCTGAACACCGTGCGCGCGCTGGTCGATACCGTCAACCAGGACCCCCGCCGCGGCGAAGGCCATGCCACCTCGCTGACCAAGATCCGCTTTGACGAGATCGCTGTGGCCCGGCTTGATGTTCAGGGCCTGAGCCCTGAATCGATCCCAGCCAAGGGCCAGCGTGTGATCCTGCGCAACAACGCCAACCTGAGCACCGGCGGCACCGCCACCGATGTGACCGACGAAGTGCACCCCGAGGTTGCCGCCCGCGCCGTGGCGGCCGCGCAGATGATCGGCCTGCACATCTGCGGCGTCGATGTGGTGTGCGAGAGCATGCTGCTGCCGCTGGAAGCGCAAAACGGCGGTGTGGTCGAGGTCAATGCCGCACCCGGCCTGCGCATGCACATCTCGCCGTCTTACGGCAAGGGCCGCGCGGTGGGAGCCGCCATGATCGACGAGCTGTTTCCGGCCGGCGACAACGGCCGCATTCCGGTGATTGCGGTGACCGGCACCAACGGCAAGACCACCACCACGCGCCTGATTGCCCACCTGCTGGCCGCGCATGGCCTGCGCACCGGCATGACCAACACCGACGGCGTGTACATCAACGGCCGGCAAACCGACAGCGGCGACTGCAGCGGCCCGAAAAGCGCACGCAACGTCTTGATGCACCCGGACGTGGACGCTGCCGTGTTTGAAGTCGCGCGCGGCGGCGTGCTGCGCGAAGGCCTGGGCTTTGACCGCTGCGAAGTCGCCGTGGTCACCAACATCGGCAGCGGCGACCACCTCGGGCTGAACTACATCACCACGGTGGAAGACCTGGCGGTGCTCAAGCGCGTGATCGTGCAGAACGTCGCGCCCACCGGTTACGCGGTGCTCAACGCGGCCGACGCCATCGTCACCGGGATGGCCAGGGCCTGCCCCGGCAAGGTGATCTTTTTTGCCACCGACCGCCACCATCCGCTGATGGCGACGCACCGGGCGCAGGGCAAGCGCACGGTGTTTGTCGACGGCCCGATGCTGGTGGCCGCCGAAGGCTCGCGCGTCGAGCGCATTGCGCTGCAAGGCATTCCTGTGACGCGCGGAGGCACCATCGGCTTTCAGGTCGAGAACGCCATGGCGGCCGTGGCGGCGGCCTGGGCGGTCAACCTGAGCTGGGACACGATCAAAAGCGGCCTGGCCAGCTTCGTCACCGACACGCACAATGCGCCGGGCCGCTTCAACGTGATGGACTACGCCGGTGCTACCGTGATCGCCGACTATGGCCACAACCCCGACGCCATGCATGCATTGGTGGCCGCTGTGAATGCCATGCCGGCGCAGCGTCGCAGCGTGGTCATCAGCGGCGCAGGCGACCGGCGCGACAGCGACATCACCGATCAGACGGTCATTCTGGGCGCCGCATTCGACGACGTGATCCTCTACCAAGACGCCGCCCAGCGCGGCCGGGCCGACGGCGAGGTGATGGCGCTGCTGCGGGGCGGCTTGCAGGGCGCCAGCCGCACGTCACGCATTGACGAAGTGCGCGGCGAGTTTGCAGCCATCGACGAGGCGCTGTCCCGCCTGCAGCCGGGCGACCTGTGCCTGATCCTGGTCGACCAGGTGCAGGAAGCACTGGACCACTTGGCGCTGCGCATCAGCGAGGCAAAAGACAAATTGCTGGCGCGTTCCTGAAGCCCGGGCCGGCAGCAGCAGGTGCAAGCCGGCCCTCGAATCACGGCCAGCGCCGCCACAAGCCGCCGGTCCAATTTTTAGTCAAATAGGTCGTTTGCGCACAATGCACGGGCGTTAGCAGCTATTTATTAAATAGCAAACTACAAATCTTTCAGTCAACTGCCGCGTTAAACTTCGGCGATGACATGGAACGCAACGCTGGCACTCGACTACAGCCGACAGGCTGAAAAAACCGTCGCCCATTTTCGCCACAGCGGCCCGCTGCGCATCCTGCAAAGCCTGTACCCCGAGGGCGACGGCATCTGTCACAACGTCATCGTCCACCCGCCCGGCGGACTGGTCGGCGGCGACACGCTGGACCTGGCCTTCAGCGCCGGTCCGGGCGCGCACGGCCTGGTCACCACGCCCGGCGCCACGCGTTTTTACCGCTCCACCGGCGAAGCCGCGCTGCAGCACACCCGGTTGTCGCTGCAGGCCGGCGCACGCATGGAATGGCTGCCGCTGGAGGCGATCTGCTACAGCGGCTGCCTGGCAGAAAACCGCCTGACGATGGAACTCGCACCCGGCGCCGAACTGATCGGCTGGGACGTGACGGCATTCGGCCTGCCCGCAGCCAACCTGCCGTTTGCGCAAGGTCATTTTTGCCAGCACATCGAAATGCCCGGTGTGTGGCTGGAACGCGCGCGTATCAACGCCAGCGACACGCTGCTGCTGAACAGTCCGCTGGGCCTGGCGGGCCACCGCTGCCTGGCGTCGATTTTCTTCGTGGCCGGCAGCAAGCTGGAGCGAAACCGCCGGCAGGCCGCGCTGGACGTGGCGCGGGAAGTCATCGAAGCGCATGCCTTGTGCGCCACGGCAGGCGCCACAAGCCCCGATGGGCAAGTCGTCGTCGTCAGGGTGCTGGCGCCGCTGGTTGAGCCGGCGATGGGATTGCTCAAGCAGGTCTGGCAGGCCTGGCGCGGCCACTTCTGGCAGCAGCCGGCGTCCACCCCACGCATCTGGTCCATGTAGACAATACGTACCGGGCACAAAGCTCAAGGAGAAGCCGGTGTATTTTTTTGAAAGACAGGTCCTACAACTGATTCCGGCATAGCACGCATCCGGCCCGCCGCATTTCCTGTCAGAGTGCAACGCCAGGTGGTTTCACACTGGTGACATTCATTTTTGTCAGGAGCTCCGATCATGTTCACATCCCTCAAGTTACCTACTATGGCGAATTCGAACGTCAAACGCATGGGCCGGGGTGCTCGCTATTTCGGACTCACCACCCTGATCGTCATGTCTGCAGCCAACGCACAGGTGACGCCGCTGGACGCCACCGGCCTGGATGCCTCGGGCAAGGCCAAAAGTGAACTGGCCACTTGCAACAGTGGCACGACCCAGCAAGACCGGGACGCCTGCCTCCGGGAAGTGCGTAATGCAAGCGCAGAAAAACGCGCGGGCACGCTGCACAATGGCGGCGACTACAGCGCCAACGCCATGAAGCGCTGCGATGTCTTCAAGGAAAGCCGGGACTTGGCCGACTGCCGTGCGCGTGTCGAAGCGCAGGCGCAAGTCGATGGCAGTGTGGCCAGCGGCGGCGTGATGCGCCGGAGCGAGACCGTGGTGCCTGCCGTGCCGAAGTAAGCTAGGAAACGCCTTTAACCATGGTAGCCACGGCAACCACGGCAACCGGAAGACTGAAGAAAAACGCAGCGCCCTCGCCCACCGCGCCCTGTGCCCAGATGCGGCCACCGTGGCGGGTAACGATCCTGTGTGTCGTTGCCAGCCCTATACCGGTGCCTGAAAATTCTCCGGGCGAATGCAGGCGCTGGAAAGTACCGAAAAGCTTTTCGGCATAGGCCATGTCAAAACCGGCCCCGTTGTCACGGACATAGAACGTTTTCATGCCTGCACCGTCTTCGGGCAAATAGCCCATCCAGATTTCCGCCCCGGCCGTGTTGACCGTGAATTTCCAGGCATTTCCGATCAGGTTTTCCATCACCTGACGCAGCAACGCACGGTCGCCCACCGCCATCAGACCAGACTGCACATTGACTTTCACCACACGGCCATTGTCCCGCTCACTGCAGGCTTGCAGCACCGCTGCCGCCATCGCGCCCAGGTTGACGGTTTCGCTTTTCAGGCTGGTTCGCGACACGTGGGCCAGCGACAACAGGCCATCGGTCAGTTCGTCCATTTGCCTCACACCGGCGCGAATGCGGTGCAGGTAATGCTTGGCTCGTTCGGCTGTCCCGAGGGCAATGGACTTTTCAAGCAGATGGCTAAAGCCGTCGATCGAGCGCAACGGTGCCCGCAAATCGTGCGCCACGGAGTATGAGAAAGCCTCCAGTTCCTTGTTGGCAGCTTCCAGTTCGGCAGTGCGCTGCCTGACCTTGTCTTCAAGTTTTGTATTGAGGTTGTTGATCTCGGCCTCGGCCCGTTTGCGCTTGGTCACGTCACGCAAAAACAGGTTGCTGCAAGGCTGGCCGCCGGGCGACAGGTAATTGCTCAACGACAGTTCACATTCAAACTGTGAGCCATCGCCCCGGTGCATGTTGACCTCGCCCCTGGCATAACCCGACAGCATCGCCTGCGCAACCAGGATATGAAAACGCGAGTCATGGCGGTCCACCAAGCCCGCCCGGCCGCGCTGCCGGATCTCATCCTGCGTCAGCCGGAAAAGCTTGCACGCCGCAGGATTGGCATACTGGATCGAGCCGTTCGGCATGGCCTGCAAAATGCCGTGAAGGCTGCTTTCAAACAACTGGCGAAAGTTTTCTTCGCTGGTGCGAAGCGCCAGCTGGGCGGCTTGCCGGTCTGAAATATCCATATGCATTCCGGACATCTGCTCCGGCTTGCCTGCCAAGGTCCGGGTTGACACCTTTCCCCGGGCCAGCACCCATATCCAGCGGCCGTCGCGATGGCGTATCCGGTGTTCACATTCAAAATACTGGCTCTCTCCCCGAAAATGCCGTTTCAGCGCCGCTATCAACGCTTTCACCTCGTCAGGATGGACGCGCTTGATCCAGTCTCTGATGTACTGAGGGCCCAGCTGCGCCAGGTCATACCCCATCATCGCTGCCCAGCGCTCATCAATCTGAAGCTTGCCGGTCTGCACATGCCACACCCATGTTCCCACATTGGTTCCTTCCACAATGTTGTGAAGGCGCTGGCGTTCAAGCGCCAGATCGGCCGTCATCCGCTGCGCCAGCGCCAAGGCGCGCGCGCGGCCGCTGCCCAGCAACCAGATGATCAAGGCCAGAAGGCCGCTCAGCAAGCTGCCTGACATGCCTACCAGCCAAGGCGCCAGCCTGCCCTGCCGGGCTTCAAAAGCTGTCGTGGTGCCCATGCGCAGCGTCAGCGGCCGCCCTCCGACCAGCACGACGCGCGAGGTCTCGAACATTGGCCTGGCGTCCTTTGCTAGGCGGGGAATTCCGCCGAGTTCAAACAACAGCTTGTCTGGCGTTGCGCCCAAATCATCCATGCTGTCATAGATCGCCAGGCGGGTCTGCCCCCCCATTCCGGCAGCGACCTCGGCCATTATTTCGTCCACCACCACAGGCGCAACCAGAATGCCCAGCAATTCGGCTCGTCGCTGCTCCACCGTGGCGAGCTGCAATCCCGCCCGGTAGATCGGCAGGTGAAATACAAAGGCAGGTCGCTGACGCTCATCCTGGGCCAGCTGCATGCGCCCGCTGAGCGTTGCCTCGCCGGTCGTGATGGCGCGCTCGATCGCCTGCATCCGGACCGGGTCGTCAGCAAGATTGAGTCCCAGCGCGGCCTGGTTGGGCACGGCAGGCTCCATAAACTTGATGACGTACAGCTCTGACGCAGTGCCCCGGTTTTTCACCGTAAACGCGGGGCTGCCATCGCGCCTTTGCGCTGCCACAAAAGCATCCACAGCGCTGGAGTTGACCCGTTCGATAAAGCCAAAGCCGCGAATTCCAGGGTATTCCAGGCTGACATTGCTCGACTCGACAAAGGCACGAAACTCGGCCCGTTCCACCGAAACGCTGGCGGCATAAACGCCCGCAGCCCCTTTCAGTCCGGTAAAAGGCAGGTTGAGGTGGTGTTTGACGTCCACTTCGGTGCGTTCAACCTGCTGCTTAAAGAGGTTCCTGGCCCGTGTTTGAAGGTCTTGATGCTGCCAAGCCAAGACCGCCGCAGTGATGCCCAAGCCGACGACCAGCACCAGTGCCGTGGTCAGACGCGTCATACGTGTATTGGCGTCGGAGCTGTTTTCGTCAGTGGACAGGTAAGAGTGAAAAACGTTCATCGAATCGAGCGCGTGGTTGACGCGCCCTGTGGAAATAGCCCGATAGTATCCCCCAGCTGTCCAGAGTTTTTTCCTGTCGCAAGACAGGCAAAACCGTGCGGCTTGTGGCTGTCAGCTCAGGCAAAGCGCAGCGCGCCCATCAGGAACAGGCAATTGCCGTGTCGCCTGGACAGCGGTCAGATAGCCACCAGTTGCCGCACGCCGTCGGCGGGCATGTTCTTGCCCAGCCCGCGCGCAATGAACTCGCCGCGTTCCATGACCATGTAATCGTCAGCCAGTTCCTCGGCAAAGTCGTAGTACTGCTCGACCAGCAAAATCGCCATGTCACCCCGGTCGGCCAGCATGCGGATGACGCGGCCGATGTCCTTGATGATGCTGGGCTGGATGCCTTCGGTCGGCTCGTCCAGAATCAGCAGCCTGGGCTTGGCGGCCAGGGCTCTAGCAATGGCGAGTTGCTGCTGCTGCCCGCCCGACAGGTCGCCGCCCCGGCGGTGCAGCATCTGCTTGAGCACCGGGAACAACCCGAACAGTTCGGCAGGAATCGGCGTGCTGGCGCTTTTGTACGCCAGGCCCATGCGCAGGTTTTCCTCGACTGTGAGCCTGGCAAAGATTTCGCGCCCCTGGGGGACGAAGCCTATGCCGGCCCTGGCGCGCTCGTAAGGCGTGTCTTTATGGATGGCTTTGCCGTTGAATTCGATGCTGCCGGTCTTGATGGGCACCAGGCCCATGAGGGATTTGAGCAGCGTGGTCTTGCCGACGCCGTTGCGGCCGAGCAGGACGGTGACCTTGCCGAGGTGCGCTTCGAGGCTCACATCGCGCAGGATGTGGGAGCCGCCGCCGTAGTATTGGTTGATATTTTTGACTTTCAGCATGACTTTGTCCTTTTGGCGATTTTGGTGTGGCTGTGGCTTTGCTTGCACCTGCTGGCCGGGGGTAGCCCGGCGGCTACTCACTTTCTTTTGCTTCGCCAAAAGAAAGTAAGCAAAGAAAAGGCGACCCGGCTGCCTGGGTCCCTTCGCTGCGCTTCGGGCAACCTGTGATGAGGGGCAAAAGCGGGGGTCCGCGCAAACTCGCCTGCGGCTCAAACAGCGCGCGGCCCTGATCCCGCTTTTGCCCATCATCACAGGCTCAGCCAGAACGGGGCTTGCGGGAGCGGATTCGGATTCGGGGTCACATGCGGTCACTTTTTCATCGAAAGTGCTGTTTCCGCTTGATACGCCTGCACAAGCAGCTATTGAATTAGTAGCATTCATAATTCGCACCTGGGCGCGGTGGCTGTTGGCTTTTTTCCCCGCCTGTCCCGTCTGTCCGGGCCTGCGATGCCCCGGAAAAACGGGATCAGGGCGGCGCGCTGTTTGAGCGCAACGCAGTGAAGCGAGTTTGCGCCGACCCCCGTTTTTCCGGGGCAGCGCAGGTTGCCCGCAGCGCAGCGCAGGGACCCGGAAAGTCGGGTCGCCTTTTCTTTGCTTACTTTCTTTTGGCGAAGCAAAAGAAAGTGAGTAGCCGCCGGGCTACCCCCGGCCAGCAAGTGCAAGCAGCGGTAACCCAGCCACGAGCAAACACCAAAGCCGCCAAAGCCCAGATCACCGCCCAAGATAAACCTCAATCACCCGCTCATCCGCCTGCACCTGGTCCAGCGTCCCCTGCGCCAACACAGACCCGTCGCACAGCACCGTGACGATCTCCGAAATCGTGCGGATAAAGCCCATGTCGTGCTCGACCACCATCAGCGAATGCTTGCCTTTGAGCGTCAAAAACAGCTCGGCCGTGCGCGCCGTTTCCTCGTCCGTCATGCCAGCGACAGGTTCATCAAGCAGCAGCAGCTTCGGGTCCTGCATCAAGAGCATGCCGATTTCCAGCCACTGCTTTTGTCCGTGGCTCAGATTGCCGGCCAGGCGGTTCACGCTGCCCGCCAGGTGAATCGTCACCAGCATTTCAGCCAGCCGGTCGCTTTGCTGCGAATCGAGCTTGAAGAACATCGACGACCACACCTCCCGGTCTCGGCCCTTGTGGGTCTTGAGCGCCAGCTCCAGGTTTTCAAACACCGTGAGCTGCTCGAACACCGTGGGCTTCTGAAACTTGCGGCCAATGCCCAGCTGGGCAATTTCGGCTTCCTTGTGACGCAGCAAATCAATCGTGCTGCCAAAAAAAACCGTGCCTTCATCGGGCCGGGTTTTGCCGGTGATGATGTCCATCATCGTCGTCTTGCCCGCGCCATTCGGGCCGATGATGCAGCGCAATTCGCCCGGCGCAATGTCCAGGCTCAGCTGGTTGATGGCCTTGAAACCGTCGAAGCTGACGCTGACATTTTCCAGGTACAGGATGCGGCCATGGGTCACATCGACTTCGCCCGGCGTGGCAATGCGGCCGGTGCTGGCGCTGCGCCCGCCGGACTCGGTGTTGTTCAGCCCCGCTGGCGATGCGCCATGGGCTTGCAACCGGCGCGCGCCCGCTTCTAGAAGATCGGGGGTCATTGCTCACCTTTATTGCGAAGTTTCTTCACCAGCCCGACAACCCCATTGGGCAGGAACAGCGTCACGCCAATGAACAGGGCGCCCAGAAAATACAGCCAGAACTCGGGATACGCCACCGTCAGCCAGCTCTTGGCGCCGTTGACGATGAACGCTCCCACGATCGGCCCGATCAGGCTGGCGCGGCCGCCGACCGCTGCCCAAATCGCAATTTCAATTGAATTGGCTGGGCTCATTTCGCCGGGGTTGATGATGCCGACCTGCGGCACGTACAACGCCCCCGCCACGCCGCACATAATGGCCGAAATCACCCAGATCGTCAGCTTGTAGCCCAGCGGGCTGTAGCCCGAGAACATGACCCGCGTTTCCGCATCGCGAATGGCTTGCAGCACCCGGCCGAACTTGCTGCCGACCAGCCACTTGGCAAACAAAAAGAAACCCAGCAGCGTGAGGCCGGTCATGACGAAGAGCGTCATGCGCATGGTCGGCGTCGCAATCGGGATGTCCAGGATGCGCTTGAAGTCGGTGAAGCCGTTGTTGCCGCCAAAGCCGGTTTCATTGCGAAAGAACAGAAGCATCGCGGCAAAGGTCATGGCCTGCGTGATGATGGAAAAGTAAACGCCCTTGATGCGCGAACGAAACGCGAAGTAGCCAAACACAAAGGCGACGACGCCCGGCACCGCGACGATCAAAATCAGCGTGGCGGCAAAGCTGTCGCTGAAGGTCCAGTGCCAGGGCAATTCCTTCCAGTCGAGGAACACCATGAAGTCCGGCAGGTCGCTTTTGTAGTTGCCGTCGGCGCCAATCTGGCGCATCAGGTACATGCCCATCACATAGCCGCCGAGCGCAAAAAACACACCGTGGCCGAGCGACAGGATGCCGGTGTAGCCCCAGATCAGGTCCATGGCGAGGGCTGCGATGGCATAGCACATGATTTTGCCGAGCAGCGCCACCGCATAGGTGCTCAGGTGCAGCGCATGGCCTTCGGGTACCCAGAGGTTGAGCACCGGCGCCACGGCGCAGACCGCGATCAGCGCCGCCATGAAGGCGCTCCAGCCGGTACGGGTGAGCAGCGGCCCTTTGCCAGGAAGCAGGGCGCGCCCGGGGCTGGATGGCGCTGGCGGGAGGGCCTGAACTGGCGCTTCAGGCGTCAGATCGGTGCCCTGCTCCGCAAGCAAGGATTCGTTGATGGTGGGGAATGGTGTGCTCATGATTTATGCCTCTGCCGAACGGCCTTTCATGGCGAAGATGCCCTGGGGCCGCTTCTGGATGAAGATGATGATGAACACCAGCACGGCGATCTTGGCCAGCACGGCACCGGTCCAGCCTTCGAGGAATTTGTTCAGAATGCCCAGGCCCATGGCGGCATACACCGTTCCGGCGAGTTGACCGACGCCGCCCAGCACGACGACCATGAAGGCATCGACGATATAACCCTGCCCCAAATCCGGGCCGACGTTGCCGACCTGGCTCAGCGCGCAACCGGCCAGACCGGCAATGCCGGAACCCAGCGCAAAGGCGTAGGTGTCGATGCGCGCGGTGTTCACGCCCATGCAGGCGGCTATCGGGCGGTTTTGCGTCACGCCGCGCACGAACAGGCCAAGCCGCGTCTTGCTGATCAGCCAGGCCACGCCGAGCAGCACGGCTACCGCAAAAGCAATGATCACCAGCCGGTTGTAAGGCAGCGACAAATTGCCCAGCACCTGCACGCCGCCGCTCATCCAGACCGGGTTTTCAACACCGACGTTTTGCGCGCCAAAGATCGAGCGCACCAGTTGCTGCAGCATCAGGCTGATGCCCCAGGTCGCCAGCAGCGTCTCCAGCGGCCGGCCATAGAGGAAGCGGATCACGCTGCGTTCCAGCAGCGCACCCATCAGCGCCGAGGCGAGGAACGCCACCGGCACGGCGGCCAGCAAATACCAGTCGAAGGCGCCGGGCAGGTATTTCTGGAACAGGCCCTGCACCACGTAGGTGGCGTAGGCGCCAATCATCATCAGCTCGCCATGCGCCATGTTGATGACGCCCATCAGGCCGTAGGTGATCGCCAGCCCCAGCGCCACCAGCAGCAAAATGCTGCCCAGGCTGATGCCGCTGAACATCGCGCCCAGCCTGTCGCCCCAGGCCAGCGACGCCTCGACCCTGGCCAGCGCCGCCTTGAGCGCGACTTTCACATCGGCATCGGTTTCCAGCGGCAAGCGCTCGATCAGCACGGTCTTGGTGATGGGGTTCTTGCTGCCTGCAAGCTGGGCCGCGGCGTCCAGGCGCCGGGCCTTGTCACTGCTGCCCAGCAGGATGGCGGCGCGCATCATCTCCAGCTTGTCCTTGAGCTGTGGAACAGTCTCTGCGGCATAGGCTTTGTCGATCAGCGGCAGGCGTGCCTCGTCGGTCTCGCCGGTCAATGTCTTGATGGCGGCGGCGCGCGTCGCCTCGTCTTTGGACAGCAGCTTGAGCGCGGCCAGCGCGTTGTCCATCTCGCTGCGCAAATAATTGGGGTTGATCACGTCTTCGGCATCTGGCGGCAAAGGTACTTCGGCGCCGCTGAGCGGGTCCAGCGCTTTGCCGCCCTGGATGACGAACACCTTGTCGCCGCGCGTCTTGACGGCATCATCAGACAGCGCCTGGATGAAAGCGACAGTTTTCTCATCTGCGTCGGCTGCGGCCTTGTTCAGCGCCGTCACGCGCGCTTCAACATCGCCAAATGCGATGCCTTTTACCTCGTCTGCGCTTAAGGCATGGGCGGCACCAGCTATGAAAAGGGTAGCAATGAGGAATAGGTGTCGAAGTCGCATGAAAAAACCTGTAGGTTGGGCGGGCACGGCCCGTGGCGGCACGCCCAGACTGCAACTTCATTGAAAAGCGGTCACGCCGATTTCAAATGGCTGTCATTGCGGCCCCGGATCAGGTCCGGGGTTTCAGCACCCGCAATCCATGGCCCCGAATTCATGGATGCCGGGTCCCCGGATCAGGTCAGGGGCAGGCTCAGCCCGGCATGACATGGGTACATCGGAAACTTCTGCATCCCTCCCTCCCTCCCCCACCGGGGATGGGACGGGGTGGGGGCCGTTCCCGAATCCGGATTTACTTCTTGGCGACGCTTGTGCCCTTGACCGGCTCGTCAGGCTTCTTGTCGTTGCCTTCGATGTACGGGCTCCATGGCTTGGCCTTGACCGGACCAGGCGTTTTCCAGACCACGTTGAACTGGCCGTCGGCCTTGATCTCGCCGATGAACACCGACTTGTGCAGGTGGTGGTTCTTCTCGTCCATCTTGGACACAATGCCCGATGGTGCGTTGAAGGTCTGGCCGGCCATGGCGGCAATCACCTTGTCGGTGTCGGTGGACTTGGCTTTTTCAACCGCCTGCTTCCACATGTTGATGCCGATGTAGGTGGCTTCCATCGGGTCGTTGGTCAAAGGCTTGTCGGCGCCGGGTAGCTTCTTGGCCTTGGCGTAGGCAGACCATTTGTTGATGAACTCGGTGTTGGCCGGGCTCTTGATCGACATGAAGTAGTTCCAGGCCGCCAGGTGGCCGACCAGCGGCTTGGTGTCCACGCCGCGCAGTTCCTCTTCACCGACCGAGAAAGCGACGACCGGCACGTCCTTGGCCTTCAGGCCGGCATTGCCCAGTTCCTTGTAGAAAGGCACGTTGGAGTCGCCGTTGATGGTCGAGACCACCGCCGTCTTGCCACCCTGCGAGAACTTCTTCACGTCAGCCACGATGGTCTGGTAGTCCGAATGGCCGAAGGGCGTGTATTTCTCGTCGATGTCCTTGTCGGCCACGCCCTTGCTCTTGAGGTAGGCGCGCAAAATCTTGTTGGTGGTGCGCGGGTACACATAGTCGGTGCCCAGCAGCACCCAGCGCTTGGCGCCGCCGCCGGCCTTGCTCATCAAATAGTCAACGGCAGGAATGGCCTGCTGGTTAGGCGCTGCACCCGTGTAGAACACGTTCTTGCTCAACTCTTCACCTTCGTACTGCACCGGGTAGAACAGCAGGCCGTTCATTTCCTCGACCACCGGCAGCACCGACTTGCGGCTGACGCTGGTCCAGCAGCCGAAGATGACGGCAACCTTGTCCTGGCCGAGCAGCTGCTTGGTTTTTTCAGCAAACAGCGGCCAGTTGGAGGCCGGATCGACAACGACGGGTTCCAGCTTCTTGCCGAGCACGCCGCCCTTGGCATTGATCTCGTCAATCGCCATCAGGACGGTGTCTTTCAGCACGGTCTCGGAAATCGCCATGGTGCCCGACAGGCTGTGCAGGATGCCGACCTTGATGGTGTCCTCCGCCGCATGAGCCGATAGCGCAGGCAGCGTAGCCAGGGCGACGGCGGCAGTGAGCGCCTTGAGGGTGAATCGACGTTGCATGTGTGCTTCTCCGGTGGGTTTGACAAGTTGGCATTTCGCGGGACGGGGCCTGGGAAACAGGGCCTTTTGTGTCGCGATGAATGGACTTTAGGGAAAAGCGGGGCATTGGGAAATACGCCGGGTGGCGTATGAGGCGTGGCGGGGATGACTGTTGATGCACGCCCTGCAAGCGCTGCAAACATGAAGCTTTATAAATGTACCCACGCAACTTTCAGTACGGTTTCACGCAGCCGTCTGCACCACCACCCGGTCTCGCTCAATGATGCGGCGAAAAGCCTCGCTGGTGGCCGCCCAGTCCACCACATCCACGCGAATCGACAGGTTGGAGGTTTCGAAGGCATCGGTGATGGCGGCCAGTTGCGCCAGCGTCAGCGGCTGGGGGGTCATCAATGCCAGGTCAAGATCGGAATACGGCTTGGCAGCGCGCCGGGCACGAGAACCAAAGGCCCATACCTCCAGGCCGGGAACTTGCTCACGCAAGATGTTCAATACGTCAACCCAATCACGGGGGGAAATGTCGATAGGCACTTCGGTCGTCATGACACGCTTCACGTCTGGGCGCTGCGGCGGGTCAATTCTTGAAGCAGCGCCTGGGCTTCTGCCAGAAAATCGGGCGCCATTGCAAATACGGCCTCGGCCTTGGCGGCATCGCAGGTGTGGCTGCTGTCAGTGCGCGCCTGCCGGTAGGTTTTCCAGTGCCGCCAGTCTGAACGCAGCAAGCCGCGCTCGTTTCCCAGCCGGATCAGATTTTGAAAGCTGGCAGTATCCAGTTCAGCCGGGCTGGCTTCAGTGGACTCCAGATAGCGCTTGAGCATTTTCCAGCTGAGTTCGTAGGTGAATTCAAAGCACTGGATCACCGAGTTGCGCAGTTGTTCACGCAAACCGGCATCGGCCAGTGCGGCGGGTGAACAGGCATAGGCCAGGCTTTTTTCAAGCTGCCCGATGGCGCTGCGCAAGGCAGTGAAGTCAAGGCCCATAGCGGGACTTTTTTAAAAATGTTGAATGAATTGTGCAACAGGCGTTAGCTGCTTGAATGCCCTGCATCAAGCAACAACCATTTGCTATAAAATAGATAGCTACCTGGGGAACAGGATAAAGAGTGAGCGATCCAAAAAAACTTCAACAATTTTCTGGAAAATCTTCTCTGCAGTTTCGCATCATGCGCGCCGCTCCGCAGCCCTGCCAGTCTGAAATAGACACGCCACCCCACCCGCGCAGCTGCTAAATTACACGGCTGAGCAGCGCAAAGCGGTCTCGGATCAACTTTTAAAAAATCAGGAATAACCCATGGCCAAGCTTTTCGCGGTTTACCAGCAACCCATTGACACCGCCGCATTCGATGAACACTACTTCAACAAGCATGTAGTGCTGGCCAAGCTGTTGCCGGGCCTGCGCAGCTATGAAGTCACGCAGGGCGACGTGATGGGCGCGTCTGGCAAGCATGGCGCGTATCTGGTTGCCAGCCTGGAGTTCGATTCCATGGCGGCCATTCAGGCCGCCATGGCGTCACCGCAAGGACAGGCCACAGCGGCTGATCTGGCCAATTTTGCCGGTGCAGGCGTAGACCTGATGATGGGCGAAACGCGCCTGATCTGATCTGGGCAAGCGCAGCAACAGGTACATCCCCAGCTCGTTTCGGAGCGCCGCGCAGGCTCAATGGCGCATGCCTGGCAAGGCCATCAGCAGCCACCATGAGCAATTCACGTTGTCCATATCCCAGGCGACGGGATCAGGCAGTGCGAGATGTTTTCTGGATGAAAAACTTTTTTCTGCGCCAAACAAGCGGCCAAGTTGCTGCTCCAGGTCAAGCCCGGCTTGGGCATCGAAACCAGGGTGCATTCCATCGTTTGGCAGGTGCTTTTTAGCTGACCAGGAAAATCGCACCACTTCCAGGCCGTAGAGCGATTCCAGGTGGTCACAACGTTCAAAACAGGCAGCCGGCGTGCTGTTGTAGCCATGCAGGTAGAGCAGTAAAGGTCGCGCTTGCTGAAACAGCTGTAACAATTCATTCATGGCTTCGGTGTTGTCCACGTCGCAGTCCATTTGCATCACTTTCCAGTCGGCTTGCTGTGTCTGTGGCGCAAGCTTCCGGAGGGCCTGTGCCAGCGGATCCGAACCAGCTGTAAACAGTTGTTTGTCAGCTGGCATGGCGCTTCTGCCTTCAATCTCATGACCGCTGAAGATAAGCATTTTTTTCTCCCCTTGTAAATTTTCTTTCACTGCACTTTTACGCACCCTCGAGGTATCGTGACCAAACTATCTGTCGGTGGATATCCCCCAAACAAGGATGAATTTCAAAAAGACTGCAGCGGCAAATCCGGCCAGAATTGTAAAAATCTGCCGACTAGTTGCTATAAAATAAATAGCTAATAAGCCATGTCTGATGAGCGAAAAACATGTAAAAGCTTCTTAAAAAGACGTGTTTTAATAAAGTCCGGTCCTACGCAGGTTTAGGCGAAAAACTCATGCGTCAGACCACCTAAAAGGCTAGGATGAATGGCTTGCCAACATTGAAGATATGGATTTCGTCATGCCCCAAACACTCGCATACTCTGCCACTTCGGCCGAAACCCCACTTGCGCCTTTCTCCTTCGACCGCCGCTCACCCGGCCAGCTTGATGTGGCGCTCGACATCCTGCACTGCGGCGTCTGTCACTCCGATTTGCACACGGCGCGCAATGAATGGAAAAACACCGTCTATCCCTCGGTGCCCGGACATGAAATTGTCGGGCGCGTCACGGCCGTTGGCGATCTGGTGAGCAAGTTCAAGGTCGGCGACATCGTCGGTGTGGGATGCATGGTAGACAGCTGCCAGCATTGCACGCCTTGTGCAGACGGCCTGGAGCAGTACTGCGACAACGGCTTCACCGGCACTTACAACGGCCCTGCGCAAGGCACTGGCGCCAACACCTACGGCGGCTATTCAAGCCACATCGTGGTGCGCGAGTCCTTCGTGCTGCACATTTCACACGCTGAAGCCGACCTGGCCGCCGTCGCGCCGCTGCTGTGCGCCGGCATCACCACCTATTCACCGCTGCGTCAGTGGAAGGTTGGACCGGGCCACAAGGTCGGCATTGTCGGCCTGGGCGGGTTGGGCCACATGGGCGTGAAGATTGCCGCTGCCATGGGCGCGCATGTGGTGCTGTTCACCACCTCGGAGAACAAGCGCGAGGACGCCTTGCGCCTGGGTGCCAAGGAGGTGGTGGTATCGAAAAACCCCGATGAAATGGCCGCGCATACCGGCAGTTTTGACTTTATTTTGAACACGGTGGCCGCGCCGCATGACCTGGACGCTTTTTTGGTGCTGCTCAAGCTCGACGGCACCATGACACTGGTCGGCGCGCCTGCCAGTCCGCATCCATCGCCCGGCGTGTTCAACCTGATCATGAAGCGCCGCCGCCTGGCAGGCTCGCTGATTGGCGGCATCCGGGAAACGCAGGAAATGCTGGATTTTTGCGCGCAGCACGGGCTGGTTTCGGACATCGAGGCGATCCGCATGGACGAGATCGAGACAGCCTACGAGCGCATGCTCAAGGGTGATGTGAAGTACCGCTTTGTAGTGGACATGGCAACGCTGTCCGCAGGTCAGCAAGCGACACCCGTTCAGCCTGCTATCTGATCGATAGCTGCCTGTTTCCGCATCACTTGCGGAAACAGGCTTTTTGCTTAAAAAACCAATGCTTCAAGCCGGTCAGGCAGGTGGCAATTCGACAGGTTTTTCATGCCGGGACTTCACAAAAATGTCCCATGCCGCCATGAACATGGCGCCGATCACCGGGCCAATGACAAAACCGTTGAGTCCGAACAACGACATGCCGCCAATGGTTGAAACCAGCACCACATAGTCGGGCATCTTGGTGTCCTTGCCGACCAACACCGGGCGCAAAATGTTGTCGACCAAGCCGATTACCAGTACACCATATGCAATCAAGAGCACACCTTGCCAGATGGCACCGGTGGCCAAAAAGTAGATGGCGACCGGAATCCAGACGATGGCCGCGCCAATTGCCGGCAGCAGCGACAGGAAGGCCATCAGCGTGCCCCACAAAATCGGTGCATGGATGTCAAGGAACCAAAGAATCAACCCGCCCAATATGCCCTGCACCACGGCTACCACGATGTTGCCCTTGACGGTAGCGCGGATGACGGTGGTGAATTTACTGAACAACTGCAGCTTGATCTCTGCCTCAAGCGGTATCGCTTCCTTGATGCGTCGCGACAGGGCTCCGCCATCGCGCAGAAAGAAAAACAGGAGGTACAGCATGATGAAAAAGCTGACGAAAAAATCAAAGGCATTTTGACCGATGCTCACGGCCTGGGTAGCGATGAACTGGCTTCCCTGCGTCAGGCTGCTGGTCACGCGTTGCTGAATCAGCACAAGATTGTCAAGGCCTGAGCGGTTGAGAATGCTGGTCACCCATGAAGGCAGCGCGCTGTAGATTTGCTGAAAATAGCGGCTGAAACTGAGCTCGCCGGACTGAACCCGCTGGTACATGCTGGCAGCTTCCTGCGTCAGCATGGCGCTGACCAACCCGACAGGCAGTATGACCAAAACCAGAATGATGGAAAGCGTCAGCAAGGCCGCCAGCGTGCGTTTTTTTGGCATCTTTCTGAGCAGGCTGATGAACAGCGTGTTGAACAAAATGGCCAGCACTGCGCCCCAGAACACCGCGCCATAATAAGGCCAGAGCACCCAGAAAAAGCCCAGCGAAACCACGGCCAGCAGCAGCAGGAAAGACCGGTCTTCCAGGCGGGAAGAATTGGCCATTTTTGAAAGTTTCATAGGGTTGCGCAAAGGGTTGTAAAAACGGGAACGCCCATGGTAACGGCACCCATTGCCCGTGCTGTTGCCGAAATCGCATTAAACAGGCGACTGCTCAAAAGATTGCATCGACAGTCTTGCTCGAGAACAGGTAGCGAAAGGCTTGTGCGGCCCGGTCATCAATTGGAAATATGGTCGTAATAGCAGTGCACTTCAGAGGGCCTTGGCGCAAAGCTGAAACCATTGCCCGGAGAAAAGGCGGGGTTTCAGGGTGCAACCGCATCACCGCGAGTCGCTGGCATCTTCATCAGCGTCTTTTTTGTCAAATTCCATGTCGCTGTCCAGGTCGGCGCTGTCATCGGCCAACTCGTCGACTTCACTCAAGTCGTCGAGGTCTTCATTCGCATCGCCGTCAGCGTCAATCGCAGCGCCAGGAGCCACTTCGATATGGTCGGGCAAGATATCCGTATCAGTCGGGTCCAGGCCCAGACCATTGCCTGCCGAAGTGCGTTCGCCAGTGCCTGCAGCGTCGCTGTCGCTGGACAACTCGTCGTCACCGTAAGCGCCTACCGCATCGCTTCCACTGTCGGAGTTGTCGCTGGGGCCAAGGGCATGAACGTCTTTTCCGATGATTTCCTCAGGGGCGGAGCCGCCCAGAATGCTGCTGGTTGCCATGGTGTTTCCTTGTGCTTTTGAAATCCGTCGGGATGCCTTGATTGTCGAAAGACGGGCCAGCGCGCACTGTGGGACAGTCCACGCCACTGCTGTCAGCCGCGGGCGCATGCATGGCGACGGTCTGAAACCAGCCAGGCTTTCCAGCCGGTCAAAGTAGTATGCGCTGGCATGCACGCCGCGTAAAGCTGCGAAACACGCTGCAAGTTTGCTGGATTCGCCGGGCGAACTGGCGTCCAATGGCATCAATGTTTGATTCCTTCGCGTCAGCGAAACCCCTCATGAATTTTTCCACCGTACTTTTTCTCCTGCCGTTTCACCGAAACCCGGCTATTTCCTCAGTTCCCACCGTATGTGCCAGCGGGTCGTCCTTGCAAGCCTGCGCCACAAGGCTCGCCGTGAGCATGGCGGCTTTACTGCTGGCCTTGAACGTCCAGGCCCAAAACGCCGACGCTCCGGCTGCAGCGACTGCCGAAGCGGTGGCTGCGGAAATGTCGGCACCACGCTACTCGGCGAGCGACCTGGAAAGGGCTTTCGGTTTCATGGACGGCAACCGCGACGGCAAGGTCAGCCGGGAAGAAGCCTCGGGCTTTCGCGGCGTGGCAAAAAACTTCGACCGGGCCGACACCAACCAGGACGGCTTCCTGTCGCGCGAGGAATTTGACGCGGCCATGAATTACGTCAAACCCAAGTGATCGTCCTGCATGCACCGGCTTGCAGCCGAAAGAGGCGGCAAAAGCTGCCAGTGAGCCTGTGAATTGAGTTACGTCGTAGCCGTCCGGGCGCTGTGCGAATTCACTGCCAAGCAGGGCGACCTGGACTTGCGTTTCACGCCTTCACCGTCTGCCCAGGAAGGCATTGCCGGCCATGCGCTGGTGGCTTCGCGCCGCCATGCAGGCTATCAGGCTGAGTTGAGTCTTTCGGGCGATTACAGGGAACTGCATGTGCGGGGCCGCGCCGATGGCTACGATGCGCAAAAAAATCAGCTGGAAGAGGTCAAGACCTTCCGCGGCGACCTGGCCGCGATGCCTGAAAACCACCGCAAACTGCATTGGGCGCAGGTCAAGGTTTACGGCTGGCTGCTGTGCCAGAAGCTCGAACTGGCCGAGGTGCGGCTGGCGCTGGTTTATCTGGACATCAACAGCCAGCAGGAAACCGTTTTAACCCAGCACTTCACCGCCGAGACGCTGAAAGCTTACTTTGAAGCGCAGTGCGAAAAATTCCTGCACTGGGCGCAGCGGGAAATGGTGCACCGAGCAGCGCGCGATGACGCGCTGGCGTCGCTGGCTTTTCCGTATGCAGAATTTCGCACCGGCCAGCGCGAACTGGCCGAAGCGGTGTACCGCTCTGCCACCAGCAGCCGCTGCCTGATGGCGCAGGCGCCCACAGGCATTGGCAAGACCATCGGCACCGTTTTTCCGCTGCTCAAGGCCGCGCCCAAGCAACAAATTGACAAGATATTTTTTCTGGCGGCCAAGACGCCGGGCCGCCGCCTGGCGCTCGATGCGCTGGCGCTGGTCAAGCACGGCGCACCGTCCCTGCCCTTGCGCGTGATCGAGCTGGTGGCGCGTGACAAGGCCTGCGAGCATTTGGACAAGGCCTGCCATGGGGAGTCATGCCCGCTGGCACGGGGTTTTTACGACCGCCTGCCGGCGGCACGCAGCGCGGCGCTGGCCGAACCCGGTGCGGACGGCCTGCTGGACAAGGAAACGTTGCGCACGGTAGCGCTGGCGCATGGCGTGTGCCCCTACTATCTGAGCCAGGACCTGGTGCGCTGGTCTGATGTGGTGGTCGGCGACTACAACTATTTCTTCGACGTGAGCGCGCTGCTCCATGGCCTGACGGTGGCCAACGGCTGGTGCGTCAGCGTGCTGGTTGACGAGGCGCACAACTTGGTGGATCGGGCACGAAAGATGTATTCAGCCGAGCTGGACCAGACCGATCTGGCCGGCGTGCGGCAGTCGGCCGGACCCGCGCTGAAAAAGCCGCTTGACCGCCTGCACCGCGTCTGGCGCGACCTGGCCAGGGATCCGCAACATCCGATCGATCAGGCTTACCAGGTTCGCGCCAGTCTGCCGGACAAGTTCCTCTTGGCATTGCAAAACGCCACCAGTTCCATCAGCGATGATCTGGAGGAAAATCCGACGCGAGTGGATACCGCACTGCAGCGCTTTTACTTTGATGCGCTGCATTTCTCGCGCATGGCTGAAAGCTTTGGTGCGCATTCCCTGTTTGACATCACGCAGGATACGGCACAAGGTCGGCATGCCTTTTCAGCCAACCGCCCGGCGGCCAGATTCAGCCGGCTGTCCATTCGCAACGTCGTGCCCGCGCCTTTCCTGGCGCCGCGCTTTGCCGCTGCCCGGTCGGCCGCACTGTTTTCTGCGACGCTGAGCCCGCAAAACTACCATGCCGACACACTCGGCCTGCCGGCCAACACGGTATGGGTGGATGTACCGTCGCCATTCCTGGCCGAGCAACTGGCGGTGCAGGTCGTCGGCGACATATCCACCCGGTACCAGCACCGCGAGTTGTCACTGGCGCCCATCGCGCAGCTGATGGCGCGGCAATACCAGCAACAACCGGGCAATTACCTGGTGTTCGTGAGCAGTTACGACTACCTGGAAAAACTGGCGGGGCGCTTCCAGCAGTTGCATTCGCAAATACCGATCTGGATGCAGACCCGGCGCATGGATGAAGTGGCGCGCGACGAGTTCCTGGCGCGCTTTGTGCCTGAGGGAAAAGGCATTGGTTTTGCGGTGCTGGGCGGCGCGTTTGCCGAGGGCATCGACCTGCCCGGCCAGCGGCTGATTGGTGCCTTCATCGCCACCCTGGGGCTGCCACAGGTCAATCCGGTCAATGAGCAGATCAAGCTGCGGATGGCTGAAAATTTTGGCGTTCGTCAGGCGTATGACTACACCTATCTTTATCCGGGCATTCAAAAAGTCGTGCAAGCTGCGGGCCGGGTGATACGCACCACACAAGACCAAGGCGTGATTTTTCTTATGGATGACAGGTTTGCGCGACCGGAAGTCAAACGCCTGCTGCCTGCGTGGTGGGAGGTTCGGCAAATGCGGATCCGCCCTGCGAATCCCATCGACGAAATCTGGCCAAGGGAAGTGTCGGTTGATAGCGCGTCACCATGAAAAAACCCGCCGAAGCGGGGTTTTCGTCTGCACAAATGTTCAGCAAGCTTTTCAGAATACCCCGAAGAGCATCAACAACAAGATGACAGTGATGGGAACACCGAGTAACCAGGCAATGATGGGCATGTTGATCTCCTTGGAAATGGGTTTTTGCGGTTGAGAGCCCTAAGTTAAAAGAAATCGCTTGCGACTTTTGCCAGCATGCAAGACACACACCCGTAAGAAATATCCGAAGACTCTGTAGTTTTGCAAGCCCCTCTGAAACCAGGCACTTCATGCATCCAGTCCGAAAAGATGGAAAAAGGTTTTCCCCCCACAAACGTCAAGCTTTTCAGGCTTGCAAAAGCAGAGCGTTTTACGTAACCGAAAAACCTGATCCAGCGTTTTTTTAAACGCAATCTGCATACATTCTTCCCTCTTGTCGCACTTCATTCATTGGGATTGTTGCCCTTGATGCCGTGCTGCTCCTTGAAAGCGAGTTGAACCAGTTCAAGCTGGTCAACCAAAGCATCAATCCTCTGGAAGTCCTTGTCTGGTTCGGTTAGCAGACGTTCCAGTTCATCGCGCAAATGGGCGTATTCGGTCTTCAAGTCTGTGGTCACCGCCTTATTGGGAAGGTAGCTGCCGGGAAAAGGAGGGGTCGTGTTTAAAGGCATGAAAAAACTCGTTGTATGGGAGTCACAGCACGGTGAGCGCTGATGACTCAACTGACAGGTGAGTCATCTAATCATTTGCGGTGACGCATCGCTGTAGGACGGCAACGTATTTTTATTTTTCAGCCTTGATCGGATATCCACAAAAAATAGGCGGTCATAAAATCGAAAAAATACGTTGGCCTCATATTTCAATGTCAAAAAACACCGTATGTGGTTTTCACGAATATTCAATCAGGATACCCTGGCTATATTGAACTTTCTCTCAACACCGCATCAGCCGATGCACTATCCGTATGACCATCTCAACACCCCCCTCGAAACCGCCGCTCTACCGTTCCCTTTACGTCCAGGTGATTTGTGCCGTCATTGCCGGCGTTGCCTTGGGCTTTTTCTATCCCTCGGTGGGCGAAAGCATGAAGCCGCTCGGTGATGGCTTCATCAAGTTGATCAAGATGATGATCGCGCCCATTATTTTTTGCACCGTGGTGGTGGGCATTGCCGGCATGGAAGACATGAAGAAGGTGGGCAAGACCGGCGGACTGGCACTGCTGTACTTTGAGGTTGTCAGCACCTTTGCGCTGATCATCGGGTTGGTGCTGGTCAATGTTTTGAAACCGGGCGTCGGCATGAACATTGACGCAACGACGCTGGATACCAAGTCCATTGCGGCTTACACCGCGCCCGGAAAGATGGTGGGCACGACCGACTTCATCATGAATGTCATTCCAACCGCATTTGTCGATGCGTTTGCCAAGGGTGAAATCCTGCAAGTGCTGCTGCTGGCTGTGCTTTTTGGCTTTGCCTTGCACCGCTTTGGCGGCCGGGGAACGATGGTGTTTGACTTGATCGAGAAAACATCCCATGTGTTGTTCGCCATCGTGGGATTCATTATGAAGGTCGCGCCTGTCGGTGCCTTCGGTGCCATGGCCTTCACGATTGGCAAGTATGGCGTCGGTTCGCTGTTTTCGCTGGGCAAACTGATGGGCGCGTTCTACCTGACCTGCCTGATTTTCATCTTTGTCGTTCTCGGCACCATCGCCCGCCTGCATGGCTTCAGCATCTGGAAATTCATCAAATACATCAAAGAAGAGTTGTTGATCGTGTTGGGCACCTCATCGTCTGAGACAGTGCTGCCGCGCATGATGGAAAAGATGGAAAACCTGGGCGCGAAAAAGACGACCGTGGGCTTGGTGATTCCCACCGGCTATTCGTTCAACCTGGACGGCACCTCGATTTATTTGACGATGGCGGCTGTTTTCATTGCGCAGGCCACCAACACGCCCATGACATTGATGCAGGAAATCACGTTGCTTGGCGTCTTGTTGCTGACCTCAAAAGGCGCGGCGGGTGTGACGGGAAGCGGCTTTATCGTCCTGGCGGCGACACTGTCGGCAGTTGGCACCGTACCGGTGGCTGGCCTGGCCTTGATTCTGGGAATCGACCGCTTCATGTCGGAAGCGCGTGCGCTCACCAATCTGATCGGCAATGGCGTGGCGACGCTGGTCGTGGCGAAGTGGACCAATGAGCTTGACGTTGTGCGGCTTCA
The DNA here is from genome assembly GCF_015752205.1 of Polaromonas sp. CG_9.7. Lineage (GTDB taxonomy): Bacteria > Pseudomonadota > Gammaproteobacteria > Burkholderiales > Burkholderiaceae_C > Polaromonas. The sequence continues at coordinate 35,234 of NZ_JADOVG010000017.1, forward strand.
AGCCGGGTTGAACAACGAGACATGGCAAGAAGCCCAGGAACCTGAAATGGTGCTGGACAAAAAAACGGAACACATGGCCGTTGGGTCTTGATATTTTCAGTGAATGCGCCCGACCGGGCACATTCACTGTCTGTCAACGGCAAACTGGGGCAGCATTGATGCTGCCCCAGTTTGCGGAAACTTTATTGCGCTTTAGCGATTCTGGCGTGGTGCAGGACCGGGCCCACGGCCTGCGATGTGACGGAAAGTGATGCGGCCTTTGCTAAGGTCGTAAGGCGACAGTTCCAGTGACACCTGGTCGCCGGCCAGAATGCGAATGTGGTTTTTGCGCATCTTGCCCGAGGTATAGGCCACAAGCTTGTGGCCGTTGTCCAGCGTCACGCGAAAACGCGAGTCGGGCAGCACCTCGTCAACCAGACCATGCATTTCGATTAATTCTTCTTTTGCCATCTAAAACTCCTGATATTTCAAAAAATTATTTTGTATCGCCAGCCCACACGGGCTGGCTGTGTTTTATGCGCAAACAGGGGACGAGCTTTCGTGAATCCAGCCCAGTGCGTGTTCGGTAGCGTAATGTACGGCAGCAGCAGCGCTGTCAAAAATTCCGGTGAAACGCAGCACCCTGTCATGGGTACCGCTGCCGCGACCGGAGCGGATGGAAACTGAAGCCGCAAAGCGGCCTTCGCCCTGCTTTTTTGCAACTGGCGAGACAAGGTATTTACCTACCTCTATTCGGGTGTCGTTCATATTCATAAAAATCTTCGCCGGATATTTTTTCCGGCTTCTTTGGGAAAGGGTAACCAGCTTGCGAGCAAGCCAACGTGTATTCGGTATCTAGCCGCCAGTTCATTGAGAAGCCGGGCGGGGTTGAGCCATAAGTGGGCACTGTTGGTGGAAGTGCTCGCCAGGAAATGAAACAGTGCTGTGGGCATCAAAGCTGAAAAACCTTGAAAGCAGTGCCAGATCGCTGGGAATTCGGGCTCTGGGAAGCGCCGCATTTGAGAAAGAAGCCGGGTGTAATAAAGACTTCGATGAAAAACGCTGATGCGTTACCGAACCCACCATTATAACCGGGCAACCCGTCAGCGGCTCTTGTTCGTTCAACATTCAAATTGCGGATGCAGTTGACGGATGCGGTTCATGGCGCGGCCGGCAGCGGCGGTGCGGGTTTCCACGCCGAGCTTGGCGTACACCCGTTCCAGGTGTTTTTTCACTGTTGCAGGGCTGGACCCCAGAATGTCGCCGATGTCACGGTTGACCTTTCCTTTCACCACCCAATACAGCACCTCGGCTTCTCTGGCGGTCAGCTTGAAGCTCAGGCCAAGGACTTGCAACACCGCATCGTCCGAAATTTCACGCATCACGATCAGCCAGTCGCCGCCGCTGTCACTGTCGTCGGTTTGCTGGTGCAGCCGGAATGTCAGGCGACGCGGCCCCTGCTCGATCGTCAGGCGCGGCGGCTCGATCTGGCGCTGGGCATCAGGCAGGTGGCGGCGCAGCCAGTCGAGGACCGCCTCGGGCGTTTGCGGCGCGGTGGTGCCGTAGTAGCGCATAAGCAGATCACGCGCCAGCGGCGTCTGCCAGATCAGCTTGCCGTCACCCTGCCCGTTCGCATTCATCCGTACCGTCATGCTGGCGTAGCCGAACGCATCCAGGGCGTTGCGCGCCTGCCCGGCCTGCCGCACTTCCTGCCGGGCCCGACGTGCGCCCTGCAGATGCACACCCATGCGCGCCATCACTTCCTTGGGCTTGATTGGCTTGGTGACATAGTCGACGCCGCCGGCCTGCAGGGCCGCTACCAGGTGCTCGGTTTCGGTCAGGCCGGTCATGAAGATGATCGGGATATGGGCCGTTTCAGGCATGGCCTTGAGTTGCCGGGCAACTTCAAACCCGTCCATGCCCGGCATCATTGCGTCGAGCAGCACGATGTCGGGCAGGGCCTGCCGGGCACGTTGCAGCGCGGCTTCGCCGCTGGTAGCAACCAGCACGGTGTAGCCCGACTCGTCGAGCGCATCGTGCAACACCGACAGGTTGTCGGGCACATCGTCAACGATCAGCACCACATCGCTGTTGACACGGTCCAGGGTATCGTTCAGGCAGCTTCCCCTTGTCGGCGCGTCAGGCATGTTGTTCATGGCCTTTCTCCTTGTGTGTCTGTTATTTGCGTGAGCAGGCTGGCCATGGCTTCGAACCTGAACTGGCGCGCCAGCACGCGCATCTCCTCGACGAAGGCTGCGGTGGCAGGTTGCTGGGTTTCAATGTCCGCCAGCTTGTTGTGAATACCCCTGTAAAAGCCCAACTGCACCACTTCAAGCAGGCTGGCAAGCTGGCGCGCATCCGGCAATATGCGCAGCGCGGGCATGACAAGCATCGAGGCGGGGTTTGGTGTCGGGTCGGCATGGCACCAGACCAGGCCGAGGGTTCTCTCCAGCCAGTCGATCAGTTCGGTGTGGCGCACCGGCTTGAGGATGAAATCCTCCGTGCGTATGCCCACATCGTTGTCCAGCCCCTTGTCAAAAGCATTGGCCGACACGATTGCCAGGTGAATGCCGGCATGCCCGGATTTGCGCACGCGGCGCAGCGTTTCCCAGCCATCAATGCCGGCCATGGCCAAATCCATGAAAATCACGTCGGGCCGGTAGCCCGCCGCCAGCAGGTCCAGGCAGTCGTGGCCGCTGGCAGCGGTGCGCATCTCGAAGCCCATGGGCTCCAGCAGATGCACCAGCAGTTCGCGGTCGGGCTCCTCGTTGTCGACCACCAGCAGCTTGCGCCGCACGCCTTCATAGCCCTGAGGCCGACGCCGGGCGTTGCGGATTTTGGTCGCCGGAAAACTGCCCGCTGCCATGTGCACTTCCGGCAAAAACAGCCGGATGCCAAACACCGAGCCCTTGCCCGGCGCGCTGACCACGGTCATCTCGCCGCCCATCAAATCGGTCAGCATTTTGGCGATCGTCAGGCCCAGGCCCGCGCCCGATGCGCCGCCCACACTCTGGCCGGCGGTGCTGCCGCGCGCAAAGGGCTCAAAAATATTGTCAAGTTCAGCCGCGCTCATGCCAGGGCCGGTGTCCTGGATGTCGATGTAGGCCATTTCGCGCGCATGGCGCACCCGGAAAGTGACCTGGCCTTGGGCGGTGAACTTGATGGCATTGCCCAGCAGGTTGATCAGCACCTGCCGCACCCGCTGCTCATCGGCGCGCACCAGTTCAGGCAGGTTGCCGACGGCTTCGAACACAAAGCGCAGGCCCTTGGCCGCCGCCTGCAACTCGAACATTCCCTCTATTTCGTGTACACAGTCAGCGAATGGCATCGGCCTGACATTGAGCGTCAGTTTGCCAGCCTCGATGCGGGCGATGTCCAGCGTGCCCTCGATCAGCGACAGCAGATGCTCGCCGCCGCGCTTGATGACGTTGACCGCCTGCTTGCGGTGCGGCGGAATGCCGGCGTCTTCGCCCATCAGTTGCGCATAGCCCAGAATACTGTTCAGCGGCGTGCGCAACTCGTGGCTGATGGCGCTGATGTAGCGGCTCTTGGCCTGGTTCGCCTGGTCGGCCACGCGCTTGGCCTGCTGCAGCGCTTCGTCGGTCTGCCGGTGGGACTCGATTTCCTGCATCAAGAGGTGCGTCTGGCGGTTCGACTCTTCCTGCGCCACCTGCCGGCTCTTGTGCGCCAGCACCAGCCACCAGGCAACCAGTCCGGCCATCACCAGCAGCGCCATGTAGGCCTTCAAAAAACCTGATCGCAAGGCCGAATCGGACGCCGCCAGTTCGGCCACCGAACTGATTTCCTGGCGGTACAGCAAGCCAAACACAGCAGCGAGCAGTGGCACGATGACCGTCATCAGCAGCAAAAAGTGGCTCAAGCCGGTGTCCAGGTACGGCCAGATGCGGCGCGGCAGCAACCAGCGCAGGGCTGCAGACCACTGCACCGACAGGCGCGCATGGGGCTTGCACAAGTCGCCGCAACGCGCGTCCAGCGTGCAGCACAGCGAGCAGATCGGCCCCTGGTAGGCCGGGCAATGCGCCATGTCGGGGCCTTCGTAGCTGCGCTCGCAAATCACGCAGCGCTGGGTGGCGTGGCGTTGGCAAGGCCCGTCGGCAGCCAGTGGCGCAGAACGGCGCGCAATGTAATAACGCCCGCTCGTTGCCCAGGCAATCAGCGGCGCCGCGACAAACGCCGTGGTCATGGCAATGACGGCTGAAAAAGCGCGCGCCAGTTCGCCATACAAGCCCAGGTGCGCGGTGATGGACAGCAGCGACGCCAGCGCCATCGCGCCCACGCCGACCGGGTTGATGTCGTACAGGTGGGCGCGCTTGAACTCGATGCCTGGCGGGGACAGGCCGAGCGGCTTGTTGATGACCAGGTCGGCCACCACCGCCATCACCCAGGCAATCGCAATGTTTGAATACAGCCCCAGCACGTCGCCAAGGGCCTGGAACACATTCATTTCCATCAGCATGAAGGCAATGGCGGTGTTGAACACCAGCCAGACCACCCGGCCGGGATGGCTGTGCGTCAGCCGCGAAAAAAAATTCGACCAGGCCAGCGAGCCGGCGTAGGCATTGGTCACATTGATCTTGAGCTGCGACACCACGACAAACAGCGCCGTCGCACCGACCGCCCAGCCGTAGTGGGGAAACACATATTCATAAGCCGCCAGGTACATCTGGTTCGGGTCCACCGCCCGGTCCAGCGGCACCATGTTGGAAATCGCCAGGTAGGCCAGCAGCGCGCCGCCGAGCATCTTGACTACTCCCAGGAGCACCCAGCCCGGTCCGCCGATCAGCACACCGGCCCACCAGCGCCAGCGGTTGGCGGGCGTCTGCACCGGCATGAAGCGCAGGTAGTCAGCCTGCTCGCCCATCTGGGTGATCAATGCAATGCCGACGGTCAAGGCCGCACCAAAAAGATGCAGATTGAAAGTGCCCGATGCACTTTTTTCGCCTGCATAGTTGACAACACCAGAAAACGCACCGGGAGCGTGCACAAAAACATAGGCAAACGGCACCACCAGCATGACAAGCCACAGCCCCTGCGTCCAGACCTGCAGCCGGCTGATGGTCGAAACCCCATGCGTGACCAGCGGAATCACCACCAGTGCACAAACCAGATAGCCCCACTTGGGCGGAATCCCGAAAGCCAGTTCCAGCGCATAGGCCATGACAGCGGCTTCCAGCGCAAAGAAAATGAAGGTGAACGAGGCATAGATCAGCGATGTCAGCGTCGAGCCGATATAGCCGAAACCTGCGCCACGCGTCAACAAGTCCATGTCCACGCCATAGCGCGCCGCATAAATACTGATTGGCAGGCCCGCCAGGAAAATGATCAGCCCCGTCGCCACGATGGCCCAGAAGGCATTGGTGAATCCGTATTTCACCAGCAAGGTGGCTCCCACGGCCTCCAGAATCAGAAATGACGCGGCGCCAAACGCGGTGTTGGCCACCCGCCATTCCGACCATTTGCGAAAGCGCTGCGGTGTAAAGCGCAGTGCATAGTCTTCCATGGTTTCGCTGGCGACCCAGCTGTTGTAGTCGCGCCTGACCTTGATGATGCTCTGCACCGCCACCTTGGGGCCGACACCCTGGTCTTCATCCGGCAAACCCAGGGGCGTGCCCGGCTGAATCAACGGTAAGGGCGTGGTGGTGTCCATGAAGGCGTGGGTGACAGGCAGAAAAATTTTAGATCCCATGCTTACAGCAGCTTTTGTGCCACGCAGCCGCAGCCCCCCCCCCCCCGGCAGCAGGTCCTGAACGCCGGTGGCACCAATCTTGCAATTTTGGAAGAGCCGAACCCGAAAGAGCCCCATGGAATTGACGCCCCGCGAAAAAGACAAACTGCTGATTTTTACCGCCTCCCTGCTGGCCGAGCGGCGCCGCGCGCGCGGCCTGAAGCTCAACTACCCCGAAGCCGTGGCGCTGATCAGCGCCGCGGTGATGGAAGGTGCACGCGACGGCAAGACCGTGGCGCAACTCATGAGCGAAGGGCGCACCATCCTGAGCCGCGCCGACGTGATGGACGGCATTGCCGAATTGATTCCCGACATCCAGGTCGAAGCCACCTTTCCCGACGGTACCAAGCTGGTCACTGTGCACCAGCCGATTGTCTGAAAGGATTGCGCACCCAGCCTGCTTCTTTGCACAGTCACTCTTTTTTTAATAGCTGCTTGCGCCCTGCCCGCTTGCGCTATAGCCTGTTTTGATACTTTTTTCAGGAATTATCCTTATGTCACGCAAACTGACTCACGCTATTTTATTAATAGCTGCTGGCGCAATGGTGACCGGCGCATCAGCCCATATGGGCACCGATCCTGCTGCCCACGCAGAAATTGGCTTCGCCGATGGACTGCAGCACCCGTTCACCGGCCTGGACCACTTGGCCGCGATGCTGGCCGTGGGCTTCTGGAGCGCCTTGAGCGCCCGCCGGTTGTGGTCCGGACCGCTCGCTTTCGCGGCGATGCTGCTGGCAGGCGCAGTGATGGGCCTGGCCGGCATGGCACTTCCGGCGGTCGAGCCGATGATTGCTGCTTCGCTGCTGGTGCTGGGTTTGCTGGTGGCGCTGCGCACACGCCTGCCTGCTGCGCTGGCCGCTTCACTGGTCGGCCTGTTTGCGATTTTTCATGGCGTTGCGCATGGCACTGAACTGGCAGGTGCTGCGAATATCTTGGCACCGCTGTCGGGCATGCTGCTGGCTACGCTGGCGCTGCATGCCATCGGTCTGGGCCTGGGCTTGAGCTTTCGTCCCAGCACCTGGGGCTCACGCCTCGCGGGCACCGGCGTCGCGGCGCTGGGCCTGACACTGCTGGTCCGACTGGCCTGAAGAAAGCACCCCATGATTCCAGGCGAACTGTTCACCGACGGCCCCGACCACCTGCTCAACGAGGGCCGGCGCACCCTCACTTTGGTCGTGCAAAACACCGCCGACCGGCCGATCCAGGTCGGCTCGCACTACCACTTTGCCGAAACCAACGGCGCGCTGGGTTTTGACCGCGATGCGGCGCGCGGCATGCGGCTCAATATCGCCTCCGGCACGGCCGTTCGCTTCGAGCCGGGCCAGCAGCGCACCGTCGAGCTGGTGGACTTTGCGGGCGAGCGAAAAATCTACGGCTTTCGCGGCCTCATTCAGGGAGCGCTTTAATGGCAAGCATTGGACGCCGCGCTTACGCGGAAATATTTGGTCCCACGGTGGGCGACCGGCTGCGGCTGGCCGACACCGATCTGATGGTCGAGGTCGAAGCCGATTACACCTTGCGCGCCGGCAGCTACGGCGAGGAAGTCAAGTTTGGCGGCGGCAAGACCATTCGCGACGGCATGGCGCAGTCGCAAAGAACCAATGCCGAAGGCGCGATGGACACAGTGATGACGAACGCGCTCATCCTCGACCATTGGGGCATCGTCAAGGCCGACATTGGCCTGAAAGGCGGTCGCATTGCCGCCATCGGCAAGGCCGGAAATCCCGACGTTCAGCCCGGCATCGACATCATCATCGGCCCCGGCACCGAGATCATCAGCTGCGAAGGCATGCTGGTGACGGCTGGCGGCATTGACTCGCACATCCACTTCATCTGCCCGCAGCAAATCGAGGAAGCGCTGACCTCGGGCGTCACCACCATGCTGGGCGGCGGCACGGGTCCGGCCACCGGCACCTTTGCCACCACCTGCACGCCCGGCCCGTGGAACATCGAGCGCATGCTGCAGGCCGCCGACGCCTTCCCGATGAACATCGGCTTTCTGGGCAAGGGCAATGCCAGCCTGCCGGCTGCGCTGCACGAACAGGTCAACGCGGGCGTGATTGGTCTGAAGCTGCATGAAGACTGGGGCACGACGCCAGCGGCCATCAGCAACTGCCTGGACGTGGCCGAGGCGCTTGATGTGCAGGTCGCCATCCACAGCGACACGCTGAACGAATCGGGCTTTGTAGAGAACACGATTGCCGCGACCAAGGGCCGGGGGCTGTGCGCCTTTCATACCGAAGGCGCGGGCGGCGGCCATGCACCGGACATCTTGCGCGTGGTCGGCGAGGCGAACTTCCTGCCGTCTTCAACCAACCCGACCATGCCCTACACCATCAACACGCTCGACGAGCATGTGGACATGCTGATGGTCTGCCACCACCTCAACCCTTCGATTGCCGAAGACCTGGCGTTTGCCGAAAGCCGCATCCGCAAGGAAACCATTGCCGCTGAAGACATCCTGCACGATCTGGGCGCCATCAGCATGATGTCCAGTGACAGCCAGGCCATGGGCCGGGTCGGCGAGGTCATCATACGCACCTGGCAAAACGCCCACAAGATGAAGCAGCAGCGCGGCAAGCTGCCAGGGGACACCGAGCGCAACGACAACTTCCGCGTCAAGCGCTACATCGCCAAATACACCATCAACCCGGCGATCGCCCACGGCATTTCGCACGAGGTCGGCTCGATTGATGTCGGCAAGTTCGCCGACCTGGTGGTCTGGAAACCGGCATTTTTCGGCATCAAGCCGTCGATCATCCTCAAGGGCGGCTTCATTGCCATGGCCGCCATGGGCGACCCGAACGCCTCGATCCCGACGCCGCAACCGGTGCATTACCGACCCATGTTCGGCGCGTTTGGCGGCGCCCTCGCCAAGGGCTCGCTGACCTTTGTGTCGCAGGCCGGGCTGGCCGCCGGCATCAAGGAACGCTTTGGCCTGGCCAAGACGCTCAGCGCGGTGAAAAATATTCGCGGCGTTCGCAAGCAGCACATGATGCATAACGACTACCTGCCGAGAATGGAAATCGACCCGCAGACCTATCTGGTGCGCGCCGACGGTCAACTGCTGACCTGTGAGCCAGCGACCAGCTTGCCGATGACGCAGCGCTACTTTTTGTTTTAACTTGCGTAACTCAATGAATGCAAGACGATAAAGGGGAATAGCTGCAGAAAATACGCAGCATTTCGATGGGTGAAAGAAATAGGCCTGAGAATGTAACTTTTAAAGGCTCACAGATGATGATGAAACCAATAACTATTCTTGCTGCAAGCGTTGCGCTGGCAAGTGCAGCCATCGCACAATCTTCAGCCGGAGGCTTTACGGGTAACGCCGCCCCAGCGCGTGGCGGCTTCACGGGCCCCGCGACCGTGGTGACGGTAGAGCATGCCAAGACCCTGAAAGACGATACTGAAGTCACCCTGCGGGGCACAATTGAACGGCACACAGGCGGTGAAAAATACGTTTTTCGTGATGCCAGTGGCACGGTGGACATGGAAATTGACAGCGACCGTTGGGTTGGTCAGACCGTATCACCTCAAGACCAGGTTGAAATCTTCGGAGAAGTCGAAAAGAAATGGAATGCTGTGGAAATCGATGTCAAAAGACTGCGCAAACTGTGATGGACCCGCACGCCGAACCCAACCCCTTTTCTGAACAGCCTGCCAAGCCCGACCAGCGCATGCTGAAAGCCAGCAAACTGCTGCCGCTAGGCGCAGGCTTGGCGCCAGTGCTGCTCAAGCGCGCGTCCACACTTGAACTTGACTGGGATGTACGCCAGAAAAGCCGCTTTGACGCGCTGGATTCACTGGGCCGCACGCTGGGCGTGTTCCTGCCACGCGGCACCCTGGTGCGCGGTGGCGACGTGCTGCTGGTTGAAGACGGCTCGATGGTGCGGGTGATTGCCGCGCCGCAGGCGGTGCTGCGCATCACGGCATGTACGGCGCACGGCTCTCCCTTCGACCTGACGCGCGCCGCCTACCACCTGGGCAACCGCCATGTACCGATTGAGTTGCAGCCCGATCACCTGAAAATCGAGCCCGACCATGTACTGGCCGACATGCTGCGGGCGATGCACCTGACGGTGCAGGAAGTAGCCGAAGCGTTTGAACCCGAAGGCGGCGCTTACAGCACGGGCGGCCACAGTCACGCACACAGCCATTCGCCTGACGCACCGGCTGTAATTGCCGCGCCCGCCGCAGCCCATGTCCATGTCCATGGACCGGACTGCCATCACGATCACGGCCATGCGCATGAGGCCATCAAGCCCGTCGCCATCCAGATTCATCCGCGCAAGCCCCACAGCCATTGACACAGGTGCGCAGTTGACGACGAAAACGGCACCGGCCCTGTCAGCAGCCAGCCTGCTTCAGCTGATGTGGCTGGCCTCCCCGGCCTTGCCTGTGGGCGGATTTTCTTACTCGGAAGTGCTTGAAGCGGCCGTTGACAGGGCGGGAGTAGCTACGGAAAGCATAGCATCTGACTGGCTGAACGACCAACTGCACCTGACGCTGGCGCGCGGCGACCTGGCCGTGGTGGCCGAGGCAATCACGGCTTGGCGCAAATCAGACCTGACGCGCGTTCAACAGCTCAACGACTGGGTACTGCAAACCCGCGAAACCAGCGAGTTGCGGCTGCAGGCCGAGCAAATGGGCCGCTCCCTGCTCGACTGGCTGCGCAACCATGACGGTGCCAACTTGGCGCACATCGACGCCTGTGCACGCATGCAGCCAACCTATCCGGTGGCCTTTTCGCTTGCGGCGTCGCAAACGGCGGCCAGCGTACGCGACTGCATGCTGGCGTATGCCTTTGGTTGGGCCGAGAACATGATGCAGGCCGCGCTCAAGTCCGTGCCGCTGGGCCAGAGCGCCGGCCAGCGCATCCTGGCGCGCCTGGCCCGGGACATTCCCGCCGCCGTTGAAGCTGCCCTGCACTTGCAAGACAGTGAACGCCAGGCGTTTTCACCCATGCTGGCAATTCTTTCGGCCCAGCATGAAACCCAGTATTCGCGGCTCTTTCGCTCCTGATTTACGTTTGACGAAGCGTTCCTTTTCAACCCTCCAAGGTATTTCCATGCGCCTGCACCACATCGCCAACCGCACCAAGCAACTTCCGCCGCTTCGCGTGGGCATCGGCGGACCCGTCGGCTCGGGCAAGACCACCCTGCTGGAGATGCTGTGCAAGGCCATGAAGCACAAATACGACCTGGTGGCCATCACCAATGACATCTATACCAAGGAAGACCAGCGCCTGCTGACCGTTAGCGGCGCGCTGGACGCCGAACGCATCATGGGTGTGGAAACCGGCGGCTGTCCTCACACCGCCATCCGTGAAGACGCGTCGATCAACCTGGAAGCCATCGACCGCATGCTGGAGGAGTTCCCCGATGCCGACGTGGTGTTCATCGAATCGGGTGGCGACAACCTGGCCGCCACCTTCAGCCCCGAACTGAGCGACCTCACCATCTACGTGATCGACGTGGCCGCTGGCGAAAAAATTCCGCGCAAGGGCGGCCCGGGGATCACCAAAAGCGACCTGTTCGTCATCAACAAGACCGACTTGGCGCCTTATGTGGGCGCAGATCTGGGCGTGATGGAAGCCGATACCATCCGCATGCGCACCACGGCCAAGGGCTTGAAGCCTTTTGTCATGACCAACCTGAAAACCAACACCGGCCTGGCCGAAGTGGTGGCATTTATTGAAAGCAAAGGCATGCTTAGAGCTATCTGAACGTTATTTTTCGGGTCACAGCCCGAGTCCTGCCGGGCCTGAGGTTAAACTAGTGGGCTTGGAAGCGTGGCAGAGCGGTTGAATGCAGCAGTCTTGAAAACTGCCGAGGATGCGAGTCCTCCGTGAGTTCGAATCTCACCGCTTCCGCCATAAATTTAAAAAAGCCCATGTAAATCATGGGCTTTTTTTCGTCTACATGTTTCGACTATCAAAATGACCATCAAATAGTGCAACTGTTTGCGCCACCGCTAAATTGATCTGATCAATTTCCGATTGGCGCCAACAGTCCATTTCAGAAAGCTCCCAAAAGATCGTCAAGGAACTCGGATGCCGGCTCGGCAGCGGTGACCAGCAGACGGTCTCTAGCGCGTGTGCAGGCGACATAGAGCAGGTGTCGCTCGGTGTTATAGACCTCTTGCAGGTCGGCGTTATCAGCGATGTTTTGAATCCGGCTCTGCAATGGCACAACTTCATCATCACAGGCCATCACGACCACCGCGCGGAACTCCAGTCCCTTGGCCAAGTGCATGGTGCAGATTGAAACCCTTGACTCCTCAGGCCGCACTTTGTTGTCCAGCACGCAGAAGTTCATGCCTGAAGCCTTCACTGCTTGACGAGCACGATCAAGCTGTGCCGCAGACCGCACGAAGACGGCAATCTCGGAAGGCTGCACATTTTCGCTGCAACATTCCTTCAGCCATGCACCCACACCTGCAATCTCGGCAGCTTCGCTGGCAAATACTTGAACCGATGGTGGCTGACCGTTGAACACAGAAACCGTGCCTTTTCGGATTTCCACATTGCCATCAATATCCGACACATCAGGCCCCAGCAATCGGTCGGCCTGAACGCGAATCTGGTGCGATGTTCGATAGTTGATCGTCAGCGTGCGGGAACGGCCACGTACATCCACGCCCAGTGACTTCCAGGAAAACGGCAGTTGAAAGATGCGTTGCCCAAGGTCGCCTGCGAAGAAAATTCCGTTCGGCTTCGGCACTCCAGCTTGAGCGCCAAGCGCACCAAGGAACTTCAATTGCGCTACCGACATATCCTGGGCTTCGTCCACCACGATGAAGTCAAATGGCGGTTTTTTCATTTCTTCAAAATGTTTTGCCAACTGTGTGAACATTTGGGCATGGGTAACCAAGCCTTGCTCACGCAAATGCGCCCGCGCCTTATCGACCACCGCCCACACGGCGGCTCGACGCACTTCGGGTAATCGGGTCTTGCGGCCAAGGCGATTGAGATCGCGGTAAGCATCCCAGTTTTCCACCTGCCATTCGTCAATCAACTCATCCCACTCTGATTGCACAAAAGCCGTAGTCAACGCAGGCGTTAAAGACGCGCCAGCCTCTGCAATAGCCTGCGCCAGCAGGTGCGCAACCACCTGTTGCGATGCCACTTTCAGGCGCCCCACCTTGGCGACATAAAGCCGCTCGCCGATCCCGATCAGCGACTGCACTTCCAGGCGCTCGGCAAGCCTGGGTGTACCACAGATCAACAACCGAAGTTTTTGGTGCAGCGCGCTCGCCAGCGGCTCTGAAAATGTGGCCAGCAGCACGCGACTGTCGGGGTACTTGCGCGCCAGAAACACAGCGCGATGCAGTGCGACAATGGTTTTTCCCGTTCCGGCCGAGCCGGACACACGCGCCGGGCCGCTGTAATCACGCTCCACCCACTCGCGCTGGGCCGGGTGCAGAAAGGTCGTCCATTTTTCCCAAGGGGATGAGAGCGCAAGTTCCAGCTCTTCAATATCGTTCACCACCCTGAAACGGCGTTGCGCGTCCGGGTGTTCGAACGGGCTGGCGCCCGCAGCCGGCTTGCGAACCTGCGGTGTGCCGCCAGTTGCCAATTCCAGCAAGGCCTCGCCAGCTTCCGAAGGCAGATGATCTGCCAGCATCAGCAGCGAATCTTCATTGACAGCGCGCGCATCGGCCAGCCATTCCGCTGGCACGCCATAACCGAGTAATTCTGCGTCCGTCAGATGTGCAAACAGCAAGGGCTTGGTAATTACCGCCCATGGCGGCGAAGGCTCTGCGACGTGCAGGGCTCGGGACACAAAGACCTCTTGAACACGCTCGCGTATTTCGACAAACTGCGCTGCGCCGGTTGTCGGATGGGTCTCCAACTTGCGCCGCTCAGCCCATTGATAGGCCTTGTCGTGATGATCGACGTAGCAAAGCAACAAGCTGGCCGCCGTTTTATGCACGATCAGCCGAATGCCGCTGCTGACACGCACGGACCAGAAATTCTTGTCTTTGCTTTGGTCGAGTTTGTGCAAACTTAGGCCCGGCTGTGACGGATTCAGTTGCAAGTCGAAGGCGGTTGTCTTGGCGGCTTTTTGCTCATTGCCAGTCAGGCGCGCTAGGCTTTCGGTGAAGGTGTCGGAGATGCGGAAGTCCATCGGTCATCCTCTTCGGATTTATTGAATATCAGGCTTTTCACCATGCGGTCGAAATCGGAATCGCCGCGGGCGTGATCCAGGCGGCGAAACTTGTCAAACTCCTGCTTTGCATGTGCTCTCGTCAATTCCGGGGATATCCGCCCTTACCAGTGAGCTTGGCTGGGCTGTTGTTGAAAGCGTCAAAAATTCCGAAATCCACAGTGTCACACGATCAACATTTGTTCGATCCTGTGTTTCAAATCCAGTGCAACTTGTCCGCCAAGAGTGGAATTCAGAATATTTACTTCACTGAAGACGTTACCGGGCACTTTGTTTTTTAGCTGCTTGAACACAAATTTTCCCTTTGCGCCCTTTAGCGGTCTATGCTGACAGGCATCCCAAACGTCTTTGTTGGCTGGACTCCCCCCGGCAGCGTGTAGCTCCTCGTTGTGCGCAGCACGTTGACTATTGAACTGATTACCAATGGGGTCAGCATGCTGTTCGAGGACGGCTGTCACGTAAGATGCTGCCTGCTCTTGTGAGCAGGAAAGGAATATTTCTAAAAACCCACTTGCACAGAAGTAGGACTCGACATCAGACTCAACTGGCAACCACAGACTGGAACCCGCAATTTCGTATCGCTTCCTCAATATCTGCACCTCATCGTCGGTCAAGGAGTCGCGATCACGATGCACAAGAATCTTGAATTTTCCGCCTAAAGTAGAGGCGAGCTCCTGAGCCTGATGCGCAGTAGGGATGCTCTTGTATCCATTGCCAGGATAGAACGCGACAGCTCTGTCAACTTCAGGCCACTGTGCCACAAGCTTACGTAAAAGCGCTGTATTGGAGTCCTCTGAGACGAGGATAAGTCTTTTCCCGAAAGCTCCCCATCCAAGTGCTACCTCAACAAGCTGCCGATTTTGTGACTCAATACCACCGTCTTTGAGCCAGCACACATTTGTTCCTGGCGGCGCGCCTCTCACGATGAACGGTGAGTGTGTTGTAAGGAGAATCCTGATTCCCCGCTCTTTTGCAACTTCTGAGAGTACTCTAACAAGTCGTTCTTGGACATGCGGGTGCAAATGTATGTCAGGTTCATCTATTAAAAGGACGCCCGGCGCGAACAGCAGGACGTAACAAAAAATCTGAATAAGCTGCAAGTACCCCGTACCCGCCAATTCAATTGGCTTTGTCGCACCATCAATTGTGATTTCACAGTTAACATACAGATCGTTGTCATTGTCATGAAGAACCTTGATTGATATCGGTCCAATAATTTTGGTGATCCACGATTCAATAAAAAGAATATTTTCAGGACTGCTCTCCTTTAGCAATAGAAGGGCATTTCGAAGAATTACATTCGAATCTCCAAACGAGCAAGCCTTGAGGAGAACCTTTTTGGACTTTCGATCTTCCTTATTCGGGATACCCGAGATACCTGGGATGTATGCGGAAAAAAACGACTTCTTGGTTCTTAACAGAGACGTCAGGTCGGCAGGCACAGACCCCGAGATGGAAATTCCTGCATTGCGTGCCGATCGAAGTTTGCACGTCGCCTCAATCAGCTCCCCATCTTGCTTTTGAAAAGACAAAGTCACTTTTGATGACGGTGTTCCCTCCTTGTTACCCCAATTCGCACCATGCCCGAGGGTCTTATAGTCGTCGGTGGGTAGATAGTCCAACTCATCAACTCCAACAGTAGATGTCCTGCCAGCATCCACTCGATCTGCCTGACGCATAACGCAGCAAGCCAAATGAACCGCCTGAATGATGGATGACTTTCCACAGCCATTCGCACCAACGAGAATATTTACGTCAGCCAAAGGTATTTCGACCGAGGAAACCCTCTTGAAGTTTTCAATTTTTAGTTTGGCGAGACGCATCATGTAACCTTAAAAACCTTCATCACCTCATCCCCAAGGTGATTGATAACCTTCACCGCAATCCGCCCCGAAGTCGGCTTGTCAAATGGGCGGGATGTGTCGCTGTTCAGCGTGGCCCAGGCTTCCTCGTTGATTTCTGCCTTCAACGTTGTCTTCAGCGACTTGTACGGGTCGTTGGCGCCCAGGAAGTAAGCATGACGGACGAAGAAGCTTTCTTCGTTGTAATCGGTGTCGATGAACCAACAGGCGATGCCGTCGGCGCCGTCGCTCCGCACTTCGCCGGTGTTGGGGTGGAACACGTCCACGCCGTTGACCTTCACGCGCACCTGGCCGTCTTCGGCATCCAGGATGTCGATGTCGGGCTCGCCGAAGATCACGAACAGGTTGCCCTTGCCGGTGTTTTTCAGGTCTTCGGCCATGTGTAGGTCGGCGTTCATGCGCGCCTTGAGCACCGGGATTCGGCCCAGCTTGCCAAACTCTGACGAGTGGGCGTCGTAGTTGAAGGCGCAGGCAATCAGCACATCGAAGCCCGCGTCACCGGCCTCGCGGGCGGCAGACACCAGGTCGGGGCGCGAAACGGTGCCGAACTCGGGGCCGATGAAGATGGCGGCGCGCTTTTCGTTGGCGGTGTCGCCTGTGCCATCGGCATAGCGCCCTTCCGCGCACACCAGATCACCGGGCCAGGGCACCAGCGAGGTGAAATCAATCTTGTCTTCCTTGTGCGCCTGCTGCACGCCTGCGGTCTTGAGGTTGTCCAGAATGATCTGGACGAAGTTGCGCTCGGCGCTGCGTTCAACATCGTACTGGGCCTGCCGCTGCGCCACTTTCGGGTCGTTGGGGTCGATCAGTTCATCGTTCTCATCAACGCCCAGCACGCGGTGCGGCGACAGGCTTTCGACCGTGAACGGTCCGGCCACGCGCACCTTTTTCTTGTCTTCATATGGACGGTCGTAAAGAAATTCGGAATCTGCCTTGGCGGCAATCGAGGCGTCTATCTCTCGCTGGCGGCTGATGCGGGCTTCCCACCATATTTTTAGCAGTGTTTTAGCCTGTTTGCGAACGTCCTCCGTGCACAAGCTGCTATCAACTTTGATTCGTTTGAGTGAGACAACGTCACCGGTTTCAGATAGTTCGCGGGGAATTTCCCACTCGGGCCAGGCGGTTCCCAGCAGCGTGTTGAGCTGTTCGCGCAACGGCTCCAGCACCAGCTGGAACTTGTCCCAGATGACGTCGATCTCGGCATTGTTGGCGATGGACTTGAGCGTGACGTGCGGCACGCGCTCATAGACAAAACCCTGCCGGATGTTGCCGCGCGTCGGCTGGCTGGACGGTGCGGTGCGGGTGACTTCGGCTTCTTTGGCCTGGCCTTCGCGGCTGTCGCCCAACAGGTAGTACGGGTAGCGAGCGCCCATGATGCGGGCACGAGCCAAAGCAAGCGCAACGCGCGAGGTGTCGATGGTGATCCAGCGGCGGCCCCATTGCTCGGCGACGTAGGCGGTTGTTCCTGATCCGCAAGTGGGGTCGAGGATAAGGTCGCCGGGGTCGGTTGCCATGAGGATGCAACGTTGAATTACCAGCGGTAAAGTTTCAACAACATAGCTTTTCTCCAGAGATGCCCCTGATATGACGGTATCAGTCCAAATATGGTGAAAAGCAACAGCCCTAAAGTCATTGAATCTTCTTATGTATCCAAGACTATTCCGGGAGGCATACAAGCGACCCGCGCTTTGTAAGCGTCGCATACCCTGCTCATTTGTTTTCCAGCGAACCTTGATGCTTGGGAGAATTTCACGACCTTCAATCTTCACCGGGAACCATGAAGCTGCGCCTTCACCCTTATCACGTCCCATGCTTTGAGAAGTAATGTTGTCAATGCGAATAATTTCACCTTGCTCAGCATCATCTTTTACCGCTTCGGAGATAGATTTGATTGTTCCGTCTGGGAAGCGAATCTTGTTGTATGCCTCAAAAGCACCTTTGCCCAACTCCTTTGTGTAGTAAGCAGTGCGAAATTTAAGCGTCTCTTTTCTTTTTGCAAACCAGAGAATGTGGTCAGCAACACCGCCAAGATAGTCTGATGTACTGCTCGAAGTTTTTTGGAAAGTGATTTGGTTGACGCAGTTTTCATCCCCAAAAACCTCGTCCATCACCGCGCGCACCCGGTGGACATTCTCATCCCCAATCTGCACAAAAATCGACCCCGACTCGGTCAACAAATCCCGCGCCACCGTCAGCCTGTCCCGCAGATACGTCAGGTAGGAATGAATGCCATCGCGCCACGTATCCCGAAACGCCTTCACTTGCTCGGGCTCGCGCGTGATGTGGTCGGCGTTGCCGTCCTTCACGTCCCGGCTGGTGGTGCTCCACTGAAAATTGCTGTTGAATTTGATGCCGTAGGGCGGGTCAAAGTAAATGCACTGCACCTTCCCGCGCAGGCCTTCGCGCTCAGCCAGTGACGCCATCACCGCCAGGCTGTCGCCCAGAATCATGCGGTTTTGCCAGTGCCCATCGTGCTGGTAAAACTCGGTCTTGGCTTCACTGTTGGGCAAGCCGTTAAAGTCGCTGAACAAGTCCACCTGCGGCTCAGGCGCTGCAGCTTTTTCAGTCTGGCGCTTCAGGTCGTCAATGAGCACTTTGGGATGGACTTTTTCCTGAATGTAGAGCGGAGGCGCATGCACCACCAGGTCGGACCAATCCTGCTCGTCCTTGCCGCGCCACACCAGCTGCGGGTCCAGGTCTCGATTGCGGCGCGCATAGTTCACGCGAACCGGCTGTTGCTCGTCCTTGGCCATGACCGACTGGTATTCAGCCGTGGGAATGTTTTTGCGGGTGGCGTCGTCGTGCTTGAACGTTTCGACGGTCAGCGGGGCTTTTGTTTTTTTGGTGACCATGTTCAGTTTGGTAATTCTTCGTAGCCCATTTCGGCGGCCATGCGGCGCAAACCCTCTACAAACACCTGGAAGCTGTGCGAGAGATTTGCAGGCGGACTCAGGTGTTGGGCCATGACTCGGGCGCCGCTGATTTTTTGAAAGGCAGGAACCAGCCGTTTGACTTCAACGGAAGGTTTTTGCCATTGATCCGGATGGAGAAAGCGCTTGCGCTGCGCGGGTGTATTGACCTTGGCCGAATCGAAGGCAGCGCCCAGGGCTTGCAGGTCGCCGATATACCAACTCTCCAGCTCTTGGCAGACCATCCGGACCAAGGTTTCCGGACGGCCGGCTTTGGCGCACAGCGCATTCAGGTGGGCTTTCACGTCAATGCAATTTGCACTGTCGTTATCCCGGACCACCACAAAACGGTCGCCCGGAAAACGCCACGCACTGAGCTTGCGCGGGACGCTGCGGTCCAGATCACTCTTGCCTTCATGGGGCACGCACTGGAAATGCTGTCCGTCCGCCCAGCCTGGAAACAACCGTGGCAACAGGCCATCCAGCAAGGCTTTCATCGAAGGCTCTTCCAGCAAAAAGATGATGCGACCCTGCATCAGGCAATTTCCCTATTCAGCCCCTCGAACAACCCTTGCTTCCATAAGTAGCCGGGCAGATCGCCGGCTTCATACAGGGCACGCAGGTTTTCGGAATCGCTGGCACGGGTGATGGTGGTAAAGCCTTTGTCCTTGCGCAGGCAATATATTTCATCAAGCGTCAAGGCGTTCAGAAAGTCTGGCGAATGCGTGGAAATGAACACCTGACCGCCGCGCTCGGCATAGTCACGAAATTCCTCGGCCAACTCGGGCAACAGTTCCGGATAAAGCTGGTTTTCAGGCTCCTCCACCGCCAGCAGCGGGTAAGGCTTGGGGTCGTTGAGCAGCACCAGGTAGGCGAACATCTTGATCGTGCCGTCCGAGACGTAGCGGGCAATGAAGGGGTCTTTGAAGCTGCCATCCTGAAAGCGCAGCACCAGGCGGCCATCTTCGGTCTGCCGGGGTTCAATCAAGGAAACGCCGGGAACACGCCGTTTCATGGCGTCCAGCACGCGGTCGAAGCGGTCGGGGTGGTGTTCAAACAGAAAACTGGCCACCAGCGGCAGGTTGTCTCCACGCGTTGACAAATGCTCGGCAAAGCCTTCTTCCTGGCTGGGACGCGCTTCGGACACATGAAAATCCGAAACGTGCCAGTTTTCAATCATCAAGCGGAATGCGCTGGCTGCCTTGAAGCGCTCGAACTGGCCAAGTCCCTTGATGGCGAGAATGTCGGGTGCATCAAGCTCTTGCTCTTCGCGCGTCAGTTCCTCGTCCTGCTTGGAGAACTCTTCCTCGTTGGTAATGGCATAACCCTTGCCATGCGTGAAATCGAGATAGCGAAAAGGTGCGCCGTAGCGACCGCGCTTGTAACGCAGAACCTCCCGTTCAACAAATGGCCGGCCATCTTTGCCTGGTGCGATTTTCAATACATAGGTGACCAGCCGCTCATGGCCGGTGATTTCCAGCCGGAACTGCAGCGTCAGTTCAATCGGTTCGTCGGCAAACCCTCGCGAAGCGAGTTCACGGTAACCGCCGCGCTTGGCAACCGCCTTGCCGACGTTCATGGCCAGTGCATCCTTGAGGAAGGAGAACACGTCAAAGAGCGTGGATTTGCCTGTTCCGTTGGCCCCCACTAGCACGCACAGGCGGGGAATATGGGTAATTTTTGTATTCCGGAACAGCCGGAAGTTCTTGATCTCGATGGATTCAATCTGCATGATTTTCCTTCTCAGGCCTCTGGCGTGGTGCTGACCAGATTTTGCGCAGCGTTTTGAGGAAGCCACTTGCCCATCAATTGTTCAAATGCAGCCTCCACCTTTTTCGCAAAATCGTCTTGCATCTGGAACACCTCGGTGAACTCGGCAAACGCCCAGCGGCCATGCGTGCCCAGGTTGTTCACACCCGGAACCCAGTAAATGTCCATGGTTTCTTTTTTGATCTTGGCGTCCTCGCCGCGAAAGCCCTTGATCTCAACGATCAGATTCAACAGGTCATCGTCGCCGTGGCCATCGTCAACGCGAACGATGAAGTCGGGCCGGTACTGACGCATTTCAGAGCCGTAGCGGTAGGGCACTTCCAAACCCAGGTTGTGGTTCTTGACGTAGGCTTTCACCAGCGGATGCGCTTCGGCCACGCGGCAGAACTCGGCCTCCCAGTCGCTGTCCAGAATGACCCAGTTGAGCTGGCAGTGCTGGGCGCTGGTTTCCCAGCGCTCGGTTTTTGAGGTGTTGAAGTTAACGTGGGCCGTACTGCCGGTCGGGTTGTAAGGGTCCAGCACTGCGTTGATGGGGCGGGTGCCGACCAAGGTGCGAAGGATGCCAGCGTTGATGTGTTCGCAAGCCATGTCAGCCAGCATCTTGTATTTAAGCTGTGCGGGGTAAGTGCCGCCTTTGCAGTCCAGGTAACCATCAAGCCACTGCCGGGCAATGCGTTTGAGCTGGCCAAACAAGAGCAACCGGGGTTCGCCATCGGCGTCGCGCCATTTGCTCAGCACCAAGTGCGAGGTGAGTTCATACACCACCTGGGATGGACGCACATCTCGGGTGTGAACCAGGTTCAAGTCCACCGTTTCACCAATGATGCCGGATTGCCGCGTCTCGGTCGCACCGACCAGATCAGGCGTCAGGACCAGAACCGAGTCCTTGTTGAATTCGGCTGTCAGCCGCTCTTGCGGTAATTCGGCGCGGTAGCCTTGCACGCGCGGGAATCTGATCTCCAAGGCATCGCGCTCGGGTCGCATGGCTTTGACCTGAATGGTCTGGCGCGGTTTCAGCGGTAGCGCGATCACCGGCTCGGCGTTGAAGTCAAAGGGAATGCCCAGCACGTCGGCGTATTCAACGTCGAAAAGGCCTTGTTCGTTCAACTCATAAGACTGTCGGCGCAACGCGCGGCCAATGACCTGTTCGCACAGCAACTGGGTGCCAAAAGCGCGCACGCCCAGCACATGGGTGACCGTGTTGGTATCCCAGCCTTCGGTCAGCATGGAAACTGAAACAACGCAGCGGATGGAATCCCCCAGACGCCCAGGCTTGCCCACGGTGTTCATAACCTCTCGCAGCAGACTTGCATCGTCAAGCACTTTTCCTGCACGCAGATCGTCGGCAAGCTTGCCACCCCGCTCGAATATTTCGCTGCGGAAGCGTTCGATCTCGTCAGCTGCCACGGCGCGGAAATTGTCGTCCAGCGCTTCGCCAGATTCAAGCTGCTCGCTGTCAATCAACAATGTGCGCGGGCGGCCATGGAGGTTGCCATGCTCATCGTGGTTGCGAAACAGCGGCAGCCGTCCCTCGATCAGCTTGCTGGTGCCGTCCTTGTGCGGCTGCTGAAAACCCGAGATGTAGTCGTACACCAGCTTGGATGCCGATGTGTTGTTGCAGACGACGATAAAGCACGGGGGAACAGAAATCTTTTCCTGCGCCCACAACTCGAAGGTTTTTTCGTAGTGGCCATACAGCGCCTCAAGCGCAGTCTGTAATTGCGTCGGCAGGTCAAGCGGGCTCAAACCTTCTGCCTTGCCACGGCCTTTCTTGGGCATCTTGGCCCTGATGTGTTCCCACAGGTTGCGGAACATCGGCATTTCCGCACCCGGAATGTTGTCTGCTACCGGCACGCGCGGCAGTTTGACAATGCCGCATTCGATGGCGTCCATCAGGGAGAAGTCGCTCATGGTCCAGGGAAACAGCGTGCCCTCGGCGTAGCCGGAGCCGCGCAGGAAAAACGGCGTGGCCGACAAGTCGAATACACGCGCAACGCCCAGCTTGCGCTTGACCGCTTCCAGGCCCGTGATCCAGAGCCGCGCGGCCTCGTTGTTTTCTTCAGCTTCTTTTCTGTCGTCACCCTTCAGGTCTTCCGCTTCCGCCTTGGGTCCGGGCTTTTCACGGTAGCAGTGGTGAGCTTCATCGTTGATAACAAGGACGTTGCTCAATCCCATCAGGTCAGGCATCACGCGCTGGAGCATCTGACCTTCGGTTTCCTGCGTGTTGAGCGCTTCGCCGCCTCGCCCTTGCAGCAGCAAGCGTCCTCCCTTGGACAGCTCCAGCCGCTCGCGCGGTTTGAAGGCATGGTAATTGGTAATGACGATCTTGGCGCGTTCCAGGTCGCCCAGCATGTCGCCGGGGACCAGTTCGCGGCTGGCGTAATAGCTGTCGGGGTCGTTGGGCTGCAAGACGCGTAAGCGGTCTTTGATGGTGAGTCCAGGGGCAACTAGGAGAAAGCCGCGAGTGAACTTCTTGCTGTTTGGCCTGCGAACGGCGTTGATGGTTTGCCAGGCAATGAGCATGGCCATCACGGTGGTCTTGCCCGCGCCGGTTGCCAGCTTGAGCGCCAAGCGCATCAGTTCCGGGTTGGCATCGTTGTTGGCATTGGCAAGGTGATCTATGAAGACCTGACCGGCTTTGCCAATTTGAGGCGCTACTTCCGTCAGCCAAACTGCCGTTTCAACGGCCTCGACCTGACAGAAAAAAGGACGAATACCGCTGAAATCGTGATGGCGCCAGTGTTGCAAGAGGCGGGCTGTCTCGGGTGTCACGCGCCAGTCGTTGGTATTTTTCAAGGCGCGCCACTTGTCCACCTCTGTTCTGACCGAATTGATGATGGCAGAGTGGTACTGCTGGGTCTGCGTGGACAGCGTGTCGTCAAACAGCAGCGCGTCTTGCTGCTGCGCACCTTTTTGCTTTTTAGGCTTGGGGATCGGGGTGATGAACTCGGCGGGTCGGCGTGTCTCGATGATCTGCTGTGTCGGCTGACCGGTCTTGTCGAGTTCCCAATAAAGCGCCGGATAGCCATACGGCGAATTGAGAATTGGTTTCTCGAAGAATTGATTTTCCACTGTGATCGAGTCCCTGTCATCAGCGCGGCTGACAATGCTGAATGCTAATTGTTATTGCCCATAAGTGTTTCAGTTTTTAACATTTGCACACCGGACTGAGGTATTTTAGGGTTGAATCGTTTATTTTCAGGCGGACAGGATTAAGAGCTACACAGTTGACATTCGATAACAGCTCATGCTCGCGCTTTCTTTGCATTGGATGTGGCTGCGGACAACCAGCAACCAGGAAACTGGTCAAAAAAAATTACCACAAGCCACACCCAGTTGCTTTTGCAATCGAGATGGCAATTGAAGCCAAGTTCAAGGAGAAGCCAACAAAACACCTGTTGAACTTGGCTTCTCCCGAACCCAGGCAATAGCCAAGGCAGGCAGAGCCGGGGATTGTCGCCAGACAATCCCCGTTGGCAAAGCACGATACTGATCAAGCTGCCCGGCACCGCCGCATGCCTTCCAGCCGCTCATGGATGCAGTCGGCAATTCACTGGATGGCCAGGCCCACCGGCTCATAGGTTTCCTGCGTGTTGAGGCCGTAGTAAACCAGCTCGCGCTGGATCCTAAGGGCGTCCAGAGCCAGTAGCTTGGACCCGAGCGGTCAGCTCAAGTGGGAAGAACGATTTCGGTTTTTCTCGATGTATTCATGCTGGACCCCTTGAGATGGGGTAATAAAAAAGCCCGCATGCGGCGGGCGGGCTGGGGGAAGGCGAAACCCTCCCCAGCGCAAAGCGCATTGGTCAGGCCGCGCTGGAGGCCCGGCCTGATTGGCTAGAGACACCAGAAGTGGATGCCTTCAGCCCGTTGACTCCTCCGTTGAGCTGCGCCGCCTTCTGGCTCAACTTGTCGGCCAGGCCAGGCTTTCCTCTGGTCCCCGTCACGCTGACATTCACCACGGTCCCCGCTTCGGCTTCCAGGCTGTCCGGGTAAAACTCTTCCACCACGGCAGCACCCTCTTCCTCGGACTCCTCGAACGCCCCTTCGGCAAAGCCCTGCCGGGCCGCCGCGTCCAGCGCTGCCTGGTCAAAGCCCAGCACATTGCGCTCAGCGCTTTGCATCTTTGCGCTCGTGATGGCGTCACCCATCGTCATGCCCGAACGTACTGTCAGATCGACGTAATATATTGCCGAGCGGTGCGACTGCGTGGTCGATTTCCCGCGCAGGCGCAGCTCCAGCGGCAGCGTGGACAGCAGGCCGCCCGAGACCGCATGGAAGTACTTAAGCCGCGTCAGCAGGGTGCGGATGCTGTTGAACCCTGTGGTGCGAAGCACAAAGCTGCCCAGTTCATCATCGTCCCCGATACGCACATTGAGCCGGCCGTAGGGCTTGCAGTGCCCGCTGATGCCAAGCGCACAGGCGTCCGGCGAAGGACACGGCAGCGTCTGGATGCCTGACGCCGTGGAGCGTCGGCAGGTCTCGCCGTTGCCCACACACAGCGGCCTGCCCGTTCCCCGGTCAAACAAGCTGTAGCTGGCCCGCAGGTTGAGGTCCGGGTCGTCAAACAGCAGCCGCACCGGAATGCTGCGCAGCTTGGTGCCCAGCCCTTTGCGCAGCGTTTCATCGACTGGGTGGTTGACCCAGCCATCTCGGTTCTGCACCTGGCTGGTGACGGTGAACTCGTCATCCTTTTCCGGCAGGCGCTTGCCATCTTTCACCACGATTTTCCCGATCGCAATCCGGCCGATAACCGGGGGCGTTAACGCCAATCCTTTGAGCATGATGTTTCCTTTGGGGGTTGATAAAGTTGCCGTTGAATAAAAAAAAGCCTGCCTCCTCTGGCATCCAGTGGAGGCAGGCGGCTGCCTGAAATACCCCTGCGCTGAGGGACGTTGGCTTGGTCTTTTCTGACCTTTTTTGGAATTTTCCAGCTTAATTCGGCTGAGTTGAATTCAGCCGTTGACCAGGAACCGCCGGGAGCCCGGCCTGACTAGGCAATAGCTTTGCGCCAGTTCAGGCTGCTCCTTCAGGAGACGATTGACATCGAGTCCCGTCCCGTCCTTGCTGCGCTTCCAGGTCACGTCGCCCGTCTCGAACACCGCTTTGGTGGCCTCGCCCATGCGCTGCTGGATGCGCTGCTTGACCTGCGCTTCGAGCAAAATGTTGTCAGCGAGCACCTGTCGGATGGCCAGCAGGTCCGAGAACGCCGCTGACATGCCGGACTCCTGGGACAAGTCCAGCACTTGGCCGCGGTCCTGGGGGTACAAAGCGCGCAGGGCGACATCGGCCGAGTCCGAGCCGTCTGCTGGCGGGGCCTGATCGCTGGCAACATACCCCCAGAATTGGCGCTCCAGTTCCACCAGCCGGGTGATCATTTCCTCGTCCCGGTCAATGCGGTGAATCTGCAATTCCTGCCCGCAAATCAAG
Source organism: Polaromonas sp. CG_9.7 (assembly GCF_015752205.1). Classification (GTDB taxonomy): domain Bacteria; phylum Pseudomonadota; class Gammaproteobacteria; order Burkholderiales; family Burkholderiaceae_C; genus Polaromonas. The sequence continues at coordinate 61,098 of NZ_JADOVG010000017.1, forward strand.
ACGGCTACGTCCGCCGCCTGCTTGCCGGTGACGGCGAGCTGGTGCATGACCTGCAGCTGCACATACTCAGGCACGCCCTCCTTCCAGAGGCGGGCGCCGTTCATGCCAGCGGTCTTGCATTCCAGAATCTGCACATCGGAGGCGCCAACGATTTCCCGATCGATGTTGGCCAGCATCCAGGGTTCCTGCGGATGCTGCAGCACGGCATTGACACGCCGCACCTTGTGGCCGGTGCGCCGGGTGTAGTGCGCCGCCACAATTGACTCCAGCAGCGTGCCCCAGTACATCGGGCTGGTTTCGTCGTTCGGGTCGATTTTTGGCAAACCGGCGTCCCGGCCGGTCTTTTCCATCCAGAGCGCCAAGGGCGACTTGTAGGGGTGAAGGCCGATGGCCGCGCCCGCATCCGAGCTGCCGATGCCGCCCTGGCGGACTTTGAGCCACTCGTCGCGGTTGAGGTGGTTGGTCCTGACCAGCTTCAGGGCAGGCCGGGGTTTGAGAGGCTTTTCTTCAGTGGTGACTGCGTTGCGCATGGTGATTCCTTTGAGTGAATTGGTTTTTGGTAGCTACAAATGAAAAAACCCCGTTCAACCGAAATCGAACGGGGTCTATGCCGGCGCTAGGCCGGAACTGTTCCGACTGCTCAAGCCGCCAGCTGCAGCGCATAGTCCAGCGCCCGCTGCTTGAGGTTGGCGCCCTGCCCGAACCAGGCACTGTCCATCCGGTACTCCTGGCTCCTGGCCCGCTTTTCATGGTCTACGAACTCGGTGACCGCACAAAGCAGTCCCCAGGCGGTGCCGCTGGCCGCTTGAAGTTCTGCGCCTCTTCCCTGCCCCTCGTACAGCGACTGGACCTTTTTCAAGGCCCGCTCATTCGTCAAGCCCAGGCTGGGATCGACATGGCTGTCGGTCTGGCACAGGACTTTCAGAAAGTAGTTCATGGACTCGTGGCTCTTGACCTTACGCTCGGACAGTGTCTTCATGCGGTACATGAAGCTGTCCCATTGCGAGACCGCAATGCCCAGTTGCTTCTTGACCGCCTGCGCGTCAAAGCTGGTGCTGTGCGGCACCTTGATGGCGCTGCTGGCACCGTTCAGGGCGATCGACAAGGTGTTGTTGCACACCACCCGGATGGTGGTGGGCGTCGCGGTCGTGGCCAGCGTTCCATCACACGACGTGGCCAGCAGGATGTAGCCCTTGACCACGTCGTTGCCCTTGAGCGCCGTTTCCTTGCCGGTGCGCGCCAGCGCCCAGAACTTCTTGCCGGCCTTCAGCACGCCTGCCGTTTCCAGCTCGAAACCAGACATTTCCGTCAGGTCCCGGTAGAACTCCAGCACGGCGCGCGGCTGGACCACTTGGTAGCGGCTGCCGACCACCGACAGGGGTGCCTTGGTGTCGCTGCGGTAGAGCACTTTCTGGTCGTCAAAGGACATGATCGAGCCCAGCGAACCGATCTGGTCGGCCAGGTAGCGAACCGGGGTCTCACAGATAGTCCAGTCCATGCCGGCTTTTTCTGCCCAGACTTCAATCGGTTGCTTCCGGGGAAGCTGGTTGCCCAGCTGGTGCCAAGGGGTGTCGCCGACATAGGCCATTTTTTCGATAAGGTGTGCCATGGTGATTTTTCTTTCGTGGGTTGAGTAAATGGATAAAAAGGTGAGGGGTTGAGGAAACAGGGAATCCGGGCGTGGCAAAGCCGCCGTGTCAAAGCGCAGCAGCACGCAGGCCAGTGCGGGGCGGATCAAGCAAAAACAGGGAAAGCGAAGGGAACGGGAAAGCTACGCAAAATAGAAAAGGTGCCGGGGATGGTGACAATCCGGACGGGGTGACATGCGTTGCACACATCAGGTCTGCATCATGGCAGGGTATGCCCTGCGTAGCGCAGGAAACCGGTCGGATGCCTGGAAACGGGGGATCGGCTGATTTAGACGCGCTGCGCGCCGAACGTATAACCGCACTCCAGACAGCGGCAGTTGTTCAGAATGTGCTCGTCAACCACTTCGCCTAGCGTTGCGCCAACGGCACAACCGGCAGCGCCGCCAAACAGCGCGCCAAGAATGGCGCCGGCCAGCGTGCCCAGAATCGCGCCACCGGGGCCGGCAGCCAATCCGACCGTGCCGCCAATTTCTGCGCCGCCCATCGTGCTGGCCGCGCCACTTGCAGCGCCCGCCACAGTGCCGATGGCGCCGCACGCTTTCTTGCCAAGGTTCCGGGTGTCGATGCGCCCAGATTTACATTTCGGACATGTAGATGGCATTGGTAAAAACTCCTTGTGTTGTGTTGAAAAGAATGTGTGTTCTTGCTCACTTTTAAATTTCTTGATGAGCACGCAGCGCGTCCTCCCTGACTTTTTCGATGTACTTGGTAAAGCCCATGACAGACAAGGCTCCGACCGCAAAAGCGATGGCAAATGCGGCCAGATATGCCAAAGGGGAGTTGGTGGGAATCAAGGTTTTTTTCCTTTCAGGGGGTTGATAGCGGGTTACAGCAGTCCGCGCTCTGCAAAGCTGACCACCATGCTGCGTGTCACCACGAAGTGGTCGAGCACCCGCACATCGACCAGTGCGAGCGCAGACTTGAGGGTCTGCGTCAGCAACTCGTCGGCCCGGGAGGGCTCGGCGTGACCACTGGGGTGGTTGTGAGTCAGAATGACAGCTGCCGCGTTGCGGGCCAGCGCCTCGATCACGACCTCGCGCGGATAGACCGAGGTCTGGGTGAGGGTCCCCCTGAACAGCTCGACCGTTTCGATCACTCGGTTTTGGGCATCGAGGAACACGACGGCAAAGACCTCATGCGGACGGTCAGCCAGCAGTAGGCGTAGGTAATCACGCACGGCATCTGGCGACGCCAGAGCATTGCCTTCGCTCACCTCACACTCCAACAGCGTCAAGGCCTGCTGCACTGCCGGAGAGCGGGTGTAGAGAGTGCAGCGGGTCATGCTACCAACCGCTTTGCCGGATGGCCATGCGTGAAGGGAAAAGCTTTTTCATTCATTGATGGGCTCCAAAACAAAAAAGCCCCGGCGGCAAAGCACACGGGGCGGGTTGAGGGATTGCGAAAGACTTGCCAATCCGGTGGGACGGGCTGAAATAAAAATTAATGGATCGGACTCCTTGGGTCAGGGTTGGAGATGCGGGCACACGGGACGTGCATCCACGGCGATGCAGTCTCAGCCCGGCGTGGGATGAGACATGGCGTGGGGTGGTCTCTGGCTATGGGCTAGAGAGGAAATCAGGAAGAGACGGCATAAAGCCCGGCAGGCCTGTGACGGGCCATGCCGGGCGATGAAGGGTTTGACTGGCGGTTATGCTCAGACCAGGGAGACAGAGGGAGCGCCACAAGGTGATGGCCATGAAGCGGATGATCATGCATGGCACTGATGCTGACTTATGCCGCAAAGCACCGTATTTCAACCACGTATCACTTTCGTCATATGTGACTGAAATTTTCTGGCGTGGTTCAAAACCGTCTAACACTTTTCGGGTGGCCATCGATTTAGCCATGGGCAAAGCGTTCAAAAGTCACATTGTCCGTGTTACCTAAAAGCGACGCTTTTTGAAGCACGCCGTCGTTGGCTGCCAGAGGAAGTCTGACGAATCGCGTTAGTTTGCGACACAACGTCACCGGGCGCCAGACCGATAGCCTCTACTGGCGCAGCTTGTTGTCGCCGACCACGATTTGACCCTGGGTCAAATCGACGTCGGCAGCAACACCCACCTTTATCTATGGCTTAGCTGCCGGTCGCTGGATCAGAATCCGAACGATTCCGTCTTTCACCGTTGGTGAAATTCGTTGTGCTTCCAGATAGGCAAGGGCTGGCTCATCCACCTTGATGTCAACTTGCAAGCGGTTGCCTTCCAATTGTTTGACTTCAAAGTTTGCCTTCACGCCCCGTAACCCAGCCTGCAACTCCGTTAATCTTGCCTGAGGATCGTCCACAATCAATACGGTGGCGGTTCCACCACGAAGCACATCGTATGCTGGATTTTGAACGTTGCTGGGGGTACTTATCTGGATGACCGCTGCAACGACTATGACCAGAGCCGCAGCGACACCCAACAGCGGAATAGCCATTGATCCACCTCGGCCACTGGCACCGAATATGCCAAGAATGCGTCCCAACAGACCAGAATGCGTGCTGTTGGCAGTCGCAGTCTCCATCAGCCCTTCACGCACAAGGCGTTGACGTAATCTGTTTAACTGCGCCGCATCCGGTTGGCTGGCATCCGCTTCAATCGCATTACGCCGCTCCGATAGTGCGGTTCGCACCGCCAAAGCCTGTGCCGCGTCCAATGCATTCATCCCAGACTTGGGTCTGCCCGCCAAGGCATCAAACCAGTCCTGGTCTTCCCGATCGAGTTCGTTGTTCATGTTTTTTTAGGGCCTTAACAATGGCGTGCAATGCTCGATGTACGGCTTGAGCACCTTTTTGCATTGCGATAAATACTCTTTTGCAGCTCCGACTGTGCGACCAATCCGTTGGGCAATTGAAGCCACACTCTCATCATCCATTTGCATCTCAACGGCGCACGCACGGTCTGCATGGTCTGCTGCAAATCGCTCGAACCCCTGGGTAAAACAATCACGCACCGTCTGTTCAGCGGGGTTATGCGGATTTTTAACAGAAATTTCTCTTTCAATTTTTGATCGGGCACCCTCATCAAGCGCCTCATCATCCAGGGAAATGTCGCCGTTGGGTCTTGCTGACCTGAAATGGTCTCGCATGCAATTTTTTGCAATGTTCCACATCCAGGCGTTCGCACTCGCGTCACCAAATCCGCCATCACCTGTGAAATTGTTCGCACCACGAAAAATCTTGACGATCGTCTCCTGCACAAGATCCTCAGCCTGTTCCCTGGCCAGGCCATTGAACACGAAATGACGCCGAAACTCAGCCCCCTTGCGGTAGAGCGCCTGTAACGCCAACTCTTGGTTGCGCCCACCGGCGCAGACAGCACGAATCATTTCCTGTTCATTCATTGGCCTATTATTTCACGCACTTGCGTCAAACAATGAGCGGGTAAGAGCCGCTAAACGCTCGGCAGTCTGTACACGTCATCAATCATGGACCGAGCCAAAGCAAGGGGTGATGTGATGGCATTCACATACTCTTGCGCCTTCTGGCGACTGATGTCCTCCCGCATGCGATCCAGCACATCATCCACCGTCTCGCCAAAAACCATCTTTGACAGCACCACCATCAACTCAAAGAAGAGAATCAAAACAAAAAACAGAATCCAGGCGACTTGGGCAGCCGTATTGGCGGTGGTGTAAGCATGTAGCGCCTGAACCCGTGCCAGTAAACCAGCCCTGTCAGCACTGGGCGGCCGACTGTGCCACTGGTCAAGTGCCTTGGCTTTTTGAGCCTGCAGCTGTGTCAATCGATCTTGTGCGCCTGAAAAGTCACGATGCAACAGGTCCGCCTGACGAGCCAGTTCACGGTACACCGGTCCAACGCTGCGAACCCTGCTTCCGCAAGTTCCATTGGCCTCACAGGCGGCTGCTTCGTGGGCTTTGAACCAGTCAATCTTCTTTTGGGCAACAACGGCCACTTGCAATTGCACCTGCGTGTCGTGCAGCGCCACCAATCGCGCCTCGCCGTCTCGCTGTAGCTGCTCCGAGATTTCACGGTCAAAAATCACCAGGTCAACCGTCGATGCCCCCAAAATCGAAATCACCACTCCGATGATCAACCGGCTGATATTGATAAACCAGCCCTTGGGTGTTGCAAGTACGATGCGCTCTACCAAATAAACCAAGCCCGCACAGACCAACCCCACCACCGCCGCTGAAAGGGTGTTGAGATGAAATATCCCCGCAGCGATGACAAAACTGGTCAGTGCCCAAAGAATCACGGGAATGTGGATCGCGATGGCAAAGGCTGTGGTGCGCCGCACCGTGGATTGGTGAAAACGCGCGGCCCGCTGGGGCGACTCCCCAACAATGCGGCATAGGTAAGTTGACATGGTCATTTTGTAATCCTGGCAGTTCGAGAGATATGTCTGAAGGCGTTAGCTTTTTGGGCCAAGTAACGCAAAGTCAACGGCTTCTCGCAAGCCTTTGCCAAATCCAATCTGGTATTGGTTTAACGCACTCAAAACCCAGCCTTTGTGCTCGGCTGCCTGTTCAGCTTGGGCTTGCAGGGTCGCCATATCACGCTCTAAGCTCAGGCAGGCGAGGTTCAACTGGGCGGTAACCGTGGTGCAAACACCTGAAGTCTGCAAAGCCATGTTGCGCAGCGCGTCCGCCTTGCGCAGCCTGCTCGCCACCATGGTCGCCATCACATTTTGGAACTTGGCGGCCAGCGTTTCCCGGCCCAGTGCCAAGGCATCCTGCGTCTGATAAAGCGCACCGTTATGCAGCCCAAGACCGAAATGGTTGCCAGCGAAAAAATCTTTCAACTCGTGGGCATCCATCAGTCCTTGATGCAGTGCCGGATTGGCACCGACAGATCGGACGGTTAACTGGCTTGCCAGGCCCACCGGTTCGTCCAAAGGGGAGTCGACCGGCAATTGCACCAGGTGCGCCAGTGCATCTGTGGACTCAGATTCACCGGGGATAGTTTGGGCCGTAGAAGCCTTGGAAGGTTGACTCTTCCATAAGCTGAAATGACGTAACGGGTTCATGGGCTGGCCTTGTGGATGGGTTGATTCGCTCTTGCCCCAATACAGACGCAGCGCGCTCAAAAAGGTCAGGGTGAACAAAAAAGTATTTCACCAAGCAAGCCTGACCTTTCGGATCGCCTCGCGTCTGTCCAGGCGTCAGGCCCACAGGTTTGACCCTGCCATCACCGCCTAACCAACCCCTCCAACTGAATCCCCACTGAACCACACCATGCAGCCACACCCAAAACCGTTCGTTGATCTTCTTCTATGGCTTGCATGGGCATTGCCCATTTCCGTTCACGCGCAACCCTATCGGCAAGAATTGTCGGGTGTTGTGCAACGCGTCGTTGACGGGGATACGCTGGTTCTGTTGGATGCCACACAAACAAGGCGCACCCTGCGCTTGGCCGGAATCGATGCACCCGAGTCACGTATGCCCCATGGTCAGCAAGCCAAGGCGTATTTGGCTGCGTTGGTGCTGGGCCATGAGGTGGTCGCCACCACAGGCAAGCCAGACCGTTATGGCCGCACCATTGCCACCGTAAAAGTGGACGGGAACGATGCCAACATGGCAATGATTCAGGCAGGTCTGGCCTGGCACTACACCAAGTACGCCAAAGAGCAGCCCACTGGGGAGGCTGCGCGTTATGCCGCAGCGCAGCAGTTGGCCCACGTACATGGATTGGGCTTGTGGCAAGAAGAATGCCCCATTGCCCCTTGGACTTTGCGACAGAGGCACAAATCGACACATGTCAAAATGACCATTGAAATATCAACTTGTGCATGCCCATGCCTGTGAACATTAAATCTATTTTCTGTACCGTTTTTTGCACTGTCCTCGTGTTGTTTTCACCAGCCGGTAATGCATGGGCAGATGGGTTCAAGGAGTGGGAGTCTTTGCGTGATGAACATGAAAGACTGCAACAGCAAGGGTTGTATGACCAAGCCATTGCTGTTGGACAAAAGGCTCTGGCTTTGGTTGAAATGGGAGCCGGTGAAGATCACCCGGCCACTGCATTGAGCTTGAGTAATTTGGTTGTAACTTATGGCAGCCTGGCACAGTACGACAAGGCCCTGCCGCTGCAAGAGCGGGCTTTGGCGATACGCGAGAAGGCGCTGGGGCCAGAGCATCCGGATACGGTGCAGAGCTTGAATAATCTGGCTTACATCTACGCTCACCTGGCCAAGTACGACAAGGCCTTGCCGCTGCAACTGCGTGCACTGGCGATAGCCGAAAAAGTGTTGGGGCCGGACCACACGAACACTGCATTTAGCTTAAATAATCTGGCTTCGACCTACGACAGCATGGCCCAGTACGCGCAGGCACTGCCGTTGCACCTGCGGGCTTTGGCGATACGCGAGAAGACACTGGGTCCGGACCACCCGGACACTGCACAGAGCTTGAATAATCTGGCTTCAACCTACGGCAGTCTGGCTCAATACGACAAAGCCTTGCCGCTGCAACTGCGGTCCTTGGTGATACACGAGAAGGTGCTCGGACCGGACCACCCGGACACTGCGTGGACTTTGAACAATCTGGCCCTAACCTACGGCAGCCTGGGCCAGCACGAAAAGGCTTTGCCGTTGCAACTACGTGCGCTAGCTATAAACGAGAAATCGCTTGGATCGAACCACCCCGCCACTGCTGCAACTTTAGGAAATCTGGCTTTCACTTACGGCAGCCTGGCACAGTTTGACAAAGCGTTGCCGCTGGAGCAGAAAGTATTGGCCATCAGGGAGATATCGGCGGGCCTGGATAACCCGGACACTGCAGTGAGTTTGGGTAATCTGGCAAATACATACATCAGGCTGGGCCAACACGAAAAGGCTTTGTCATTGCATCAGCGGGCATTGGCGATAAATGAAAAGGCGCTTGGACCTGACCACCCTGGCACAGCAGTGAGCTTGAATAACCTGGCCTCAACCTACGACGACCTAGCCCAATACGACAAAGCATTGCCACTGGAACTCCGGGCTTTGGCTATCCGCGAGAAAGCGCTTGGCTTGAATCACCCGGACACTGCATTAAGTTTGAATAATTTGGCTTTCACCTACAGCCGCCTGGCCCAGTACCACAAAGCTTTGCCGCTGCAACTGCGGGCTTTGGCTATAGACGAAAAGGCGCGTGGACCGGACCACCCGGACACTGCATTCAGCTTGAATAACCTGGCTGTAACTTACGACAGCCTGGCCCAGTACGACAAGGCCTTGCCGCTGAAAATTCGGGCTTTGGCGATACGCGAGAAAGCGCTTGGGCCGGTTCATCCAGGCACTGCTGCGAGCTTAAATAATCTGGCTTCCACCTACAACAGCCTGGCGCAACATGACAAGGCTTTGCCGCTGCAATTGCGAGCTTTGGACATTAGGGAGAAAGTGCTTGGACTGGACCACCCCGAGACTGCACAGAGCTTGAATAATATGGCTGAAACCTATGACAGCATGTCTCAGTATGACAAGGCCTTACCGCTGAAAATGCGGGCTTTGGCGATACACGAGAAAGTGCTTGGACCGGACCACCCGGACACTGCAGTAGGCTTAAATAATCTGGCTTTCACCTACAGCCATATAGCCCAGTACGATAAGGCCTTGCCGCTGCAATTGCGGGCTCTGGCTATTAACGAGAAAACTCTTGGATCGAACCACCCCAAAACTGCGAATAGTTTGAATAATCTGGCGGGAACCTATGGTAGTCTGGCACAGTACGACAAGGCCTTGCTGCTGCAATTGCGGGCTCTGGCTATTAACGAGAAAACTCTTGGATCGAACCACCCCGAAACTGCGAATAGTTTGAATAATCTGGCGGGAACCTACGGTAACCTGGCACAGTACGACAAGGCCATACCGCTGGAACAGAGAGCATTGGCTATTAGGGAGATAACGTCGGGTTCAAATCACCCAGCCACAGCAACGAGTTTAAATAATCTGGCTACAACTTACAGCAGGCTGGCACAGTATGACAAGGCTTTACCGCTGCTACAGCGTGCTTTGGCTATACGCGAGAAAGCGCTCGAAATGAATCACCCGGATACTGCTGTAAGCTTGAATAATCTGGCTTCCACCTACAACGCCATGTCCAAATACGATGAGGCTCTACCGCTACATCTGCGGGCTTTGGATATAATGGAAAAGTCGCTCGGATTGGATAATCCAGAAACAGCAGGCAGCTTGAATAATCTGGCATTAGTCTACGCCAACCTGGCCCAATACGATAAGGCCTCTCCGCTGAATTTTCGGGCTTTGGCTATCCTTGAAAAAGCGCTTGGACCGAACCACCCGGACACTGCCGGTAGTTTTCACAATATCGCATCGATATTTCGGGAAACCGGCAAGCGCGATGCTGCCACTTTATTTTTCAAAATCGCTGTGAACGCCTACCAATCCCAGCGTGAGCGAATCTCCCGTATTGGTGCCGGTGAACTGCAGAGTTACACCGGTTCCGTTGCATCGACATACCGGGAACTCGCTGCCCTGCTCATCGAACAAGACCGGTTACCGGAAGCCGAGCAGGTATTGGACATGCTGAAGGAGAGTGAACAGTTTGACTTTATCCGCCGCAGCGACAGCGGCGACCCACGCAAGACCAGGGTGGGCTACACGCCGTCCGAGCAAAAATGGATGGTGCGCTACCGAGAGATTGCCGACAAGCTGGCTGGGATCGGCGCGGAAGATCAGGCTCTGCAAAAAGCTGCCAAGTTGGGGCTAACCCCCGAACAGAAGGCCCGTCAAAAAGAGCTGTTGGCTGATCTTGCAGTGGCTCAAAAAGCTTTTTATTCTTTCGTAGGGGAGATGCGCGAAGGCCTCGCCGCCAAGGGCGTGGCGCGTGCAGTTGAGGTGTCAGAGACCAGCGAACAGGCAGCGCGGGAGTCACAAAACTTGCTCAAGAGTTTGGGCAACGATTCTGTGCTGCTGCAGTATTACGTGACCGATGACAAAGTGGGCATGCTGTTAACGACGTCCGGCGTTCAAATCGCCCGCAGCAGTGCCGTTAAAAGCACGGAACTCAATCGCCAAATCGCCGAGTTCCGGCGCTTGCTCCGTAACCCAAAAAGCGACCCGCAGCGTGCTGCACAAGCGCTGTACCAATTGCTCGTGGCGCCGGTTGCCAAGGATCTGGACGATGCAGGGGCCAAGACAGTGATGCTGTCGCTGGATGGCACCTTGCGCTACTTGCCCTTTGGCGCCTTGCACGACGGCAAGCAGTATCTGGCGCAGCGCTGGAACCTGCCGATCTACACCAGCGTGACCAAGGCCAAATTGCGCGACCCGGTCACCCCGCAATGGCAAGCTGCTGGCTTGGGCGTGACACGGGCAGTCGGTGATTTTGCTGCACTGCCAGCTGTCAAAGGCGAAATGGCAAGCATTGTGCAGGCAGGCAAGACAGGCGTATTGCCGGGTGAGGTGCACCTGGACGCGGCTTTTAATGCCGTGCGCTTGAAAGATGTGGCGCAGCGCAAATTCCAATTGCTGCACGTGGCAAGCCACTTCCGGTTCAGCCCGGGCACTGAAGTCAATTCATTCTTACTCTTGGGCGATGGCCAGCACCTGACGCTTGGGGACATCCGAACGCAGAATTACCGCTTTGACAATGTTGACCTGTTGACGCTGTCCGCTTGTGACACCGGCTTGGGTGGCGGTCGGGATGAGCAGGGCCGGGAGATCGAGGGGTTTGGCGTGATTGCGCAGCAACAAGGTGCCAAAGCGGTGCTGGCGACATTGTGGCCTGTGGCCGACCAGAGCACGGCTGAGCTGATGGGTAATCTTTACCGCAGTCGCCAGGAAAAAGGGCTGACCAAGATCGAAGCATTGCGGCAGGCCCAAATCTCACTTTTGAGCCAAGCGAAGTACAGCCATCCGTTTTACTGGGCTCCGTTTATCCTGATGGGTAACTGGAAGTGAACCACGCACGAAGGCAAGTGCCGGTCTATGTCAGGTGGCGAACCTCTATTGGCCCCCAGTGTCTGCCAAGGTACTCTGCCACCAGCCTGCGATGACACTGGTGGGGCAAATGTTCGCTGCACAACATGCAGCCATCGTCAAGCAGGTCGCGGGGTATCAGTTTTTCGACCTTTCGCGCACCCATCAATTCAAGAAACTGTTTTTCATAGGTAGCCCAATCTCCGCCGCCTTTTTTGTAGTCACCAAGCATTTCTTTGGTCGGCGCAAGCTCTGGAGCGTGTATGTATTCCATATCGCAGATGTTTTTGACAAAAAACGCCAAGTCATTCTTTTTGGCGAACCCCGCGAGTTGCGAGACATTGTTGAGTCGTACGTCAACAAGCCGTTTTGCACCGGATTGTTTCAACAAACCAAAGAATGTTTCGGCATTTTTCTCGGTAAATCCAATGGTGTGAATTTTCATAGTGATGTTCATTTGGACTCGCGTTCAAGCTTCTCATCCACGTAGGCGACGCGCTCCTCTTGAATGCGCAAAGCTTCAGACAGGAGTTCTTCGCTGGTTCGAAACAAGTCCTCCAACGGCAGGCCTACCATCCCATGCAACCTGATGAGCGCGTCTGAATGATTTTCTTGCCGACCATCAGAGTGGATGTGGACCACGCTGACACCCTGGCTGAAAAGTGCTTGTCCAACCAGCAAGGTCCGATGGCACTCCAGGGGCTCCTTTTCGGCGCACATCAATGCAAGCTTATTGCTTCCTGACTCGATCAACACGCGGTCGATTCCGCGCTCGAATCCCTTGGTAGCGGCAATGCGTTGATACTGGACGCGGCCGTTTACATAGCAACTCGTGTCGTTTGAGCGTGCTCCAAGCTCCTGCCCCAGGAAGAGGTAGCCAATTCCAGCCGCTCTCAAAGGCCCCTCAATATCGGATCGATTAAATTGAGGTTGAAACCTGCTGTACGGTTGTGACCTGACATCGACGACTTCTGAAATCTCGTTGGATTTAAGGATCTCGATCAGCCGATCCATTGAATGGGTGGAGTGCCCAACTGTATAGACCGTGACTGGCGTAGCATTGATTTTTTTCATATAGGTTCCCGCAAAAAAACAGCCGCAGCTAACTTGTAACAATATCCGTGAAACTGTTCCGTAAGACTGACGGTAACGTAGGCGTTCCCCGCAGTATGTGACCCGATTCCAAGACGTTGAACAGGTTGAACGAGTGCTGGGTCAGTTAACCGCAGCCGATAGACTTTCCCTGCATATTCAAACTCGACCTGTACTTTGAGGTGAGTTTCATTGGCATGGACCGAAGGCATGCTGACTATGAACTTGACGGATGCAACGTGAATCAAAAAAAGCGAGTTCGTGATGAACCCGCTGACCATGTAATCTGGCACGCGGTCATTTGACCCACAGCAGGTATGGTAGCCAGGCGCCCAGAGCTGCAAGGGCTTGTCTTCAAATTCGGCCAATTGTTCCCAACCAATCCGACCAACAATTCTTGTCCGAGGGTTGGGCGTGATGCTGCAGTTTTCCTGCTGATGGTCGTGCGGTCGAGGTGATTGCAGATCCATTTCAACAACATCGAGCGGTGAAATCATCACGCCTTTGGTCTCGCATGTAACGTTGCTTCGGCTAAGTTCCCCTGTCGCATTTGAACTAACGGGGCGAATCCATTGCTTCTCATTTATAAGCTTCCCTGCCATGCAGTAGGCTTTGATTTTGAATGAGTTGGCAAGGCAAACCATTTTAGTGTTTGACATGTGATGACTCCTCTTCCGTATGTTGATCTGGGTTCGACCAAATGGCCTCCCACAAACAGAGACGGATGCCAGCTGAAAAGGTCAGGGTTCGCGCTGATCAGACTAATTTTTGGCTGGGCTTTGAAGCAACTTTGCCAAGCGCAGGCGCGATCGCACAAAGCATTTATTCGCCAACATGCCTGACCTTTTCACCCACGACCCGTCTCTGCATACGAAGGTGAAATAAATCACAACGCCAACACCGCTCACCTTCAGGTGTTGGCCAAGGAACTCAGAATGAACACAGGCTTTACAACACACGCGCTCGTCCGGTCACAACAACGCGGTGTTCCGCCATTAATCAGCGACTGGTTGATTGACTATGGAACTGAAGTTTTCGACGGCCACGGGGGTGTGCTACGGTACTTTTCCGCTCAGTCCATCCGCCAAATGGAGCGCGAGATTGGTAAAGCACCGCTGCAACGTATGTCTGAGTTCCTGCGGTGCTACTTAGTCCAAAGCAGTCTCGACGGGGCCGTAATCACTGTGGGCAAGCGCCATGCAAACAAGCACATCTGGCGCCATTGATAGAGCATGGCAGAGGGGAACGACTGCAGATTATTGTGGCTGAACACGAGGCACTCCCCAAGTGGTTCCAAATGACCGATGGACCCATTGGCAACCACCACCTCAATGCGCTCAAGACCATACTGACCCAGCTCGGCGTTAACTCCCGAGGTTGGCGGCTGTATCTTGATTACGGTGACGCGCTGTTCGCGCCGTTGGCTGCGCATTGGTTTGCGAGGCATGGTAAGGGACGCGAAGGTGCCGTTGTAACACATTGGTTGCGGCTGCTGCAATCATGTGAAATGGACGTTCTGCCTCCACCAGAACTGGTCGCAAGCATGTCGCAATGGCGGGTTCCTGGAAATCAACTTGACGTTGTGCCTCCCTTGTTCCTGCGTGCCGCCTGGAAATCCTGTTCGGCAGCTCAATACAGTGGCGATGGAATTGATGAGTTCATTGAAGCAGAACTCATACCGCTCGCTCAATGGTTTTTTGACAGCGGCGCTTATAAGTCCACTGAGGCGGGCCGATTGAAGGTCGGATGGGATAGTCTGAAGCGCCTGCGACGCGAATCGATTCCCATTGAAGCTCGCAAGTTCGGAAGTGATGAGTGGCCGCCAATCCTGCGCAAGTTTGAGTCGGGTTCGTACCGCACGCTGGCGTTGACAAGCGAAAGTCAACTCCTGGAAGAAGGCGTACAGATGCGCCACTGTGTTGGAACTTACGGCGACCGCTGCCGATTTGAGCCACTACGCATTTTTTCAGTGCGGTACAAGAAAACGGGATTGCGGGTCGCCACCCTGGCGATCAAGGAAACCCAACCTGGTGCTTGGATCGTGGACCAAATCAAAAGGCCAGAAAATTCCGATGTCGATTTCACTCTATGTAGGGAAGTCGATGCCTTGCTTCAGATCGCAAACCGCATCAGCCGCGAAGACCTGCAACTCCGAGGGTTCCTGGATTTAATCCACAGCTTGTCAGCAGGTGAAAAAAATAGGGTTCATTTCGATCGCTGACTTCATCCCCATTCACAAGCAATTTCACAACAAGATAAAAATATATGGCATCAGTAAATAAGATAATTCTCATCGGTCAAGTTGTCGAATCACCGCAGGTTCGCAGCCTCAATGACGGCAGTACGGTTTGCAACCTGACATTGGTTACATCCGAATCATGGGAGGACAAGGTAAACCGCGACAAACGCACGCGAACCGAACGTCACCGCGTAGTGCTCTACCGACAATTGGCTGATATTGCCGGTCGTTACCTGGTTCCCGGATCGCAGGTTTACATAGAGGGGCGACTAAAAACACGTAGTTGGCAAGATCAACAAAGTCAAACGCGCTACGTCACAGAGGTCGAAGCGATCAGTATGACGATGCTGGGTTCAAAAGCGAACTCTTCTCAAGATACCCGCCCACCGACAGGTGTTGCAAAAAAAATCCAGCTGTCCGAGCGCGACCCTTGGGAGAATGCGCCCGAAGGCGATTACCCATCCCCCCCCATAAGTCAGGCTGGAATCGTCGATCCGGATCCATGCCCATTCTGAAGTCGAATATGAACACGCATTCCACAAATACCCGGCGTGGTTCAAAAAGTAACGTTTTTGGGTAACACGGACAATGTGAATTGTGGATGGTTTGCCTATGACTCAACCGATTTCCATTCGAAAAAATGTTGCACGGTTTTGAACCACGCTGAAACTTCTTCATGTCCAGCCATCTTCGGCAAGAATTTATGCCAAGAGTTCTCACTTATGACGTTGTTCAGTTTTGCAGGGCCACTTCCTACAAAGACACCATAGCGCGCATATAGATACCAGTCAGCGGCTGGAGATAAGCACACCCAGCTGAAAGGCATCGCATCAGTTCGTAAAAATATCGGCAACGAAAATGAGCAATCAAATTATTTAACAGTGTGATTATTTTCTTGGTTTTTAGCATAACTCTGGAAATATTTTTTGCAAAGAATTTCGAGATAAGAAGCCTCTAACAGGACATATTTCAGAGTTAAGTCAAGGAAACTACGATTGCGATTATTGGTTTGAAAGTATTCTAATCACACAAACCAATACAGCCATGCGCAATGCTACTTCAACTACTGCTGCTATGCCATTGCTTGATATGACCTTGCCCCTGGATTGTGTATCCCATAACCGAGCTCATGAGTTAGCTTGCCTGGCAAGCCATTCGCTTTCGAATTGCATCGGACTGACATAAGCCAGCGTTGAATGAAGCCGGACTTTGTTGTACCAGAGCAGCCACGCGATAGTTTCATCCTTGGCCTGGCGCCGGGTCACGAAGCGTTGCCCGTGCAAGCGCTCGACCTTCAACGAGCCGAACAGCGTTTCGCTGCAGGCATTATCCCAACAGCTGCCACGCCGGCTCATGGAACTTGTGATGCCGTACTCCTTGAGCGCGTCCCTGAAGGCGCCGCTGGCGTACTGGCTGCCCCTGTCACTATGAAACAGCACCCCGGCGTGCTTGCCCGGGTGGCGCTTGAACCAGGCCATGCGCAGCGCGTCGATGACGATGGCTGACGTCATGTCCTCTCGCAGTGACCAGCCCACCACTTGGCGGCTGAACAGGTCAATCACCACCGCCAGGAACAGCCAGCCCTCATCGGTCGCGATATATGTGATGTCGCCGACCCAGACTTTGTCGGGTTCGGCCACGCTGAACTCGCGGTTCAGCAGGTTTGGCGAGATTGGCAACTTGTGATTGCTGTCGGTGGTGACTTTGAAGCGCCGTTTGCCTTTGGCGCGAATGCCGTGCAACTGCATGAGCTTTTGCACCCGCTGCTTACCCACTGCAATACCGCGTGCCACCAACTCGCGCCAGATGCGCGGCCAGCCGTAGGCGCCACGGGTTTCGGCATGCAGGACCTTGATATGCACCAGCAGCGCCTCGTCGCTCAGGTGGCGCCTCTGCGCACCGCTGGCACGGCGTACCAGGTGCGCGTGGTAGCCAGCCGCGCTGACTTGGAGTATCCGGCACTGCACCGAAACCGGCCACATGCGCCGGTGCTGCTCAATGAGAGGCGTACTTCAAATCGACCCTCTTGCGAAGTACGCCGTCGCTTTTCCCAGGATATCGCGCTCCATCTTCACGCGTGCCAGCTCGGCCCTGAGTCGGCTGATTTCCATTTGCTCAGCACTTACAGGCGCTTTGCTGTCCGCTCCTGTGAGCTTGCCCTGCCGATGGGCCTTGACCCAGTTGAACAGCGTCTGGTCAACCACGCCTAACGTGCGCGCCACTGCCGCGATGCTTTGGCCGTTGTCCACCAGCCGGACTGCTTCTTGTTTGAATTCGAGCGTGTAGCGCGCCCTTGATGTTTTCGTCATCTGCGTTTTCCTTGTCTGAATTGAACCACTCGGCAAGGGATACGTTTTTCAGGGGCAAGGTCAATACAAGATCATATCTCATTAAAAAATATCAAACGTACTGATGGTTTGCAATGGTCTCTGCCATTGCGAACCATCTACAACGCAACAGGTAATTTCAAAATGAATAGCAATGAACAAAACTTCAATTTCAATAACTTCGACTTCAATACCACCGCTTATGACTATCGGACAGTGAATGAATTACTTTACAGCTCTAAGCGTAATCTTCTGAAACTGACGATGCTGATTAACCGGCTCTTTGAGCTGCACTCTCGAATGCTCGTGGTTCGAATTGATTTACGCTACAAAAAGGAAGTAGGTCGAACCATTCCACTTGGAATCATCCAAATGCACCGCGAGCAATTGCTCGCAGACAGGCGGAAGCATCCGAATGAATTTGAAGACATGCTGGGCTACGCTTGGTGCCTTGAATATGGCGAGCAGGAAGGTGGCTTTCACTATCACCTTCTAGCCTTCTACAACGGTGCCGATCGTCGGGGCGATATTGGCATCGGTCTGGCACTGCGTGACCTCTGGGGCACGATTACCGGCGGCTATGGCCAGTGCTATATAAGCAACTTCGACAAAGAAAAATTGGGAAGAGAAGGTTGCTTGGGAATCGGAATGATCCATCGCGATGATGTGTCGCTGCGCATCAACTTGATTGAAAAAGTAGCCGCCTATATCACGAAAAAATGTACTGTGTTTGATATTCAGTCAGACAGGACGCACTCAGGTGAGTTTCGTACATTCGGCAAAAGCAAGATGCCGAAACCCTTGGACCCGAATGTTCCACGACGTGGACGGCCTCCGGCGTCCAGCGGCACGAACTGGTAATGACTGATGTTCATTAGCGTACCTTTTTGGACAGCCTGATTGAACGCGGCCTGCGTGGTTTCAAGTTCATCGCGACTTTTAGATGACAAGTCAAGCAACTCACTCAAACTTTTTTATCAAAATTGGCTGCTTTTCCATCGTCAAGACGTAAATCTAAGATAAAGTTCTGAGTGAGTTGCTTGACTTGGTGTGAAGGATCGCTAACCGGAGGTCACGAAGATGGCCTGTTATCCAGCGCTGAAAAGTTGAATTTTGGTTTGGAAGTAGGTACGGGTTTTTCAGAATTTCGGTGAAAAATGAGGAATGGTCTTCCATTAGAAAGGTGCGAAAACTTTGTTTGTAACTACTCACCCCGCCTGAAGCACGCATAAACGATTCAATCAAAATTTGGCTGCGGCACGCGCCCCTTGCAGGTGGAGAGGGGCCTGCGACGACTTGGCATGGGCCAATTTAATGAGGAAAAGTTGATAGATTATGAATTTAATAAAATGAATGAAAGAAATTGGGGTCCTCCGAAGTATCTGCGTACGTTACGTGCCTCAGATATTAAAATTAAAGCAACGCAATGGGCAATACCTGATTTTTTTCCTTTAGCAGGCTGCTGAAATACTCTGCGGGTAAACGCAACACCCTGCCCGGGTGGGTTGATTTTTCACTCAGCGCACTCGCATTATGAAATTTTTGCTCGC
>NZ_JADOVG010000018.1 GCF_015752205.1 Polaromonas sp. CG_9.7
CTGCCTAAAAATAAGGCAGGGCAAGTAAAACACCTGGGTCAGTTTTGGATCGGCACAACTTCTATAAGTGGGTCAGTTTTCGGTCGGCGTCAACAGCCATTGCAGCCTCTTGCGACAAAATTCATTGACGCAATCGACTTGGTTCATTTTCGAAATTGGCCTCAAAAGCAGACGTTTGATTCGCTTGGCACTGTCAATCTGCTTGTAGGAAGCAATGGGGTGGGGAAGACTTCGATGTTGGAGGCCATTGAGTTCTTCTATTGTCAAGACAACGCTAGAACCACGGCCCCTGGTTCAGCTCACGTAAGAATCAGACTCCAAGATTCCGCGAAATGGCTTGATACCAAGGTATCGGCCAATTCAGCAGAGGCCAAACAACGAAATTTGGATTGGTACGGGCAACGGGACTTGAAGGGCAGCACTCTCAAAAACAGTTTCGCACGCTTCAATTTTCTGGCCACTGACGATGCTGCCACGCTTGGACAAAAGGACGCAAAGATTAGTTTCGAGGAAATGCTGTCTCGGCTTGTAGCGGGTCCTCAAACGGCCGAGCTCTGGGATCACATATCTCGCATCCAACAGCCGGTCGCCGCAGAGCTGGCACGCATTCAAACAGGTCTTCATGAGGCAACAAAGAGGAAAGGAAACATAGCGACTCTGATCAAGACCGCAGAAGCATCCCCACGCGCCTCTGATTCCGATTTCTCTGCACTAGCAGAGGATCTTTTGCGACTCCACTGGATAGAAGAACCAGCGAGAAATACTATTGCCTCTGTTTCTGTACCAGCATTGACGAGAGCATCTTCAATTATTCGGGAGCTTCTGACCGCGAAACTCGGATTGCAAGTCGTGTCGCCCGCAACCGTATCAATTGCACTGCAGACGGTGAGTTCAGCGTTGACGACTGCTGAAGAGAGGGTTAATGAGCTCGCTGAAGTTGATTTGAAGATACGCACTGGACGCGCTTTGGAGGCCAAATTGAAGCGAGAGATCGAAGCCTTCAAGTCGATACAACAGGCGCAACAACTGGGAGCGTTTAGCTTGACGCGCGATCTTGACCGATTGAATAGGCAGCACAGCGCGTTGAAGGCAATCGTTGGTTCAGAAGCAATTCCAATCGAGCGTCCAATTTGGTTTGATACTGCGGCAGGCACGCTTGGCGAGCAATCCTCTTCTGTCATTGAGCAGAGCAAGGAGCTTAAAAATGAAATTTTGAGACTTAACGAAGAACTCGTATCTGCGCGTGCCGCACAAGAAGCAACCACGTCATTGGTCGCGGAGCTGCGTACGCTAGCTATTCACTATTTGCAAAGCAACCCAAGTCACAAGGATTGCCCTGTTTGCGCAACCTCCTTCGATCCAGGCCAACTCCTTCAGCGACTAAAGACGGTGGCGCTTGAGGCGTCAGCGGAAAAGACAGCTCCCATACTGAACGGACTTGAGGCGGCAAAGCAAGCCTATTCACTGGCGGAATCCAAACGACTCACCCTCACTTACTTACTAGCTTACGCGAAGCGAACCGAGTTTTCGACCGAGAGCATGACTATGCACGAGGTTCATTCGAACTACTTAATGCAACGTGAAAGATTTGAGGAAACTCATCGATTACTTTCTGAAGTTGCCCAACGGATATCTGATCTGACGAGTGCTGGAGTAGCCCTAGGTGGAATTGCGGAACTTCTGCAGCTTGCCCAAGACTTAGGGATAGACGCGTTCGCATCCAATAGCGCTGACCAAGAATTGCTGAATAAGGGCGAAGAACTCCGAACCGTCATCAATTTGCTTCATGAATATGCAGCCGATGAAGCTCGCTTGATGTCGTCAATCCGCTTCACTCTTTTGTCGGATGGCGAGACAAATCTCGGGCTTGATCACATTCTGGAAGAATCGCGTGATCGCCGCAAGCTACTGCAGAAGGCGAAGGAATTGATTGAGGAATTAGGAGCATTCGTGATGTTGGAGGAATCAAGTGATGCCACATCGATTGCTGTAAAAATCGAAAGCGCAAAAATCGCAGCAGAGCGATTTGCCGCAGCGCTCGTCACTGAAAATTCCTCCAGAGCGGCCGAGACAAGTGCGAGAGCGCAACTTACACAGATTGAAGTTGAGATATCCGAATATGAGGACACCGCAAAGCGGCTCAAACTCGCGTCGGCTGAACTTACGGAACTCAAAAGTGATGATTCCCTAACCGATGCCACCAACACTGAGCTACTCGGTGTACAGGCAACGACTGACACGGTATTTCGGAGAATCCATTCCCCCCACGAATATGGTGTGCAAAGAAATTCCCACGCGCCCCTATTCCGCCTTGACGCTCCGAACAAATCGGTAACGCTTCGCGACATAAGCACAGGACAACGCGCCGCGTTTGTGCTGTCGGTCTTCATGGCAATGAATTCAAAACTTCAGACCGCACCACCAGTACTGCTGTTCGACGATCCCATTGCCCATGTCGACGACTTCAACTCACTTTCATTTCTGGATCACCTTAGAGATGTCGCGCTCATGGGAAACCGGCAAATCTTCTACGCAACTGCGGACGCAAGGCTTGCGGGACTTTTTGAACATAAGTTCTCTTTTCTGGGCAATAAATTTCGGCGGTTTGATTTGGTTAGGTAACGCCTCATCGACACCTGGTTGCTGTTCCATGAGCGGTCGACAACCCCCCAAAAAAAATGGCCGGTATGTTCAGACAGATACAAGTCCAACCAAAAAAAAGAGGCTCCGTCGCCATGCATGAAATCATCTGTCCACACTGCAGCAAAGCCTTCAAGATCGACGAAGCAGGGTACGCCAACATACGCCAACATCCTCAAGCAGGTGCGTGATGGCGATTTTGATAAACAGTTGCACGAGCGGCTGGAGCTGGCCGAGCGGGAAAAGCGCGACGCGATTGCCTTGGCCGAGGCCAAGATCGCCAATGCGCTGCAAAGCGCTGCGGCCCGCAAAGATGCAGAGATTCAGGCCTTGCAGGCCCAGCTCGCTGCCGGTGAGGTAGCCCGCAAGCTGGCGGTGACAGAGGCTTTGGGCGCGGTCAGCAAAGAGCGCGATGGGCTGGCGAACGCGCTGGAGCAAGCGCGCACGGCGCAGCAAGCTGCTGCTCAATTGGCCGAGGCCAAGCTGGCCCATGCGCTGCAAGGGGCTGCCGCCAAAAAGGACACCGAGATTCAGGCGCTGCAAGCCAAGCTGCAGGCCGGCGACGTGGCGCGCCAGTTGGCCGTGAATGAAGCCGTGGGTGTGGTCGCCCGGGAGTGCGATGGGTTGAAAAACGACCTCAACCTCATCGCCGTGAAAAATCAGCTGGAAGAGAAAGCCATCAAGGAGCAATACGCCTTGCAGCTGCGCGACCGTGATGGGGAGATTACGCGCCTGCGGGACATGAAGGCGCGGTTATCGACCAAGATGGTCGGTGAAACCCTGGAGCAACACTGCGAAATCGAGTTCAACCGCATCCGTGCTGCCGCCTTTCAGCGAGCGCATTTTGAGAAAGACAACGACGCCCGCACCGGCAGCAAGGGCGACTACATTTTTCGCGACTCGGACGAGTCAGGCACCGAGATCGTCTCCATCATGTTTGAGATGAAGAACGAGAGCGATGAGACGGCGACCAGGAAGAGGAACGAAGATTTTCTGAAAGAGCTGGACAAGGACCGCACTGAAAAGGCGTGCGAATACGCGGTGCTGGTGTCGCTGATTGAGCCGGAAAGCGAGTTGTACAACAGTGGCATCGTCGATGTCTCGCACCGCTATCCGAAGATGTACGTGGTGCGGCCGCAGTTCTTTGTGCCCCTGATCACGCTGCTGCTCAATGCCGCTTTGAACGCGATGAAGTACAAGTCCGAGCTGGCGCTGGTGCGCTCGCAGAACGTGGACATCACGAAGTTCGAAACCCAGCTCGACGAATTCAAGATGGCGTTTGGGCGCAATTGGCGCTTGGCCTCCGAAGGCTTTGAAGAAGCCATCAAGCGCATCGACGATGCGATCAAGGACCTGGAAAGAACCAAGGAAGCACTGCACAAGTCAGCGAACAATTTGCGACTCGCCAACGACAAGGCCGACGATCTGACAATCAAGAAGCTCACACGGGTCAACCCCACGATGGCGGCAAAGTTTGCCGAGCTGCCGGGCAGCATGACGTCGGCTGAGACAGAATAGGACCCGCTGGATTGTCGAGGGAGTCTCGATGACACAAGCCCTGCGTGCCGGGCCGAGAGATACGGCGAATTGCTTCTGATTTGACAGCTGGTTGTGCATACTACACTAGGGCTTCAGCCCGATTTGGCACTCAACCCTGCACCGACCGCGCCCCCACCTTGAACTGCAATCCCAGCGCGTGCATGACTTTGACCACTGTCGCAAAGCTGGGGTTGCCTTGTTCGCCCAGCGCCTTGTAGAGCCCTTCCCGGGTGATGCCGGTGTCGCGGGCAAGTTGCATCATGCCGCGCGCCCGTGCAATGTCGCCTACGGCTTTGGTGAACAGGGCGGCGTCTTCTGGCGCTTCGTCCATGCAGGCCTGAAGGTACTGAGCGCAGTCTTCGTCAGATTGCAGATAGTCGGCGGCTTCAAAGGGTTTGATGCCAAGTTGTGTGGCGGCAGTGGGGTTCATCAGATTACTCCTTCAAAAGTGTGACCATGTGCTGTGCTTTGGCAATGTCGCGCTCCTGGCTGGACTTGTCTCCACCGCCCAGTGCAATCACCACGGTGAGGCCGTCTTTCCAGCAATAGACGCGATAGCCTGGACCGCTATGCAGGCGAAGCTCGACAACATCGCCGCCAACCGGCTTGCAGTCGCCCCAGTGCCCCAAAGACAATCGGGCCAGCCTCGCCAAAACCTGCTTTTGCCCTACTTTGTCCCGCAATGCAGCCAGCCATGTGTCGAAATCGGCTGTGCGGAGGATTTGGAGCATCCTTAAAATGTAATCTATGGTTTACATAATTGCAAGCAGCAAGATTGTTCCATCCGATTTGACTTAACGCACAAACGGAACACTCTCGCCCATGGCTACCGACACCCAATCCCGGCGCGTACTGGGGCTTGCTGCACAGCAGGGGCTGCTAAGGGCCAGCCAGTTGCAAGCGCTGGGCGTTGCGCGGGTGGTGCTCACGCGGCTAACCGCGAGCGGTGCGTTGGAGCGTGTGGGGCGCGGGGTGTACCACCTGCCTGGCACGCAAAACGCCGAGCATGAAAGCCTGGCCACCATTGCGGTCAAGGTGCCGCAGGCGGTTTTTTGCTTGGCTACTGCCTTGCAGATTCACGGGCTCACCACGCAGCTGCCGCGCCAGGTGTGGATCGCCATGCCGCAGGGCAGCCACGCACCCAGGATGGATTACCCGCCAATCAAGATGGTGCAATTCTCGGGCGCCGCCTATGCCCAGGGCATTGAGGTGGTGCAGGCGGACCAGGTGGCGCTGCGTGTGTATGGCGTGGCCAAGACGGTGGCCGATTGCTTCAAGCACCGCAACACGGTGGGACTAGATGTTGCGCTGGAGGCTTTGCGTGAGACTTTAAGCACCCGCAGGGCCAGCGCAGACGAGCTGTGGCGGTTTGCCAAGGTGTGCCGCGTGGCCAATGTGATGCGGCCGTATCTGGAAGCCTTGGGGCACGGGGGTCTTGCTTGCCAAGCCAACCAGAGTTTGAGCGCCGCGAACTTGGTCGCGACCTGAACAGCTTCAGCCCGTTCGCCCGCGATGTGCTGATCAACCTGCCGAATGTGAAAGACCTGCACACCAGTTTTTCGCTGGGCGAAGTCAAAGCCAACGGCGCGCTGCCGCTGGGGCACTTGTTGCCGTCTGCAGTCAGAAATTCAAGCAAATAACGGCTTTTGCGCACGATGGGCGTGCGCAAACAGCTATTAAATTTATAGTGAAAACGAAAAAACCCGGCCTCCGCAGGAGACCGGGCAACCGGCTGGGCCGGAAATAGCGCTGTTATTTTTTCAGCGTTAGCCAGTTCAAATCATCACGCATTGCTCAGCTTCATCTGGGCCGGCTCGCAGGTCAGGTAACCGACGGCGGCACCAAACTTGTCCTTGTAGTTGGCCTTGACCAGCGGATCGAGCGTGGCCTTGACGACGCTGTGGATGCTGCCCCAGTCGCCGGCATGCTGGAAGTTGCTCATGATGTAGGTCCAGCCGTTCAGTTCGTCCACCGCATGCAGGCCGGTCGATTCTCCGCCCGCCGGAATCGACATGACGCGCGACAACGCCTTGGTATCGATGTGGTAGGCCCAGAGGAAATTGTTGACGTGCTGGCTGCTGTCCTCGCCGATGAACAGCGTGCGCATCTTCTCGGAAAATTTCAGGTTGTCGGGGTTGGCGATTTTGTTCGGGTTGGCGGTGTTGCCCAGCGCGTCAGACGTGATGTCTTCGCCGGCCAGGAGGGCTTTGGTGTCCACCGGCATCCACTCGGTATTGATGGCCGTACCCTTGTCGTCTTTCTGGCCACCCTTGAGGTTCAGGGCCATCACGGCGCCCGCCACCAGTGCCTTGGGCACCGAGATGCCGTTGCCGGGCACATTGGCTTTGTCGCCCGCCACCATGGATGCCTGGATGTTCTGCAGTGCCGAATAAGCAACCTTGTCCTTGATATTGACGGTGGTGCCTTCCATCTTCGTGAAGCCCAGGCTGGCGCCTACATACGCGGCATAACGGTGGGTTTCGAGAAAGGCAGCGGCTTTTTCCATGCCGGCATTGAGCTTGATCCACTCGGCCCGGCCATTGGAAACCACTTTTTTGAACGCCGCGTCCACCGGATCGGTGCTGCGCACGTCCATGATGTCGGTGGGCTTGATGCCGCCATCCACCAGGGCGCGAACCTCAGCGCTGGTGGCGCTGCCCAGCTTGATCCAGGTCAGCGCGGCGGCTGCATCGCCCGGGACGATGGAAAAACCCGTTCCCACCTTGGCGACGTACAGCGAACCGGCGGACAGATCCTTTTCCTGGTCGGCCACGAATACGAAGTAGCCGCTGTTGGTGGCGTCGTCGCCCATGAACACCGTGCGGTTGTCGGGCATGACCTGCACCAGTTCGTGCGAAATGCGGCCCAGGTTGTAGTGCTTTTTGATGGAGGCGGTGCCGTCAGGGTTGACAGTCACTTCAGGCATGTGGCCGTAGTTGTAGGGGTTGGCCCTGGCTGCGTCGCCATACAGGTTCTTGCTGAATTCGTCCATGAAATTGCTGGCGCGTGAGGCGAAGGCGTTGGGTTCGTACTCTTCGCTGGACAAGTGGGTGCCCCAGGGCGAGATGCTGGCGCCGCAGGTGATCCACAGGCCATTGACGCCGGACGTGTCGACGTTGTGGTATTTCACCAGCGACAGCTTGCCGGTGGTGGGGCTTTGGTCGAGCGTCAGCACCGCGATGGGTGACGGCAGCCTGCCATACATGCCCGTCGTGCCATCCTGGGCGCTACTGGTGTACTCGAACTGGACCACGGCAAACACGGTATTGCCCGTGACACCGGCAACCTTGGCACCCGGCACCGTCAGCAGCGACGTGCCATCGGGAGCGTCAGAGAAAAACTGGCGCTCCTTGCCCGCTACGGTGTTGTCCATGATGGGCTTATTGTTGATATCCACATAGCCACCCGCCAATATTTTTCCGCCCTTGCCATCGGCCACCAGGTCGCCGGTGACAAAGAAAGGCTGGTAGGCCAGCTTGAAATCAAGCTTGCTGCTGTCGCTGTAATTGACCGTCATCGTCGAGCCGACGGTGGTCGTGGCCATGGCGGCTGCGTTGGCCAGTGTCGGCGCGGACATGGAAGAAAAACTCACGCTGCTGTAAGTGGCCAAGGCCACCGGAGCGGCAATCGCATCATCGCCACCGCCGCAGCCGGCCAGCAGAAAGCTTCCGGCAAAGGTGGTCGACAAAGGCAGCATGGGCGCACCCGCAAAAAATTGCAGGGCACGGCGACGGGACAAGGTGGCAACAGGTTTCATGGGTTTTTCACTCCGGGCAAATGAGACTGCGCGCGGCGGAAATGGCCGGCGTCAGCGGGATAAATCACCCGCGTACTGTCGCCTGTCCATATTTCAACTTGATGACACCCTGCCGTGCCCGGCACGCACTCAGTCGCGCATGCAGCGCACCACCACCAGCGGCGGCTGCAAATACTGCAGCACCGCCTCGCGCCCGCCCTCGCCCGCTCCGAACTCGGCGCGCAACCGCGCATTGCTGTAGACCGTCTGCGCGCCCTGGCCGCCGGCATCGCGCAGCAGCACATCGTCGCCGCGCGCGCCTTTGAGCACGGCGGTGTCATTGACAAACCTGACGGTGAACTTCACGCCCTGGTCACAGCGGTACACCGGGGTTGATGCGGTGGCTGGTGGCCCGCCACCCGTCAGGCCGGCGCAACCGGCCAGTGCCGCGGCACCTGCGAGCAGCAGGCATGACGCCATGCGTTTGCCCAGAAGTTTGTTCATGTTTTAGTCTTTCAAGGTTTATTTGGGCCACAGCGCCCACAAGCGAAGCGGCTGGTTGACACGCGACGCCAGCAGGCCAGCGTCAACGCCTGTGCCGGCAAAATAATCGGCCCTCACAGCGCCGACGATGGCGCTGCCGGTGTCCTGCGCCAGTACCAGCTTTTGCAGGTTGGCGGCGCCGCCGCGCGACGCCAGCCAGACCGGCGTGCCATACGGAATGCTGCCCGGATCGACGGCAATCGAGCGGCCCGGCGTCAGCGGCACACCCTGCGCGCCCTTGGGGCCAAAGGCGGCGTCGAAATCACTCAAAGGCTGCTCCTGGAAAAAGGTGTAGCGCGGGTTGCTCCAGAGCATTTGCTGCACACGCTGGGGATTTTTAAACGCCCATACCTTGGTCGATTCCACCCAGGGCGCGAGCATCTTGCCTTCGCCCTGGTTGAACAACCACTGGGTGACACTGCGAAAAGGCTGCTCGTTCGAGCCGGCATACGCCACCCGGACGACACGCTGGGAACCGTCGGGCTCGGTTATGTTCAGCCTGCCCGAGCCCTGGATATGCAACGACATCACCTCGACCGGGTCGTCCACCCAGGCAATCTCGCGCCCCCGCAGCGCAGCCCGCGCCTCGGGCAGGGTGTCGATTTCCTGGCGTGAAAACCACGGTTTGCGGCTGCCCAGGGTGGCCGGCGTGCGATAAACCGGCACCCCGTAGCCGGCGCCGGGCAGGCGGCTGGCCTTGAGCACCGGCTCGTAGTAGCTGGTCAGCAGGCCATCGGCGCTGCCTTGCAGGGATTCGACCCGGTAGGGCTGGAGCCGGGCGACCATCCAGTCGCGCTGTTCCTGCGCCGAGGCGATGCTCAGGCGCCTGACTTCACTGCACAAGGGGGCAAACACCGGACCGGGCCGCTCGCAACTCTTGATCCAGGCGTTCCAGGCTTCAAACAGGGTGTCTTCTTCAAAACCCGGCAATTCGGCCCAATGCACCGGAACCCAGCGGCTTTTGCTCAAGAGCCGGGGCGGCGGCAGCGGCCCGGCATCGTCCGGACGCACGGCAGTTGGAACGGACACGCTGTCTGGCATAGACGCAGGCGGCAAAGGCACGCTGGTGCAGGCGGCCAGGAACAGGGCAGCGGCGATAATCGACACCTTGCGCCATGACGGCCTCAACCCCCTTGGCCGCTTCATGCTTGCTGCCGCTTTCCAGGAATCAATCATGGCTTTGCTTTTACTCGAAGCGCTCGGTGCGCTGCTGCTGCTGGTGTTCATTGTGTGGTGGACGATGTTTTCGGGCCGTCAAAAAGGCGAGCTGAAGGACGAATCGGAGCGCGTGACGCCAGACCCGGAAAAAGAAAAGAAATAAACGGCATCTGCTACAGACTGCGCAGCAGATTGGCCAGCTCGACCGCCGACTTGACGCCCATTTTCTCAAAAACCCGGGCGCGGTGCACTTCAACGGTCCGCACGCTGATGTCAAGCTGGTCGGCCACCAGCTTGTTTGGCAGTCCTTCGATCACCAGTTGCATCACCGCACGCTCGCGCTCGGTCAGGCCGTCCAACTGGGCGCGCAGGCCGGTGGCCTGGCTGTGCTGGACCAGCGCGGCGGCCGACTGGCTGAGCGCCTGCTCGATGCGGTCCACCAGCGCATTGTCGGAAAACGGTTTTTCAAAAAAATCAAACGCGCCGCGCTTGACCGAATCGACGGCGGTCGGCACATCGGCATGGCCGGTCAGGAAAATGACCGGCAGGGTCGGCAGCAGGCCGTAGCCAATCAGCTTTTCAAACATCGCCAGTCCGCTGAGCCCGTTCATGCGCACATCAAGCAGCACACACGATGGCGAGCGTACCTGGAAGTTCTGCGACACCCGGTCGTCAAAGGCTTCGCCGCTGGCAAACGACTCGCTGGGCAGCCGCCGGGAGCGCAGCAGCCAGGCCAGCGCGTCGCGCACGCCCTTGTCGTCGTCAACGATGTAGACGGTGGCATTGTGAATCGGTTCCATGTCAGCTTTCTGCGGGCGTGTGGTGCATTGCGTCCCCTGCTGCCGACCTGGTGACGGCCACCGGCAGGGTAAAGATGAAAATGGTACCTTGCGGCCGGACGCTTTCATAGCCAAGAAAGCCGCCATGCTGCTCGATCACCGTGCGGCACAGGCTCAGGCCCAGGCCCATGCCTTCCTTCTTGGTGGTGAAAAAAGGGGTGAACAGCTGCCGGGCCACCTCGGCGGAAATGCCTTCGCCCTGATCGATCACGGCAAACTCGATCCACTGGCTGTGCGCGTTCGAGACAGCCGGCCGGATGCGCAAGGTCAGCACCTTGCCGGACAGCGCCGGTGCCGGCTGGCCGGTTTCGTCGCTGCTGTGCATGGCCTGCATGCCATTGCGTGCCAGGTTCAGCAGCACCTGCTCGACCATGGTGCGGTCGCACAGCACCGGCGGGCAGGTTTCATTGACTTCCAGGTTGATGCGCACGCCGAGCTTGCGTGCCTGCAGGATCACCAGCGGCATGATGGCGTCCAGCAGCGCACGCGGCGCGACCGCCTCGCGCACCCGCTCGCTGCGGCGCACAAAGTCATGCACGCTCTTGATCACCTTGCCGGCACGCTCGGCCTGCTCGGCAATGCGGCGCATTGCCAGCTGCAGGTCATCAGACAAGGCCGGCGCATCGGGCGCCTGGTCGCCCGCCGACGCCTGCGCCAGAAGGTTGAGCGAGCCGGTGGCGTAGCTCGAAATGGCCGCCAGCGGCTGGTTCAGCTCATGGCTGAGCAAGGACGCCATCTCTCCGACCATTGCCAGCCGGGCGCTGGCCTGCAGGCGGTCCTGGCTGGCACGCGAGACTTCCTCCGTGCGGCGCTGCTCGCTGACATCCAGAATGGCACTCATCCAGCCGGTGTGCTTGCCCAAGGCATTGATCAGCGGCGCTTCCATGATGAGCACCGGAAAGCGGGTGCCGTCCTTGCGCATGAAGACCGACTCATGGCCCTCGCGCGGCAGGTGGTTACCAGCCAGGCGTATGGCCTGGCGGTGCTGATAGACGCCTGCCAGCTCGGGCGGCCAGTAGGGCGACGGCATGCTCTGGTTGAGCAGTTCCTGGGCATCAACGCCGACCATCTGACAAAAGGCCGGGTTGACATAGGTGATGCGCCCTTGCAGATCCCGGGCGCGCAGGCCGGTTAGCAGTGAGTTCTCCATGGCCTTGCGAAAGGCCAGCGCCTCGCTCAAATCGTTCTCGACCTGCAGGCGCCGCCGCATGTCACGGCCCAGCAGGAACAGCACGGCCATCAGGGCAAGCGACATGGCGGCCACCAGCGCCGTCAGGATGTTGGGAAACAGGGCGGGCGTTCCCAGCCGGCTTTCCATGCGCAACACGAAGGTGGTGCCTGGCAGGTCAAGCAGTTGCCGTGCCACAAACATGCGGCTGGCGCGCGCCGGCACGCCGTACAACGCCAGGCGCGTACCGTCCGCCTCGGTCAGCGACAGGCCAACACCTTGCGACAGTGGTTTGCTGACCAGTTCGCTGAGCAGGCTCTGCAGCGAATAGGTGGCCACCGCATAGCCGGTCACGCGGCCTGCGTCGGTCAGGGGCATGCACATGTCGTACACCTCCATGCCCAGCCCGTCGGATTGCGGCACAAAGTAGCTGGTCGAATACACCGGGCCGCTGATCCGGCGGGCAGCGGTGCAGGCCAGGCCGACATCAGCCTGCAGGCTGGTGCGGTCGAGCTTCTCAAACACAGACTTGCGAAACGGGGTCTCGACAAAACTCAGCATGTCGAGCTTTTCGTTGCGCCACTCCAGCCGCAGGATTTCCCGGTGCTCGTGCAGCAGCTGGGCTGCGGGCACATGCCAGGCTTGGGCGCTGCGCTCGCGGGCATGCAGCGCCTGGATCGACTGAAGGTTGCGGTTCAGGCCGGAGCGGATGTCGGTTGCGGCCATTTCCGAATGGTCTTCCAGCCGGCTTTGCACCAGGCTGGATTCGTAACGCCCGGCCAGCCAGACCAGCAGGCCCAGCAGGGCCACCACCAGCGCCAGCAGCAGCAGCCAAAGGGAACCACGCCGGCTGGCCCAGCCGGCAAGTCCGGGAGACTTCAGCGCCATCGGCTCATAACACCCTGTGGTTCAGGGCGGGCAGGCGCTGGCGAACCTCTTGCAGCCGGCTGGCCTGCACTTCACTCATGACCACCCCCGGGCCCTCGGCCTGCACGGCCAGGATCTCGCCCCAGGGACCAACCACCATGCTGTGGCCCCAGGTGCGGCGGCCGTTCTCGTGCACACCGCCCTGTGCCGCTGCCACCACGTAGGCCAGGTTTTCAATTGCCCGGGCGCGCAGCAGCAACTCCCAGTGCGCCTGGCCGGTGATCCAGGTAAACGCGCTGGGCACCAGCAGCACATCGGCCTTCAGGGCGCGGTAAAGCTCAGGAAAACGCAGGTCGTAGCAGACGCTCAGGCCAACCGTGTAGATGTGGCCATCGCGCGAGGCCAGCTCGAAGCGCACCGGCTGGTTGCCGGGGTCGAGCACGCGGGTTTCGTCATGCGCTTCGCCGCCATGGTCGAAGCGAAACAGGTGGATCTTGTCGTAGCGCGCGACGCAGGTGCCCGAGGGCGCATAGACAAGCGAGCTGTTGCGCGCGCGACCGGCATCGCCAGTGGCCGTGGGCAGCGTGCCGCCGACAATCCACATGTCCAGCTCGCGCGCCGAGCGGCTCAGGAAGTCCTGGATCAGGCCACTGCCAGCGTGCTCCCGGACCTTCAGCTTGTCGGTGTCCTGCAGGCCCATGATGCAGAAATATTCGGGCAGAACGGCCAGTTCGGCGCCCTGCCCGGCCGCCTGGGCCAGCAGCCGGTGCGCTGCGTCCAGGTTGGCCTGTACGCCGGTGCCTGAGACCATCTGGATGGCAGCTATTTTCATGGTCAACGTGTCTCCGGTGTGGTCTCGTCCGCCTGGGCTTTTGCCCGCGCCTTGCGGTCAACCTTGGTGATTATCGGGTCGTACCAGCTTCCGTCAATCTGGAATTCCTGCGTGGCCGCCTCCATCAGCGGACGGCGCAGGAACATCTGCGCCAGAAAGCTGCCCAGGCCGACCACCGGATTGATGGCGGTGGCGATGAGCGAAGCCGTTCCGGCATTGATCTCGGGCACCACGACCACCTTCAGGCTTTGCGTTTCGTCCGCAAGGCTGGCGCGGCCTTCCATCAGCACGGCGGCATTGACGCCGCTCATCTGCAGGTTGTTGGTCTGCGCCACGCCGCGCCGCACCGTCACATCGCCGCGAACGAAATCAAAGGCAAAACCCTGCGAGAACACATCGCGGAAGTCCAGCGTCAGCCGGCGCGGCAAGGACTGCAGGCTGAGCACGCCCAGCAGCTTGGCAATGCCCGGGTCGGCTTTCATGAACTGGCCAGACGCGACGTTCACATGAAACTCTCCGCTCAGGCTCGGGTAGTCCAGGCTCAGGGGCGACCCCATCCAGGCGATTTCACCTTCCAGCGCGCCCTTGCCGCGCCGGATCACGCCGTTCATGCCAAAACGCCCAAGCAGCTCGCCCGAATCGGCAATGTCGAGCTTGAAGTCCATGCTCACCCGGCGGCGCTCGTTCAAAGGCCGCGCGGCCCGGGGACCGGCGGGCAGCGCCGCCCAGTTGCCGATAGCGGTCAGCACGGCTTCGGGCAAGATGACATTGAACTTGTTCAGCCGCCACTCGCGCACACCGCCCTCGGCCTGCGACCCTCCCCGGTTGACTGCCTCGATCTCGACCCGCCCCAGCTTCTTGCCACGCAATTCCAGGTTTTCCACCACGATGTCGAGCCCCGGAATGCTGGCGGGCTGCTCGTCCAGCATCGCCTCGACCTCGCTGGCTTCGCTGGCGGCCAGGCTCAGCCGGGAAAGCCGCGCATAGACGCGTCCGGCGCCCTGCGCACCGGGCTGGCGAAACTCCAGGTAGCCGTTCAGTTCGGCGGCAGCGATATTGGCGCGCCAGTTCAGGCCGTCCCGGCTGGCGCCCACCACCACATTGTTCAGGCTGCGGCCCTGCACCTTCAGCTGACTGGCGCGTATGGCCATGACGTTGGGCAGGTAGCCCATGGCGTCGGCCGTCGCGGCCGGCGCGCTGGCAGCCGGCGGTAGCGCGCCGGCGTCGGCGGTCTGGCCCAGAATGCGTTCCCAGGCGTCCAGGTCCAGCGCCGCCAGATTGACATGGGCTCCCACGCCGGTTGGCGGCGTCGGCGTTGCTTCACCCATGTCCAGTCCCACGCCGATGCTGCCCCGGACCACGCGGACATCCTTGCCGCCGAGGTCACGCAGGTAGCTGATCGCCACCACCTGCCCGATGCTGAGCGACAGCTGGTCCTGCAGCGTCTGGCCCGCGTCCATCGAGCCGGGTACCAGCCGGTTTTCAAAGC
Source organism: Polaromonas sp. CG_9.7 (assembly GCF_015752205.1). Lineage (GTDB taxonomy): Bacteria > Pseudomonadota > Gammaproteobacteria > Burkholderiales > Burkholderiaceae_C > Polaromonas. The sequence goes on from NZ_JADOVG010000018.1 coordinate 14,812, forward strand.
GCAGCGGCAAAGCCGTCTCGGCCGTCTTGGTGAGTGGTGCCGGCAGGTTCAGCGCCATGCCCTGCAGGCTGCTCGACACCATGACCTCGGGCACGGGCACGCCCTGCCTGAACTGCAGCGTGGCGGTGTAGGCGGTGCTGCCGCCAAGGTTCGCGGCCACGCGCGATGCCAGCCCGAGTTCCGTGGCCTGCCGCAGCCCTTCTGCGGTGACCGTGCCCTGCGCCCTGAAAACGACGCTGCCCCTGGGACCGGTAGCAGACGCCGATGGCCGTGTTCCGCCGTCGATACGGACCTCGCCGCCCAGCAGGCTCGCCTGCGTGCCAGCCATGCTGAAACCCTGGTCGGTGACTTTCACCACGCCCCTGGCCTGGCCCAGCACCGGCGCCTGGGGCAGAAGTTTCAGGTCATTGCCAGGCAACGTCACCGTGCCCTCGACCGTCGATTTTTCGATCGTGTCGATTGGCAGGCGCAGGCCAAACCGGTAGTCGGCCACGCCAGTCGCCGTGGCGTCTGCCAGGGCATGCTCTGTCATGGCGCCAAGCGGCGAGGTGTTGACAAAACCCAGCGCGTCTGACAACGCGCCCCTGACCGCCAGCGCCACCTCGACCACCGGCAGGTGTTCAAGGTCGGCGATGCGGGCGTCGCTCTTGAGCAGTTGCAGGCCCGGCAGGCCGGCAACCCTGCCGCTGGCGACCTTGACGTCTAGCGAAGCCCGGCTGAACAGCAGTTCGCCATCCAGTTCTGTCAGCGCGGGCCAGGGCGCGGCGCCAGGCGGCTGCAAGGCCTTGGGAACATAGACGAATTGCCCGTTGCGCACTTTCGCCGACACCTGGAAATCCCCCTGCGCCGCATTGGCAAACGGAAGGTGGTGAACCGGCCCCTTGACCTTGAATTTCACCTCGCTGACCTGGCCCTTGATGACGGCATCGCGCACATAGTGGCGAACCTTTTCACCCAATACCAAGGGCAGGTAGCGGTGCACTCGGCTGCCGTCGCCCCGGCTCAGGCTGCCCTGCAGGTCCAGAATGCCCGGAAAGCGGCGGTCGGCTGATTTGCCGGTTTCGGGCGGGCCGGCGGCGGCGTCATCGGTGCGCCAGCGGACCTGCGCCTGGCCCTTGGCGTCGTCATTTTCAAACTTCAGGTCGCGCAACTGCAGGTCGATTTTTTCGCCAGCGCGTTTCCATTGCGCCTGCACCGACAGCTGGTCGAGCGGCAGGCGGGATTCCTCGAAAATCCCCGGCAGGTCAAGCGCCCCTTTGGCGATCTTCACGCTGGCCTGGCCACCGTCCTGCGTCAGGTTGAAGTCCATCGTGGCGCCGCTCAGGCCTGGACGGCCGGGTACCGCCTGCGCGCCGCTGCCCACCGCTACGCCGGACGCAGCGGCAGCGGCGGCCGGCATTGCGGCAACGCTCAAATCCGTCACACGGCCCTTGGCGGCAAAAGTTGATGGACTGTCAAGCGGGCCCTGCCAGCGGGCCTCCAGCGTTTCCACCAGCCCTTCAGGCGCCAGCGACGCCAGCAGCGCATGCGCCGAGGGCTCCAGCGGCAGGCGGCCGGCTATCCGCGCCAGCGCGGCCAGGTCCAGGCGGTCGGCCTTGAGCGTGGTGTGCGCAGGCGTGCCGCGTGACGCCCTGGCATGCACCAGCGCCAGATTGCCGCCCGGCCACTGCAGACCATCCCGGATGCTGAACTGCAGGCCCTCGGTACTGACGTCGAATCCGCCGGGATGCTGGCTTGCCGTCACGCGCCCGGCCAGGGTGTTAAAGGCCAGCGGCTGCAAATCGGCACCCAGGCGGGCATCGACGTCCTGCAGCGCGACATCGACCAGTGCCCCGGTGACTTTTCCATCGCTGACGTCGGACCAGGCGCGCAATGCGCCCTGCCCCCGGTTCAGCGCAATGCCGAGCTTTTCCAGCCCGCTGTATTGCTGGACGCGGGACACATCGACCCGGGAGAACTCGCCATACACCTGGCCACTCCAGTTCAAAAAATCGCCACTGCGCCGGGACAGCAGCGGCTGCCGGAAGATGGCCCGCAGGCTGAAGCGCGCGCCCCACTCGGCCGGCGGCGTTGCGTCCAGCCGCATCAGGTGGCGCTGCCGGCCATTGCGCATCACCGCATCCACCTGACCCAGGGCCAGCGGCGGGGCTGGCCGCATCTCGTCGGTCCAGCGCAGGGTGCCGCCACGCACGACAAATTCGGTCTGCGAAAACAACCAGTCGGCCACCGCGCTGTGACCGGTTGCGCTGTCTTTCGACACATCCAGGCCGCCGACAAAAATCTTGCCGTCGGCAGCGCGGCGAATATCGACTTCGGGCCGCTCGATCACCAGTTGCTCGAAGCCAAGTCCCCACAGTGAGGATGGGGAAAGCGTGCCCAGCACCTGCGGCAGGCGCACCGCTTCGCGCCCCTGCGCATCGAGCAGGACCACGTCATGCAGCGCAAAGGACGGGATCGCGCCCAGCGATTTTCCTGTGATGCCGCCGATGCGCACCGGCACGCCGAGCGCCCGGCTGGCCTGGGCTTCCAGCTGCGGACGGAACTCGGCAATACGCGGCACAATCCAGCCGTGAAGCACCCCCCAGCTCAGGCCGAACAGCAGCCAGGCAGTGGCCACCAGGCAAAGCAGGCCGCGAACGGCCACGGCGATCCATCGCAGACGCCGGGATGGCAGGGCGGGAGTGGCGGACGGGCTGATGGGGATGGGCTCCATTGACCGGAGAATTATGACCGCCGACGGTTTGACCGGCCGGTGCAGAACCATGAAGTTTGTGAAATAGTGTTGTGATGACTGATTCCTCGACTGACTGTTCAATAACCCTCGTTTCTGCAGGGTCGATTCCTCCTGATTCCTTGCCGGACACCCCGTCTTACTCGCGCTTCGTCCAGCGCATTCGCCGACGCTATGCCGAAGAGATGCCGCTGCTGGCCGCCGGCGCGCCACTGCGTCCGGCGATGCAGGCCACACTCGATGCGCTGCTGGCCAAAGGACTGGGCACCGGCGCTGCGCTGCGTGTGCTGCGCCAGCTGGTGCTGGAACGGCTGGTGGTGCTGGACTGTAGCCCCCACGCTCCGCCGCTTTGCGGGTCGCTGCCCCCCGAGGGGGCCGCTGCGCCTGCGGCCTGGCAAAGCCAGTTCCGCGGCCCTGGCTTGCAGGGGGATGGCCCCCGCGCTCCGCCGCTTTGCGGGTCGCTGCCCCCCGTGGGGGCCGCTGCGCCTGCGGCCTGGCAAAGCCAGTTCCGCGGCCCTGGCTTGCAGGATGTCGCACCCACGCCCCCCACTGTGTGTGGTTGGGTGGCCCCTGCTGGATTGGAGAGTCCCTGCGCTGTAGGTGGTTCGCTGTCTGGCGTTCCACTGCAGGTGGTGACCCGCGCCATGACCGAGCTGGCTGAACTGGCGCTTGACGTGGCGATGCAGCACTCCCGCGCGGCACTCGATGAACAGCACGGCGCGCCCCAGGCCGTGGGCGGCGGGCTGGCGCGGATGTGGGTGGTCGGCATGGGCAAGCTGGGCGCGCGCGAGCTCAATGTGTCCAGCGACATTGACCTGATCTATGTCTACGACCATGACGGCGAGACCGCCGGCCAGCCCGATGGCCGGGGACAAATTTCAAACCACGAGTATTTTGCGCGCCAGGTCAGGGCGGTGTTCAGCCTGATTGGCGAGGCAACCGAGCACGGCTTTGTGTTTCGGGTCGACCTGGCGCTGCGGCCGAACGGCAATTCGGGCCCGGCCGCGATTTCGCTCGTCGGGCTGGAAGACTACTTTCAGGCGCAGGGCCGCGAATGGGAACGCTTTGCCTGGCTCAAGAGCCGGATCGTGGCGCCGCTGGAATGCATCGGGGATGGTTCGGCGCAGGCCTTGCGCGGCGCGGTGCTGCCCTTTGTGTTTCGCCGCTACCTCGACTACAGCGTGTTCGACGCGCTGCGGGTGCTGCACCGGCAGATCCGCGAGCATGCGGCCAAGCGTTGCGCCGGCCACCCGGAACGCGCCAACGACGTGAAGATGTCGCGTGGCGGCATCCGCGAGATCGAATTCACCGTGCAGGTGCTGCAGGTGGTGCGCGGCGGGCAGTTCCCCGAGTTGCGTACCCGCTCCACGCTGGACGCACTGCAGCGCGTCGCGCATGCCGGCCTGATGCCGCAGGAAACCGCCGACGCCATGGCGCGGGCTTACGAATTCCTGCGTTGCGTCGAGCACCGTATCCAGTACCTGGACGACCAGCAGACCCATGTGCTGCCGACCCGCGACGACGACCTCGCCTGGATTGCAGAGACCATGGGTTACGCCGACGGCTGCCTGTTCCTGCATGACCTGGACGCGCACCGCGAACTGGTTGCCGGCGAATTCGACATCCTGCTCGGCGGCCAGCCCGAATGCAAGGGCTGCCGGCAAGGCCCTTCGCCGGCAAAGCAGCTCGACGACCTGCTGGAGCAGTTGCCGCTCGACTGGCCGGAGCTGTTCCGGAGCCGGTTGGCTGCATGGCACCAGCACCCGCGCATTCTGGCGCTGCGCGAGGATTCGCGCGCCCGGCTGAGCCGCCTGGTGCAGCTGACTGCCCAGTGGCTGATGGAAGGCAAGGTCAGCGAAGAAGCCGCGCTGCGGCTGATTGACTGGATCGAGCCGCTGCTGCGGCGCGAAAGCTACCTGGCGCTGCTGATGGAGCGTCCGTCGGTGCACGAACGCCTGCTGCGGTTACTGGGCGCGGCCAAGTGGCCGGCGCGCTACCTGATGCAGCACCCCGGCGTGATCGACGAACTTGCCAGCGACGAGCTGATGCATGAACGCTTTGACGCCGCCGCCTTTTCCCGGGACTTGCAGCAGCGCCTGGCGTCGCTGCGGCGCACCGGCGAGGATGACGAGGAAACCTGCCTGAGCCTGTTGCGCCACGCCCACCATATCGAGGTGTTCCGCACCCTGGCACGCGACGTCGAGCGCGTGCTCAGCGTCGAGCAGGTGGCCGACGACCTGAGCGCGCTGGCCGAGGTGATCCTGGACATCACGGTGCACTGGTGCTGGCAGCACCTGAAAAACCGGCACCGCGAAAACCCCCGCTTCGGCATCATTGCCTACGGCAAGCTGGGCGGCAAGGAACTGGGTTACGGCAGCGACCTGGACATTGTCTTTGTCTACGACGATGACGACGAACGCGCCCCCGAGGTGTATGCCGGCTTTGTGCGCAAGCTGATCAACTGGCTGACCCTGAAGACCGCCGAAGGCGACCTGTACGAGATTGACACCGCGCTGCGGCCCAACGGCAATTCCGGCCTGCTGGTCACGCCGTTCGAGTCTTTTGCCAACTACCAGCAACGGCGCGGCAGCAACACCGCCTGGACCTGGGAACACCAGGCGATGACGCGCGCCCGCTTCGTGCTCGGCAGCGAGTCGCTGCGCCAGCGCTTTGACGAGGTGCGCCGGGCAGTCATCACCGCGCCGCGCGACCCGCAGGCGCTGAGCCGTGAAATCGTCGAGATGCGCCAGAAAGTGCGCAGCGCGCGCCCGGTCCGGGGCAGCAAGTTCGACGTCAAGCACAGCGTCGGCGGCATGGTCGATGCCGAATTCGCAGTGCAGTTCCTGGTGCTGTCGCAGGCCGCACAGCACCCCGAACTGGTCGACAACGTCGGCAACATCGCACTGCTGCAGCGCGCGGAAATGGTCGGCCTGCTGCCCGACGACGTGGGTCGGCAGGCTGCCAGCGCCTACCGCGAACTGCGGCGCGTGCAGCACCTTGCGCGCCTGAACGAAGAACCCACGCAGGTCACACCGCCCGCATTGCAGGCCGAACGCGATGCCATTCAGGCATTGTGGCTCGCCTGCTTCAAGTCAAACGAATGATTTAACTAAATCAAACGTTTGACTGGCTTATGTGCTGTAATTTGGCACATGATTTCAAGCGACTCCACCCCCTCTGCTGCCGAGCCGCGCAAGCAGCGTTCCGACGGCGCTGAAGCCCGGCTGCTGCTGCTGCATGCCGCGCTCAAGCTGTTTGCCGAAAAAGGCTTTGCCAAGACCTCGACGCGCGAGATTGCGCTGGCCGCCGGCGCCAACCTTGCCGCCATCAGCTACTACTTCGGCGACAAGGCCGGGCTGTACCGCGCTGCGTTCACCGAACCGATGGGCTGCACCGAAAACGACCTGACGCTGCTCGACCAGCCGGACCTGAGCCTGCGCCAGTCCCTGCACGGTTTTATTGCCAGTTTTTTGGCCCCGATGAAGCAGGGCGAACTGGTGCAGCAATGCACCCGCCTGCACTTTCGCGAAATGCTCGAACCGACCGGCGTCTGGGCCGAGGAGATCGACAACGGCATCAAGCCGGCGCATGCGGCGCTGGTGGCGCGGCTGGGCCGCCACCTGGGCTTGAATAAAGCCGATGACAGTTTGCACCGGCTGGCCTTCAGCATCACCGGCCTGGCCGTGCAGCTGTTCGTCACGCGCGACATCGTGCAGGCCATCCGCCCCCGGCTGCTCGACCCCCAAGGCATCGACGCCTGGTGCGACCAGATGGTGAATTACGCCGAAGCCATGGTGAACATCGAAGCGGCGCAGCGCAGCACCGCCCCCGCGCAGGCGTCAACACCCGCCCCTTCACCTCACAGCAACGCCGCCGCATGAAACCCCACACCGTCCTTTTTTGCGTCCTGCTGCCGCTGGGGCTGGGCGCTTGCGCCACGGCCAAGGTTCCCGGCGCGGTGTCAGCCCCCGTGCCCGCGCAATGGTCCGCGCCCTTGCCGCCGCAAGCAGTTCCCGCAGCGCATGCCGGACTGCCGGAAAAACCGCACCACGGCAGCCTGACCGACCTGACCCAATGGTGGCAGCAGCAAGGCGACCCGCTGCTGGTCGAGCTGATCACCGCCGCGCAGGCCGTCAGCCCGACGGTGGCAACGGCACGCTCGCGCATCGAGCAGTCACGCGCCACGCGGGTCGCGGCCGGTGCGGCGTTGGGGCCGTCGCTCGATGCCTCGGCCAGCGTCAACCGGGGGCGTTCGCTGCAAAGCGGCGGCGGGGCGGATCTGGCGCCCATCGTCACCACCACGCAGGGCGGCTTGCAGGCCAGCTGGGAAATCGATGTGTTCGGCGGCAACCGCGCCAGCCGCAATGCCGCCGATGAGCGCCTGGCCGGCGCCGAGGCGCAATGGCACGATGCCCGGGTGTCGGTGGCGGCCGAAGTCGCCAACCAGTATTACAGCCTGCGCAGTTGCGACCAGCTGGCGCAGATCACGCGCACCGACGCCACGTCGCGCCAGGAAACCGCGCGCCTGTCCGGCCTGAGCACCCGCGCCGGCTTCACCGCACCGGCCACCGATGCGCTGGCGCGGGCCAGCGCCGCCGAAGCCAGCGGCCGCGCCACGCAGCAAAGCGCCCAGTGCGAACTGGACCTCAAGGCGCTGGTGGCACTGAGCGGCCTGCCAGAGTCCGATTTAAAGCAAAAAGTGGCTCTGGCGCAGTATCCATCCGCACAATCAGCTATTTTTTCAATAGCAAGCGTGCCCGCTGACGCGCTGGCGCAGCGGCCTGATGTGTTCAGCGCCGCGCGCGACGTGGCGGCGGCCAGCGCGGACGTGGGCAGCGCCGACGCCCAGCGCTATCCGCGCCTGAGTCTGGGCGGCTCCATTGGCGCATCGAACTTTCGCAGCGGTGGCCTGTCGGCCAGCCTGACGACCTGGTCCATCGGCCCGCTGGCGCTCAGCCTGCCGCTGTTCGACGGCGGGCGACGCGCCGCCGACGTGCAGGCCGCCCAGGCGCGCTATGACGAAGCCGCCGCGATTTACCGCGCCAGGGTGCGCCAGGCCGTGCGCGAGGTCGAAGAAGCGCTGGTCAGCCTGCAAAGCACCGCCGCGCGCGAAAGCGATGCGCAAACCGCGGTGGCCGGCTACCGCGCCGCGTTCACCGGCACCGAAGCGCGTTACCAGAGCGGCCTGGCCAGCCTGGTCGAACTGGAAGACGCGCGTCGCAGCCAGCTGGCTGCGCAGACCACGCAGGTGTCGCTGCAACGCGAACGCCTGTCTGCCTGGGTGGCGCTGTACCGCGCCATGGGCGGCGGCTGGACGCCCCCGATGGCGCAGGCCGGCAACCAGGGCAAGACCAACGCCGCAGCGGATGCCACTGCCGCCCTTGCCGCCGCCACGTTCGTACCGCCAGCCGCATCCAGCCACGCGTCTGCTGGCGTGCCCGCCCGCCGCTGAACCCGCCCTTCGTCCTTATTTTTTTTCACGCCATGCAAAAATTCAAACTCAAACCCCTCGTCGTGATCAGCTTTGTGGTGGTCGCCCTGGCGGCTGGCGCGTTCTTCTACGTGTCTGCCCGCAAGCCCGAGGCAACAGCGGCCGGTGCCCAGACCGCGCCCAAGCCAGCGCTCACCGTGACGGCCGCCTTGCCTGAAACCACCCGCCTGCCGATCCGGCTGTCGGCCAACGGCAACATCGCCGCCTGGCAAGAGGCCGTCATCGGCGCCGAATCCACCGGCCTGCGCCTGACCGAGGTGCGCGTCAACGTCGGCGACGTGGTCAAGGCCGGCCAGGTGCTGGCGACGTTTTCGACCGACAGCGTGCAGGCCGACGTGGCGCAGGCGCGCGCCAGCTTGTTAGAGGCCCAGGCGAATGCCGCCGACGCGGCTGGCAACGCCGAGCGGGCGCGCAGCCTGCAAAGCTCGGGCGCGCTGAGCACGCAGCAGATCAACCAGTACCAGACCACTGAGAAAACCGCCAAAGCCCGCGCCGAAGCCGCGCAGGCGGTGCTGGGCGCGCAGCAGTTGCGCGGCCGGCAGACGCAGGTGCTGGCGCCCGACAGCGGCGTGATTTCAGCGCGTACTGCCACCGTCGGCTCGGTGGTCGGCAGCGGCGCCGAGCTGTTCCGCATGATCCGCCAGGGCCGGCTGGAATGGCGCGCCGAAGTCACCTCGGCCGAACTCGGCCGCATTGCCATTGGCACGCCGGTCAGCGTGGTGCCGGCCAGCGGCGGCGAGTTGCGCGGCCGGGTGCGCATGGTCGCGCCCAGCGTCGATCCGCAGACGCGCGCGGCGCTGGTGTATGTCGACCTGCCGGCCATGACCAGGGCAAGCGCGGGGTTATCTTCCCCAGCAGGGGCCGCGGAACCGGCTTTGCCGGGCCGCAGGCGCAGTGCCCCCTCGGGGGGCAGCGCAGCACACGAAGTGGCAAGCGTGGGGGCTGCATTACCCGGCATGTTTGCCCGTGGGGAATTCGAGCTCGGCGCCACCGACGCGCTGACCGTTCCGCAGCGTGCGCTGGTGGTGCGCGACGGCTTCAACTACCTGTTCCGCCTGGGCGAAGGCAACCGCGTCAGCCAGCTCAAGGTGCAGACCGGCCGGCTGGCAGGCGATCGCGTCGAGGTGGTTTCAGGCTTGCCGGCGGACACCCGCATCGTCGTCAATGGTGCTGGCTTCCTGAACGACGGCGACCTGGTTCGTGTGGCTCAGGAATCTGAATCAAATACGGCATCCGCGCAATCTGTACCTGCTTCAGCAGCTATTAAAACAGGAGCAACGCCATGAACGTCTCCTCCTGGTCCATCAAGAACCCGATTCCGGCGGTGATGCTGTTCGTGCTGCTGACTTTTGGCGGCATCCTGTCCTTCAACGCCATGAAGGTGCAGAACTTTCCCGACATCGACGTGCCCACGGTCAGTGTCTCGGCCTCGCTGCCGGGCGCGGCGCCGGCGCAACTGGAAACCGAGGTCGCCCGCAAGCTGGAGAACTCGATTGCCACGGTGCAGGGCCTCAAACACATCATGACCAAGGTGCAGGACGGCGGCGTCAGCATCACCGCCGAATTCCGGCTGGAAAAGCCGGTGCAGGAAGCGGTGGACGATGTGCGCTCGGCCGTGGCGCGGGTGCGCTCGGACCTGCCCGCCGACGTGCGCGACCCGGTGGTCACCAAGGTTGACCTGGCCGGTCAACCCATCCTGGCCTTCACCGTGGCCTCCAGCCGCATGGACGCGGAAGCGCTGTCGTGGTTTGTGGACAACGACATTTCACGCAAGCTGCTGGCGGTGCGCGGCGTGGGTGCGGTGAGCCGCGTCGGCGGCGTGTCGCGCGAGGTGCGCGTGGCGCTGGACGCGTCCAAATTGCAGGCGCTGGGCGCGTCGGCCTCGGACATTTCGCGCCAGCTCAAGCAGGTGCAAACCGAAAGTGCCGGCGGCCGCACCGACCTGGGCGGCAGCGAGCAGCCGGTGCGCACGCTGGCCACCGTCAAGTCGGCGCAGGCGCTGGGCGAACTCGAACTGGCGCTGAGCGACGGCCGCAAGATCCGCCTGAACGACGTCGCCACGGTCAGCGACACCGTGTCCGACCCGCGTTCGGCCGCGCTGCTCGACGGCAAGCCGGTGGTCGGTTTTGAAGTCGCCCGCAGCCGGGGCGAGAGCGAAGTCGCCGTCGGCGCGGCGGTGCAGGCGGCGCTGAAAGACCTTCAGCTCCAGCACCCCGACCTGGAACTGACCGAAGCCTTCAATTTCGTCAAGCCGGTCGAGGAGGAATACGACGGCTCGATGCACCTGCTGTACGAAGGCGGCATTCTGGCGGTGCTGGTGGTGTGGCTGTTTTTGCGCGACTGGCGTGCCACCTTTGTCTCGGCGGTGGCGTTGCCGCTGTCGGTCATTCCGGCCTTCATCGGCATGTATGTGCTGGGCTTTTCGATCAACATCATCAGCCTGCTGGCGCTGTCGCTGGTCATCGGCATATTGGTCGATGACGCGATTGTCGAGGTCGAGAACATCGTGCGCCACCTGCGCATGGGCAAGACACCGTACCAGGCGGCCATGGAGGCGGCCGACGAGATTGGCCTGGCGGTGGTCGCCACCACGTTCACGCTGGTCGCGGTGTTCTTGCCGACGGCTTTCATGAGCGGCATTGCCGGGAAGTTCTTCAAGCAGTTCGGCTGGACGGCGGCCTTGGCCGTCACCGCGTCACTGATCGTCGCGCGGGTGCTGACGCCGATGATGGCGGCTTATATTTTGAAACCCATCGTCGGCGACCACAAGGAGCCCGGCTGGCTGAAGGCCTACATGCGCGCCGCTGCGTGGTGCCTGAAGCACCGCGTCGTCACCATGGTCGCGGCGACGCTGTTTTTCATCGGCTCGATTGCGCTGATTCCGCTGCTGCCGACCGGCTTCATTCCGCCCGACGACAACTCGCAAACCCAGGTTTACCTGGAGTTGCAGCCCGGCAGCAGCCTGAAGCAGACCGAAGCTGCCGCCGAGCAGGCGCGGCTCTTGATTGCCAAGGTCGAGCATGTGCGCAGCATCTACACCACGATTGGCGGCGGCACGGCGGGCAGCGACCCGTTCGCCGGCTCGGGCGCGGCCGAAACCCGCAAGGCCACGCTGACCGTGCTGCTGGCCGAGCGCGGCGACCGGCCGCGCAAGCAGGGCATCGAAAACAAGATGCGCACCGCGCTGGAACAACTGCCCGGCGTGCGCAGCAAGGTCGGCCTGGGCGGCTCGGGCGAGAAATACATCCTGGTGCTGACCAGCGAAGACCCGCTGGCGCTCAGTTCGGCCGCGCGCGCGGTCGAAAAAGACCTGCGCTCCATTCCCGGCCTGGGCAGCGTGGCGTCGAGCGCCAGTTTGATCCGCCCCGAAATCGCCGTGCGGCCCGACTTTGCCCGCGCCGCCGACCTGGGCGTGACCAGCGCCGCCATCGGCGAAACCCTGCGCATCGCCACGCTGGGCGACTACGACGTGGCGCTGCCCAAGCTCAACCTGTCCGAGCGCCAGGTGCCGATCGTTGTCAAGCTCGCCGATGCCGCGCGCCAGGATTTGAGCGTGCTCGAACGCCTGTCGGTGCCGGGCGCCAAGGGGCCGGTGATGCTTGGCCAGGTCGCCACGCTGGAAATCGCCAGCGGTCCAGCCATCATCGACCGCTACGACCGCTCGCGCAACGTCAACTTCGAGATCGAGCTGTCAGGCCTGCCACTGGGCGACGTGACCAAGGCGGTGAAGGCGCTGCCCGCCGTCAGAAACCTGCCGCCGGGCGTGAAAGTGGTGGAAATCGGCGACGCCGAAGTCATGGGCGAGCTGTTCGCCAGCTTTGGCCTGGCGATGCTGACCGGCGTGCTGTGCATCTACATCGTGCTGGTGCTGCTGTTCAAGGACTTCCTGCACCCGGTGACGATTCTGGCCGCCTTGCCCTTGTCCCTGGGCGGCGCCTTCGTCGGCCTGTTGATCGCCGACAAGAGCTTTTCGATGCCCTCGCTGATCGGCCTGATCATGCTGATGGGCATTGCCACCAAGAACTCGATTTTGCTGGTCGAGTACGCCATCGTGGCCCGGCGCGGGCATGACGGCAGCGACGGCCGGCCGGCGGTGGCAGGAATGAGCCGCTGGGATGCGCTGCTGGACGCCTGCCACAAGCGCGCCCGGCCGATCATCATGACCACGCTGGCGATGGGCGCGGGCATGCTGCCGATTGCGCTGGGCTTTGGCGCGGCCGATTCAAGCTTTCGCTCGCCGATGGCGGTGGCGGTGATTGGCGGGCTGATCACGTCAACCGTGCTGAGTTTGCTGGTGGTGCCGGCGGTGTTTACCTATATGGATGATCTCGAGCAGTTCATCCGGCGCATGGCGGGGCGGGTGCGGGGCAAGTCGGTGGAGGGGGCGGCGGTGCGGGCTGGGGATGTGGCGCCTTGAGCTTTTGCGCAGGTGGGGCTTTGAATGAGGTTCGCATTTTCAGGCTGTTTTTGCGTTTTGCGCAATGAATTCGTGCGCTGCCAGCTATTGAATTCGTAGCTTGCTTGGCTCCGCCTGGTTGGGCTGGCCGGGGGTAGCCCGGCGGCTACTCACTTTCTTTGGCTATCGCCAAAGAAAGTAAGCAAAGAAAGGCGACCCCTGCTGTCCGCGACCCTACGCTTCGCTACGGGCACCCTGCGGTACTCGCTTCAGGCGGGGTCCGCGCAAACTCGCCTGCGGCTCAAACAGCGCGCGGCCCTGATCCGCCTGAAGCTCCGTTCCTCAGCGCAGACAGAAGGGGTGGGGAAAGGAAAAACAAAAACCAACAGCCGAAGTCAAGCATCCGTAGCGCCCAATCCATCATGATGCTACAAATTTAATAGCTGATTGCGCTTGCGCCATCAAAGTAAAGAGCGCTTTTTACTCCGAACCCGCTCCCGAACCCGAATTCCTTCCCCACCCCGTTCTGGCTGGGCCGGTGATGACCGGGAAAAGCGGGATCAGGGCCGCGCGCTGTTTGAGCGCAGCGAGTTTGCGCGGACCCCCGCTTTTCCCGGGCAGCGCAGGTTGCCCGAAGCGAAGCGCAGGGACCCAGACAGCCGGGTCGCCTTTCTTTTGCTTACTTTTCTTTGGCGAAGCAAAGAAAAGTGAGTCGCCGCCGGGCGACTCCCGGCCAACAACTCCAGGCAGAGCAACAAAAGCGACGAATTGAATAGCGGGCGATGCTATCCAGCAACGCGCAAAAGCCAGATTCAGGCCCCAGAAGAACTGCCGCGAATCTTCTCCACCAGTGCCGTCGTCGAATACCCATCCACAAACGCAATCGCCAGCGCCCGGCCGCCATAAGCCTTCACCACCGCCGTTTCAGCGAGCGTGTCCATGTCGTAATCACCGCCCTTGACCAGCACGTCGGGCTGGAGTTCGGCAATCAATTCCAGCGGCGTGTCCTCATCAAACCACGTCACCAAACTGACCGATTCCAGCGCGGCCATCAGCACCGCCCGGTCGTCCTGCGGGTTTAGCGGCCGGTCCGGGCCCTTGCCCAGGCGACGGGCCGAGGCGTCGGTATTGAGTGCCACAACCAAACTGGCACCGAGCTGGCGGGCTTGCGCCAGGTAGGTGGCGTGGCCGCAATGCAGCACATCGAACACCCCGTTGGTGAACACCACCGGCCGGGGCAGCGCGGCCAGACGATCGGCGGCGTCGTTGCGGTTGACGATCTTGTTCAAAAAGGCGGGCGGCTTCATAGGGCTTTCAGGCAGGGTCCAGCGCCTGGGCTGCGGCGAGCTGGCGGTCGATTTCTTTGCGGTAGTGGTTGAGCTGCTGGACAGTCTTGAACGGCTGGCCCAGCAAAAGCCCCAGATTGTGCAGGATGCGCTCGACCACTTTGGTTTCCCACACCGCGTCGAAGCGGATCTGCGTGTCGAGCCAGTGGTCCAGCCACTCGGGGTCGGGCAGGCGGCTCTGGATGGTGTCGCGGGGAAACAGGCTTTTGTTGACATGCAGGTTGGTCGGGTGCAGCGCCTGGGAGGTGCGCCGGGCGCTGGCCATCAGCACACCGACCTTGGCGAAGGCCGCCCGGGCCTCGTCACCCGATGTGGCGATGGCGCGCTTCATGTAGCGCAAATAGGCGCCGCCGTGGCGCGCCTCGTCCTGGCTGAGCCGGGTGTAGATCTGCTGGATGACCGGCTCGGTATGCCACTGGCTGGCGCAGCGGTACCAATGGTTCAGGCGGATTTCGCCGCAAAAATGCAGCACCAGCGTTTCCAGCGGCGGCGCAGGCTCGAACTCGAAGCGCACCGCGTGCAACTCGGCCTCGGTCGGCACCAGCTCGGGCCTGAAACGCCGCAGGTAGTCCATCAGCACCAGCGAATGCTTTTGCTCCTCGAAAAACCAGATTGACATGAAGGCCGAGAAATCGCTGTCGCCCCGGTTGTCGCGCAGGAACATTTCGGTCGCCGGCAGTGCCGACCATTCAGTGATCGCGTTCATGCGGATGGTCTGGGCCTGCTCGTCGGTCAGCAGCGACGCATCGAACGTGGCCCAGGGAATATCGGTTTCCATATTCCAGCGGACAGCTTCGAGCTGTTTGAACAATTCGGGGTAAAGCATGGGATCTCCTATGTCAGCAAGTACGCACTCTGGCGCGTACCGGATGTTGTCTTGCCGGATTGTTGTTGATTTCAGCAAAACACCACCAGGACAAGTGCTTTCAGGGCGATTAAATGCCGCCACCGGCACGACGGGTCAATCCGGTGCACCATCATCAACAATCTGAATCCATCGGCCGAGCTGGTGCGTATAAGCTCAAACCCTTTTGTCCTGAGAGCAAGCGATGCAAGCCTTTCCCCTCATTCCCGTGACGCTGGCGCTGCTTGCCAGCGCCGCGCTGGCTGCTTCTCCGGCCTGGGCGGCGCAGCCCGGAGCGCCGGCCCAGGCATGCCCTGCCGTTTTGCAACAGAACGTACTGCGCCTGCAGGACGAAAAACCGCAGTCACTGTGCCAGTACAGCGGCAAGGTGGTGGTGGTCGTCAACACCGCCAGCTTTTGCGGCTTCACGCCGCAGTACAAGGGCCTGGAAGCGCTGTACAACAAATACCAGGGACGCGGCCTGGTGGTGCTGGGCTTTCCGTCGAATGACTTTTCGCAGGAATCAGGCAGCAACAAGGACATCGCGGAATTTTGCGAGAGCACCTTCGGCGTCAAGTTTCCCATGTTCACCAAGACCGCCGTCAGCGGCCAAGACGCCAGCCCGCTGTTCAGGCAACTAACCGCTGCCAGCAGCACGCCGGTGCGCTGGAACTTCTACAAATACATCATTTCGCGCGACGGACTGGCCGTAACGGCCTTCAACTCGATGGCCGATCCCGGCAGTCCCAAGTTCGTTGCAGAAATTGAAAAGCAGCTGGCCCGCCCATGAACACAGCGCACGCCAAAACCATCAACGGCTTGACAAAACTTTACAGGCCAACCACCCCGTGCAGGGGAACTCGATCAGGCGGCAGGCACTCTTACAGCTTGCCTTGCTCCCGCAGCGCCACAGCGCCGGACCAAGGCCAGTACAGCTTCATTGTTGCGAAGCCTTTCCGGCCCTTCAGGCCGGTCTGTACACCCGGGGCGGTTTTACTCCTCCCTCACTCCCTTGTTTGCACCGGGACGCTTCGCAGCATTTTTACAGTCCCCACGGGCCCCGGAGCGCGGGCATGAGCCTCTCGCTTCCCAGGGTGGCCATCGTCGGCTCGGGTATTTCGGGGCTGGCGGCGGCGCATGCGCTAAAAGGCCAGGCCCGTATCACGCTGTTTGAGGCGGGCGACTATTTCGGCGGCCACACGAACACCGTCGATGTCACGCTGCCGACCCCACACGGCCCGGTCACCCACGGGGTAGATACCGGTTTTCTGGTGTTCAACGAACGCACCTACCCGAATTTGATCGCGCTGTTTGCAGAACTGGGCGTAGAAACCGCCCGTTCGGACATGTCGTTTTCGGTCAAGGCGCCCGGCGCGGCAGGCGGCAGGTTGCTGGAATGGAGCGGCTCCAGCCTGAACAGCGTATTTGCCCAGCGCGGCAACCTGGTCAGCTGGAAATTCCTGCGCATGCTGCGCGACATCGTTCGCTTCAACCGCATCACCACCGCGCTGGCGCTGTCGAACGCCGAGGCCGCCATGGTGCAGCCGCTGGGCGATTTTTTGCGTGACCAGGCGTTTTCAGCCGAGTTCCGCGACTGGTATTTTTTGCCGATGATGGGTTGCATCTGGTCCTGCCCGACCGACCAGATGCTGCAGTTCCCGGTGGCCACCATGGTCCGCTTTTGCCACAACCATGGCTTGATCCAGGTCACCGACCGGCCGCAGTGGTGGACGGTCCAGGGCGGTGCGCGCCACTATGTTGAAAAAATCATCGCCGGCATTGCCGACAAGCGGCTGAACACCCCGGTAGAGCGCATCGAGCGCGACGCCGGGGCGCTGCGCGGCGGCGTGCGCATCATCACGCGCGACGCCATCGAGCATTTCGACAAGGTCGTGCTGGCCACGCATTCCGACCAGTCGCTGGCGCTGCTGCCGGACGCCAGCAGCGCCGAGCGCAAAACGCTGGGTGCCATCCGCTACCAGGCGAACCGCGCCGTGCTGCACACCGATTCGTCGGTATTGCCGCAAAAAAAGATCGCCTGGGCGGCCTGGAACTATGAGCGCGCCGCCGGCATCGAGCGCGAATCGGCCGGCGTGTGCCTGCATTACCTGCTGAACATGCTGCAGCCACTGCCTTTTCCCCAGCCGGTACTGGTGTCGCTCAATCCGCTGCAGGACATTGCGCCCGCCCACGTCCTGGGCGAATACGACTACATGCACCCGGTGTTCGACCTGGCCGCGACCCAGGCGCAGCAACAGCTGCCGGCATTGCAGGGGCGGCAGCACAGCTATTTCTGCGGCGCCTGGACCGGCTACGGTTTTCATGAAGACGGCCTGAAGTCGGGCATGAACGCCGCCCGGTTGCTGCTGGCGCAGCACGCACAAGCGGTGCCGGCCCTGGAAGGCGTGCCGGCATGACCCGCCTGCCCGTGCGCGACGTTCCGCTGATCGGCTTTGGCCAGGTCCTGCACAAGCGTCTGCGCCCGGTCGCCAACGCCTTCAACTACCCCACCTATTTCCTCATGCTGCCGATGCGCAGCCTGCAGCAGAACGGCAGCGGCGCGCTGGCGCACAACCGGAGCGGCGCGTTGAGCTTTTTCGACAGCGACCATGGCGACGGCAGCAACAACGCGCTGGCCTGGCTCGACGCCCTGCTGCTGCGCGAAGGCGTGGAAGATGCGAACGGCGAAGCCTGGCTGCACACCTACCCGCGCGTGCTGGGCTACACCTTCAAGCCGGTCAGCTTCTGGTATTGCCACCGGCCGGACGGCAGCCTGCGCGCCATCGTCGTCGAGGTGAACAACACCTTTGGCGAGCGCCATTGCTACTTGCTCGACGCGCCCCGGTACGGCCAGGAACTCAGCGCCGACAAGGTGTTCCATGTCTCGCCGTTTTGCACCCTGGCGGGCGGCTACCGCTTTCGTTTCCTGCGCAGCGACAGCAACGGCGTGCACAACACCGTTGCCCGCATCGACTACCACGACAACCTGGACGACCCCTGCGGCGCAGTGCTGCAGACCAGCGTCAGCGGCACGCTGGAGCCACTGACCAGCGCCAGCCTGCGCAAGGCGCTGTGGCGCTACCCGGCCATGACGCTGGGCGTGATGGCGCGCATCCACTACCAGGCCTTCAGGCTGTGGCGAAAACGCATTCCCTTCGTCAGAAAACCCGATCTTCCCAAAAATACCGTGACGCGATGACCACTCTCAACCCGACCTCCGCTCCCGCCATCCAGCCCATCCCCCGCGACGCGCCCGGCGCCGCGCGTACCGCACTGAAGATGCTGCGGCGCCTGAAGCACGGCACGCTCACGGTGCAACTGCCCGATGGCGCGTTGCAGCGTTTTGGCTCGGGCACGGCGCCCATGGCCAGCCTGCACCTGCACAACTGGAAACCGTGCAGCGCCGCACTGCGATCGGGCGACATCGGTTTTGCCGAAAGTTATATTGCCGGCGACTGGACGACACCGCACCTGACCGACCTGATGGAACTGCTCATCATCAATCGCAAGGAAGTCGAAAGCGCGATTTACGGCAGCTGGCTGGGGCGCCTGGCCTACCGCGTCAAGCACCTGCTGAACCGCAACACCAAGGCCAACAGCCAAAAGAACATCCATGCGCATTACGACCTGGGCAATGCGTTTTATGCGCTGTGGCTGGACAAGACCATGAACTATTCGTCGGCGATTTTCGAGTCGCCCGAAACCACGATGGTGGAGGGCCAAATGGCCAAGGTGCGCCGCGCGCTGAGCCTGACGCAGGTCAAACCGGGCGACCGCGTGCTTGAAATTGGCTGCGGCTGGGGCGCGCTGGCTGAAATGGCAACGACCGAATTCAGCGCCTCTGTCGTCGGCGTGACGCTGAGCACCGAGCAGCTCGAATGGGCCAAGCAGCGCATGGCCCGCCTGGGCGCGTCCGACAAAGCCGACCTGCGATTGCAGGACTACCGCGACATTGGCAAGACCACGCCCGACGCGCCCTTCGACGCCATCTGCTCGATCGAGATGGTCGAGGCCGTCGGCCGCGAATACTGGCCGGAATACTTCCGGACCGTGGCGCGCCTGCTCAAGCCCGGCGGCCATGCCTGCATCCAGAGCATCGTGATTGACGACGCGCTGTTCGAGCGCTACATCGGCTCGACCGACTTCATCCAGCAGTACATCTTTCCGGGCGGCTGCCTGCCGTGTCCACGCGAATTCCGGGCGCAGGCCGAGGCGGCGGGTTTCGACATCGTTGACGAGTTTTCGTTTGGCCAGGACTATGCGCGCACGCTGCGGCTCTGGCGCGACGACTTCCTGGCACAGGAACAACGCGTGCTGCGCCTGGGTTTTGACAAGAAGTTCATCCGCATCTGGGAGTTCTATCTGGCTTACTGCGAAGCGGCCTTTGCGCAGGGCAACACCAGCGTGATGCAGTTCACGCTGCGCAAGCGCTGAAGCCGGCCATGAAGCACGCGCTGCCCGTCGGTCTGGCCGCATTGCTGTGGGCCGGCGCTGCGCTGGCGCAATCGCCTGTACCGCCCGCTGCGCCGCAGCGGATTGCCAGCCCCGCCGGCACCACCCCCTCGCGGCCGGAACTGAGCGTCCTGCCCCGGGCCAGGCTCATCGGACAGGCGCGGCTGACGGTCTGGGGCTTCGACATCTATGACGCCCGCCTGTGGGCGTCAGCCCCTTTCAGCGCTGCCAGCTTTGCCGCATCGGCGCTGGCGCTGGAACTGAACTACCTGCGAAATTTCCAGGCCTTCGAGATTGCCGAACGTTCACTGAAGGAAATGCGCCGCAGCCAGCCCGTCAGCGACGCACAAGCCGCGCGGTGGACGGCCGAGCTGCTGCGGGTGATTCCAGACGTGCGCAAGGGCGACCGCATCACGGCCGTGCACCGGCCCGGGCTGGGCATGGCCTTCTGGGTGAATGGCCGGGCCAGCGGCGAAGTGCTTGACGCCGACTTTGCCCAAAGGTTCTTCGGCATCTGGCTGTCGCCCGACACCTCCGATCCCCGGATGCGCGAAGCCCTGCTGGCAGGCAGCGCCGAATGACCGAAGCGGCGGCTTCGCAGCCTACGCCTTCTGCGCCGTCTGAGGTTGAGGCCAAGCCCGAGACTTTTTCTGCCCGCAACGGCCTGGCCTATGGCCTGCTGGGCCTGCCGCTGGCGTTCGTGGCGCTGCCGCTCTACGTTATCTTGCCCAATCACTATGCACGCGAATTCGGCATGCCGCTGGCGCTGCTGGGCGCGATTTTGCTCGGCGCCCGGCTGTTCGATGCGCTGATCGACCCGCTGCTGGGCCGGCTCAGCGACCGGCTGTTTGCGCGCTCTGCCGCATCGGTGCTGCGCTTGGGCGCGCTTGCGGCGGTGGCGCTGGCGCTGGGCTTTACCCTGCTGTTTTTTCCGCTGCAGGCGGTGCAGGATTCGCCCTTCGCACTGGCCGCCTGGGCCGCCGCCAGCCTGGTGCTGACCTATGCGGCCTACAGCGCGCTCAGCGTGTCGCACCAGTCCTGGGGCGCGATGCTGGGCGGCAACGAGGCGCAGCGCAGCCGCATTGTTGCCTGGCGCGAAGGACTTGGCCTGGTCGGTGTGGTCTTGGCATCCATTACGCCGGTAGCGCTGGGCCTGCCTGCGACCACAGCTCTTTTTTTTGTAGCACTGCTGGCCGGCTGGCTGGCCTGGCACCGGGCACCCGTGCCAGCAGTGCGGGTCTCAGGCCAGGCGCCAGCGGTAGGCGCACTCTGGCTGCCTTGGCGCTCGCGCGCCTTTCGCCAGTTACTGGCGGTGTTCATGCTCAACGGCATTGCCAGCGCGGTGCCGGCCACGCTGGTGCTGTTTTTCATCCAGGACCGGCTGCAGGCGCCGGCCAGCATGGAGCCCCTGTTTTTGGGCAGCTATTTTCTGGCGGCGGCGCTGTCGATTCCGCTCTGGCTGATGGTCGTCAAGCGGCTGGGGCTGGCGCGCACCTGGCTGGTCGGCATGGCGCTGGCGATTGCCGTGTTTGCCTGGGCCACGCAGCTGGGCGCCGGCCAGACCGTGGCCTTTGCGCTGGTTTGCGCGCTGTCTGGCGTGGCGCTGGGCACCGACCTGGCGCTGCCAGGCGCGCTGCTGGCCGGCGTGATCCAGGCCGATGGCCAGTCCGGGCAAGCCGAAGGCGCTTACTTTGGCTGGTGGAATTTCGCCACCAAGCTCAATCTGGCGCTGGCCGCCGGGCTGGCACTGCCGCTGCTCGGGGCCTTTGGCTATGCGCCCGGCAGCCGCGACGCCGCCGCACTGGATGCGCTGGTGGTAGCCTATTGCGTGCTGCCCTGCATCTTGAAACTGCTGGCGGCGGCCAGTGCCTGGTTTTTCCTGATCCATCCTTCTGAAAGCGTCCCCGCATGACCTTCATTTCCCAATCCCCCCGGCTTTTCAAGGGTGCCTTGCCGGCGCTCCTGCTGTCGCTGACGCTGCTGGCGGGTTGCGCCGGCCCGCAAGTCGCCGACTACGCCGCCGAGCAGCCGGTGCTCGACATGCGCCAGTACTTCAACGGCACGCTGGACGCCTACGGGTTGTTCACCGACCGCTCGGGCAAGGTCGTCAAGCGCTTCACCGTCGTCATGGTCTGCAGCTGGAGCGGCCCGCCCGGCGCGGAGACCGGCGTGCTGGATGAAAACTTCACCTATTCCGACGGCACCAAGGACCGCCGCGTGTGGACGCTCAAGCGCCAGCCTGACGGGCGTTACACCGGCACGGCCGGCGACGTGGTGGGCGAAGCCGCAGGTCAGGAAAAAGGCAATGCCTTCCGCTGGGGCTACACCCTGAAGCTGCCGGTCGATGGCCGCATTATCGAAGTGCAGTTTGACGACTGGATGTACCTGATGAACGACAAGGTGATGCTGAACAAGGCCAAGATGAGCAAGTTCGGTTTTGGGCTGGGCGAGGTCACGCTGTCGTTCGTCAAGCGGTAAAAATACATCAAACAGGCCGTTTGCGCATGCATGACGGGCGTAGGCCGCTATTAAATTCATAACAAATAGAAAACTCAGCACGATGTCCTTCAATCCTCAGCTTGCCGACTGGCGCGGCAAAACCGTCTGGCTGGTCGGCGCGTCCAGCGGCATCGGCCAGGCCACGGCGCATGCCTTGCATGCGGCGGGCGCAAAAGTGTTCGTTTCAGCGCGCAATGCCGATGCGCTGGCAGACTTTGTGCAAAGCCATCCAGGCGCCGTGGCGCTGGCGCTCGATGTCACCGACCCGCTGGCCCTGAAGGACGCAGCGAAAACCCTGCTGGCCACCGGCCCGCTCGATCTGGTGATGTATTGCGCCGGCTACTACAAAGAGCTGCGTGCCAGCGCTTTTGACCTGACCGAGATGCTCAGGCACAACGAGGTGAACTACTGCGGCGCGCTGTATCTGCTGGAGGCGGTGCTGCCGGCGCTGCTGGCGCAACAGTCCGGCCACATCAGTTTGATCAGCAGCGTGGCGGGCTACACCGGCCTGCCCCAGAGCCTGGCCTACGGGCCGACCAAGGCGGCGCTGATCAACCTGGCCGAAACGCTGTACCTGGACCTGAAGGACAGCGGCATTGGTGTCAGCCTGGTGTGTCCGGGTTTTGTCGAAACGCCGCTGACGGCACAAAACCAGTTCAGCATGCCCGCGCTGATCACGCCCGAACAGGCGGCGCAGGAAATCCTGAAGGGCTGGCGCAAGGGCGCGTTTGAAATCCACTTTCCCAAGCGCTTCACCCGCTGGATGAAGGCCCTGCGCCTGCTGCCCTACGGCGCGCGGTTTGCCGCCGTTCGCAAGATCACTTCGCTTTGAAGCGCCAGGCCATGACCACGGACTCAGCACAACAAAACACCCCGCCCATG
This sequence comes from Polaromonas sp. CG_9.7, assembly GCF_015752205.1. Taxonomy (GTDB): domain Bacteria; phylum Pseudomonadota; class Gammaproteobacteria; order Burkholderiales; family Burkholderiaceae_C; genus Polaromonas. Next base: position 37,453 of record NZ_JADOVG010000018.1, read on the forward strand.
CGCGAAGCCGCCGCACGCGTCGTCGATTTTTTCGAAAGCCTGAGTCCGGCCAGCCTGGAGCGGCTGGATGCGCTGTACGCGCCCGAGGCGTATTTCAAGGACCCGTTCAACGAGGTGCGCGGCTTGCCTGCCATCCGCCAGGTGTTTGACCACATGTACGCGTCACTGGAGCAACCGCATTTCGTGGTGACCGGCTGCATCGTTGACGGCGGTGAATGCTTCCTGACCTGGAATTTCATTTTCCACTTCAAGCGCTTTGACACCCAAACGCTGCAGACCGTGCGCGGCGGCTCGCACCTGAAGTTCAACGCTGCCGGGCTGCTCGATTTTCACCGCGACTACTGGGATGCGGCCGAGGAACTGTACGAAAAGCTGCCGCTGGTCGGGCGGCTGATGCGCTGGCTGAAAGAACGCGCGCGGCAGTAGGCCCAGGCAATTCAGCCGGCCTGCGTTTCCACGAAACTCGGCCGCAATGCCAGCTTGTCATACAGCCTGGCGAGTTGGGGACGGGTGTCGCGCCACTGCACTTCGGGGAAACGAAAATTCAGGTAGCCCAGCACCGAACCCACCGCCACATCCGACAGGCTGAAATGAACGCCGCTGCAGTAAGCCTTGTCACCCAGGCCCTTGTCCATGGCATGCAGCGCCGTGTCGATTTTCCCCATTTGCCGCGCAATCCAGGCGTCGCTGCGCTGCCCGTCACTGCGGCCTGACCAGGTCGCTTCCAGCCGGGCCAGCAGCGCAGCGTCCATGACGCCATCGGCCAGCGCTTCCCAGGTCTTGACTTCGGCGCGTTCGCGGCCTTGCGGGGGAATGAGCTTGCCCACTGGCGACAGCGTGTCCAGGTATTCGACAATCACGCGCGAATCGAATATGGCCTCGCCGGCCTCCATGATCAGGCACGGCACTTTGCCCAATGGGTTGGACAGGCTCATGGCGGTGGTTGCTGACCAGACGTCTTCGACCACAAACTGGTAATCGAGCTTTTTCTCGGCCATGACAATGCGCACCTTGCGGACATAGGGGCTGGTGGCGGATCCGATGAGTTTCATCATGTGCTGTGTTCTTGTCGTGCCGTGGGAAACCAGCATTCTATCGATTCAGGGCGCGCGCTGTAGTGCAGCGACGTGCCGACATCAAATTCTGCGGCAACGCAACGGGACCGGTATCGTTACCCGTGCGGCCTACAATCGCCCGCATGAGCTTTTCACCCATCAATGCACTGTCGCCGCTGGACGGCCGATACGTCGCCAAACTTGCTACCTTACGCCCCCTGATGTCCGAGCAAGGCTATATGCACCGCCGGGTCCAGGTGGAAATTGCCTGGTTCATCGCGCTGTCCGACGCCAAATTTGCCGAATTCAAACCCCTGAGCCCCGGTGCGCGCACCTACCTGCTCGGCCTGGTGAAAAACTTCAGCGAAGCCGACGCAATGGCCATCAAGGTGATTGAAAAAACCACCAACCATGACGTCAAAGCCGTCGAATACTGGATCAAGTCCAAGTTCGAAGCCCGGCCTGAACTGCAGTCCGCCAGCGAATTCGTCCACTTTGCCTGCACCAGCGAAGACATCAACAACACCAGCCAGGCGCTGCAATTGAAAAGCAGCCGCGAACAGGTGGTGTTGCCGGCGCTGGACAAGGTCATCGACAAGCTGCGCCAGATGGCCCATGCGCATGCCGACGTGCCAATGCTCAGCCGCACCCACGGCCAGACCGCCAGCCCGACCACCGTCGGCAAGGAGCTGGCCAACGTCGTCGTGCGCCTGGTCAATACCCGCGAAAAAATTGCCGGCATCAAGCTGATGGCCAAGATGAATGGCGCCGTGGGCAACTACAACGCCCATTTGGCCGCCTGGCCCGACTTCGACTGGGAAGCCTTCAGCCGCCACGTGATCGAAACGCCCGAGCCGCTGGGCCTGGGCCTGACCTTCCAGCCCTACAGCATCCAGATCGAGCCGCACGACTACATGGCGGAACTGTTCGACGCGGTCGCCCGCACCAACACCATCCTGATCGACCTGGCACGCGACATCTGGGGTTACGTCAGCGTCGGCTACTTCAAGCAGCGCCTGAAGGAAGGCGAAATCGGCTCATCGACCATGCCGCACAAGGTCAACCCGATCGACTTTGAAAATGCCGAGGGCAACCTGGGCCTGGCCAACGCGCTGTTGCGCCACATGAGCGAAAAACTGCCCATCAGCCGCTGGCAGCGCGACCTGACCGACTCGACCGTGCTGCGCAACATGGGCGTGGCGCTGGGCTATACGGTGCTGGCCTACAACTCGCTGTGCGTCGGCCTGAACAAGCTGGAACTGAACGAGGAAAACCTGGCCGACGACCTGGATGGCGCCTGGGAAGTGCTGGCCGAGCCGATCCAGACGGTGATGCGCCGCTACGGCGTGCAAGGCGCCTACGAAAAGCTCAAGGAAGTCACGCGCGGCAAAACCGTCAAGCCGGAAGACCTGCACGGCCTGATCCGCTCACTGGACATTCCCGAGGCCGAAAAAGAGCGCCTGCTGGTGATGACGCCGGGCAGCTATGTCGGCATGGCGGCCGAACTGGCCCGGCGAGTCTGAAAACAAAGCCCCCACGGTCGTTCGCTTCGCGTAACTCCCTGCCCCCCGAGGGGGCCGCTGCGCCTGCGGTCTGGCAAAGCCAGTCCCGCGGCCCCGGCTGGTGGGGGGATGTGGCCCCCACGGTCGTTCGCTTCGCGTAACTCCCTGCCCCCCGAGGGGGCCGCTGCGCCTGCGGTCTGGCAAAGCCAGTCCCGCGGCCCCTGCTGGTGGGGGGATGTGGCCCCCACGGTCGTTCGCTTCGCGTAACTCCCTGCCCCCCGAGGGGGCCGCTGCGCCTGCGGTCTGGCAAAGCCAGTCCCGCGGCCCCTGCTGGTGGGGGATGTGGCCCCCACGGTCGTTCGCTTCGCGTACTGCGCTGCAAAGGGGCTGAACTTTGCTGGGACTGACCCAGCGCGGCGTTCAGGCCAGGTCTATCGGCATGGCGGCGCCGCATTGCCAGCATTGCTCGAAACCGCCCTCGACCGTTTCTCCGCAGGTGCACAGCCAGCGTCGCTGCGGCATGTTCTGCAGCGCGTCGAGCAAAGTGCGGGCGCCTGCCTCTTCATGGTCGTGGGTCAGCCAGATTTCCGGCTGGCATTGGTCGGGCGGCAACTCGCCCGCCACGCTGCCCAAAAAATAGCGCTGCACGCTGGCCGAAAAGCCGGCCTGCTGCAGCGCGTCGGTCCACAGCGCGGCGATGGCAATGTTGGGGGCATGGGTCAGGCGAAGCATGCGATCAGTGTAACGCCGGAATCCAGAAACTCCTGAATTGATAGCTAAAAGCACACGCTGGTTTTGCGGAAAAAGCCTTTTTTGCTTGAAAAGCAAGCCAAGATCAGGCTACTTTTTCTCCAGCGCCCGATCGGCATAGCGGCCAAAGCGCCAGGCTGTCGCCTGCTGGGTGATGCGCTGCCAGGTGATGCGTTTTTCAACCGGGCTCATCGACAGCCAGTGCTGCACTTCCCCAAAGGTGCGGCCGCAGCCCTTGCATTCTTCGTCACCCTGGCTGGTGGAACAGATGGCGATGCACGGCGTGTCGGCGGTGGTGTCGTACCAGGCATGCCAGGCGTTCAGCGCCTCTTCTGAAAAATCCGCCTCGTCGGCAGTGTTGTGATGCGCCAGCGCCATGCGCGCATAAATGCCGGCCAGGGCGCGCACCTCGGGCGCCAGGCTGACGCCGTCGGCCGAGGGATTGCGGTGGCGCCAGTAATTGATGGCGGCTTCAAGGTCGATGATGTGGATGCCGGGCATGGGAAACGCATCATAGCCATCCCGGCCCGGACACGCTCCTTTGCCCTGCCGGCTGGGGCTTCTCTGACGAAGTTAACCGCGCGGCACGTCGGCCGGTGCCGAACGCAGGCTGAGCAGCATCGTCAGCGCCAGAACGCCCACCACCACACCCAGCGACGCCATCACCGGGATCTTGTAGACGTCGATCAGGCACATCTTGGCGCCGATGAACACCAGGATCACCGCCAGGCCGTAGTTCAGCAAATGGAACTTGTTGGCCACGGCGGCCAGCAAAAAGTACATGGCGCGCAGGCCCAGAATGGCAAAGACGTTGCTGGTCAGCACAATGAACGGGTCGCTGGTGATGGCGAAAATCGCCGGAATCGAGTCCACCGCGAAAATCACGTCGGTCAGCGCCACCAGGCAGATCACCATGAACAGCGGCGTGGCGATTTTCTTGCCGTTCTCGACGGTCCAGAACTTCTCGCCGTCGTAATGCTGGCTGACCGGCAAAATGCGGCGCAGCAGCTTGAGCGCCGGGTTGTCGTCCAGCGCCGGCTCCTTGCCGGCAGCCCACCACATCTTGATGCCGGTGAGGATCAGGAAGGCGCCGAACACGTACAAAATCCAGTGGAACTCCGCCAGCAGCCATCCGCCGACCAGAATCATGACGGTGCGCAGGACGATGGCGCCAATGATGCCGATCATCAGCACCCGCTTCTGGTAATGCGACGGCACCGCGAAGTAGGTGAAGATCATCAGGAAGACAAAGATGTTGTCCACCGCCAGTGATTTCTCGATCAGGTAGCCGGTCAAAAATTCAAGCGATTTGGTGTTGGCGATCTCGGTGGAGCCGGTGCTGTCCCTCACCGCCCACCAGAACAGGCCGTTGAACATGAAACTCAGGGCCACCCAGACCAGCGACCACTTGAGCGCTTCTTTCACGCCAATGTCATGGGCGCCCTGCTTTTTCAGCACGACAAAATCAACGAACAGGGACACGAGAACAATGCCGATGAAGGCGGCCCACAGCCACAGGGGCGCAATGGTTTGCATGACAAGACCTTTTTGAAAAATGGAAGACGCACAAAGCGTCCCAAAAGGTCTTGCGGGAAAGAGCTGCCTGGCTCTTTTATGTGCTCCGGCTGCCGTTTTGACGGGCAACGTATTGACGAAACACAAGCGCTTGCGGCCGACAGGCCGCAAGGTCGCTACTCCCCTTTCAGGTGTCGAAAAGTATCGTTGTTTTACAAATTCCACATGGTCTCTGCGGATTTCTGCCCCCGCCCGTCAACCTGTCACGGTATGCACCAGGTGCTATCCTTCAAGCCATGAAACTCATCCTCAAATGGCTTTTGAGCGCCGCCGCCCTGCTGGCAGTGGCCTACCTGTATTCCGGCGTGACGGTGACCAGCTTCACCGGCGCGCTGGTCGCCGCAGCCGTACTCGGTGCGCTGAACATGGTGGTCCGCCCGCTGCTGGTGCTGCTCACGCTGCCGGTGACGGTGCTAACGCTCGGCTTGTTCCTGTTTGTCATCAACGCCCTGATGTTCTGGGCCGCCGCCAGCCTGGTCAGCGGCCTGAATGTCAACAGCTTCGGCGCGGCGCTGCTGGGGTCGCTGATTTATTCGGTGCTGCAGCTAGCGGTCGATTTTCTCCTGGAGCGCCTGTTCCTTAAGGATTGACTCGGCCTGCCGCGTCCGGGTGTCAATGATCGAAGCCTCGACGTAATCGGCACGGCCCGGCTGGCTGCGTATCAGCCCCTGCGCCGCCTTGAAGCGGTCCAGCGCGGCGCCGTAGTCAAGCTGGGCGGCGCGGCTTTCGGCGTCGGCCCGGATGGCGCGCACCGTCAGGTTCTGCTGGCCGTAGGCGACCGCCAGCATCTGCCAGGCGCCCGCATCGCGCGGATGCACGGCCACCCAGGTCTGCAGCGCTTGCGACACGTCCGGCGCGCGTTGTGCCGCCATCAGTGCCTTCGACATCAGCAGCAGTTCCGCCCGCGAGCCGGCCTTGCTGATATCTGCCGTGGCGGCCGCAGCCGGCACCTTGCCTTCCAGCAGGTCCAGCTCGACGGCCAGCAGTTGCACCGCCTTGCCCGCCGGGTCCGGGGCGGCGGCCAGGCTGGAAAGCCGGTCAAGCAAGCTGCGCGCCGCTGCGAAATCACGCAGTTGCGCTGCGGCAAAGGCGCCGCCGTAGAACGTGCCGGCATCGCGGGCAGCAGCCACCGGCGCCGACGCGGGCAAGACGGCCGCCCTGCGCTGCGCCTCAGTCACCAGGGTGCGCAGCACATCCACACCGGGAACCGCCAGAATGCGGGCGCGTACGGCCATCATCGCGTGCAGGCGCTGCGTACGTTCGGCCGCCGCCTGCTGCGCGGCTGACGGCGCGGACGCTGCGGCCGCCAGTTGAACGCGGGCCTGCGCCTCGGCAATCCGCTCGGTGGTCAGCGGGTGCGAGCGCAAATAAGGAAACGAGCCGTTGTCGTTGAGCCGGTTGGCCTGTTGCAGTTTTTCAAACATGCCCGAGATGCCCCGGCTGGCAAAGCCGGCATCGGTCATGACGCTAAAGCCGACGCGGTCGGCCTCGCGCTCCATGTCGCGTGAAAAATTCAACTGGCCCTGCGCCATGAGCGCCTGCCCGCCAACGATTGCGGCCGTACCGGCATCAGGATGACGGCTGGCCGCCAGCGCGCCGAGCACCATGGCGGCCAGCATCCACGGCGCCTGGCGCGACTGCTGCGTCATCAGGCGCGCGATATGGCGCTGCGTGACATGGCTCATCTCGTGCCCCAGCACGGCGGCCAGCTCATCGGCACTGCTGACGCTGCTGATCAGGCCCAGATGCACGCCAAAATAGCCGCCGGGCAATGCAAAGGCGTTGATGCTCCGGTCGCGGAACATGAACAATTCCCAGGCAAAACGCTCCTCCAGCTCAGCCGACAGTTCGCCGCGCGCACGCGCCGCCGTCATCAGCGGCTGCCAGATGCCCTGCAGGTAATCGGCCAGCACCGGGTCTTCGATCAGGTCGGGGTCGCGGTAGATGCTGGCCGCGATGCGGTCGCCAATGCGGCGTTCGGCCGCCGGTGACAGATCCGAGTTGTCGCCCAGCGTCGGCAGCGAACGGGCGCCGGGCGCCGGCAACAAGGCTCCAGCGCTTGGCCCCTGGGCCAGCGAAGCCGTGCCAAACGCTATCAGGACCATAGCTGCCAACGCATGCTGGACGTGCGCAAAAGCACGTTTTTGCTTAAAAATTTCGGGACAGGTCAATGAAGTCAAGGGCAGTCACCTTTGGGGCCAGAAAAAAGACGCCGGCAAGCCTCTTATGATGCGGCATAGTTGTAAAGGTTCTGTATCAGCATGACGACGCCCACTTCCCCCCTCACCCATTTCGACGCCCAAGGCCAGGCCCACATGGTCGATGTCGCCGCCAAAGCGTCCACGCACCGCATCGCCGTCGCGCAGGGCCGCATCGACATGAAGCCCGCCACGCTGGCGCTGATCGTGTCCGGCTCCGCTAAAAAAGGCGATGTGCTGGGCATTGCCCGCATCGCCGGCATCATGGCCGCCAAGAAAACCAGCGACCTGATTCCGCTGTGCCATCCGCTGGCGCTGACCCGCGTGGCGCTTGAATTTGTGACGTCTCCGGCAGACGGCGGCACCGGCAGCGTGACCTGCACCGCCACTGTAGAAACCGTCGGCCCTACCGGCGTCGAGATGGAAGCCCTGACCGCCGTCAACATCGCCCTGCTGACGATTTACGACATGTGCAAGGCGGCAGACCGGGGCATGACGATCACCGACGTGAAGCTGCTTGAAAAGCATGGCGGCAAGTCGGGCAGCTTTGTAGGCGGTTAAAGGCCATGGCCTGCCAGGCCTGACAAGATAAATTACAGACAGTCCATCCCCAGCCAGCGCTGCGTTTTCTGAACGGCCCCGAGAGTCCGACCTCTTTCCAGCATTAGCCGATCGAATGGCTGAAACGCTTTCTTCGTTCCTATTTTTACGGCACTTTGCCGTAGCTGTTTTCAACCGGTCTGGACGGAGACGGAGAGGCAGAAGCAGGCGCCGGCCTGACGGTGACAGACAGCCGGTCGGCAGCGCTGCGGGCAGGCACCGGTTCAGCTGCCACGCTGGCGCCCTGAACGACTTCGGTGTTGGGAAAACTCGACAGGGAAATCTGGGACATGGCCGCCCTGCGCTCCACATCGGTCAGCATCACCTCAAACACCATGACCTCTTTCTTGAGCGCGACAATCTTGGAGCGAATCACCCGCGACTGACCTTCGAGCGACAGGTTGGTGGGAGCCGGGGCCGCCGTGGACCCTGCATTGGAAGCAGAAAAGCCGGGCGCTGCACAGCCCGACAGAAAAAAGGCCGCCAGTCCCGCCACGGTCATCAGTTTATTCATCTCGTCCTCCCTTTTGTTGTTGATCTTTCGACGCCATCGACCTCACTGACTGCGCAGCAAACACGTTCATGGCGATTTGCCTTGGCGCCAGGCCATCGGCAGCGACGGCGTGCGCCCTTCGATTTCGTTCAGCAGCTGGTCGCGCCGGTAGGCGTACCAGCGTTGCAGACAGCCGCGATCCCGGCAAATCGTCTCGCGCCGGCGCACTTCGACATCATTCTGGCGGCGAAATGCTGCGCGGTCAGCGGTGGCATTTTTGGCGCGTGCGTACACCCGGCCGACGTCATGGTTGATCTGAAAAAGCTCGGCGTCCGAGCAAATCATCTTTTCAAGTGCTGAACGCGCCCTGCTGCAATCAAAACTGGCGTCCGAACGCATTCCCGGGCGTTCATCCTGCGGTGCTTCGGAGGAGGGCAGAGCCGCTTTGGCAACCTCGACCTTGCGGACCGGCGGGTTCGCCACGGACACCGGGGAAGACACCGAAGCGCGGGCCGGCCCCAGACTGGCCAGCGCCGAGTATTGATGCGCTTTCTCAGGCGCCTGCGCGAGCGGCGCTGCTGGCAGCACTTGCGACTTTGCCAGCGTTTGCCGCACCGCCGCCAGCCCGTCGGCCGCAGACCGCGAGCGCTCATCGGCCTGGCCGTAGGCAGTGGAATAGATACGCAAACTGTCCGTGTAAAGAAATTCCGCGCGCTGGAGCAATTCTGGCCGGTGGGCATCCTGCGCGGAACCAGCACCCCGCGCGAGCTGGGCATAGTGCGCGCCCAGCAGGTATTTGCCATCGGCCGACTCAACCGAATCTGCGCCCTTGAGCTTGTCGGCCACGCGGCACGACATCAAGAAAGCCACCTCGGCGTCACGCGGACGGCTGGACGCAGCAGCATCCTTGCCCATCACGATGAACGACGCCATGTCGGTCGCCGTCAGGCCAGGCGCGTCAGGCTGGAAAGGAAAACGTCCGTCCTGGCTGCCCGCCACCGCTGTTGCCGGCGCCAGCGGACAACTGGCGACATGTCCCGAAGCCTGCGGGCCCGAAACGGACGCCTTTGTTACCTGCTGACCAGCAATGGGTAACCCCAACGGGTCCAGCAACACCCATGCAGCGGCGATGGCCGCAGCGGCCAGCACACTGCCCGAAATGAAAACCTTGAGCTGCCTCCCTGTTGGCGGATCGCTGTGCGGCGGCGAAACGGCCGTTTTCGACAGCCCAGGCAAAGGATGCGGCGGGGCAACCCGCGCTTTTGTTGAGCGCCTTGCGGTTTCACTTGCCGATGCCTGCAGCGAAGATAGGTTCTCCCTCTGTGGCTTAGCTGTAAACAAGGCATGCGGAGCGCTTGTTTCCAGGTTGCCCGACGCTGGCTCAGGCAAGGAAACACTTGTTTGCAGGGCTTCAGGCGCTTGTGATGAAACAGGACCGCGTTTTTTCAAGGCTCCGGCAACCGCTGCCGCGCCCAACAACACCCCTGACGCAAAAACTGCCCCCTGACGCTTATCGATAGTCATGCCCCAACCATAGCGCGGCCATGGCGTCAGGAAGTGTAGAAGTCACACTTTGATGCAGAATTTGCCCTTTCTGCCACGCCAGGATTTACATGCTTTCGAGTGGGCCGGGTATGTCGTGCTGCTCGCTGTTGTTGCTATTTCCTGCGCCCGCAAGCAGCTTCAAACCATGCCCCGCGTGCCGGAATGTATCGGCAGTTATAAAGCGGAATCCCGTATCAAAACGGCCAGGGGCCGGCCCTGTGCGCCGGGCAGCGGCGCTGCGTTCATCTCGACCCAGCGCGCATGCTCTTTGGGGAAAGCCGCCCGATAGCGCGCCAGGAAATACAAGGCCTCGTCATCACGCCCCAGCATCACCGCACTTTCAATCACTTTTTCAATCACACGCGGCTCTGGCGAATAGTGCAGCAGTTCAATCGCCATGGCATGCTGGGCAACGGCGTTCCCCTGCGTGAGCGGCGTGATGCTCAGGTAGGCAAAGCGCGCCTGGTCACGAAACAACCGGTTGTCCTGCACCTTGGCCAGCGTACCCTCGCGGTAGGCAGCACTGCGCTTGTCGGGCGGCAGGTAAATCTGGCTGACCCGGTAGTAGCTGACCGCCACTCCGGCCAGAGCAACTATCATAATAGTAGCTACAAAGGCATACAGATATTGCGCAAAACCGTTGTTTTTCTTAAATTCTGAAGAAGATTCCTGGCTCACGGCCAGCTTTTTCTCGCGCGGTACGCACAGCAACCAGACCGCCAGCCCGGCAGCCATCTGGAACGGGCCGTACCAAAGCGGATATTCCAGCAAACTGTGCAAGCCGATGACGGCCAGCACGGTCCAGGCCATCTGGCGCAGCGGATTTTTCTCGTGCCACGGCCGGGCGCGCCACGTCAGCCACCCCAGCACACCGAAAATCGCCACCGCCGCCGGAATGCCCAGTTCCACCGCCAAGTGAAGCGGCAGGTTGTGCGCGTTGTCCAGGATTTCGCAAAAGCGCGGACCGTCGTACAAGGTGATGAAATGCGCATAGTCCAGTTCGCCCCAACTCCAGCCCAGCCAGGGTTTTTGAGCGATCAGCGTCAGCACGTTGGACCAGAGAATTTTTCGGCTGGAGCAGGCCGGTATTTCCCCCGCCAGGCGGCCAAACAATCCGCCGCTTTGCAGGCCGGTTGCCCATTGCAGCAACCACGGCAGCGCAAACACGGCGAGTCCATAAACCAGCAAAGCCTGCATGACAAATACCAGCAGGTGCCTGCGCGCCGGCAGCGCCCACCAAGCGGTGAACAAGGCAATCAGCCCCCATTGCAGCAAACCCGTGCGCGAACTGCTGGCGGCATTGCCCAAAGCCAGCAACAAAGCGATCAGATAAGCCCACCACGGCATCAGCCAAGCCGGCGTTTTGAGCCGTCCTGCAGAGGTTGCCCGCAGCGCCAGCCAGCCGATCAGCGCGGCCAGGCCCATGCTTGTCAGGGTGGCAAACTGGTTACGCTGGCGCAGGTTGGCATAGGCTTCGCCCGCCTGCGGCTGGTTGATCCAGGGGCTCAGTGCCGGTGCCAGGCCGAAATACTGCACCAGCCCCATCAGCGCGCTGATGACGGCAGCCAGCACCCAGGCCAGTGTTACCAATTCTGGATCAAGCCGACGCCGGAGCAGGCACACACAAACCGCGCACAGCGCCGACAGCAGCCACGGCCAGACATTGGGTGTGGGGCCGGCGGTGTAGGGGCTGAGCCAGGGCAGGAGCAGGAATGCGGCCAGGATGCAATCCCGCAGAGACTGGTTTTTCAAGCGTGACAACAGATAAGGAACCGGATTGGCTTTGAGTAAAAACTGGATGGTACGTGGTCAATTCAATGAGAAAAACGGATTCTCCAATTTTCTAGCGGGTTCATCGGTTCTTGATGAAAAAGCTGTGCTGCCCCGTTCGTACTTGCGGAAAGCCCAAACCGTTCTAAAAAACTATCGCCCTTAAAACCCGTCACCGCGCAGGAACCCCTGGATCTGGCCCTGCTTGTCAAGCACGGCGACCCAGTCCTGGCGGGCAACGACCGGCAAGTAAAACCACTCTTTCAGGTCAACGCCTTTTTCAAGCGCCAGCTTGCGGGCGGCGTCTTGCTGGTCGGGGTACTTTTCCAGAAACATCGGCAGAGGCTTGGCGCGTTTCAGGGACTTGAGGGCTGCTTCGCCTTCGTAGGGGATATAGAACTCGGGGCGCTCGGCGTAGTCGCGACCGCCCTGGATGGAGTCGAACATGACTTTGTTGCGTTCTTGGGTATCGTTTGGTTCGCGGATGGTCACCGTCATCGGCATTTTCCACCAATGGGGCTGCAAAGCCGCAGGTAACGCAGCAGCTGCAGCCTCGTCCAGCACTGGTCCCGCTATGACTTTGAAGCGATCAACTTCCTGCACCAGAAACAACGGCCGCGCCTGCCATACGGTATGCAGACCGTAGCCCAAGGCGCCGAGTTGGATCAGCGCAACCAGTCCCAAATCACGCCACAGCTCGGCATGAGGCTTGGCAGGGTTGAAAATCACCATTGTCAGTAAAGGACCGCACACCACGTCTACCGCCACCACCAGCAAAAATAATTCGCGTCCACCTGACAGTTCGCGGTATGGATAGGGATACCACAATCCAAACACCAAGGCTGCGGCAAACAACGCCACAATTAGGCTACACAGCAAGTGAATAGCGGCTGCCCGCATTGCTGTATGAGTGCGAAAAGCAAAAGTTGTGGTCACCATAAAAGAAAAACTAGAAAAAAATAATTAAGTGCCAATTTTTTAGCAAAAAAGCGCCGAAGCGCTCTATATTTTTCGCTTAACTATGGATTAACGGCATTCAGAAGGAGCGTATTTCGCAGGCAAAGTACCTACAGCTCTATTTGCAAGACCACGACCTGTTGCAGCCAAAACAGTAGTGCTAGCACAAGCCCAATCTATGGCGCCAACTGCTGCGGAAGTCGGTGCAACGCCAAGGACATTTGGAGAGAACACCAAAGTGTTATTTAACAATCCGGTTGGAATACCATTGCCTGCCGTAGCATTAATGGTGACAAAGATTGGCCATGTACCAGTGGCGGCAGGAACATAAGCAGCACAAGCAGCCCCAGTTAAAGCGGCAGCTCCAACGCAATAATTACCGACATATTTTGATTGCTTAGGAGCTGCAAGGGTTGTGTTAATGGAAACCGCAGTTGTATTCAGACCAGTCACACCATCCGACTGAAAAGCTTCGCTCATCAAACCCTTTACAGAGGACCCAGCAATTACCGCTTCACTTACCTTCGCCCGCACCGTGTAGTCCTGATAAGCCGGCAAAGCCACAGCCGCCAAAATACCAATAATCGCCACAACGATCATCAATTCGATCAGGGTGAAACCCTTTTGAGCCATTTGCATGGAACGCTTCATGAGAAAACTCCTTGGTTGGAAAAAGACTTGCCGTCAACTATTGCAGGTTGCGTGCCAAGTCCTGGAAGTTAATTCTTGCATCAAAAAATGTGACTTTTGTCACGTCTGAAACATTTTGATTACTTTTTTTGTCACAAAATAAAACATAAGCGACATTTTTGTCACTTGGCGCAACAGACAGAACAGTTTTCGAATCAATGGGCCAGCAGCACTTTTCTTATAAGTTCGCAAGCTGTGTCGTAAGGCATCAAGCCAATCTGTACCGGTCTCAACGTCCTTCGCCGTGTGGCTTCAGGTCGCTTGCAACAGATAACTTCCTTCAGCGCGCTTTGACCCCGGCCCGGTTCAACCGAGTCGGCAAGCCAGCTACAGCAACTGTCGTTCGGCCTTCGGGCGCGCGTCAGTGTCGTCAACATTGGCTGCAGATATGGGAATGCCGCAGCACCATTTTTGTCCCTTTGGCTTGACTTGCAGCTTTCTCATCCGGGACTGCAGTGACGCGGGAATTTTTCAGCAATCAGGTTGGCAATACAACGCAAACGCCGCATCAACCAGCGATTTTTCTCACTGCTGCACGAATTGCATCTGCGTTCCCGCCAGCTCAATCATGTCACCATGGTTGAGCGCCACGGGCTGCGCGCCTACAGCCGCGCCATTGAGCATCGGCTGACTACTGCCCTCAACATGGGTAACCACAAAGCCTTGGGAAGTTCTGGAAATGCTGGCAACGCCCACGCCGGCTTTGCCTATGGTTGTTACGGGCTTGACCAGTGCCAATTCACGACCGGCTGCAGGGCCGGATATCACCTTGATGGCACCGTTGATGGCGCTTTCACCGAAGTTGGCCTCGTCAACATACTGGATTTTGTACTTGCCAATTTCCACTGTGTCGCCGTGGTGCAGCTGTTGCTGCTTCTTGACGGTCTTGCCGTTGACATAGGTACCGTTGGTGCTGTTGAGGTCTTCGACATGAACTTCAGAACCCGACATCTGCACCACAGCATGTTCTCCACTCACAGCCATGTTGTCTATCACGATGTCGTTGTAGGGCCGGCGACCCAGTGACGTGCGGTCTTTCGTCAACTGGACTTCCTTGAGGACCGCGCCGTCCAGGTAAATAATCATTTTAGGCATTACCGGTTCCTCTGAGTTTTGAATTTTTTTAGCACAGCGCTATTTTCCCAGCATTCTGGACAGCAGGCTGCGACGCAAGGCGTTTTCTACGGCATGCACCAGCAAAACCGAGATATTGTCGCGCCCGCCGCTGTCGTTCGCTACACGGACCAGCGCTGCTGCTTTTTGCTGCAATGTGCCTGGGACATTCACGATGGCTTCGATCACGGGGTCCAGCACCATGTCCGACAGGCCGTCAGAACACATCAGATAAAGATCGTCCGGCTCAACCCGATGCTCGTTGATTTCAAGGCAAACCGCATTCTCAATGCCCAAGGCTCGTGTGATGAGGTTGCGGTGCGGCGACGTCAGTGCCTGCTGGGCTGTCAGCAGTCCTGCGTCCACCTGCTCCTGCAACAGCGAATGGTCTTTGGTAATTTGCTGCAGGATCCCGCCGCGCAACCGGTAGCAACGGGAGTCGCCGATATGGCCAAGCATCAACCGGGTTTCCAGAAAAACGCCCACCACCAGCGTAGTGCCCATGCCGGCATAGTCGGGATTGGACCAGCCAGCGCTGAAAATCGAATGGTTGACCTGGTTCACGAAGGTTTCAATGGACTGGCGCAGTTCCCTGGAAGAGGACCGGTTGCCGGCCTGCGTCAGCCAGGCAGTCAGCGCTTGGCTGAGAAAGGCGACCGCCATGCCACTGGCCACTTCACCGGCGTTGTAACCGCCCATGCCGTCTGCGAGCAGGCAGAGTCCGGTTTTTGGGTCGAAGGCCACCATGTCTTCATTGTTTTTGCGCACCCGGCCTTGGTCGGTTTGCGCAAAGATTTCATACATCATGGGGTGCTGGGCATGACTTCTGTTGAATCGGCTGGCCCCGGCGAATGCATTGATCCAACCGGTGTCGCCTGAGAAAAACCGGCCGTGTCCCGCCAGTCAGGGCTGCACGTTAACAGACGCCCAAGCAGGGAACAAGGAATTAATGCGCAATATTCAGCCCGCGCCAGCCGGCTTTCGACCAGTTTGAATTACTTTGCCCAGCACCAGCACCAGCAGCGCACCGGCAGCGGCTACGGCATAGCCCCAGTACGCGCCTTCGGGCAGGTAGGGAGCCAGAGCCGGATCGGTGTAAGCCATCTGACCCGCAATCCAGCCAAGCAGCATGGCACCCAGGGTGATGACGACCGGAAAGCGTTCCATCAGCTTGAGCACCAACTGGCTGCCACCGATGATGATGGGAATGCTCACCAACAAACCAAAAATCACCAGCGCCAACTGGTGCTCCTGGTGCGCGCCCTGCGCCGCGCCGGCAATCGCCAGCACGTTGTCCACGCTCATGACCAGATCGGCAATGATGACGGTCTTGACGGCGCCCCAGAGCTTGTCGCTGGAGCTGATGTTGTGATCGCCTTCCGCTTCGGGCACCAGCAGCTTCACGCCGATCCACAGCAGCAGCAAGGCGCCGACGATTTTCAGGTACGGAATGGCCAGCAGCGCCAGCGCAAAGGCAATCAGGATCACGCGCAGGATGATGGCGCCGGCCGTGCCGTAGATGATGCCTTTGGTGCGCTGCTGGGCCGGCAGGTTCCGGCAGGCCAGTGCAATCACCACAGCATTGTCGCCCCCCAGCAAAATGTCGATCATGATGATCTGCCCCACTGCCAGCCAGAAGCTGGCGGTCATGAACTCTTCCATGGAAACCTCGTGAAAAATGAAAAAGACCGATTGTCAGTGATGACAACCGGTCTGTCTGTTGTGGCTAACCGCAATACGCGCTACGTTCAAGGCGCGGATTGCGGCAGCGAAGCACTTATTTCAGCAGGGCTTTGAGCAACTTCGCCATTTCCGACGGATTGCGCGTGATGGTGAAGCCGCAGGCTTCCATGATCGCCAGCTTGGCGTCGGCCGTGTCAGCGCCGCCAGAAATCAAGGCACCGGCATGGCCCATGCGCTTGCCGGCCGGGGCCGTCACGCCAGCGATGAAGCCGACGATAGGTTTTTTCATGTTCAGCTTGCACCATTCAGCCGCTTCGGCTTCGTCCGGGCCGCCGATTTCGCCAATCATGATGACCGCGTCGGTGTTCGGGTCGTCATTGAAGGCGCGCATCACGTCGATGTGCTTGAGGCCATTGATCGGGTCGCCGCCAATGCCGACAGCCGTGGACTGGCCCAGGCCGATTTCGGTCAGTTGCGCCACAGCTTCGTAGGTCAGCGTGCCTGAGCGGCTCACAACGCCAATGCGGCCGGCGCGGTGGATGTGACCGGGCATGATGCCGATCTTGATCTCGTCAGGCGTGATCAGGCCGGGGCAGTTGGGGCCGAGCAGCAGCGTGCGCTTGCCGCCGGCGGCTTCCTTGGCTTTCATGCGGTTGCGCACTTCGAGCATGTCCTTGACCGGAATGCCTTCGGTGATGCAGATGGCCAGGTCGAGGTTGGCTTCGACGGCTTCCCAGATGGCGGCAGCGGCGCCTGCGGGCGGCACGTAGATGACCGACACGGTCGCGCCAGTGGCATTGGCCGCTTCGCTCACGTTGGCAAAAATCGGGATGCCTTCGAAGTCTTCGCCGGCGCGCTTGGGGTTCACGCCCGCCACGAACGCTTCGCGTCCGTTGGCATAGTCGCGGCACATGCGGGTGTGGAATTGACCGGTCTTGCCGGTAATGCCTTGCGTGATGACTTTGGTATTTTTGTTGATGTAGATAGACATGGGATTACCTATTCAGTTGGGGACAGAACTGGCCTGCTGCGCAGTCTGCGGTCTGTCCCACACAATTATTTCGATACAGCTTCGACGATTTTGGTCGCAGCGTCGGCCATGGTGTCTGCGGCGATGATGGGCAAGCCCGAGTCGGCCAGCATTTTCTTGCCCAGGTCTTCGTTGGTGCCCTTCATGCGCACGACCAGCGGCACGCTCAGGTTCACGGCCTTGCAGGCGGCGATGATGCCGTCGGCAATGGTGTCGCACTTCATGATGCCGCCGAAGATGTTGACCAGGATGCCCTTGACTTCAGGGTTCTTGAGCATGATCTTGAAGGCTTCGGTGACTTTTTCAGCCGTCGCGCCGCCGCCGACGTCCAGGAAGTTGGCCGGCTCGCCGCCGAACAGCTTGATGGTGTCCATGGTGGCCATGGCCAGGCCGGCGCCGTTGACCAGGCAACCGATGTTGCCGTCCAGGCTGATGTAGGCCAGGTCAAACTTGCTGGCTTCGACTTCAGCCGCGTCTTCTTCGTCCAGGTCGCGGTAAGCAACGATGTCCGCGTGGCGGAAAAGCGCGTTCGGGTCAAAGTTGAACTTGGCGTCCAGCGCCATCAACTCGTTCTTGCTGTTGCGGTTCAGCGGGTTGATTTCAACCAGCGACGCGTCGGTGTCCATGTAGCACTTGTAGAGCTTCTGGAAAATGTCCACGGCCTGTGCGGTGGACTCTGCCGGCAGCCCAATGGCGTTGGCTATCTTCGTGGCTTGCGCTTCGTCCAGGCCCGTCAGGGGGTCGATGAACTCGGTGATGATTTTCTCGGGCGTGGAATGGGCCACTTCCTCGATGTCCATGCCGCCTTCGCTTGACGCGATGAAGGCAACTTTTTGCGTGGCGCGATCGGTAACCAGCGACACGTAGTATTCCTTCTGGATGTCGGCGCCGTCTTCGATGTAAAGGCGACGAACCTTCTGGCCTTCGGGGCCGGTCTGGTGCGTCTTGAGCTGCATGCCGAGGATTTCGCCAGCGATGCGCTTGACGTCTTCAATCGTCTTGGCCACCTTCACGCCGCCGCCCTTGCCGCGACCGCCCGCATGGATCTGCGCCTTGACCACCCACACCGGGCCGCCGAGTTTTTGTGCGGCTTCCACCGCCTCTTGCACCGTGAACGCCGGAATGCCGCGCGGCACTGGCACACCAAAATTGCGCAAGATTTCCTTGCCTTGGTACTCGTGAATTTTCATGAAAAAACCTTCAGGATTCAGTAAGAAGAGGGGTGCAACAGGAGCTGGGCAAGGCTGTTGGGAAGTGAAAAACAGGCCATATCGGCGCAAAACCAGCATGTTAGCGTTTACTGCAGGCAGCAGCATGGAACTGTATCATGCTGCGATGCACCAAACTTATCTGGTTCTTACACAGACAAGTGCGAAAAACCGAACCCGAAATATTGGCCCTGTGAAACAGTGGTTTTAGCTGAAAGTATTTATGCCCAAAATTTTCATCGACGGCGAAGCCGGCACCACCGGCCTGCAGATTCGTGAACGTCTGCAGGCCATGCCGCAGATCGAACTGGTCAGCATTGCGCCCGAGTTGCGCAAGGACCCGACCGCCAAGCGCGACCTGATGGCGCAGGTGGACCTGGTCATTTTGTGCCTGCATGACGACGCAGCACGTGAGTCGGTCGCCATGATCGACTCACTGCCGGGCAAAAAACCCAAGATCATCGACGCCTCGACCGCGCACCGCACGGCGCCGGACTGGGTATTTGGTTTTCCCGAACTGATGGTAGGCCAGCGCGAAGCCATCATGGCCGCCGACCGTGTGGCCAATCCCGGTTGTTACGCCACCGGCGCCATTGCACTGATTCGGCCGCTGGTCGATGCAGGCTTGATGCCAGCCGACTTTCCCTTGAGCCTGCCGTCGATCAGCGGCTATTCGGGCGGTGGCCGCCAGATGATCGAAGCCTACGAAGCAGGCACCGCGCCCGCTTTCGAGCTGTACGGCCTGAGCCTGGAGCATAAGCACCTGCCCGAGATCATGAAATACACCGGCATGCGCCGCCGGCCGGTGTTCATTCCGTCGGTCGGCAACTTCATCCAGGGCATGCTGGTGCAGTTGCCGCTCCACCTGGACCTGCTGCCCGGTCAGCCGAGCGCCGCGCAAGTCCACGAGGTGCTGGCCAAGCATTACACCGGCAGCCAATGGGTGACAGTGGAAGCCGCACCCGAGTCGGGCAAGCTGGACGCCGTGGCGCTGAAAGACAGCAACAAGATGGAGTTGCGCGTGTTCGGCAACGACGCCCACCACCATGCGGTGCTGGTGGCGCGGCTGGACAACCTGGGCAAGGGCGCCTCGGGCGCGGCAGTGCAAAACCTGCAATTGATGCTGGGGCTTTGACCCTTGGCAGTCATGAAGCCTCAAGACCCCAAGCGCTTTGACCTGACAGAAGGCCTGGTCACGATGAAGGCCGTGGTCACGACCGGCCATGGCGGCTACGAGCAGCTGGTGTACCGGGACGTCCCGGTTCCCGTTCCGGGCCCAGGCGAGGTCTTGCTGCAGGTGCTGGCTTCCAGCGTCAACAACACCGACATCAATACCCGCCTGGGCTGGTACTCGGCCACCGTCACCACCGCCACGCAAGACGCGGCAACGGCAAGGGATGCCAACGCGGCCAGCCCGACACCCGACGGCGGCTGGGGCCAGCCCACGCCGTTTCCCTTTATCCAGGGCACCGACTGCTGCGGCCGCGTGGTGGCCGTGGCGCCGGGTGGCGACGCGCGCCTGATCGGGCAGCGCGTGCTGGTGCGGCCCAGCATCCGGCCTTCGGGCTTCGACGCTCTGGACAACCTCTGGATGGGCTCGGACTTTGACGGCGCCTTCGCGCAGTTCGTCAAGGTGCCCGCCAGCGAGGTGTTTGCAGTTAACAGCGACTGGAGCGATGCCGAACTGGCCACCATCCCGTGCGCCTACGGCACCGCCGAAAACATGCTGCACCGGGCCAATTTGCGCGCCGGCGAGCAGGTCGTGGTGGCGGGCGCGTCGGGCGGCGTCGGCTCAGCCGTGGTGCAGCTGGCCAAGCGGCGCGGCGCCATCGTCACGGCCATCGCGGGGAAATCCAAAATGGGCCACGTGAAGTCGCTGGGCGCCGACCGCGTGGTGGCGCGCGATGACGACCTGGTGGCCTGCCTGGGCGAAAACACCGTGGACCTGGTGGTGGACAACGTCGCCGGGCCGGCATTTGGCGACATGCTCAAGCTGCTCAAGCCGGGCGGCCGCTATGTCTCGTCGGGCGCGATTGCCGGCCCGCTGGTGACGCTGGACCTGCGCACGCTGTACCTGAAGAACCTCACGCTGCTGGGCTGTACCGCCTGGGACGAGCCGGTGTTTGCCAACCTGGTGGCCTACATCGAGCGCGGCGAACTGCGGCCGCTGGTGGCGCAAAGCTTTGCGCTGGCGCAGATCGCGCAGGCGCAGCGCGCGTTTCTGGACAAAACCCATGTCGGCAAGTTCGTGCTGATTCCGCCCGCACCAGGCCAGGCGTGACGCCGCTTGGCGGGGATGTCGGATTACGCTGCGCTAATTCGGCCTACGCGAGCTAGTCCTCGTCCGCGTGCGTCACGACGCGGTGAATCACGTCGCCGCCAAAGCCCCGGGCGGCCAGAAAGCGCATCTGCTTGGCGCGTCCGGCCGCGTCCGGCGCGGGGCCGTCAAACTTCTTGCGCCAGATCTCGCGAGCGCGCTCCAGTTCGCTGGCCTTGAGGCGGCTCACTGCCTCGGCCACCGCCTCGGCGCCCAGCCCCTTGTTCAGCAGTTCGTACTTGATGCGTGAAGCGCCAAAGCGGCTGGCGCGGCGGTTGATGACCGATTCAACAACCCGCGCCTCGCTGATGAAATCCTTGGCCTGCAATTCATCCAGCACCTGCGCCAGCTGGCCGGGCGTTTCCTCGTGGTCTTTGAGCTTGCGCTCCAGCTCGGCGCGCGAATGCTCGCGGCCTGCCAGGTAACGCAGGGCGCGGCCTTTGAGCGACAGGCCAAAGCCCGCACGGGCGGCGGGTTTGGCTGAGCTCATGCGGTGGCTGCCAGGCAAGCAGGCAATGCACAATACCTTGCAGCTATATTTTCAATAGCTGCATATGCATATGGGGATTGCGCAAACGCCTTGTTTTGCATACAAAACCAGCTCAAGACTCGATCGGTGCGGCCGGTGGCAAAGGCGCCAGCGGTGCTTTGTCGGCTATCGCTTTCAAAGGCTTTTCTGCCTTGTCGGCTTTCTCGGGCTTGGTGGCTTTTTCAGGCTCGGCGCCGCCTTGCGCCGCCTGCACTGGCGGAATGCCCAGCGATTCGCGGACCTTGTTCTCGATCTCGATGGCCAGCGCCGGGTTTTCCTTCAGGAATTCGCGCGAGTTGTCGCGGCCCTGGCCGATTTTCTCGCCCTTGTAGGCGTACCAGGCACCGGCTTTTTCAACGATGTGGCCGGCCACGCCCAGGTCCAGTACCTCGCCCAGCCGGCTGATGCCTTCGCCGTACAAAATATCGAACTCGGCCATCTTGAATGGCGAAGCCACCTTGTTCTTCACCACCTTGACGCGGGTTTCGTTGCCGATGACCTCGTCGCCCTTCTTGATCGAGCCGATGCGGCGAATGTCCAGCCGCACCGACGCATAGAATTTCAGCGCATTGCCGCCGGTCGTGGTTTCCGGCGAGCCGAACATCACACCGATCTTCATGCGGATCTGGTTGATGAAAATCACCATGCAATTGGCCTTCTTGATGGTGGCGGTCAGCTTGCGCAGCGCCTGGCTCATCAAACGGGCTTGCAGGCCCGGCAGTGAGTCGCCCATCTCGCCTTCGAGTTCGGCCTTGGGGGTGAGCGCCGCCACCGAGTCGATGACGATCAGGTCAACCGCGCCGGAGCGCGTCAGCGAATCGACGATTTCAAGCGCCTGCTCACCGGTGTCTGGCTGCGAGATCAGCAGTTCCTGCAGGTTGACGCCCAACTTTTGCGCGTACTGGATGTCCAGTGCATGCTCGGCATCGACGAAGGCGCAGGTGCCGCCGATTTTCTGCATCTCGGCAATGACCTGCAGCGTCAGCGTGGTTTTGCCCGACGACTCGGGGCCGTAGATTTCAACCACCCGGCCGCGCGGCAAGCCGCCGACGCCGAGCGCAATGTCCAGTCCCAGCGAGCCGGTGGACACCACCTGAATGTCTTCAATCACCTCGCCGGCGCCCAGCTTCATGATGGTGCCTTTGCCAAATTGCTTTTCAATCTGGGCCAGCGCGGCGGCCAGCGCCTTGGCTTTTTCGGTGTTCAGGCCGGGAGCGTTCTTGTTCGGTGCGTCCATGAGGAATTTCCTTAAAAATCAATACGGTAAAAAGTTTTTGCACGCACTTTTCACCAAGAATTTCAGACTGCCACTTGATGCAGTACTGGGTGCATGAACAGTACTTTATGGGCAACATAGGTCAAAGTAAACCCCATTTTTAGTCAGTTTGCCTGATTAAATTTTGCTGTTTCAGTTAGCATGGCCGGATGGATGAAACAACCCTCCCAAGCGCCCATGCAGGCTACGACACCACCTGGCGGCTGACGCACCTGGGCCGCCTGATGGGCGAGGCGTTGCGCCGTTTTGACGCGCGGGTGCTGGCGCTGATGGCCGGCAGCATCGACGTGCCGCTGGCGCTGTCCAACCTGGCAGCGCGCGACCAGGTGGGGGCGGCGCACATTCACATCACCCGGCATCTGGCCGTGGGCGGCTCGCGCCTGACCGACCTGGCGCTCAGTGCCGGCATGAGCAAGCAGGCCATGGGCGAGCTGGTGGACCAGTGCGAAGCCTGGGGCATCGTCCGGCGCGAAGCCGACCCGTACGACCGGCGCGCCCGGCGCGTGGTGTTCACCGAATCCGGCCTGGCCTGGCTGGAGGCTTTTCGCTGCGCCGTGGTGCAGGCCGAAGATGAATTCCGGCGTGCGGTGGGTGCCGATGTGGCGACGGTGGTAGCGCTGGGGCTTGAAGCGTATGCCGTGCCCTGAAAGGACCCGGCAACATTGCGTGGCCTCCTGACAATCTTGTCAGCAGCATGGCAAATGGTTACCCACCTTGGAGCCTAAAATTGAACGGAGAAAAAACCATCACTCCGCACGTCTTGATGCGGCTGATTTCAGGGAGACAAGTCCATGCGTATCTTGATTGCCGAAGACGACCAGGTTCTGGCCGATGGCTTGCTGCGCACCCTGCGTGCGTCCGGCGCTGCGGCAGACCATGTGGCCAGCGGCACGGAAGCCGATGCTGCGCTGATGACCAACACCGAATTCGACCTGCTGATCCTGGACCTCGGCCTGCCGAAAATGCATGGCCTGGAGGTGCTCAAGCGCCTGCGCGCGCGCGGCTCCACGCTGCCGGTGCTGATCCTGACGGCGGCCGACAGCGTCGAGGAGCGCGTCAAGGGACTGGACTACGGCGCCGACGACTACATGGCCAAGCCGTTTTCGCTGCAGGAGCTTGAAGCGCGGGTGCGCGCGCTGGTGCGGCGCGGCATGGGCGGCGCCAGCAGCACCATCAAGCATGGCCCGCTGGTCTATGACCAGGCCGGCCGGGTGGCGACTTTCGACGGCCAGATGATCGAGCTGTCAGCGCGCGAACTGGGCCTGCTCGAAGTGCTGCTGCAGCGCGTCGGCCGCCTGGTCAGCAAGGACCAGCTGGTTGAACGCCTGTGCGAATGGGGCGAGGAAGTCAGCAACAACGCCATCGAGGTCTACATTCACCGGCTGCGCAAAAAGATTGAAAAAGGCCCGGTGCGCATCGCCACCGTGCGCGGGCTGGGCTACTGCTTAGAGAAGATTCCAAGCTAGAGATGGAGCCCCCACGCTCCCCACTGCGTGTGGTTCGCTGCCCCCCGGGGGGGCCGCTGCGCCTGCGGCCCGGCAAAGCCGGTTCCGCGGCCCCGGCTTGCAATTCGCCGATCAGCGAACGGTCGGAGCCCGCCTTCGCCAGCTCAAGCCGCAGGACCGGCTTTGCCGGACTGCAGGCGGGCGGCCCCCTCGGGGGGCAGGGAGCTACACGCAGTGAGCGACCGTGGGGGCCTTCATGAGGCTTTTTCAACGCGAGCGACGCAGCCTGTTCGGCGAGATTCTGGACTGGATGCTCACGCCGCTGCTGCTGCTCTGGCCGATCAGCCTGGTGCTGACCTGGCTGGTGGCGCAGAACATTGCCGGCAAACCCTTCGACCGGGCGCTCGAATACAACGTGCAGGCGCTGGCCAAGCTGCTTGTGGTCAAGAACAACCAGGTCCAGTTCAACCTGACCGCACCGGCGCGCGAAATTCTGCGGGCGGACGACACCGACCTGATCTACTACCAGGTGATGGGCCCGCACGGTGAATTCCTGGGCGGCGAGCGCGCCATGCCCGCGCCGCCGGACGAAGAAAAACCCGGCGATGGCGAAGTGCGGCTGCGCGAGGACATCATCCTGGGCGAGGACGTTCGCGTTGCCTACACCTGGATCAAGGTGGACCTGAAAAGCGCCGTGCCAGCCAGCTTGCCGGTGCTGGTGCAGGTGGCTGAAACGCTGGAAAAGCGCAAGACGCTGGCCACCGAAATCGTCAAGGGCACGATGGTGCCGCAGTTCGTCACGTTGCCGCTGGCGGTGCTGCTGGTGTGGCTGGCACTGGTGCGCGGCATCAAGCCGCTGGCGCAACTCGAAAAGCGCATTCGTGCCCGCAAACCCGACGACATGAGCCCGCTCGACGAGACCGGCGTACCGGAAGAAGTCGTGCCGCTGGTCGATTCGGTCAACGACCTGCTGAGCCGGCTGAAGGCATCGCTGTCGACCCAGCGGCGATTCCTGGCCGATGCTGCGCACCAGCTCAAGACGCCGCTGGCCGGCCTGCGCATGCAAGCCGACCTGGCGCAGCGCGAAACCGATGCAGAGCAGTTGAAAAGTTCTTTGCGGCAAATCGGCCAGGCCAGCATCCGGGCCACGCACACCGTCAACCAGCTGCTGTCGCTGGCACGCGCCGAAACCACCGGCCGGGCGCTGGCCAAGCAGCGCGTGGACCTGGTGAAAATCGTTTCAAGCGTCATGGCCGACTCGGTGCCGCGCGCACTGGACAAGCGCATCGACCTGGGCTATGACGGCCCCGATGCCGGCGAGAATTCCACCCATCTGCAAGGCAATGCGACTTTGCTGGGCGAGCTGGTGCGCAATCTGGTCGACAACGCCATCAACTACACGCCGGTGGGCGGCCATGTCACCGTGCGGCTGATGGTTGACCGCTTCAGCGGCATCCTGGTGCTGATCGTCGAGGACTCGGGGCCGGGCATTCCGGAGTCAGAGCGCGAACTGGTGTTCCAGCCCTTCTACCGGGCGCTGGGAACGAATGTGGACGGCTCGGGCCTGGGCCTGGCCATCGTGCAGGAAATCGCGCAGCAGCATGGCGCGTCGATCACGGTCGAAGACGCCGACCTGCCGGGTCATCCGGACTCGCCCGGTACCCGCATCACGCTGCGGTTTATCGGCACGGCTTGAGTCAAGCCAGGCAAATACCAAAAATATACTAAAACAGGTTCTTGCGCAAGTCCAGCATGCATATACAGCTATTTTTTATATAGCAAAATAACAGGGTCGGCATATTCTGGTTACACAGACTGGCGGGTACGCCTTCAGGCACCTTGACCAAGCGCGGCATCCTTCAGAGCGAACGCAGCAGCCGCGTTACATCGGGTGTTAGTCCTATACCCACTGGGCGCTGGCAGGCGCAAACTTCAAGCTTGGCATAACCCGGGCCGGACAGGCGGCCCACCGGACCCACCGCAAGGAGTTCAGCATGGCGACACCCGCATCGGACAACAGGCTTCATCCCGCCGTGGAAGCGGTCAAGGCGTCGGGCGCGAGCAAGGTCAAGGTGGGGGTCAGCGACATCGACGGCGTGCTGCGCGGCAAGCTGCTGCACAAGGACAAGTTCTTCAGCGTGGCCGAGGCCTATCCGGACGGCGGTTTCGGCTTTTGCGACGTAGTGCTGGGCTGGGACATGACGGACAGC
Organism: Polaromonas sp. CG_9.7; assembly: GCF_015752205.1. Classification (GTDB taxonomy): domain Bacteria; phylum Pseudomonadota; class Gammaproteobacteria; order Burkholderiales; family Burkholderiaceae_C; genus Polaromonas. The sequence goes on from NZ_JADOVG010000018.1 coordinate 63,399, forward strand.
TGCTACGACAACGCCGCTGTCACCGGCGGGCAGCACGGCTTTCCCGATGCACTGACGCGGCTTGACCTGGACACCTTCCGCCGGGTGCCATGGGACGACGGCATTGCGTTTTTCCTCGGCGAATTCGTCAACGCCGATGGCTCGGCGCACGCGCTCTGCCCGCGCCAGACGCTCAAGCGGGTGTTGAAACGGGCCGAGAAAATGGGTTTCAGCGTCATGGCCGGCATGGAATTCGAGTGGTTCAATTTTCTGGAAACGCCGCAAAGCTGGGCCGCCAAGCAGGGTGTGAACCCCGAGCCGCTGACGCCCGGCATGTTTGGCTATTCGCTGCTGCGCATGATGCGCAACCGCGAGTATTTCAAAGCACTGATGGACGAGATGCCGGCCTTCGGCATCCCGATCGAAAGCCTGCACACGGAAACCGGCCCCGGCGTGCTCGAAGCGGCCCTGGGCTTCAGCGAGGCGCTGGCGCAGGCCGACCGGGCGGTGCTGTTCAAGACCGGGGCCAAGGAAATCGGCATGCGCTTTGGCATCATGCCCAGCTTCATGGCCAAGCCGCACGCCAAGCTGCCCGGCTGCAGCGGCCACATCCACCAGAGCCTGTCGGACGGCCAACACAACCTGTTTTACGACGCCGGCAACCCGCGCAAGATGAGCCCGCTGTTTGAAAGCTATGTTGCCGGCCAGGTCGCCTGCATGATGGACTTCGGCCCGATGCTCTGGCCGACCATCAACAGCTACAAGCGGCTGGTCGACGGTTTCTGGGCGCCGGTCAAGCCGACCTGGGGCATCGACAACCGCACCGCCAGCTTCCGGGTGATTGCCGGCAGCCCGAAGGCGACGCGGCTGGAAACCCGCTGCCCGGGCTCCGACGTGAACCCCTACCTGGCCATGGCAGCAGTGGTTGCCGCCGGGCTCGACGGTGTGGAAAAAGGCTTGACGCTCACCGCACCGCCGATCAGCGGCAGCAACGCCGGCGCTGACAACATCGCGCGCGCGCCGCGCACCCTGATCGAAACCACGCGAATCTTTCAGCAGTCTGATATAGCCCGGGACTGGCTGGGCGACGGGTTTGTCGACCACTTCGCCGCCACGCGCGAATGGGAATGGCGGCAGTGGCTCGATGCGGTGACCGACTGGGAATTAAAACGCTATTTCGAAATCATCTAGGCAGGCCAAAAAATTGAACATGAACAAAGCCATACGGCGACTGCAGATGGCGGATGCGCCAGAATACCGGGCCTTTCGCCTGCGCGGCCTGCGTGAACACCCCGACGCCTTCACCTCCAGTTTTGAAGAAGAAAACCTGCGCCCGATGGCCTACACGCAGTCGCGGCTGGGCACGCCGATGACCGAAAAAATCTGGGGTGCCTTTGTCCAGGGCGCTTTAGCCGGCATGGTCGGCCTGAGCCACGAAACACGCCTTAAAAACCGCCACAAGGCCGCACTGGTCAGCCTGTATGTGGCCGGAGAATTCACCGGCCGGGGCCTGGGCCGCGCACTGGTCAACACCGTGCGGCAGGACGCACGGGATTCTGGCGTGGAACTCGTCGTCCTGACGGTGACCGACAGCAACCGTGCCGCCTGCGCGCTGTACGCCCAAGCCGGTTTTTCAGCCTTTGGCGTCGAGCCGGATGCCATCCGCGTGGACGGCATCAGTTTTGGCAAACAGCACATGTTTCTTCAACTTCTCCCATCATGAGAATTACCACCTTTTCCTTTCCCACGCCCATCCATTTTGGCGCTGGCGCGCGCCGCCAAGTGGCGGCGCACCTGCTGCAGGCCGGCTTCAGGCGCCCGCTGGTCGTCACCGACCGGGCGCTGGCCGCGCTGCCGGTGATGGCTGAATTCCTGACGCACCTGGACGGCCTGCAAGTGGAGGTGTTTGCCGGTGTGTTCGGCAACCCCACGCGGCGTCAGGTGATTGCCGGCAGCGCCGCCTACAACGCGCACCGGGCCGACTGCGTGATCGGTTTTGGCGGCGGCGCGGCGCTTGACGTCGCCAAGGTCGTCGGTTTGGCCGCCACCGGCGCAGGCGATATCCTGGACTACGCCTGGGACCATCCACAGGTGCGGCCCATCGAAGGCGAGCTGCCTTACTTCGTCGCCCTGCCGACCACGGCAGGCACCGGTTCGGAAGTCGGCCGCTCCAGCGTCATCAGCGAAGACGACACGCACCTCAAGCGCGTGGTGTTCAGCCCCCGGCTGCTGGCCCGGGCGGTGTTCGCCGACCCCGAACTGACGCTCGGCCTGCCGGCGCATGTCACCGCCGCCACCGGTATGGACGCGCTGACGCACAACATCGAAAGCTATCTGTCGCCCGCCTGGCATCCGCTGTGCGACGGTATTGCGCTTGAAGGCACGCGGCTGGCGGCGCGCGCGCTGCACCTGGCGGTCAGCGAGCCCGGCAACCTGAGCGCGCGCAGCGACATGATGATGGCCTCGATGATGGGCGCGATTGCCTTCCAGAAAGACCTGGGCGCGGTGCATTCCTGCGCGCATGCGCTGGGCGCGGTGTGCGACATGCACCACGGCCTGGCGAATGCGCTGATGATCGACACCGTGCTGGCCTGGAACCATGCGGCGGCACCCGCCAAGTTTGACGAAATTGCGCATGTTTGCGGCCTTTCGGGCGGCGGCGATGCGCTGGTGCCGTGGCTGCGGCAGCTGAAAAGCAGCATCGGCCTGGGCGGCACCCTCTCGGGCCACGGCGTCAAGCCGGCGCAGTTGCCCCGGCTGATCGAGATTGCCACGGCCGACATCTGCCACCGGACCAACCCCCGGCCGTGCAGGGCAGCCGATTTTGAAAGCTTGTTCAACGCCGCCCTGTGAGCGCGCACCGACACCCGGACCTGTGGCCGCGTTGCTGAACTCCAGAAAAACTATTCCTTCCTCCTCCTCTCAACCAAGAAAAAACCATGCCCGCTTCCAGCCGTTTGAAAATTGGTCTTTCCGCTTGTTTTTCCCATGCCGACCCCGCGCGTTCGCTGTTTACGGGAAAAACGCTGCAGTATGTCGAGCAGTCGATTGCCCACTGGCTCATGTCCTCGGGATCGATGGTCGTGATGGTGCCCTGCCCGACCGGCAGCACGCAGCGCGGCGATGTGACCTATGCGCACTACGCCCAGTGGCTCGACGGCCTGGTGTTGCACGGCGGCGCCGACGTCTGGCCGGGCAGCTATGGTGAAACGCCGCTGGAAGACCGTTGGGCTGGCGACAAGGTGCGTGACGAGTACGACAAGGCGCTGGTCAGCGCTTTTGAAACGCTGGGCAAGCCGGTGTTCGGCGTCTGCCGGGGCCTGCAATTGCTCAACGTGGCGTTTGGCGGAACGCTGTACCAGGACATCACGATGCAGGTGCCGGATTCGTTTGTGCACCGCGACGCCGACACGTATGACCTGAATTTTCACAGCGTGGACATCGTGCCCGGCACGCAGCTGTCACGCCTGTACCCCGGTGTCGAGCGGGTGCGCGTCAACAGCATCCACCACCAGGCCGTCAAGGACCTGTCGCCCGAGTTCGAGGCCGAGGCGTTCAGCGTGACCGACGGCATCGTCGAGGCGATCCGCCGCAAGGACCCGGCCAAAAGCTATATTGCCGCGTTGCAGTGGCATCCCGAATTCCACCAGGCCGGCTCGGACACAATTGATGACGGCGCGGTATTGAAAGACTTTCTTGGCGCCGTGGCCGCCGCCAAGACCGCCCGCGCCGCCGGGTCATGAACCGGCTGGTGGTTCACAACCCCACCACCGGCGTGTTTGCTGCGCCTCCCCTCCCCGCCATTCCCCGCCATTCACTTCCCCTCCCCTGCCTGTCATTGCGGACTTGATCCGCAATCCACAGCGCCCAAACCCTGCTGGTCTGGCAGGCCATATCAAGGTCCGGTTAACCCTGCCAGGATGGATCCCGGGTCAAGCCCGGGATGACAGGCATTGTGATGCCCGCGCGCAACAGAAGCGTCCATGGCTGGATGCTTTGTCATGGCGCCATGGCCTGAACTGCTTGCAACCAACGTACTTGCTGCACTTCTTCTCCATTCCCCTCCCTCCCCTGCCTGTCATTGCGGACTTGATCCGCAATCCACAGCGCCCAAACCCTGCTGGTCTGGCAGGCCATATCAAGGTCCGGTTAACCCTGCCAGGATGGATCCCGGGTCAAGCCCGGGAGGCCAGGCATTGTGATGCGCCGGCTAACAAAGAAGCGAGCGCCAATGCATGGCCGGCAGCCGGCATCCACATCAGCTCAAATGCTTGCCGACAATCCCGGCCAGCTCGAACATCGTCACCTGCGGCTTGCCGAACACGGCCAGCAGCTTGGCGTCGGCGTTGATCGAGCGTTTGTTGGCCGGGTCCTGCAGGTTTTGTTCCTTGATGTAGTCCCAAAGCTTCTTGATGACCTGCGGGCGCGCCACCTGCTCGGTGCCGATCACCGCGGCCAGCGCGTCGCTGGGCTTGAGGCCTGCGCCCGGCGTGGTCTTGCGGGCAACCTTGGGCTTGTCGGTCTTGACGGCAACTTTTTTGGCCGCGACCTTTTTGACGGCGGTTTTTTTCGCCGCCGCCGCGCCTGTCGCCTTGACTGCCACGGTCTTGCCAAACGGCGTTTTCACCGTGCCGCTGCTGGCGCGGGCCGCGGCGCCCGGCTTGGGCGGAAACTTGGACGGCGCAAATTCAAAATTCACCTTGCCGGCTTCCTTGTCCCAGGCCAGGTGCGCCTTGAAGGCGCGGCGCGTGCGCATTGAAACGAACTTGTCGAGCAAATCAGTCTTGCCGGTGGTCAGCAACTTCACCATCTGCTCGCGCTCGATGGGCTGCTGCAGGATCACCTGGCCCGTCTTGAAGTCGCAGGTTGGACTCGGCTGGTTCAGCGTAGGCACCGACTTTTCGCAGACATAGTTCTTGCCCAGTTCGTACACGGCAGCCGCGCACTTGGGGCACGCGCCCAAGGCGGTTTGGTCGCCAAAATCGATGATCTCGCCGCTTTCTTCCTTCTTGTCGTCGCCAAAATCGAATTCGAGCTTGTAGTTCTTGGTTTCCTCGTCGAACTTGATGACCATTTCGGCGGTGAACGGCCAGCCGGCCTTGGAGCGGAACCCTTCCAGCGGGCCAATTTTCTTGTCACGTAAAAACTGCTCGACCTCTGCCAGTTCAAACGTGCGGCCGGCCGGCGTCTTGCCGAAGCTGAAGCCGCAGCCTTCGCCCTGGCCGTCCGCGCCAGTGCAGGCATAGCGGCGGTAGTTTTCCCGGATCAGGCCGGCGCAGTTCGGGCAGCGCGCCTGCAGGGTGGCATAGTCGCCGGGAATGCTGTCGCGGCTGTAGCCCTTGGCCTTGGCGACCAGTCGCTCGGTCATGGTGGCAATCTCGGCCATGAAGGTCTCGCGGCTCAGCTTGCCCTGCTCCATCTGCGCCAGCTTGTATTCCCATTCGCCGGTCAGCGCGGCCTTGGACAACTCCTGCACATCCAGGCCGCGCAGCAAGGTCATCAACTGAAAAGCTTTGGCGGTGGGAATCAGCTCGCGGCCTTCACGCAGCATGTACTTTTCGGCAATCAGGCCTTCAATCGTCGCGGCGCGGGTGGCGGGCGTGCCCAGGCCTTTTTCCTGCATGGCCGCCCGCAGTTCTTCGTCGTCGATGGTCTTGCCCGCGCCTTCCATGGCGCCAAGCAGCGTGGCTTCGCTGTAACGCGCTGGCGGGCGGGTTTTCAGCCCCTTGGCATCGACCGATTCGACACCGACGCGTTCGCCGGGCTTGACCGGCACCAGGCTCTGGCCCTTGTCGCCTTCCTTGGCGTCCGCCACTTCTTCTGCGGCTTCCTTGCCATAAATGGCCAGCCAGCCCGGCTTGACCAGCACCTTGCCCTCGGTCTTGAAGCTGTGGCCGACCGACAGCGAAATACGCGTCGTCACCAGAAATTCGGCACTCGGGAAAAACACCGCCATGAAGCGGCGCACCACCAGGTCATAGAGCTTTTGCTCAGCCTCGGACAGGCCGCTGGGGGCTTGCAGCGTCGGGATGATGGCAAAGTGGTCGCTAACCTTGGCATTGTCAAAAATGCGCTTGGTCGGCTTGACGTAGTTGCCCTGGATGGCCGTGGCGGCATGCTGCGCCAGGTGGCGCATGGGGCTAGCGGCCAGCATTTCAAAGGTCTGCTTGACCACCGGCACATAGTCCTCAGGCAGCGCGCGCGAGTCGGTTCGCGGGTAGGTCAGCGCCTTGTGGCGCTCGTACAGGCTTTGCGCGATTGACAGCGTGGTCTTGGCGGAAAAGCCGAACTTGCCGTTGGCTTCGCGCTGCAAGGAAGTCAAATCGAACAGCAGTCCGGCGGCCTGGGTGGTCGGCCTGGATTCCTCGGTCACGGTGGCGGTCTGGCCCCGCACGGCGTCGGCAATGGCTTTGGCTTCGCGTTCGGTCCAGAGCCGGTCGGCTTTCAGTTCGGCATCAGGCTCGGCGCCTTCGCCGTTGGCGGCATTGGCCGTGGCGCGCTTCCATTTCGGGTCAAACCACTTGCCGGGGTAGTCGCCGGCTTCGGCACCGAAAACGGCATGGATTTCCCAGTAATCGCGACTGACGAACTTGCGGATTTTTTCTTCGCGCTCAACGACCACCGACAGCGTCGGCGTCTGCACCCGGCCGACGGTGGTCAGGAAGAAGCCGCCATCGCGTGAATTGAAGGCCGTCATGGCGCGCGTGCCGTTGATGCCCACCAGCCAGTCGGCCTCGGAGCGGCAGCGCGCCGCGTCGGCCAGCGGCAGCATCTGCGCGTCGCTGCGCAGTGACGCAAAGCCGTCGCGGATGGCGGCGGGCGTCATCGATTGCAGCCACAGCCGCTTGATGGGGTGTTTGCTTTTGGCGTACTGCTGGATCAGCCGGAAGATCAGCTCGCCCTCGCGGCCCGCGTCGCAGGCATTGACCAGCGCGCCCACGTCTTTTCGCTTGGTCAGCTTGACGATGGCGTTGAGCCGCGTCTTGGTCTTGTCCATCGGCTTGAGGTCGAAGTACGGCGGAATCACCGGAAGGTTGGCAAAGCTCCACTTGCCGCGCTTCACGTCGAACTCTTCGGGCGCCTGGATTTCGACCAGATGGCCGACGGCTGACGTGATGACCCAGTCTTCGCTTTCGAAGTACTCGTCGTGCTTGTCGAACTTGCCCGCCGTGGGCGTGAGGGCGCGAACGATGTCTTGCGCAACCGAAGGTTTTTCGGCAATTACCAGTGTTTTCATAAATACTTCTGTTGACTTTTTTCATTGGCAGGGAGTCGTTCCCGGCCTGGCGCCGATGTGGCGCATTTCCTTGCAGGCGCAGGACAAGCGGCTGTCAGTAGGCCCAAGGCCCGTCATTACAATACCGATTTCCCGCGCATGTACGCGCGCCGGTGCGCACGCACACACATGAATTAACCATACCAAAAAAACCGCCGTGCCCAAAAACCAAGCCTCTGCTTACCCTGAAAAAGCGATGGCTGGCAGCCGCCGGCGCCTGCAGACCCGACGTTCGGGCGTGCATGGCAAGGGCGTGTTTGCCGTGCAGGACCTGGCCGAAGGCGAGACGCTGATCGAATACACCGGCGAGGTCATCAGCTGGCCCGAGGCGCTGCGCCGCCACCCGCACGACCCGGCGCAACCGAACCACACGTTTTACTTTCACATCGACGACGGCCGCGTGATTGACGCCAAGGTCGGCGGCAATTCGTCGCGCTGGATCAACCACAGCTGCCAGCCGAACTGCGAGGCAGACGAAACTGGCGGACGGGTGTTCATCAAGGCGCTGCGCAACATCCCGGCTGGCGATGAGCTGTTCTACGACTACGGGCTGGTCATCGATGCCCGGTACACGCCCAAGCTGCTGGCCGATTACCCCTGCTGGTGCGGCGCCGAAAACTGTCGGGGCACACTGCTGGCAGCCAAGGCACGGAAAAAGGTGCCCAAAAGCGCCGCAGGCTGAGTCTGCGCGGCTGGCCAGAACCGTTCTTTCTCCCTTTTTTACTGCCACCCGCCCATGACAACGCCCTTGCATTGCCTCCCGCCGATCCGCTGGCCTGCCGAAGCCATCTGGGAAGCCGTGGCGCCCGAGTTGCCCGGCTTCACGGTCGAGGTGCTGCCCGAGATCGATTCGACCAACAGCGAGCTGATGCGCCGTTTCAAGGGCGCGCCCGGCCGCCCGCCGCAGCCCGAGCCGCTGCTGCTGGTGGCCGAGCAGCAAAGCGCCGGGCGGGGCCGGCTGGGGCGCAGCTGGCAAAGCCGGCGCGGCGACAGCCTGATGTTTTCACTGGGCCTGCCCCTGGCGCCGGCGGACTGGTCGGGCCTGTCGCTGGCGGTCGGCGTCAGCGTCGCTGAAAGCCTCGACCCGCTGGATGCCAGCCAGGCACGCCATGGCGCCCCACCGCGCATCGGCCTGAAATGGCCGAACGACCTGTGGCTGTCCACGCCAGAGGGTGAGCGCAAGCTGGGCGGCATTCTGGTCGAGACCGCCAGCGGGGACGGCCTGCGTTACCTGATCATTGGCGTGGGCATCAACATCCGGCCAGTGCCGCTGGCTGATGTGCCGCCGGCAGGGCCGGCCCCGGTGGCGCCCGGCGGCCTGCTGACGCTTGACTCAAATCTGGACGTGCCCGGCGCGCTGCTGCGCATCGTTCCGGCGCTGGTGCAGGCGGTGCAGGCCTTCGCGCAGTTTGGCTTCGAGCCTTTCCAGGCGCGGTTTGCCGCGCGCGACGTGCTGGCCCATCGCGCCGTGCAGCTGACGGACGGCACGCAGGGCACGGCCTACGGCGTGGCCGACAACGGTGCGCTGCGCGTGCACACCGCTGGCGGCATGGTCGAAGTCAGCAGCGCCGAAGTCAGCGTGCGGCCTGTCGCCTCGCAAGCAGAAAGGGGCGCGCCACCATGCTGAGGGCGCTGGCCCTGGCGCTGCTGCTGGCCAATGCGCTGTATTTCGCCTGGGGCCAGGGCCTGCTGGCGGCCTATGGCCTGGCGCCTGCGCGGCAGTCCGAACCCGAACGGCTGGCGCAGCAGATCCGGCCCGAAGCCATGCAGCTGATCTTGCCCGCCGCGCCGCCGCTGTCACCACTTGCGCCCGGCGCCGCGGTGCGGACCCCGACCCCATCACCCGCCGCGCTTGCAGCCGGCGTGTCCTGCCTGCAGGTGGGCGTGTTCACCGAACAGCAGGCCAGCACGCTTCAGCCGCGCCTGAAGGCTGGCTTGCCCGAAGGCAGCTGGTCGTTTGAAAGCAGCGACGATTCGGTCCGCTGGATCATTTACATGGGCAGGTACATCAGCAAGGCGGCGATCAACCGCAAGCGCCAGATGCTCGACCAGCTGGGACTGCCTTTCGAGCAGCCCCTGAGCCCGATGCTGAACCGCGGATTGTCACTGGGCAGTTTTGCCTCCAGGGCTGAAGCCGAGGCAGCCCTGGCCCGGATGAACGAGCGCGGCCTGCGCAGCGCCAAAGTGGTGCTGGAGCGGCCCGAACTGCCCAGCCTGTGGCTCAGGCTGCCCACGGCCAATGCCGCCCTGCGAAAGAAGCTGGACGCGCTCAAGCCGCAACTGGCGGGCAAGGCGGTCCAGCCGTGCCCCTAGGCCGGCGCAACCATTTGCTATTTTATTCATAGCTGCATACGCCCGTGGGCAATGCGCAAAAGGTGGTTTTTACTTAAAAAATATGCGCAAAGCCGGCTATCGGGCTACAGCGCCTTCCAGAAACGCAGTGGCACGCAGGTTTGCAGCCGCGTGACCGCCTGGTCCATCAGCGCCGGATGGAGTTCATGCCCCAGGCTGCGCGCCACGTCCAGTGTGGCATCAGCGCCCAGCTCCATCAAATGCGCAAAGTCTTGGCGCACGCGTGCCACCGGCACCAGCAGGTCTTGCTGCCCGTGAAGAAAATGCAGCGTGGTGAGCGTTGGTGCCTTCTCCGGCCAGACAGCGTAGCAGCCGGCGAAGGCCAAGACCCGGCCGACCAGGCCATCGTGCGCGTTGCTCAGGGCCAGCGCCAGGCTGGCGCCGTTGCCAAAGCCGAGCAGCGCCGTGTCGGACTGCAGTACGTTAAAACGCTGCTGCTGCGTGCGCAGAAAGTCGGCCAGTGCGGCAACGGACTGCGCCAGTGTTTCGGCGCTGATCGGCACATCGGTCGATGCAAGCGTCAGCCCTTCGGGCATCAGAACCGCCGCCTGGGCAAACGCATCGCCCAGCCGGTTGCCCAGTTCCAGCATGTCCAGCGCCGTGCCGCCGGCATCGTGCAGCAGCACGAACAACGGCCTGGGGCTTTGGGCGCCGGACAGCAGCTCAATGGTTTCAACAGCGCAAAGATTTGTCGGCAGGGTGGTCATGGGGTGGATTCGGAAATAAAAAACCAGTCTGGATTGTCGAAGCCTTGCAAGTTTGGCGCCTCTGCCGCCTTGCCGGTGTAGTCCGGATTCCCGGCTGCATGCGCGCGGCGGCACGGCTTGCCACACGAGCGGTGTTTATCGTTGCTAAGATCATTTTCCCGAAACGGGCTGGCTGCGCAATCGGCACAGCCCCCTTTGCAAAGAACTTTTGTCCATGAAAATTGAAAAAAACACCGCCGTCACCCTGCGCTTCAAAGTGTCTGACGCCCAAGGCAAGCTGATCGAGGAAAACAAGGAGCCGATGGTCTACCTGCACGGCGGCTACGGCAACACCCTGCCGAAGATCGAGGAAGCGCTGGACGGCCAGGAAGCCGGCTACCAGACGACGCTGGCGCTTGCCGCCGAAGACGCCTTTGGCCTGCGCGACGAAGACCTGGTGCGCACCATTCCGCGCAGCCAGTTTCCGCCCGGCGTGAAAGTCGGCGGGCAACTCGAAGGCCAGGGCAGCGACGGCCGCAAGCAGGTCTTCAACGTGGCCAAGATCAAGGGCGACACGGTGATCCTGGACGCCAACCATCCGCTGGCCGGCAAGGCACTGCGCTTCACACTCAAAGTGACCGACGTGCGCCTGGCATCCGACGAGGAAATCGCGCACCAGCATGTCCACGGCGAGCACGGCCACCACCATTGAGCATGTGATTTTTGTTGCCACTGCATGCGGTTCAAGCCCTTCAGAGCGGCGACACCGGCCGGCTGAATGCAGGCATTTTTCCGCGGTCAAAGGATGATTTCGCGTGCCAGCCACGCCAAATCATCCTTTGCCAATCTTTGCCGAACAAATAGATACATCAGTAATGCATCTTTAAACCGGTTTTTGAACTGTCTTTTTTGACCGGGTTTTCATGGCCGTCTGCGCGTCTGCCACCCCTGTCAATGTCCGCAAGCTGGCCGCGCCGCCGCCCGGGTTTGCCTTGTGGCAACTCGGTTTTCGCCCATTTTTTACCTGCTGGCCAGCGTGTTTACCGCCCTGTCCATCGGCCTGTGGGCACTGCAGTTTGCCGGCTGGCAGGGCACGCCTTGCCTGTCAGGGCGGATGTGGCATGCGCACGAGATGCTGTTCGGCTTCATGCTGGCGGTCGTCGTCGGTTTTTTGTTCACCGCCGGGCGTGTGGCTCCCTTGGGTGGATAAGGCCGCATTGGACTTCACCCGGGCGCTGCTGCGCGGGCTGAGCGAATTTCGCCGTGGCGCAACGCCAGGCAAGGCGCGGCACCTGCCTTGATCGCTGGCGCGCTGCCCTTTTCGGGCGGCCTTTAATGGCCGGCCATTGCGCCCCAATTACCCTCTTTCGATTACAACGTTTCATAACACTTGCTTAATTTGCAGCGTGTTACGCTGACGCGGTGGAGCCCTTCTTTTCTCCACGCAGGTTGTCAATGGTGATAACTGGAACGAAAGAATTTATGCCGCGAATCGGTAATCTTCCCAGCGCTCGCGAGCAACAAGGGTCGCTTGAGAGTTTCAACGATGTCCGGCAGCAAGAAACATTGCTTAAGGCCGGCGCACTGCAAGACGCCATTTTCAACAGCGCCAACTTCTCCAGCATTGCCACAGACGAAAAAGGCGTGATCCAGATTTTCAACGTCGGCGCCGAGCGCATGCTTGGCTACGCGGCGGGTGATGTGGTCAACCAGGTCACGCCAGCCGATATTTCGGACTCAAAGGAACTGGTGACCCGTGCCGTCACCTTGAGCGGAGAGTTCGACACCCCGATCACGCCGGGTTTTGAAGCGCTGGTGTTCAAGGCTTCTCGCGGCATCGAAGACATTTACGAGCTGACCTACATCCGCAAAGACGGCAGCCGGTTTCCGGCGGTGGTGTCGGTCACGGCGCTGCGCGACGACCAGGCGCTGATCATCGGCTACCTGCTGATCGGCACCGACAACACGGCGCGCAAGCAGGCCGAAGAAGCACTGCTGGAAGCCGGCGCGCTGCAAAACGCGATTTTCAACAGCGCCAACTTCTCCAGCATCGCCACCGATGAAAAAGGCGTGATCCAGATTTTCAACGTCGGCGCCGAACGCATGCTGGGTTATTCCGCTGGCGAGGTGCTGAACCAGATCACGCCGGCCGACATTTCCGACCCGCAGGAAGTCATCGTTCGTGCTGAAGCACTGAGCGTTGAACTCGGCACGCCGATCACCCCCGGGTTCGAGGCGCTGGTGTTCAAGGCTTCGCGCGGCATCGAGGACATCTACGAGCTGACCTACATCCGCAAGGACGGCAGCCGCTTTCCGGCGATTGTCTCGGTCACGGCGCTGCGCGATGCGCAGGAAGCCATTATTGGCTACCTGCTGATCGGCACCGACAACACGGCGCGCAAGGAAGTCGAGGCGGCGCAGGTGGCGCTCGACCAGCGAACCACCGAACTGCTGCGCACCGAACACGCGCTGCGGCAATCGCAAAAGCTCGAAGCGCTGGGCCAGCTCACCGGCGGCGTGGCGCATGACTTCAACAACCTGCTGGCGGTCATCAGCTCCTCGGTCGAGTTGCTGCGCAGTGACAAGCTGCCGGTGGAGCGGCGTGGCCAGTACCTGGACCGGATTTTCGACACCGTCGGGCGCGCGGCCAAGCTCACCAGCCAGCTGCTGGCCTTTGCCCGGCAACAGCCCTTGAGCCCCGAAGTGTTCAATGTGGACCAGCATGTGCAGGGCGTGATCGATCTGGTGCGCCCGCTGATGGGGGCGCAGGTGCAGATTCACCTGGAGCCGTGTGGCGCAGAAGACAGCTGCTTCGCCGAGGCGGACATCAACCAGTTTGAAACGGCACTGGTGAACCTGGCCCTCAACGCGCGCGACGCCATGAATGGCAACGGCCAGCTCACCATCAAGGTGAAAAAGGTTGACAACGTGCCAGCAGGTTCTGGCCGTGACCTGCGACCCGGCGATTTCGTCGCCATTTCAGTCACCGACACGGGCTGCGGCATTGCAGCCGAAAACCTGGAGGCGATTTTCGAGCCCTTCTACACCACCAAGGAAGTGGGCAAGGGCACCGGCCTGGGCCTGAGCCAGGTGTTTGGCTTTGCCAGGCAGTCGGGTGGCGAGGTCAAGGTCAGGAGCGAGGTGGACAGCGGTTCGGTGTTCACGCTTTTTCTGGCACGCGCCGAGCATGCCGATACCCCTGAAGCCGTGGCCGCCGCTGCTGAAAACAGCATCGAGTCCCGCAGCATCAGCGTGCTGGTGGTCGAGGACAACGAAATACTGGCGCAGATGACCTGCGAGATTCTCAACATCCTGGACTACCAGACGACTTGGGCAGCCAATGCCACGGCCGCGCTGGGTTTGCTGACCGAAGACGCCAGCCGCTTTGACCCATTTCGTTATACACAACTCCGGCAAAATTCCCCTCAAGAAAGATTTGAAGGAAAACGATGGGCTGGGCAGGCACTGAATTTGAGACGATAGA
>NZ_JADOVG010000019.1 GCF_015752205.1 Polaromonas sp. CG_9.7
AGCAAAAATTTCATAATGCGAGTGCGCTGAGTGAAAAATCAACCCACCCGGGCAGGGTGTTGCGTTTACCCGCAGAGTATTTCAGCAGCCTGTTATGGAAATAGCCATGCTTTTCGCCTTCATCTTGCTCAGCGGCATCGTCATCGAGGCAGCCCTCGCCCCGCCGCTGGCGCAGCGGCTGGCGGGCTGCAGTGCCAGGAATGGAAGTTCAAGATTGTGGTCATGGATGGCAAGACCCTTGACAAGGTGCTGGCCAACCGCCTTGCCAGTGCGCCCCTGGAGTCAACGCTTGACATCGTGGCGGCTTGAGGCGATGGCGTGGTGTTGACCCGGGTCATGGCAGGCATGTATTTTTTTTCACCGCTTTTTTCGTGAATCAAGCGAACGGCTGCGGCTTTATAGGCCGCCGGTGGCGCGGCGAAACCGCACTGGCGGTGCTGTACTGGCACGACATTGTGGTCGTCGGCAGCATCATCAACCTGCTGACCGGCTTTGCCGCGCTGATGCTGGCAGCGCAGGGCGTTCACCTGGCAATTGCGGCGGCGGTGCATTTCGCCCCGCTGCCTTACAACGCTTTTTTGGTCGTGTCCTTGTGGCGCACCCCCCGATGCAGCCGGGCCATGGCCTGGACTTCTGCACTGTGGCTGGTCGTCATGACGGTGGTTTAAGGCAGGCGCTGCCATGCGCCCGGTGGGCTGGTTTTTTTATCTGTTCACCCTGGCTGCAGGTATTCGCGCAACGCCTGCACCGTCCGCGCTGTCGCCCCCCGGTTCCTGGCAGAAAAGGCCAATCCGGCTGCGACCGCTTTCGCCAGCGCAGCCGGATCCTCAGCCAGCCCCAGGCCGGCCTGCACGCCTTCAGCCATGTCGGCCACGCGCAGCGCAGCGCCTTCGGCCTCGGCGAGTTCGGCTGCTTCGGTGAAATTGAAGGTGTGCGGCCCCATCACGACCGGGCAGCCGCAGGCGGCGGCTTCGATCAGGTTCTGCCCGCCCAGCGGCGCAAAGCTGCCGCCCAGCAGGGCCGCGTCGGCCAGGCCGTAGTACAGCGCCATTTCGCCCAGCGAGTCGCCAAGCCAGACATCGGCGTTCATTGCCTCGGCGCTGTCGGCCGGGCTGCCGGTCCATTGCGAGCGGCGCGACACGCGCAGGCCGTGCAGCGCTGCCAGCGCGGCCACGTCGTCAAACCGCTGGGGATGGCGTGGCACGACCAGGGTCTTGAATCTGCAGTCCAACGGAATTGCTACTGAATTCATAGCTACCTGCGCTTGTGGGATATGCGCAAACGCCTTTATTTGCTTGAAAAACTCGTCTTCCTCGCCTTCACGCGAGCTGGCGAACATCAGCACCGGCTGCGCCAGCGACTGGCGCCAGGCCCGCCCTTTTTCCAGCTGGGCGGCGTCTGGCGTCGCGTCGAACTTCAGATTGCCGAACACGCCGGCGACCGGCGCGCCCAGCTGGTGAAAACGCCCGGCGTCGCCTTCGGTTTGCGCGTACACGGCCGACAGCGCACCATAGGCGGGCAGCGACAAGGCCGACAAACGCAGCGCCTGCTTCAGCGACTTGGCCGACAGCCGGCCATTGACCAGCACCAGCGGCATGCCGCGTTGTTTGGATCCGGCCACGGTGTTGGGCCAGATTTCGGTTTCCATCAGCAGGCCCAGGCGCGGCTTGAAGTGGCTGAAAAAACGCGCCACCGCAGCCGGGCTGTCCCACGGCTGCCAGACCTGCACGTCGCCGGGCTGGCCTATGGATTTAAGCAGCGCCCGCCCCTCCTCGCGGCCGGTGGCGGTGCCATGCGTCAGCAGCAGCCGCAGCGCCGGATACTGCTTGTGCAGCGCCTTGAGCAGCATGGCGGCGGTGCGGGTTTCGCCCAGCGACACAGCATGCACCCAGACCAGTTCGGACACGGCTTCAGCCGGCTGGGCATAGTGGCCAAAGCGTTCATCGACCGCTTCAAGGTAGCCGGGCTCCTGCCGACCGCGCCGCGCCAGCTTGCGCCGCAGCAGCGGCTGGACGAGCGTCGTGAACACCGAATACAGCGCGCGCGCCCATCTGCTCATGCGCCGTCGGCCCCGCGCATGGACGATTCCAGGGATTCGGACGCCTGGCCGGGTACGCCCTGCACGGTTGCCAGGCAGCCCAGCCAGGCCTGCCAGACCGCGTCCACGCTGGGCTGGGGCGCGGCGTAAACGCTGACCTGTCGGGCGCTGGCCGCGTCAGGCCCCGTACGCCAGGCGGTGTCAAAGTTGTAGAGCTGCACATGCGGCAGGTCGAGCGCCACGGCGATGTGGCTGACGCCGCTGTCCACGCCAATGACGCCGGCGCACTGGGCCAGTTCGTGCGTCAGCGCGTCAAGCGCCAGCAGCGGCCAGACGACCGCCTGGCCAGGCGCGCCATCATTCAACGACCGGGCAATCGCCTGGCTTTTAAGCTTTTCTTTTTCATTGCCATGGGGCAGCGCAATCTGATAACCGGCGGCATTCAGGCGCTGGCCCAGTGCCGTCCAGTGGCCCAGCGGCCACTCCTTGTCGGCACGCGATGTGCCATGCACGAAAGCCACCCTGTTTGCTACTTTTTCAGTAGCCAAATGGTCAAGTCCTGTTTGCGCAAGAGGCCTTTTTAGTCCGTAGTCCGGGCGGGGCGTAAGGCAATAGCCCAGCGCCCGGGCCACCAGCTCGCGCGAGCGCTGCACGGCGTGGATGTGCGGCTGGATGTGTATCGCCACGTCGGCCACCCAGCGCGTCGGGGCTTCATAGCCGGAACCATCGGTCTGGTTGGCCAGCGCGAAACGCTTGCCGCCAGGCGCCAGCCGCGCCAGCCGCGCCACAAGAGCAGATTTGGTCAGGCCCTGCAGGTCAATGACCGCGTCGTAGCCTGTCTGGCGCAGGTCGGCCTTGAAGGCGTTCCACTGCTGGCGCGTGACGGCGGACAGCGGCGACTTGCGCCAGCGCCGGATTTCGCACGGAATGACGCGCCGCACGCCGGGGTGCAGCGCCAGCACAGGCGCAAACGATTTTTCAACCACCCAGTCGATGTGCGCGCCCGGCAGGGCCGCGAGAATGTCCTGCACCACCGGCAGGGCATGCACCACATCGCCGAGAGAAGACAGCTTGACAAGAAGGATTCGAACCCCCACGCTCCCCGCGCCCTGTATTGCGCTGTGCACTTCTTTGTTCAATGCGCCGGCGCGGCAAACACCGCATCGGGCTTGACGCTGCGCAGCAGCACCAGCATGTCGGCCTGGATGCGGTCAAGCGCCGCCTGCGTCTGCCCCTCGAAGCGCAAGACCAGCACCGGCGTGGTGTTGGAGGCGCGAATCAGGCCAAAGCCGTCCGGCCAGTCCACGCGCACGCCGTCAATGGTGTTGACCTTGGCGGGCGCGTCGAAATGCGCGGCCTTGATGAGCGCGGTCACGGCCGTGTGCTGCTCGCCTTCGGCGCACGGCACGTTCAACTCGGGCGTGCTGAAGCTGGTCGGCAGACTGTTGAGCAGCTCCCCGGCGTCAAGCGCCTGGCTGACGATTTCCAGCAGCCGGCAGCCGGCGTAGGTGCCGTCGTCGAAACCGTACCAGCGTTCCTTGAAGAAGATGTGGCCGCTCATCTCGCCGCCAAGCGGGGAATCGACTTCCTTCATCTTGGCCTTGATCAGGGAATGGCCGGTCTTGTACATCAACGGCACGCCGCCGGCCGCTTCAATCTCGGGCGCCAGGCGCTGCGAGCATTTCACGTCATAGACAATCGTGCCGCCCGGCACGCGGCTCAGCACGTCACGGGCAAACAGCATCATCTGGCGGTCGGGGTAGATGTTCTGGCCGTCCTTGGTAACGATGCCCAGGCGGTCGCCGTCGCCGTCGAAGGCCAGTCCGAGTTCGGCGTCGCCGGCCTGCAGCGCCTTGATCAGGTCCTGCAGGTTCTCGGGCTTGCTGGGGTCGGGATGGTGGTTGGGAAAGTTCCCATCGACCTCGCTGAACAGCTCGGTCACTTCGCAGCCGATGGCGCGGAAAATATCGGGCGCCGTCGCGCCGGCAATGCCGTTGCCGCAATCGACGACGATCTTCATCGGCCGCGCCAGCTTGATGTCGGACACGATGCGCGCCTGGTAAGCCTGCGTCACGTCCTCGGTACGCCGCGTGCCGCCGTCCTTGAGCGACCAGGTTTCTCCGTCCATCATGGCGCGGATTGCCTGGATATCGTCGCCGTAGATGGCGCGACCGGCCATGACCATCTTGAAGCCGTTGTAGTCCTTGGGGTTGTGGCTGCCGGTGACCTGGATGCCGGAGTTGCACAGCGTGTTGGCGGCGAAGTACAGCATCGGCGTGGTTACCATGCCGACATCGATCACTTCGATGCCGACCGCCTGCAGGCCGCGCATCAGCGCGGCGCTGAGCGACGGGCCGCTGAGCCGGCCGTCGCGGCCCACGGCTACTTTGGACTCGCCCTGCGCCAGCGCGATGCTGCCAAAAGCCTTGCCGATGCCCTCGGCAACGTCCTCGGTCACCGTGGCGGGCACGACGCCCCGGATGTCATAGGCCTTGAAAATCGAAGCGGCTACTTGCATGGTGGGGTTCTTTTTAAAATGTTGTTGAGGGCGATGGCGCTACAGGGCCGGAGTACAGAAAAAGGAAAAGGAAAAGGAAAAACAATACCGGGAAATTTTATACAGCGGCTGGCGCCACAAGTAAACCGCAGGCGGCGGGCCAAACGGACGCTACGCACGTTACAGGCCTTATTTATACACGCGCCCCGGTGGCAGACGCTGCCAGTGTGCCTTGGTACAGCGCCATGTACTGCGCGGCGGCGGTTTCCCATGAAAAATTCTGCGCCATGCCGCGCCGCATCATCTGGCGCCACAGCGCAGGCTGGCCGTAAGCAGCGACCGCCTGCTGCAGCGCCTGCGCCAGGGCAACGGGCGTGGCCGGGCCGAAACTGAAACCGGTGGCCAGGCCGCTTTGCAGCGTGTCCTGCGTGGCGCCGACCACGGTGTCGGCCAGGCCGCCGACCTGCCGCACCACCGGCACCGTGCCATAGCGCAGCGCGTAAAGCTGGGTCAGGCCGCAAGGCTCGAAGCGGGACGGCACGAGCATGGCGTCAGCACCCGCCATCATGCAGTGCGCCAGCGCCTCGTCATACACCAGCCGCACGGCCACTCGCCCCGGATGCATGGCCGCCGCTTGGGCAAAGGCCGCTTCCAGCGCCGGGTCGCCATTGCCTTCGACGGCCAGCTGGGGGCCGCCCACCGCCGGAAAATCGAGCAGCGCGGGCAAGGCGTCGAGCAGCAAATCCAGCCCCTTTTGCGATGTCAGCCGGCTGACGACGGCAAACAGCGGCGCGCTGGCATCAACGTTCAAGCCCAGTTCCTGCTGCAGGGCCGCCTTACACAGCGCCTTGCCTTGAAGCTTGTTGGGTGAATACGGCGCGGCGGTCAACGGGTCGGTGGCCGGGTTCCAGACGTTGCCATCAACACCGTTCAGGATACCGGACACGTCCGCGCCACGGGCGCGAATCACGCCGTCCAGGCCGCAGCCAAAGGCATCGGTGGCGATTTCCTGTGCATAGGTCGGGCTGACCGTGGTGATGTGGCGGGCATATTTCAGCCCGGCTTTCATGAAGGACAGCTGGCCATGGAATTCGAGCCCGACCGGCACCATCAGGCGCGACGGCAGGCCCAGCAGGTGAAAGTCGCGTTCGTCAAACAGGCCCTGATAAGCCAGGTTGTGAACCGTGAAGACCGTGGCTGCCCGGGTGGCCGGGTGGCAGGCAACATAGGCGCAAGCCATGGCGGCATGCCAGTCGTGGGCGTGCAGCACATCGGGCGTCCAGCCGGGGTCCAGCTCGCCGGCAGCCAGGTGCGCCGCCACCCAGCCAAGCAGGCCAAAGCGCTGCAGGTTGTCAGGCCACTCAGTGCCGTCAGGTGCCAGGTAGGGGTTGCCCGGCCGCTGGTACAGGTAGGGCGCGTCAATCACATAGGCGGCAACGCCGTTGTGCGCGAGCCGGCCCAGTCGCAACGTGACGCGACCGGCGCCGAAAATCGCCCCCAGTTCGCACACCACCTGCTGGCCTTTGACGCCTTTCAGAATGTCGGGCAGGCCCGGCAGCACCAGCCGGACATCGGCTCCGACAGCGATCAGGGCTTCAGGCAGCGCGCCGACCACATCGGCCAGGCCACCGGTCTTGACCAGCGGAAAAATTTCGGCAGCAGCATGCAGGACCTTCATGCGCCGATCTTCTCCAGCATGTTCCGGGTGACCAGCGTGATGCCGTTCGGGCTGCGGTGAAAGCGCTGGCTGTCGAGTTCGGCGTCTTCGCCGATCACCATGCCATCGGGAATGGTGCAGCCCCGGTCCACCACCACGCGGTTCAGGCTGGCGCCCCGCCCGACCTGAACGCCAGGCAAGAGCACAGCCCAGTTCACCTGGGCATGGGAATGCACGCGCACGCTGGAAAACAGCACCGAGCGGAACACATAGCCCGACACGATGCAGCCGCCGGACACGGTTGACTCAATCGCCATGCCGCGCCGGTCTTCCTGGTTATGCACGAACTTGGCCGGCGGCAATTGCGCCTGGTATGTCCAGATCGGCCAGTGCTGGTCGTACAGGTTGAGGTCCGGGTCGGTCGCCGTCAGGTCGATATTGGCCTCCCAATAGGCGTCGATGGTGCCGACATCGCGCCAGTAGGGCTCGGCCACATCGCTGGAAGGCACACAACTCAGCGCAAACGGGTGCGCTGCCACTTCACCGTTTTTCACGGCGCGCGGAATAATGTCCTTGCCAAAGTCGTGCGTTGAGTCGGGGTCATTGATGTCACGCGCCAGTTCCTTGTAGAGGTACTCGGCGTTGAAGATATAGATGCCCATGCTGGCCAGCGCCATGTCGGGACGGCCCGGCATGGACGGCGGGTCGGCCGGTTTTTCAAGGAAGTCGGTCACCATGCTGTTTTCATCCACCGCCATCACGCCAAAAGCGGTGGCCTCCATGCGCGGCACGGCAATGCAGCCCACGGTGCAGTCGCGGCCCTTGGCCACATGGTCGGCCAGCATCAGCGCGTAGTTCATCTTGTAGATATGGTCGCCGGCCAGCACCACGATGTAGTCGGCGCCGTAGCTCTCCAGAATGTCATGGTTCTGGTACACGGCGTCGGCCGTTCCCCGGTACCAGCTTTCGTCGCCGCTGCGCTGCTGGGCCGGCAGCAGATCGACGAACTCGTTCATCTCGGTTTTCAAAAAGGCCCAACCGCGTTGCAAATGACGCAAGAGGCTGTGCGACTTGTATTGGGTAATAACGCCAATGCGCCGTATGCCCGAATTGAGGCAATTTGACAGCGCAAAGTCGACGATTCGGAACTTGCCGCCGAAATACACCGCCGGTTTGGCCCGGCTGTCGGTCAGGTTCATCAGCCGGCTGCCGCGGCCGCCAGCGAGCACCAGGGCAACCGCGCGTTTTGGCAAATCAAGGCTTTGGGCAAGTTCGTTAGGTTTCATTGTTTCCAGCGGTGGGAGTGATGAAGGGCGCCACCATCTTAATACCGCAAACCGCGCAGGCAAGGGCTTTGCGGGGCATAAAACAGGGAATCAAGCGCCAAATGTACCGTCTGTCAACAGCCACTGACAGTGTGGCTATCGCCCGTTTCAAAGTCGGTCCTGCAGTCTTTTTCACATGCGAGAATCAACAAAAAACTGGCAGATGGCGCGCTCCTTGCTGATAGTCGCCCCGGTCTGCCGCACCTGAAAGATCAACGCCGTGAATTCAAGCTTTCCCATTGCCAAACATGCCCTGGCCGCACAAATCGAAACGCATTTGTTGTGCACCGTCGGCGTGGCCTCGGAAGACGCCACGCCCACCGACCTGATGCAGGCTGTCGCCCAGGTGGCGCGCGAACAACTGTCACAGCGCTGGGTTGAAACCCAGGCGCTGCAACGCGCCGCCAAGGCGCGACGGGTGGTGTACCTGTCGATGGAATTCCTGATGGGCCGCACCCTGTCGAATGCGCTGGCCGCGCTCAGCCTGACCAGCGGCGCGGCCCAGGGCTTGACGCAGCATGCGCAAAGCCTGGAAGATGTGGCGGACCGCGAGGCCGATGCGGCATTGGGCAATGGCGGCCTGGGCCGGCTGGCGGCGTGTTTTCTTGACTCGATGGCGACGCTAGGCCTGCCCTCTTTCGGCTACGGCATCCGCTATGAATACGGCATGTTCGCGCAGGAAATCCAGGACGGCGCGCAGGTCGAATACCCCGATCCCTGGCTGCAGGACGGCACGCCGTGGGAGTTTCCGCGGGCCGGCATCAGCTACCCGGTTCGCTTCGGCGGCTGGGTCGAGCATGTGGACGGCACCCCGGTCTGGCGCCACGCCGGCGAAGTCGCCGCCAAGGCCTACGACATGGTGGTGCCCGGCCATGGCACGCCGCTGGTCAGCACCCTGCGCTTGTGGAAAGCCGTGGCGCCAGCGCATATTGACCTGAATGCCTTCAACACCGGCGACTATGCCCGGGCGGCGACAGCCAAGAACGAATTCGAGAACATCTCCTGGGTGCTTTACCCCAACGACAGCACGCCGGCCGGACGAGAGTTGCGTTTGAAACAAGAGTATTTCTTTGTCGCTGCGTCGATCCAGGACCTGGTGAAGCGTCATTTAGACGAACACCCGACGCTGGACAACCTGGCCGACCAGGTCGCCATTCACCTGAACGACACCCACCCGGCCATCGGCGTGGCCGAGTTGATGCGGCTGCTGTGCGACGAGCACGGCATGCCGTGGAGCCAGGCCTGGGCGCTGTGCGGCAAGACGTTCTCGTACACCAACCACACCCTGATGCCTGAGGCACTGGAAACCTGGCCGGTCGCCTTGATCCAGCATGTGCTGCCGCGCCACCTGGAAATCATCTTTCGCATCAACAAGGAATTCCTGGAAATGGCGGCGCGCCACCGCCCCGGCGACAACGCATTTTTGTCACGGCTGTCGCTGATCGACGAGCATGGCGAGCGGCGCGTGCGCATGGCGCACCTGTCGGTGGTGGGCAGCCACAAGGTGAACGGCGTGTCAGCGCTGCATTCGGATTTACTGGTGCAGACCATCTTTGCCGACTTTGCCGACCTGTGGCCGGAACGCTTCACCAACATGACCAACGGCGTCACGCCCCGGCGCTGGCTGGCGCAGGCCAACCCCGGCCTGTCGGGGCTGCTCGACAGCACACTGGGCAACCGCTGGCGGCTGGACCTGGAGGAACTCAAGCGGCTCGGTGAATACCGCAGCGACGCTGACTTTCAGGGGAAATTCATGGCTATCAAGCGCGCCAACAAGGCGCGGCTGGCGGCTTACATCGATAAGACGACGGGCATTGTCGTCAGCCCCGACAGCCTGTTCGACGTGCAGGTCAAGCGCATCCACGAGTACAAGCGCCAATTGCTCAATGTGCTGCACGTCGTCACGCGCTACCAGGCGATTCTGGCGAATCCTGAAGGCGACTGGGTGCCGCGCACGGTGATCTTTGCCGGCAAGGCGGCGTCGAGCTACCACACGGCCAAGTCCATCATCCAGCTGATCCACGACGTCGGCAACGTCATCAACCACGACCCGCGCATTGCAGACAAGCTCAAACTGGTGTTCATTCCCAACTACGGCGTGTCCGTGGCCGAGGTCATCATGCCCGGCGCTGATCTGTCAGAGCAAATATCAACAGCCGGCACCGAAGCCTCGGGTACCGGCAACATGAAGCTGGCGTTGAACGGCGCCTTGACCATTGGCACCGATGACGGGGCGAATATCGAGATTCGCCAGAACGTCGGCGACGACAACATCTTCATCTTCGGCCTGAAGACGCCCGAGGTGCATGCGCTGCGGCAAACCGGCTACCAGCCGATGCGCTACTACGAAAGCCTGCCGGCGCTGAAAAATGTGCTGGACGCAATTGCCGGCGGCCAGTTCAGCACGGAGGAACCGGGCCGTTACCGCGCGCTGGTCGATTCACTGCTGTGGGGCGGCGACCATTACCTGCTGCTGGCCGATTACGAGTCTTACGTTGCCACGCAGTTGCGGGTCGATGCGTTGTTCCGCCGGCCGGGACCCTGGTGCGAAAAGGCGATTGCCAACGTGGCGGGCATGGGCGTTTTTTCGTCCGACCGGACGATTCGGGAATATGCCCGCCAGATCTGGAACATCGAGCCCGCCGCGCACTGAGCGCGCTTATTGACCGCACCCGAGGACACGTGCCATGCTGAAGCCCGAAGATGTCGAACTGATTTGCAGCGCCCGCCACGGCGACCCGTTCTCGGTACTGGGGCCGCATGCGGACGACGGCGGCGTGTCGGTCCGCGCTTTTTTGCCAGGCGCCCGGCGGGTGGAAGTGCTCGATGCCGATTCGGGCCACCCGGTCGGCACACTGGAGCGGCACCACCCCGACGGATTTTTTGAAGGCCTGCTGGCGCTGCCGGCCCCGGAGGCTTACTGCCTGCAGGTGCAGTGGGACAACTACCAGACCGCCGTGCTGGAAGACCCGTACCGATTCGGGCCGGTGCTCGGCGAAATGGACGTGTGGCTGCTCAGCGAAGGCACGCACCTTCGGCCCTATGAAATCCTGGGCGCCAACCCGTGCAGCCGGGACGGCGTGGACGGCACCAGTTTTGCCGTGTGGGCGCCCAATGCCGCCCGCGTCAGCGTGGTGGGCGACTTCAACCTCTGGGACGGTCGGCGCCACCCGATGCGGCTGCGGCGCGAGTGCGGCGTCTGGGAAATCTTCCTGCCCGGCGTAACAACAGGCGCGCGCTACAAGTTCGAAATTCTCGCAGCCGATGGCCAGGTGCTGCCAGCCCGCGCCGACCCGTATGCGCGCCAGGGCGAACTGCGGCCCGCCACCGCCAGCATCGTGGCCGGCATGCCCGCCCGCCAGCCGGCATCCAGTGCGCGCCAGCAAGCCAATTCGCTGGAGGCACCCCTGAGCATTTATGAAGTCCACCTCGGTTCCTGGCGGCGCATCGACGACCCGGCAAGTGGCTTGCCGCGCTGGCTGACCTGGGACGAACTGGCGGCGCAACTCGTCCCTTACGCAGCAGACATGGGTTTTACCCACCTGGAGCTGATGCCTGTCAGCGAGCATCCGTTTGACGGCTCCTGGGGCTACCAGCCCGTCGGCCTGTACGCGCCGACCGCGCGGTTTGGCGATGCCGACGGACTGGTGCGCTTCATTGCCTGCTGCCATGCGGCGGGCATTGGCGTGCTGCTCGACTGGGTGCCGGCGCACTTTCCGACCGATGCGCATGGCCTGGGCAATTTTGACGGCACGCCGCTGTATGAATACGCCGACCCGCGCGAAGGCTTCCACAACGACTGGAACACGCTGATCTACAACCTGGGCCGCACCGAAGTGCGCAACTTCCTGATTGGCAATGCGCTGTACTGGCTGGAGCGTTTTGGCATTGACGGCCTGCGTGTCGATGCGGTGGCGTCGATGCTCTACCGAGACTACAGCCGAAAAGCGGGCGAATGGATTCCCAACATACACGGTGGCCGCGAAAACCTGGAAACCATCGCCTTTCTGAAACGCATGAACGAAGTGATTGGCACCGAGCGGCCGCAAGCCGTCACCATGGCCGAAGAATCGACCTCGTTTCCAGGCGTGTCGCGTCCCACCTCTGAGGGCGGGCTGGGCTTTCACTACAAATGGAACATGGGCTGGATGCACGACACGCTGCAGTACATGGCGCGCGACCCGGTGCATCGCCAGCACCATCAGGGCGAAATGACCTTCGGCCTGAGCTACGCCTTCAGCGAAAACTTCGTGCTGCCCATTTCGCATGACGAAGTGGTGCATGGCAAAGGCTCGCTGCTGGACAAGATGCCCGGCGACGACTGGCAGCAATTCGCCAACCTGCGCGCCTACCTGGGCTTCATGTTCGGCCACCCCGGCAAGAAGCTGCTGTTCATGGGCTGCGAGTTTGCGCAGGTGCGCGAATGGAACCACGACCAGAGCCTGGACTGGCACCTTCTGGACAAGCCGCAACATGCCGGCGTGCAGCGGCTGGTGCGCGACCTGAACCAGCTTTATACAACCACCCCGGCGCTGCATGCGCTGGACTTCACACCCGCTGGTTTTGAATGGATAGACCACCAGGATGCCGCGCATTCGGTGCTCAGCTTCATCCGGCGCAGCAACAACCCAGGGACTTTCAACGTGGTGATCTGCAATTTCACACCGGCCGTGCAAACGTCCTACCGCATTGGCGTGCCGCAGCCCGGCGACTACCGAGAGCGGCTCAATACCGACTCGGCGCACTACGGCGGCAGCAACGCTGGCACGCCGCTGGGCATGGCCAGCACCGAGCCGGTCGGCTGGCACGGCCACACGCAGTCCATCGTGCTGACGCTGCCGCCGCTGGCAACGGTTTTTCTGGAGTGGACGGCATGAGGACGACGGACCCACTTCTGATCGGAAAACCCTGGCCACTGGGCGCCAGCTGGGACGGCCAGGGCGTGAATTTTGCCGTTTTTTCAGCCCATGCTTCAGCCATCGAGCTGTGCCTGTTCGACGATGCCGGAACGCTGCAGACGCGCTGCGAATGCCTGCCTGGCCACACGGACGATATCTGGCACGGCTACCTGCCGAACGCCGCACCCGGCCTGATTTATGGCCTGCGGGCACAAGGCGACTGGCAGCCCGAGCACGGCCACTTTTTCAATCCAAACAAGCTGCTGCTCGACCCCTATGCCCGCGAAGTCGTCGGCACCTTCGAGTGGCGCGACGAAAACTTTCCCTATGTCCACCCGAGTCCGCCGGACACACCACCGGAACAACCGCCCGAGATGGACAGCCGCGACAACGCCGCCGGTGCGCTGAAGGCGCGGGTGGTGCAAGTGGACAGTTTCGACTGGTCAGGCGACCAGCCGCCGGGTGTGCCGCTGCGGGACACGGTGCTCTACGAAGCCCACGTCAAGGGTTTTTCCAAACGCAACCCGGCGGTGCCCGAAGCGCTGCGCGGCAGTTATGCCGGCCTGGCCGATCCGGCGTCGCTGGCGCACCTCAAGCGCCTGGGCATCACCAGCGTCAGCCTGCTGCCGGTGCATTACGCGCTGGACGAAGAGCGGCTGGCCGGCATGGGCCTGAGCAATTACTGGGGTTACAACACGCTGGCCTTCTTTGCGCCCAGCGTGCGGCTGGCGTCGCAGCAGGACGGCGTCAACCCGCGCGATGAATTCCGGACCATGGTCAAGGCGCTGCATGCCGAGGGCCTGGAAGTCATTCTGGACGTGGTCTACAACCACACCGCCGAGGCCGACGGCGGCGGCCCGTCCATCAGCTTTCGCGGCCTGGACAATGCCAGCTACTACCGCCTCAGCCCGGAGCCGCCGGTCGGCTTCGAGAACCACAGCGGCTGCGGCAACACGCTGGACATCCGCCAGCCGAGGGTATTGCAACTGGTGATGGACAGCCTGCGCTACTGGGTCAGCGAGATGCATGTCGATGGTTTTCGCTTCGACCTGGCACCGGTGCTGGGCCGGGGCAGCGAAGGCTTCGAGCGCGAAGGCGCATTTTTCACCGCCGTGGCGCAAGACCCGGTGCTGTCGCGCGTCAAGATGATCGCCGAGCCATGGGACATCGGCCCGGGCGGCTACCAGGTCGGCGGTTTTGCCAAAGGCTGGCTGGAGTGGAACGACCATTTCCGCGACGGCATGCGCAGCTTCTGGCTGCAGTCCGGCGAGCATGCCACCTCGCTCGGCGACTTCGCCCGGCGGCTGTGCGGCTCGGCGGATCTGTACCAGGGCAGCGGACGGCCCCCGGCCACCTCGGTGAACTACCTGGTGTCGCACGACGGTTTCACCCTGGCGGATCTGGTCAGCCACAACGAGCGCCACAACGAGGCCAACGGCGAGGACAACCGCGATGGCCACGGCAACAACCTGAGCAACAACTGCGGCGCCGAAGGCCCGACCGACGATGCGCCCATCAACGAGTTGCGCGGCCGCATGCGGCGCGCCCTGCTGGCCACCACGCTGCTGGCCCAGGGCACGCCCATGCTCTGCGCCGGCGACGAACTCGGCCACAGCCAGCACGGCAACAACAACCCGTATTGCCAGGACAACGAGATCACCTGGATCGACTGGACAAAAGCCGACGACACGCTGATCAACTTCACCGCCTGGGTGCTGTCGCTGCGCCGCCAGTTGCTGCCCTTGGGCAACCACTGGTACAGCGGACTGAGCGACACGCTCGGCCTGCACGACCTGCACTGGTTGAACAGCAGCGGCGAGGGCTTGCAAGACCAGGATTGGGGCGACAACAGCCAGCGCGTGCTCGGCTGCCTGATCGGCCAGCCGGGCAAGGCAGTCGCCCCGCTGCTGCTGCTGGTCAACCCGGAGGCCGAAGACCACGAGTTCCTGCTGCCAGCCGGCGTCTGGCAGGCGGTGCTGGACACGGCCGATCCAAGCGGCGTGACCCGCTGGCAGGGCCAGGGCGAGGCGCCCTTGAAGGTGGCGGCGAACAGCCTGATGCTGTTGGTTGTCGCGGGCACCGAAGTGCAGTTCTAGAAAAAATTTCCTTTCACTTTCACCATGACGAACAGGCAATCCGCAGACTGGATGCCTTTTTTTGCTATTTAATTCATAGCTGCTTACGCATACTCTGAAAGCGCAATGACATCAGCCTTTGTCATCCTGGCCCCGGATCAAGCCCGGGGTTTCAGCACCCGGGAACCATGACTTCTCCCCAGCGGGGTCATGGATTTCGGATTCCCGGATCAAGTCCGGGACAGGCTCTGTCCGCAATGACAAAAGAGATGACGGAGAGCTTCGAGAAAGCTGAGCAGTTACTTTGAAAGCTACTTCCTGGCCACGGCGAACGACAAAAGCCTTCTGCATTTTTGAATGGACAACCCATGACCTTTCCCCGTTCCAGCGGCGTGTTGCTCCACCCCACATCCCTGCCCGGCCCACATGGCTGCGGCGACCTGGGACCGGGCGCTTATCACTTTGTTGACTGGCTGGTCACGGCCAGGCAAAGGCTCTGGCAAATTTTGCCACTGGGCGGCATCGGTCCCGGCAACTCGCCTTACATGAGCAGTTCGGCCTTTGCCGGCAACCTGCTGCTGATCGACCTGGCCGAGCTGCGCCAGCATGGCTGGCTGATTGATGCCGACCTGCAGCCGGACGCCGCATTCAGCGAAGCCCGCGTTGACTTTGGCGCCGTCGTGCCGTGGCGCATGGCGCGGCTGCAAAAAGCCGCCGCCCGCTTTGCGCAACACATCAGCGCAGCCGACCAGGCGGACTTCGCCGATTTTTGCCTGCACCACGCCGGCTGGCTGGAAGACTACGCGCTGTTCATGACGCTGGATGAACTCCACAACGGGCGCGACTGGAGCGACTGGCCGGCGCCGCTTGCCCAGCGCGCGCCGCAGGCCCTGCAGGAAGCCAGCAGCGCGCATGCCGAACGCATTGCCTTCTGGAAATTCAGCCAGTGGTGCTTTTACCGGCAATGGAAAAAACTGCGCGCCCATGCCAACGAGCGCGGCGTGAAGATCGTCGGCGACGCACCCATCTTCATCGCCTACCAGAGCGCCGAAGTCTGGGCGCGCCAGGAATTGTTCGAGCTGGATGCCGACGGCCGCGCCACCGTCATCGCCGGCGTGCCACCGGACTATTTCAGCATCACCGGCCAGCGCTGGGGCAACCCGCTGTACCGCTGGAGCGCCCATGCGGCCGAAGGCTACGCCTGGTGGACAGAACGCGTACGGCGCATTTTCGAGCTGGTGGACATCGTGCGCATTGACCATTTCCGGGGCTTTGCCGGCTATTGGGAAATCCCGGCCAGCGAGCCCAACGCCATCCGCGGACGCTGGCTGCCCGGCCCCGGTGCGGCGCTGTTCCATGCCATCGAAGCAGCACTGGGCGAATTGCCCATCATTGCCGAAGACCTGGGGCAAATCACCCCCGACGTGGACGCCTTGCGGCATGAATTCAGCCTGCCCGGCATGCGGATTTTGCAGTTTGCGTTCAGCGAAGACGGCGACAACACCAATGCCTACCTGCCGCACAACTACGACAGCAACACCGTGGTCTACACCGGCACGCACGACAACAATACCACGCAGGGCTGGTGGGCCGAGGCCTCGCCCGCGATGCGCCAGCAGGTGCTGGACTACCTGGGCACCGGTGACGGCCACGACATCCACTGGCAATTGATCCGCGCTGCCAGCGCCAGCGTGGCCGACACGGCGATCCACCCGATGCAGGACGTGCTGGGCCTGGGCAGCGACCACCGCATGAACCTGCCGGGCCAGGGCGAAAGCCATTGGGAATGGCGTTTCAGCTGGGCACAAGTGCAGCCTGCGCACGCCGAACAACTGGCCCGGTTTGGCAGCCTCTACCGGCGCGAGTGACGGGCGGGCCAATCGGTCAAGCCGCAATTTAACAAGTCCGGAAACGGCCAGTCAGCCTGCCGCATGCGCCGTATCATTGCCGCATGACGACGAAAAATTCCCTGCTGGCCGACGACGATTGCTATATCGCGCTGAAGGCGAGGGACGCGCGTTTCGACGGCCGCTTCTTCACCGGCGTGCTATCCACCGGCATCTACTGCCGGCCGGTGTGCAGCGTCAAGACACCGCTGCGCCAGAACTGCCGCTTTTTCAGCCATGCGGCGCAGGCCGAAAGCGCCGGTTTCCGGCCCTGCCTTCGCTGCCGGCCCGAACTGGCGCCGCATTCGGTGGCTTGGTCGATCCAGGATGCGTCTTACATCCTGGCGCATCAGGCGGCCCGGCTGTTAGATGAGCCCGACAGCTGGACCGATGAAGCCGTCTCCGTTGAAAAGCTGGCCGCGCGTCTGGGCGTGAGCAGCCGCCATGTGCGGCGCATCTTCGAGGCGCAGTTCGGCGTGTCGCCGTTGCAGTATTTGCAAACCCGGCGCCTGCTGACAGCTAAGCAGTTGCTGGCCGATACCGACATGCCCGTGACGCAGGTGGCGCTGGCCAGCGGCTTTGCCAGCGTGCGCCGTTTCAACGCCGCGTTCATGCAGCACTACCGGCTCAACCCAAGCGAGATGCGCCGGCAGCAAGAGAGCCCACAGCATGAAGGCATCACCGTTCGCCTGGGTTACCGCCCGCCTTACGACGTGGCCTCCATGCTGAAGTTTATTGAAACACACCGCATAAACGCTATCGAATTCATAGCTACTGACAACCACCAGACAAGCACAGGAAGGACATTAGCCATCGAATCTAGCGGAAAAACACATGCGGGCTGGCTGCTCGCCCGTTTTGACGAGCCGCACAACCAGCTGGTCTTGCAGGTGAGCGATTCGCTGCGCGAGGTGCTGCCGCTGGTGATTCGCCGGGTCCGCGCGCTGTTTGACCTGGACGCCGACCCGGCCGCCATCAACAGCGTGCTGCACACCAGCTTTCCGGAGGGCGACGGGCTGCGGGTTCCCGGCGCGCTCGATGGCTACGAGCTGGCCGTGCGGGCGGTGCTGGGCCAGCAGATCACCGTCGCGGCGGCGCGAACGCTGGCGCAGCGGCTGGTGGACCGATTCGGCGAGCCGATTGAAACGCCGTGGCCGCAGCTGACCCGGCTGTTTCCCGCGCCCGCCGTACTGGCCGTTGCCAGCAGTGATGCGCTCGGACAATTGGGCATCGTCAGGCAGCGCCAGGCGGCCATTAACGGCATTGCGCAGGGGGTCGCCGAAAAGCGGCTGCATCTGCATGGTGGCGCCGATGTCAACGCAACAATCGCCCAACTCAAGGCGCTGCCCGGCATTGGCGACTGGACGGCGCAATACATCGCCATGCGCGCCCTGTGCTGGCCCGATGCGTTTCCGGCCGGCGACGTGGCGCTGCATAAAATGCTCGGTGTGCAGACACTCAAGTCGCCGGCCCGGGAAGCTGAAAAGGCATCGCTGGCGTGGAAACCGTGGCGCAGCTACGCCGTCATACGCGCCTGGAGCGGCTTGCTGGCCGCCGCGCCAGACAAGCTGCCTTCATTGGAAATACCATGAATGCTATTAAAAAAATAGCTTAAAACGCATACTCAGCGGGCGAAAAGCCTGTAAAAACCATAAATTTTTGCAGTTATCCTGCCCATCCGCGCGAAAGCCAACAAGCCACACGCTAAAGAGAGCATCATGAAATTTGACCCCTCCCCTGTTCAAACCACCGTTGCCAGCCCGCTCGGGCCTGTCGTCATCGCCGCCACCGGCAAAGGGCTGGCCGGGCTGTGGTTTGCGGAAAACCAGCGCTTTCTGCCGCCTGAACTCACAGGCCCGACGGCTTGGCAAGATGACGCCAGCCATCCGGTTTTGCAGCAGGCCCGCCAGCAACTCGGCGAATATTTCTCCGGCCAGCGCAACCAGTTTGACCTGCCGCTGGACCTGGGCTGTGGCACGGCGTTCCAGCAATCGGTGTGGCAGGCGCTGCTCGATATTCCCCAGGGCGAGGTCACCAGTTACGCAGAAATCAGCCGGCGCATCGGCAAACCGGCGGCGGTGCGGGCCGTGGGTGGCGCCATCGGGCGCAACCCCATCAGCATCATCGTGCCCTGCCACCGGGTGACGGGCAGCAGCGGCGCACTGACCGGCTACGCCGGCGGGCTGGACCGCAAGACCGCCCTGCTCCGGCTTGAAGGCGCATTGGCCGAGAGCCTTCTTTGAACGCGCGGTCGCCCGCGATGGGGGCTGCCAACTGTGTTGCGGCAGCCAGCCCCAAAAGCTGGACCACTGACTTCGTGCTGCTGGCGGCTATCTGGGGCTCGTCATTTTTGTTCATGCGGATGGGTGCGGTCGAGTTTGGACCGCTGCCAACCGCCGCTGTGCGGGTGACGATTGCGGCGCTGTTTTTGCTGCCGCTGGTGTGGCTGCGTGGCTTGCTGCCCGTGCTGCAGAAGAACTGGAAACGGGTTTTTTTCATCGGCATCATCAATTCGGGTATTCCGTTTGCCTGCTTTTCGTTTGCGCTGCTGTCCATCAGCACCGGACTGGCCTCGATCCTGAATGCCACCGTGCCGATGTTTGGCGCGCTGATTGCCTGGCTCTGGCTCAAGGACAAACCTACCGCCTGGCGCTTCGCGGGGCTGTTCATCGGCTTTTCCGGCGTCGCGCTGCTGGCGGGGGACCAGGCCAGCTTCAAGCCGAACGCTTCGGGCGTGGCGCCATTCTGGGCCGTGCTGGCGTGCCTGCTCGCTTGTGTTTGCTACGGCATTTCGGCCAGCTACACCAAACGTTATCTTTCCGGTTTGCCGCCACTGGTGACGGCCGCCGGCAGCCAGATCGGTGCCACATTGGGCTTGTCCCTGCCGGCCTGGTGGCTGTGGCCGGCGCGCATGCCGGGTGCGTCGGCCTGGCTGGCGCTGCTGGCCGTCGGCGTGGTCTGCACCGGCATCGCCTACATCCTGTTTTTCAGGCTGATTGAAAACGCCGGTCCGGCGCGCGCGCTGTCGGTGACGTTTGTGGTGCCGGTGTTTGCGGTGTTCTACGGCGTGCTGTTTCTGGGCGAGTCAATCACGCCGTGGATGCTGGGCTGCGCTGCGGTCATTGTTTGCGGCACGGCACTGTCCACCGGACTGCTTCGGCCAGGACGCCGGCGCGCCATGCTGCCCTGAGTTATTGCAACACGCCGGCCACCACGTTGATGCTGAGCGCCAGCACCAGCATGTTGAAGCCGAACGACAGCACACTGTGCACCAGCGTGAGCCGGCGCATCTCTCGCGAGGTGACCTGCACGTCAGAGACCTGCGACGTCATGCCGACCACGTGGGCGTAGTACAGAAAGTCAAAATAGTCCGGGTCCTGCCCGCCCGGAAACGCCAGGCCCGGTCCATCGGGCTCTTTCAGCTTTTCTTCCTGGTAATAACGATGGGCATAGCGAAACGCAAAAATCGTCTGGATAAACAGCCAGGACGTGATCAGCGCGACCACTGACAGCGCGAGATGAAGCGCACGCGTTGTTCCGGAGAATGCTTTGCCCTGCTGCATCATGACCACGATGGCGGCCACGCAAGCCATCGTGGCCAGCAGCATCAGCAAAAACAGCACCACGCTGGGTTCGTCCTGCGCCTGCGCGCGCTCGCGGGTTTTTTGGGCGTCGAAGCGCTCGCACAGCCACCAGGCCAGCGCCAGGTACACCGCCACGCCGACGCTCCAGCCCAGCAGTCCGCGAAACTGCCAGACCAGCGGCAGCGGCAGGCCAGCGCTTGCCAGGCCCGCAAGCAGGCCATACAACAGCCGCTGCGGCCCGGTGGTTTCGGAAAGAGAATGACGCATGGCGCCATTGTGCAGCCCGGCGGGTGCGGACAATAATCGATATTTCTATTCGCCTTCCCATTCGCCATAACCAGACCGCCCATGTCGTTCAAGAAGCACCCCAGAAAAGTCCATATCGCCCGACAGGGAGTTTTTTATTCGCTGGTCCTGTGCGCAGTGATCCTGCTGTTGGGCGGCTTTGGCTTCTGGATGCTTGACCCCGGTGTGCACACCATGGCCGAAGGTTTGTGGCTGGCGTTCACCACGGCAGCCACGGTGGGTTATGGCGATGTAGTGCCCAGCACGCATGCGTCGCGCATGTTCGCCGTCATCGTGGTGCTGCTGGGGCTGGCAGTGCTGTCACTGGCCACCGCCTCGCTGGCGGCCATCTTCGTGGAGAAGGATGTCGAGGAAGGCGAAGAACTTCACATTGAGCACCAGCTGATGCACGAGATCAGGCAACTGCGCGAGGAAGTGCAGTCGCTGCGCCTTGACATCCAGCGCGAAAAATCCGGCCGGTCCTGATGGAATCAAGCCGACAGCCCGCGAAATTAGCGATTTTCCTCAGTCCCATGCCACCCCGATGGGCGATTCAACCGATTGAACAATGGACGCCCTGAACGCTCCCGACACGCTGGACAACGTGCATCACCTCGACAGCCTGCACAAGCTGGCGCCGAAGCTGACGCCCCGTGGCCACCTGCTGGCCACGCCGCAGGACGATGCGCCGCCACTGGCGCCGCACGTCAGCCAGGAACTGCAGGAGGCTTTTGCGCTGGGCAGCGGGCATGGACTGCTGCTGCTGGGAACAAAGCATGTCGGCCAAGCCCTGCCGCCAGCCTGGGCCTGGTGGCGCGCCGTGGCAACGCTTTATGTCACCGCCCTGTGCGCCGTGCCCGAGGACGGCAAGATCGAACTTTCCATGCCCGAGTCCGCAGAATTTGACGCGCTGATCGCCGACCTGCCGCCCATGACAGGGGCCGAGTATGTGACAGCCCAAGGGCTGGCGGTGTTGTGGAAAGCAATGGATGGCGCCCTGAAGCTGGAACTGGCAGCGGCCGGGTTGCCGCTGCAGGCCTTTCTGAAATCGCGCCATCCGGCCTGGAACCTGGTCGGCCGCGTGCATTTCAACCTGGCGGAAAACCGCAAGGATCCGGACGCGCCGTTCGCCTTTCTGGCTACCTACACCGCGCGCCTGTCGGCACATGGAACGGCGCAGCACCAGCCCCTGTCGCAAGCGCTGGCAGAATTTTCTGACAGCAAGAGCCGGGCGCAACTGCTGTCGCTGCTGCTGCCGGTGAAGCGTGCGGCCGAACACTGTGGCTGGCTGCGCGAAATGGTCGAGACCGGCGACATCTACCACCCGCTGCGCTGGACCGCGCTGGATGCCTTTCGTTTCCTGTCCGACCTTGCGAAACTGGAAGCCGCCGGCATCATCGTGCGAACGCCGAAGGTCTGGAAAGCCGGCAAACCGTTGCGCCCGGTGGTCAAGGTCAGTGTCGGCACGCGAGCGCCATCGCTGCTGGGCCAGAATGCGCTGCTGGACTTCAGCATGCATGTCTGCCTTGACGGCGAAAACCTGAACGACACTGAAATTGAGGCGCTGCTCCAGCGCGGAGATGGCCTGCAGTTCATTCGTGGTCGCTGGGTCGAAGTCGATCGCAAGGCCATCGGCCGCCTGCTGGAGCGCTTTAAAGCGATTGAAGCCGCCGCCGAGAACGGCCTGTCCTTTGCCCCGGCCATGCGGCTGCTGGCCGGCGCTTCGCTTGACGAAAGCGGCGAGCCGCTGGACGCCGACTGGTCCGAACTGGCCGCCGGCCCGTGGCTGGCCGACACCCTGGCCGGGCTGCGCAAGCCCGAGGGCCTGGCGCAAATCGATCCGGGGCCGGAGCTCAAGACCACATTGCGGCCCTATCAGCAGGCCGGCGTGCGCTGGCTGTACCTGCTGACCCGGCTCGGACTGGGCGCTTGCCTGGCCGACGACATGGGACTGGGCAAGACGATTCAGGTGCTCGCGCTGCTGCTGGTGCTCAAGCGCGAAGGCAGCGCCAGCGCCACCGCTTCTGCCCACCAGCCCAGTCTGCTGGTGGCACCGGCCTCGCTGCTGGCCAACTGGGCAGCCGAAGCCGGGCGCTTCGCCCCGAACCTGCGCGTGCTGGTGGCCCATCCGTCAGCCATGCCACCCGCCGATTTCAAGGCGCTGGATGCAGCGCGGCTGGCCGGTGCAGACCTGGTCATCACCAGCTACGGCTCACTGCTGCGCCAGCCGCTGCTGCAGGGTTTTGACTGGCGGCTGTTCGTGATCGATGAAGCGCAGGCGATCAAGAACCCGGGCACCCGGCAGACGCGGCAGGTCAAAAAAATCAAGGCGCAGTCGCGTATCGCCCTGACAGGAACGCCGGTGGAAAACCGCCTGTCCGACCTGTGGTCGATTTTTGACTTCACCCACCCCGGCCTGCTGGGCACGGACAAGGTGTTTGCCAAGTTCACCAAGCGGCTGGCCGCCGCCGAACATTTCGGCCCCTTGCGCGCGCTGGTGCAGCCGTACATCCTGCGCCGCCTGAAAACAGACAAGCAGGTGATCAGCGACCTGCCCGACAAGACCGAAGTCAAGGCCTGGTGCCTGCTGAGTCCGCTGCAGGCGGCGCTCTACCAGCAGTCGGTGCAAGACCTGGCCAATGCGCTCGAAGACGCCGAAGGCATTGGCCGCAAGGGTGTCGTGCTGTCCTTCTTGATGCGCTTCAAGCAGATCTGCAATCACCCTTCGCAATGGCTGGGCGACGGCGCCTGGAAAGCGCCCGACAGCGGCAAGTTCGCCCGATTGAAAGAACTCGCCGAGGTGATTGCCGCCAAACAGGAAAAAGTGCTGGTTTTTACCCAGTTCCGCGAAACCACCGAGCCGCTGGCGGCGTTTCTTGGCAGCATTTTTGGCCGCGAAGGCCTGGTGCTGCATGGCGCTACGCCGGTGGCCAAACGCCGCGAACTGGTCAGGCGCTTTCAGGAAGACGAGCAGACGCCGTTTTTCGTGCTGTCGCTCAAGGCCGGCGGTGCAGGCCTGAACCTGACGGCAGCGTCGCATGTGATTCACTTTGACCGCTGGTGGAATCCGGCTGTCGAAAACCAGGCCACCGACCGCGCCTTTCGCATCGGCCAGCAGCGCAACGTGCTGGTGCACAAGTTTGTGTGCCAGGGCACGGTGGAAGACCGCATCGACCAGTTGATTGAATCCAAGCAGCAACTGGTTCGAGATGTGCTGGAGGGCGGCGCTGAACTGTTGCTGACGGAGATGAGCGACCGCGAACTGCTGGACTTGGTCAAGCTGGATATTCACGCTGCCAAAGAAAACTGAAGTCAGGAAGGAGAAATAATGCGTGACGACAACTACGGGTGGCCCGCTTATGTATCGGTCGCCGAACGGCGGGTAAAAGCCGAGAAAGCTGCTGGCAAGGCGAAAAAAGCCGGCGCTGTCTTGACGCCGATCATGCCTTTTCGTGGCGTCCTCGCCAAGACTTTCTGGAGCAAGGCCTGGTGCGACAACCTGGCCAACTACAGCGATTACACCAACCGCCTGCAGCGCGGCAGCAGCTATGTGCGCAACGGTTCGGTGATTGACCTGCAGGTCACGCCCGCCGAGGCACGCGCGCAGGTGATGGGTTCGAGCCTTTACAAAGTGTCTGTCAGCGTGACGGCCGTGCCTGAAAAGCAGTGGAAAACCATCTGCACCGATTGTTCGGGTTCGATTGATTCACTGGTCGAGTTGCTGCAAGGCAAGCTGTCAGGTGCGGTGATGGAGCGCATCTGCAAACCAGGAACCGGACTTTTCCCCTCACCCGAAGAGATCACATTTGACTGCGACTGTCCGGATTACGCATTCATGTGCAAACATGTCGCTGCCGTGCTGTACGGTATAGCGACCCGGTTGGACCAACAACCCGAGATGCTTTTCAGCCTGCGCCGGGTCGATACCAAGGACCTGGTCCAGCAAGCAGAGGGGGGACTAAGGCCTTCAGCCAAGCGCATGGCGCCGGGCAAGGTGCTTGACGACGCGCTGCTGGGGAATGTGTTTGGTATCGAAATGGCAGAGCCGGCGCTGCCAGCCAAGCCTGCAATGCTCAAGGCAGCGGCAAAAAAATCGGCAAAAGTAACAGCCAAGTCTGTTACGAAGCAGGGAAAGTCAACGGCGAGCACACCAAAAGCAAAGCGAGCGCCACCCGTGAAAACAAAGAAGGCAAACGACTGACTTTCGCTTAAGGGCGAAGGTCCTCGACCTTGGCCGCCTCCTGGATAACGTGGATTTCGCGCTGCGGAAAGGGGATCGAGCAGCCGCCCTGCTCCAGTTTTTCCTTGCAGCGCTGGATGAGGTCGAGCTTGGTGCCCCACCAGTCGGTACGTGAGGTCCAGACACGGAACAGGATGTTGACCGAATTGTCGCCCAGGCTGTCGACCTTGATCAGCGGGGCCGGGTCCTGCAGGATGCGTGACTCCTCTCGCGCTATCTGATTCAGGATGGCCAGCGCAGTGTCAATGTTGTCGCCATAGGCAATGCCGTAGGACTCGTCAATGCGGCGGATGTCTTTGTCCGTGACCGACAGATTGACGATGGTTTGGCCCCAGATTTTCGAGTTTGGAATAAAAACAATAGGGCCGTCCGGCAGATGCGCCTTGCAGATAAAGAATCCTGGCGCGTCAATGATATAAACCTTGCCGTCAAGCTGGACAGCATCGCCAATATTGAACGGACGAAAAAACAAAATCATGACGCCTGCAGCCACATTGCTCAGCGTTCCCTGCAAGGCCAGCCCGATGGCCAGGCCGGCCGCACCCAGCAGGGCAATCAGGCTGGTGGTCTCGACGCCGAAGCGGTTCAATACGGCAATCAGCGTAAAAATAAGCACCGCGACGCGGACAATTTTTCCCGGCAACTGGTGAAAAACCGGATCTATCTTGTCTATTTTTTTGACGGCACCGTTGACCATGCGGCTGAGCCAGCCTGCCACGATGTAACCCGCAATCAACGTGGCAATCGCCCCCAGCACGTTCATTCCGTACGTCAACAAATAGTTTGTCAGGCGTTCAAGGTTGTTTGTAAATTGGTCGGGCATGGGTGTTTTTTGTACTTTCAAAAAGAATCATGGCTCGAGATTGCTTGTGCAAGAGGCCAGCGAAAGCCCGGCATCAATAAATACCGGGTGACAGGGAGGTGGTTGCCAATTGAGCCCTGTGGTAAGGGCCAGTTCCAATTTTTGGATAAAAAAAAGGGTTGCCGCTATTTTCATGGTGGCAAACCCTTGGATGCTGGCGGAGCGGACTGGAGATTGGAGATTGGTCAATCTCTATGCAAACCAAGTGTTCATACGGCTTTGCGGTCGATTCACACTGCAAGGCCATTCTTCAAGAATGGCTCATTCCAATGGGCAAGCGAGCCGCTACTGTAGCGCGGATTCAAGTTTCTGTTTGAAATTCGTACCCGTGACCACGCAGCCTCAGAAATGGGTGTTGATGGGCGTTTTATTGGGCCTGTACGACCATTTGTGGGCATGCGCCGGATACCGCCAAAAATGGGTGTGAATGGGTGTGAATGGGTGTGAATGGGTGTTCATCATCCAACGCGCAGGAAACGCTGTTGATTTTGGTGCCGGCTACCGCACCGACGGTAGTCTCCCTTCGCCCACAGCAATAGCTTAGCCCTTCCCGAGGGAGGCCTGGTTTCGCCCAAAGAGTTCTTACACTTAGGTTCATGGGCTGCGGTCGATCAGGTTTTTTCGCGGCTGGCCAAGGAGGAAAAAGGTGCCAAGGGTAGTCCGTAGTGCTTATATCGCCCCCACCTCCAACCGTTTTGGCACGCGCTCTACCGCCCTGGAAAAAGTGGTTGAGGCCCTTGCAAGCCAAAGCGGCAATATCGTTGCGCCACATGGCGCCAATGCGGCGAACGCACTGGGCCTGAACCAGCAGTTCCCGATCTGTGAGGTCTACCTGACCTCAGGGCGCACCCGCAAATTCACACTCGGTTGCTCCAAAATCATGGTCAAGCATGCCCCCCGATTGACGCTTGCTTTGGACATGGATCAGGCCTGTGTCGCAGTTCGTGCCTTGGCAAGGCTGGGGCCTATGCATGACAGCAAAACGCTAGCCGTACTGCACCGTTGTCTTAAGCCAATTGAATGGAAAGCCCTGGAATCCACCCATGCTGTCCTGCCAATCATGGATGGCGCGCCATCGGCGAGGAAGCTCATCGTGTCTGGGCCATCACCGTACCCTGATCACACTTCAATGACTTGTCCATCTGTTGTGACAACGTCGCAATCTTGGTCGCAATCGCTTCGCGTGCGGGCCAGGCGCCATGACCGGCCAAGTCTACGTTCTTGGCACGGGCCCCTGATGCGTATCCTCTTGCGAACCTGTCAGATGCGCTCATCAAGCAGCTGATGGATCCGAGTCGTGTGCTGTGCGGCGCGTTTTCTGCGCTGGAGCGTCAGAGCTCCCACAAGCAGATAGACCATACAAAGAAATCCCTCATAAAACCCGATCCCGCGTGGAATAAAGCAAGCCGAGCACCTCGCAAAGCCAGACAACCCGCTTGGACTGAGACTTGCGATGGTGGTAAATGGACAGCACCTTTTTAGTTAAAAAGGTCGAGATTCATCACCTTGGTCCAGGCAGTCACGAAGTCACTGACAAACTTCTTTTGCGCAGTCGCACTGCCATAAACCTCGGCTATCGCTCGCAACTGCGCGTTCGAACCAAAAATAAGATCGACCCGCGTGGCGGTCCAACGACGTTGGCCGGTCTTGCGGTCCACCCCTTCGAACTGGTCCCCTGCCTCTGAAAGTGACTTCCATTGAGTGCCCATGTCGAGCAGATTGACAAAGTAATCGTTGCTCAGCGTGCCCGACTTGCTGGTGAAAACGCCATCCAGGGTCTGGCCCACATTCGCTCCAAGCACCCGAAGTCCACCGACGAGCACGGTCATCTCCGGAGCCGTCAGTGTCAACAGCTGTGCCCTATCGAGCAGCAGAGCTTCTGCAGGCACGCTGTAGCGGGTCTTTTGGTAGTTGCGGAAGCCATCAGCGATTGGTTCGAGTGGCGCAAAGGAATGCACGTCGGTCTGCTCTTGCGACGCGTCCATGCGCCCCGGCGCGAAAGGAACAATGACTTCATACCCTGCGTTCTGAGCTGCCTGCTCCACCGCTGCGCTGCCTGCCAGAACGATCAGATCAGCCATTGAAAGCTTCTTGCCACCGGACTGAGCATTGAACTCCTTGCAAATCCCCTGCAATATCTGCAGCACCTTGGCCAGTTGCTCTGGCTGATTGACAGCCCAGTCCTTCTGCGGCGAAAGCCGGACTCGGGCACCGTTTGCACCGCCCCGCTTATCGGAGCCCCTGAACGTGGACGCTGACGCCCAGGCGGTCGAAACAAGTTCGGCCACTGTCAGTCCCGATGCAAGTACCTTTTTCTTCAGGGATGCCACATCCTGCTGATCCACCAGGGCGTGGTTGACTTCCGGGATTGGGTCCTGCCAGATGAGCACCTCAGCCGGCACCTCGGGGCCAAGATAGCGAGCACGCGGCCCCATATCGCGGTGGGTGAGCTTGAACCAGGCACGTGCGAAGGCATTGGCGAGCTCGTCGGGATTTTCATGGAAGCGCCGGGAGATTTTTTCGTACGCCGGATCCATTCGCAGCGAAAGATCTGTGGTCAGCATTGTCGGACGGTGACGCTTGGAGGGGTCATGCGCGTCCGGGATAATGTCGGGAGCGTTCTTGGCCACCCACTGCTGCGCGCCAGCCGGGCTCTTGGTCAGTTCCCATTCAAAGCCGAACAGGTTTTCAAAGTAGTTGTTGCTCCACTTCGTCGGAGTGCTGGTCCATGTTACT
Organism: Polaromonas sp. CG_9.7; assembly: GCF_015752205.1. Lineage (GTDB taxonomy): Bacteria > Pseudomonadota > Gammaproteobacteria > Burkholderiales > Burkholderiaceae_C > Polaromonas. Next base: position 28,084 of record NZ_JADOVG010000019.1, read on the forward strand.
TCCAGCCCGCTGGTAATGGTGTCGCGGCCCTTGCCGCTGCCAAAGCTATTGGTCCAGCCGAAGCCTTGGGCCTCCACGCCAGCCGCCTCGGGCTCATTGCCTACATGCTCCGAAGGTGCGGCACCGTGGGTCTTGCCGAAACTGTGACCGCCGGCGATCAGCGCCACAGTTTCTTCGTCGTTCATGGCCATACGGGCGAATGTCTCGCGTATGTCAATGGCGGCGGCAAGCGGGTCGGGTTTGCCGTCCGGACCTTCAGGGTTGACATAGATCAAACCCATCTGAACCGCGGCGAGCGGGTTTTCGAGGTCGCGCGTGTGGGTCACTTCGCTGTCGTCGTCCTTGACCAGAACGCCATGACCTTCTTCAACTCCGGGCGATCCTTTTAAATAACGCACGTCGCCGCCGAGCCATTTCGTCTCGCGACCCCAGTACACATCCTGATCCGGCTCCCATACGTCCTGGCGACCGCCTGCAAAGCCGAACGTTTTGAAACCCATGGTTTCCAGTGCCACGTTGCCCGTGAGGATGATCAGGTCGGCCCAAGAAATTTTCTCGCCGTATTTCTGCTTGATTGGCCAAAGCAGGCGTCGAGCCTTGTCCAGACTCACATTGTCCGGCCAGCTGTTCAGCGGCGCAAAACGCTGTTGACCGCGCCCCGCCCCCCCCCGGCCATCGCCTATCCGGTAAGTGCCTGCGCTGTGCCATGCCATGCGGACGAACAATCCTCCGTAATGTCCGAAGTCCGCCGGCCACCATTCCTGGGAATCCGTCATCAACGCAGCGAGATCGGTCTTTACTGCCGCCAGATCCAGGCTGTTAAATGCCTGGGCGTAGTCGAAGTCCTGTCCCATCGGGTCCGACTTTGCTGAGTGTTGATGCAGCAGTTCCAGCGGTAACCGGTTGGGCCACCAATCACGGTTGGTTGTACCAACTGCAGCAGCTGCGCTGAATGGGCATTTGGCCTGGGCATTTTCGTTACTCATATCAAAGCTCCTTTTATGCATTGCGATGGAAACCATATCCGAAATATTCTGTTCGAACAAATGCTCGCATGCGGGAAATTTTCTCAATGACGGCGATAGCAGTCTAAAGCTCCTCGGTCTGGAAGCCATGCGCCTACAGACGGAGCGCGGCAGGATCAACCGGTCGACAGGCAAAATTGCTGACCAAACCCTCTTATTCTTTGGGGCCACGTGAATAAAAAAGCGAGCACCCGTCAGTTTGAACTCTAGGACTCGTTCAGGCAACCCCAATTGGTGTGAGTACAAGTCGCAAGCATCGTCAACTAACCATCAGCCGCCAGCGGAAAGCCTGCCCGTGAGGGCCAGCATTTCATCTTTCCCGTTGTTGTCGCGGATAGGCCGCAGTCGGTAGTCTTCAACACTTCCCGTGCTGGTGTTTTTAATACCGCTGTCATAGGATGCCGGCACCGCCGGACCCACCACTCGAACAGCCCACCATCCATACCCATGGGGAGAGGGTGAGGGGAGGATATCCACCAGCCTTCCCACATTTGTTCCTTTAATGATGTAAGCCAGATCACCGATTTTGCAGCGAAGCATGGTCCTTCTCCTTGTTAAAAGTTTTATTGGAAGGCGCATGTTCCGTAAAGAGCGCCATGTCATCTGTCCCTTTAATGCCCCGGATAAGCATTGAGACATGTCTTCGGCCAAGCTCCGAACCACATTGGCAACATTCCAATATGCTTATTTTCAATAAGAAATTCCGGTTACCCATCACTGAAAACCCTAGTGCTTGATTGAGGAAGAATTTCCGCCTCAATTTGGATCTTCCCTGGTTTTTCAGTGGAGAACCATCATGCCCCGGGTTTTGTCTGCTTTGCCCTGCACCCCCGAGCAACGCGAGATGTTGACCTCTCTGGCCCGAGGCAAAAAGATTGAAGCGCGCCTGAAAGAACGAGCTCGCATTGTGTTGCTAGGCATTGACGGAGTCGGGGTTGAAGATACGGCAAAGCAAATGAAACTCAATAAAGACACTTTGTCTCCGTGGCACTGTGGTTTTTTTGACCGCTGGCGTGGCGGGCCTGCAGGGCCGGCCTAGCTGGGGAGCGCCGCGCATGCACGACCCGGAACTGCGCAAGCGTATCCTGGCCCCACTCGAACTGGTGCCCTCATGAGGATTTGGCCACTGGGACGGCTGCCTGCTGGCGAGCACGTTGGGGATGGCCATGTGGCATGTCTGGGAAACTCTGCGTGCCGAAGGCATCGGTCTGTCGCGCAGGCGTTCTTGGTGTGTCAACCAATATCCCGACTTTTCCGCCAAGGCGGCAGATGTGATGGGACTTTATCTGTCTGCACCGGAAAACGCCATCATCTTCAGTGTGGATGAGAAGCCTTCAATCCAGACTATCACACGTCCTGCGGGCTTTTTTCCAGCTGGTAACAAGGTGGTTCAAGGTGACAAGGGCACCAATAAGTGCAACCGCACTATCACCCTCTTTGCGGCTTTGGAAGTCGCGACTGGCAAGGTGATTGGCCGGGCGAACAAAAAGAAGACGCGCAAAGTTTTTATGAGCTTCATGGATTGAGGTCGTGGCCTCTACAGTTACGAACTAGGCTCCTGCACGTCGAATTGGACAACTTGTTGACCTACAAGAAGTGCGATGAATTGGCTGGCCCGGCACCCGAGCGAGAAATTTCACTACATCCCGACTTCGGCAAGTTAGCTCAACCAGGTCGAAAGCTGGCTTGCCCTACTCATCCGCAAGTCCCTCAAGAGAGCCAGCTTCGCCAGTGATTTTGGGTTGGTGGCGCACATTAGCGCCTGCCTCAAGGGCTACAACCAGAACCCAGTAGCCTTCGTATGGAAGAAGCGCGAGGCGCGAGGTACGAGGCGCCCGGCTTCGCAATACCGTAGGGAACTTCGCTAATTAAAGACCAGCACGAACCAATGCTTAGAGCTGATCCCGGGTTTTGAGCGACATTTTGATCTCGGGCCGTTCACTCCATCGCGGGGGCAGGGATCTGGAAATAACGACATGGAAATAATAAATACCGTGGCGAAAGCGACGGATGTCGGCAGGAATACGCATTGTGGTGGTCCTTGAATGGTCCACTGCAATGGCCTCACCTCGAAAGCAGCCTAAAAGACAAAAGGCCCGATTACTCGAGCCTTTTGAAGGTTTGGCGGAGCGGACGGGACTCGAACCCGCGACCCCCGGCGTGACAGGCCGGTATTCTAACCAACTGAACTACCACTCCTGGTAGAAAAGCGTTTGCTCTTGCGAGCCAAGTGCTTAACAACTTGTGCTTGTTCTCTTTGCCTTACGACAAGGAAATTTGGCGACCCTACGGGGATTCGAACCCCGGTACCTACCGTGAAAGGGTAGTGTCCTAGGCCTCTAGACGATGGGGTCTTAACCTGGTGACTTCCGGCGCAGGCTTTTCAAGGCCTGCAAAAATCTCGACAATCTTTTAAATCACAAAACGGATTTAAGAGGAAAGCCCTCGTAATTCATAGAATTGCAAGGGCTTCAATCTGGCGGAGCGGACGGGACTCGAACCCGCGACCCCCGGCGTGACAGGCCGGTATTCTAACCAACTGAACTACCACTCCTGGTAGAAAAGCGTTTGCTCTTGCGAGCCAAGTGCTTAACAACTTGTGCTTCTTCTCTTTGCCTTGCGGCAAGGAAATTTGGCGACCCTACGGGGATTCGAACCCCGGTACCTACCGTGAAAGGGTAGTGTCCTAGGCCTCTAGACGATGGGGTCTTAACCTGGTGACTTCCGGCGCAGGCTTTTTAAGGCTTGCAAAAAAACTTCAAAAATTCTCAGACAGTTGGTGGAGGTAAACGGGATCGAACCGATGACCTCTTGCATGCCATGCAAGCGCTCTCCCAGCTGAGCTATACCCCCTTAGTCACCAATTTCTCAGTAACCTGTCGAGCCTCAAATTATATCGACAAAAATCAGGCTTTTAAAAAATTTCAAACTAAATTCAATTTGGCGATGACTTTTTCTCGAACCATGAGTTCGACAACTGCATCAAGTGATGGTGTTTGCGGCGTTCCCAAAAGCAGGACGCGCACGGGCATGGCCAGTTGCGGCATTTTCAGGCCGGTGTCCAGCAGCACCTGCTTGATGACTGCGGCAACCGCCGCCTTGTTCCATTCGCAAACCGCCAACGCATCGGACAGCTTGGCCAGCGCAGGCCGCACGGCGTCGGTGACATGCTTGCCGACGTCTTCGGCGCTCGCCTGCCCGCCGGTGATGAGCAGTTTGAGCCACGCGGCCAGTTCGACCAGCGTGCTGCATCGGTCCTTGAACAGCGCGCAGCCGCGCGCCAGCCATACTGCATCCAGACCCGTTACACCGTCAAGCGCCAGGAAAGGCGCTACCAGCCCCGCCAGTGTTTCATCGGCCATGGCCTTGAGGTGCTGGGCATTGACCCAGCGCAGCTTGGCCTCGTCGAACTGCGCGGCGCTCTTGCCAAGGTGGTCGAGGCTGAACCACTGCAAAAATTGCTCACGGCTGAAAATCTCGTCGTCGCCATGGCTCCAGCCCAGGCGCGCCAGGTAGTTCACCATCGCGTCTGGCAAATAACCCTCGGCGGCATATTGCGTCACCGGCTTGGCGCCGCTGCGCTTGCTCATCTTCTCGCCCTGCTCGTTCAACACGGTCGGCAGATGGGCATAAACCGGCACGTCCCGGCCAAGTGCGCGCAAGATGTTGATCTGGCGCGGCGTGTTGTTGACATGGTCGTCGCCGCGAATCACATGGGTGATGGCCATATCCATGTCATCGACGACGACGCAGAAGTTGTAGGTCGGCGTTCCGTCGGGCCGGGCAATCACCAGGTCGTCGAGTTCGTCATTGCTGATTTCGATGCGGCCCTTGACCTTGTCGTCCCAGACCACCGCGCCGCCCTGCGGATTCTTGAAGCGCAACACGGGCTGCACGCCTTCGGGAATGGACGGCAGCGTCTTGCCAGGCTCGGGCCGCCAGGTGCCGTCGTAGCGGGGTTTTTCTTTCGCCGCCATTTGTGCTTCGCGCAGCGCGTCCAGCTCGCCCATGCTCATGTAGCACGGGTAGACATGGCCTGCAACCACCATCTCGGCCAGCACCGCCTTGTAGCGGTCCATGCGCTGCATCTGGTAAAACGGGCCTTCGTCGTAGTCCAGGCCCAGCCAGCGCATGCCTTCGATGATCACATCGACAGCCGCCTGGCTGGAACGCTCCACGTCGGTGTCTTCAATGCGCAGGATGAAATCGCCACCGGTGGCACGGGCGAAGGCCCACGGGTACAGGGCTGAGCGGATGTTGCCCAGGTGGATGAAGCCGGTGGGCGAAGGGGCGAAGCGGGTTCTTGTTTTGGATGTCATGCCAGAGTGTCCAGGCCGCGCGAGAGGTCGGCTTTCAGGTCGTCAATGTATTCAAGTCCCGCCGCAAAGCGGATCAGGCTTTGCTTGATGCCGGCGGCCTGGCGCTGCGCTTCGGTGAGCCGGCCATGGGAGGTGGTGCCGGGGTGGGTGATGATGGACTTGGTGTCGCCCAGGTTGGTGGCAATGCTCACCACCTGCGTGCTGTTGATGACGTGAAAAGCATTGGCGCGCGCCGTTTCCGGGTCGCCGCCGCGCACGTCAAAGGACAGCACCGCGCCGCCCAGCCCACCCTGCTGGCGCATGGCCAGTTCGTGCTGGGGGTGCGAAACCAGGCCCGGGTAATGTACGCGCGTCACCGCCGGGTGCGTTTCCAGCCATTGCGCCATCGCCAGCGCCGTGGCACTTTGCGCCTGCATGCGGATGCGCAGCGTTTCCATGCCTTTCAGCACAACCCACGCATTGAACGGCGCCAGCACCATGCCGGCGGTGCGCACGATCGGGCCAAACACATCGACGATCAGCTTCGACGGTCCGCAGATCGCACCCGCCATGACGCGGCCCTGGCCGTCAAGGTACTTGGTGCCCGAATGGATGATCAGGTCGGCGCCCATTTCGGCGGGCCGCTGCAGCGCGGGCGAGCAAAAGCAGTTGTCCACCGCCAGCAACGCGCCACCCGCATGCGCCACGTCGGCCAGCGCCCGGATGTCGCAGACTTCGGTCAGCGGATTGGTCGGGGTTTCGGCAAACAGCAGTTTGGTGTTCGGGCGCATGGCTGCCTGCCATTGCCCAATGTCGGTCTGCGAGACAAACGTGGTTTCAACGCCGAACTTGGCGAATTCCTTGCCGAACAGGTTCAGCGTCGAGCCGAACACCGACTGCGAACACACCACATGGTCCCCGGCCCGGAGCAGCCCCATGCCCATCATCAAAATGGCACCCATGCCGCTGGATGCGGCAATGGCCGCTTCGGTGCCTTCCAGCGCGGCCAGCCGCTGCTCAAAGGCAGCCACGGTTGGATTCGACGTGCGGGCGTAGGTAAAGCCTTCCTCGGTGCCGGCAAAGCGGCGTGCCGAGGTTTCAGCATCGGGCTGCACAAAGCCGCTGGTCAGGTACAGCGCTTCGGAATTCTCGCCATACTGGCTGCGTTCGACGCCGACACGCACGGCCAGCGTGTCAGGGTGCAGGTTTTCGGGCAGTGGTCGTTGGGTCATTTCAAGCTTCCTGCGGATTGGGCAGCGCCAGACGCGAGACATCGACGTCGCCGTCTTCGCCAATTTTTTCGGCGGTGTCGCCGCGCCCCGCATTCATAGCGGCAATGGTCTCGGCTGTCACGTCGCCGGTGACGTACACGCCGTCGAAGCAGGACGCATCAAAGCCGTCGAGTTCCGGATTCAACGAGCAGATGGCGCGCTTCATGCCTTCGACATCCTGGTAAATCAGGGCGTCGCAGCCAATCACCTGGCGGATTTCCTCGATGGTGCGGTCATGTGCGACCAGCTCGCCCGGCGTCGGCATGTCGATGCCATAGACGTTCGGGAAACGCACCGGCGGCGCGGCGCTGGCCAGGTACACCTTGCGCGCGCCGGCATCGCGTGCCATCTGCACGATTTCACGGCTGGTGGTGCCGCGAACGATGGAGTCATCGACCAGCAGCACGTTGCGGCCCTTGAATTCGCTGGCGATCACGTTGAGCTTCTGGCGCACCGATTTCTTGCGAACGCCCTGCCCCGGCATGATGAAGGTGCGGCCGACGTAGCGGTTCTTGACGAACCCTTCGCGGTAGGGAATGCCCAGAAGGTGCGCAAGTTGCGTGGCACTGGGGCGGCTGGACTCGGGAATCGGGATGATCACGTCGATCTCGTTCGGCGGCACTGTGGAAATCACACGCTTGGCCAGCGTCTCGCCCAGATTCAGGCGCGCCTGATAAACCGAAATGCCGTCAAGCACCGAGTCCGGGCGCGCCAAATACACAAACTCGAAAATGCACGGCTTGAGTTGCGAATTTTCGGCGCACTGTTCGGCATGCACCTTGCCGTCCAGGTCCACGTACACGGCTTCGCCGGGCGCAATGTCGCGCTCGAACTGGTGCGCGGTACCTTCCAGCGCCACCGATTCGCTGGCCACCATGACGGTCTTGCCGTCTTCGTTCTGGCCATGACCGATGCACAGCGGGCGAATGCCGAACGGGTCGCGAAATGCCAGCAGGCCATGGCCGGCAATCAGCGCCACCACCGCATACGAGCCCTTGATGCGCTTGTGCACACCGCGCACGGCGGCAAATACGTCGGCCGGCGTCAGCGGCAGGCCACGGGTGGTTTTTTCCAGCTCATGCGCCAGCACATTGAGCAGTACTTCGGAGTCGCTGTCGGTGTTGATGTGGCGGTGGTCGGTGTTGAACAGCTCGGCCTTGAGCTCGGCTGCGTTGGTCAGGTTGCCGTTGTGCGACAAGACCAGGCCAAACGGCGCATTCACATAAAAGGGCTGCGCTTCGTCTTCGCTGAAGGCATTGCCCGCCGTTGGATAGCGCACCTGGCCCAGCCCCACATTGCCTGGCAGCGCCCGCATGTTGCGGGTACGGAACACGTCCCTTACCATGCCCTTGGCCTTGTGCATGTAGAACTTGCGTCCCTGCTGGGTGACGATGCCGGCGGCATCCTGGCCCCGGTGCTGCAGCAGCAACAGTCCGTCGTAGATCAGCTGATTGACCGGCGCCTTGCTGACGATTCCAACTATTCCGCACATGGTTTTTTACTCATGGTGTGTCGATTTCTCAACGTAAAGACAAAACAAAAAAATCAACCCAGATACCTGGCAAACGGCTCCGGCAACAATGGCTTCAGGCTGACAAGAGTCGCCGTCAGCGTTTGCGCGCCGATGGACTCCTGCCACCAGTCGCTCGACTTGAGCGCCGTCATGTCGATGACAACAGTGGCGGCCAGCAGCAAAATCATGCCGCGCAGGATGCCGAACGCCGCACCCAGCGTGCGGTCCACAGGCCGCAAGCCGATGGCGTCCACCAGCCGCTTCAACAAGGCGGCCAGCAAACCGGCGGCAAACAGCGCGGCGATGAACACCAGCACGAAAGCCGCTGCATAACGCACCGGCTCGGTGACCGACTGCCAGGGAAGCAGCAGAGCCACCTGCGGCGCAAACCATTGCGCCACATAAAACGAAGCGGCCCAGCCCAGCACCGACAACACTTCATAAACCAGGCCGCGCCAGGCGCCCAGCAACAGTGAAAAAAACAAAACCCCTGCCAAAATCCAGTCAAGCGGCATCACAGTGCGGCCCGCTAGACTAGAAACTCAGGACGGCAACCGGCAAATCAAGCGCCCTGATCTTGTTCACCGCCTTTTCAGCCTCCGCCTTGTTGGCAAACGGCCCGACGCGAACGCGGACACGCTTGCCCTCCTTGGTGTCGACCACTTGGGTGTAGGTGTTGAGGCCGGCTTTTTCCAGCTTGCGGCGTGTTTCCTCGGCCTTGGCGGCATCGGCAAAAGCACCCACCTGCACCACCATGCGGCCCTTGGTTTCGGCGGCAGCGGCCTTGTTTTCTTCGACAGTCGCCGGCTTGGTCGGTGCTTCCACCTTGGGGGGTTGTACAGCAGGCCTGGCGTTGAGCAACGCCAACGCCCGCGCGCCGTCATTGCTCAAAGGAGCCGGCTTGGCAGGCACAGGTTCGGGCTTGACCGCTGGCTGGGCTTCCACTTTTTCGACGGGCTTGGGTTCAGGTTTGGGTTCAGGGCGTGACCTGACCTCCGGCCTGGCTTCAACTATTGCCTCCTGCCGGGGTTCTGGCTTCACTTCTTTTTTAATAGCTGGAGAAGCAGGCTCGGCAAGCGGTACAGCCGGTTCTGATGGATAAATTTCTTCGGTAGGTGACAAGCTCGTGGCCGCCGTCACCGTTTGCGCTGCAGACGAAGTCGTCTTGGCTGGAGCCGGCGCGGTGGCCACTGCAGGCGCAGGCACGGGAACCACCAGCGGCTTGACGTTATTTTTCCCTGGAATTTCAATCGGAATATCGACAGCCACCGGACGTGGCTGGGTTTCAAACAGCATTGGAAAGCCGATAACGCCCAGCAGTACCAGCACCGATGCACCGATCAGCCGGTGCTTGGCACGCTTGCGCAGCACTTCGACGCTAAGCGCCTGGGTGGCTGAACCGACAGGAGGGGTTGGACTGGTGTCGCCCCGACGGAACTTGAAAAACGCCATGGTGTGTTGAGAGTCCGTTGAAGGCCAGGTAGGGGTTGCAAACCGTTTGCGGTTCTGACGCAGGCGGCTGAGCCGGTTAAGCCGGTTAAGCCGGTTTATTCGGCCTCAGGCCGACAAATGCGGCGCCGAAAGTCGCGGCACGCCGTTCTTTAGGATTCCGCCCACGGTGTAAAACGAGCCAAAAACCACAATTCTATCAGTCGGGTTTGCCGCCTTGACAACTGCTTGCAATGCCAAATCAGGGCTTTTGTAAGCAGCGGCTGTCACGTCCGGCCGGGTGTTGCCGGCCTGCCAGGCAAGGCGCAGCGCTTCGCCTGAGGCAGCCCGCGGCGTCGGCAGGTCGGTAAAATACCATTTATCGATAAGCGGGCTGATGCGCGCCAGCATGGGGCCGACGTCCTTGTCGGCCATGGCGCCAAATACGGCATGCGTGCACGGATAAAACCCCATGGCGTCGAGGTTTTCGGTCAGCGCGGCCACCGAATGCGGGTTGTGCGCCACGTCGAGCACCAGCGTCGGCTGGCCGGGAATGATCTGGAATCTTCCCGGCAATTCGACCAGCGACAGGCCATTGCGTACCGACTGCGCGGTGACCGGCAGACGGTCGCGCAAGGCGGTCAGCGCCGCCAGCACACCCGAGGCATTGACCAGCTGGTTGGCACCGCGCAGCGCTGGATAAGCCATACCGGCATAGCGGCGGCCGCGTCCGGCCCAGCTCCACTGGAGCTTGTCGCCGGAAAAATTGAAGTCGTGGCCAAAGCGCCATAAATCGGCGCCCAGGGCGGCAGCATGGTCGAGCACGCTTTGCGGCGGCACCGGGTCGCTGACAACGACCGGCCGGCCGGCGCGCATGATGCCGGCTTTCTCGAAGCCGATGGCTTCCCGCGTCGATCCGAGCAATTCCATGTGGTCCAGGTCGATGCTGGTGATGACGGCGCAGTCGGCGTCCAGGATGTTGACGGCGTCGAGCCGGCCGCCCAGGCCCACTTCCAGGATCACCACGTCGAGCTTCGCATTGGCCAGCAGCTGCAGGATGGCCAGGGTGGTGAATTCAAAGTAGGTCAGCGATATTTCATTGCCATTTTGGCATCTTGCGCTTTCCACAAAAGCGAAGTTAGCTATTAAATCAGTAGCACTGACGATGTCGCCCCGCACCCGGCAACGCTCCTCGAAATGCACCAGATGCGGTGAGTTGTAGACGCCGGTCTTGTAGCCTGCCTCCATGAGGATGGCTTCCAGCATGGCGCAGGTCGAGCCCTTGCCGTTGGTACCCGCCACGGTGATGACCGGGCAGTCAAACTTCAGCCCCATGCGTTCTGCCACGGTCCGGACGCGGTCCAGGCCCATGTCGATGCTTGTGGGGTGCAGGCGCTCGCAATGCGCCAGCCAGTCGTCCAAAGTGGTGAGATTTTGCATAGAGATTTGCATTGTCGCGCAAGGCGCAAGACCCGTGTCCGGAAGTGCTTCAGCGGGCAAAGCGGTCAGTCGCGGCCAGCAGTTGCGCCAGGATGCCGGGCTCGTCGAAGGCATGGCCGGCGTCGGCAATCAGGTGGAATTCAGCCTCGGGCCAGGCGCGGTGCAGGTCCCAGGCGGTTTTGGTCGGGCAGGCCATGTCGTAGCGGCCCTGCACGATGACACCTGGAATGCCGGCGAGCCTGCCTGCATCGCGGATCAGCTGGCCCTCTTCCAGCCAGCCGCCATGCACGAAATAATGGTTTTCGATGCGCGCGAACGCCAGCGCAAAGTCGTCGCCACCGTGCCTGGCCTCGCCCGTCGGGTCTGGCAGCAGCGTGATGGTCTGCCCTTCCCACAGGCTCCAAGCGCGCGCGCAGGCCAGTTGCGCGGCCCGGTCGCTGCCGACCAGCCGCCGGCGGTAGGCCGCCATCAGGTCGCCACGCTCGGCTGGCGGGATCGGTGCCAGGAAATCCTCCCACAGGTCGGGAAACAGCCAGGACGCGCCTTCCTGGTAATACCAGTGCAACTCGGCGCGGCGCAATGTAAATATGCCGCGCACGATCAGTTCGGACACCTGCGCCGGATGCGTCTGCGCATAGGCCAGCGCCAGCGACGAACCCCAGGAGCCGCCAAACACCAGCCAGCGCTCCACGCCAATCAGGCTGCGCAGCCGTTCGATGTCGGCGACCAGGTGCCAGGTCGTGTTGTTGTCCAGCGACGCATGCGGCGTGGAACGGCCGCAGCCACGCTGGTCAAACAGCAGCACGCAGTAGCGCGCGGGGTCAAACAGCCGCCGGTGGTCTGGCGAGCAACCCGAACCCGGTCCGCCATGCAAGAACACCGCCGGCTTGCCTTGCGGATTGCCACACAGTTCCCAATAGATCGAATGGCCGTCGCCGGTGTCGAGCGTGCCGGTGCGAAACGGCTCGATCGGCGGGTAAAGCGCAGGCGCAGCAATGGCGGGTGCAGAAGAAATCATGCGGTATTCCTCAAAACAGGTCAGGCAACGAAGGCACGGCGTCAAGGCGTCGGCGAATTCATGCATTATTCCAGCACGCAGCCTGCGGTCCGAATGCTACACAATCAATAGCTGCTTAAGCCCGTGGGTATTGCGCAAAGCATACTACTTCCTTATAAAAAACCTGAAAATGACAAAATGACCATTCTCTACGGCATTCCAAACTGCGACACCGTCAAAAAGGCCCGCACCTGGCTTGCGGAACACGGCCAGGACCACAGCTTTCATGACTTCAAAAATCAGGGCGTTCCCCCGGATCAACTGACGCGGTGGGTAAACGCTGCTGGCTGGGAAAAGCTGCTCAACCGCAAGGGCACGACCTGGCGCAAGCTTGACGCGGCGACGCAGGCCACCGTGGTCGATGCGGCCAGCGCCCAGGCCGTAATGCGCGCCAACCCGAGCGTGATCAAGCGGCCGGTGATGGACTGGGGTCCAGACATCACGGTCGGCTTTGATGCAGCCGACTGGTCCGGGCGGGTTTGAGCCGGTCGGGTCTCGCTCGATGGTCACCAGCTTTACAGAACAGCGACCGAACTTTGTGCCTTGAAACAGGTCATATTCATTAAAATCGGAGTTTCTGGAAAATTGAAAACACAGCAGTTTCACAACGCGCGCGCGATTGGCAAGTTGGACAAAGAGGCCTGGCTATGAAAAACATCTTCATCAAAACCTGCATGGGTTCAGTGGTGGCGACAGCCGCACTGGCGTCGGCGCCCGCATCGGCCATGGACATTTTGGCGCGAGTGATTTCCAGCACCCCGGTGGTCCAGCAAGTGGCCGTGCCGCGCCAGGTGTGCAACAACGAGGCCGTCTTGGTACAGCGACCCACTTCTGGTGCGGGCGCGCTGATGGGCGCCATCGCTGGCGGCGCGGCGGGCAATGCCATCGGCAACGGCGGCGGCCGGGCAGCGGCCACCATGATCGGCCTGGTGGGTGGCGCCCTCCTCGGTGACCGCATTGAGGGCCCGAACAACCAATTGCAAAACGTGCAGCAGTGCAGCACGCAGACGTTTTATGAGAACCGCGCCAGTTACTTCAACGTGGTGTACGAATACCAGGGCACGCAATACACCGCGCAAATGCCCAACGATCCGGGCTTGCATGTGCGGCTGAATGTCACGCCGGTCGGCGCCATTGAAGCCGCACCGCAACCTTTCCAGTCGCCGCAGCCAAGCTATTCCCCGCCGGTGCAGGTGCAGCAGGTTTACGTGCAACCTCAGCCGGTTTATGTGCAGCCGGTGGTCACCGCGCCGGTGTATTACTCTGGCTACCCGGCCTATTACGCCCCCCGTCCCTACTACGCGCCGTATTACCCGCCCATCGGCCTGTCGCTCAACTTTGGCTACAGCCGTGGCTTTGGCGGCGGGCATCGAGGCCACTGGCGCTGAATCCTTCATACTGAAAACAAAAAGGGACGCTCCAGTGAGCGTCCCTTTTTGTTATTTTCCACCCTGCGTTGCAGGCCCTGAGCCGGCCAGGTTTCACCTATTCAGGCGTTTTGATCAATGCGCCCTTGAAGAGGACAGGACCGGTAGGCCCTGATCCGGGCGACACACCGCCCTTTGGCTCCAGCGTGATCGCCAAGACCGGCGACTGGCGGATGTCGCTGTTGGCAGCGGTCAATTTCATCACCGCGTCGCCGCTCATCACACCCAGGGACTTGGGTGCCGCACCCGGGGGCAAGGCCCACAGTTCAAGTGACTTGTCAGCCTGTTCGCGGAAATCACCCACCCGCTTGAGCATCAATTTCTGGGTTTTGGGGTCAAACGTCACCAGAATCGAGGCATTCGCCTTGTCGTCTGCCAGCACGGCGACGTATTCAATGGCCGAGGTGGCTGAAAGTTTGGCGCTGAGTTCCTGCACCTGACCGTTCAACTGCTTGGTGAAATTCACGCCAGTCACCACGGCCAACAGGGTCGCAAAGGCACCGGCTGCGGTAGCGCCGCGCCACAAGCCCAGACTGGACCACCAGCCGCCTCCGGCAGTCGCGGACACGGCAGGGGCACTTCGGGCCGCCTGCATGGTCTGGGCTTGTTTTTCTGCCTGGATAAAGTTTTCAATCCGTTTCCAGACCACTTGGCTGGGCGCCACTTCGGGCTGCAGTTCCACGACCGACACCAAACGGCTTTGCCAGATCAGCGCAGCCGCCCGCAGGGTTGCGTTGTCCCGTGCCAGGGTTTCAAAACGGCGCCGCGCACCGCCGCGCAAAGTGCCCAGCGCATAGCTGGCGGCCAATTGTTCCATCAGGGATGGGTTTTTATGAATATTCATGAAACTGTTTCAAAAAATGAAGGCGCCCAACCGGCAGCCAAAGGCGCTTTAAACCAGTCAGGTCCGCAGAACTGGCTATGCCAGGCCGCAGGCGCAGCGAACCACACGCAGTGGGGAGCGTGGGGGTACGCCCACTCCAGCAGGGGCCGCGGAACTGGCTTTGCCAGGCCGCAGGCGCAGCGGCCCCCTCGGGGGGCAGCGAACCACACGCAGTGGGGAGCGTGGGGGCAACATTCATGCAAACCTTCCCATGCAGCCGCGCAATTGCTCCAGCCCCCGGCGAATCCAGGTTTTCACCGTTCCCAGCGGCAGCTTGAGCTGCTCGGCCAATTCGCTATGGCTCAAGTCGCGCAGGTAAGCCAGGCTGACCACTTCACGCTGCTTGTTCTCCAGCTGCCCCAGGCACTGGTGCAAGGCCCAGGCCTGCTCGCTGGCCTGGGTGGTGTCCATCGGGTTAGGCGAATCGCCAGCCACCGTGTCTGAAATCACATCGTCCAGTTCCTGCATCCGGTCGGCCCGGTCGGAGGCCCGGCGGCGCAGAAAGTCCAGCCCCCGGCTGCGCACCAGCAAGCCCATCCAGGCCATGGGGGGCGACAGCGACGCCTTGTAGGTTCCCGCGATCTTCCAGATGTTCAGGAAGGCCTCCTGCAACACGTCTTCGGCCCATTCGCGGTTCGTCACCACGCGAACGGCCACGCCATAGAGCTTGGAAGAGGTCAGGGCATACAACTCTTTGAGCGCCGACTCATCGGCGAGTGCCACACGGTCAAGGAGTGCTATCAATTGGGTATCCGGGCTTTCTGGTTTCATGAACGGCATTGTCCACACTATTCATACGCCGCCGAGAGGCCATTGGATTCACGTGGTGTCGGACCCGTCTGCGGGCTGACCTAAAATCCGGGCCTGATCCGCCCGCCTGCCCTGCGCAGCGTTTACACCCGCACCACATCTTCATGACTACCGAAAAAATCGACAACGTCAGCATCACTACCCAAGCCAATGTGTACTTCGACGGCAAATGCGTGAGCCACGGCTTCACGCTGGCTGACGGTACCCAAAAATCGGTGGGCGTGGTGCTGCCTTCCACCCTCACCTTCGGCACGGGCGCCCCCGAAACCATGGAATGCGTCGGCGGCGCCTGCGAATACAAGCTGGCCGGCAGCGACGCGTGGGTAAAGTCATCCATCGGCGAATCCTTCAGCGTGCCCGGCAACTCCAAGTTCGACATTCGCGTCGAGCAGGCCTACCACTACATCTGCCACTACGCCTGAACACCGAATCACGCAGCAACCAGGAACACTCCATGGCCACCATTCTCCAAAACCTTCCTGCCGGCCAAAAAGTCGGCATTGCCTTTTCCGGCGGACTCGACACCAGCGCCGCACTGCACTGGATGAAGCTCAAGGGCGCGATTCCCTATGCCTATACCGCCAACCTGGGCCAGCCCGACGAGCCCGACTACGAAGACATCCCGCGCAAGGCGATGCAGTACGGCGCTGAAAAAGCCCGGCTGATCGACTGCCGCAAACAACTGGCCGCCGAAGGCCTGGCCGCGCTGCAGGCGGGTGCCTTCCACATCACCACTGCCGGCGTCACCTACTTCAACACCACGCCGCTGGGCCGCGCCGTGACCGGTACCATGCTGGTCGCCGCCATGAAGGAAGACGACGTCAACATCTGGGGCGACGGCAGCACCTACAAGGGTAACGACATCGAGCGTTTTTACCGCTACGGCCTGCTGACCAACCCGTCACTGAAAATCTACAAGCCGTGGCTTGACCAGTTGTTCATCGACGAGCTGGGCGGTCGCGCCGAAATGTCGGCCTTCATGACCGAGGCTGGCTTCGGCTACAAGATGTCGTCGGAAAAAGCCTATTCGACCGACTCCAACATGCTGGGCGCCACGCACGAGGCCAAAGATCTGGAATTCCTCTCCAGCGGCATGAAGATCGTCAACCCGATCATGGGCGTGGCGTTCTGGAAGGACGACGTCGAAGTCAAGCGCGAGGAAGTCAGCGTGCGCTTTGAAGAGGGCCGTCCAGTCGCCCTGAACGGCGTCGAATATACCGACCTGGTCGAACTGATCCTGGAAGCCAACCGCATCGGTGGCCGCCACGGCCTGGGCATGAGCGACCAGATCGAAAACCGCATCATCGAAGCCAAGAGCCGAGGCATTTACGAAGCCCCCGGCCTGGCGCTGCTGTTCATCGCCTACGAGCGCCTGGTCACCGGCATCCACAACGAAGACACGATCGAGCAGTACCGCGACAGCGGACGCCGCCTCGGCCGCCTCTTGTACCAGGGCCGCTGGTTCGACTCGCAGGCCATCATGCTGCGCGAAACTGCCCAGCGCTGGGTCGCCAGCGCCATCACAGGCGAAGTGACCATCGAGCTGCGCCGGGGCAACGACTATTCGATTTTGAACACCGACTCAGCCAACCTGACCTACCAGCCCGAGCGTCTGAGCATGGAAAAGGTCGAAGGCGCGTTCACACCGCTGGACCGCATTGGCCAACTGACGATGCGCAATCTGGACATCGTCGACACCCGCGCCAAGCTGGGCATTTACGCCAAGAGCGGCGTGCTGTCGCTGGGGACGGGCGGGGATTTGCTGAACCTGACGGGCAGCAAGAGCGAATAACGGTTTTTTTAGCAGGTGGCGCTTGTAGGACGGGCGCTGTTTGCTATTGAATTTGTAGTGATATTGGTGCCTCCTGGAACCACTTCTTCTGCTGTTCAGTGAAGAGAAATCACTTTCAAGCTGTCCTGATTTCATTCGGCAATTCAGGATGGCGATCAAGCAGCCTGGGCAATTTGACCAAGGCCAGCGGTGGCTTGGTATTGCCGTTTTCGCAGCGTAAAAAGCGTTCACGGCTTCGCCAAAAATATCAGGTGCCTGACGTTGATTCAGGTCCAGATTCTGGCGCACGTTGACGATATAGGCGCGATCGACATAGGCGGCATTGGCCTGGCGTTGAAACAGCCCCATCAACTCGCTCTGACGAGTGCAAAGTTTCCGGTACAGGATCACCTCGCCGCAGGCACGGAAAAACCCACCGGCGACTGCTGGAATAGGGGTGGTTTCGCACTTTTGGACATGGGCGTGTCGCAGGTCCACCAGTTTCATGTGCAAAATTAATTTCCAGCCGTGGTTGCTTGTTATTCCACGGTGGGCAGCAATACCGGATTTCTCGGCAAATGACCTCATGGTTTGTACGGGGTAAATATTGTCTTGTAGGCGACATAAGGCCAAAAGCACTGACCTTTAAGCTGTCATCCGGAGTAAAAAAGCCGCAAATGCGGTGATAACCGGAAACACCCATGAAAAATTATTCTTGTATGCGCCCGTTCAAACCTTTAGCAGTTGCGCTGGCCCTGGCTTCGCTTGCTGCGTGTGGCGGGGGAGACAACGTACAGGTACCGGAAGAGCTTCGAGCTCAGGATTCGCGCATGTTCACGCCTGCGGCTGAAGCGACGTTTGCTGCGCTTGTCAACACCACGGTGGAGACTGACCGCTGGACCGGCGTGCTCAAGGGCGCGGCCTACCGTATTGAAGTTCCCAAGACAGGCTGGAACGGCAAGCTGGTCATGTGGGCGCATGGCTATCGGGGAACCGGACCGAGCCTGACGGTGGACACACCGATCATGCGGCGTTATCTGCTTGAAAAAGGCTATGCCTGGGCAGCGTCGAGTTATTCAAAAAACTACTACGACGTTCGTGCCGGCGTTGAAGACACCAACGCACTGGCACTGAATTTTTCTTCCATAGCGTCTGCCAACAACCGCGTGCTTGCCGCGCCGACCAAGATATTTATCACCGGCATCTCGATGGGCGGGCATATCACGGCTGCGGCGATCGACGCCGAAGCGCAGGCAACTGCCATCAACAAGGTGAAGTATGCCGGCGCTGTGCCAATGTGCGGCGTGCTCGGCGATACCGAACTGTTCAACTATTTTGCGGGCTACCAGGTGGTTGCCCAGCAGTTGGCAGGCGTTCCGATCACCAGCTTTCCGGTCGCCAACTTTGAATCCCTCACGCCCACCATCCGGGCCGCACTGTGGAGCAGCTACCCGACCCAGACCAATGCCCAGGGTGACAAGCTGAAAAATGTGATGATGAACCTGAGCGGCGGGGCACGGCCGTTTTATGCCGAGGGCTGGTCCAATGCCAGCAACCAGAACAACATCTGGGCCTCGCTCGGGGGAGACGGAACCATCAACGGCATCCTGACGCAAAACGTCCTGGACACGACTGCGTTTACCTACAAGATCGATGCTTCAAGCACGGCCACCACCGCCGCAGACAATGCGTTCAACGCCAGTATCTTCAAGATCAAGCCCACGGCTGAGGCCAACCGGCTGCGGCGCGACGGCTTGCGCTGGATTCCGGCAACGAGTGCCGACTTCAATGTGCCGGTGGTGACGCTGCACACGCTGGGCGACCTGTTCGTACCGTTCAAGATGGAGCAAATATTCAACGAGCGCGCCAAAGCCAAAGGCAGCGACAAATGGCTTGTACAGCGCGCCATCCGGGATGTCGGCCACTGCGCGTTCACTGCAGCCGAGGCCACTTCTGCGTTTGATGCAATGGTGCTGTGGGAAGCTGGCGGTCCCAAACCGGCTGGCGACGACGTGGTGACCGCTGCCACCGTGGCAGCCCCAACCTACGGCTGTACTTTCACCAACAACACACCCAGCACTGAAGACTACACCCCGCCAGCAGTACGGGCAGGCTTTCAAGCCAATTACCCGAAATGCCAGTAAGCAGCGGGCGCTAGACCGGTCATTTGAATTCCCCTGCAGCAAGTCGTCAGGCTTGCTGCAGGGGAAAGTCTGGTTACGAATAAAGGCAACTGCAGCTGCGCGTTACTTGCACCACCACGGATTCAGGTTCCAGCCGCTGGCTAAAGCGCTCATACACACTGGTCTGGATCGCCTTGGCCAGCGTGATCACCTACCCCACCGGTCACCCGGTTGGCATTGCCGCCCCAGTTGACCAGCACCAGCGCCTGCTTGTCATACACGCTGGCATTTCCACGGTGTTGCCTTTCCAGCCGCTGGCGGCAATCAGCCAGCCCGCTGCAGGCTTGACCGAGCCATCGGCCAGGCGGCACTGAACAATCCTGGGCTCGCGCTGAATGATGTCTTCGCACTGCTCGGCCAACACCGGCTACCAGGCCTGGGCAGCGCAAACGGCACCCGGATGATCAGCGCCTTGTCGGCCAGGCCGAAACCCTGGGCGCCAGAACTGCGGGCAGTGCTGTAGTGCTTGCACACCGGGTCGCGGTAGCCAAATGCGTACTGCGCCGCATTGAGCGTGAAGGACTGGCCGGTCGTCAGGTCAATGGCGCCCAGCAAGTCGAAGCGGTCCTGCCACCCGACCCCATAGGCCAGCTGACCGTGCGCAACCTGGACATCGTGGACACGCGCGCCAAGCTGGGCATTTACGCCAAGAGCGGCGTGCTGTCGCATGGCACGGACGGGAATTTGCTGAAGTTGTCAGGCGACAAGAACGCGTGATCAACAGCAGTTGATCAGGCCAGCTTCCGGGTTTGTTGGGTCACACGCCGCGTGCCAGAAATTCGGCTGGCAGTGGCCCACCAGACCGTAAAATTTTTTGCGCGGCCCCGGAGCCCGGCAACACACAGATCCCAGGCCCCGCACAGCCAAGTCCGCTGTAGATCCGGTTACGCCATGCGCAACAAAGGTGCATGGGCCGGCGCGGACTCCAGCCTGAACTCGCCAACGGCCGACTGCAGTTGCCTGGCCTCTTCGATCAACGTCTCTGCGGTGCCGGTGGCCTGCTCCACCATCACGGCGTTTTGCTGGGTGGCCTTGTCCATCTGCAGC
The DNA here is from genome assembly GCF_015752205.1 of Polaromonas sp. CG_9.7. Lineage (GTDB taxonomy): Bacteria > Pseudomonadota > Gammaproteobacteria > Burkholderiales > Burkholderiaceae_C > Polaromonas. Next base: position 48,237 of record NZ_JADOVG010000019.1, read on the forward strand.
ATGGCCTGGTTCACATGCTCAATGCCCATGCTTTGCTCTACAGAGGCGGTCGAGATTTGTTCCAGCAAACTGCTCACACGTTTGACGGCCTGCACGATGTCCTGCATGGTTCGACCCGCGTCCACAACCAGTTGCGAGCCCTTGTCGACATGCGTCACCGAGTCCCCGATCAGCGTCTTGATTTCCCTGGCGGCTTGCGCGCTGCGCTGGGCAAGGCTGCGGACTTCTCCGGCCACCACGGCAAAGCCTCGTCCCTGCTCGCCTGCACGCGCGGCTTCGACAGCGGCATTCAGCGCCAGGATATTGGTCTGGAAGGCAATGCCCTCGATCACCCCAATGATGTCCACGATCTTTTTTGAACTGTTGCTGATCAAGGCCATGGTCTGGACGACCTGCGCCACCACCTTGCCGCCATGCTCGGCAATGTCGGAAGCGCCGCTCGCCAAACCGCTGGCGGATCGTGCATGCGCGGCATTCAGCTTGACCGTGGAGGTCAGCTCTTCCATGCTTGAAACGGTCTCCTCCAGCGAGGCGGCCTGGCCTGCCGTGCGCTGCGACAGTTCCGCATTGGCCTGCGCAATCTCCTGCGACACGGCACCGATCGAATCTGTCGAGCGCTTGATGCGGGTGACCAGGTCGGTCAGCATGTCTTCCATGCCGCCCAGGATCGTCAGCAATCGGCCAAAGTCCCCGCCACGCTGGCTGTCGAATTCCTGGCTGAGATCGCCAGAAGCGACCGTTTCTGCAATATGAATGGCCTCATTCAGCGCGTCCGCAATGGAGCGCCCCAGCCGGTAAACCATGGTGCTGCCGATCAAAAGCGCGACCAGACCCAGCCCAAACATCCAGTAAAGCGCTGAACCGATGTCTCGTTCAGCCGTTTCGCCATGGGCTTGGACAGACCGGGCCTGCAAGATGCCCAGCGCTTGAGCCTCCTGCTGAAGTCGCTTCAGCGCGGGCAAGGCCTCACCGACCAGGGAAAGGGAGGCGCCTTCGCGGTCGCCGCTTTCCAGCTGCTTGGCCACCTTGCCAAAAGCCGCAGCATGCACAACACGCGCGCTTTCCAGGCTTGCCAGCAGGGCCTTTTCTTCGTCGGTGGACGCCTGTTGCGCCAAGGTGTCAAGCGCAGAGGCCATGGATTGCCGGCTGGCTTCAATCTGCTGAGAAATGGCGTCAGTCTGCGCCTTGCCTGCCGCAAAAAACAACGCCATGCCGCTTCGTCCACTGGCCAGGGCCGCCGTTTCGACAGCTGCTGCCGCTTGGGCTTTCACCCAGTCGGAGCCGACAATTTGCCGGTTAAGCGCTGTGGCACCGGCCAGGCATGTAACCCCCACCACGATCAGGCAAGCCATCAGGAACAGCATGGCGCCGAACCCGATGCCCAGACGGGTACGGACGTTAAGATTTTCAAACTTCATTTTTTTTATCTCCTGCCAGCACTTTTCGTCTCAAGACGCGGGAGTTTCCCAGCATCCGAACCATACCAAGGGCAGAACAAATTGATATGCGTGAAGTGGACCGCAAAAAGCGCACTTTTTTGCGAATTGAATAGTCGCAGTTTCTTCGCCGGTGAGCAGCGGCCTGAAGCGTTCCATCAATGCCAGCGCGGCCGGCGCGTCACATCCGGTTCACACCACCACCGGCTCCGGCTCGAGCAGAATGCCAAAGCGCTCGTAGACGCTGGTCTGAATCGCCTTGGCCAGCGTCATCACCTCCCCACCGGTCACCGGGTTGGCGTTGCCTCCCCGGTTGATCAGCACCAGCGCCTGCTTCTCGTACACACCGGCATTGCCAATGGACTTGCCTTTCCAGCCGCAGGCGTCAATCAGCCAGCCGGCGGCGAGCTTGACAGAACCATCGGCCAGTTGGTAATGCACGATTTTCGGATCCCGCTGGATGATGTCTTCACATTGTTCGGGCGACACCGTCGGATTCTTGAAGAAGCTGCCGGCGTTGCCAATGACTTTCCAGTCAGGCAGCTTGGCGCGGCGAATCTCACAAACCCACTCATAAATTTGTAGCGCATCAGGCACGTCCACATTGCGCTGGAGCCTCTTTTTCTCTATATCTGCATAGCCGAGCACGGGTTTCCAGGCTTTCGGCAGCAAAAAGCGCACACGGGTGATCAGCGCCTTGTTTTTCAATCCCAGGGCTTGCGCACCCGACGCTTCGCCGGGCTTGCTGGCGTGCTTGAAGACCGAATCGCGGTAGCCAAATGCGCATTGCGCAGCGTTCAGGGTGAAGCTCTGGCCGGTTGTCAGATCGACGGCATCAAGCGAGTCGAAGCGGTCTTGCAACTCGACACCATAAGCGCCGATGTTCTGCACCGGCGAGGCACCGACGGTGCCGGGAATCAGCGCCAGGTTTTCCAGGCCGGGAAAGCCGTTTTGCAGCGTCCAGGTGACCAGTTCGTGCCAGTCTTCGCCGGCGCCGGCCTCAATGATCCAGGCCTTGGGCGTTTCACGGGCCAGGCGCTTGCCCATGATCTCGACTTTGAGCACCAATGGCTTGACGTCGCCGGTCAGCACGATGTTGCTGCCGCCACCCAGTACGAATTTGGGAGCAGCCTGCAAGGCCGGGTCTTGCAGCACGGCTTGAATGTCGGCTTCGCTGCCCAGGCGAACAAGATGAAGCGCCTTGGCGACGATGCCGAAGGTGTTGCAAGACTGGAGGGGAATGTTTTTCTCGACTAACATTCCGGGATTGTCTCACCCATGCGGCACCTCTTTTTTTCCAGGAAATCCACACCATGCCTTCATTCGACACTGTTCTTGAAACCGACCTGGTCAAGGTCAAAAATTCCGTTGAAAACACCGCCAAGGAAATCGGCACCCGGTTTGACTTCAAGGGCACGGCGGCCTCGGTCGAGCTGAAGGAAAAAGACAAGGAAATCATCCTGATCGGCGATGGCGATTTCCAGATCGAGCAGATCCACGACATCTTGCGCAACAAGCTGACCAAGTCCGGCGTCGACGTACGCTTCCTGGACATCGGCAAGGTCGAAAAAATCGGCGGCGACAAGGTCAAGCAGGTCACCAAAGTGCGCGACGGCATCGAGACTGAAGAGGCCAAGAAAATCCAGCAGCTCATCAAGGGCAACAAGATGAAGGTGCAGGCGGCAATTCAGGAAGGCAAGGTGCGCATCACCGGTGCCAAGCGCGACGACCTGCAGGCGGCCATGGCCCTGATTCGCGCCGAGATCAAGGACTTGCCGCTGAGTTTTGACAACTTTCGGGATTAAATCTCCGGACAGTTGCATGGCCCCGGGGCAAACGCATCACTTCCAGCAGGTGTCGCGCAAAGCTTCAGTGCCCACGACACCGCTCACCAGAACGCCACGCACGCCGGTCGAGGTCAGCGTGAAGGTACCGCAAATGTCCCTGGCCATGACGCCGTCGGCAACGGGCTCCATGTGAAGGGTAAAACCCACGGGACTCGTCAATGGCGCAGCGCCCATGGGGATGACAAGATCATAAATTTTGGTGCTGTCAGAAGGTGACTGCTTCAGGCTTGCCGGAACCTGGTTGATCACGTCGTTGCCAGCCCGATCCTTCGAGAAACTGTCGTTGGCCGCATAAAAGCGCTGCATGAACTGCGCTGCCTGGACCAATTGGCCTCTGGCGTCAGCCCGTCTCGCCCGGGCAACGTAGCTTGCGTAGGAAGGCAGGGCAATCGCGGCCAGCACGGCGACGATGGCGGCGGTGATCATGAGTTCAATCAACGTGAAGCCACGGACCCGGGAAAAGGATTTGGAGGTCATTTGGTTTTTTCCTGTAGCGGCTTTGTTCAGGCTAGTGCATGAAAATCTGGCGCCATTCACGGGATTTGATGCCTGGAACTGAAACTGGGGGGGTGACGACAACGACATCGTCGGCACATTGGGAGCTGTTTTCAGAGACGCCAACAACGGCACCCGCGCCAATCACTTTGGCCCCGGCCTTCACGACGGTCACTGCTCCGGCCACCTGAGCCATGGCTCCGATGGTGATGGCACCGGCGGTTTTACTTGTGACATTGCCCGAGACCTTGGCGCGAGCGCCGACGGTAATAGCGCCTGCCAATCCACTGCACAGCGAGCCGGTCACATTGCTGTCGGCACCCACGGTGATGGCACCGGTGTTTGCGGCAATGCCGCCTGCACTTGAACCCGCCCCGATGGTGACGGCACCGGCGCCAGTGATGATCGAGCCGCTGATGCTTCCTCCGGCACTGACCGTCACAGCGCCCGCCAGGCTGGTGTCCAGGCTATTGATTTTTCCGCCCACGTTTCCTGCAATCGTGATGGCCCCTACCTGGGTCACCACACTGCCTGTCACTGTGCTGCCCGCACCCGTGGTCACAGCCCCTACAACCGTAGAGATATTGCCGTTAACCACTGCGTCGGCTCCAATGGTGACAACGCCCGCAGTAGTGGATATGTTGCCGTTGACCACTGTGTTAGCCCCGAGGGTAATGGCACCCGCCATGGTGGCAGTGATCGACCCTGTGACAGTACTGCCTAATCCCACGTTGATAGCGGCATTGTCGGTCTTGATCGTGCCGGTAACGCTGCTGCGTGCGCCGATGGTGATGACACCAGCGGTACTGCTCAGGTTGGCCTTCACCACGGTGTCGGCGCCCAGGGTTGTCAACCCATTGACCGCCAGGTTCAAGCTGGATGAGCCAGTTGCGTTGATGCGGCTGGAAGCGCCAGCCGTAAGCGCACCAATGACCGTGATGGTGGTGGGCGATGAAATGCTGAGCGTGTCGCCTGCATTCAGCGTGAGCGACACGCAGGTGAAGCTGCCGTTGCCACCGGTACAGCCCGAAGGCAGGTTACCGCCCTGAAAGGTATAGTCCGCCGCCTGTGCAGGCAGCCCGACCAGCAGCAGCAAAGGCAGCGCCAACACCGGCAGCCATGAACGCACTTGGGCGATCCTGAACGAGCGGTCCTTGAACCCTCCGGTGAATCGCTGCAAACCAGCGTCGCAATCTGCCGCCAACCCCTCGCGCGCTGTGAGGAACTCAAAAGCCTTCAAGTGCTTGATCATGATGGAACTTCCTGTCTGCCCTTGATTGCAAGTGACGATGGAGGGCATGCCGGCACTGCGTGAATATCAGTCATGCAGCATTTTTTGTGGCTATTGAATTTCAATGTGCGACTGCAGTCAGACCTCGCGGCCCACCGGACGACTGTCCGAGGGTGACTGCTTCAGGCTTGCCGGAACCTGGTTGATTACGTCGTTTCCAGCGCGATCCTTCGAGAAACTGTCATTGGCCGCATAAAAGCGCTGCATGAACTGCGCTGCATGAACCAGTTGGCCTCTGGCATCGGCCCGCCTCGCCCGGGCAACATAGCTTGCGTAGGAAGGCAGGGCAATCGCGGCCAGCACGGCGACGAAGGGGACGGTGACCATGAGTTCAATCAACGTGAAGCCGGAGACCCGGGGAGAGGATTTGGAGGTCACTCGATTTTTTCCTGTAGCGGCTTAGTTAAGGCTTGCGCATGTAAATCTGGCGCCATTCGCGGGATTGGATGCTTGGATCTGGGACTGGGGGCGTGACGACAACATCGTCGGCACATTGAGAGCTGTTTTCAGATACGCCAACAACCGCACCATCAAAGATAAGTTTGACCCCGTGCTTTACAACGGTTACTGCCCCGGCCACCTGAGCATTGGCCCCAATGGTGACGACACCGATATTTTTGCTCGTGACATTACCAGAGACTGTGGTGCGGTTCCCTACAGTAATGGCACCTGCCGTGCCACTGCACAGCGAGCCGCTCACGTTACTGTCAGGGCCTACCAGGATGGCACCGCCGTTCGTGGCGATGCCGCCTGTACTCGAACCAACCCCCACCGTGACGCTACCGGCGGCAGTAACAATGGAGCCGCTGATGCTTGAGTTGCTCCCCACCAGCACGGCACCGACGCCAGTCACAACGGAACCGTTGATGACTCCGCCGTCATTGACCGTCACGGCGCCTGCCAGGCTGCTGCCCAGGCTGTTAATCTTTCCGTCTACCTCCCCCCCAATCATGATGACGCCTGCCTGGGTGACAATATCGCCTTTCACCAAGCTGCCTGGGGATGTGGTCACGGCTCCCGCAGTCGTGGTGATTGACCCTGTGATGGTGCTGCCTTTCTCCACATTGATGGCACCAATGCTGGTCTCGATCGTGCCGGTGAAGCTGCTGTCTTCCCCGAGGGTGATCGCACCAAGCGGGCTGCTCAGGTCTGCCTTGACTAGTGTGCCCTTGCCCAAGGTCGTTACCCCAATAACCACCAGAGTCAGGTTGGATGAGCCCGTTGCGTTGATGCGGCTGGAAGCGCTTGTCGTGAGCGCGCCAAGCACCATGATGGTGACGGGCGATGAAATGCTGATCGTGTCGCCTTCTCCAAGCGTGAGCGTCCGGCAGGTGAAGCTGCTGGGCTTGAAAAGCTGCGCAGTGCAACTTGAAGGCAATTTACCGTCCGGAAAGGTGTAATTCGCTGCCTGTGCAGGCAGCCCGGCCAGCAACAACAAAGGCAGCGCCAACACCGACATCCATGAACGCACTCGGGCAACCCTGAGCCAGCAATCCTTGAACCGTCCTGTGGATCGCTGTAAACCAGCGCCGAAATGTCCCGCCAAGTCCTCGTGGGCCGTGAGGGACTCAAAAGCCTTCAAGTGCTTGATCATGATGAACTTCCTGTCTGCCCTTAATGGCAAGTAACGATGTGGGTATGCCGGCACTGCGTGAATATCAGTCATGCAGCATTTATTTTGGCTATTGAATTTCAATATGTGACTGCAGCCAGACCTCGCTGCCCGCCGGACGACTGCGCGCGGCATCGGCTTTCGCCACTTCAGGGCCAAATCCGCGTGCAGTGACGACATAAAAAGTCGATGTGCCTGTCGTCACGGCAGCCTGTTTCTCGACCATGCATTCAGGGGGACGCTGGTAGGTGTCATAGGTCATGCCAGGCGGGTTGACTGACGCCAGTAACAAGGGATAGGCCGTGCTCGCACTGCTGTCCCAGCCGGTCTCGTGCGACATGTCCTTCCACTTTGGCGGGTCCTGGGCCGCCAGGATATTCACATTCGCAAAAGTGGTGGTGTAGGCAGTTCCGCCCTTAAGCATCAAAACCGAAGCCTCGCAATGCCGCAAGGCTATGTCAGCGGCCTGGGTGGCCAGCTCGGTGGTTCGCACGTTGCCCGCGACGCTTTCCGATGAACCGGCATTTCGCACGCTGCTCACGGCCAGCAGCGACATCAGCACCAGCAGGATCAGGGCAATGACCAGCACCACGCCTTCCTGGCGCCGTGGGAATCCAGACGTTGGAGCATGCCTTTTTTTCGCTGTACGGCAAGCATTCGCACTGAAAAAGCGCGTGCCAGTCATGATGGAGACCGCCGGTTCCTCAAGACCACTGTGGCGAAGTAAGCGCGCCGCAACCGAAGGTCTGGCGGGTTGGTTTCGAGCGTCCCGTCGCACTTCAGGTAGCGTGCCGACGCGGCGTCGGACACAACCGCTGTTTCGCTGCGTGCCAGGATGCAAATTCGAACCGTGACGACCTTGGCCCAGCGCTCGGCGTCATTGGCCAATGCGGCCATGTTGACCTGGGTCACCACTTCATGAGCCGTCAAGTAGCCGGCCATCACAGCCGACGCCACATCAGCGGCGGCCGTCGAAGCCTTTACTGCGCCGTAACTGAGCTGAATATCCTCGATGTTCTCGACCAGCGGTTTTGGCGTGCTGGCGCTGCCGTCGTCATTGAGACCGCTGCCCTTGCAGTACAGGCTGGGCACTTGGGCGGTGGAAACATCCACATAAAACCGGTTGACTGCCACGGCGTAGGAAAAGTCCTTGGGAACCGTAACCCCAGGCGCCGGGAGCGTCGCAACGATCGTGCTCAATCTGCTTCCAAGGCAGTCGCTTGGAAGGTCGCCCAAGGCCGTGGGAATGGTGTTGAAGCGATCCGCTTCATAACTGACCGCAAGGGAATCGGGCTCGGCAACCTGGTCGTCACAGACCAAGTTGTCAAGACGTTCAGGCCCTGACCCTGCGGTAGGCTTGAACTTTCCGTCACAGCCACGAAGGATGAAATTGCTCATGGTGTAGGCACCGGTTGGATAGCTGGTGGCGCCATAAACAGGGTTGCGGCGACTGGCATCATTGATGCGGTCTGATTGATTGGGGTTGCTTCCTGCCATGCGCAATTGCTGGGTCAAAATGCTCAGCGCCGCCTGCGCGTCTTCATTCATGCGGCCTTGCGCTTCGGCCATCCGGCTGGTTCCCGAAGCCGCCAGATAGACCGAAAAGGACGCCGCGGCAATCACCAGGCCGATGGCCATGGCAAGCATCAGCTCGATCAGCGAAAAGCCCTTGCGGTAACGCGAGGCGTGTAGATGGCGATGGCTTTTCATAGCTTGAAGCTCACATACAGACAGCGCGGCTTGGGCTGGGTATAAATCTTCGTGGCCTCGGCCGGACAGTTGTCCCAGGATGAGGTGTCAAGATTTTCATGCGTGGAAGCGTCCTGCCAGACGATCCACAAATTGCCATGCGAGTCTTTATTGCACGGTGTGGTGTCGCCGCACGTGACAAGCAGGTCGCCGGCAGGCAGCGCATTGCGGACTGCTTGCCGGGTGGCGGCGTCGTCCATGGCAGCCAAAGTGGCTTCGTTGCAGTTGGGGTATTGGCAGTCTATGGACTCGATTTTTTCGAACGACCAGGCTGTTTCATGCAGGGGCGTTTTATAACGGTCAAATGCACCCGGGTTGGCGCGCATGCGGTCGATATGACTGCTTGCCAAGTTGACGGCGGCCGAACGATAACCCGACAGCTTGGGCATTTGCACCGAAAAAGACAGCATGGCCCCAAGTGCCAGCATGCCAAACGACAGCAGCAGCATGGCGACCAACACCTCGATTAGCAAAGCTCCGCCTTGACGCTGGCGGCGACAACGGACGGGCTTCATCCGCTGTCGGCGCCGCAAGACGCCGCCCCGTTGCCGGCAATCCGGGCGCGCCCGCCGGGGTTGACACACAAGACACGCTGCACATCAGGGGCATAGGCGCTGCCGCCAAACTGCAGCGACGTGGCCGAAGCCACATTGAAAAGGCGTCCGGTGGCCGTGAAGCGAAAGATACTTGATGCGTCGCCGCCGTTTTCGGTGATGGAGTCCATCTTGGCAATGGGCGACTGTATGCGCAGCAGGTCGCCAGCGTCAATGACACCGTCATTGTTGGCGTCAAGGTAAACAATCCAGCCACTGATCCACCCATGTCCACCCGGCCCGGAAGTGGTGTCGCACACGGGATGAACGGCCTCGGGTGCATCGCTTCGGCACATCACGACGCCACCACCACGCCGCGTAGCCTCACTGCGCGCATAGCGCAGGTCGGCCATGAACGTGTTGACGTTGCTGGACATCGTGTTCGACTGGACCAGCCGGGTGAACGAGGGAACCGCCAGCGTAGTGAGGACGGCGACGATAGCCAGGACCACCATCAACTCCAGCAGGGTAAAGCCCCGGGATACCTGACCGGCTTGGGTCGACGACTGTGCGCCTAGGCGTTTATGTCGTGGAATCCGGGGTCTGAGTGGGCTGGCATTCAATGTGATCCTTTGTTGACAACGGCTGGAAATGCCTTATCGGATCGTTGCCAGTCCTTAAAGCCTTTTCATACGCGCGGCATCAGCAGCGGCGACACATAAAGTTAATTTTTTTACCTTACGTATTAACTCATAAAAATGAGTAAATTTTGATAATTTTGAATAAATATGTTTTATTTGTAAAAAATATATTTATTTGAGCATTAATGATTTTTATCAAATCAGAACATCTAAAAGCGTTGAAATCGATGATGCTGAATTTATTCAAATTTCCGCTATTTTTCTGAGCGCTTAGAGGCTCCCAGCCGCGACTCAGTTCCCTTTATCAGCTTGCTGATGTTTTGCTTGTGGCGATACACCAGCAGCGCCCCAATTCCTACCAGCGCCAGCACGATGGTGGTGTCGACATTCCAGGCAGCCCGGTCGCCCAGAAGGTAGAAAAATGGCGCAAATACGGCGGCGGCGATGGAGGCCAGCGACACATAGCGCGAGAAAAACACCACGATGGCAAAAGTGGCCAACGTGGCTAAACCCAGCACCCAGTTGACGCCCAGCAGAATGCCGGCCGCCGTGGCCACGCCCTTGCCGCCCTTGAACTGGAAAAACACCGGGTACAAATGGCCGATGAACGCCGCCAGCGCCACCGCCGCCACGGTACCGTCGCCCAGACCGTAATCGGCGCCGAACCACTTGACCAGCATCACCGGCAGCCAGCCTTTCATGCCGTCGAGCAGCAGCGTGGCCACCGCCGCCGCCTTGTTGCCCGAACGCAGCACGTTGGTCGCACCGGGGTTTTTGCTGCCATAGCTGCGCGGGTCATTCAGGCCGGACAGGCGGCTGACGATGACGGCAAACGACAGCGAGCCGAGCAGATAGGCCAGTACCGTCGCACCGATAAAGTAGGCGTGGTTCAAAGTCAGGTCTCCTTGTATTTGTTATTCAGCCAGTGCGCATTGCACCGGTTTGGCACCGAGCAGCGTGACGCAGACTTGTGGATCGATGCGCACCAGATAGCCGCGCCGCCCGCCGTTGATGGCGATTTCAGGCAGCCCCAGAATGCTTTCCTCGATGTAAATCGGCATGGTTTTGCGTGTACCGAAAGGCGAGGTGCCGCCCACCAGGTAGCCGCTGTGGCGATTGGCGACTTCGGGCTTGCAGGGTTCGACCGACTTGGCACCGATCTGGCGTGCCAGGGTCTTGGTCGAGACCTTGCGGTTGCCGTGCATCAGCACCAGCAGGGGCTTGGCGTCCTGGTCCTGCATGACCAGTGTCTTGACCACAGTGAATGGGTCAAACCCCAGCACCTGCGCGCTGTGCTGCGCACCGCCATGCGCCAGGTATTCGTAGGGATGCTCGGTGAACGCCACATTGCTGGCTTTGAGCCATTGCGTGGCCGGTGTCTCGCAGACGTGGTCTTTTTTAGCCATGATTTGTCTAAGCAGCAGTCAGAACAGACACGGTGTTTACAGTGCCGGGTCCCGTATTTCCCAGCGAATCCGGTCGATTTCCGCCAGCACTTCGGCACTCAGCGTCGTGCCGTGCGCATCCAGGTCCTCATCAAGCTGCGCCACCGAGGTTACCCCGATGATGGTGCTGGCCACCTGCCACTTGGTGTAGCAAAACGCCAGCGCCAGTTGCGTGGGGCTCAGGCCGTTGTCACGCGCCAATTGGTTGTAGCGGCGCGCCGCGGCCAGCGATTCGGGACGGCCCCAGCGTTGCTTGCGCACCGATTCATACCGGGCGATGCGGGCGTTTGGCGGCGCATTGGCGCCCTCGGTTCCGGACGTGTCGTACTTGCCGGTCAACAGGCCGAAAGCCAGCGGCGAATACGCCAGCAGCGACACGCCAAGGCGGTGCATGGTTTCGTCCAGACCATTTTCCACGGTGCGGTTGACCAGACAATACGGGTTTTGCACCGTGGCCACGCGCGGCAGATTGTGCTGCTCGGCCAGGCGGACAAACTCGTGCACGCCGTAAGGCGATTCGTTCGACAGGCCAATATGGCGCACCTTGCCTTGCGCCACCAACCGGCCCAGCGCATCAAGCTGTTCATGCAGCGTGGTCGCGCTGCGTTCCTGGGCCGGTTGGTAATACGGCACACCAAGGCCCGGCACATGGCGCTCGGGCCAGTGGATCTGGTAAAGGTCGATCACATCGGTCTGCAAGCGCTTCAAACTGGCATGGCAGGACGCGGTGATGTCATCGGCCGTCATGCCCTTGCCTTCGCGAATCCAGGGCATGTTGCGCGAAGGTCCGGCAACCTTGGTGGCCAGCACCAGTTGCCGGCGCACGCCCGGATGCCGGGCCAGCCAGTTGCCAATGATGGTTTCGGTGGCGCCAAAGGTTTCAGCGCGCGCCGGCACCGCATACATTTCAGCGGTGTCCAGGAAATTGATGCCGCGCGCCAATGAACGGTCCAAAATAGTGTGGGACGTGGCTTCATCGACCTGTTCGCCAAACGTCATGGTTCCCAGGCAGACCGGTGAGACCTGCAAATCGCTTGCGCCGAGTTGAACTTTATTCATGAAAAAGATGGGTTGGAGTAAACGGTTTGAAAAAGCAGGCAGCCTTTGCGGTAATAGCCGAAAAGTGCTAGTTTAAATGCAGTAAAAGTGGCTTCAACGCACCTGCACCTGGGCATTTGTCTGACATTTTCATACACTTGAAACGTCTAGCATTGATCTTCTGACGTTTCGATGCGCTGTTCTAATCAGGCAACATTCATTTTTTGAGGAGTCCTTCATGAGAAAAGCATTTACCACCACCGTTACCTGTGCAGCCCTGTCCCTGGCGGTCTTGTCAGGTTGCGCAAACATGAGTGAAACCCAGCGTGGCACCGCACAGGGTGCGGGTATCGGCGCCGGCCTGGGCGCATTGCTGGGCGCGGCCACGGGCGGCTCCAGGGGTGCGGTGCAGGGCGCCGCGCTGGGCGGCGCAGTCGGCGCGGGTGGCGGCTACATCTGGTCCAAGAAAATGCAGGACCAGAAAGTCGCCATGGAACGCGCGACAGCCGGCACCGGCATTGGCGTGAGCCAGACGCAGGACAACCGACTGAAGCTGGACATTCCAAGCGACGTGTCGTTTGACGTGGGCCGCTCGGCCATCAAGTCCAACTTTGCCCCGGTGCTGACAAATTTTGCGACCAGCCTGAACCAGAACCAGATCACCACGGTGTCCATCATCGGCCACACCGACAGCACCGGTTCTGACGCCATCAACAACCCGCTGTCGTTTGACCGCGCCAACGCAGCGCGTGACTACCTGGTGGGCCGTGGCGTGGCCGCACAGCGTATTGCCACCGATGGCCGTGGTTCGCGTGAAGCCATTGCCGACAACAGCAGCGAGCAGGGCCGCGCCCGGAACCGTCGCGTCGAGATCTACGTGGCCGAGCCGGCTCAACGTTAATCCCCGGCTGGCGGGTTGACTCAAAAAAAAGCGCCTCAGGGCGCTTTTTTCACGTCTGGAAATGGCAGGCCGCTCAAGTCTTTTTGAAGCGCGCTTCCTCTTGCAAGCGCAGCACGCGGCGCTGCACCTTGCCGGTGGTGGTCATTGGCAGCGCGTCGATGAATTCGATTTCCTTCGGGTATTCATAGGGCGCCAGCATGTTTTTGACATGGGCCTGCAGTTCCGCCACCAATTTTTGATCAAATTCGGCAATGGCGCCCGCTGCATCTGCCCGAGCAGCTATTGAATCAGGAGCAAGAACGACGTAGGCCTTGACCACCGCACCGCGCTCGCTGTCGGGCTTGGGCACCACGGCGGCGTTGGCCACGGCTGGATGCTTGACCAGACAGTTCTCAATTTCGCCGGGGCCGATGCGGTAGCCGGCGGCCTTGAACACATCGTCGGCCCGGCCTTCGTACCAAAGGTAGCCGTCGGCGTCAACCCGCGCCAGATCGCCGGTGCGGCACCAGTCACCGGTGAACTTGGCGCGCGTGGCGGCTTCGTTCTTCCAGTAACCCAGGAAAAAGATCGGGTCCGCATCGCCGTGGATGTCAAAGCGGTTGACCGCCACATCGCCCGGCACGCCGACCGGGCACTCCTGGCCGTCGTCGTCTATCACCTTGACCTGATGGCCCGGATAGGCCTTGCCCATGCTGCCCGGCCGGGCCGGCCAGCCGGCGCGCCCGCCCAGCGCCGCCAACACGGGAAACAATTTTGCCGACTGGCTGCGCTGAAGCGGCACGAAGCCCTGTGTCGGCAGCACATTCAGCGAACCGGCCGCGTCATGGCAGTTGCCGACCACGTAATTGATCTCGGTCTGGCCGAACATCTCGTTGACCGTCACGCCAAGTTGCTCGCGGCAGTAGTCAAACACCGCGTCACCCACCGCTTCGCCGGCGCTCATCAGGCCTTGCAAGCGCAGCGTGAACTGCTCGCGCGGTCGCGCAAAGGCCTTCATCATGGCTTTCAGCGCGGTTGGAAACAAAAAACTGTGCGTCACACCATGTTCGGCCATCAGGCTGAAGGCAAGTTCAGGGCTGAAGCGGCCGTTGAACGCCACAATCGGCCGGCCGAAATACAGCGTCGGCAGCAGTGCATCCATCAGCCCGCCGGTCCAGGCCCAGTCGGCCGGGCTCCAGAACACCGCATCAGATGCTTGATTGCCAATGCCGTCAAAGCCAAACCCGTTCTGGCTGCAAACGAAACCGGGCAGGTTGCCAATCAGAGCCCGGTGCGCCAGCAGCGCGCCCTTGGGCTGGCCGGTCGTGCCGCTGGTGTAGATGAGGATGGCGGCGTCGTCAGCGCGGGTGTGGACTGCGGTGAATTCGCCCTGCTGCGCTTGCAGGCTCGGCGCGTAGTCCACATCGCCCTGCCCCGCCGCGCCACCGGCAGCCATCAGCGTGCGCAGCGACGGGCATTCGGCCCGGATGGCCTTCATGCTGTCAATCGAGGTTTCATCGCAAATCGCCAGCACCGCCGCGCTGTCCTGCAGCCGGAAGGCCAGCGCTTCAGGCCCGAACAGCATCGACAGCGGCATCGCGACGGCGCCAAGCTGGAACACGGCCATATAGGCCACGGCCGTCTCGAAGCGCTGCGGCATCACGATGGCAACACGGTCGCCACGCTGCACGCCCAGCGCGGCCAGCCCATGGCTGAGCGCATCGGCCGCCTGCTTCAGCTCGAAATAAGTATGAAAAACGGCTTTTGCGCTTGTCTGGTGAGCAAGCACAGCTATTCTTTGCGTAGCATCTGGCGGGGCGTTTTCAACCCGCGCCCATCGGCTGCAACAGACCTCGGCGATGTTGAAGAATTCATCCACCTGCCAGCGAAAGCCGCCGTGCAGTTGCGCATAGTGGTCGGGCAGGTCCTGCGCCGGTTGGTGTCCGGGCATGTCGCTGTCTTGACTGATGTTCAAAGCGTGTCTCCTTATGATGTGCCTCCAATGTACAAAGAAAACCGACTATTTCGCAGCGAGTTTGTCCCTATGCGCGGACTCGACCACCATGTGCTGACGTGGAGCCGCGGGCAAGCCCCGGCGCTACCGCCGCTGTTTTTAGTGCATGGCTGGATGGACGTGGCGGCGTCCTACCAGTTCATGGTCGATGCCTTCTCCAATACTTTTGCGGCTGGCCGCACCATCATCGCGCCCGACTGGCGCGGCTTTGGCCTGACCGGCCTCTCCCCTTCCGGCTGGCAGGCCGACAGCTACTGGTTTGCCGACTACCTGGCCGACCTGGACGGTTTGCTCGACCATTACGCGCCCGGCCAGGCGGTGGACCTGGTGGGCCACAGCATGGGCGGCAATGTGGCCATGCTGTATGCCGGCGTACGGCCGGAGCGTATTCGCCGGCTGGTCAACCTGGAAGGATTCGGCCTGCCGGCCAGCCGGCCCAGCCAGGCGGCCGGGCGGCTGGCGCAATGGATGGACGGGGTTAAAAGCGTGCAGCGCGGCGAACTGGCGCTGAAAAGCTATGACGATGTCGGCGGCGTCGCGCAGCGCCTGATGAAGACCAACCCCCGGCTGACCCAGGACAAGGCACTGTGGCTCGCCAGCCACTGGGCACGGCCCGATGCATCGGGCCAATGGCGGATTCTGGGCAATCCGGCGCACAAGGTGCCGAGCGCACAGCTCTACCGGGTCGATGAAGCGCAGGAGATCTACCAGCGCATCAGCGCGCCGGTGCTGGCGGTCGAGGCGTCAAGTGACTCGATGGCACAGTGGTGGAAGGGCAAGTATTCACTCGGCGAATACCACGAACGGCTCAAGCACGTGCCCGACGCTCGGGTGGCCGTGGTCGAAGACGCGGGCCACATGCTGCACCACGACCAGCCCGAGGTGCTGGCCGGGCTGATCGAAGCCTTCCTGGCCTGAGGCCAGGCAGGCTGCGTGGGCCAACCGCATCATGCTACTTAAATAATAGCTATTCACGCCCGCCAGTCATGCGCAAAAGGCTTTTTTGGCTGAGAAGACTCCGTTTCGCCCTGAAACGACCGCGCCATAGGGCAAACTTGACGCTTTGCACCCACGGGCACCAAGCCTGATGTTCATGAATCCTTCCCAACCCGTCAGCCAGGACAGCTTTCGCCGCATCCTGTCCCGCAACATCAGCTTTCCGCTGGGGCTCGGCGCCCTGAGCGCCGTGCTTTTCCTGGTCTTGATCGCCTACCTGCTGTCCGTCTTGAACGGGGTGGAACATTCCGAGCGGGTCATTGGCAACGCCAACCAGGTGGCTCGGCTGAACTCGGAAATGGAATCAAGCATGCGCGGCTATCTGGTGGCCGGCGACGAATCCTTCCTGCAGCCCTACGAGTTGGCAATTTCCGGCTTTGACAGCGAGGTCGCGTCACTGTCCGCCATGGTCAGCGACGACCCGCTCCAGGTGACCCGACTGCAGCACATCATCGGCCTGCAGCAGCAATGGAACGAGTTTGCCAAGGAGGCGATTGCCCTGCGCCGCAGCAATCTGGACTATGTGGCCCTGGCGCGCACCAGCCGTGGCAAACGCCTGAAAGAGGAGATTCGGCAAGAACTGGCGGGCTTCATCACCCGGGAACAGCGGCTGCTGATGGAGCGCAATGAAGCGGCGCGCAGCACCACGATCTGGAGCGTGCTGGCTTACCTGCTGTTCACGCTGGGGGTCAGCGGCCTGCTGGCGTTTCGGGGACGGCGCGAACTGCTGGACCTGTCGGTCAATTACAACGAAGTGCTCAAGCAGCAGGCCGATCATGCCGTCCAGCTCCAGCAGCAGGCTTGGTTGCGCAGCGGCCAGACGCGACTGGCCGAACAGATGCTGGGCCAGCCGGACATGGCGCGGCTGGGACGCAGCGCGCTGGCATTTCTGACGCATTACCTGGATGCCCCGGTGGCTGCGCTTTACAGCCAGGGCAGCGATGGCGCGCTCAGGCGCGTGGCCGCCCACGGCTTTACCCCGGCAAGCGAGGCCATTGAGCAGACTTTCTACGGCACGCAGGGTCTGGTGGGCCAGGCGGCGCTGGAAAATCGCATGATCCGGCTGGACGATGTACCGCCCGACTACCTGAAAATTTCGTCTGGACTTGGGCAGGCCACGCCGCGCCATGTGCTCGTGGTGCCGCTGCACCACGATGCGCAGGTGACGGGCGTGGTCGAGCTGGCCTTTTTGCGAAAACTGCAGCCGCGCGACATGGAACTGGTGGGGCTGGTGGCCCACACCGTTGGCACTGCGCTGCATGGTGCGGTCTACCGCCAGCGCCTGCAGGATGCGCTGGTCGAAACGCAGCAGCTCAATGAAGAGCTGCAGGTGCAGCAGGAAGAATTGCGCACGGCAAACGAAGAGTTGCAGGAGCAGTCGCAAATTCTGCTGCAGTCGCAGGCGACGCTGGAAAACCAGCAGGCCGAACTGGAGCAGACCAACGAGCAACTGGCCGAGCAGGCCATGTCACTGGACCACAAAAATGCCGCGCTGCGCCAGGCGCAGGCCGACCTGGAAGCGCGCGCCGAGGAACTGACGCGCGCCAGCCGCTACAAGTCCGAGTTTCTGGCCAACATGTCGCATGAGTTGCGCACGCCGCTGAACAGCTCGCTGATTCTCGCGCGTCTGCTGTCCGAAAATCCGAAAGGCAACCTGACCGACGAGCAGGTGCGGTTTGCCCAGTCGATCCATTCGGCGGGCAACGACCTGTTGAACCTGATCAATGACATTCTGGACATCTCCAAGGTAGAAGCCGGCAAGCTCGAACTGGTGCCGGAACAAGTCACGCTGGCCACCCTGGTCGATGCACTCAAGACCAGCTTCGAGCCGCTCGCCCGGCAGAAAAACCTCATATTTGAAGTGCAGATTGCACCGGGCACGCCGGCAGCCCTGCTGACCGACCGACAGCGGGTCGAGCAGATTTTAAAGAACCTGCTGTCGAATGCGCTCAAGTTCACCGAAAGCGGCGCTGTGCGTTTGCTGGTGGCGCCCGAAGCCGCCGGCGGCATTGCGCTGGCGGTGCAGGATTCGGGCATTGGCATCCGCCAGGAGCAGCAGGACATTATTTTCGAAGCCTTCCGCCAAGCCGACGGCACCACCAGCCGGCGTTACGGTGGCACCGGGCTGGGGTTGTCGATCTCACGCGACCTGAGCCTGCTGCTGGGCGGCTCGATTTCCGTGCAAAGCGTTTCCGGCCAAGGCAGCACCTTCACGCTGCACCTGCCGGCCACCCTGCCCGCGCCGCTTGTCGATTCGCCTGACCAGCCGCCAATCCCCGCTCAGCCTGTCGTTCAGTCCGCTGGCCAGGCGCCGGCCCAGTCAACGCCACCTCTCCCATCGCCGCCTGCGTTGCCCGCTTTTGCCGATGACCGTTTGATGCACGGCAAGGGCCGGGTGGTGCTGGTGATTGAGGACGACGCGGTCTTCGCCCGCATTTTGTACGATCTGGCGCACGAACTGGGTTTCAACTGCCTGGTGGCGCACAGCGGTGAAGACGGGTTCTTGCTGGCCGAAGAGTTCCTGCCCGATGCGGTACTGCTGGACATGGGACTGCCGGACCGCTCGGGCCTGTCGGTGCTGCAGCGCTTCAAGGAAAATCCGAAAACACGCCATATTCCGGTGCATGTGGTGTCCGGGCAGGACCACCGCGAAGCCGCCCTGCTGCTGGGCGCGGTGGGTTATGCCGTCAAGCCGTCGAGCCGCGAACAGCTCAAAGAGGTTTTCACCACCCTGGAAAACAAGCTGACGCAAAAGCTCAAGCGCGTGCTGCTGGTGGAAGACGATGAACTGCAGCGTGAAAGCGTGATGCGGCTGATTGCCGACGACGAAGTCAACATCACCGCCGTGCGGACCGGCGCCGAGGCGCTGGCGCTGCTGGCCAGCACCATCTTCGACTGCATGATCGTGGACCTCAAGCTGCCCGACATGCAGGGCAATGAACTGCTCAGGCGCATGTCGTCGGACGATATCTGCTCGTTTCCGCCGGTTATCGTCTACACCGGCCGCAGCCTGAGCCGCGCCGAAGAGGCCGACCTGCTGAAATACTCGCGCTCCATCATCATCAAGGGGGCGCATTCCCCCGAGCGCCTGCTCGATGAAGTCACACTGTTTCTGCACAAGGTCGAGTCCAGCCTGTCCGCCGAACAGCAGCAACTTCTGAAAACCGCCCGCAGCCGCGACGAGGTGTTCGAGGGCCGCAAAATCCTGCTGGTCGACGACGACGTGCGCAACATTTTTTCGCTGACCAGTGCGCTGGAGCAAAGGGGCTTTTGCGTCGACATTGGCCGCAACGGCTTTGAAGCGCTGGAACGACTCGAAGAAGTCCGGGACATCGAGCTGGTGTTGATGGACATCATGATGCCGGGCATGGACGGACTTGAAGCCATGCGCCGCATCCGCCAGAATCCACGCCTGCAAAAGCTGCCCATCATCGCGGTGACCGCCAAAGCCATGAAGGACGACCAGGAACAGTGCCTCGCAGCCGGCGCCAACGACTACCTGGCCAAACCTATCGACCTGGACCGGCTGTTTTCCCTTCTCAGGGTGTGGATGCCTGCGGGTGGGCGGATTTGAGCCATGTCCAAAAAAATTAGCCTGGCAGCACCACCCGCAGCGATCGCCGAGGCGGCCGAAGCCGGCAATGCATTTCAGGTCACCACGACCGACCTCGAGCTCAAACGCCTGACGGAGGCGATTTATTTGAAGTACAGCTACGACTTCCGCGACTATTCCGCCGCCTCGCAAAAACGCCGCGTGCTCTATGCACTGACGCAACTGGCCTGCCCGAGTATTCCCGAACTGCAGTCCCGGGTGGTGCACGACCCCGGGGTGTTCCAGCAGGTGCTCCAGTACCTGACCATACCGGTCAGTGAAATGTTTCGCGATCCGTCTTTTTTTCTGGCTTTGCGCCAGCAAGTGGTGCCGCACCTGCGCACCTACGCGTCCATCAAGGTGTGGATTGCCGGATGCAGCACCGGGGAAGAGGTGTATTCGCTGGCCATTTTGCTGCGGGAAGAAGGCTTGCTGGAGCGTTCGCTGATCTATGCCACCGACATCAATCCTGCGTCTTTGGACAAGGCGCGGCAAGGCATCTTTGCACTGAGCAGCATCCGCGGCTTTACCGCTAACTACCAGCAGTCCGGCGGCAAGCAGGCCTTTGCCGACTATTACACCGCGGCCTACGCAGCCGCCATTTTCGACAAGTCGCTGGCAGCCAATATCGTCTTTGCCGACCACAGCCTGGCCACGGACAGCGTGTTTTCGGAAACCCAGCTGGTGCTGTGCCGCAACGTACTGATCTATTTCAACAAAAAATTGCAGGACCGCGCCTTTGGACTGTTTCACGAATCGCTGGGACATCGCGGTTTCCTGGGCCTGGGCAGAAAGGAAAGCATTGATTTTTCCAGCTATGCCACCCGCTTCGAGCCACTGGCACGCGCCGAGCGGATTTTTCGCAAGCGGCCGGGGCTGGCGTGATGAACGAGATCATTCAGGCGAAATTGCTGCGCATCAAGGCGGTGGTGATCGGTGCTTCGGCCGGCGGCGTTGATGCGCTGATGGAGATACTGCCCGGACTGCCAGCCAGTTTTGGTTTGCCGCTCGTGGTGGTGTTGCACCTGCCCGAAAGCCGTCACAGCCAGCTGGCAGAAATTTTCGGGCGGCGCAGCTCCCTGCAGGCGCGGGAAGCAGCGGACAAGGAAACCTTGACGCCGGGGACGCTTTACTTTGCGCCATCGGGCTACCATCTGCTGGTCGAAACTGACCATTCGCTGTCCCTGAGCTGCGAGGGGCATGTGCATTTTTCGCGCCCCTCGATCGATGTGCTGATGGAATCGGCCGCCGACGCCTACGGCCCGGGTCTCGCCGGAATCTTGCTGACCGGCGCCAATTCGGACGGTGCCCGGGGGCTGGATAAAATTGGCCGACAAGGGGGCCTGAGCGTGGTGCAAGACCCTGCTGAAGCGCGCATGCCGGCGATGCCTGAAGCGGCCATCCGCCTGCGCCAGCCCGATCTGATTCTTGATTTGAAAAGCATCCACAGCCTGCTGCTGGAAATGGGAAAGAATTCATGCTGAACGACAACAACGTCAACGTCCTGATCGTTGACGACCTGCCCGACAACCTGCTGGCGCTTGAGGCCGTCATCCGCCTGGAAGGCCGGACGATTTTTCAGGCGTCCAGCGGCGAGGAAGCGCTGGCTTTGCTCTTGAGCCATGAATTTGCGCTGGCCATCCTGGATGTGCAAATGCCGGGCATGAACGGATTTGAGCTGGCCGAACTGATGCGCGGCACCGAAAAAACGCGCCACATCCCGATCGTTTTTGTCACGGCGGCTGGCAAGGAGTCGAACTTCGCCTTCAAGGGCTACGAAAGCGGCGCGGTGGACTTTTTGTACAAGCCGCTCGATGTGCAGGCGGTCCAGTCCAAAGTGAATGTATTTGCCCTGATGTACCGGCAGCGCCTGGAAACCCGGCGCCAGGTGCTGGCGCTTGAAAAAAGCCGGCAAGAGCAGGAAGCCCTGCTGGCGAACCTGCAGACCACGCAGATGGCGCTGGAAAAAGCCTTGAAGCTGCGTGACGAATTCATGTCCGTGGTGGCGCATGAACTGCGAACGCCGCTGAACACGCTCTTCATGGATGTCCAGATGCGAAAAATGCTGCTGGACCGCGGCAAGATTGCCGTTTTTGATGCTGCCTACCTTGAAAAAATGGTCACGCGCGACCAGCGCCAGGTGCAGAGCATGGTGCGCCTGATCGACGACATGCTCGATGTCACGCGCATCCGCAGCAACCACCTGTCGATTCGCCCCGCCCTGTTCGACCTGCAAGCCATGTTGGGCCGCGTGGTGGGCAACCTGAACCTTCAGGCACAGGCCGCAGGCAGCGCCATTACCTTGCATGCCGACCAGCCGGTGACCGGTTGCTGGGATGAATTCAGGATTGAGCAGGTGGTGACCAACCTGCTGACGAATGCGCTGCGCTATGGCAACGGCAAGCCGGTGGAAGTCAGCGTGGTGCTGCTGGGAGGCAGCGTGGCCATCCAGGTTCGCGACCAGGGAAAGGGAATACCCGTTCAGGACCAGCAGCGCATTTTTGACCCGTTCGAGCGGGCAGTGGGTCAGGACGACAGCACGAGCGGCCTGGGACTGGGGCTGTACATCACCCGGCAACTGGTGCAAGCGCACGGCGGAACCATCAACGTGAAAAGCCAGGAAGGCGAAGGCTCGCTGTTCAGCGTCATGCTGCCGCTGACCGTGCCTGCCACCGCGCGCCCGTGAACTGCCCCCGCGCAGGTGCTCGAGCGGTCACGCGGCGCATGGCCAGGGAGCATGAGAAAATGGCCGATTGAATTCAGACAACGACAGGACTTTTCCCCATGGACGCAGAACACATCAACACCATTTCCAACCAGATCGAGGACCTGAGCAATCGGGTGACTGAACTCAGGGGGTATCTTTGACTACCCTGCCAAAGCCCGAAAACTGAACGAAGTCAACGCCGCACTTGAAGACCCCAAAGTCTGGGACAACCCGAAGCGCGCGCAGGAACTCGGCCGTGAGAAAAAATCGCTCGAAGACGTGGTGCTGATCCTGGACCGGCTGGAGCAGGAACTTTCCGACAACACCGAGCTGTTCGAAATGTCGAAGGACGACAACGACGAAACCGGCATGCGTGCCATTGAGGGCGAAGCCGCCAAGGTGGCCATAGAAGTCGAGAAGATGGAATTCCGCCGGATGTTCAACAACCCGGCCGATCCGCTCAATTGTTTTCTCGACATCCAGTCCGGCGCCGGTGGCACCGAAGCCTGCGACTGGGCCAGCATGCTGCTGCGCCAGTACCTGAAGTACGCCGAGCGCAAGGGGTTCAAGACCACGATCGAAGACGAGTCCGCAGGCGACACCGCCGGCATCAAGGGCGCGACCATCAAGATCGAGGGCGAGTATGCCTTTGGCCTGCTGCGCACCGAAACCGGCGTGCACCGGCTGGTGCGCAAGTCGCCGTTCGACTCGTCGGGCGGACGCCACACGTCGTTTGCGTCGGTGTTTGTCTATCCCGAGATTGACGATTCAATCGAGATCGACATCAACCCGGCAGACGTTCGCACCGACACCTACCGCGCCAGCGGCGCCGGCGGCCAGCATATCAACAAGACCGATTCGGCCGTGCGCCTCACGCACATCCCGACCGGCATCGTTGTGCAGTGCCAAGAAGGCCGCTCGCAACACGGCAACCGCGATGTCGCCTGGAAGCGCCTGCGCTCGCGGCTGTATGACTTCGAGTTGCGCAAGCAGCAGGAAGCGCAGCAAAAGCTCGAGGACACCAAGACCGACGTGGGCTGGGGCCACCAGATCCGCAGCTATGTGCTGGACAACAGCCGCATCAAGGACTTGCGTACCAACTACGAAACCTCGGCGACGCAAAAGGTGCTTGACGGCGACCTGGATCAGTTTATCGAGGCGTCGCTGAAGCAAGGCGTCTGATGGCAGTTTCGGCCGCCCGTTTTGAATTTCTGGATTTTTGAGGAACCCCCCATGCTGCAAATGCTTGACGGAACAGGACCCGGCGCCGCCGTGGTCATCAACCGCGCCGACTACCGCGCGCCGGCCTACTGGATCGACACGGTCGATCTGTGCTTTGACCTGGACCCGGTCAAAACGCGCGTACTCAACAAGATGACGCTGCGCCGCAACCCCGAGGTGCCTGCGCAGCCGCTGCGGCTGGACGGCGAGGAACTCAACCTGTCGCGGGTTCAGGTCAATGGCCAGGGAACGTCGTTCAAGATGGAAGGCGGCCAGCTGGTGCTATGCGACCTGCCCGACGCGTTCGAGCTGGAAATCTTCACCACCACCTGCCCGTCCAAAAACACCAAGCTGATGGGCCTGTACGTCAGCAACGACTCGTTCTTCACGCAGTGCGAAGCCGAGGGTTTCCGGCGCATCACCTATTTTCTCGACCGCCCGGACGTGATGGCGAGCTACACCGTCACGCTGCGGGCCGACAAGGCGAAATACCCGGTGCTGCTGTCCAACGGCAACCTGGTGGCGCACGGGCCGCTCGACAACGGCCCGAACGGCGAGCGGCATTTCGCCAAATGGGTCGATCCGCACCGCAAGCCCAGTTACCTGTTTGCCTTGGTGGCCGGTCAATTGGTGGCGCGCGAGCAGCGCATCACCACGCGCGCCGGCAAGGACCATTTGCTGCAGGTCTATGTGCGGCCAGGCGACCTGGACAAGACCGAGCACGCCATGGTGTCGCTGATGCATTCGGTCGCCTGGGACGAAGCGCGCTTTGGCTTGAAGCTTGACCTGGAGCGCTTCATGATCGTTGCCACCAGCGACTTCAACATGGGCGCGATGGAAAACAAGGGCCTGAACATCTTCAACACCAAGTACGTGCTGGCGAACCAGGCCACCGCCACCGACGTTGATTTCTCGAACATCGAAAGCGTCGTCGGCCACGAATATTTTCACAACTGGACCGGCAACCGCATCACCTGCCGCGACTGGTTCCAGCTCAGCCTGAAAGAAGGCCTGACGGTGTTTCGCGACCAGGAGTTCTCGCAGGACTTGTGCGCCGCACCTTCGGCCCGCGCCGTCAAGCGCATCGAGGACGTTCGGGTGCTGCGCACCGCCCAGTTCCCCGAAGACGCCGGCCCAATGGCGCACCCGGTGCGGCCTGACAGCTACATCGAGATCAGCAACTTCTACACCGTCACCATCTACGAAAAAGGCGCCGAAGTCGTCCGCATGATGCAGACGTTGGTCGGTCGTGAGGGCTTCGCCAGGGGCATGACGCTGTATTTCGGGCGCCACGACGGCCAGGCGGTGACCTGCGACGATTTTGCGCAGTCGATTGCCGACGCCAACCCGGAATCCGATCTGGCGCGGCTGCTGCCGCAGTTCAAGCGCTGGTACGCCCAGGCCGGAACGCCACGGCTGCAAGCGCAAGGCGTGTACGACGCCGCCGCGCGCAGTTACACGCTCACGCTGGCGCAAAGTTGTGCGCCCACGCCAGGCCAGCCGGCCAAGGAACCGTTCGTGATTCCGGTCAGCCTGGGCCTTCTCGGCGCGGACGGCCAGGATGTGCCGCTGCAACTGGACGGCGAAAGCGTTCCGGCTAAAGGCACGCGCACCGTTGTGCTGACGCAGGAGCACGAAAGCTTCACCTTCGTCAACATCGACGCCGAACCGGTGCCGTCTATCCTGCGCGGCTTCACCGCACCGGTGGTGCTGGAATTTGCCTACACCGACGCCCAGCTGCTGCACCTGCTGGCGCATGACAGCGACCCTTTCAACCGCTGGGAAGCCGGCCAGCGCCTGGCTGTCAACCAAGCCGTTATCGCTATTAAATCCATAGCGATAAGTACAGGCGCATCATGCGCAAACGTGCTAAATGATGCTTATCTTGACGCCATGCGCAAGGTATTGCGCCATCCATCGCTCGATTCAGCCTTCAAGGACCTGGTGCTGACGCTGCCGTCGGAAACCTACCTGGCCGAGCAAATCGACGTGGTTGATCCGCAGCACATCCATGCCGTGCGCGAAGCCATGCGCCAGCAGCTAGCCACTGCACTGCAAGCCGACTGGGAAGCGGCATACGAAGCGAACCACGACACCGGTGCCTACACGCCCGACCCGGTGTCGAGCGGCCGGCGCGCGTTGGCCGGCATGGCATTGACGCACCTGTGCCTGGCCGCGCGGGAAAGTGGCGACACCGTTTGGCCGGGCAAGACGCTGCAGCGCTTCAAGGACGCCGGCAACATGACCGACCGCTTCAACGCGCTGGCGGCTTTGGTGTCAAGCAGCCATGCGCTGGCGGCCCAGGCACTGGCCCTGTTCCATGCCATGTTCAGGGGCGAGCCACTGGTCATCGACAAATGGTTCAGCCTGCAGACTGGCGCGCCCGACCATGGCGGCAATATCCTTCCGGCCGTCAGGCAACTCATGAAGCATGCTGACTTCAGCCTGAAAAACCCGAACCGCGTGCGCAGCGTGGTCAGCACCTTCTGTCAGGGCAACCCGGCTGGTTTTCACCGGCTTGACGGCGCCGGCTACACCTTCTGGTGCGAACGCGTCATCGAACTCGACGCCATCAACCCGCAGGTCG
This sequence comes from Polaromonas sp. CG_9.7, assembly GCF_015752205.1. Lineage (GTDB taxonomy): Bacteria > Pseudomonadota > Gammaproteobacteria > Burkholderiales > Burkholderiaceae_C > Polaromonas. Next base: position 74,321 of record NZ_JADOVG010000019.1, read on the forward strand.
CCGCCCGGCTGGCTCGCGCGCTGGACCGCTGGAGCAAGCTGGCCGAACCCTACCGCAGCCAGGCACAGCAGGCGATTGCCCGAGTTGCCGCCCGCACCGACCTGAGCAAGGACACGCACGAAGTGGTCACACGCGCCTTGGGCCATTGAGCCGGCGTGCGATGCAATGACCCAACCCCCTACCCTGTCAACGGAGTTCCTGATGCCCAAAAACATTTCCCTCACCCGCTACCTGGTCGAGCAGCAGCGCCTCGACGGACACATTCCGCCTGAGTTGCGCCTGCTAATCGAAGTGGTGGCCCGCGCCTGTAAAGGCATCAGCCAGGCCGTCAACAAAGGTGCACTGGGCGACGTGATGGGCACGGCAGGCAGTGAAAACGTACAGGGCGAGATTCAGAAAAAGCTAGACATCATCGCCAACGAAGTGCTGATCGAGGCGAACGAATGGGGCGGTCACCTGGCCGCCATGGCCTCGGAAGAAATGGACAGCATCTACGTCGTGCCCAACCGCTACCCGCAGGGTGAATACCTGCTGATGTTTGACCCGCTCGACGGCTCCAGCAATATCGATGTCAATGTCAGTATCGGCACCATTTTCAGTGTGCTGAAAAAGGCCGAGGGCAACCATGGTGTTGAGGAAAGCGATTTCCTGCAGGCCGGCTCGAGCCAGGTGGCGGCCGGTTATTGCGTCTATGGTCCACAGACCACCTTGGTGCTGACTGTGGGCGACGGCGTCGCCATGTTCACGCTGGACCGCGAACAGGGCTCGTTCCTGCTGACCGAGGAAAACGTGAAGATTCCTGAAAATACGCAGGAATTCGCCATTAACATGAGCAACATGCGGCACTGGGACGAGCCGGTCAAACGCTACATCGACGAATGTTTGCAAGGCAAGGAAGGCCCGCGCGGCAAAGACTTCAACATGCGCTGGATTGCCTCCATGGTCGCCGACGTGCACCGCATCCTGTGCAGGGGCGGCGTATTTTTATACCCGTGGGACAAGCGCGAACCGGAAAAAGCCGGCAAGCTGCGCCTGATGTACGAAGCCAACCCAATGAGCTGGCTCATTGAGCAGGCAGGCGGCGCTGCCACGAACGGCAAGCAGCGCATTCTCGACATCAAGCCAACCAAACTGCACGAACGTATTAGCGTGATCCTGGGCTCTAAAAATGAAGTAGAACGGGTTACCGGCTACCACTCCGGGCTATAATCAGAGGCTAAAGCCGGTGTAGCTCAGTCGGTAGAGCAGCTCATTCGTAATGAGAAGGTCGGGTGTTCGATTCATCTCTCCGGCACCAAATTAGATAAGGGTTCATTGCTATGAAAATAGCAATGAACCCTTTTTCTTTGGCGGGTATGTAAGAGTGGATGTAAGACGATTCCAGAAATTGAGTCCTGCACCAGACGAAGGAAAACCCGCTCGCGGCGGGTTCTTCGCTACTTTGCAAACGTATTTTGTGCAGTCATTTCATTGTTACTTTTTTGCAGTTGCTTTTGATTTGCGCTGTTTCTATAGCTTCAACCTCACCCTTGTATTTGGCTACATCGCCTGCATGGTCGCCTGACAACTTGCTGGCAGGGATTAAAACCAAAAAGACAGTTGCCGCATCAAGGTTGGCTTTGTTGTCTTGTTGCTTTGAATAATCCGTTAACTTTGTCCGAGCGTCTGCCATGCTATCGGTAAGTTGCGAGCAAGTCTGACCCATGTATTTTTCATGGGAGACGAAAGACGCAGATATGCTTTCTGGCCGTGTCGCACATCCAACAATGATTAAGGCAAGACCCAACGCAAAAAATTTGAAGCTAGAAGCAATCATTCGATTTCCATATTGAAACAATAATAGTGTTTACAATTCAAATTGTAACAAGACTTCCATCAGGTTAGCTCACGTTCTAAGTTTTTGGATGTTTAAGCCAACTTACCGTTAGTGAATCTTGTCATGCGCAATCTGCTGGCGCTTGCATCAGCTAGGCCTTGCGTGAAGGTAGGGCATCAAGGTGCGGGCAGCATCAACGTGTAACCGCATCGGTGCACGAGTAGTGTTCATCAGCGCCAATCGCCATTGCAGCAGGTTTTGCGTTTCAGGCCGGCTATTTTCTCAGGTGCGGTTTGTTGCGACAGCCTGCGGGCCTTACTGCACCTTTGCGGGCACCTCCCACATTGTTTTACTGGCCTGGGTCTGACCTTGCCCCTGGATTCCGTATCCCATAACCGAGCTCATGAGTTGGCTTGCCTGGCAAGCCATTCGCTTTCGAATTGCATCGGGCTGACATATGCCAGCGTTGAATGAAGCCGGACTTTGTTGTACCAGAGCAGCCACGCGATAGTTTCATCCTTGGCTTGGCGCCGGGTCACGAAGCGTTGCCCGTGCAAGCGCTCGACCCGCAGCGAGCCGATCAGCGTTTCGCTGCAGGCATTATCCCAACAGCTGCCACGCCGGCTCATGGAACTTGTGATGCCGTACTCTTTGAGCGCGTCCCTGAAGGCGCCGCTGGCGTACTGGCTGCCCCTGACGCCCTTCTGTTTGTCAAGCGGCAATTTGAGATTGCGCAATTTCTTTTGCGCGTTGACGGATCAGGCCAAATACCTCCCGAGCAATGAAGCG
>NZ_JADOVG010000020.1 GCF_015752205.1 Polaromonas sp. CG_9.7
AGTTGATTCGTTCAGAATTGTCGCCAGCGGTCAGCAGGAGTTGGGCAGCCGACTCCTTTCCAATCGAGTTGCACGCCAGAAGATTTGGGGCCAGCAGACCTGAAGTGGCACCGCTATGGGCCCAATGCTGGGGTCAACACGTTGAAAGAGTTCTTGTGTACTGTTGACCGTGATGAGCACGAATGCTTTTTTTGCTGACCGAGTCGTGGGCTGGCGCAATAGCAGTTCCATGCGAACAGACTTTGTTTTCTGCACGGGCACATTGGAGCAGGCCTTGTATGACCGCCAGCCTGAGCGCGCCGGCGCGCTGATTCACCATAACGACAGGGGTTCGAAATACGTGTCCATTCGGTACAGCGAGCGGCTTGCAGAAGCAGGCATTGTGCCCTCTATGGGCAGCAAAGGCGACAGTCATGACAACGCTTTGGCTGAAACCAGCAACGGCCTGAACAAGACCGTATTAATTCACCTTAGGGCGCCTTGGAAAACCAAGCAATCACTGGAACTTGCCACGCTTGATTGGGTGTCCTGGTTTAATCATCACCGACTACTGGAGCCTATCGGATACATTCCCCCTGCCAAAGCTTAAGAAAACTACTCTCAGCAATTAGCCTGTCAGGCCGTCATGTAGGTCTGAATTACCCCAACGGGCCTTCACGAAACTGAACTGACCCCCAGAAGTTGGACAAACTTCAAAGGGGTTTATGAGGAAGTACAAAACGGAGTTCAAGCTTCAGGTCGTTAATAGCTTTTTGGCCGGTGAAACCGCTCCAATCAACATTGCAATCCGGAAACGAGCAGTGACCAGGGTGTTTTTTGCCACGCCAGAACTTCTTCCTGGAGCAAATACGCAGATTGAGGAAAAGCTTGAACCCAACCTGCGCGGCACGTCAGGCAAAAGCGTCGACCTGGCTCGTCATCCCATTTGAGTTGCAGTCCCTTGAGATCTGGATCTCGCCTGGCATGGCACAAAATCACCGCCAGGCGCAAGCAAAGCAATTGCTGGACGAACAGCCTGTCATCGAAATCAGCTTCCAGCTTGCGCAACTTACCCCGGTGGCCAAGCACCAAAAGGCTCAGGCGGTGCATTTCATGCACTGCAAAGCCTGGTGCATCGGCGTTATCAAGAATGTATGCGCCGTGCTTGTGGTAATAATTGTGCGAAATCTGGCAGCCAACTTCATGCAGTTGCGCCGCCCAGCCCAAGTTGCGCTGGGCATGCTGTAAGTGGACATCAGGCATGCCAGTACTCGCCAGTTTGAACAGGTGCAACGCCACCTTGCTCAAGCGCGCCGACTGCACAGTGTCAGTGCTAAAGTTGTGGGCCAGCCTCTGCACACTCGTGCTGCGCACATCCGCAACGCCTTCATCACGGTCAACCAGGTCATAAAGCACACCATGACGCAGTGCACCTTGCGCAGCTACCATCTGGTCAATGTCCAGCAGGTCGAACACTGCCCTGAGTACACTGATTCCACCGCCTATGACGGGCCGTCGGTCTTCCTTCATGCCTTCAAGTTTCAGACGTTCGGCTGTTTGTGCCTTGATCAAGCGATCCAGCAGCCAATCGAGGCCTGCGCGCGTTACGACACCGGGCGGCCAGCCTGCAGCAGTGAGCATCTCGCAGACCGCGTTTATTGTTCCAGACGAACCATATGCCGTATCCCAAGCGCCTGAATGGTATGTGTTTATGGTTTCATCAAGTACCGCCTTGGCGGCAATTTGAGCCTGTTCGAAGGCGCTTGCAGTGAACTGGCCTTCAGGGAAATAGCGCATCGACCAGGCCACACTGCCTACTTGATATGACTCCAGGATATGGGCTTGCAGGCCCTGACCAAGAATCATTTCGGTCGAGCGTCCGCCAATATCGATCACCATGCGGCGCTCGTCTGACTGGGACAGCAAATGTGCGACACCTTGATAAATTAACCGGGCTTCCTCGCGGCCAGCAATCACGTCGATTGGAAAACCAAGCAGTTTCTGGCCGCGTTTGATGAAGTCGTCGCGGTTGACGGCTTCGCGCAGCGTCTGCGTGGCTACTGCGCGGACCTGATCTTTTTCGAATCCTGCCAGGCGCTCACCAAACCGAGCCAGGCAGTCCCAGCCACGTTGCATGGCGTCTTGTGACAGCCTTCGCTCGGCGTCCAGTCCGTTGCCCTGGCGCACAGTTTCCTTGAGGTATTCAATGCGATGGATACGGCCATGGTCTAACCTGCCGATTTCAAGGCGAAAGCTGTTGGACCCCAAGTCCACAGCGGCAAGCAGTGTTCCGTTTTGCATGTTCAGGTTTTTTGATGAAAAGTCAGCATAGCATTCAGGCGACGGCCATTTTTGCTCCGTCACGCGGGCATGAAGCGGGTTGTCTGCCGATCAGGGGGCCATCCGGTGTCAGGATGCGTCGCATGGCTGCAACCCATTGGCACCGCTTGATGATGCAAGACGGCAGGGGCATGATGATGTCTCAGTGATTGGGAATGCGTATTTATTTGCTATAAATTAAGTAGCTTAAAGTGTAATTCCATTAAGCGCTTAGCCCATAAATCATGATAAAAAGGTGTGTCTAAAACCGCCTCTGCCTGCTACGACTGTTCGTAGTCGTTAGACAAGCATGATGCCATTTGGTCGCCACAATGTCGTGTGTCTGCGTCAGCGCTTTACCGCACGTCACAAAGTTATTCGTCTTGAATATTAATAGCGCAGCTCGACTGCGTGACTTGTCACTGCGGTTTTACATCATTGCCATGAAGCAGGGCAGCCAAAAGTTTAGGCAGAATTCATGACCGCGCGATGACAAAAATTTGACAATTTCAAGATACGTATTTGTTGCGCCAACGCGCGCAAGGCGACTGCACGGCTGTCACAAATTTGTCACACAAGGCTTTTAAAGTGAAGACATCTTTCTTACCAACTGCAAAGGTGTTCTGATGAAATCGACTTTCAAAGCTTCCGTGACCCTGACCATGGGCGCCGCCCTGATGTCATTTGCTGCATTTTCAGCCGCACAGAATGTGACCGGTGCAGGCGCTACCTTCCCGGCGCCCCTGTACTCCAAGTGGGCTGCCGATTACAACAAGGCCACCAATATCAAGATCAATTACCAGTCAGTCGGTTCGGGCGCTGGAATTCGACAGATCGAGGCCAAGACTGTGGATTTTGGTGCGTCGGACATGCCGTTGAAGGACGAAGAACTGGCCAGCAAAGGCCTTATGCAATTTCCTACCGTGATTGGCGGCGTGGTTCCCGTGGTGAACATCAAGGGCATTGCGCCTGGCCAGCTGAAATTGACTGGTCAGGTGCTGGGCGACATCTACCTGGGCAAGATCACCCAATGGAACGATCCGGCCCTGAAGGCGCTGAACCCGGGCCTGGCTTTGCCTGACGCGGCCATTGCACCGGTGCGACGCGCCGACGGTTCTGGTACCAGTTTTATCTTCACCAACTACCTGAGCAAGGTCAATTCCGAGTGGAAGTCCAAGGTGGGCGAGGGCACGGCGGTCAACTGGCCTGTCGGTGCCGGTGGCAAGGGCAACGAGGGCGTTGCCGCTTTCGTTGGCCGTTTGCCGAACTCGATTGGCTACCTGGAATATGCCTACATCAAGCAAAACAAGCTGACGTATGCACTGATGAAAAATGCAGACGGCAATTTTGTGTCACCCGATGATGGCTCGTTCAAGGCCGCCGCCGCGGGTGCCCAGTGGGCCAAGAGCTTTTACCAGATCCTGACCGAGCAGCCTGGCAAGGACGCTTGGCCCCTGACCGGCGCCACGTTCATCTTGATGCACAAGGCGCAGGACAAGCCGGAGCAAGCCGCCTCGTCGCTGAAGTTTTTTGAATGGGCCTATAAAAATGGCGACCAGACCGCTGCCGCGCTTGACTATGTGCCAATGCCTGACAGTGTGAAAAGCGTTATTGCAAAATCCTGGGCCGAGGTGAAGGACACGTCTGGCAAAGCCATTGCCTATAAATAAGTAAAAAAAAAACGGTTTCGCGCCTTTACCAATACAGGGGTTTATTTCGTGTCCTCTACACTTCCGGCACACCGGGCCACTTTGGAGTTTCCGGCAACAGCAACCGGACGCGCCATGACCAATCCTCCCCCTGTCAGACCTTTAAAGCGAAGCCCGCTGCCCGACAAAATTTTTGGCTGGGCAGCGCTGGGCGCCGCATTGATCACGCTTGCTTTGTTGTTTGCCATTCTGTTGTCACTGGTCATTGGCGCCTGGCCGGCCATCAGCAAGTATGGCCTTGGTTTTCTGACCAGCAGCGTCTGGGACCCGGTTAAAAACGAGTACGGCGGGCTGGTGATGATCTATGGCACGCTGGCCACATCCTTCATTGCGCTGTTCATTGCAGTGCCGGTGAGCTTTGGCATTGCACTGTTCCTGACCGAGCTGTCGCCGGCCTGGCTCAAGCGTCCGCTGGGAACGGCCATCGAACTGCTGGCTGCCGTCCCCTCAATTGTCTACGGCATGTGGGGGCTGCTGGTGTTTGGCCCGATCCTGGCGACGTATGTGCAGCAGCCGCTGCAAGCCATGTTCAGCGACGTGCCTTACCTGGGCGCCCTGTTTTCAGGTCCGCCGGTTGGCATTGGCATTTTGTCTGCCGGCATCATCCTGGCGATCATGATCATCCCGTTTATCGCGTCGGTGATGCGTGACGTGTTTGAGGTCACTCCGGTGCTGCTCAAGGAATCAGCTTATGGCCTGGGCGCCACGACTTGGGAAGTGGTGTCCAAGGTCGTGCTTCCCTACACCAAGGCTGGCGTGATGGGCGGCATCATGCTGGGGCTTGGCCGTGCATTGGGCGAAACCATGGCGGTGACGTTTGTCATCGGCAACTTCAACCAGCTCGATTCCCTGAGCCTGTTCCAGGCAGCCAACAGCATCACGTCGGCGCTGGCCAACGAGTTCGCCGAGGCCGGCGAAGGCCTGCACCAGGCGTCATTGATCTATCTGGGGCTGGTGTTGTTCTTCATCACTTTCGTGGTGCTGTCGCTGTCCAAGCTGCTGCTGTCGCAGTTACAGAAAAATGAAGGAGTCAAGACATGAGCGCCGTCATGCAAAACCCTGCGCAGGCCGCGCGCCTGGCGCGGTTTGCCCAGCGCAAGCGCGTCAATCAGGTTGCGCTGGTGCTGTCGTTCGGGGCCATGTGCTTTGGCCTGTTCTGGCTGTTCTGGATACTGTGGGAAACCGTCAGGCTGGGTATCGGCGGCATCACGTTGGCCACCTTTACCCAGATGACGCCGGCGCCGAACGAGGAAGGTGGAATTGCCAATGCGATTTACGGCTCGTTTTTGATGGTGATGCTTTCGACCTTTGTCGGCACACCGATTGGCATCATGGCTGGCATCTACCTGGCCGAGTACAACACCAAGGGCTGGCTTGCGTCGGTGACGCGCTTTGTCAACGATATTTTGCTATCGGCGCCATCCATCGTCATCGGCCTGTTTGTCTATACGGTTGTAGTGTCGCGCTTTCATTCATTTTCAGGCTGGGCTGGCGTCATCGCGCTGGCACTGATCGTGATTCCGGTGGTGATCCGTACCACCGAGAACATGCTGCAGCTGATTCCACCGGGGCTGCGTGAAGCCGCCTACGCGCTGGGCGCGCCGAAGTGGAAAGTGATCACCCAGATCACCTTGCGTGCGGCCCGGGCTGGCGTGGTCACCGGCATCCTGTTGGCCGTGGCGCGCATTGCCGGTGAAACCGCCCCCTTGCTGTTCACCGCGCTGAGCAACCAGTTCTGGACCTCGAACCTGAGCGAGCCGATGGCCAGCCTGCCGGTGACGATCTTCAAGTTCGCGATGAGCCCGTATGAAAACTGGCAAAAACTGGCCTGGGCCGGTGTGTTCATCATCACTATGGCGGTGTTGGGCTTGAATATCCTTGCGCGCGTCCTGACGCGCAAAAAAGACTGATTGTCCGGCCAACCCCGGCCCGGCGTTGAACAAGCTCTCCAAGACTAGGCAAATGATGGAAACCCTGAACGCAATCCGCGAAAAATCAAAAATTTCAGTCAAGAACCTGAATTTTTACTATGGCAAATTTCATGCCCTGAAGAACATCAACCTGGAAATCCCCGAGCACAAGGTCACCGCCTTCATCGGTCCTTCGGGCTGCGGCAAATCGACGCTTCTGAGGGTTTTAAACCGGATGTACGCGCTTTACCCGGAGCAGCGCGCGCAGGGCGAAGTGCTGCTGGACGGCACCAACCTGCTCAGCTCCAAAGAGGACGTGGCACTGCTGCGGGCCAAGGTCGGTATGGTGTTCCAGAAACCCACGCCCTTCCCGATGTCGATCTACGACAACATCGCCTTTGGCGTAAAGCTGTTTGAAAGCCTCAACTCGTCCGACATGGACGAACGGGTCGAATGGGCCTTGCGCAAGGCAGCGCTGTGGAATGAGGTCAAGGACAAGCTCAACCAGAGCGGCTCCAGTCTGTCGGGCGGACAGCAGCAGCGGTTGTGCATTGCCCGGGGCATTGCCATCAAGCCCGAAGTGCTGCTGCTCGACGAGCCGTGTTCGGCACTGGACCCGATTTCCACCGCCAAGATCGAAGAGTTGATTTCCGAACTTAAAAACGACTACACCGTGGTCATCGTGACGCACAACATGCAGCAGGCGGCGCGCTGCAGCGACTACACCGCCTATATGTACCTGGGCGACCTGGTGGAATTCGGCGTTACCGAAGACATTTTCTTCAAGCCAAAGCGTCAGGAAACCGAAGACTACATCACCGGCCGTTTCGGCTGAACACACGCACAGGAACTGCATCATGGTTGACAAACATTTATCCACCCAGTTCGACAGCGAACTCAACGCCGTCTCATCCCGCGTAATGGAACTCGGCGGGTTGGTGGAATCGCAGCTACGGCTGGCGATTCATGCGCTGTCCCAGTACAGCGCCGAATGCGCCAACCAGGTCATCGAGACCGAGCTTCGCGTGAACAGCATGGAACTCGACATCGACCGCGAGCTGTCTTCGATCATCGCCCGGCGCCAGCCAACGGCGCGCGACTTGCGCCTGCTGATCGCGATTTCCAAAACCACTGCCAACCTGGAGCGTGCCGGAGACGAAGCCACCAAAATCGCGCGCATGGTCAAGTCCATCATGCAGAACGGCGCGTCGCGCACGCTCCCGTCGTCGGATTTGAGAGTCGCTGCTGACCTGGCTTCGGGTCTGCTGCGCAAGGCACTGGATGCCTTTGCCCGACTGGACACGACGGCGGCGGTGTCCATCTTGAAGGAAGACGACCTGATCGATGCCGAGTTCGATGGTTTCGTACGCAAGCTCATCACCTACATGATGGAAGACCCGCGTACTATTTCGGCCAGCCTGGACCTGTTGTTCATTGCCAAAGCCATTGAGCGCGTGGGCGACCATGCCAAGAACATCGCAGAATTCATCATCTACATCGTCAAGGGTGCCGATGTGCGGCACAGCCCGATGGAGCAGGTCGAGTCAGTCGTCAAGTCCTGAGCCACCATGAAGCACCTGCCCCGCGTATTGATCGTCGAGGACGAACCTGCCATTGCCGAACTCATCCAGGTCAATCTGAAGCATGGCGGTTTCATACCGGTACTGGCCTACGACAGTGTGGCCGCGCAGCGGGAACTCGACGCCGAATTGCCCGACGTGATCCTGCTCGACTGGATGCTGCCTGGCCAGAGCGGCCTGAGCCTGGCGCGTCACTGGCGCAAGCAGGAGCGCACCAAAAGCATTCCTATCCTGATGCTGACCGCGCGCGGCGATGAACCCGACAAGGTTGCCGGGCTGGACGCCGGCGCCGACGACTACATCACCAAGCCCTTTTCAACGCAGGAACTGCTGGCCCGCATCCGCGCCGTGCTGCGCCGGCGTGCGCCCGAAGCACCAGGCGACCGGGTGACCGTGGGAGCGTTGGTGCTTGACGCTGCCACGCACCGCATCGCCTGGCAAAGCCAGGAGCTCAAGCTGGGGCCGACTGAGTTCAAGCTGCTGCACCACCTGATGAAACATCCGGAGCGGGTTCACAGCCGCGCCAGCCTGCTTGACAAGGTTTGGGGCGACCATGTGTTTATCGAGGAACGCACGGTTGATGTCCATGTCAAGCGCCTGCGTGAAGCGTTGGGACAGGCTGGCGCCATGGTGGAAACCGTCCGGGGGGCGGGCTACCGGCTGACCGGTAGCATGGCCAAACCTTCTGCTGCTCTGGCATCCCCGGAGTCATGATCGGCCGCTGGATTGTCTGGATGGTTTTTGCGCTGGCGGGCGGGACACTGGGCTGGTGGCTGGCGTCGCGCGAAGGTCTGGCCTGGGGATTGCTGCTGGGCGCTGCTGTCTGGCAATTTATGGACAGTTTTTATGCCCGGCGACTGTTGAACTGGCTTCGCTCTGAGCAAAGCAACGAAATGCCAGTGCTGATGGCCGGTCCCCAGCCGCGACTGCCCGGTGTTTGGGGCGAGTCGGCCGACCGGGTACGCCGCCTGCTGAAAAACCGCCACCAACAATACCGCGAAAGCCAGGCCCGTCTGGATGAATTCCTGGCGGCCCTGCAGGCGTCGCCCAATGGCGTGGTGTTGCTGGACGCCGAAGGGCGCATCGAATGGTGTAACCAGACGGCGGCTCAGCATTTCGGTTTTGATGCCCGGCGCGATCTCCAGCAGCATATTGCCAACCTGGTGCGCGACCCGGCTTTCAGTGCCTACATGACGGCTGCCAGTTTCGCGCATGAAGTACAGTTTCCGGGAAACTTCAACACCGCCGGCCGGCCGGTCAGGCTGTCGGTGCATGTGCATCCTTATGGCAAGAACAAGAAACTGCTGGTGTCGCGCGACATTACCGCGCTTGAGCAGGCCGAAGCCATGCGGCGCGATTTCGTTGCCAATGTGTCGCATGAAATCCGCACACCGCTGACGGTGGTAGCCGGTTTCATCGAGACGCTGCAAAACCTGCCACTTAAAAAACCCGAGCGTGACCGTTGCCTGGCGCTGATGGCCCAACAGTCGCAACGCATGCAGACTTTGGTAGATGATTTGCTGACACTGTCGCGGCTGGAGGGTAGTCCGCTGCCTGGTACCCATGAATGGACCGCTGCCCACTTGTTGTTTTCGCAGTGCGAGCAGGAAGCCCGGGCGCTGTCCAGTGTGATGTCGCCGCAGGGGCATCAAATGGTGTTCGATGTCGGTCCAGCTTGCGACCTTGCAGGCATCGGGCGCGAACTCGGCAGCGCCTTGTCGAATCTTGTAAACAATGCCGTTCGCTACACGCCTGAGGCCGGTTTGATCCGCGTCACCTGGACGCTGCTGCCGGATGGACGCGGCAGCTTTTGCGTCAGGGATTCAGGACCGGGTATTGCCGCTGAACACCTGCCGCGGCTGACTGAACGGTTTTACCGCATTGACCGCAGCCGTTCACGAGAGACTGGCGGAACTGGCTTGGGGCTGGCCATTGTCAAGCACGTAGCGCAGCGGCATGGGGCTGAACTGCAAATCGAGAGCCAGGTGGGGCAGGGTTCACGCTTTTGCATCATTTTTCCTGCAGCCCGGGTGCGTCGGCATCTTCAGCCAGTCTGAAGTCTGTCTGGGTAGCTTTGCTGGCTGCGGCTTACCGCCTGCATCAGAATGCCCAGCAATGCCATGGCCACCAGACCAATGGCCACGGTGCTGGCAACCCAGAAACTGCTTGCGGCCTGTGTGGCCGGGTGCCCGGCCAGACCCACGTAAGCCAATTGGTAGCCGCCATACAGGCCGAGTCCCCAGAGGAGCAGCCCGTATAGCGCCAATGGTGCAATGGTGATGCGGTAGCAACGCAGCAAAAAGGCACACAGCGCTTGCAAGGCATCGGCGACATGGTAAAGCGCCACCCACGGCAATAACACGGATGCCAGGGCCACGACTGCAGGACTTGCTGAATACCAACTGGCCAGCGTGGGTGTTGCTATGTAAACAGTAGCTGAAAACGCAAGCGCAACAAGCGCTGTAAGCATAAAACCTATATAAACTGCATGTCTTGCCTGGTCTGGACGGTCCGCGCCCAGCCAGAAGGAAACGCGGGCGCTGCAGGCCACCGCTATGGACAGCGGCATCATGTACAGCACGGTAGCCACGCTGGCCGCAATCTGGTGGCTGGCTGACGCAACAGTACCCAAGCGGGCGATAAACAGAGCCATCAGGGTGAACGAAGTGACTTCCACCAGATAGGCCAGACCCCCGGGCAGGCCGAGCCGCAGAAAGGCGCCGAGTTGTCGCCAGTCGGGTCGTTCCATGCGCTGCCAGAGCTGGAACGGTTGGTAGATATCTTGTGTGCGCAGCATCACCACGGCAAGCACCAGCAGCACGTAGTTGACAACCAGGGTTGCCCAGGCGCAGCCGACCACTCCCATGGCCTCGACGCCAGCGCCGCCCGAGACCCACCAGATTGACAATGGAATCTTGATTGCCAGCGCGCTAATCTGCAGCCACGTCACCAAGCGCGGCTTGCCTAGTGACTGGTTGAACGTGGCGTAGAGCTTGAATAGGAGCGAAGGCGCGAAGGCAAAGGCCAGCACGCCCAAGTAGCGCTGGACTTCGTCCAGCATCGCCACCGGCACCTCAGCCCAGCGCAGCAGCGGTCCTGGAAACAGAAGGGCGGTCATGCCTATAAGGCTGATGACGCCACACAGATAGACGCTTTGGCGCAATGAAGGGCCAACGGCCGCAGGCCGCCGCGACCCCAGCATTTCAGCCCATATGGGGAGCAGCGCCTGCACAATCCCCATCAAGCCGACATACACACTGATGTAAATTGCCGAGCCGACAGAAAGGGCAGCCAACGCTGCTTCGCTGTGTCGCCCGGCAATCAAGGTGTCGGCAACGCCAAAGGCCATCACCGCCAACTGGCCGACCAGGATGGTTCCTGCATGGCGGCCGATGCGCCGCATCTCACTCATGGGCTGCGCGGGACAGCCGCTGTTGCAGGGGCTGCCCCGACGCTGACGCGCTTGTACACCAGCATGTTTTCGGTCTTGTCGGTTGGTTTGCGCACCGTCGCCTGGAACGCCCAGTCGGGCAAGTTGACGGCGCTGCCCAGACGCGCCTGGGCGTTGACGTCCACCACCAGGTAAGGGCAGCTTGCTTGCGGCGTTGCCTGGCGCAGTTCAAGCTTGCCGTGGTATTGCAGGGCCGCCGCTTGGGCGCTTTCGACGCCGAAAATTTCAACACACTCATTTTTGTCGACCAGGCTGGCCACTTGCCGCGACAGCGGCGCAAAGCTGCGCGCATAGTCCAGCAAGGGCATCCAGAGGGTCATCAGCAATAGCCAGCACAGGGTAGTACCGCCGGCAGGCAGCACGAGCGATTTCCAGATGGCGGCCCGATGCGCGCCGGTGCGCCAGCGCACCAGCCAGGCCCAGGCCAGTGTGGCCGCTACCGCGCTGACAAATGCCAGCAGCGAAAAGCTCGGCTCAAAGCCTGGCGCCAGTTTGACGACATTTGCCGCCGGTTGCCGGGGAAAGCCGGTCTGCATGGCAATCCAGATCACCCAGATGGCAATCGCACACGTAGTGAAAAACAGCAATGTGAACCAGTCGATCAGCGAAGCCACACTGCGCTGGAGTGTCGGAAGGGCAAAAGCGGCCAGCGCTGCCAGCGGCGGCAGGCTCAACAGCAGGCTGCGGTCTGAAGCATCAGTGGTGAACGCCGACACCACAGCCATGCCGGCAAACCACATCGGCAGTGCCACATGGCGGCTGGTGAGTTGCCGGCGCCAGCGCCACAGAGTCCACAAGGCCAGCGGTCCGGCGGGCCAGGTAAACCACAGCAGCAGGCGTCCCAGGCTTTCCCAGTCGCTCCAGGTGGACTGGCTGTTGGAGCCTGGCAGTTCGATCCGCCAGCGCCACAGATTCAATCCGGAGCTCATCAGCAAAACGGCCACTGTGATGCCGGCGATCAGCAGCACCCAGTGCCAGGACTGCTGGTCGCTCGCGGCGTCCGAATGCGATGAAGGATTCCATCGCTTGTGCGACCATTCAACCAGCGTGCCACCCACGCCCAGTAGCAGGGCCAGCGTAGGCGCACCACTCAAGGCCAAGCCTGCCAGGCCGATCAGCAGGCCCAGCGCCGGACCGGCAAGCCGTGTGGCGCGGCGGTACGGGCTGGCGGCCATGGCGTAGAACGCCAGCGACGTAAACCCCAATTGCGCCAGGGCAGGTGTGGTTTCGTGTGAAAACTGCGCCAGGCCCAGGCAGGCAATCAACGCCAGCACACCACCGTCGGCAATCGCCCTTGCATAGTCCACTGGATTGGCTTCGCCGCCAAAGGCAAACGCCACGGGTTGCGCCTGCGGGCTTTTGGCCAGGTAATACACCGCATACCAACTGGTCAGCAGTGTCAACGCCAGCAGGAGCATGTAGGGAATGCGCACCGCCATGGCAGGATCAAGAAAAGGCTGCAGTTTGATGGCCAGCGCGCCAAGCCAGTAAGGCAGCAATGCATCAAAGCCGGTGAACTGGCCGAGAAGTTGTGGTTGCAACCAGTTGGCGGCCGAAGAGGCGAGTTCGCGCATCACGCCAAAGGCTGTGATGTCCTCGTTTTTCCACGGGCTGCGTCCAAGGAACCCCGGAAGGATGTAGGCCGCGCAGAACAGCAGCAGTGCCCGCCGCGGCAGGCGCCGCACGGCAGACTGGGCAATGATGGCAGGAGAAGGTTTGTTCAAAACAGCTTGACGATGGAGCTAGACGGTGGAAAAGGGCCGAATTCAACGCGGCCGAAGCAGGAAATTTAGCCGAAAAAAAAGCAGCCTGAACCTCAGGCTGCTTTTTTGCTGGCGGGCAGTAGCTGGAGCAGCTTACTCGGCAGCGGCTGTTGCAGCTTCGGGAGCGGTTTCCTTGGCGGCAGTTTTGCCGAAACGGTTGCGGAAACGCTCGACACGGCCACCCATGTTGTCCACGGATTTTTGCGTGCCGGTGTAAAACGGATGCGATTCGCTGGACGTGTCAAGCTTGTACAGCGGCAACTCGCGGCCGTCTTCCATTTTCACCATTTCTTTGGTGCTGGCGCATGAGCGGGTCACGAACTTGAAGTTGTTGGACATGTCCAGGAAGCAAACTTCGCGGTAATTGGGGTGAATGCCTGTTTTCATGATTTTTCCTTTTTCATTGTTTTGGTAGCCACCCGGACCAGTTCCAGGCACTTTCCATGAAGCCCATTATTATCACATTAAATGGCAACAGAGTCAGCCGCCCCGGCGCATCATGTCGAAGAACTCATGGTTGTTTTTCGTGGCTTTCATGTTTTTCAGCATGAGTTCCATCGATTCGATCTCGTCCATGTTGTACATGAACTGGCGCAGGATGCGTGATTTTTGCAGGATTTCAGGCGCCAGCAGCAACTCTTCCTTGCGGGTGCCGCTGCGGTTGAGGTTGAGCGCCGGGAACACGCGCTTTTCATACAGGCGGCGGTCCAGGTGGATCTCGCAGTTGCCGGTGCCCTTGAATTCTTCAAAGATCACTTCATCCATGCGGCTGCCGGTATCGATCAGCGCGGTGCCGATGATGGTCAGGCTGCCGCCTTCCTCGATCTTGCGGGCGGCGCCAAAAAAGCGCTTGGGGCGCTGCAGTGCATTGGCATCGACGCCCCCGCTCAGCACCTTGCCCGAGGAGGGCAGCACGTTGTTGTAGGCACGCGCCAGACGGGTGATGGAGTCAAGCAAAATCACCACGTCCTTGCCGAGTTCGACCAGGCGCTTGGCGCGCTCAATCACCATTTCGGCCACATGCACGTGGCGCGCGGCGGGCTCGTCAAACGTTGATGAAATCACTTCGGCGCGCACGCTGCGCTGCATTTCGGTCACTTCTTCCGGGCGTTCGTCCACCAGCAGCACCATCATGACCACTTCGGGGTAGTTGGCGACGATGGCGTGGGCGATGTTTTGCATCATCACGGTCTTGCCGGACTTGGGCGGCGCCACCAGCAGGGCGCGCTGGCCTTTGCCGATGGGCGCGATGATGTCGATGATGCGGCTTGTCAGGTTTTCTTCGGCCTTGATGTCGCGCTCAAGCTTGAACTGCTCGCGCGGGAACAGCGGCGTCAGGTTCTCGAACATGACCTTGTGCTTGTTGTCCTCGGGCAGGCCGTCATTGATCTTGTCGAGCTTGTTCAGCGCAAAGTAGCGCTCGCCGTCTTTCGGCGTGCGCACTTCGCCTTCGATCATGTCGCCGGTGTGCAGGTTGAAGCGGCGAATCTGGCTCGGGCTGATATAGATGTCATCGGTGGACGCGGTGTAGCTCGAATCGGGCGCACGCAAGAATCCAAAACCGTCGGGAAGCACTTCCAGCACACCATCTGCGACGATGGTTTCACCAGTTTTCGAGCGCTTTTTGATGATGGCGAACATCAATTCCTGCTTGCGCATACGGCCGACGTTTTCGATCTCAAGGGCTTCGGCCTGCTTGAGGACTTCAGACACGTGCAGCGCCTTGAGTTCGTTTAAGTGCATGGGGGTGACTCCTCGCGGAGTTGATTTGGAAAAACGGGGGAGGTTTGAAAAGAAGCAGCTTCTTGACAAGAAGGCTGACAAACCGGGAACTCGAACCCGCTGGCAGCAACCGGCGGGTGAATAAAACTGATTATGACAGGAAATTTTTGCGCTGATGCCTGGGTTTGCCAACAACGTCAGCAGACAAGGGCAAATGGGATGATAAGAAAGAGTGCCTCATAAAACCGCTGGAGAAAGCCGTCAGGCCTTTTCCAGCGGTGAGAAAGATCAGGCCAGTTGCTGGTCGATGAAGGCGGTCAGTTGCGACTTGCTCAGCGCGCCGACCTTGGTGGCGGCCAGTTCGCCGTCCTTGAAGATCATCAGCGTCGGGATGCCGCGAATGCCGAACTTGGCAGGAATCTCGCGGTTCTCGTCCACATTCATCTTGGCAATCTTCAATTTGCCTTCGTAACCTGTAGCCACGTCGTCAAGAATCGGGGCGATCATTTTGCAGGGACCGCACCACTCGGCCCAGTAGTCAACCAGCACGGGGGTGGTGGACTTGAGCACATCGGCGTCAAAGGTGGCATCGGTGGTATGTTTGATCAGTTCATTGGCCATGATGGCTCCTTGGGTCTGGTTACGATAGGAAAGAGTAGAAAACGTTGCGTTTATTGTGGCAGAAACAAGGGCCAAGGGCGCTGTCCAGCCACTATCGCACCGATAGACTGCCGCTGCGGGGCCGCAGGCGGCTCTTTCGTCGATTGAAAAAACCCGGTTTCCTCTTTTATGACTACTTCACCTTCCCTTTCCGAGCGCTGCTGGTGTCAAGCCATCCAAGGACTGGCCGAGATCATAGCGTCGCGCGGCCTGCATCCTTCCGAGGTTGTTGTGCTGCTCCCTTATGCCCAGTTGATTCAGCAGGCGCGCCAGACCTGGGCTGAAAACGCTGGCGACACGTTTTTCGTGCCTCGCTTTGAAACCACCATGAACTGGGCCAGCGGCCTGGGCGGCACGCTGGGCATGTTCACGCCATCGGGTTTTGATCTGCGGATGGATGTGTCGGTTGACATGCTGACCGCCACATCGCTGCTCGGTCAGGCAGGGCTGGAGGCGCAACAGGATGCGCTTGCCGGCCGGCTGGTCGAGTCCGCCTGGAGCCTGAGCCGCGTGGCCGCCAGCGTGCTGCCCGCCGAACGCCAGGCCTGGAGCGCGTCGCTTTCCGAGGCCCTGGGCGTTGGGCTGGACTCGCCGGTGCTGGCGCTGGAAGCAGCCGTCGGGCGCATTGCGCTGGCCTGGGTGGCGGCTTCGAGTTACGCATCAGACAGGCTTTTCCAGGCCGCGCCGGCCCTGCTGGTGGTGGTCGAGGGTTTCCAGGCCGAGCCGGTGACCGAAGCGCTGCGGCTGCATTTTGGCGAGCGTGCATTGTCAATTGCGCTGTGCCTGCCCGAAGACGAACCCGAGGCCTCGGGCGCGCCGCTGCCCGCACTGCATGCGGCGCTTGACGCCGAAGACGAGGCATGTCGCGCCACGGCCTGCGTCCTGGCGCACCTGGCGCAAGGCCGCTGCCCGGTGGCGCTGATCGCCCAGGACCGGCAGTTGACCCGCCGCGTGGCCGCAATGCTGTCCGAGCGCGGCATATTCATGCGCGATGAAACCGGCTGGAAGCTGTCCACCTCGCGTGCTGCAGCCGGTCTGATGGTGCTGCTGCGCGCCTTGCCCTGGGACGTGTCCACCGACGCCGTGCTCGACTGGCTGAAAAATGCGCCGGCCTTTGCCCCTGCCACTGTCACGCAGGCGGAAGCCGAGGTGCGCAAGTTCGGTGCGCGCGCCTGGCGCGACCTGCCGACGGCGCCGATGGAGGCGCTGGCCATTGCCCAGCCTTTGGTGCGGGAGGTAAACCGGCAGCGCGATGCACTGGCTCGCCCCCGCTTGTTGGCCGCCTGGCTGCGCGACCTGCGCGGCGCGCTGCAATTGGCTGGCCAGTGGGACCTGCTGGCGCGCGATGAGGCCGGCCAGCGGGTGCTGGAAACGCTGCGCCTGCACGAAGGCGCCGACACCGAGTTTGCCGACGCCCCGGTGATGAAGCTCAGGGAATTCACCAGCTGGGTCAACCAAGCGCTCGAAGCGCAAACATTTTCTCCCGAGCACCCAACGCACGAGCAGGTCGTGATTTTGCCACTGGCGCAACTGCTGGGCCGCTCGATGCAGGCGGTTGTACTGCCCGGCTGCGACGAGGTTCGCCTGCCGGTGTCGCCCGACCCGCCAGGCCAGTGGACACCCAGCCAGCGCGAACTGCTTGGCCTGCCGTCACGCGATGCGCTGGCCCGTGTGTCGCGCCGTGCCTGGGCTTATGCCTTGCAGCTGCCGCATGTGGACCTGCTGTGGCGGCGCAGCGAAGCCGGCGAGCACCTGATGCCCAGCGGTTTCGTGCAGGAACTGCTGCTTGGTCGCCGGCTTGTGTCTGACCTGGCAGACGACCCGCGCAGCCTGCGTGCCGTGCCAGTCTGCCCGACGCCCCGGCCGCAGCCCACCGGCGAGGCGCTGCCCGTTACGCGGCTGTCGGCCAGCAGCTATGGCGATTTGCGCGCCTGTCCCTACCGTTTCTTTGCGCTGCGCCAGTTGGGCCTGCATGAATCGGACGAACTGGAAAGCGAGTTGGGCAAGCGCGATTTCGGCAACTGGCTGCACAGCCTGCTTTGCATCTTTCATGAAGCATTAAAAGAGGCTCCTGCGCACGACCAGCTTACACGAATAGCTATGATTAATGTAGCGGCGGAGCAAGCCAGGAAAAAGCTGGGCCTGAGCAGCAGCGAGTTTTTGCCATTTGCCGCCGCCTGGGTGCCGGTGCGCGATGGCTACCTGGCGTGGCTGGCCGCACACGAGGCCACCGGTGCCTGCTTCGACAGTGCCGAGCAGTGGCGCGAGATGCCTCTGGGCGAACTGACGCTGATCGGCCAGATCGACCGCATCGACCAGCCGGCAGGTGGCGGGCTGCTGCTGATCGACTACAAGACCGAGCCGCGCACCACCACCGCCGAGCGAATCAAGCATGGCATGGAAGACACGCAGCTGGCTTTTTATGCGGCCTTGACCGACGACGACACGCTGGCCGCCAGCTATGTCAACCTGGGTGAAAAGGAGCCGACCCGCACCTACGACCAGCCCGATATCGTCGAGTTGCGCGATGCACTGATCGACGGCATTCTGAGCGATATGGCCCGCATTGCCGAGGGCGCGTCGCTGCCAGCGCTTGGGGAAGGCAAGGCCTGCGACTATTGTTCGGCACGCGGCCTGTGCCGAAAAGACTTTTGGAGTGAGTAAGGCCCCCACGCTCCCCACTTCATGTGGTTCGCTGCCCCCCGAGGGGGCCGCCCCGCCTGCGGCCTGGCAGAGCCAGTTCCGCTGCGGGAACTTGCATGGACGGGGAGGATGACGCTCCCACGCTTGTCCTTTCGCATATTGCGCTGCGCCTGCAGCCCGGCGAAGCCGGTTCTGCGGCCCCCGGCTGGTTCGGATACTGTATGACCCACGCTTTGTGACCCGCGTTTTGTTTTTCCGTTTGATGCATGCTTTCCAATGACCAAGAGAGACCTTTCATGACCGCCGCCTACGAATGCAACGGCCAGCCCGTTTCCGCCGATGCCTTTTACGCCATTGCCTGCGATCCGCGCCGCAGTGTGGCGGTCGAGGCTTGCGCGGGTGCGGGCAAGACCTGGATGCTGGTCTCGCGCATCGTGCGGGCGCTGCTCGATGGCGCGAACGCCTCGGACCATGCCGACGGCACGCCGCGCGAGGCGGTGCGGCCACATGAAATCCTGGCCATCACTTTCACCAGGAAGGCGGCTGGCGAGATGCGCGAGCGGCTGGATGAATGGCTGAAAAAGTTCACCCATGCCGACGACGAAACCCTGCGCCAGGAACTGGTGATGCGCGGCGTTTCAAGCCAAAAAAGTTTGCAATCCAATGCCGACATGCGCCGGCAGCTGTCAAACTTGTACCGCTCCATGCTCGCCAATGGCCGTTCGGTGCAGATACGCACCTTTCATGGCTGGTTTGCTGCATTGCTGCGCAGCGCGCCGGTAGCCGTGCTGCACCAACTGGGCATGCCGGTGAATTACCAGTTGCTAGAAGACGATGCGCCTGCCCGGGCGCTGGTATGGCGCCGCTTTTATGCGGCGATGGCCGGCAATCCACCGCTGCAGGCTGACTTCGAGGCGCTGGTGCTGGGCCACGGCCGCTTTCAGGCCCACAAGGCGCTGCACACCGCACTGGACAAGCGGACCGAGTTCGTGCTGGCCGATGAAAAATGCGTGGTCGATGCGTCGGTACAGCCGTTTGCGCTGCAGTTTCCAGAGTTCGCCGAACTCGCCACGCCGCAGGACTGCCTGGCGCCTGCCGGTCGGGGCCACGCCTTGCTGGTCCATGCCGCCACAGCTCTGGGACGCGCCAGCGCGCCGTCGTTTTCCGCCAAGGGCGCCGAACTGGAGCAGGCCTTGAGCCGACTGGACCTGCCCGGCATCTTCAGCGCGCTGCTGACCGACAAGGGAACGCCGCGCAAGTTCGGCGAAAAAATCAACGGCATCGACACGGTGCGCCAGGCTCAGGACCTGGTGCTGCGGGTGCAGGCTGCCTGCCAGCAGCACGAGGCGTGGGTGCATCAGCAGCGCATGGCCCGGCTCAGCCGCTTGTTGATTGCACAGTACAACCAGCTCAAGCGCGAGCAGGGCTGGGTGGACATGAACGATGTCGAGCGCGCTGCGCTGGTCATGCTGGGCGACCCGGTGCTGGCCGGTTGGGTGCAGGAGCGGCTGGATGCGCGCATCAAGCACCTGATGATCGACGAGTTCCAGGACACCAACCCGCTGCAGTGGCAGGCGTTGTCGGCCTGGCTGAGCGGCTACGGCGGCGCGGGCTCGGCCCCCAGCGTGTTTCTGGTCGGTGACCCGAAGCAGAGCATCTACCGCTTTCGCCGCGCCGAGCCGCAGGTGTTTCGTGCCGCGCAGGTTTTCGTGGTCGAGGGGCTGGGCGGTGACTTGCTCAGTTGTGACCACACCCGGCGCAATGCGCTGGCGGTGATCGAGACAGTCAATGCGGTGATGGGCCATGCGCGCACGGCGGACGGCTACGACGGTTTTCGCGACCACAGCACCGATTCGACGAAAGCCGGTGCCACCGGCTGCCTGCCGGCGATTCCCCGGCTGGGGGCGAATGCCGATGCCAGCATGCCGCCCGGCGAAGGCTGGCGCGACAGCTTGACGACGCCGCGCGAATTGCCCGAAGAAACACTGCGAACGCTGGAGGCGCGCCAGGCCGCCGCCTGGATTTCCCGGCAGATTGCCAGTGGCCTGGCACCGTCGGATGTGATGGTGCTGTCGCGCAAGCGGGCCGGCCTGCTGCCGGTGCAGGAGGCCTTGCGGGCACTGCATATTCCCGCGCAGATAGGCGAGAAAACCGACCTGATCGACTGCTGCGAAGTACTGGACATGGTGGCGCTGCTCGACGCACTGGTGTCGCCGCAAAACGATTTGTCGCTGGCCAGAGCCTTGCGTTCGCCGCTGTTCGGCCTGCTCGATGCCAGCCTGGTGAAGATCGCGCTGCTGCAGCGCGAGCACAAGCTGCCGTGGCACGATTTGCTGCAAAAAACAGAGCTGCTGGCGCCTGAGCTGCAAGGGCTGTCGGCCAAATTGTCGCGCTGGAAGGGCTGGCTGGACAGCCTGCCGCCGCACGATGCGCTGCAAGGCATCTACGACGATGGCGATGTGCTGGCACGTTTTGCCGCAGCAGCCCCCGCCGCCCGGCGCCTGTCGGTGCTGGCCAACCTGCGCGCGCTGCTGGCCGTGGCGCTGGGTCGCGATGGCGGCCGCTTTGCCACCCCCTACGGCCTGGTGCGCGCGCTCAAGGCGGGCGGCCTGCTGGCGCCGGTAGCGGCCAACGACGCTGCGGTGCGTCTGTTGACCATCCACGGCGCCAAGGGGCTGGAAGCCGAAGCGGTGCTGCTGCTGGACACCGACACGGCCGAGCGCAACGCCGACAGCATGGGCGTGCTGATCGACTGGCCAGGCGAAGCCACCGAGCCGCACAAGCTGGTGTTCCTGGTCAGTGAAGCCAAGCCGCCGGCCTGCGCGCAGGACACGCTGGCCATCGAACAGGCGGCCCGCAAGCGCGAGGAGCTCAATGCCCTGTATGTCGCCATGACGCGCGCCCGCCACACGCTGGTCATCTCGTCGATCACGCCGCACCGCACGACCACCGACAGCTGGTGGCAGCGGCTGCAGGGCCTGCTGCCGCCGCTGGCCGCGCCTAGCCCCGCCGGCGAGTCCGCCAGCCAGGACACGCCCGGCGTGTTTTACCTGGCCGAGCTGGCGGTATTGCCCGACACACCGTTACCCAAGCCGCTGCCGGAAACACCGGCGGACGAAGACCCGGCGATTGCCCGCATCGGCAAGGCCATGCACCGCCTGCTGGAGTGGGGCGGTCCGACGTCGGCCGAGCATGTCGGCGCGGTGGCGCGCGAGTTCCGGCTCAGTCCGGCGCAGTCGGCCGAGGCGTCTGTCTTGGCCCAGCGCATCATCCAGGGCGACGGGGCCTGGGCCTGGCAAGAGGACATTCTGGCCTGGCAGGGCAATGAAGTGGACCTGGTGTTCCAGGGCCAGGCCTTGCGGCTCGACCGCCTGGTCCAGCGCAAGGACGCCGGCCATGAAGGCCAGTGGTGGGTGCTGGACTACAAGTCAGCGCCAAAGCCCGAACTGCAACCCGAGTTGCTCATCAAAATGCGGATCTACCGTGCCGCCGTGCAGCGAATCTACCCGGGCGCACCGGTGAAAGTGGCCTTCCTCACAGGGCAAGGAACTGTTGTGGCGCTTGACTGATCACAAAACAGCAGCGCTGGATGCAGCGTTGCTGTTGATTTCATGTTGCAACCCAGGCTGGCCAGGCCGGCTTATTTTTGAAAGTACCGGATTTATGTACAAATCGCTTGCTGTTTCGCTGGCGCTGCTGGCCTCGACCACTCTGGCGCTGGCCCAGATGCCTGCGCCTTCAAACCCTTCGGTGCGGTTGCGCGCCACGATCCAGACGGTCGAGGCCGGCAGCCTGACGGTCAAGGATCGCAGCGGCGAAGTCATCACCCTCGCGCGTCCTGCCGACATGGGTGTGTCCGAGGTGTTTGCGATCACCCTGGCCGATATCAAGCCCGGCAGCTATATCGGCACCGCCGCCATGCCGCAGGCCGATGGCAGCCAGCGGGCGCTCGAAGTGCTGGTGTTTCCCGAAGCAGCGCGCGGCACCGGAGAAGGCCACTTTGCGTGGGACCTCCAACCCGAAAGCACGATGACCAACGCCACCGTCGCAGACCTGGTCGAAGCGCCTTCCAGTGTTCCGGGCGGCAAAATGCTCAAGCTTAAATACAAGGACGGCGAAAAAACCGTCATCGTGCCATCTGGCACGCCGGTGGTCAGCTTCAAGCCAGCCAAGGACGATGAAAAAGCGCTGCTGGTGCCGGGGGCCAGAGTGTTGATCACCGCGCAGGAAAAAGAAGGCAAGCCGACAGCGCTGCGCGTGATCGTCGGCCGCAACGGGTTTGCGCCACCGATGTAACTGCAATAATCACTGTCCTCGCAAGCCGGCCTGAAGTCCGCTCCGCACATGAATTCCAGGCTATTGCACGGCCAGCCCAATATTGGCGGGCGTTGCCGGCTATTGATTACAGGGCACAGCTTGCCTGCTTGCCGGTTTTAACTTTTAATTGCACACAGGGTGCAGACGGATTTTTTTTGAACACTACAAGCTCTCCTGTCCAACCGCTACGCATAGCCGTCATTGGCGGCGGTCCCGCCGGCCTGATGGCAGCCGAAACGCTGGCCATCGCCGGCCCGGCGGTTTGCGTACAGGTGTATGACGCCATGCCGTCGGTTGGCCGCAAGTTTCTGCTGGCCGGCAAGGGCGGGCTGAACCTGACGCACTCCGAACCCGCAGAGATTTTCCTCAAGCGCTACGGCGAGCACAGCTTGCCGCTGCAGACGCTGATGGCCGCTTTTGGACCGGCCGAACTGCGCGCCTGGACCGAAGCGCTGGGCATCGAAACCTTTGTCGGCAGTTCGGGGCTGGTGTTTCCCAAAGACATGAAGGCCGCGCCGATGCTGCGCGCCTGGCTGCACCGTCTGCGCCAGTCAGGCGTGAAGTTTTCCATGCGCCATCGCTGGCTGGGCTGGGCCGACGACGGCGCCTTGAAGTTTTCAACGCCCACTGGCGAATTGCTGGTGCAGGCCGATGCCGTGGTGCTGGCGCTTGGCGGTGGCAGCTGGAAACGCCTGGGTTCGGACGGCGCCTGGGTGCCCTGGCTGGCCGAGCGCGGCGTGGCGGTGGCGCCGCTGCAGCCGTCGAACTGCGGCTTTTACGTGACGGCCCGCCCTGCGCTGGAGGCTGCCGGTCACGGCGAAACCCGGCGAGATTTTCTGCGGGAACTGGTCGGCCAGGCGCCGCAGCCGCAACCGGGCTGGAGCGAACACTTTGCCAGCCGCTTTGCCGGCCAGCCCTTCAAGTCGGTGGCGATCCGCTTCACCGACTCGCAAGGCCGCGCCTTCAGCCGCAAGGGCGAATTCGTCGCCACGGCTACTGGCATTGAAGGCAGCCTGGTGTACGCCGCCTCCAGTCTGCTGAGGGAAGAAATCGAAGCCCGAGGCAGCGCCACCTTGTTTCTCGATCTGCTGCCCGACAAGACGCCCGAACAGGTGCTGGTCGAAGTGCGTCATCCGCGCGGCTCTCGCTCGCTGTCGAGTCACCTGAAAAGCCGCCTGAATCTGGACGGCATCAAGGCCGGCATGCTTTACGAACTGCTGGGCAAGGAAGCCATGGCTGACCCGGTGACGCTGGCTGCCGGCATCAAGGCGCTGCCGCTGAAGCTGGTGGCGGTGCGTCCGATTGACGAAGCCATCAGCAGCGCCGGCGGCGTCCGGTTTGCGGGGCTGGATGCGAACCTGCAAATCGCCGTGCCCGCCGACCTCACGCCCCCGCTGTTTTGCGCTGGCGAAATGCTCGACTGGGAAGCGCCCACTGGTGGTTACCTGATGACGGCTTGCTTTGCCACCGGCCGTGCGGCCGGGCAGGGTGTTCTGCGGCATTTCGGCCAAGCGCTGCCGAACGGCGCCTGAACGGCTGGCGCCTTAGGTGCAGCAAAACTTGTTTGACTGGTTCTCACGCTTGCAGGATATTCAAGGTTTTGCTGTCACTGCCCGGTGCCCTTAAAGCAGCTGGGATTCACTTTTGTCACCGCGGACCTGATCTGCAATCCATGACCCTGGGGCAGAAGGCATGGTTCCCGGGTCGAGCCCGGGATGACAAAAAAGGTGAGAAACAGCATGAATTCCTTGATTTCCACCTTCAGGCCTTGACGGGTGGCGCATGTTCCGCTTCCGGTGCGCCCAGATGGGTCGCGAACCACTCAACCGCCAGTTTGACCACGGCTTCCAGTGTCCCTTTTTCTTCAAACAAATGGGTGCTGCCTTCAACGATCGACATGCGCTTTTCTCCGCGCAGGTGCGTCAGGGAATCCTCGTTGAACTGCATGACGCCCTGGTCGGCGCTGTCGGCGATTAACAGCGTTGGCGCGGTGACGGCCGCCAACGCCACCGGGCCGGCCAGGTCGGGCCGCCCGTCAAGCAACACCACGGCGGCAACCTGCCGGCCCAGCCGGGCAGCGGCAATGATGGCGGCGGCACTGCCGGTGCTGTCGCCGAAGTAGCCCAGCGGCAACTTCGCCAGTTCGGGTTGCGCCGTGGCCCAAAGCGTGGCATCCTGCAGGCGCCCGGTGAGCAAGGCAATGTCAAAGCGGTGTTGGCGGGTGTGAACGTCGATTTGCTCTTCTTGCGCTGTCAACACGTCAAACAGCAGCGTGGCAATGCCGGCCTGCTGCAATTGTTCGGCTACCAGCCGGTTGCGCGCGCTGTGCCGGCCGCTGCCGCTGCCATGGACAAACAGCACCAGCCCGATGGCGCCGTCCGGCACCGTCAGATCGCCGTAAAGCCTGGTGTCGCCGCAGGGAATGCGGACTTCGAGCGCAGCAGAAACATGAAGAGGAATTTTCATGGAGGCCCTCCATCAAAAGCAAAGCACCAGCCTACAAGAAACCGGCGCGTCGTGGCATCAGACTTTGCCATTTTTCTTGTCATCCAGCACACGCAGGCAGATTTTTAAGTAAAAACCACTGCTTGTGCATGCCCAGCAAGCGCTGAATGCTATAAAAATAGCACCATATCAATACATTAGATCGCTTCGCGGTTTGCCGGGCTGCTCACCCCACACGGCGGTGTAATCGCTCTTGATCAACTCAGTTTCTTTACCAGCACCAGGCTCTTGCGGTCCCAGTTGTATTTGCGCTTGCGGGCGTCGGGCAGCCAGTCGGGCTCCATCTGCACGAAGCCGCGCTTGATGAACCAGTGCATGGTGCGCGTGGTCAGCACAAAAATGCTTTGCAGGCCGGCGGCTTTGGCGCGCTGCTCGATGCGTTTGAGGATTTTCTCGCCGTCGCCCTGACCCTGGCTTTGCGGCGACACCGTGAGGGCCGCCATCTCGGCGGTCCTGGCCTCGGGGTAGGGGTATAGCGCTGCGCAGGCAAAGATCACGCCGTCATGCTCGACGATGGTGTAGTGGTCAGCGTCGCGTTCGATCTCGGTGCGGCTGCGCTTGACCAGCGTGCCGTCTTTTTCAAACGGCTCGATCAACTGCAAAATGCCGCCTACGTCGTCGGCGGTGGCTTCACGCAGCTCTTCGAGCTTTTCATCGACCACCATGGTGCCAATGCCGTCGTGCACATAGATTTCCAGCAACAGTGCGCCATCGACCGCGAACGGGATGATGTGGCTGCGCTCGACGCCCGCCTTGCAGGCCTTAACGCAGTGCTGCAGGTAAAACGCCGTGTCGCTAGGGCGCTGGGCGGCCGGCACCTGGGCCAGCAGACTTTCGGCGGCGGCCAGTGGCAGTTCGGTGTCGATCGGGTTGTCTTCGCTCAGGGGCTCGTCCGGATTGCTGCGGATTCCGGGGATTTCGGTGACAAAAATCAGCTTGTCGGCCTGCAGCGCAATCGACACGCTGGTCGCCACTTCTTCCATGGTCAGGTTGAAGGCTTCGCCGGTCGGCGAGAAACCGAAAGGCGACAGCAGCACCATCGCGCCAAAATCCAGCGTGCGGGAAATGCCGGCCACATCAACCTTGCGCACCAGCCCTGAATGCTGGAAATCCACGCCATCGACAATGCCGACCGGCCGGGCGGTGATGAAGTTGCCCGAGATCACGCGAACCGTCGAGCCGGCCATGGGCGTGTTGGGCAGGCCCTGGCTGAAGGCGGCCTCGATTTCATATCGCAGCTGGCCGGCCGCTTCCTGCGCGCAGTCGAGCGCCACGCCGTCGGTGATGCGCATGCCGTGCGAGTATTTCGCCTCGTGGCCCTTGGCGCTGAGCTGCTCATTGACCTGCGGCCGAAAGCCATGCACCAATACCACCTTCACGCCCATGCTCTGGATCATGGCCAGGTCTTGCGCCAGGTGCGGCAGCTTGCCGGCCGCAATCGCCTCGCCGCAGACGCCGACCACGAAAGTCTGGTTGCGAAACTTGTGGATGTAGGGCGCCACCGAGCGGAACCAGGGGACAAAGGTGAAGTTGAATACCGTGGACATGGCGCGCTTTCGGGTTCGGGCATGGGCCGGTGAAACGCCAGGCAACACGCAAAGTCGACTGTCGCTGCATTTCACCGCAAACAAAAAAATAAGCAGTCAGTGTAAAGGCGTGCCCGGCGTCGACAGGCGCACCGGCGCCTGAAAGCCCGTCAGGCCAGTCCTGAGCGGGCAGAACGCCGATAATCAGCAGCTTTGACTGCTGGGTTCTCCTTGGCTTCCTCTGCTTCCTCTGCTTCCTCTGCTTCCACCTTGTCTCCTCTGGCCATCACCTTTCCCGAGTCGCTGCCGGTTTCCAGCCGGCGCGACGACATTGCCGCAGCGCTCACGGCGCACCAGGTCATCATCGTCTGCGGTGAAACCGGTTCGGGCAAAACCACGCAACTGCCCAAGATCGCCCTGGCGCTGGGGCGCGGCAAGCTCAACTACCCACCCGGCCAGGGCAAGCTGATTGGCCACACGCAGCCGCGCCGCATTGCCGCTTCCAGCGTGGCCAAGCGCATCGCCGAAGAATTGCAGACGACGCTGGGCGACGTGGTCGGCTACAAGGTGCGTTTTCAGGACCGGCTGAGCCGCGATGCGTCGGTCAAGCTGATGACCGACGGCATCTTGCTGGCCGAAACGCAAACCGATCCGCTGCTGCGCGCCTACGACACCATCATCATTGACGAGGCCCACGAGCGCAGCCTGAATATCGATTTTTTGCTGGGCTACCTTCGCCAGTTGCTGCCGCGCCGCCCGGATCTGAAGGTCATCATCACCTCGGCGACCATCGACGCCCAGCGGTTTGCCGATTATTTTGCGTCCAGCCAAGGGCCCGCGCCCGTCATCATGGTGTCGGGCCGGATGTTTCCGGTCGAGCAACGCTACCGGCCGTTCGAAGAGTCGCGCGAGCATGACCTGAATGATGCAATTGCCGATGCGGTCGATGAACTCTGGATGAGTCCGCACAGCGCTGGCGACATCCTTATTTTTCTGCCCGGCGAACGCGAAATCCGCGAAGCCGCTGACCATTTGCGCAAGCACCTGGCGCACCAGCCCCTGACGCGCAATGCCGAGGTGTTGCCGTTGTTTGCGCGACTTTCCCAAGCCGAGCAGGACAAAATTTTTGATGGCCACAGCGGCCGGCGCATCGTGCTGGCGACCAATGTGGCGGAAACGTCGCTGACGGTTCCAGGCATCAGATATGTCATTGACGCCGGCACGGCGAGGGT
Source organism: Polaromonas sp. CG_9.7 (assembly GCF_015752205.1). Taxonomy (GTDB): domain Bacteria; phylum Pseudomonadota; class Gammaproteobacteria; order Burkholderiales; family Burkholderiaceae_C; genus Polaromonas. Next base: position 27,317 of record NZ_JADOVG010000020.1, read on the forward strand.
CAAGCGCTACAGTTTCAGGAACAAGGTCGAGCAGTTGATGGTCGAGCCGATCAGCCAGTCGGCCGCCAACCAGCGCGCCGGGCGCTGCGGCCGGGTGGCTGACGGCATCTGCATCCGGCTGTACGATGAAGCCGATTTTCTCGGCCGGCCGCGCTTTACCGATCCCGAGATTTTGCGCAGTTCGCTGGCCTCGGTGATCTTGCGCATGAAGTCGCTGCATCTGGGAACGATTGAGAGCTTTGCCTTCATTGAGCCGCCCCAGGGCCGCGCGATTGCCGACGGCTACCAGTTGCTGGCCGAACTCGGCGCGGTGAACGACGACAACGAACTCACGCCCGTTGGCTGGACGCTGGCCAAGCTGCCACTGGACCCGCGTGTCGGCCGCATGATCCTGGAGGCGAAAGACCGGCAGGCGCTCGACGAGGTGCTGGTGATTGCCAGTGCCCTGAGTGTGCAGGACGTGCGCGACCGTCCGATGGACAAGCAGACACAGGCCGACCAGGCGCATGCCAAGTTCGACGACGAAAAAAGCGAATTTGTCGGCTTTTTGAAATTGTGGAAATGGCTGGGCGACTCACGCGGCGGCCATGACGCGGTGCACAAGCTGACGAACCGCCAGTACGAAGGCCTGCTGCGCGAGAATTTTGTCAACATTCGACGCGTGCGCGAGTGGCGCGACATCCATTCGCAATTGTTGGCAGTGGTCAAGGAGCAGGGCTGGCATCTCAACACGCAGCCGGCAAGCTACGACCAACTGCATTTGTCACTGCTGTGCGGCTTGCTGGGCAATATCGGCCTGAAAAGCGAAGAAGACGACTGGTACCTGGGCGCGCGCGGCATCCGCTTTTATCGCCACCCCGGCGCACGGCTCAGCAAAAAGCCGGGCCGCTGGATCGTCGCCGCCGAGCTGGTCGAAACCACGCGTCTGTTTGGCCGGGGCATTGCCAATATTGACCCGCAGTGGATTGAGCAAGTCGGCGGGCATTTGCTGAAAAAGCAGTTGCTCGATCCGCACTGGGAGAAAAAAGCCGCGCAGGTCACGGCGCTGGAACGTGCCACGCTCTACGGCTTGGTGGCCTACAACGGGCGGCGCGTCAACTTTGGCCGCATTGATCCGGTCTCGTCGCGAGAAATCTTCATCCGCGAAGCGCTGGTGGCTGGCAATTGGGACACCCGGCTGCCTTTTCTGGCGGCCAACGACAAGATGATCAGGCATGTCCAGGAGCTGGAGCACAAGGCGCGCCGGCAGGACGTGCTGGTCGATGACGAGCTGATCTACGCGTTTTACGACCAGCAGTTGCCGGCCGATATCTGCTCAGGCGCCGGCTTTGAGAGCTGGTTCAAGGCCGAGGTCAAAAAGCAGCCCCAATTGCTGCTCTTGACACAAGACGAGCTGATGCGCCATGAGGCGGCCGGGATCACCACGCAGGCGTTTCCCAAGACGTTGCGGCTGGGCGGCGTCGATTGCATGGCAACCTATTTGCACGAGCCCGGCGACGCGCGCGATGGCGTGACCGTCGAGGTGCCGATTTTTGCGCTGAACCAGGTCAACGAGGAACGCTGCGAATGGCTGGTACCCGGCATGTTGAAAGACAAGATCCAGGCGCTGATCAAGACCTTGCACCAGCGCCCGCGCTCGCGCCTGGTGCCGCTGCCCGACACCGCCGCGCGGATGGCGCAGGAACTGCTCGCAGCAGAGAAATTCGGCGCGCTTTCGCTGACCGAGGCGGTGCTGAAATGGGTGCGCGACGCGACCTCGCTCGACATCAAGCGGGCCGACCTGAAGCTCGACATGCTGGCGCCGCACCTGTTCATGAACTTCCGCGTGGTCGACGAACACGGCCGCCAGCTGGGTGCAGGCCGCAACCTGGCAGCGCTCAAGGGCGAGCTGGGCTCGCAGGCGCGGGGAGCGTTTCAGGCCCTGGCGGGGCTGAAAAACCTGGGCCGGGCGATACCCGCTGCGCTTAATGTGACTCCGGCCAGTGCCTCGGACCGAAATAAAGCATTAAATAAGCCTCTAGCGCAGGCAGGACGGGCGCAAGCAGCTCCTGAAAAGATAGTGGCCAAGGCTGCTGAGCGCTACACCAGCTGGACGTTTGGCGAGCTGCCTGAACTGATGGAAATCGGCAAGGGCGCGCAGACGCTGATTGGGTTTCCGGCGTTGATCGACTTGGGCGATGCGGTGACGATCGAGGTGTTCGATGAGCCCGATACAGCAGCCATCAAGCACCGCGCAGGCCTGAGGCGGTTGTTCTCGCTGCAGATCAGGGATGCGCTGAAATACCTGGAAAAAAATCTTCCCGACCTGCAGAAAACCGCAACGTCGTACATGCTGGTCGGCCGCGCTGCCGACAACTCGGGCGGCGGCACGGTGGACGAGTTGCGCCAGCAGATCATCGAGGTCGCACTGGACCGGGCGTTCTTGCTCGATCCGCTGCCGACGAACGAGGCCGACTTCAAAAAGCGAATCGATGACGGACGTGGACGCCTGACGCTGATTGCCAGCGAAGTGGCGCGCCTGGCGTCCAGCGTCCTGATCGAGTTTGCCGCGGCGCAGCGAAAGATCAAGGACACCAAAAACGCCACCGATGCTGCGGCCGATGCGGCCCAGCAACTGCAGCGCCTGGTGCCCAAGCGTTTCCTGACGACCACGCCTTACGCGCAGCTCCAGCACTTTGCGCGTTATCTGAAAGCCATCACCCTGCGTCTGGAAAAATGGCGCGCCGACCCGGCCAGAGACGCCGCCCGGCTGGCCGAATTGCGCCCGCACGAACAGCGCTACTGGCGGCTGCTCGCCGAGCGCAAGGGTGCGGTTGACCCGCGCATGCAGGAATACCGATGGTTGCTCGAGGAACTGCGGGTGAGCTTTTTTGCGCAGGAACTGCGCACGCCACAGCCGGTCAGCATCAAGCGGCTGGACAAACTCTGGGCGCAACTCAACAGCTGACGCCGACAATAAAAAAAGGACCTTGCCAGGCAAGGTCCTTTTTTCAGGGAAACGGGGCAGGAACTAGATCCGGCCCATCAACAGCAGCACGATCAGAATGATCACCACCAGTCCGATGCCGCCGCTGGGGCCGTAACCCCAGTTGCGACTGTGGCCCCAGCTGGGCAATGCGCCGACCAAAATCAGGATCAAAACGATCAGCAAGATAAGCGACAGGGACATGAAAACTCCTTTTTGTATGTGCCTGTATTCTTGCCCTGCGCTTGCTCGCATCAAGCAGGAAAGTGGCTGATACAGGCGTCAGGAGGCGCCTACAGTCGGGCTAGGCGCTCCAGCGCCAGGTGCAGGGTTTCGTCTTTCTTGGCAAAGCAAAAGCGCACGACACGCTGGTCAAACCCGTCGCCGTAAAACGCCGACAGGGGAATTGCCGCCACGCCGATGTCGCTCGCCAGCCAGTGGCAAAAATCATTCTCGCCCAGGTCGCTGACCTCTGAAATATCGACGCACTGGAAAAAGCTGCCTTCACTGGGCAGCAGCTTGAAGCGCGTGTTTTCCAGACCGCTGCGGAATAAATCGCGTTTTCGCTGGTAAAAAGCCGGCAGTTCCAGGTAAGGCTGGTCGTTGGCCATGTACGTGGCCAGGCCATGCTGCACCGGCGTGTTGACGGTGAACACATTGAACTGGTGCACCTTGCGGAACTCTGCCATCAGGCTGGCGGGCGCCGCGACATAGCCTATCTTCCAGCCTGTGACATGGTAGGTCTTGCCAAAGCTGCTGACGATAAAGGCGCGCGCCGCCAATCCTGCAAAACGTGCGGCGCTCTGGTGAAGGTGGCCCAGGTAGGCGTCGAACACCATGTGCTCATAAACCTCGTCGCTGATCAGCAAGACATCAGTGGGGGCCAGGAGGTCCTGAAGCTGCAGCATTTCGGCCTCGGTCCAGACCGTGGCGCTCGGGTTGTGTGGCGAATTGACGATGATGGCGCGCGTGCGGGTGCTGAAGGCTGCCTTGATCTTGTCAAAATCCGGACGAAACGTTCCGGGCGTCAACGGCACGCGGACGACGGTGCCTCCGGCCAGTTCGATGTTCGGTACATAGCTGTCGTAACACGGCTCCAGCACGATGACCTCGTCGCCCGGATGCACGATGGCCAGAATGATGGTGAGGATGGCCTGGGTGGCGCCCGCCGTGATGGTGATCTCGCTGCCCGCGTCATAGTTGCGGTCGTACAGCGCCGCCAGCTTGGCCGCAACGGCTTCGCGCAGCGCCAGGATGCCGGCCATGGGCGGGTATTGGTTCAAGCCGCGCTGCATGGCGCCGGTGACGGCTTCGACCAGTTGTGGGTCGCAGTCGAAATCCGGAAACCCCTGGCCCAGATTGACCGCGCCTTTTTCAGCGGCCAGCGCCGACATGACGGTGAAAATCGTGGTGCCCACCCTTGGCAGACGGCTGTCAATCGCTGGTGTTCGCGGCATGCTGGCGTGTGAATGAATCGGTGAATTCGGCGTCATGTTCAAACCTCGTCGTCGTTGAGGCGACCTGCCATGGCCCTGGCCACCAGGTCGCGGTTGAGCTTGCCGCTGAGCAGTTCAGTGAACTTGTAGACAAAATTGCGCAAATAGGCGCTGCGCTTGAAGGCCACGCGGGCCACATTGACACCGAACAGATGCCCTGCCGGCAATGCAATCAGGTCGGCATTGGTGCCGTCATCCCTGACAGCCATTTCCGCCACGATGCCCACGCCGAGCCCCAGCCGTACATAGGTCTTGATCACATCGGAGTCGATTGCTTCCAGTGCAATACGCGGATGCAGGTGCCGGGCGGCAAAAGCCAGGTCGATCTTGGTGCGGCCGGTGAACGACGGGTGGTAGGTGATCAGCGGTTCCTGTGCAAGGTCTTCCAGCGTGATGTGTTCCTTGCGCGCCAGCGGATGGTCTTTAGGCATCACCAGCATGTGCTGCCATTCGTAGCAGGGCAGCGTCACCAGGTCGTCGTATTGTGTCAATGATTCAGTGGCAATGCCAATTTCGGCGACTTCTTCAAGCACCATGCGCGCCACCTGGTCGGGCGAGCCCTGGTGCAGGCTGACATTGACTTTGGGAAAGGCCTCGCGCAACCGGGCCACTGGCTGCGGCAATACATAACGGGCCTGCGTATGGGTGGTGGCAATCGACAGCGTTCCACTGTCCTGCGCCGAAAACTGCTCGCCGATGCGCCGCAGGTTGCCGACTTCCCGCATGATCAGCTCAATGCTTTTGAGCACATGTTCGCCGGGCTCTGTCACGCGTTTGAGCCGCTTGCCGTGGCGCGCGAAGATTTCCACGCCCAGTTCCTCCTCCAGCTCAATGATGGCCTTTGAAACACCGGGTTGCGAGGTGTGCAGTGCACGCGCGGTCTCGGTCAGGTTCAGGTTGCGACGGACAGCTTCCTGGACAAAGCGGAATTGGTGCAGATTCATATGAAATTAATACTTGTTTTTGATTTTATGGTGCGTGAAATTTACTAAGACAAGCGGGGCGAATCAAGCGTTTTTCGCCTCCTCAAGTGCTGCGCTTGCGCCGTCGGCCAGGGCAATGTCCGCCATCAATGCGGTCATCTGCGCATATTCCCCAGCCGCTGGCAGCAGTTCAATGGCGATATCGGGATGCGCGGATTTGAGTTGTTCGATGAGCAGCGGCAGGTCTTCACGCGCATGCTTGCCCACACCCAGAAACAGCGGAAAAACTCTCAACTGGCGTGCTCCTGCGGCGACCAGCAAATCGGCTGCTTGCGTCAGGGACGGCTCGCAAATTTCTAGGTAAGCGCAGCGCACCAGAGTACCGGGCTGCCTCTCGCTGATCTGCGCGGCAACCGCTTCGATCGGCAAGCGCCACAGCGGATCGCGCGAACCGTGGGCAAACAGGACAATGCCGCATGGCGCGGGTAGGGTAATGGTCATAGGTCGTTGGAAAAGTGAAAATAACTAACTCGATGTCATCGCCTGAGCACCAGCCAGCCGAAGGCACCCATGGAAATGGCCATGTAGATCAGCCCCGGGGTGGCCGCTGCCAGCCAGGGCTGCCAGTTGCGCAGGTTGCCGATGTAGCCGAACACATTGTTGAGCAGAAAAAAGCTGATGCCGATCATGACGCCGGCAAATACGTAAGCAGTGATGCCCCCGGAGCGGAAATGCAGGTAGGCAAAGGGCAGGGCCAGCATCACCATGACCAGGCAGCTGAGCGGATAAAACACCTTGCGCCAGAACTCGATTTCGTAACGCTGGGATGTCTGGCCGTTGGCTTCCAGATGGCGGATGTAATTGAACAGGTCGATCGTGGCCATCCCGTCGGGCCTCAGCAGCGCGACAGACACCATTTCGGTACTGATTTCTGTAGGCCAGCGAAAACTGGCAACAGTGGTGCGATTCACCCGGGCTTGCTCAGGAACTGCGTTTGCACCACTGGACACGGCGAACTCTGTCCGCATGGCATTGCTCAGCAGCCAAGCGGTGCCTGATGAGAACGCCGCTTTGGGTGCTTCGGTGGTCGAGACGATCAGTCCTTTGTTGTCGAACTCGTATACACGCACGCCACGCATCTCGTTGTCCGGTGACAACTCGCTGACGTTCACGATGAAGCTGCTGCTGGCCTGCTTTTCCTTTAGCCAGGCGCCCGTCTGTCCGACCGTGATCTTGCTCTGGTAACGCGCCTTGAGCAACTGCGCCGCTCGCTCGCTGGCGGGTGAGATGTAGTCGCCCACGACAAAGCTCAGCGCGACGAAAATGGCGCCAAGCCACAACAGTAATTTGAGCGCCCGCCATGGGCCAAGGCCACTGGTGCGCAAGATGGTGTATTCCGAGCTTTGGGCCAGTCGTGCCATGACGAAAATACTGCCAATCAGCACTGAAATGGGCAGAAGTTCATAAAGGTGGTTGGGAATCAGGAGGGTGACATACAACAGGGCATGCCTAATCTGGTAGGTGCTGTCACCCGCCAGCCCGTTGTTTTTCCCCAGATACTGCAGTTCGTCAACCAGGTCGAAGAAAAAGAACAGGGCCAGAAAACCCATGGCCACCAAGGCTATCGATGTCAGGACTTCGCGGTAGATGAGGCGGCGTATGGTCTTCATGCCCGGCCTCCGGCTTGGACTGGAGACGCCGCAACGCGTGCGCGGAGCCTGCGCCCGAAGTGCCAGTTCATGTGCCGCTTGGCCAGCCATGCCAGTGACAACAGAAGAACTCCGCCATGCAGGGCCAGCAAAAGAGGGCCAAAGCCGATCAGTCCGACAAAGATCCAGTTTTGTCCCAGATTGACCAGGTTGTTGTAAACCACAAAAGCCAGCACGACAAAAATCATGTTGATGCTGCGCCCGCCACGCGGGTTGACGTTGGACAGTGCCAGGGCAACGATCACCAGATTGATGGCGGAAAGTGCCAGGCCCAGTCGCCATGCTAACTCGCCCAGATTGCTGCGCGTCGGGTCCTTGATCAGTGCACGGCTGGACATCAGCTTGGCTTCTGGCAGCGTTTCGCCCAGCAGTCCGGAATCACCGGTCTTGACGCCATATTCCTTGAAGTCACTGATTTTGAGCGCTGAACTGCCAATGTCATTCTCAAGTCGCTGGCCATTGGAAAGCATCAGGAACTGCGCATCGCCACGGGTTTCAATGCGGCCGGACTGCGCGGTGGTAATAGAGGTTTTTCCCTTTTCGGTGGCGGCAATGAAAACATTGTTACTGGCCTGCTCGCCGGCCAGGTCACGGTCAATGAAAAACACCCGGTTGCCATTGGAGGACTCCTGAAAAACGCCGGGTGTGATGCGGTCCAGATCGCCGCGCTGCTGGTAGCGGCTTTGCATGTCCTTGGTTTGCTGGTTGGTCCACGGCCAGACAAAAACCGCCATCAGGCTGATGACGATCAGCACCGGCCATGAAAAGTGAAAAAGGGGCCGCAAAAAGCCGGCCAGTCCTTGGCCGCTGGTGAACCACACGACCATTTCGCTGTCGCGGTACATACGGCTCAAGGTGCTTACCAAAGCGATGAACAGCGCAAGCGTCAAGATGGTCGGCAGGCGGCCCAAACCTGAATATGCCATGTAAAGCATCACATCCTGTGGGCTGATGGAGCCGCGCGACGCTTGGCCCAGGGTGCGTATCAGCACGATGGTCATGACGATGGTGACCAGCACCACCAGCGTGGCACCAAAACTGCGCGCCAGTTCCTTGCGTATTGAAGATTGGAATAACATTGACTGAATGGCTGCCTTGCTAGGCTGTATTTTGTGTAAGCTGGTTTATCTACCTAACCCTGAATTATGGACTTTGAACTTAAAACCCTTAACCGCGCCCTTGCCTGCTGTGAAAAAACCGATGCGCTGATTGTGCTTGTCCCTGAAGGCCTTGCGGTCGGAGGCGACGCCTTGTCCGTCCTTGCCGCACTGGCCATCAATTCAGGCGATCTGGAATCCAAGCCAGGCAAGCTGCTGAATGTCTACCGCACGCCCGGCATTGAGGCTACGCGGGTGGTGCTGGTGGGCGCAGGCGATGCCAGCGAAAAAAACGTCCGTACCGCTGTCAATGCCGCCATAGGCGTGTTGAAGACCAGCAATGCCCAACGCGCCGTTCTTTTCCTCGGCTTGCTGGGCAATGTCCAGCCCGAGACGGTACGAGCTGCCGTCGTCGCGTGTGCCGACGCCAGCTATGCATACACCACGACAAAGTCCAAGCCCGTGGCGGCAAAACTGCAGAAGCTGGCAGTTGCTGTCGACAGTCTTGCCCTTGTTCAGGCAGGTTTTGACAAGGCCATCGCACTGGTCAAGGGTATCGAGCTGGCCAAGGAATGGGCCAACCGGCCTGCCAACCATTCCACGCCGATTTTGCTTGCGGGCGCTGCCAAGGAGCTTGGCAAGCTGAAACGCATCAAGACTGAAATCCTGGGCCACAAGGAAGTCGAAAAGCTCGGCATGGGCGCATTTCTGGCAGTGGCGCAGGGCACGGCCGAACCGCTGCGCTTCATCGTGCTGCGTTATGACGGCGGCTCCAAGGACGAAGCGCCCATCGTGCTGATTGGCAAGGGCATCACCTTTGACACCGGCGGCATCTCGATCAAGCCGGCCGCCGAAATGGACGAAATGAAATTCGACATGTGCGGCGCTGCCAGCGTGCTGGGTACATTCCGGGCCCTGGCCGAACTGCAGCCGGCCCTCAACGTGGTGGGGCTCATTCCGGCCTGTGAAAACATGCCCAGCGACAGGGCTGTCAAGCCCGGAGACGTGGTGACCAGCATGAGCGGACAAACCATTGAAATCCTCAACACCGATGCCGAAGGACGGCTGGTGTTATGCGATGCCTTGACCTATGCAGCGCGCTTCAAGCCCAAAGCCGTGGTGGACATTGCCACGCTGACGGGCGCCTGCGTGGTGGCACTCGGCGGCGTGCGCAGCGGGCTTTTTTCAAGCAATGAGCCACTGGCCGAATCGCTGGCCCGGGCTGGTGACACGTCGCTCGACCTGTGCTGGCGCATGCCGCTGGATGACGATTACGCCGATGGCCTGAAAACCAATTTTGCCGACGTCGCCAATGTGGCCGGGCGTGCCGGCGGCGCGGTGACAGCTGCCAAGTTTTTACAGCGATTTGCAGCTGACTTTGCCTGGGCGCACCTGGACATTGCCGGCACCGGCTGGAAAAGCGGCCAAGCAAAAGGCGCCACCGGGCGTCCCGTGCCGCTGCTGCTGGACTTTCTGCTGGCACAGGCAACGCCCGTCGCCACGTCGCCTGCTGCGTCCAAGGCAAAGGTGGCTAAAGCACGCGCAACCGTTGCCAAAACCAGGGCATGACCGACATTGCTTTTCATTTCAACACGGCCGACAAGCTGACCTATGGCTGTCGGCTGTTGCGCAAAATCTATCTGAGCGGCATGAAAGTCGCTGTTACGGCGGAACCAGCCGTGCTGGACGAACTCGATACGCTGCTGTGGACTTTTTCTGGGGCTGATTTCTTACCCCATTGCACGCCGGCGGCATCGCCCGCCACGCTGGCGCTCACCCCGGTCGTGCTGGCGGCTTCGCCAGCTGGTTATTTTCGACAGGGCATTTTGATAAACCTGGGTAATGAACTTCCTGCCGGATTTGAGGGATATGAACGGTTGATCGAAGTAATTTCTCTATCACCGGAAGATGTACAGGCGGGGCGCAGCCGTTGGAAACATTACGCAGCACGCGGCTATGCACTGAAAAGACACGACCTAGCCCACCGGGCAACGCGCGCGTCATGACACGTTTTCACGTGCCGTCCACGAACGTGCCCACGCTGACGGACATCGTGCATCCCGAAGTCGTCCCTTCTACTCTTTCCGGCACAACAAACGATGAAAGCGCAGAGGCCAAAATTGCCGCTGCAACAAACCTGCAAGCGCTGATGGTTCAGCGGGTTGTGGGGCATGCCAGCGGGGTGCTGGAGAAGCGCTTGCCTGAATTCACCGAGCAACTGATCCGCGCGCATGTCCAAGTCCTGATGCCTCTGTTGATCGTTGAAATTGAACGGGTCGTGCGAGAGTCGGTTAGCCAGGCATTTGAGCAAGAGGTGGCTGTGTCTCATGGGCAGAAAGAAACTTAGAAATCTATGTCGTCGCGGACCTTGCATGTATAAATTTCTTACATAAAAGTTACATAAAAGTTACAAAAAGTTAGGGTAAACCCTCTAATCAATCAGAACCTAGGGACGTTGCTATGGTGCAGGCCTAGAAATTGCGTTATGTTCTGCCCAGTTGAGTAAAAAAATGTTCTCAACATTCACAGGTAATTTTCTAACCGGAGTTTTTTTATGCAAATGAAATTGAAATTGACAGCGTTGGCAGCACTTGCGATGGTGGGCGGCTTGGCTTCAGCTCAGGATGCTGTCGTGAAAATTGGCCATGTGGCGCCGATGTCCGGTTCACAGGCGCATTATGGAAAAGACAATGAAAACGGCGCACGCATGGCTGTTGAAGAGTTGAATACCCAGAACATTGTCATTGGCGGCAAGAAAATCAAGTTTGAGCTGGTGGCGGAAGACGATGCTGCTGATCCAAAACAGGGCACAGCAGCTGCACAAAAACTGTGCGACTCCAAGGTTGCCGGCGTGGTTGGACACCTGAATTCGGGCACGACGATTCCTGCATCCAAGGTCTACAACGATTGCGGTATCCCGATGGTGACGGGTGCAGCTACCAACCCCAGCCTCACCAAGCCAGGTTACAAGACAACCTTTCGAATTATTGCGAACGACAACGCCCTGGGTGCGGGTCTGGCCTTTTATGCAGCCGACGCGCTGAAACTGAAAAAAGTTGCCATCATTGACGACCGTACGGCCTACGGCCAAGGCGTTGCCGAAGTGTTCAAGAAGACCGCCTTGGCCAAGGGCATGACCGTGGTCGACGAGCAGTTCACCACCGACAAGGCAACCGACTTCATGGCTATCCTGACGGCTGTGAAATCCAAGAATCCGGATGCTATCTTCTTTGGCGGAATGGACCCACAGGGTGGTCCGATGTTGCGTCAGATGGAACAATTGGGCATGAGCAATGTCAAGTATTTCGGCGGCGACGGTATCTGTACGGCAGAACTGGCTCGTTTGGCTGCAGGCGCAAAAACCATCGGCAATGTGGTATGCGCTGAAGGCGGTGCGTCCTTGGCGAAAATGCCTGGTGGCGAAGCCTGGAAAAAGCGTTATGACGCTAAATATCCCAACCAGTTTCAGGTCTACAGTCCATACACTTATGACGCAACCTTCTTGCTGGTCGATGCTATGAAGCGTGCCGACTCAACCGATCCCAAGGTTTACACGGCCGAGCTGATCAAGTCGAATTTCAAAGGTGTCACGACTACCATCGGCTTCGAGCCAAACGGTGAGTTGAAGAACCCTGCCATCACCTTGTACGTCTACAAAGACGGCAAGAAATCGGCGCTGAACTGACTTTTGTTCTGGCCTCCGGTGGCCAGTTGACCAGGATGAGGCAATAGTTCCGCCTTTCCAACGCCTTGTGCAATATTTTGCGCAAGGCGTTTTCAATTGCCTTTCTGCATATTTCACACTGTCATATGGATAGCTCTTTCTGATCACGTAAGTATCAGAAAAAAAATAATCAAAGATCGTAGACAGCCGCTTAACAAGGCGCCAGCTTTTCCCCATCAAAATGAAAGCTATTTCAAGCGCAGACCGTACCGTTATCAGAATCGCGAAATTTTAAGTGACAGGCAAGGCCAGCTTATTTCCCAAGCCGTCGTCACCAGTCCTTTTTGTCGAGTTCACTGGACCGAATTCCTAAAAAATGGCTCCTCGCTAACGTATATTACCGCTGATAAAAACCAAATTAAAAAGACTGATCCTGCTTGCTGTATATGCTCTAGTAGCTATTAATTAGATAGCAAAAAATGTTGAATTTATTGTGCCGAAATTTGGCGGCGCAGCTTGAAGCGTGAGCAGTTCAAGAATGGACAGGCAAGAAAAAACCCCAAGTAATTCAATTACTTGGGGCTGAATCGTGGCGGAAGAGGCGGGATTCGAACCCGCGGTAGGTATAACCCTACGCACGCTTTCCAGGCGTGTGACTTAAACCGCTCATCCACCCTTCCGCGAAGCTCTAAATTATAGCAGTCGCCCGGAGCGGCTTTGCCGGTCAGGTGCAGGAAATTGCCGGTTAATGCACCGTCCCTTGAAAGCGGTGCTTTTCGAGTTGCGCCATGGTCACGAACTGAAGTGCATTTGCATGCGTGGCATCCAGGATCACAGGCGGTGCCACACCGGCCTCCAGCGCTTCGCGCCAGCGCAGGGCGCACAAGCACCAGCGGTCCCCCGGGTTCAAGCCGGAAAAACGGTACTGGTGCATGGGCGTGACCAGGTCGTTGCCTGCAGCCTTCGAAAAATCCAGGAATTGCGCCGTCACCCGGACGCAGATCAGGTGCGAGCCGTGGTCGCTGGCGTCGGTGTTGCAGCAGCCGTCGCGTAAGTATCCAGTCAGCGGATCGTAAGAGCACGAAGCGAGTTCAGTGCCCAGAACGTTTTTTGCTTTCATCGTTGTTTCCCTTTCCAAAAAAACCTGGCCAGACAGCACTCAGGCCTGGCTGGACTGCACCATTTTCATGGCTGAGGTGATCAGCGTAGAAACTTCGGTCATATTGCTGGGAACGATCAGCGTGGTGGTTGCATCGCTGGCGACCTGCGAATACGCCGCGACTGCTTTTTCTGCCACTTTCAACTGCACAGCCAGCTCGCCGCCGGGTTGACGAATCGCAAGGGCAACGAGTTCGATGGCCCTGGCATTGGCTTCTGCTACAGCAAGGATGGCTGATGCCTCGCCTTGTGCGTTGTTGATGGCGGCCTGTTTTTCACCTTCAGAGCGGGCAATGAAAGCTTCGCGTTCGCCGGTTGCAATGTTGATCTGCTCCTGCTTTCGGCCTTCGGATGCGGCAATCAGTGCGCGTTTTTCACGTTCCGCCGTGATTTGCGACTGCATGGCGTGCAGAATTTCCTTGGGTGGCGTCAGGTCCTTGATCTCGTAGCGCAGCACTTTTACGCCCCAGTTCAATGCTGCCTCGTCAATCGCCGCGACTACCTGCGCATTGATGATGTTGCGTTCCTCGAAAGTCTTGTCCAGCTCCAGCTTGCCGATGACCGAGCGCAGCGAGGTCTGGGCCAGTTGGGTCACGGCCACAAGGTAGTTGGACGAGCCATAGCTGGCCCGCATGGCATCGGTCACTTGGAAATACAGGATACCGTCCACTTGCAACTGCGTGTTGTCGCGGGTGATGCAGACCTGACTGGGCACATCAAGCGGGATTTCCTTCAAGCTGTGCTTGTAGGCCACGCGGTCAACGAAAGGAATCAGAAAGTTCAGGCCAGGCGGCAAGATACTAAGGTATTTACCCAAACGTTCGACGACCCAGGCATTTTGCTGCGGCACCACTTTGATGCTCTGCACGACAAAGATGCCCGCCAGGATGAGAAAGACAATTGCAATTTCCATGAAATACCCTTTACTTTGAATTCAGGTGAGGGGCCTTCCGTGGGTGGCCCTGGATCCGACCCATATGCTTTTTTTACAGTGGTTCGATAACCAGGCGATTGCCGCGCATTTCCTTGATGCGGAAGTTTCCCGGGCTTGATGGCTCTCCGGGATCAGCAGCAATGGCAGTCCACTGTGCTCCGCGGAAATGCACAATGGCCGTGCCGTCTGCATTCCACCGCACCACGTGAACCGTTTCACCAATGTCCAGGTTAACGTCCTGATTGAACCTGGCCGCCAGGGGGGCAGGGCCCTGACGGCGGCTCCAACGCCATGCTGCCACAGCGCCGCCGCCAATGGCGCCCGCTATCAGCATCTGGCCTGTCAAGGCAATGCCCAGCGTTGCCGCCAGCGCACCAGCCACCAGTCCGGCGGCAAGCATCAGAAGATAAAACGTGCCTGTCATAAGTTCCACGGCGACCGCTGCGCCTGCCAACAGCCACCAGATGCCTGCTTCGCCCATGATGTTTCCTTTTTATCAGTTGTTCTCTCTATTTTGAGCCAGATCAACGCGGTGCAACCTGAAGGACACAATACATCCTTACACTTCGCAGTCTGAAAAAAGTCTTTTCATCTTGGAAAATTGACCACTCAAGAGATAAGCGAAAATTCAGCTTCTGCATGCACAAGGAATTGCGCGGCTTTCATTGCTTGCCCGTGTGCGCTTCGTGCTTTTCTCATCCAACCGTTCAGGCTCAACCTGTCTATGCCTTTTGAACGTTTATTTTCATGCCCTCCGACAGGTTCAGGGCACCCTCAACCGCTGCATACGCCATGAAATTTCGCTTTCCGATTGTCATCATTGACGAGGACTTCCGTTCCGAAAACACTTCTGGCCTGGGCATCCGTGCGCTTGCCCAGGCCATTGAAACCGAGGGCTTCGAGGTACTCGGTGTGACCGGCTACGGCGATCTGTCGCAGTTTGCGCAGCAGCAAAGCCGTGCCAGTGCGTTTATCTTGTCGATTGACGATGAAGAATTCACGCCCGGTCCCGACCTGGACCCTGCCGTGCTGGACCTGCGCAAGTTTATTGCCGAAGTGCGCCGTAAAAACCTGGACGTACCCATTTACGTCTATGGTGAAACCAAGACCTCGCGGCACATTCCGAACGACATCTTGCGCGAACTGCACGGCTTTATCCACATGTTCGAGGACACGCCCGAGTTCGTGGCGCGCCACATCATCCGCGAAGCCAAGAGCTACCTGGAAGGCGTGCAGCCGCCGTTTTTCAAGGCGCTGCTGGACTATGCCGAAGACGGATCATATTCGTGGCATTGCCCTGGCCATTCCGGCGGCGTGGCGTTCCTGAAAAGCCCGGTTGGCCAGATGTACCACCAGTTCTACGGCGAAAACATGCTGCGTTCGGACGTTTGCAATGCGGTCGAGGAACTGGGCCAGTTGCTGGACCACAACGGCGCCATTGGTGCCAGCGAGCGCAATGCGGCACGCATCTTCAATGCCGACCACTGCTTTTTCGTGACCAATGGCACTTCGACGTCGAACAAGATGGTCTGGCACCACACGGTGGCACCGGGCGATGTGGTGGTGGTGGACCGCAACTGCCACAAGTCGATTCTGCACGCCATCATCATGACCGGTTCAATCCCGGTGTTTTTGAAGCCAACGCGCAACCATTTCGGCATCATTGGTCCGATCCCGCAAAGCGAATTCGAGCCTGACGCGATTCGCGCCAAGATTGCGGCCAACCCCTTGCTCAAGGGCGTGGACGCGGCCACCGTCAAGCCGCGCGTGTTGACGCTGACGCAATCGACCTATGACGGCGTTCTCTACAACACCGAGACCATCAAGAGCATGATCGACGGCTACATCGACAACCTGCATTTTGACGAAGCCTGGCTGCCGCACGCTGCATTTCATCCGTTCTATGGCACCTACCATTCGATGGGCAAGAACCGCATTCGGCCGAAAAATGCTGTGGTGTACGCGACCCAGTCGATCCACAAGTTGCTGGCCGGTATCAGCCAGGCCAGCCATGTGCTGGTGCAGGACTCGCAAAACGTCAAGCTCGACAGGCACCTTTTCAACGAGGCTTACCTGATGCACACCTCGACGTCGCCGCAGTACAGCATCATCGCCAGTTGCGACGTCGCAGCCGCCATGATGGAGCCGCCCGGCGGCACCGCGCTGGTCGAGGAAAGCATTGCCGAGGCGCTGGACTTTCGCCGCGCCATGCGCAAGATCGCCGAAGAATATGGCAGCGACTGGTGGTTCAAGGTCTGGGGACCGGACAAACTGGTCGAAGAAGGCATTGGCGAGGCGAAGGACTGGATCATCAAGGGCGAGTCGCGCAGCGCCAAGACGGCCAAAAATGGCGCCAACAACTGGCACGGCTTTGGCCAGATGGCCACCGGCTTCAACATGCTGGACCCAATCAAGTCGACCATCGTCACGCCTGGCCTGGACCTGAACGGCAAGTTTTCCAAGACCGGCATTCCGGCCAGCATCGTCACCAAGTTTTTGGCCGAGCACGGCGTGATTGTGGAAAAGACCGGCCTCTACAGCTTTTTCATCCTGTTCACCATCGGCATCACCAAGGGCCGCTGGAACACGCTGCTGACCGCGCTGCAGCAGTTCAAGGACGATTACGACAAGAACCAGCCGATGTGGCGCATCCTGCCCGAGTTCTGCCAAAAGTTTCCCAAGTACGAGCGCATGGGGCTGGCAGACCTGTGTCAGCATATTCACACCCTGTATGCCAAGTACGACATTGCCCGCCTGACAACCGATGTGTACCTGAGCGACCTGGCGCCCGCCATGAAACCGAGCGATGCCTATGCGCACATAGCCCACCGCACGACGGACCGAGTTGAAATTGACCACCTGGAAGGCCGCATTACCGTTGGTCTGGTGACGCCTTACCCGCCGGGCATTCCGCTGTTGATTCCGGGCGAGGTATTCAACAAAAAAATCGTTGACTACCTGAAGTTTTCTCGCGAATTCAATGCGCAGTGCCCCGGTTTCGAGACCGATATCCATGGCCTGGTCGAGCAAACCGATGCCAAGGGCAAGGTCCGTTACTACGCCGACTGCGTCAAGTTGTAGTTAGGAGTGGCCCGCCAGATGCGCGGGTCAGGGGGGAAAGGTCGGTCCAGCGATGGCGCCAGCCTTTTTGTTGCGCGCCGGTTTTTCTTAATCTTCTCGAACCCGCATGAAGCTGGCAAAGCGCGGAATGCCGCTGTCATTGAGACCCCGAAAACGGTAGGTTATGCGTGCGCCGATGGCAGGCGGATTTTGCCGCTGGGCATCGCTGAAACCAGTGCCCAGCTTGAAGCGCTGCGCAGGTTTGTTGCCAGTCGCCGGAATTTCCACCAGCAATGCGCCCAGCTTGCCGGCATGTTTGCCTTGACCAGAAAGATGGGCCACGACACGTGCTTCGCTGTCTTCGTGGGTCTTGAGCTTGAGCAGGTCGTCGCTGCGCATCCCCTTGTAAAGCGAGGTGCCACGGTGCAGCATCAAGCCTTCGCCGCCATTTTTAACCGTTTTGTCCAGCAGCGCGCGAAGTGCCTGCGGGCTGGCCACTTTGGACTGTGCGACTGCCTGCACCCAGAGTTGGTCAATCCGGCTCACAACGCCGTGAAGGACCGGAATCCGTTCGGTGAAGGTGCCGGTTTGCGCGGGGAGGTCGAACACCATGAAACGCAGCTTGTGCCAGGCGGCGTCCTGGGGTGTTTGCTGGCGCACGGTGGAAACGGCTCTGGCGAACTGCCCATGCCCTGCCCAGAGTTCGCCATCCATGGGCTCTTTTGGCCAGCCGGCTGTGAACCAGGCCGGGGCAGCCACATGTTCACCGCCCCGTGTCCAGAGGGCCTGGCCGTCCCAGTAGCCACGAACACCGTCATATTTTTCACTGACCCAGTAATCGGCCAGGACCGTGCCGTCGCGATACACATTGGCCAGCATCAATGACGGCGCCGGTGAATGCACTGCCAAAACCGGGGTGGTTTGGGCAGGGGCCGCCGCAGGATACAGGAGCGACGCGGCAAGGGCCAGACTGATCAAGGACAGAAGGAAACGCCGCTGCATCATGAACCGTTTGATGAATGCTATGTATTAAATAGCTGTAAGCGCAGGCTGGACGTGCGCAAAAGGTCTATTTTATATAAATTCAGGCCACCGACTCGCTGTCGCGGCTGGCGCCTGCCGTGGCGTTAAAGCCGCAGTCCACATAGGTGATCTCGGCAGTCATGCCTGACGCCAGATCGCTCAGCAGGAACGCGGCCACATTGCCTACATCGTCGATCGTGACATTTCGGCGCATTGGCGAAGCCGCTGCCACCATGCCCAGCAACTTGCCAAAGTCCTTGATGCCGCTGGCCGCCAGGGTCTTGATCGGGCCGGCACTCAGGCCGTTGACGCGCATGTCCCGAGGGCCGAGCGATTCAGCCAGGTAACGCACTGATGCTTCCAGGCTGGCCTTTGCCAGGCCCATGGTGTTGTAGTGCGGAATGATCCGGTCTGCGCCCAGGTAGGTCAGCGTCAGCACAGCCGATTTCGGGTTCAGGTAGGGCAGAGCCGCCTTGGTCATGGCTGGAAAGCTGTAGGCGCTGATGTCATGCGCAATGCGGTAGTTCTCGCGCGACAGGCCGTCAAGGAAGTCGCCGGCAATCGCTTCGCGCGGCGCATAGCCGATGCTGTGCACAAAGCCGTCAAAGGTCGGCCAGGTCTTGGTCAGGTCGGCAAAAAGTTTGTCGATCTGCTCGTCTGAGCCAACATCGCAGTCAAAGATCAGGGTGGAGTCAAAATCGGCCGCAAATTCGGTGATGCGGTCCTTGAAACGCTCGCCCACGTAACTGAACGCCAGTTCGGCGCCCTGTGCGTGGCAGGCCTTGGCAATGCCATAGGCGATAGACCGGGTGGACAGCACGCCCGTGATCAACAGTTTTTTGCCAGCGAGAAAACCCATTTTTATGCTCCAGTGTGTGCGTGTGGTTCGGCCACAGTTTTGCGCAGGCTGGCGTTTGGCGCCTGCGCAGGCTGCAAAAAATTGGCCGACTTAAGTAGTGCAGAATTGTCGCATGCGGGATTTGATTTATTTACGGGCCTTGGTTCTGGTCTGCGTGGCTGGCCTTGCCCCGCAAAGCCGGGCCGCCCATGCCTATGCGCAGTTTGGCGACATCAAGTACCCGGCAGGTTTCACGCACTTCGATTACGTGAACCCGGCAGCGCCCAAAGGCGGCGAAATCCGCATGGTGCCGCCGACCCGTCCAACCAATTTCGACAAGTTCAACCCCTTCACTCTGCGCGGGACAGCACCCTATGGACTTGGCATATTGCTAATCGAAAGCCTGCTGACGGGAAATTCGGAAGAACCAACCACCGCCTACGGACTGCTGGCTGATGACGTTGCGGTCGCGCCCGACAAACTCTCGGTGACGTTCCGCCTGAATGGCAAGGCGCGTTTTCATAATGGCGCACCGGTGCTGGCGGCCGATGTGCTGCATTCCTTCACCCAACTGACCAGCAAGCTGGCCGCACCGCAGTACCGCACGATTTATGCACAAGTGAAGGGCGTCACTGTCGTGTCCGACCGGGTGGTGCGGTTTGATTTCCTGACGCCCAATCCGGAACTGCCGCTGGTGGTGGGCGGCATGCCAGTGTTCAGCCGCGACTGGGGAAAGGTCGATGGCCAGGCCAAGCCGTTCGACAAGATCGTGTCCGACATTCCCATCGGCTCGGGCCCTTACAAGATCGCCAACCCCGCCATGGGCCGTGACATCACCTATGTGCGCGACCCGGCTTACTGGGGCGCCGACTTGCCCAGCCGCAAGGGTCAGTTCAACTTCGACCGCATCAGCTTCAAGATATACCTTGACGAAACCTCGCGTTTCGAGGGGCTGAAGGCTGGAGAATTCGATTTCCTGCGCGAATTCATCTCGCGCAACTGGGCACGGCAGTACACCGGCAAGGCGTTCACGTCAGGCGAGTTGGTCAAGCGTGCCTTTGAAAACCGCAACCCCGGCGATTTCCAGGGCTATGTGTTCAACCTGCGAAACCCAAAGTTCCAGGATGTCCGGGTGCGGCGTGCCATTGGACTGGCGATGGATTTCGAGTGGATGAACCGGCAAATGTTCTATGGCCTGTACAAGCGCGTCAACGGTTATTTTCCCAACAGCGAGTTTCATGCTGAAGGCCTGCCCAAGCCTGATGAACTGGCCCTGCTGGAGCCCTTGCGCGCCCAACTCAAGCCTGGCGTCTTCGGCTTGGTTCCGGTTTCGCCGACGACCACGCCACCGGGCAGCCTGAGGGAAAACCTTCGCCAGGCGCAGGCGCTGCTGCGCGAGGCGGGCTGGACCTACCGCGATGGCGCGCTGCGCAATGCACAGGGTGAGGCTTTCACCATGGAATTTTTGAACGACCAGCCTTCGCTGGTGCGCATCGTCGGGCCGTTCCAGAAGGCGCTGGAAAAGCTCGGCATCACCATGACCTACCGCATCGTCGATTTCTCCCTGGGCAAGCAGAAGATGGATGCGTTTGACTTTGAGATCAGCACGCTGCGCCTGCCCGGCAGTACCGCGCCCGGCGGGGAATTGCTGGAATTGTTTGGCTCGAAGGCGGCCAGCACGCCGGGTTCTTCCAATGTTTGGGGCATTGCCGATCCGGCAGTTGATGCGCTGCTGCAAAAGGTCGTGACTGCCAGTACGCGTCCTGAATTGGGTGCGGCAATGCGGGCGCTGGACCGGGTGCTGACACATGGTTATTATTCGGTTCCACAGTATTACGGCGATGCTTTTTTAATCGGCTACCGGCCTCAGCGCTTCGTGTTGCCCGACTCGGTTCCGCCGTATTACCAGCCCGACACCTGGGCCATGAGTGCCTGGTGGGCATCCCCATCCAACAAGTAGGAAGCTAAACCTCCAATGGCCAGCTACATCTTCAAGCGCCTGCTGCTGATGATTCCAACTTTATTCGGGGTTCTGTTGCTGACCTTCGCCATGGTGCAGTTCGTGCCGGGCGGGCCGGTTGAGCAGATGGTTGCGCAACTGCAGGGCCGCGATTCGGGCGGTGAACGCGCTGTCAGCACCGGGGCTGGCTACCGGGGCCGGCAAGGCGTCGATGCCGAGCGCATCGAGGAGATCAAGGCGCTGTATGGATTTGACAAGCCGGTGCTTGAGCGCTTTGTTCAGATGCTGGGCCGCTTTGCCCGGTTTGACCTGGGAAACAGCTTTTACCAGCACAAGGATGTCTGGCAACTGGTCAAGGAAAAGCTGCCGGTGTCGGTAAGCCTGGGGCTGTGGACCTTTTTCCTGAGCTATTTGATTGCTGTTCCTCTGGGCGTCGCCAAGGCGGTGAGGGCAGGCAGCCGCTTCGACTTCTTGACCACGCTGGTGGTGCTGGTTGGCTATGCGATTCCAGGTTTCGTGCTGGGCGTGGCGCTGCTGGTGGTGTTTGGCGGACAACTGCAGTGGTTCCCCCTGCGCGGGCTGACTTCGGCCAATTGGGAAACACTTAGCTGGGGCGCCCGCATCACGGATTACCTGTGGCACATCACGCTGCCGGTCACGGCCATGGTGCTGGGCAGCTTTGCCGTGACAGCGGTGCTGACCAAGAATTCGTTCCTGGAGGAAATCCGCAAGCAGTATGTGCTGACGGCCAGGGCCAAGGGGCTGAGTGAACGCCAGGTGCTGTGGAAGCATGTGTTTCGCAACGCACTGATTCCCATCATCACCGGCTTTCCAGCCGCGTTCATCGGTGCCTTTTTTACCGGCTCATTGCTGATCGAAACCCTGTTTTCACTTGATGGGCTTGGCCTTCTCAGCTATGAAAGTGTTATCCGGCGCGACTATCCCGTGGTGCTGGGCACGCTGTATTTGTTTACCCTGATTGGCCTGGTGACCAAGCTGATCAGCGACCTTTGCTATGTGTGGGTGGACCCTCGTGTCAAATTCGACTGACATGGCCAGTACTTCCCATTCCAATACTGCGGTGGATCCCGCTTTAACCCAGCAGGGACCGCGGAACCGGCACAGCCGGGCCTCAGGCGCAGCAGCCCCCTCGGGGGGCAGCGAAGCACACGCAGTGGGGAGCGTGGGGGCAATATCGCCATCGCGCCGCGCCTGGCAACGCTTTCGGCGCAACCGACTGGGCTACTGGAGCCTGCTGCTGTTTTGCATGCTGGTGGTGCTCAGCCTGTTTGCCGAAGTCCTGTCCAACGACAAGCCGCTGGTGGTGCGCTATGAGGGAACGCTGTATTTTCCGATCGTCAAGGACTATTCCGAAAAAACCTTCAAGGGCGATTTTGAGACGCCAGCCGATTATCTTGACCCTTTCATCCGTGACAAGTTGACACAGAGCGGCAACTGGGCGATCTACCCACCCAATCCCTATGGGCCGCGCACCATCAATTACTTCGCCAAGGAGCCGAATCCTTCGGCACCGTCGCGCGACAACCTGTTCGGCACCGACGACCGGGGGCGAGACCTCCTGGCGCAATTGATCTACGGCTTTCGGCTCAGCGTGCTGTTCGGCTTGGCGTTGACGTTTATTGGTGTGGTGATGGGCGTGATGGCAGGCGCGATTCAAGGCTATGCCGGAGGCAAGACCGACTTGGTCGGCCAGCGCTTTATGGAAATCTGGGGCTCCATGCCCGAGCTTTACCTGCTGATTATTTTTAGCGCCATCTTCGCGCCCAGCGTGGGGTTGCTGCTGCTACTGCTCAGCCTGTTTGGCTGGATGGGGCTGTCAGACTATGTGCGCGCCGAGTTTCTGCGCAATCGCCAGATGGACTATGTGCGGGCGGCCAAAGCGCTGGGCGTAAGTAATCTACAGATTATGAGGCGACACATATTGCCAAACAGCCTGACGCCCGTGGTGACGTTTCTGCCGTTTCGCATGAGTGCGGCCATTTTGGCGCTGACCTCGCTGGATTTTTTGGGGCTGGGCGTGCCTCCCGGAACGCCGTCGCTGGGCGAACTGCTGAGCCAGGGCAAGGCCAACATTGACGCCTGGTGGATTTCGCTGTCGACCTTTGCCGTACTGGTCATCACCTTGCTGCTGCTGACATTCATGGGCGACGCGTTGCGCGATGCCCTGGACCCCAGAAAGGTGGACCAATGAGCCTGCCGCTGCTGGACGTCAAGGGGCTTCGCGTGTCATTTGGTGGCAAAGAGGTGGTGCGCGGCATCGACTTTTCCATCGCGTCCGGAGAAAAACTGGCGCTGGTTGGCGAGTCGGGTTCGGGCAAGACGGTAACAGCGCTCAGCCTGCTGCGGCTGGTTCAGGATGCGGCGATCAGCGGAAAAGCGGTCTTTGAAGCGCCCGGCGGCCAGGGTGATTTGCTGTCCATGCCAGAGCGGGCGCTGCTGGGGATTCGTGGCAGGGACATCGCCATGATTTTTCAGGAACCGATGACCGCGTTGAACCCGCTGTTCACCGTGGGTGAGCAAATTGCCGAGGTTTTGCAGTTAAAAGAGGGTGTTACGCAAGCTGCATCTGCACAGGCTGCTATTGAACTGTTAGCAAGCACCGGTATTCCAGAGCCTGAGCGGCGGGCCAGGTCTTTTCCGCATCAGTTGTCCGGCGGTCAGCGCCAACGCGCCATGATCGCCATGGCATTGGCTTGCCGTCCCAAACTTCTTTTGGCTGATGAGCCGACGACCGCGCTGGATGTCACCCTGCGCGGCCAGATTCTGGACCTGCTCGGTGATTTACAGCGGAAAAACGGCATGGCCGTGCTGCTGATCACCCACGACCTGAATCTGGTGCGACGGTTTGCCGACCGGGTGGCGGTCATGGAAAACGGCCACATCGTCGAGCAGGGCAAGGTTCTCGATGTGTTTGCCCGACCGCAACATGCCTACACCCGCAAGCTGATCGACAGCAAACCCGTGCGCGATGTCAATGAAGGCCGTCCGAAAGCCGAGCAGCTCCCGCCGATCATGCGGGCCAGCCAGTTGCGCGTTGCCTATCCGGTGGCGGTTCCCGGTATCCGGGGCTGGTTCAAGAGCGGCGAGTTTGTCGCCGTCAAGGAGGCAAGCTTTGTCATTGCACCAGGAAAAACGCTCGGTATTGTGGGCGAGTCGGGTTCTGGCAAGTCCACGCTGGCGCTGGCCTGTCTGGGGTTGCTAAAGTTTTCTGGCCAGTTGCAGGCGGCGGGGCAGTCGTGGAGCCGGCAGGCTGCCGGCAATAAAGCCATTCGCAAGGTGGTGCAGGTGGTATTTCAGGACCCGTTTTCCTCGCTGTCGCCGCGCATGACGGTTGAGGCGATCGTCGAAGAAGGCTTGCTGGTGCACGAGCCTTTGCTGAGCCAGGTCGAAAGACGAAAGCGTGTTGAACAATCGCTGGCCGATGTGGGCATGGACGAAGCGCAGTTTTCGGGGCTGCTGCGGCGCTATCCGCATGAATTCTCGGGAGGGCAGCGCCAGCGGCTGGCCATTGCCAGAGTGCTGATCATCAATCCCGGCCTGCTGGTGCTGGATGAACCTACCAGCGCGCTGGATGTGACGATTCAAAAACAGGTGCTGGGGTTGCTTCAGCGGCTGCAGCGGGAGCGCGGCCTGAGCTACCTTTTAATTACACACGACATCGACGTGATTCGCGCCATGGCCCACGATGTCATGGTCATGAAAGACGGGGAAATCGTTGAATCGGGTACTGTGCAGTCGGTGCTGGACCGGCCGCAGCATCCTTACACAAAAATTCTGGTGGCACAGGGTTGACACTTGGCCCGGGGAGCGAAAATTTTCTGAGTTTTGAAGGGGGAGAAGGTACAAAGTTGGTTGCATCACAGCGTCCTTTGCGCTAGAATACGCACTTCACACGACCAAATGGGCGGGTTTTTACCGCCCATTTTTTTTGGGCGTTTGTTTTTGCACAGGGCAGACGAGCAGCTGGCAAATCGCTAAAAGGAACGAAAGACTGAATGGCTTTGCAAGAGACGATTGAGCAAACGGTAACGGGGCTGGGCTACGAACTGGTAGAGATCGAGCGAACCAGCGGCGGCTTGCTGCGTGTCACGATTGACATGCCTTACCTTGCCGGAACGCCGGCCGAGGCCGTGCAGTTCATCAACGCCGAAGACTGCGAGAAGGTGACCCGCCAATTGCAATTCGTGCTTGAAGTCGAAGGCGCAGAGTATTCGCGCCTTGAAGTCAGTTCCCCCGGCATCGACCGGCCGCTGCGCAATGAAAAAGATTTTGACCGTTTTGTGGGGGAGTTGATCGACATTACCCTCAAAGCACCGATTGGCGTGGCTGCAAGTGCGGGTTCGACCGTTTCGGCCACCCGCAAGAAATTCCGCGGAACGCTCGAACAGGCTGAGCCTGTTGGCGCCCAACCGTCATGGCAAATCGTCTGGAGCGATGAGCCTGCCGTGAAGCCTGGGCAGAAGGTCAGCAAGAAACGAATTCCTGCACCCCTTCAGGCGCTGGGGTTCACGCTGGATGAAATCCAGCAGGCGCGTTTGGCGCCCGTGGTTGATTTCAAGGGCCGCAGACCCAAACCTGTTGACGATACATCCATAAAAATATAATTTAGAAAGGCAGGCTTGTGAAATGAATCGCGAACTGTTGATGCTGGTTGATGCCATCTCGCGTGAAAAAAACGTTGAGCGCGACGTGGTGTTCGGTGCTGTCGAGCTTGCGCTCGCTTCGGCGACCAAGAAAGTTTATGCCGATGGCGTGGATATCCGTGTCGTGGTGGATCGCGACAGCGGGACGTACGAAACCTTCCGTCGCTGGCTGGTCGTTGCCGACGAGGCTGGCCTGCAAAACCCCGAAGCCGAAGAGTTGGTGACTGATGCGCGCGACGAAATCGCCGACATCGAAGAGGGTGACTACATTGAGAAGCCGGTGGAAAGCCTGCCGATTGGCCGTATTGGTGCGCAAGCGGCCAAGCAGGTTATTTTGCAGAAAATCCGCGATGCCGAGCGTGAAATGCTGCTCAATGACTTCATGTCACGCGGCGACAAGATATTTGTCGGCACTGTCAAACGCATGGACAAGGGCGACCTGATCGTCGAGTCCGGCCGGGTTGAGGGCCGTCTGCGCCGCAGCGACATGATTCCGAAGGAAAACCTGCGCACCGGTGACCGTGTGCGCGCCATGATCATGGAAGTCGACACCACGCTGCGTGGCGCGCCCATCATCCTGTCGCGAACCTCGCCCGAATACATGATCGAGCTGTTCCGCCAGGAAGTGCCTGAAATTGAGCAGGGTTTGCTCGAAATCAAGACCTGCGCCCGTGACCCGGGTTCACGCGCCAAGATTGCCGTGCTGTCGCATGACAAGCGCGTCGATCCCATTGGAACCTGCGTCGGCGTTCGCGGAACCCGTGTCAATGGCGTGACCAATGAACTGGCTGGCGAGCGCGTTGACATCGTGCTGTGGAGCGAAGACCCTGCCCAGTTTGTGATTGGTGCGCTGGCGCCTGCCAACGTGTCGTCGATCGTGGTCGATGAAGAGCGTCATGCCATGGATGTGGTGGTGGATGAAGAAAATCTTGCAATCGCCATCGGCCGTGGGGGCCAGAACGTTCGCCTGGCGTCCGAGTTGACCGGCTGGAAGATCAACATCATGGATGCCAACGAGTCGGCCCAGAAGCAAGCCAGTGAAACCGACAGCAGTCGCAAGCTGTTCATGGCCAAGCTAGATGTCGACGAAGAAATCGCCGATATCCTGATTGCCGAAGGTTTTACCAGTCTGGAAGAGGTGGCTTATGTGCCACTACAAGAAATGCTCGAGATTGAGTCTTTCGACGAAGACACCGTCAATGAGTTGCGCACGCGCGCCAAAGATGCACTGTTGACGATGGAAATCGCCCAGGAAGAAAATGCCGGCGGTGTTTCGCAAAATCTGCGGGACGTCGAAGGCTTGACGCCCGAGCTGATTGCCAAATTAACCGAAGCGGGTGTTGCCACCCGTGACGACCTGGCCGATCTGGCCGTGGATGAGCTTACCGATATAACCGGCCAGTCTGCGGACGAGGCCAAAGCCCTGATCATGACTGCACGCGCCCATTGGTTTACCGATGACGCTGGCGACGCTGCTGCGCCCGCAGCAGCCCAAGAGCAATGATCATGGAGGCCAGTCAGGAAAACCAAATATGTCCAGTACCACTACCGTCGCTGAATTCGCAGCTGAATTGAATAAATCTCCCGCTACCCTGATCGAGCAATTGACCAGCGCAGGCGTTGCAAAATCGCAGGCCAGCGATCCCTTGTCGGAATCCGACAAGCAAAAGCTGCTCGGCTACTTGCATGCCAGCCATGGCACTGTCGCGGCCGATCGAAAAAAGATCACCTTGATGAAGAAGTCGACTTCGGAAATCAAACAAGCCGATTCCACGGGCAAGGCCCGCACCATCCCCGTTCAAACCATCAAGAAGCGCACCTTCATCAGACGTGAAGACGAAGCCGACCTGCCAGTTGAAAACGCCCAATCAAGCATGTCTGCAAATGCTCCGCAGATTCAGGCTGCCGAAGATGCCGAGCTGGTTCGCCGTGAAGACGAGGCTAACCGTAATGCCGAGCTATGGCGCCTTCAGGAAGAAGAACTGACGGAAAAGCGCCGTGTCCGCGATGAGCAGGCCGCGCAAGACGCAGCTCGCGAACAGGAACGCGAAGCCGCTGCACAGAAAGCTCAAGCCGAGGCGCAAGCCCAGCAGGCTCAGGCGCAAGCGGCGGCCCAAGCCGCTGCTGCTGCCGAAGCGGCAAAAAAGCCCAAGCCGACCATTGGCAAAATATTCAAGCCGGCGCCCGTTGCTCCGGTTGCTCCAACTGTTACCGAGGAAGCACCAAAGACCGTGGACACTGCCGCAGCAGAAAAAATCAGCAAGGCTGCCGAGGCTGCAAGCGCCAAGGCTGCTGAAGCCGCAACCCTCCAGGCGGCTGCCAAAGCCAAGGCCACTGCCGAATTCCAGGCGGATGCGGCCAAGGCCGTGGATCTGCAGGAACGCCGCCGCAAGGCCGAAGCAGAAGCTGCTGGCATTCGCGCCATGCTGTCTGCGCCCAAACGTGTGCTGGTTCCCCATGTCGACCCCAAGGTCGCGATGAAGGGAACGCTGCACAAGCCGGTGGTTGCCCCGGGTGCTGCCAAGCCTGCTGCTACGGGTGCGGCGGGTGCACCAGCTGCGCCAGGCGCCGCCGGCAAGAAGGAAGTCAAGTCAGAAAATTTGTCTTCGACTTGGAAAGACGACGCGGCCAAGAAAAAAGGTATTCCGAGCCGTGGCGCTCCGGTGGTACCGGGTCGCGGCAATTTCCGTCCTGGTGCGCGCGGCCGCCGCAGTGGTGGACGCGAGGTGCGTCCGGAATCGAATTTTGTCGCTCCGACCGAATTCAAGGTGATCGAGGTCCATGTGCCCGAAACCATCACCGTGGGTGAACTGGCGCACAAGATGAGCGTGAAGTCGTCCGAGGTCATCAAGCATTTGATGAAGCTGGGCCAGATGGTCACCATCAACCAGCCGCTGGACCAGGACACCGCCATGATCGTGGTGGAAGAAATGGGCCACAAGGCTCTTACGGCAGCGCTGGACGATCCGGAAGCCTTCACCGACGACGACGTGCAGGGCCAGCAGTCCGAGGCACTTCCGCGCGCACCGGTGGTCACCGTCATGGGTCACGTTGACCATGGCAAGACCTCGCTGCTCGACTACATCCGGCGCGCCAAGGTGGCCTCCGGTGAAGCCGGCGGCATTACCCAACATATCGGTGCCTATCATGTCCAAACACCGCGCGGTATGGTGTCCTTCCTGGATACCCCGGGCCACGAGGCGTTCACCGCCATGCGTGCCCGTGGCGCGCAGGCTACCGACATCGTGATTTTGGTGGTTGCAGCGGACGACGGTGTGATGCCGCAGACCAAGGAAGCCATCAAGCACGCCCGTGCCGCTGGTGTTCCGATCGTTGTGGCAATCAACAAGATTGACAAGCCTGGCATCAACATGGAACGCGTCAAGGGTGAGCTGGTCACCGAAGGCGTCGTCCCCGAAGAGTTTGGCGGCGACTCACCGTTTGTGCCAGTCTCGGCGCATACCGGTGCAGGTATCGATGAACTGCTCGAACAGGTGCTGCTGCAGGCTGAAGTGCTTGAGCTCAAGGCATCGGTGGACTCCCTGGCCAAGGGCCTGGTGATCGAAGCGCGTCTCGACAAGGGCCGTGGTCCGGTTGCCACCGTGCTGGTCCAGTCCGGAACCCTGAAGGCGGGCGACGTGGTGCTGGCGGGCTCGACCTATGGCCGCGTGCGCGCCATGCTCGACGAAAACGGCAAGCCGATCAAGACCGCTGGTCCTTCGATTCCCGTCGAAATCCAGGGCCTGACGGAAGTGCCGCAAGCCGGCGACGACTTCATGGTCATGACCGACGAACGCCGTGTGCGCGAAATCGCCACCTACCGTGCTGGCAAGTTCCGCAACACCAAGCTGGCCAAACAGCAGGCGTCCAAGCTGGAGAACATGTTCTCCGACATCAACGCTGGCGAAGTCAAGTTGCTGCCCATCATCATCAAGGCTGATGTGCAGGGTTCGCAGGAAGCGCTGGCGCAGTCGCTGCTCAAGCTGTCGACTGACGAGGTCAAGGTGCAGCTGGTGTACTCGGGTGTTGGTGGTATTTCCGAATCCGACGTCAACCTGGCGATTGCTTCGAAAGCGGTTCTGATCGGGTTCAATACCCGGGCCGATGCCCAGGCGCGCAAGCAGGCCGAGAACAACGGCGTTGACATTCGCTACTACCAGATCATTTATGACGCGGTGGACGAGCTCAAGGCTGCCATGTCCGGCATGCTGACACCTGACAAGAAGGAAGAAATCATCGGTAATGCCGAGATTCGCAACATCTTCAAGGTCAGCAAGATCGGCTCGATTGCCGGCTGTATGGTCACCGCTGGTGTGGTTCGCCGCACCGCCAGGTTGCGCTTGCTGCGCCAGAACGTGGTCATCTTCACCGGTGAACTCGACTCGCTCAAGCGCTTCAAGGACGATGCCAAGGAAGTCAAGGAAGGCTTCGAGTGCGGCTTGAACCTGAAGAACTACAACGACATCGAAGTCGGCGACATCCTGGAGTTCTTCGAAATCAAGGAAGTGGCCCGGACCTTGTAAGCACATGACCATTCGCCAGCCCAAAGGCTGGCGAATGGCCTGCTCGAAACAAGGACTGCAACTTCAGATTCCCAATACATGCGTAAAAAATCATCTACCCCCAACCGCAGCTTTCGCGTAGCCGACCAGATCCAGCGTGATTTGACGGAACTGATCGCGCGCGAGTTGAAGGACCCGCGCGTCGGCATGGTGACGGTCCAGTCAGTCGAGGTCACGCCCGACTATGCCCATGCCAAGATTTATTTCAGTGTGCTGGTCGGCGACCCGAAGGAGTGCGAAATCGCACTCAACCAAGCGGCAGGTTTCCTGCGCAACGGCTTGTTCAAGCGCTTGATGACCCACACCGTGCCGACGCTGCATTTCCATTACGACCAGACGACTGAACGTGCGGCCGACCTGAACGCCTTGATTGCCAAGGCGGTTTCCTCCCGCGCCCAGGACTAACTCTGCGCCGTTCCCCTTTGACAGGTTCGGGGGCAACGGTGCCACCGAGCGTTCGGGCCAGACCGTACGCCGAGCCTGTCAAAGCTTATGACGCAAACAACTTCTACCCGCCAGAAAATCCAGCGACGTCCCGTACACGGCGTGTTGCTGCTCGACAAGCCGCTGGGCCTGTCGAGCAACCAGGCGCTGCAAAAGGCCAAGTGGCTGCTGCGTGCGGAAAAAGCCGGCCACACCGGAACGCTTGACCCGCTGGCCACTGGCGTGCTGCCGCTGTGTTTTGGCGCGGCCACCAAGTTCAGCCAGATGCAGCTTGAGGCTGATAAAACCTATGAAGCCGTGCTGCTGCTGGGCCAGAAAACCAGCACGGCGGATGCCGAAGGCGAAGTGATTGAAACCCGTCCTGTTCCTGTGATCACGCCCGAACTGCTGGAAACAATCACCAGGCGTTTTACGGGGCCACTGGCGCAGGTGCCGCCGATGTATTCGGCGCTGAAGAAAGATGGCAAGGCGTTGTATGAATATGCCCGCAAAGGCATCGAGGTCGAGCGGGAAGCCCGTCACATCACGATTTTCAAGCTAAATATGGCGCTTGCGCATGACCCACGGGCACAAGCAGCTATTAAAATAATAGTGAGCTGCAGCAAGGGAACGTATATTCGCACGCTCGGTGAAGACATTGGCGAGGCCATTGGTTGCGGTGCCCACCTGGGTTCGCTGCGCCGGATCGAGACCGGCGGTTTTGTGGCTGCGCAATGCGTGACACTGGCTGCGCTCGAAGCGATGAACGAAGCCGAACGTGATGCCTGTTTGTTGCCCCCGCAGTCGCTGGTAGCGGATTACCCTTTTGTCACACTGGACGCCGACAATGCCGGACGTTTCCTGAGCGGCCTGCGTCGCCGGGGTCAGTGGGGTGCCGATGCACCACTCGTGCAGGTGTATGGCAACGAGCCGGCTGCATTTCTGGGTTCTGCCCATATTTGTGCCGATGAGCTGATTCCCCAGCGTTTGCTGAGTCCGGTTGAAGTTCAGGACATCCTGCAATCATCCGGTCGCACTTATGAAGTTTTAACGCCAGTTTCCGTGGCCCTAGCCTCCGAACCCACGGAAGCCGGCTTTTTTCAACATTAATTTAATTACCGTTTCAAGTTCCCAGAAAGTCCACCATGAGTCACAAACAAATCCGAAATATCGCCATCATCGCCCACGTCGACCATGGCAAGACCACCATGGTCGACCAGTTGCTGCGCCAGTCCGGCACCTTTGCCGACCATGAAAAGGTCGTCGATACCGTGATGGACAACAACGCCATTGAAAAAGAGCGTGGCATCACCATCCTGGCCAAGAACTGCGCCGTGACCTGGGAAGGCACGCACATCAACATCGTCGATACCCCGGGCCACGCCGACTTTGGCGGCGAAGTCGAGCGCGCGCTGTCCATGGTTGATGGTGTAGTGCTGCTGATCGATGCCCAGGAGGGCCCGATGCCCCAGACGCGCTTCGTCACCAAGAAGGCGCTGGCCCTGGGCCTCAAGCCCATCGTGGTGGTCAACAAGGTGGACAAGCCCGGCGCCAATCCAGACAAGGTCATCAACGCCACGTTCGACTTGTTCGACAAGCTTGGCGCCACCGACGAACAGCTTGATTTCCCCGTGGTCTATGCCTCGGGCATCAACGGCTGGTCGTCGCTGGAAGAAGGCGAGCAGGGCGAACAGTGGGGCCCCGACATGTCGGCCCTGTTCAACACCGTGCTCAAGCACGTGCCTGCCCAGAAAGGTGACCCTGACGCACCACTG
Source organism: Polaromonas sp. CG_9.7 (assembly GCF_015752205.1). GTDB lineage: Bacteria > Pseudomonadota > Gammaproteobacteria > Burkholderiales > Burkholderiaceae_C > Polaromonas. The sequence continues at coordinate 59,568 of NZ_JADOVG010000020.1, forward strand.
CAGCTGCAGATATCCGCGCTTGACTTTTCAACTTTCGTCGGCCGCATCGGTGTGGGCCGCATCAGCCAGGGCACGATTCGCCCGATGATGGACGTGGTCGTGATGGAAGGTCCGGACGGCAAGCCCGTCAAGGGACGCGTCAACCAGGTGCTGACATTCCAGGGTCTGGAGCGTGTGCAGGCGACTGAAGCCGGCCCCGGCGAAATCGTGCTGATCAACGGCCTGACCGACATCGGCATTGGTGTGACTATCACCGACCCGGTCAATCCTATGCCGTTGCCCATGCTCAAAGTTGATGAGCCGACGCTGACCATGAACTTTTGCGTCAACACCAGCCCGCTGGCCGGCCGCGAAGGCAAGTACGTCACCAGCCGCCAGATTTGGGACCGCCTGCAAAAGGAACTGCAGCACAATGTCGCCCTTCGCGTGAAGGAAACCGACGAGGAAGGCATTTTTGAAGTCATGGGTCGGGGCGAGTTGCACCTCACCATCCTGCTGGAAAACATGCGCCGTGAAGGTTTTGAGATGGCGGTTTCCAAGCCGCGTGTCGTGATGAAAGACGTGAACGGTGAAAAGCACGAGCCGATCGAACTGGTGACCGCCGACATCGAAGAGCAGCACCAGGGCGGCGTGATGCAGGCACTGGGCGAGCGCAAAGGCGAACTGGTCAATATGGACCCGGACGGCCGTGGCCGAGTGCGCCTGGAATACCGCATTCCAGCGCGTGGCCTGATCGGTTTCACCAACGAATTCCTGAATTTGACGCGAGGCTCTGGCCTGATCGCCAACATTTTCGACTGCTACGAGCCGCACAAGGGCGACATCGGCGGGCGCAAGAACGGCGTGCTGATTTCCATGGATGCCGGTGAAATTTTCACTTACGCCCTGGGTAAACTCGACGATCGCGGTCGCATGTTCGTCAAGGCGAACGATCCGGTGTACGAAGGCATGATCGTCGGCATCCACAGCCGCGACAACGACCTGGTGGTCAACGCCACGCGCACCAAGCAGTTGACCAACTTCCGCGTGTCGGGCAAGGAAGACGCGATCAAGATCACGCCGCCAATCGAATGCACCCTGGAATATGGCGTTGAGTTCATCGAGGACGACGAATTGGTCGAAATCACACCCAAGTCGATTCGCCTTCGCAAACGCTACCTGACCGAAAGCGAGCGCAAGCGCTCCGGCCGTTAAGTAAAAACGGCTTTGGCCGTTGAATAAAACTGGCTTAAGCGCCTGTAAAAGCTGTTCAAGGCCACTGCATGCAGTGGCCTTTTTACTGTTCTCACTGACACACTTGATAAAGCCAATCTCTTGGCGTGTGGCGGTGTGGTGATCTTGATTACGATTGCGCTGATGCAACCGCCCGATGAATCAAGGCCGGTGATGTCTTATGGGTGGTGTTTGCGTTGACACGGTGCCGCGTTCCAGTGCGCTGACAGGCGATTCGCTGGTCATTTGCGCACTGGTGGTGAATAAATAGATTAAATGGAAACAGAAAGCATGACAACAGAAACTAACAAAATCGATGCAGCCGGCGATGTGCTGGCCGAACGTCAAGGCAATGCCGGGCTGATCACATTGAACCGGCCCAAGGCGCTCAATGCCCTGTCGCTGTCCATGGTTCGTGACCTGTTCAATATCTTGCGTGCCTGGCAAGACGATCCTGACGTGCATCTGGTCGCGATTCGAGGCACCAACAAAACGGGCCGTCCCGGAACACCGGAAAGCCTGTTTGGCGGGTTTTGTGCTGGCGGTGACATCCGGTTTTTTCATCAGGCAGCGCTGGCTGGCGAAGCCGCGCTGGATGAGTTTTTTACCGAGGAATATCAACTCAACCATCTGATCCAGACCTATTCCAAGCCCTATATCGCCTTCATGGACGGTGTGGTGATGGGCGGCGGCATGGGTATCAGCCAAGGTGCGCGGGTACGTATCGTTACCGAGCGCACCAAAATGGCCATGCCTGAGACCAATATCGGCCTGTTCCCGGACGTGGGCGGCGGCTATTTCCTGAGCCGTTGTCCGGGCCACGTGGGCGAATACCTGGCACTGACCGGCGAAGTCATAGGGGCCGAGGAAGCCATCGACTATGGACTGGCAGATGTGAAACTTGATGCGGCTGCCTTGCCGACGCTGTGGGTCGAACTGGGCACCACGCTGTGGGCGTCAGTGGCGCAAGCTGATCAATGGATTACATCAAAATTTATATCTGAAAGTAGCCGTCCAGTCTGCGTAACGGGTCATATTGATCAATTTTTCTCGTTGCTGCGCATCAAGCATATTGTCGATGCGCTTGAAAAAGCCAAGGACGACCGCTGGGCTGCCCGGATCGCCGGGGTACTGCGCAAGCGCTCGCCGTTGATGTTGCATGTCACGCTCGAGCAGATTCGCCGTGCCCGCAGCATGACGCTGGCCGATGACTTGCGCATGGAGCGCGACATGGTGCATCAGTGCTTTTACCTGCGCCCCGGGGTAGAAAGCGAAACTGTCGAGGGTATCCGCGCACTGGCGGTGGACAAGGACTACATGCCGAAATGGAAGCCGGCGCGCATCGAGGACGTGAAGCCAGGCATGGCTGATGCCTTTTTCGTCAGTCCTTGGAGTGCGCAAACGCATCCTTTAGGAAACCTGTAGAAGAATCGATTGGCAGGGCATCTCAGCTGTCACTTGCCAATCTTCACGACGAATGTTATCTACATAAAAAGTTATTAACAAAATAATTTCATCAAACCACTAAGTAAAGAAGAACAACGAACGATTATTCGTTGTCGATCTAATCGGACAAATCTCAAATTTTTTCGAATTCGCACACGATATGTTTATCGGTTCCTTGACTTCATGGCCCGGTCAACTTCGCGCTTGCCTTCGCGGTCCTTGATAGTGTCGCGCTTGTCATGCTCGGCCTTGCCTTTGGCCAGGCCAATCTCGCACTTCACCCTGCCGGCCTTCCAGTGCATGTTGAGCGGCACCAGCGTGAAACCCTTTTGTTCGATCTTGCCAATCAAACGGCGAATTTCTTCCTTGTGCATCAGAAGCTTCTTGGTACGTACAGAGTCGGGCCGGATATGGGTCGATGCAGTGCCCAGCGGGTTGATCTGGCAGCCAATGATGAACAACTCGCCGCCCCGGATCACCACATAGCCGTCGGTGAGCTGGACTTTGCCCTCGCGCACCGACTTGACTTCCCAGCCTTCCAGCACCATGCCGGCTTCGAACCGCTCTTCAATGTGGTAGTTGAAGGTAGCCTTCTTGTTGTCGGCAATGCGCACTGCAGCGGCAGCGGCCTTGGGTGAAAGATTTGCTGCCGATTTGCCCACCGGTTTGCCCGAAGAGGAGACAGCTGGTTTTTTGGAGGAATTTGCTTCTTTGGTGGCCATGACTAAGATATTGGAGCAGAGGGGCGAAGCAGCACTTGTGGCTCATACAATTGCCCCCAGCCTTAGATTGTATGAAAACCGTTCACAAGTCCGTTCTTATCTGGTACAGCCCCGCTGAAATGTTTGCGCTGGTCACCGATGTTGCCAGCTATCCGCAGTTTTTGCCTTGGTGCGACCGTGCCTCGGTGGAAGAGGAGACTGCTCAGGGCATGGTAGCCAAGGTGGGCATATCCATTGCTGGCATCCGGCAAAGTTTCACCACACACAATACACATACGCTTGACCAGAAGGTCATTCTCAAGCTGGTCAAAGGTCCATTTTCCAAATTGGAAGGTGAGTGGAACTTTTTACCTTTAGGCGATGGCAGCCAGCGTGCATGCAAGGTTGAGTTTGCCATGAGCTATGACTTCGATAACGGAACGCTGGCGGCGCTGGTCGGGCCGGTGTTTGACAAGATCGCTGGCAGTCTGGTAGATGCATTTGTGAAGCGAGCGTCTCAGGTCTATGGCGACGCTTGAGGCATCTAAAAAGGCCTTGCGGATGAACATAACACTGGTTTACTCACCCGCACCGCGGCAAGTCAGGGAGTGGGTGCTTGAGTTAGAGCTTGGCACAACCGTAATTCAAGCACTTTTGGCTTGCAGCATCTTTAAAGAATATCCGGAACTTGCCAACAAGCCGACAACAGGCATCTGGGGGCGAAAAATCCGGCTCAACCAACCTTTGGCAGACAAGGACCGGATAGAAATCTACCGACCCTTGCGTGTTGATCCGAAAACCGCGAGGCGTGAGCGCTTTGACCGTCAGGGCGTTAAAAGCGCGGGGTTATTCACCCAAAAGCGGCTTGGCGCAAAAGCCGGCTATTGAATCGGTAAGCGTGCCTGCAGGTTATTTCACGCAATCGCTTTCTGCAATCGACTGCAATCGCTTGGTTTCCGCTGACCGTGCGGCGTCATCCATGTATTCGCGCTCTCCTTTTGTATTGGTCGTGGCGATACGAATGCCTGAATTGAGGGAAGCCTGGGCTTTTTTTGCGCGTTCACAATTGTCCGCCCTGGACTTTGCAAACTCTTCAACCTCAGCCTGCTTTTTAGTTTCATCCAGCATATCGGCCTTTTTTTTCATGGCTTCGAGCTCTTTATCCTTTCCCGAAAGCTTGGGCATGCTGGTTTTCACAGCAGGCGCTGATGCAGCAAGGGCAGGCATACCGGCAGCTACATCCTGAGAGCGAGTGTCAGCCTTGAATTCTGCCTTTTTTATGATATTTTTTTGTGGCGTGTCAATGGGAGGCGGCTGGTCGCTAAATACCTTTCGACCGTCTTTGTCCAGCCATTGCCACTCGGCAAGGGCTGGAATCGTCAATACACAGCCGGCTAAAGCCAGAATCAAGGTTCGCGTCAGAAATTTGAAGTTCATGGGGAAAGTGTATCGCCGTGTTTCGATATCTAATGTATTTTGGTGATGACACTTAACCATGAGGGCTTGAAAGTGTGTGTGGCCACTGTGTGTAAAGTGAATAGTGGGGCAAAGGTACAATCGTGTTTTTGGAGCTTTCTCTATGCGCCTACTCGGCAAAGCGCTCACCTTCGACGACGTATTGTTGGTGCCAGCGTTCTCCCAGGTCCTTCCCAAGGACGCCCTTCTTTCCACCCAGTTCTCCCGCAACATCCGCCTGAACCTGCCGCTGGTTTCAGCCGCCATGGACACGGTTACCGAAGCGCGGCTGGCAATTGCCATTGCGCAGGAGGGTGGCATCGGCATCGTTCATAAAAACCTCACGCCGCAGCAGCAAGCCGCCGAGGTGTCACGCGTCAAGCGCTACGAAAGTGGCGTTTTGCGCGACCCGGTCGTTATCACTCCAACGCATACAGTGCGGCAGGTTATGGCGCTCAGCGAGCAGCTCGGCATTTCTGGCTTTCCGGTAATTGATGGCGGCAAGGTAGTTGGCATCGTGACCGGACGCGACATGCGGTTCGAGTCGCGCATGGACGTGCCGGTCAGCACCATCATGACGCCGCGCGATCGCTTGATCACCATGCCTGATACGGCCACGCTTGCGGACGCCAAGGCGCTGCTGAACAAGCACAGGCTGGAACGTGTGCTTCTGATCAATGACGAGTTCGAGCTCAAGGGCTTAATCACGGTCAAGGACATCACCAAACAAACGACTTTTCCGAATGCTGCGCGCGACCTGCATGGGAAGCTGCGCGTCGGCGCAGCTGTCGGTGTGGGCGAGGGCACCGAAGAGCGCGTCGAGGCCCTGGTCCGCGCAGGCGTCGACGCAATCGTCGTTGATACCGCGCATGGCCACAGCAAGGGCGTGATTGACCGGGTACGCTGGGTCAAGCAAAACTATCCGCACATTGACGTGATTGGTGGAAACATCGCCACGGGAGCAGCAGCATTGGCGCTGGTCGAAGCGGGCGCTGATGCCGTCAAGGTCGGTATCGGTCCGGGAAGTATCTGCACCACTCGCATTGTTGCGGGCGTTGGCATGCCGCAAATCATGGCCATTGACAGCGTCGCGACCGCTTTGCGTGGCACGGGCGTTCCCCTGATAGCCGACGGCGGCATTCGCTACAGCGGCGATATTGCCAAAGCCATTGCTGCTGGCGCCGGCACGGTCATGATGGGCGGCATGTTTGCAGGGACTGAAGAAGCGCCCGGCGAAGTTATTTTGTTTCAAGGCCGAAGCTATAAAAGCTATCGCGGCATGGGCAGCATCGGCGCCATGCAGCAAGGCAGTGCTGATCGCTATTTCCAGGAGTCCAGCACTGGCAATCCCAATGCCGACAAACTGGTGCCTGAGGGCATTGAAGGCCGTGTTCCTTATAAAGGTTCGATGGTCGCCATCATTTACCAGATGGCTGGTGGATTGCGCGCCAGCATGGGCTATTGCGGCTGCGCCACCATCGAGGAAATGCAGAACAAGTCTGAATTTGTCGAGATCACCTCCGCAGGCATTCGCGAAAGCCATGTGCATGACGTTCAGATCACCAAGGAAGCGCCTAATTACCGCGCTGAATAAAGCCTTTTCAATGCATTCTGGGCGTCTGGCGGCAGGCGCCCTTTTTCTTTTTGACTGAACCATCGCCCAAGGCGTCTTTCATGCAGCACCAAAAAATTCTCATTCTTGATTTCGGCTCACAGGTCACCCAACTGATCGCGCGTCGGGTCCGCGAAGCGCATGTTTTCTGTGAAGTCCATCCATGCGATGTGAGCGATGACTGGGTTCGTGAATATGCAAGTGACGGCAACCTGAAAGGCATCATCTTGTCAGGCAGCCACGCAAGCATTTACGAAGAAGCCACAGATAAGGCGCCGCAGTCAGTGTTTAATCTGGGTATTCCGGTGCTGGGCATCTGCTATGGCATGCAGGCCATGGCGTACCAGCTGGGCGGCAAGGTCGAAGGTGGACACAAGCGTGAATTTGGCCATGCCGATGTTCGGGCACGCGGCCACACGGCGCTGCTAAAAGATATTCAAGACTTCGCGACATCAGACGGGCAGGACATGCTCACCGTCTGGATGAGTCATGGTGACAAGGTGACTGAAATGCCGCCTGGTTTCAAGCTCATGGCCAGCACCGACAGCTGCCCAATTGCTGGTATCGCAGACGAAGAACGGCATTTCTACGGCCTTCAGTTTCATCCCGAAGTCACGCATACCAAACAGGGTGCAGCCATTCTCAACCGATTTGTCCTGGACATTTGCGCTACCCGTCCCGACTGGGTTATGGGCGACTACATTGCCGAAGCCGTCGAAAAAATCCGCCAGCAGGTTGGGGATGAAGAGGTCATTCTGGGCTTGTCGGGCGGCGTTGATTCATCGGTGGCTGCAGCCCTAATTCACCGCGCCATTGGCGAGCAACTCACTTGTGTATTTGTCGATCATGGCCTGCTTCGCTTGAACGAGGGCGACATGGTAATGGAGATGTTTGTCGGCAAGCTGCATGCCAAAGTGATTCGCGTCGATGCGGCTGAACAGTTTCTGGGACACCTTGCCGGCGTAAGCGATCCGGAAGCCAAACGAAAGATCATCGGACGTGAGTTTGTCGAGGTGTTCAAGGCGGAAGCTGCGCGGCTAAAGGCGGGACTTGACGGCGCGTATAAAGGTGCAAAATGGCTAGCCCAAGGAACCATTTATCCCGACGTGATCGAGTCAGGCGGCGCCAAGAGCAAAAAAGCCGTCACGATCAAGAGCCATCATAACGTCGGTGGTCTGCCCGAACAGCTGGGCCTGAAGCTGCTCGAACCCCTGCGCGAATTGTTCAAAGACGAGGTGCGCGAGTTAGGGGTAGCGTTGGGGCTGCCGCACGACATGGTCTACCGCCATCCCTTCCCAGGACCTGGGCTGGGCGTGAGAATTTTGGGACAAGTGAAAAAAGAATATGCCGATTTGCTGCGCCAAGCGGATGCTATTTTTATCGAAGAGTTGCGAAACTTCAAGGATGCGGAAACCGGACAGACCTGGTACGACCTGACTAGCCAGGCATTTGCGGTATTTCTGCCAGTAAAAAGCGTTGGTGTGATGGGCGATGGCCGGACGTATGAGTATGTAGTGGCATTGCGGGCAGTGCAAACCAATGATTTCATGACTGCAGATTGGGCTGAACTGCCTTATGCGCTGCTTAAAAAGGTTTCAGGCCGCATCATCAACGAAGTTCGTGGCATCAACCGCGTCACCTACGACGTCAGTAGTAAGCCACCTGCAACCATCGAGTGGGAATAATCTCTTTTGCTGACGAGTGCGCTGGCTTGGCTGTCTTTCAAAAAATGCTTCTGATCTGTTGACAGTTTGGATGTAATTCTGAATTAAGCTTGCGGCCATGTACCTGCCTCCCCATTTCGAAGGTGATCGTGCACAGGCTGCGGATTTGATGCGGCAGCCTCCTTTCGCCAACTTTTTCAGTGTTGACGCGTCGGGTCTTCCTTTCACCACCCATTTGCCGCTGCCTCTGGAAAAGACGGATGACCTTCCAGGTCTAAAGATATTCACCCTGCTGGGAAATTTTGCCGGAGGAAATTCCCATTGTCGATATTTTCGGGACCGACTGCAGGCAGTTGTGAATTTTCTCGGTCCTCACGCTTATTTGTCACCTACGGTTTACCCTGACTTGGCATGCGTTCCGACGTGGAATTATGTGGCCGTGCATTGCACCGTGCAAGCGACGCAGATGGATGACGCTGCGGCCAAAAATAGTTTTCTGAAAAAGCTTATTGATGATCATGAGCCAACCTATGATAAACAATGGCAGGGAATAGAGAATGCATATTCGCAGAAAATGCTGACAGTCATTCTAGGGTTCGAGTTGCAGGTATTGGACTTGCAATTTAAATTAAAACTTAACCAGCACCGACCCGAAGCCTCTTTAGCCATGCAGGCCATTTATGAGAACGGCAAAGATTGCGACCAATACCTTGGGCGCTGGATGAAACGCATCGCCAAATAACCAGCAATAATTCTGAAAGTTTGAAATGCGTCTTGTTCTTGTATGGATAAGTTTGTTGATTGCACTTGCTGTGGTTGGACTCCTGGCAAAAAAATATATGGGTGATGTAACGGCAGCACAAGACCCTGCGATTACTCGAAACACTATCACCGAGTCAGCTGGACTTTCTGATGTCAAAAATTCTGTGTTGCAATCTCAGCAGATTAAAGATCATGTCAGGCAGTCGCTCGAAGCGGCCTTCAAAATTTCCAGAACCTCAGATGAAGAGTAAACAATGATGTCTGTACTTTGCCGTGTGCAGCTTCTGGCTATACTTCAAGTAGCACATGAATGACGCCGACTTCATGAAAATGGCGCTTGAACAGGCAAGAATAGCTGCCTCGTCAGGGGAGGTTCCTGTCGGCGCTGTCATTGTTAGGCTAAAACAAGTGATTGCCAGGGGCCGAAACTCCTTGATTAGTGGCAACGATCCAACTGCACACGCCGAGATCGTCGCATTAAGAGCGGCAGCAAAAATACTCGGAAACTATCGGCTTAATGAATGTGAACTGTTTGTCACTTTGGAGCCATGCGCCATGTGCAGTGGCGCCATACTGAATGCAAGGCTTAAACGTGTGGTGTTTGGAGCCTCCGAGCCAAAAACCGGGGCAGCTGGTTCTGTCATTAATCTGTTTGCACAATCATCACTTAACCATAAAACCGAATGCCAAGGCGGCGTACTTGCCGATGCGAGTCGAGGCCTGATGCAGGATTTTTTTCGTCAACGCCGGTTCGAAAAGCGTGCATCGGAACTACGACGCCATCCCTTACGCGATGATGCACTGCGTACACCCGATGCTGTTTTCGATGATTTGCCTGACTATCCCTGGATTTCGAATTACCGCAGCGATCTGTGCGCACTGGGCGGTTTGAGAATTCACTATCTTGATGAACAGATGGCTTCGTTTGTAAAAGATCCCGAACGGAAACCCATCACCTATCTGTGTTTGCACAATATTCCAGGCTGGAGTTACGAATTTCGAAAAATAATTCCGCAACTACTTCAATCTGGGGACAGGGTGGTCGTACCGGATTTGATTGGGTGCGGCAAAAGCGACAAACCCAAGAAGTCTATTTTTCATACATTTGCACGACATCGCCAGATATTATTGGAATTGGTAGAAGCACTTGATTTAAGTAATATCGTTCTGGTGTTTCCAGAACGGCAAGGACTTATGGGTTTGACATTACCGATGTCTGAACCGAAACGTTATCGAGGTCTAAAAGCAATAAATCTAGCAGGGGAATTCTCCGAAAAAGTGCATTTTATGTGTGAAGGAATTGCCCTGTGGAAACTGGCAACTTGTCGACAAGTTGATCATGATTTAATTTATCCACATAAATTAAAAAATACTGAGTCAAGTTATTCCTCTAAAGAAAAAGAAGAGTCATTTTCGATCTTGCAGAATTATCATGTAGCGTCACTTTCGTTGTCAGACCTGATGCGCAGCCAAAATAGTGAAAATCATCTACAGATATTACAAGAATCTGAAAGATTCTGGAGTTTTCAGAATCTAAGCTGAACGCTAATTATTTTTTAAATGCGCATCAATTGCAATTGAATGTAATCTACAAAATTAATTAAAAATAAAATAGTAATATGCAAAAGTAATAGGAAAATTAGTCTTGTGAAAAAATCAATATATATATTCTCCCCTTCGAGCGCAGTAAGCGATAAGCTTGCTTTCAAGCGGGGTGTAAAACGCCTGAAATCATTAGGTTATGAAGTAGAAGTTGACAAAGCTGCATTAGAAATTCATCAACGCTTTGCAGGAGATGACGAAACACGCATCGCGGCCATTTACAGGGCTTGTGCGAGCGGTGCAGATATTGCAATGATTTCCCGTGGAGGTTATGGACTCACACGCATACTTCCGGCAATAGATTACGAAATTGTTTCAACAGCCATAAGTCGTGGAACTCAATTTGTCGGATTTAGCGACTTTACGGCATTCCAAATGGCATTATTTGCCAAGACTGGAGCTGTAAGTTGGGCAGGTCCTTCACTGGGAGAGGATTTTGGAGCCTTAGCTGGTTCTGATGACATTATGGAAGCATGCTTTAATGACATGGTGACAGGTCAAGGGGAGGGTAGCGGCTGGAGAATGCCAAAGACAGTTATTAAACAAAAAGATCCATTTAGCGTAAGCACAGCGTACAGTATCGACAATTCTGTTCTCTGGGGAGGTAATCTGGCGATGCTGACATCTCTGGTCGGAACACCATATCTTCCTGTGGTAGAAAATGGCATCTTGTTTATTGAAGATATTGGGGAGCATCCTTACCGCGTTGAGCGTATGCTTGCCCAGTTGCTCCAAGCCGGTATATTGGCACAACAAAGGGCCATCATATTTGGCCAGTTCACTCAGTATAAATTGGTCCCACATGATAAAAATTATCAAATGGCCAGCGTGATCGAGTGGTTAAAAAAACAGGTAAATGCATTGGTACTTACCGGTCTTCCATTCGGGCATGTTGCTACTAAAATTGTTTTGCCTGTTGGTATGCCCGTAACACTAGCAGTGGAGGGCCGCGACGCATTTTTGCTCTGGGGCCATCAGCATTGAACGATGCGTAAATAATCAATAAATCTAATCCATGGCAGAACTCACCGTCGTTTTTGCAGATCTAACTGGAAGTACTGCCATATTCGAAAAACTTGGCAATACAAAAGCGGTTCAAGTAATCACCAGCTTGACCCATTGGATTGGACATGTCTGTGAAAAGCATAACGGACATGTAGTGAAATATCTCGGAGACGGCGTACTTATCCTCTTTAAGGAAAGTGATAATGCTCTAATTGCTGCAATAGAACTACAGAAAATTCATCACGATCGAATCCGACATTGGCCACTTGCATTAAAAATGCGGCTTCAAATTGGTATGGCGCGAGGGGATGTTGTAGAACAGGATGGTGATTGCTATGGCGATGCCGTTAACGTTGCATCACGGCTAAGCGATCTTTCGGGCTCAGAACAAATACTTATTAATGAAAGCGTTAGTAACCAAATATCTAATTTATCTTCTTTTAGATCACGCTGTCTTGGGCCGATGATAATTAGAGGTCGTGTGGAAACTTGCATTGTTTACCGCGTGGAATGGCAGGATGAAATTCATTCAGAAGTTTTTACCGTACCAGCAAGGTTAATGCCGTCGACCTTTAAAAAAAATGATTTAAAAACGACTTATTTAGAATTATCTTGGCTTGATATTAATGTGAAGTTTAATGTTGCTGATCTTCCTGTTTATCTTGGCCGTGACGATGATGCACAATTTGTTGTTCAAGACCCCCGTGTATCCCGAAAACATGCAGTGATTGAGTGGAGAACTGGAAATTTCTATTTAAAAGATATAAGTAGCTATGGAACCTGGTTACGATTTTCCAATGGGGACTCAACTATTTCTTTACGTCGACAGGACTGTATGCTTCTGCTTAATGGAGAGATAGCTCTTGGTGCATCATTCGAAGATTTTAGTGTACCAACAGTCACATTCAAATTTCAGGGTGAAACTTGATATTTTTTAAGCTGGTACTGCGTCTAGATTAATCCTATTCCAATGACGATGAAACGCAATTTCGGTCTGAAAAAATTCTGATATTTGTCCATCAAGGGCCTTACGTGTGTCGGCCAGTATTACTCCAGGTGTTGGTATAGTAATTGAATCAATGGTTTTGTCTGTACTAAATCCTAAAGTTGTTAGTAATTGACTGCCTTCATTCAAAGCGCAAATTGTCTTTCCGTGCTTATATGCTTCAAGAACAAAATGAATTGCTCCGCCAAAGCTACACAGACCCGTTGTACTTTCCTGACCTCCAGGTATTAACACTGCATCGAACATAATAGATGGCATAGTAAAAAAAGTGTGATCTATGGCAATTCTTTTACCTGTAGTTGTAGATACACTCCCGAGTTCAATACTTATAAACTTGCAGATTCCACCTGCTTCAATCAGATCCATCACAAGACTTCTAAAAGGACTAGCATCAACTCCATTTGTTACCAATATGGCAATTTTTCTTGTTTTTATATTAACTATATTACGTGGTGCCATACTTAAGGTTGCGTCTTCAAGAATCTTTAAAGAATTCCTACAATGTCGAAAACCAATTCGACCGGATGCAGCTTTTAGATCAGGCGCATTAATTCCGAGACCTGAGGCAACACGACCTGCAAATTTCAAATCAACATGGGCAAGGTTGTCGACCACCCTTTGTCTAATAACAGACGACTCTACTTTAGATAACTCAAACTTGAAAGCTGCAACGATGTGTTCCTTTTCAAAAACACTCTGACTGTTCCAAAATAAGGTTGCTTGCGAAAAATGGTCATCAAAAGAAAAATGTCTGTTCCTCGATTTTGATAATCCGATCAGATTGGATTGCGACTTAAATCCAGCAGTATTTCCATCAATACGTAATTCAATATCGTTAGCCAATGTATTGGGTTCATATGCAACCCTGCCTTTATTGATAGTCTGACGATGGAGGCCTCCGCGCTGATAATTGTGAACTGGACAAACACTGCGATTGATTGGAATTTCATGAAAATTTGCACCACCCAGACGTGCCAACTGAGAGTCTGTATAAGAAAAAAGTCTTCCCTGTAAAAGAGGATCATTAGAAAAATCTATACCCGGGACAAGATTTCCTGGGTGAAAAGCGACTTGTTCAGTTTCTGAAAAAAAATTTTCAACATTTCTATTCAGTGTCATTTTCCCAATAATTTGCACGGGTACTTGTGATTCAGGAATTAGCTTTGTTGCATCGAGTATGTTAATACCCAACTCATCTTCGCGTCCAGCATCCACGATCTGTACACCTAACTCCCATTCAGGAAAATTGCCAGTATCGATACACTCCCAAAGATCCCGGCGAAGAAAATCTGGATCTTTGCCTGCTATTTTTTGAGCTTCATCCCAGTCAAGAGCATGTACTCCCAATTTTGGTTTCCAGTGAAACTTCACAAAAAAAGCGTCTTGTCGTGCATTGATGAAACGGAAAGCATGCACACCAAATCCTTCCATCATTCTAAAGCTGCGAGGCAAACCTCTATCTGACATAGTCCACATCAGCATATTCGTTACCTCGGGCTCTAAAGAGGCAAAGTCCCAAAATGTATCGTGCGCACTGCTGGCTTGCGGCATTTCATTGTGTGGTTCTGGTTTTAGGGCATGTATCAGGTCTGGGAATTTAATTGCATCCTGAATATAAAAAACAGGAATGCTGTTACCAACTAAGTCATAATTTCCCTGTTCTGTATAAAATTTTACTGCGAATCCACGCACATCCCGGACTGTGTCAGCCGATCCTTGAGAACCCAACGCACCGGAAAATCGTACAAAAACGGGTGTTTCAATTTCAGGATCTTGCAAAAATGCAGCACTTGTATATTGAACCATTGAAATATATGGCTTAAAAAATCCATGCGCTCCACAACCTCTGGCATTCACAGCACGTTCAGCAATGCGTTCGTGGCCAAAATGCATAATTTTCTCTCTGAGAATAAAATCTTCCACCAGTGTAGGTCCATTATCACTAGCTTTAAGAGAGTTGTGATTATCTGATAACTGAACACCCTGATTGCTCGTTAAATCAGAATTCACTGGAATAGTAAATAATTCAAGTTGTTCTAATTTTTTATTAGAGATAGTATTGCGCGTGTTGGACACATTACGTTTTGGGAGCATTGGCATAAAATTCCTCGATGATGACTGTTTTAAAACGGCTTAGATAATAAGCGGACATGACCTGTCTTTGTCAGAAGAATTTCATGCTATTTTTTTTATCAATTACTTTATATAAGTTTATATCTCTTTTTAGTGAAAGAAAATAGAGCTACTTTTACTAGGTTAATCCTCAGTCAGCTGGAGTCAAAACGTAAGGTACTTTTTTGTTACGTTGTCTTGGCGAATAGTGATTTTAATATTAGTATATTTTCAAAAATCATACAATATTTTTGCGGCATGAAGCGAAATGAGGTTTGCATTATTTACAGCTACAACGCACAGAACGCAGTCGATGAGACGGTTAACAGGCTGCTGAAATACCTCCCAGGTGGTCCACGCCCCCAACCCCTGGGACGTTTTAGCTTGATACCGATTCACTGACCCAGCCAGAGCCCA
>NZ_JADOVG010000021.1 GCF_015752205.1 Polaromonas sp. CG_9.7
CATGATCGGCAAGGGGCAGATGAACTGCCCCGCCGGCAAACCCATGTCCGCAGCGCAGCAGTTCTACAGCCTCGCTGTTTGATCTCCAGCTCAGCGACGCAACTTTTTTCGGCTAAGCTCCACTATTGCGACAGAACCGTGAATCCCGCATCCTTGAGTCCGTCGACCAACCAGTACCAATTGAAAGTGGATTCAACCACGACACCTGCCAATTCTGATTGCCAGGGTTTGACAAGCCCAATGATCTTTTCAAGATCATTGGGTAAGCGCTTCTCGGCCACAACGTGATCTTGCTCGTCGAGCACCGACACCACGCTATTGTTTGAATGAAGGTCAATTCCGCAGTATTTCATCTCAGGCTCCAGGTCAGTTAAAGAAAGTTTGCAAACTCACTTTAAGTCCACCACCTGCCTCGGGGGCAGGATGCCGGCTAGATGATTTTCAGAACCCTTTTTCGCGTCCCCGCCAATAGTTGAATATTTCAACCTGCTCAACAAATCTAAGTGACAGCACCCCGTCCATCGAGCACCGGCATCAAGTCATAAGTCAAATGAATGAGGCCGGTCAATGCAGCTTGATGCGCGGATTGCGTGCCCAGTTGATCGTTTCGGCCCAGGTCGACAGCCATGTATGGAACAGGCCGTTGATTGCGATTTGATGATGCTTGTGCAGCCACCAGTACATCCATTTGGCGATAGTGCCTTCAATGAACACAGAGCCGCGCGCAATCGTGCCCATCAGGCTGCCGACCGTATTGTATTCACCTAACGAAACCAGCGAGCCATAATCCTTGTAATGGAATGCCAGCAAGGGCTTATTTTCCAGTGATCGAATCAATGATTTTGCCAACGTGCTGGCTTGTTGGTGCGCCGACTGCGCCCTCGGTGGCACATTCGGCAAGCCTTCGCCTTGCGGGCAGGCGGCACAATCGCCGAATGCAAAAATGGAGGGATCGCGGCTCGACTGCATGGTGTTTCGTACCACCAATTGATTCAGGCGGTTGGTTTCCAGCCCATCGATGTCTTTCAGGAAATCGGCCGCCTTGATACCCGCCGCCCACACAACGATGCCGCTGGGGATGAATTTGCCGCTGGCCATTTGCACCCCATCTTGTGACACGTTGACGACTTTTTCGTCGGTGTGGACGTCGATGTCGAGCTTGCATAACTCGTATGCGACCGAGGTGGAGAGCCGTTCCGGCAACATCTGCAGCAAACGCGGTGCGGAATCGATGATAACGATTTTCAAGTCTTTTTCAGGATCGAAATGCGTCACACCGTAACTGGAAAGAATTCTGGTCGTCATGCGCAGTTCGGCCGATAGCTCCACGCCGGTCGCGCCGCCACCAATAATGGTGACGGTAAAACTGCCTTCGCCAGACGACTTGGCGGCAGTCTGGGCGCGGATGCAGCTGTTGATCAGGCGTTGATGAAAAAGCTCGGCTGCGACGGGCGTGTCGAGCAGGATGCAATGCTCGCGCACGCCGGGCGTGCCAAAATCATTGCCTTGGCTACCCAGCGCGAAAACCAGGCTGTCGTAAGGCACCAGTTGGCGCGGCAATAATTCTGCACCGTCCTCATCTCGCATCGGTGCCAGAACGACCTCTTTGCTGGCGCGCTGCAGGCCTTCCATGCGGCCAAGACGAAAAGAGAAGTGGTGCTTGCGCGCCAGTGCGAAATACTCCATCTCGTCCGCGCGACTATCGAGCGTGCCCGCAGCGACTTGGTGCAGCAGCGGTTTCCACAAATGGATTCGCGCGGCGTCAACCAGCGTGATTTTCGCTTTACCAGTCTGGCCAAGTTTTTTCCCCAGTGTGACCGCCAATTCCAAGCCGCCGGCACCACCGCCTACGATAACAATTCGGTGCAAACTGCGTGCGAGTAACTGGTTCATGTTCATATTCCTGACGCTGTTTTACTCTGA
Organism: Polaromonas sp. CG_9.7; assembly: GCF_015752205.1. Classification (GTDB taxonomy): domain Bacteria; phylum Pseudomonadota; class Gammaproteobacteria; order Burkholderiales; family Burkholderiaceae_C; genus Polaromonas. The sequence continues at coordinate 1,924 of NZ_JADOVG010000021.1, forward strand.
TTGTCCTGATTCCGCATGCGAATTGTGGATGCATGCATACGGTACGAATTTGAATTTGAATAATCAACTACTTAGTCAGCCCTACTGAGTTCAACCAAAACTCCTGAGTTGACCCAGTTCAGGTGAAAGTCCCCGTTTTTGACTAACTTTCCCGTAAGCGGGAGAACAAAACGTGGTGAAGCACGCCGACAGTTTCTTAAATCGCGGGCAAGTCTGGCGTTGACTAACTCTTCGTCGAGCGCGACGAAGGTGGTATTGCGGCGCTCGGCCAGATGCCCCAGCCGGGAATCACGGCACCACTCCGGTCGCAACCGATCGCCTTGATCTTCCATACCCCGTTGATAAACTTCAGGTTACCTGCATGCTCGCCCTGGCCTGAGATGACGCGATAAACTTGGCCATCCAACCTGCCGAGCGTCGGCTTATTCAATGCAGTTCAGCCTCTTCGTTTTGCCTTGAGTTTTTCGAGGTTGAAGAAAATCAACCTCAGGTTTTTCCTCGGCAAGTTGACACAACCTAAACGAGCGCACGGCTTGACGGTTAATGCTACAAAACCATCGATCACGCCGCCTTTCTGGACGCCAGTTGACGCAGCACGTACTGCAGAATGCCGCCGTGGCGGAAGTACTCGACTTCCTTGGGCGTGATCAACAACACCTGCGCCTTGAAGGAAACCAGGCGCCCATCACCGCCGGTGGCAACCACATCGACGATTGGGCTGGCACCATCGCGCAGGCCGGTGATGTCGAACGACTCATCGCCCTTCAAGCCCAGCGACACGGTATTCTGGCTGGTCATGAATTGCAGCGGTAATACGCCCATGCCGACCAGGTTGGAGCGATGGATGCGCTCGAAGCTCTCGGCGATCACGGCCTTGACGCCCAGTAGCAACGTGCCCTTGGCCGCCCAGTCGCGCGATGAGCCCATGCCGTATTCCTTGCCGGCGACAACCACCAGCGGCACCCCGTCGGCCTTGTACTTCATCGCCGCGTCGTAAATCGCCAGCCTCTCGTTCGACGGGTAGTGGATGGTGTCACCCCCTTCTTCCCCGCCCAGCATCAGGTTCTTGATGCGGATGTTGGCGAAGGTGCCGCGCACCATCACGTCGTCATTGCCGCGACGCGAACCGTATGAGTTGAAGTGTTGTGGCTGCACGCCGCGCGATTGCAGGAAGCGACCCGCCGGTGAATTGGTCTTGATGTTGCCGGCTGGCGAAATATGGTCGGTGGTGATCGAGTCGCCAAACAGGCCAAGCAGCCGCGCGCCATGGATGTCCTCGATGCGGCCGACGCGCATTTGCATGCCGTCGAAGTAGGGCGGGTTCTTGATATAGGTTGAAGCCTCGTCCCATGCGAACGCTTCGCCATCTGGCGAGGTGATCTGGGTCCAGCGGCTGTCGCCGGCAAAAACATCGGCATAGTTGCGCTTGAACATTTCCGGGCCAACACTTGACGCTATCAAGTCGCCGATTTCCTTGTTCGACGGCCAGATGTCGCGCAGGTAAACCGGCTTGCCGTCGCTGCCGGTGCCCAGCGGGTCGATGGTCAAGTCGATATTCACCGTGCCTGCCAGCGCATAGGCCACCACCAGCGGCGGCGATGCCAGATAATTCATTTTCACTTCCGGATGTATCCTGCCTTCGAAGTTGCGGTTGCCGGACAGCACCGCGGCTACGACCAGGTCCTTGTCGGAGATGCGCCGAGACACGTCGTCGGGCAGTGGGCCAGAATTGCCGATGCACGTCGTACAACCGTAGCCGACGATGAAAAAGCCGAGCTTTTCCATGTCATCCATCAAACCCGCCTTGTTCAGGTAATCGGTGACCACCAGCGAACCCGGTGCCATCGACGTCTTGACCCAGGGCGCGGCCTTTAGACCCCTGGCCACGGCATTGCGGGCGAGCAGTCCGGCCGCCAGCATCACTGCGGGATTGGAGGTGTTGGTGCAGGACGTGATCGCGGCGATAACCACGGCGCCGTCCTTCAGGACGAAGCCATTGTCTTTGATCGACACCTGGCTCGAGGCGTTCACTGAAGCGTCATGCTCGACGGTGACGTCACCGCCCTCATTTTCGAAGCGTTGCACGGAACTCTTGAGCGGCTTGCGGTTGGCGACCATGCCAACCAGATTGGTCGTGAAATTGTTTTTCATGTCGGACAACAGCACGCGGTCTTGCGGTCGCTTCGGTCCGGCGAGCGACGGTAGCACCGTCCCCATGTCGAGGTGCAGGGTCGCGCTGTACTCGGCTTCCTGGTCACTGCGCCACAGGCCTTGCGCCTTGGCGTAGGCTTCGACCAGGCCAATCTGTTCCTCGCTGCGCCCGGTCAGGCGCAGGTAGCTTAACGATTCGCCATCGATCGGGAAGATGCCACAGGTGGCGCCGTATTCCGGGGCCATGTTTGCGATCGTCGCTCTGTTAGCCAGCGGCAGGTCATTCAATCCATCGCCATAAAATTCGACAAATTTGCCGACCACGCCGAGCGAACGCAGCATCTGCGTGACGGTTAGCACCAGATCGGTCGCGGTCGCGCCTTCAGGCAGCTTGCCGGTGAGTTTGAATCCGACCACCTGCGGGATCAGCATCGAGCTCGGCTGACCCAGCATCGCGGCCTCCGCTTCGATGCCGCCTACGCCCCAGCCGAGAACGCCCAGGCCATTGATCATCGTGGTGTGTGAATCGGTACCGAACACCGTGTCCGGGAAGGCGTACTTAACGCCGCCCATGTCGCGTGCCATCACCACGCGCGCCAGGTTTTCCAGGTTCACCTGATGCACGATACCGGTGCTGGGCGGCACCACCTTGAAATCGTTGAAGGCTTTCTGGCCCCAGCGCAGGAAGCTGTAACGCTCGCCGTTGCGGGAAAATTCGATCTGGGCGTTGATGTCGCGCGAGTTGGGCTTGCCGAAAGAATCGACCTGTACCGAATGATCGATCACCAGTTCGGAAGGGATCAATGGGTTGATGTTAGCCGCCGACCCGCCAAGCTTGACGACAGCATCGCGCATCGCCGCAAAATCGACGATGCAGGGCACGCCGGTGAAGTCTTGCAGTACCACGCGTGCCGGCATGAAGGCAATTTCGGTCTTCGGTTCGTCCTTTCCGTTCCACTGCGCGACGGCCTCGATCGAGGCCTTGGTGACCGACACGCCGTCTTCGCAGCGCAGCAGGTTTTCCAGCAGGATTTTCATCGAAAACGGCATTTTTGACAGATCGAAGCACTGTCCCAGTTTCGCCAGGCTGAAGATGGTGTAGTCGATGCCGTTGACGGTGAGATTGTCGCGGGTTGAAAATGAGTCGTTCATTGGATGGTCCTGACTAGGAGAAGAAAAGGATTGGAATGAATAGTGGAAATTTTTAGGCGAGTCCGTCGGTTTTTATTTAGCTCAGACTATTCCTGCCTTATACGCCTGCTGATCGGCATGGTAAGAACTGCGCACCATCGGGCCCGACGCTGCATTTAGAAACCCCATCTTGTAAGCTTCTTCCTCATACATCTTAAAAGTGTCCGGGTGCACATAGCGGCGCACCGGCAGGTGACCGCCGGACGGCTGCAGGTATTGGCCAATGGTCAACATCGTGACGCTGTGCGCGCGCAGGTCGCGCATCACTTGCAAGATTTCGGCATCGGTCTCGCCCAGCCCAACCATGATCCCGGACTTGGTCGGTATGCCTGCATGCCTATCCTTGAAATGCTGCAACAGGTTGAGCGAATTTTGAAAATCGGCGCCGGGACGGGCTTCCTTGTATAGGCGCGGCACTGTTTCGATGTTGTGGTTCAAGACGTCGGGCGGCGCGCCGCTGAGGATTTCCAGCGCGAGGTCAAGTCGACCACCGAAGTCGGGGGTCAGGATTTCGATGCGGGTGTTGGGTGACTGTGCGCGGATCTGGCGGATGCATTCGACGAAGTGGCTAGCGCCGCCGTCGCGCAAATCATCGCGGTCAACCGAGGTAATGACGACGTAATTGAGTTTCATCAACGCAATGGTTTTGGCGAGCCGTTCCGGTTCGTTGGCATCGAGTGCGTCGGGGCGACCCGTACTGACGTTGCAAAAGCGGCAGCGGCGCGTACATTTGTCGCCCATGATCATGAAGGTCGCCGTGCCCTTGCTCCAGCACTCGCCGATGTTGGGGCAAGAGGCTTCTTCGCACACGGTGACCAGTTGGTGGGCGCGCACGATGTCCTTGATCTCGCGAAAGCGGCCAGCGGGAATCGCCGCCTTGACGCGAATCCAGTCGGGCTTGCGCAGGCGGTCTTCGGGGTCGACCGGTTCGCGCTTGGTCTTGAGGCTGCCTCTTTGCTGGTCTGGCCGGGGAGACGTGGCGGAGGCCTGCGGCAGCACCGACACGATGCCTCTGAAGCGGATGGTCTCAAGGGTCATGTTGCGTATGTCCTGGTTAGCTTTGCCACGCTCAGGGCGTTGCAACAGCGATTGAAATGAGGTTCGGTCTTCTGGCGACTATCAGGTGATCAGTTGCTCGCCGGCCGCGGCACGCGGGTAGAACGGCTTGCGGCCGGCCGCGTGGTCGGTCGCATCGACGATTTCCGTGATTTCCGGGGCCACCCGCTTCACCATGACTTCAAAGCCCTGGCGCAACGTGACCTGCGACGATGCGCAGCCCTGGCAGCCGCCGCTCATGGTGATGAAAAGCCTGCCGTCGCGAACGTCCAACAGCGAAATCTTGCCGCCGTGGCTGGCGATGGAACGATTGACTTCCCGGTCCAGCAGCGCCTGAACCGCCGCGCCAAGCTCGGCGTCTGACGGGGCCTGCAGGCTGGTGCGGCCCGCCGCCTCCAATACCGCTGGCATGCCGCTCAGCAGTTGGGTGCGGATGGCCGCGCCGATGGCGGCTTTGAGTCCCGTCCAGGCGGTGCCTGGCACCTTGCCGATGGTCACCACGTTCCCGGCAATCAGCACGCTGGCGACACCGTCAAGCGCAAACAGCCGCTCGCCCAGCGGCGACCCGGCTGCGCGTTCTCTGCCGGCAAAAAAGGAGGAGCCGCCCGGATGTACGCTGGAGCTGACTGTGAATTTGCAGCTGTCGGGATCGACCAGCGATGCCTCGGCGCGGATGCTGACCGGCTGATCCGCCCGAATCTGGTCTGGCGCCAGGGTTTCAGACATCTTCGACGCTTTGCAGACCAGCCCGTTCGCCCAAGGCGCGCAGGTCGTTGAAGGCATAAATCCCGCTGTTGTGGCCGTCGTTCCAGTCGAACTGGATCGCGTAATTGCCGATGCTGGTGATCTGGCGCGGGCTCACATCGGCCCGCACCGTCCGGGGGTCGAGCAGCTTGCGCCCGCTCATCTCCTCCACACAAAGGGCGCAGCGACAGGCCAGGCGCAGGTCGCGCACATCGAGATCGTCGCGATGGCCGTCTTCCCACAGCAGCGACAAGGTGCGCGGATCGCGGCGCAGCAGACCCACCGGGATGGTGCGCGCGCCGGCAGGCTGCACAGCGCCTTCCATCCAGGCTGGCGCACCCTCGTCGCTGTCCCACTTCCAGACAAAGGGCTTGAGCACCGTGACCGCTGCGTGCACCTGCTCGACCAGCGCGTCGGCGATGGCGGCATACACCCGTGCGCTGAGCGACGCCGGTTGCGCGACCACGATGGGACGCCCTTCATCGCCGCAAGTGACGACCTCGGCGGCCAGGGGCAAGGCGCCCAGGAACGGCACACCGAGTTCCTCGCTCATCAGCTCGCCGCCGCCGTGCCGGAAAATATCCGTGGTCTCGCCGCAGTGCGGACAGGTGAAGGTGCGCATGTTCTCGACGATGCCGAGAATCGGGACCTGCACCTTCTCGAACATGCGCAAGCCCCGGCGGGCGATCTTCAGGCTGACGGCCTGGGGCGTCGTCACGATCACCACGCCCGACAGCGGCATGCTTTGCGCCAGCGTCAGCTGGGTGTCACCGGTGCCGGGTGGCAGGTCCAGGATCAGATAGTCCAGATCGCCCCATTGCACGCCACCAACGAACATCTTGAGGTATTTGCCCACCATCGGCCCGCGCAGTACGGCCGGCTGGTCGTCACCGGTCAGCATGCCCATGGACACCACCTTCAGGCCGTGCCGCTGCGCCGGGATCATCCGGTTGTCTGCCGTCATCGCTGGCGGCTCACCGGTCGGGATGCCCAGCATGCCTGGGATGCTGGGGCCCAGGATGTCGGCATCGACCAGCCCGACGCGCGCCCCGCGCTGCTGCAACGCCAGCGCCAGATTGACGCTCACCGTGGATTTGCCGACGCCGCCCTTGCCGCTGCCGACGGCGATGATGTGACGGATGCCCGGCAGTTTCCCGGGGCCGGCGGCTGGCTGGGGTAAAGCGGCTGGTGCGGATTGTTGCGCGGGGTTGGTGGTTTGCATGGCGGTGTTTCTGCCTTATGGGTTCAGGGATGAAGGGCGGTCATGGCGTGTCGTGGGCTGCCGGCCTGTCGCGGCAGCAGGCTAGACCGAAACCACGGCCAACTCCGGCTCGATCGTGCGCACCAGGTTCTCGATGGCGGCGAGCGTGCCGGAGATCGAGCTCGGGCAGCTGCCGCAGGCGCCCTGGTAATGGATGCTGAGGTAGTTGCCGGACAGGCCGACCACATGCAGGTCGCCGCCGTCGGCCTGCAGCGACGGCCGGATGCGCTGGTCCAGCAGCTCGCTGATCAATTCCAGCCGCTCCTGCTCCTCCTCACTCATGTCGTCTATTGCCACGCGCGCGGCAAATACGGCGGCGGCCGACTGTGCAGCGGCCGCCGGCGCCGCGCGCAGCGGCACGGCGATCAGGCGCACCAGCTCCGGCCAGTCGGCGCCGCCGTCCTGCGTCACGGTCAGCCAGCGGTCCACGTAGAACACGTTGCTGACATGGGCAATAGCGAACAGCGCCGAGGCCAGCGCATCGCCTTTGGCTTGGTCTGCATTCTCGTAGGAATGCGAGACACCCCAGGTCAGCGGCTCGTGGAGCGTGAACTTGACCGCATTCGGGTTAGGGGTGTCGTCTATTTCGGCAATTTTCGGCATTCAAGTCTCCTGAAAAATGGGCGCCGGGCGGGCGCTGGACCAGGGTAATTTCAAGGTCATGACGCCCCTGCCGGGTTGACCAGCGTCTGCAGCTCGCCCGACTCGTAGAGCTCGCGAACGATGTCGGCGCCGCCCACCAGCTCGCCGTTGACATAGAGCTGCGGAATGGTCGGCCAGTTGGCATAGGCCTTGATGCCAGCCCGGATGTCCGGGTCGGCCAGCACGTCGACGGCGGCAAAGTCCTGCAGGCCGCAAGCCTGCAGCATCTGCACCGTGGCGCCTGAAAAGCCGCACTGCGGGAACTGCGGCGTTCCCTTCATGTAGAGCACCACGGCGTTGGTGTGGACTTGCGCGTGAATTTTGTCGTGAACGTTCATGTGGGTTCCAAAGTTATTGAGTGATCGATTTCGCCCAGGCCTCGGGCGTGAAGGTTTGCAGCGACAGCGCGTGGATCTCCGAGCGCATGCGATCGCCCAGCGCCTGGTAGACCTGCTGGTGCTGCTGGACCAGGGTTTTTCCCGCAAACAGCGGGCTCACGACCACTGCCTCGAAGTGCTGGCCGTCATCGCCCAGCACCTCCGCGTGGTCGCAGGCCAGGCCGTTCGCGATGTAGTTTTTAAGTTCAAGGGCAGTCAGCATGGGGGCCTTTCAGGGGGTCAGCAGTCATTAACAACATCACGCTTCGGTGCTGGCCGTGCCCTGCGAATTGAAGGCGGCCTGCAGCGTGTGCCACGGCAAGATCGCGCACTTGACGCGCGTGGGCAGGTCGCGCACGCCGGCAAACACCGCCAGCCGCCCGATCTGGTTAGGCTGATTCAGGTCGAGCTTGCCGGTGGCCATGGCCAGGAATTCCTGGGTCAAGGCCTGCGCCTGCGCACGCGTCTTGCCCTTGATGGCGACCGTCATCATCGATGCCGACGCCTTGCAGATGGCGCACGACTCGCCGTGGAACGCGATCTGGTCGACGGTATCGCCATCCAGATTCAACCCCACGCTCAGGTGGTCGCCGCACAGCGGGTTGTGGCCCTCGGCCTGGTGGCTGGGGCGGTCCAGCGTGCCGTAGTTGCGCGGCTTTTTGTTGTGGTCCAGGATGACTTCCTGGTAGAGCGCCTTGTAGTCAGCCATCAGGCAAACACTTTCTGCACGCTGCGGATGCCGGCGACCAGCGCATCGACTTCGGCCATGGTGTTGTAGAACGCAAACGAGGCGCGCGTGGTGGCAGGCACCTTGAAGCGCGCCATCACCGGCTGCGCGCAATGGTGGCCGGTGCGCACCGCAATGCCGTCCTGGTTCAGCAGCGTGCCGACATCGTGCGGGTGGATGCCGTCGAGCGTGAAAGACAGCACTGCCGCCTTGTCCTGGGCCGTGCCAATGAGGCGCAGGCCGGGCAGGTCGCTGAACTGGCTCGTGGCGTACTGCAGCAGCGCATGCTCATGGGCGGCGATAACGTCCATGCCGATGGCCGACAGGTAATCGACGGCCGCGCCCAGCCCGATGGCGGCGGCAATTGGTGGCGTGCCGGCCTCGAACTTGTACGGGATCGCGTTGTAGACCGTCTTCTCGAACGACACCGACAAAATCATGTCTCCGCCGCCCTTGAAGGGCTGCATTTTTTCCAGCAGCGCGGCCTTGCCGTAGAGCACGCCAATGCCGGTCGGCCCGCACAGCTTGTGGCCCGAAAAAGCATAAAAATCGCAGTCCAGGTCCTGCACATCGACCGGCAGGTGCGGCGCGGCCTGCGCGCCATCGACCAGCACCGGCACGCCGCGCTTGTGCGCCAGCGCGATCATCTGTTTGACCGGGTTGATGCTGCCCAGCGCGTTCGAGACATGGCTCACGCCGACCAGTTTGGTGCGGTCATTGAACAGTGGCTCGAACTGGTCCAGGCACAGCTCGCCGGCGTCGTTGATGGGCAACACGCGGATGATGGCGCCGGTTTCTTCGGCCAGCATCTGCCACGGCACGATGTTGGAATGGTGCTCCAGCGTGGTCAAAATGATCTCGTCACCGGCCTGGATGAACTTGCGGCCATAGCCGTGCATGACCAGGTTGATGGCCTCGGTGGTGCCGCTGGTGAAGATGACTTCACGCACGTCGGGTGCGTTGATGAAGCGCTGCAGCTTGGCGCGCGCTTCCTCGTACGCGGCCGTCGCCCGTTCAGACAGCGTGTGCACCGCCCGGTGGATGTTGGCGTGCTCGGTGCTCTGGTAGCGCACCAGCCGGTCGATGACTGGCTGCGGCATCTGGCTCGACGCGGCGTTGTCCAGGTAGACCAGCGGCTTGCCTTCAACCTCAATTTGCAGGATGGGAAAGTCGGCGCGCACGCGTTCGACATCGAAGGCGGGCGTGACGTGTATTGGCTCGGCGCGCGCGTTCATGGCTGGCTGCCGGTTTGCGCCAGCATGCGCTGCTGCAGCTGGTGTTTTAAAGAGGCGACGGGAATACGCTCAAGGATCTCGGCGCCGAACGCGTAGGTCAGCAACTGGCGCGCGGCGCTGCCGGACAGGCCACGGCTTTGCAGGTAGAACACTTCCTCGGCATCGAGCTGGCCAATCGTGGCGCCGTGCGTGCATTTTACGTCGTCGGCAAAAATCTCCAGCTGTGGCTGGGTGTCCACTTGCGCCCGGCTGCTGAGCAGCAGGTTGCGGCTGGACTGCGCGGAGTCGGTGCGCTGGGCGCCCGGACGCACGATCACCTTGCCGTTGAACACCGCATGCGCGCTGCCTTCGGCAATGCACTTGTGCAGCTGGCGGCTGGTGCCGTGCGGCTGGGCGTGGTCAATGCAGCTGTGGGTGTCAGCCAGCTGGCTGCCAGCGAGCAGCGCGAGGCCGTCCACAGCGCATTCGGCGCCCTCGCCCAGCACCACGCTCAGGTGGTAGCGCGACAGCTGCGCGCCCATCGCCACGCTCACCGACTGGTAGTTGGCCGAGCGCCCCACCGACACCGCGCCGTTGGCGATGTGAAACGCCTGCGGGCCGTCGCGCTGCACGCGCACATGCGTGAGCTGCGCCTGGTCGGCCAGCACGATTTCCGTCACCGGATTGACGAGGTAGGCCGCATCCTGCAGCGCCACATAGTCTTCAACCAGCGTCGCGCGGCTGCCCGCTTCGGCCAGCACCAGGCAGCGCGGGTGGCTGAGCGCGCCCGCCTGCGTCGCCACGAACAGCAGATGCACCGGCGCGGCCAGCGCCACATGGCGCGGTACCAGCACGACCGCCGCGTCCTGCATGAAGGCGGTGTTGAGCGCGGCAAACACGTTGTCGCCCAGCATCTGCCGGCGGCCGAATTGCGCCTCCAGCGCGGCGGCATGGGTGGCCATGGCGGTCAGCAAGTTGGTCACGACCACGCCGCCCTCGGGGGCTGGGCTGGACAGCTGCGGCGCGTAAATGCCATCGACAAACACCAGCCGGCACGCAACGTCGTCCAGGCAAAACGGCGCGATGTCCTCTAGCTGCAGGCGGCTGGCCGCCTGCACCGGCTGGAACGTCAGCCGGTGCAGCGGCGCCAGGCTGGTGAAGCGCCAGGCCTCGTCGCGCAGCGTCGGCATGGCCAGCGCGCCCAGCGCGGCATGCGCCTGTTCGCGCAGCGCGTTCACATGCACCCAAGGGCTGGGCGCCAGCAGCGGCTGGTTGGCCAGCAGCGCGCCCAGGTGGTCCACCGTGGGGGGGCGAAGTGCGATGGCGCTGTTCATGCGCTGACCTCCACGCCGCTCGCCGCTTCGTGCTCGGCGCTGACCCAGTCGTAGCCGCGTTGTTCCAGTTCCAGCGCAAGCTCCTTGCCGCCGGTCTTGATGATGCGGCCGGCTTCCATCACATGTACAAAGTCGGGCACGATGTAGTTCAGCAGCCGCTGGTAATGCGTGACCAGAATAACGGCGTTCTCAGGCGTGATCAACTGGTTCATGCCTTGCGACACGATGCGCAGCGCGTCGATGTCGAGGCCGGAATCAGTCTCGTCCAGAATCGCCAGGCGCGGCTCCAGCAGCGCCATCTGCAAAATTTCATTGCGCTTTTTCTCGCCGCCCGAAAAGCCTTCGTTCACGCTGCGGTCCAGAAAATCGGGGTTCATCTCCAGCAGCTTCATTTTCTCGCGCACAAAGTCGTCAAACTCCAGCGGATCCAGCTCTTCCTGGCCGCGCTGCGCCTGCAGCGTGTTGTAGCTCAGGCGCAAGAACTGGCTGTTGGCCACGCCGGGGATTTCGATCGGGTACTGAAAGCCGAGGAACATGCCGGCCAGGGCGCGTGCCTCGGGCGCCAGCGTCAGCAGGTCCTGGCCTTCAAACTGCACTGTTCCCGCCGTGACTTCATAGGCCGTGTGGCCGGCCAGCACCTTGGCAAAGGTGCTCTTGCCCGAGCCGTTCGGACCCATGATGGCATGCACTTCACCGCGCCGGACGGTAAAGTCCAGGCCCTTGAGAATGTCGATGCCGTTGACGCTGGCGCACAGGCCGCGCACGTCGAGTAAAACCGGGCTGTTGGGGTGGATCATCCGACCGCTCCTTCGAGTTTGAAGCCGAGCAGCTGGGTCGCTTCGACCGCGAACTCCATCGGCAATTGTTGAAAAACGTCCTTGCAGAATCCATTGATGATCATGGACACGGCGGCTTCGGCGCTGATGCCGCGCTGGGCGAAATAGAACAGCTGGTCCTCGCCGATCTTGGAGGTCGACGCCTCGTGCTCGACCTGGGCGGTCGGGTTGCGCACCTGGATGTAGGGAAAGGTGTGCGCACCCGACTTGTCGCCAATCAGCATCGAATCGCACTGCGAATAATTGCGCGCCCCGGTGGCCGTGGGCATCACCTTGACCAGGCCCCGGTAGCTGTTGCTCGACTGCCCGGCCGAGATGCCCTTGCTGACGATGGTGCTGCGCGTGTTCTTGCCCAGGTGGATCATCTTGGTGCCGGTGTCGGCCTGCTGGTGGTGGTTGGTCACCGCCACCGAATAGAACTCGCCGACCGAGTGGTCGCCGCGCAAAATCACCGACGGGTACTTCCAGGTGATGGCCGATCCGGTCTCGACCTGCGTCCAGGAAATGCGCGAGTTCGCGCCCTTGGCCAGGCCGCGCTTGGTGACAAAGTTGTAGATGCCGCCGACACCGTTTTCATCGCCCGCGTACCAGTTCTGCACCGTCGAATACTTGATGTCAGCGTTGTCGAGCGCCACCAGTTCCACCACCGCCGCATGCAACTGGTTGCTGCTGAAAGCCGGTGCCGTGCAGCCCTCCAGATAGGACACCGAAGCGCCCTCTTCCGCCACGATCAGCGTTCGCTCGAACTGGCCCGATTCCTCGGTGTTGATGCGAAAGTAGGTGGACAAGTCCATCGGGCACTTCACGCCTTTGGGGATGAAGCAGAACGAGCCGTCGGTGAACACCGCCGAGTTGAGCGCGGCGTAGTAGTTGTCGCTCGTCGGAACTACCGTGCCCAGGTACTGCTTCACCAGTTCCGGGTGCTCCAGCACGGCTTCGGACATCGAGCAGAAAATGATGCCGGCCTCGGCCAACTTGGCCTTGTAGGTGGTGGCCACTGACACGCTGTCAAAAATCACATCGACCGCCACGCCGGCCAGCGCCATGCGTTCGTGCAACGGAACGCCGAGCTTTTCAAAGGTGCGCAGCAACTCGGGGTCCACCTCGTCCATGCTGCTGAGCTTGGGTTTTTGCTTGGGCGCGGCGTAGTAGCTGATGGCCTGGAAGTCGATCTTCCGGTAATGGACGTTGGGCCATAACGGCTCGGTCATCAGCAGCCAGGCCTGGTAGGCCTTGAGCCGGAAGTCGAGAAGCCACGCGGGCTCGCTTTTCTTGGCCGAAATCATGCGGATGGTTTGCTCGCTCAACCCCTTGGGCGCGACATCGGATTCGATGTCGGTGACAAATCCGTGCTTGTAGGGCTGGTTGACGAGTTGCTGCAGCAGTGCACTCATTGGGGTCCTTCTGGCTGGTGATGTGGCTTGAAGAAAACGCGGGCGGTCAGGCCTTGACGTTGATTACGGTGTGGCAGTCCCGGCTTTTTTCTTGACGTTGAAACTTTCGCCGCAGCCGCATTCGTTTTCAACATTGGGGTTGTCGAACTTGAAGCTTTGCTTCAGGCCGTCGGTGACGAAGTCGATGCGCGAGCCGTCAAGGAATTCAAGGCTTTCAGAATCGACCACGATGCGCGCGCCATGCGACTCGAAGCTGTGGTCGCCCGGGCCGACCTCGTCGATCAGGTCAAAAGTGTGCGCCAAGCCGGTGCAGCCAACCTTCTTGACGCCAATGCGCAAGGCAATGCCCTGGCCGCGTTTTTCAAGCTGGCGCTGGATCTGCAACGCTGCGTTTTCAGTCAATGTCATGGTCATGGGTCAAACTCCTTGGTTGCTACCGGGCTGCTGTCAGCGACCGCCTGGCGGGTCTTTTCGGGAGGGATATCTCTGATGGAAAAATAGATACCCGACTTATTTAGTCAACTATAAATATCTTGACCAGATTAGTCAACCATCGGCCTTTTGACATTGGCGTGGGAAGGGGCTTGGCGAGACCGTGCGCGGCATGACGTGCCGGGGTTCTGTCGCGTTGCCGGCTGATGAACGTGTTTCGGGCAGGACGAATGCCAATTCCTCAAACAGGGCGGATTTTTCCTGCCAATGCATAAAACTGGTCGGCAAACGACAGCTCGATCAAGCCTTGCAGCAGTAACTGACCTTTGCGGATCATGTGCATGAGTTCGATGCCGGTCAGGACATTTCTGGCGGCCCGAAATGACTTGAAGTTGAGCATTGGTTTGGTGACCCGCTTGATGGCCCGATGGTCCTGCTCCACGATGTTGTTGAGGTACTTCACTTGCCGCACGATGATCGGTATTTCGCCTCGGACATTGATCTCATCCATGGCCGCCTTGTTGGCGCCGCTCTTGTCCATCGTTACCTTTTCCGGAACACCGTTGGGCTTCATGGCTTTGTCAAAGAACCGCAGGACTGCGGCCTTGTCGCGCCTGGCCGTCAGCAGAAAATCGACCGTCTTGCCTTCCTTGTCCACCGCCCGGTAGAGGTATTTCCAGGTGCCCTTGACCTTGATATAGGTTTCGTCCATGCGCCAGCTGCTGCCCACCGGGCGCTTGTTCTTGCGAAAGGCTTTTTCCAGCAAGGGTAGAAACCGGATCGCCCAGCGGTTGATAGAGGAATGGTCTGCACACACGCCGCGTTCCTTCATCATTTCCTCCAGATGCCGGTAGCTCAACGGATAAGCCGCATACCAGCGAATGCACACCAGAATGACGTCGATTGGGAAGCGCATTCCTTTGGCAGCCAGCATTGCGTTTCAAGCCTTTTCGTTCAAAGCACCCAGCATAGTCGAGCAGGCTGCTTGATCGTCAACGCGACACAACCAGCGGTCTCCGCAGATGGCAGATGGCAGATGGCAGATGGCAACGAGTGTTGCGGCACAACCACCCATGTGCGCCGGGGCTTCTCACCTTTTAGGCGGCATATGCACAGCGACTGACGTAATCTCGATGCAAACGGACCCCCTTGCCAATGCAACGCGTAACCGCTTTGTGGACCTTTCTTGCTCACTATGTCACCGTTAACCCGCCGCATTCTTCAAGCCGTCTTGTACGAGATAATTGCCATCGCAGTCGTGGGACCCGTGCTGAGCTTTGCCTTCGACGAGCCGCCAACGTCCACATTTGGGTTGGCCGTCGTGCTATCCACCATTGCTCTGATATGGAACTACGCGTTCAATTTAATCTTCGAGCGATGGGAGTCGCGACAAACCGTGCGCGGGCGCTCATTCGCCAGACGGCTTACGCATGGGACCGGCTTCGAGGGTGGCTTAGTGATCATTCTTGTTCCAGTCATGTCGCTCTGGCTGGGCATCCCCCCAGCAGCAGCATTCGTGGCCAATCTGGGCCTCCTCCTTTTTTTCTTCGTCTACGCTATCGCGTTCACATGGGCGTTCGATCGAGTCTTTGGACTGCCTGCATCGGCATTGAAGAAGGACTCAAATGCTGCTGACGTCTAGGAAAAAGGGGCAAGGATCCTGGCATGGGCATGTCTGCTTTAGGCTCTTTCCTGACCGCCATGAATGACTGCTGAGGTGTGGGGAAGGCGTAGGAGTTGAACTACCAGAAAGCTGTCGTTGGCCACAGGCAGCAAACGCTGCAATGCCGACCTTGGTTTCGTATCCAATAAAGGATCGTTTTATTGACGGCTGACCACCCCACCGGGTTGACAACATAACGCTATTTCGTCGATTCAGGAAGTCTCGCCCAAGACGTGTCAGGGCTGCTGCGCGATTTCTTCAAAGTCAATGACCGCCACCGGGAACGTTTGTCCGGTCTCCAGTTCAGGTTCGTAGCCGTACATCTTCTCCATCTGCCAGTAATTGCCAATCGGTGTTCCGGACCAATCGTGCTTGGTCTTAGCCACCTGAACGATGCCGACTCCCATGGCGTAGTCCAGGCCTCCTTCACACGGCAACATCACTTCGAGTTCTTGCGGCATCCGCTGCAGCTACGCGATCAAGTCACTGACTTTCATTGAATTTTCCAGATGGGCTGCATGAATTGGTGCCAAATTCCGATTCCAGCTTGATCCCGGCCAGTCCTGCCAGGTCTATCCAATCTTGATCAGTTGGGTAATAGGGGCCACCAGCCGCATCCTCTAGCAACGCACTACGGTCGGTCACAGCCCGTTGAGCAAAGTGAACATCATGTTCGGCCTAAGTTACTCAGTAACTAAAATTGAATCCTGTCGTGCATGGGCTTTGCATTAAATTACTTCTGTAAAGATCACCAAAATATAAAGCTCAGATGACCGCTTCGGGCACGCTGCAGGTCACTATGGATGATCACTGATCGGTCGGGAAAACTTGGAAAGTGAACTTCCAGAAAATTACCGGTGGTGACCGGTAGGTAATGCCGAATGGCTGTTATTCACAGCGAAATCTCGATTGAATTTATGGACCGCCACAACGGGTAGCGCTCAAAGTGTTCAGAATCGACCGTATATGGTCAGCCGTAAAACGTATGTCCGTAAATTAGCTTTACTTGGTTTTGAACACTCCGCATGATTCGGACATCATTTACGAACATGCAGGACTTTTCCCATGACCCGAGTTTTCGTTTACTGCCGAGTTTCCACAGCAGACCAGACCACCAGCAACCAAGATCAGGAAATCGCCGGCGCAGGCTTTGAGGTCACCGCCCCGCGCACCATCACGGAAACTGTATCGGGCTCGGTCGCTGCATCTGAGCGCAAGGGCTTCCGAAAACTGCTGGACAAGCTCGAGTCGGGCGATGTCCTGGTGGTGACCAAGCTCGACCGGCTGGGGCGTAACGCCATGGACGTGCGCGTGACCGTGGAAGCTTTAACGGAATTGGGGGTGCGTGTGCATTGCCTAGCCTTGGGCGGTGTTGACCTCACCAGTGCGGCCGGAAAGATGACCATGGGGGTGATCGCCGCTGTGGCTGAATTTGAACGCGACCTGTTGATCGAGCGGACCCAAGCGGGGCTTGCGCGCGCGAAATCTGAAGGCAAGACACTGGGCAGGCCCCAGAGCCTGAGCCCCTTGCAAGTGCAAGCGTTGAAAACGCGGCTCGCGTCCGGAGAATCCATTGCGTCCCTTGCCCGAGCGTTTGGCACCAGTCGGCAGACAGTCATGCGGGTCCGGGATGGGGCGATCAGTGCTTGTGCGATGGTTTAGCCCGTGAAAAGGGTCACCCGCCCGCACTGACCTCGTTGAGCGCCTGAATATCTGCTGCCGCCAGCTGCAGCCGTGCCGGCCAAAACGGGTGATCCCATCACTGCTTTAGCGCTCAAGAAACGTGCAGCGCTCAACTGAAGCTTTTTCTCCAGGTTGCGCAATTTCAGCGCATCAAATATTCCGTAATTGGCCTATCAGTGCAGAGTATTCATGCTCAGCTTGTACGCCACGCCATCGCGGCCTGGGTCCGCACCGCCATGCAGGCCGTCGGGCTGCACCTGCACGCCGTGCACCCAGCCGATGGTGTAGTTATAGGGGTTGCGACCGATGGTGTAGCCCTCGGCCTCCAGGGCGCGCGTGGTGTAGCGCGGAATCCGATTGCATACGTCGATGGAATTGCTGGTGGACGAAAAGCGTGGTGCCGACACGGCGGCCTGCATCTCCATGCCGCGGTCGATGACGTTGAGCAGCACATGCAGCACGCCCATGGCGATTTGCGTCCCACCAGGCGAGCCGAGCACGATGTCGAGGGCGCCGTCCTTGAAGGTCATGGTAGGGCACGACGAGGTGAAGCGGCTCTTGCCCGGCTTGATGCTGCCCGCGCGACCAGGCCGTGGGTCGAACACGCCCATGCAGCCGTTGTAGAGAAAGCCCATGCCTGGTGTGATGATGCCCGAAGGCATGGCCAGCGAGTGGGTCATGGACACCGCGTTGCCGTCGGCATCCACCACGCTCAGATGGGTGGTGTCGCGCGGCACGGGCGCGCCGTGGTTTACGCGCTCCACGTTGTAGCGGTGGCCTGCGCGAATCTGCTCGGCCACGCCGCGCGCTATGTCCTTGGACAGCAACTGGTCCAAGGGCACGTCCAGAAATCGGGGGTCGCCAATGTGACGATCTTTGTCGATTGTGGCCTTTTTCATGGCCTCGCACACGAGCCGGATGTACTCGGGGCTGTTGTGCTCGATGGTCGCCAGGTCGAAGTGCTCAAGGATGTTGAGCATCTCCAGCAGCATGGCGCCTCCGCCCGGAGGCTGGTTGGTAGTGATGGTGCGGTCGCGATAGGTGCCCACCAGAGGCGGGTTGCGCTGCACCTCGTACTTGGCCAGATCGTCAAGCGAGATCAACGCACCGAGCGATTGCAGATGCGCCACCATCTGGCGTGCTAGGTCGCCCTGGTAAAACGGGTGCGAGCCTTCTTCGGCAATCTGGCTCAGCACCCGGACCATTCCTTCATTGCGCAGGGGAGCTCCGATGGCCTTGGGGCGTCCGTCGGCGCGGCAGTACAGGGCGCGGCTGTCCTCGCAATACTGCAGACGCTCGAGGTTGCCAACGCGGCCCATGCTGGGCTCATCGATCCAGAAGGCGTGCATGCCCGGCCGCACGAAGAAACCTTCTGATGCCCAGCGGATCGCGGGCTCGACCACCTGATTCCATGGCAATCGGCCGTGCGCCTGGTGCATGGCTTCCAGTCCCTTAAGCGTGGCGGGCGTGCCGATGGACTGGGGGCCGATGTCGTTGACGCGACCCTTCAGGATGAAACCAAAGCCGTCTTTGGTCTCGGCTTCGAGAAGGTGCTCCCACATGTCTTCCCTGGCCGCCAGCGGCGCAGGGGAGTGGAAGTCGAAATACTCGTGCACCCTGGCGCCCGGCAGGTAAACGGCGGCGGTACCAAAGCCAGCAATACCGCACATCAGCGGGTCGACCACCGTCTGCGCCAGGGCAGTAGCCACTGCGGCGTCCACCGCGTTGCCGCCAGCGCGCAGGATGTCAATACCGGATTCGGCCGCCTCGGGCTGGGGGCAGACCACCATTGCTTGTGTTTTCATGGCTTCAAAGAAAAAGCCCCGTGCGGCATCAGCGATACGGCAGGGGGTAGATGTAAAGAACTAAAAGGAGAAACGGTTTACGTTACTGGCCGCTCAGGTTCAGTGTTTCCAGCGTGGGACCCCAGGCCTTCATGTCGCGCTCCGTGGTCTCCATCAACAGCGAGGCAGGGCCGGGGAGCGGTATCACGCCCATGCCCTTGAGCTTGGCCTGCACCTGCGGGTTTTTGTGGAACTCTTCAGTGGCCTTGTGCAGTTTGTCGACCAGGCCCGCAGGCGTACCGCTGCGCGCCACAATGCCGCTCCAGCCCATGTTGTCAAAGCCCTTGACGCCCAACTCTGCGGCGGTGGGTACGTCGGGCAGTTCGTTTAGGCGCTGTGGTGCGATCACGGCCAGTGGCACGAGCTTGTTGTTCTTGATGTGAGGCAGCGCTGTGCCGAATACGGGGGCCATCACCTCCGTCTGACCGCCGATGGTGGCCATCACGCCGTCGGGCTCGCCCTTGAAGGGGATGTGCGTCATGGAGATGTCCAGGGCCTTAGCCAGAAGCTCGACCGCCAGGTGCGTGGAGTTGCCCAGTCCGGCCGATGCGAAGTTCAGCTTGCCCGGGGATTGCTTGGCTTTTTGCGTAAGTTCGTTGAGTGACTTCATACCCGTCGCAGGGTTTGTCACCAGGATGAACGGCACGGTTGTCAGCATGCCCACGCCCGTGAAGTCTTTCTCGGGCGAGTAGGGCAGGCTTTTGTACGTGAAGCGGTTGAACACCATCTGGGACACGCCCCCGAAGAACAACGTGTAGCCGTCGGCCGGCTGGCCCAGCACGTACTGGGCCGCAATGATGCCACCTGCGCCCGGCTTGTTTTCCACCACCACGGTGCCGCCAATGGATTTGCCCACGCTTTCGGCCCACATGCGGGCGATGGTGTCAGAACTGCCGCCCGCCTGCTGCGAGACCACCAACCGCACGGGGCGGTTTGGGTAGGCAGCCTGGGCATACACGGTGGTGGTCGTGATGGCCGCTACCGCGAAACCCATCAGGAACTTTGAGACGTTGTTGCTTGCTTGGGACACTGGGAACTCCTAGGGGATCTGCAAAAGAAGATGAGGATGTTGTCAGGAAGAAGGATGAGAACATTTTCATGATGAAACCGGCTTACTGTCTAGCGAAAAGGCAAAATAGCTGTATGAAGGTTTACTCATGATTGATCGTTTCGAGGGCACATCCTGGGCGCGGCGCGTCAAGGTGCGGCACCTGGAGTCGTTTCTGGTGCTGGACGAGGCGGGCACGCTGACCGCGGCGGCGGCGCGGCTTCACATGACGCAATCGGCCATGTCGCACTGGCTGGCCGAACTCGAAAGCGTAGTGGACACGGTGCTGGTCGTGCGCGGGCGCAAGGTGCAGCTCACTCCTGCGGGACAGCTACTCAAGCGGCTGGCCATCAGCGTGCTGGGCGATATCGCCCGCACCGGCCGCGAGTTGAATGCAGTGGCCGAAGGTCGCGTGCCGCGCTTGAACGTGGGCAGCGTCTGGGCGGGCATTGCTGGCGGCCTACCGGAGGCAGTTATTGCCTTTCAGCAGGAGCACCCCGACGTGGTGGTGTCCATCCACGATGGGCCTTTTGACACTTTGCTCCAGGGTCTGGAAAACCGCGCCATGGATGCGGTCATTGGCGTTCTGGACGCGCGGGCGCACCAGCCGGGGCTCGCTCACCAGGTGCTATTTGACGATCAGGTGGCCATTGTCATTGGCCACGGCAGCAGGCATTGGACGTGCAGCGAGACACTGGGCTTCGCCGACGTGCTCCACGAAAAGTGGGTGATGCCGCCCGGTGGCACGCTCACGCGCATTCAGATGGATGCCTACCTCGTCGAGCGGGAGGCATCGTGGCTGGTGCCAAAAGCCGAAACCGCGTCGCTGGCCATGATGCAGGCACTGCTGCAAAAGGGCGACTATGTTGGCGTGTGTTCAGAATCCATGGCGGACTATATGGCCTCGCTCGGGCTGTTCCGAAAGATCGCCATCGAATCCAGCATCCGCTTCGGACCCATCACCGTGGTGTGGAACCGTGAGCACATCTCGGCCACACTCATGGAGTTTGTCACCTGTCTGAAGACCCATGCGCAGGACTCACCGGCCCCGCGCCCTTTCACACCGCCAAGTGCTTAGAACGTGTTCACGATCTTCTAAGTAACAGAGCCAGGAACGCCAAGTGAATGAACTGCAGGCTGGTGTCGAGCTTTCTCTCGCAGTTCTTCCATAGCCGCCTGTTCTTGTCCAACCAGGAAAAAATGCGCTCCACAACCCAGCGCTTGGGGATCACGGTGTCATCAGCGGAAGTAAAGTGATACAGGCAGCGGTTTAAAACGGACACACCTATTTTGAGAAGATGGCTGCCTTTAGGGTAGCTGTGATAACCAAAGAGGTGTTTGTGGAAATCGAGTTACTTAAAAAGCATGGATTTAGCCTGAGGCAAATTGTCGGCTCTGCAGCATTGAGCAACCATCACAAAAAAATTTTCAATGAAATCAATGTCATTTTATGAAAAAAACCGCTTAATGCGACAGAGCCGCGAGACGTGCTGGACGTTCATTTACCTAAAAGTGTTATCAGGCGTCTGGCGTAAGGCATCGATTTGCTTGATTTTCAAAAAATCCAGTATCAAAATTAGGCCAAATACCTTGACCTAAAAACGTTCTTGAAGTGTCGCTTGGCCTAAAAGTGTTCTCGAGATGAACGAATTTGCATCCGGGTGGCCATTTTTTGGGCTGGAGCAGCGCATTTGACCGCAAGTTTGCGTCAGCGGTTGGTCTGGAACTTTTTTAGGCCAAAGATAGCAACACTTTTAGGCAAATGAACGGCAAATGAACGTCAACCGTTCATTCACATAAAACTGTTCCCAGCACGGCTGGCATTGGGCGTTGATTTGCTTGCATTTCCAAAAATCCAGTACCAAAATTATGTAAAGTTCTTTCACACAATAACGTACCCCGCATGGAATTTCACATAAAAACGTACCCGGACTGAACGCAATCCTCAGGGATGAGAAGCGCCGCGTGGGGTAGCAGACCCTTCGTCCACGCAGGTGCATTTTTATGTGAAATCCGGGTACGGTTTTATGTGAATGAACGGGTGTCGTTCATTTTCATAAATCCATACCCAACCTGTGCACGCAAGGAGTTGATTTCCTTGAACTCCGGAAAATATGGGCTCAAAATCATGAAAAAATATTTTTCACAATAATGTTCCCCGCATGGAATTTTTCATAAAAATGTTCCTGAGTTGAACGAAATCACATGGCGATGAGAACTCAGGCGGGCCTGTTGCCGCAGCCTACGAAGATCGAAGCGGGCTGTCGGCTTCCTTCGTCGGTGCCAGGCACAGATTGATGAAAAATCTGGGTACGGATTTATGAAAATGAACGCATGCCAGGGGGTTTTCAAGACACCCCCCTAAGATAACGCTCATTATCTCAGGGTAAAATCCAGTGGTCAAAACCTCCGCCTGCCTGCAGCCTATGAAAAACTCCAAGCCTGACAAGGCCTTGCGCGGCCCCGCGCCAGCGTTCCCACCCCCGGCGCGTGCGCTGGTACAGGGCTGGGGTGCGGGCCACCGTCACCCTGCTCCGCGCCGCGCCAGTCGCCCGGCACGCGACAGCAGCCCCGCCAGCGGTTTTTACGCATGCGCCCTGACACCACCCCTGGCCAGGGTGCAATCGGCGCGCCTGGCGCGTCCTGGCAGGCCGCGTTTTGCCTGTTCGCTGCCGACCCGAGCACGGTGTACGCGCCTTTTCTGCGACGCCGGGAGGCCGGAAGGCGCGCACCCCGCACGCCCGGCTAATCCTTTCACCCCCCGATGGACCCGTCCATGACGCCCCTGCCCGCCAAGCCAACGCAGCCCGCGCTGGCGCATCCCCGCTTCGTGCGCCGCCTGGGCCCGCACCACTTTGCCCAGTTGCGCGCCGCCGCCGAAGGCTTGAACCTAGCCGAATGCGCCCGGCGGTACCTGGGCATCGAGCACGGCCATGAAGCGAAGACGGCGCACCAGGAAGCGGTCGACGCGGTGCGCGCGGTGGCCAGGCGGCGGGGCGAGTCCGCCTGGCGCTTAGTTGGCCTCACGATCCGGGTCCCCGGCGGCGAAGTGCGCCCCTCGCTCGACGCCTTTGCGCAGCAGCACGGCCTGGACGGCTTTTCCGAAAGCGAGGTGCTCACGCTCTATGCCGAAGCCTTTCCCCTGGAGCGAAAAGCCGCGCGCAGCCAGCGCCTGCGGGAGCGCCAGTTGGAACTCCTGCGCCGCCTGGAGGGCGTGGCCGCCGAGACGCCGCAGCCCTCCGACATGGTGGCCGGCTGGTTCGAGGAGGCGCTGGCGACAAAATTAGTCACGGCGGGCCTCTTGACACTGGGGGCCCTGAACGCCCGCATCTCGGCGGGCGGGCGCTGGTTTGCTGCGCTGCCCGCGGTCGGGGTTGCCAAGGCTAGGCGCATCGAGCGCCACCTGGCCACGCTCTTGCCGAGGGACGTGCAGCCGCCCAGGCCGCTCTTTGCACTGAGCGCGACACCGGCGCTGTTTGGCGCGCCTTCGCCTGCGCGCACTTCCCGCGCTCCTGACGCGCCAACGGACGAGGCGTCAGGCCTTCGCGCTTTGGAGGAGGTCACGCAGACCGCTGTGGCGCGCCCGCTGCTGGACGTGAATTCAGACGGGCAGGCGGTGCAAAGCTGGATCCAGGCGCGGGCGGGCTCGCTGGCCACCGTGCGCGTCTACCAGCGCGAAGCCCACCGCCTCTTGCTGTGGCTGCAGTATGAACGGGGTGGCGCCAGGCTCGCGCAGATGACGGTGGCCGACTGCGGGGCGTTCATGGCCTTCCTTCAGAATATTCCGCCGCGCTGGATCTCCCGGGCTCGGGCCGCGCCCGGCCAGCCCGGCTGGGCGCCCTTTCGCGGTCCCCTGTCGCACGCGAGTTGCCGCCAGGCAGTAGTGATCATCGCTTCGCTGTTTGCCTGGCTGCAGTCGGCGCAGTACTTGAGTGCCAACCCCTGGGTGCTGGTGAACCAGGCCACGGGGGACGATCCGGGCCACAAGATGCTGGACACCAAGGCTTTCAGCGAAGCGGCGATGCTCGAAGTGCTGCGCTTCGTGGACGGCCAGGCGCCCTCGCCTTCCAGCGCGCGCATCCGCTTCATCCTGCTGTTCGTCGAGGCCGTGGGCCTGCGCTCGGCCGAGCTCCTGTCGGCCACGCTGGGCGACCTGCGCCTGGAGCCCGAGGGCTGGGTGATGCAGGTGCGTGGCAAGGGGGCGAAGAACCGGATCGCCGCCGTGCCCGGGCAGGCGCTGGCCGCGCTGCAGGACTACCTCCAGGTGCGCGGCCTGGGTTCAATCCAGGAGGCCCCGCCGGATGCGCCCCTGCTGGCAAGTAGCCTGGATCCCATGGCACCCATCGGCTACCAGGCGCTCTACGAGCATGTCAAGGGCTGGCTGGCCAAGGCGGTGCGGGCTTCCAGCCTGCCGGCCAACGAAAGAGAAAGACTGGCGGGGGCCACCACCCACTGGCTGCGCCACACCTTTGGCACCAGAGCCATTGCCCGGCAAGTGCCTCTGGACGTGATCCAGGCGCAGATGGGGCATGCCTCCATCCAGACCACCACGGCGATCTATGGCCGGGCACCCATCAAGCGGCGGGTGGATGAGCTGGGGAAGGCATTTTCCGGATAGGTTTGCGGGGGCCTACAACATCCTACAGACAAGGCCGCAATCTGTGTTCACGCCCGCTTGTCCAAAAATTCTTGTATCAGCTTGACCAGCGCTTCGCTGTCACCGGCAGTCATAACTGATTTGAAGCGAACCATAGCGCGACCCTTGCTGTCCATTGAAAACGTCGCCATATTTTTCCCTCGACTTCCGATTACGATTTTCTTAGTCTTCCTTTCTGCGTCGGTCACTTGGCGCCCAGACGCTGAATCAAGGTGCTGCCTTTGAGGTAATTCTTGTTCAGAAACCAGCAGTTCAAAAATTTCCTTTGAGGAAAGCTTTTCCTTGAACTCTTTCAATTCCCTTGCGCGATGAGTAACAGCCTCTGGGTCAACAAGCAACCGGTCTGTGAGAGGTTTGGCCCAGCGATATTGAATCTCAAGCGGTGTGGGAAAGGCATCAACAACGGTAGAAGGCAGCCTGGCAAGGGAAAGCGCTTTGCCAATTACTCCCGTATCACGGCCAACTGCTGACGCCAGGCGGGCATTGGAAGAAAATAGACCCCCGTCCAGCGCTTTCGCGTACATCACTCCCTGTTCCCAAGGTGAGAGATCAGCGCGCAGCCTGTTTTCCCGGTCCATGTCGACAAAGAGTTCTTGCTCGGTGGTTTCCTCAATCAGGGCAAGCACTGGAATCCCCAGGTCTAAACATGCTCGATGGCGCCGGTGCCCAAAAACAATTTCGTATTCGTAGGGGGGGTTGAACGGTTCAACCCCCTCTTTTTCCGGAGATTTCGAAGGCTGCGATGCAATCTTGTTGTGGTCTTGCTCAATCGAGTCATTGGGCAGGGGACGAACTTTGATGGCCTGGACATTGCCGCCCGCGTTGTCAATCTCTGCTCGTAAGCTAATAAACTCCTCAGTTCGAAAGGAGTCTTCATGACGATTAGCCCATTGCGATGGTTTGATTACCTGCGGATCGAGCAACCGCGCTGGTTTGGCTCCTTCATGTTTTGCATACTCAGCACGCAATGATTCGAGTTCAAGCCGGACCTTGGATTCATCAACAACGAATTGCGCCATTCCACCGATTGCTGTTCGAGGACGGCCCACACTGGACGCTTGAATTGCTGATGCGCCAACACTTGCGGGCAAAGTTACTGAGTCACCCTTCTCAAATAATTTACGTGCCATGTTCAGTTAAATTTTGATTTACGATTGGACGAATCACGTAGCCATACGGCATGAACAAGGCGCTCCACATAAGCGACCAAACTGTCATAGGCTTCACGCGCGCGCTTGTAGGTTCGGGCAGAGCCGTCGTATCGAGATATATCGTAGACAGTAGCAAACTCTGCGCTTGATGTTGACGTAACGATTGTTTTTGGAATCTCGACAGGCAGTACCTTGTCACCATAAGTGGAGATAATCCACTTGCGGACCATCGCGCTTGCAGCGTCAGTTTCGACCCTTGACAGCAGAACGTTGATGAAATCGTATGTTTTGTTCAAATGTCCGCTGCCTGAAAGACTCTCAGACAGATCTGCAAACAAACTCCAAAACTGAGCACCCGATGCAAAGTCGAGTGCATTTGGTGGCAGCGGCATGATGATCCCATTGCTGGCCATCAATGCATTCACAGTGCCATACGATAAAGCTGGAGCAGTATCAATGATGATGACATCGTAGTCTTCACGGACATCATCTATTCCAAGATTCAAAACGTTCCAAAACTCAAAGCCCGCTTCGCGTACTTGTCTGGACGGAAGGGTAAATTCAATGCTGAATAACAATGGGGCGGCCGCTACAAGGTCAATTCCATCCCAATATGTAGGCCTAATAGCGTAACGAATCGATTCTTCTTCCCCGGAGACCAGAAGCAAAAATGTGTCCTTGTCTTCGACATCCAAATCCGGGAGCAAGCCGGTCAACGTGGTGAGCGAGCCTTGAGGGTCTGCATCAATCAGGAGAATGCGGTGCCCCAGCAATGACAGGCCCTGTGCTAAAGCCATGGCTGTGGTAGATTTTCCGACACCCCCCTTGAAATTGGCAATGCTGATGACTACCGCTTCAGCGCCTTCAGGACGAAGTTTGTCTTTTCGCACATCTCTTACCCAGGTCCGCGCTTCTGCTAACGTAAATTCCTTTCCTCGGCGCTCGGGCCTGGTTACGCCTTGAGGAAGGGTGCCTTGTTCATCATTCTTCATTCTGTAAGCAAACGGACCACGGTCTATTCCGCAAAGCGTAGCTACTTCCGTCTGGTTGTAGGTGGGACTTACTTTTTTCGCTGTTGGTGCGAGCATGGTCGTTCTTACTGCACTGACCATGTCACTGGCCCTTGCTGCTTGCTGAACGATATCGCTCATGGTCATGGGCTGCAGTAAGTTCTCGCTAACAGATTTCATTTGCTTTTCTTTTATGTAATTGCACGCACGATGCGTGTTTGCACAATTTTCGCTTGTGAAGCTAATTTGTGCAAACTTTTTCTGGAAAAATCCTGCATTCACTCATGCGAAGGCTTTTGTTTTCAAAAATCAATCCTGATGGACTGTCTACAGGGATTTATAAGTTTGTAACTCTTCAAAACCCTCTAATACCTTTAGGTATTGTTTTTCTTTTTAAAATCAACAACTTAGATTGTTTTTTTGAGCCATTACAGGATACTTCCGAGGCACTTCGGGAGCCTTTTGCAGGGGATACAGGACATTTCTGCGGAACTTCAGGATGCTGGCAGGGTGGATACAGGAAAGAAACTGCACACTTAAAAGGCCGCTTTTTGCTACCTGAGCAACGGCATTTTTTACTTTTAGCGGAGCTTCAGCGCTAAGCCGGCTTCCCTCACATGAGACGTTTCAGGAAAAATCCTCGCGATTTTTCTCCTCTTAGCACTTTTCCAGCGCCGCAGTGAAGAAGAAATTTACATGAAATCTTTTATTCATCTAAAGGAATCCTGCGATACAGTCAAAGGCATGAAGTCCCTAGATGCCGTCAAAAAGCCTCACGTTCGCGATGTTGACCTGAAAAAGCCCGTCACGGCGCTAGCCATTACGGCCAGGAGCGAGCGCATCTCTGCATTGGCCAGGAAAACCTATAACGTATTACTTCACCTGTCCCAAAATGACAAGGAAGCAGGACATGATCGCGAAGTTCATACGGCCCCGCTTTCAGACATTGTTCATTTGCTTGAATACGATTCAAATGACTTGAATCTGATCAAAAAGCATCTGAAGTCGATGATCTCGACGGTGGTTGAATGGCAGTCGCCGACGACAGGCGAGGGTACCGACTGGGATGCCTGCGGTTTGCTAGCGCATTGCAAGATCAGAAAGCAGCGCGCCGAGGTGTGGGTTGACTGGTCATTTGCTGTTAACTTGCGCAGCGAACTGCTCAATCCGACAATCTTTGCCCGCATCAAAATGGAAGTGGTTTCCCAGCTGCGTACCCATCCTGCAGTCTTTCTATACGAATTGGCCTGTCGCTACCAAAACATAGGCCGCAGCCCACGCCAGCCTTGGCGCTGGTGGCATGACCCCATGACAGGCCGGATTCCCGATGAGGCCAGGCTGGAAAAACTTGAGTACTCTTTTTTTAAACGGGACACTTTAAAGCCAGCCGTTGCTGAAGTAAATGCTGCCTCGCCTTTTGATATAGAGTTGGTTGAGCATCGTCGTGGTCGCTACATATCGGAAGTGCAGTTTTTTATCAAGAAAAAGGCAGTTGATGCCTGTGCAGACCGAAAGGCCCCTGAAAAAGTCGATCTGCAATCCATTCACTTGGCGCGCCAATTGGGTATACCTGATGAACGCATTGAGCATATTGTCGAGACCTACGGTAACGAAGCGCTGATCACGGCCTTGCCAGAACTGTCCCGGCGCGTTCAGTCTGCCTATCCAGAGCCCGTGCGAGATCCCACGCGATACTTGGTGTCGATCATGCCGGGACATGCTACTCAGGCGACGCGGGCCGCAGCTGAAAAAGCTGCCAAGGCCATTCCTACGAGTAGCCAGGCGCTGGCTTCCAAAACTCAACGCCAACTCGCTTGGCGCAACGCTTGGACCAGCCAGCGTCTGGCCGTCATTGAATCAGACTTCAAGGCCATGTCTGCTGCCGAGCAAGAAGCATTAACCCAACAGGTGATCAACGCCATGGAAACAGCGGGCCTTCATTCTCAGATCATCAAAAGGCTTCGAAAGGATGGGTGGCAGCATCCCCTAGTCAAGTCCAAGTTTCTCGGTACCTATGCCGAGGCGGCTTTTGGTGAGAACTGGAATCAGCCGAGCGACAAGGAGCTACTAACAGTCGCTGCGACGATGGGCGATATTGGCGTAGCCTGAACATTTCAATGTTGAAGATGATGATGCGCTTTCCGTGCGCCAGGCATTGACAATCCGCTTGCACATATCTTCGGTCGACTGACGATAGGCTGGTCAAGATGGCTCGGCAAATACTGCCTTGCTGACTGCAGCTACGTGCTTGCTGGCCGGCGGGTGCTTGCGACAAATGAGAAAACTCTTTGGGTTGTTGATGAGCCAGAGGTACGTGCCGGTGCTTAGCACCGTCAGGCTCTCGGGCTACGCCCCGTGCCCGGAGTCCCGGTCACGGCCCTGGCGGGCTTCGATCCTTCACGCCTTCGGCCCTGCCGGGCCTGCGCGCTGCGCTTGCCCACTCGATGCGGGAGCGGGGAGGGCGGGTTTGCTGATTTCCTTCACCGTACCACGGCGTTCTCGCCGTCAAGGTCTGCGTGCGCTGTGCGCGCTGGCGTCCTGGCGGCCGTCTTCGAACCTTGACCGCTGCGCTGTGAACCGAGCCGGAACCGGGCAATCCCGCCGGAGACTGACATGTCACACGAATTTCCTTCATCTTCTCTTGATGCCTGCGCTCTTTTGGTTCGCGAGCAGACCGGGTCGTACCCAATCTACCCAAGTTAAGGATTTGACTCTGGAAGTCAGAAAAATAGTTGGGAATCGATCAAATAAAGCTTGACAAAGTGCAGTAATTTTTTTGCCAGTGAGAATTTTTTATCTCATTGGCGAACATGTCTCTTTCTGCTCTTTTTTCCGATATTTCTGCGCACCTGACGTCCCCCGAGTTTCTCAAGTCCGCTCGTCATCCCGCGCATCCCACTGCATTTACGCGAATACGCAAGTTGCCATTGCCGTCTCTGGTGGCGCTGCTGTTGTGCGGCATGCGCATGAGCATCCAGGCCGAACTCGACCAGTTTTTCGCCCATTTACGCCAACAAGCCCAGCTCGTGCGCAACGTTTCTGAACAAGCCTTCTCTCAGGCGCGCGCGAAACTGTCCTTGGACGCCATCCCGCAGCTCAACGACTGGCTGATTGAGCGCGCCCGACACTATGGCTTTTTGCCCCTGTGGCGTGGTTTACGCTTGGTCGCCGCCGATGCCTCCACTGTGCGCTTTGGCGTGCGCACCAGCAATGTCAATTGTCCTGCGCTGGCCGATCAAATTGCCTTTGGTCTGTTTCTGCCCACGGCGGAGTTGATGCTTGCCACCTCGCTGTACAGCGTGCGTGACAACAACGAGCGTCAGATGCTGTTCGAGCACCTTGATCGCCTGTCCAGCAGTGATTTGCTGCTGATGGATCGGGGCTATCCCTGCTGCTGGCTGGTGTCGGTGTTGAACCAGCGCAGACTACCGTTTTGCATGCGCGTGGAGAAATCCGGAAGCGGCAATTTCGCCTGCGTGCGCGACTTCCTGCGCAGCGGATTGACAGAAAAAAACGTGATGCTGCGCGCCCCCAATAAACGCGATTGCGAAGACTACGAATGCCCGCGCGAACCGCAAACCGTGCGTCTGGTACGCCACATCGCCCCCAATGGAGCTGTACGTGTCTTGATGACAAACCTGCTGGATAGACAGCGCTTCCCGGCGGCTTGCTTTAGCGACCTGTACCACCAGCGTTGGGGTATCGAAGAGGCGTTCAAACGTCTCAAGCACAGGCTTAATCTGGAGCATGTATCGGGCTTGTCACAGCAAGCCGTTGTTCAAGATGTCGCGGCAAAAATCTTGTGCGACAACTTGCAGGCATTGACCTCCAGGGCCGCCCATGAGGGCGCCCACCTGCCTGAGTCAGGGCGCATCAATCATGCCTATGCACACACCGTCCTCAAGCCCCTGCTGCCAGGTTTGCTGCTTGCCAAGAAAGTCGGAAAAATGCTTCGTGAGGTGCTGCGACTGATCGCCAAAATGACATACCGCCACCGCGATGGCGTGTCAAAGCCGCGCAAGCCCAGGCCAAAACCACACAAATACATGACTCAGAAAAATTGCTGATGTGACTCGATTTGTCTTAACTTGGGGAGATTGGGGTCGTACCGGCCGGCACAGACCGCGCTGGTCGGTGCAGAGCCGATGGTTCAGGCGCAGGCCGCCGAGGTGCAGCGGCTGCAGTTTTTCCTTTCCGAGGCCGCCTGGGACGCCGAAGCGATCAATGCCCAGCGCCTGGCACTGCTGGTAGATGAGCCGGCCACGGCCCCGGCGGCGCACGGAGTCCTGATCATCGATGACACGGGCGATCGCAAGGACGGCAGCGCCACCGACCATGTGGCGCGCCAGTACCTCGGCTCGGTGGGAAAAATCGACAACGGCATCGTGGCGGTGACCACGCTGTGGGCTGATGAGGCGCGCTACTATCCGCTGCATGTAGCGCCGTACACGCCGGCCGTGCGACTGGCGCACGGCAAGCACGATGCGGCGTTTCATACCAAGCCGCAAATTGCACTGGAGCTGGTCGAGCGCGCGCAAGCAGCGGGCATCGCGTTCAGCTCTATCGTGGCAGACTGCTTTTATGGCGACGACAGGGCTTTGGAGAAGGCACTGCTCGATCGCCGTTTGCCGCATGTTCTGGCGCGCCGCGGCGCCTTTGGGCGCGGCTGGGCACCGGCCGAGGCGGACCATTCGTTTGCCGATGCGGCCGAGGCGCTGCCGCTGAGTGCCTGGCGTGAAGTGACTCGCCGCTTCCGGGACGGTCACACCGAGCACTGGTGGGCCGCCGAGCTGACCCTGTTCGGCTATGGGCCGGACCAGCCGGTGCGCGCTGTGTGCGCCACGACCAATCGGCGTGCGTTGCCGGCCCTGTCGACCTGGTACCTCACTACCAACTTATCACGCGAGCAGGCCCCGCTGGGCGAAGTCGTGCGGCTGTACGGTCTGCGCAATTGGGCCCGGCAAAGCTACAAGCAGATGAAAGATGAGCTCGGCTGGGCCGACTTCATGGTTCGAAGCGACCGGGCCATTCGTCGCCACTGGACGCTGGTGTGCTGCGCATTTGCCTTTTGCTGGTGGCACGCTGCCTGTCAAGCCTGCGCGGACGACTCGTCCACGCAACTCACTGGTATCGCCGAAGCGCCGTCCGAGGCGGGGGAAAAAAACCGGCCCCGTCAAGGCGCTGCCGTGCTGGCCGCGCCTGCTGCGCGCGGTGCGCGCCTGGCTGACCCCGGCGTACTGGCTGGCACGCTGCTGGGCCGCCTTTGCCAGCGCGCCCCCGCCGGCCGAGCTCGCCGAACTGCTCGGCGCCCTGAACGCCGGCCACGGGATTAACCTCTATCTCCAGCTTTAACAAACTACCGCTAAAGTAGCTGATTAACCCGAGCCTTCACGGCCGACTAAAACTGGCTGCCTGTCCTAGCCCGCCTCGCCGACGGGTGTTATGTTTAGATTTTGAGCGTTATCTTAGGGGGGTGCTGGAGTTGGGTCTCGTTGGCTGGCCTAAAGAAGCACCTCCACGCCGTAGGAATTTAGCATCCCCTGCGCGTGCGGGTGCGTGAACTTCAAGGCGTTGTTCAACAAATTCATCAGGGCCGCCAGCATCAGGTTGTGGTTGCCTCCAGCTCGGCCCCGTCTTTGGCGTCGGCGATGAATTCCACCAACTAGAGCAACTGCAGACGCAATTGTGGGCTCACAAAGCCTCGAATCCATAAAGTTCGGCCGGGTTGTCTACCAGCAGGCGTTGACGCATGGGTGCATCGCCTGCCAGCCGCAGCGTCCAGTCCAGCAGGGCCGAATTGCTTGGCACGGGCATTACATTGAGGTGCGGCCAGTTGCTGGCCCACAAGCAGCGCTCGGGATGGGAAGCCGCTAGCGCCTGAACCAGCGGTGCGATATCGGTATAACCAGGCGGTCCGCTGCCCGAGCTTTCATACGGTGCCGACAGCTTGATCCAGGCCTTGCCGTGGTCTAGTATGCGACGCAGTGACGCGAAAGCAGAATTTTGTGTGTCCACAGGACCGAGAAATTTTCCGATGTGGTCGATGGCAAGCCGGCACGGCAGGCGCAATAGCATGGGCTCGTGTTGCGGCAACTCGTGCCCATTGAGCTGCAGGTTGATGTGCCAGCCCCGAGCAGCCAGGCGTACGGCCATCGGCTCAAGATGGCTCCACGGTAGCAAGCCGCCGGGCAACATCATGAAGCGTACGCCACGGATGCCGCTTTGGTGCAACTGGTCCAGTTCTTCATCGCTGACCGACAGCGGCACGGTGGCCACGCCGCGCGCGTCCATACCCCCTTGAGCGAGTTCGGCAACGGCGGCCTGTGTGCAGGCGTTGTCAAAACCATAGCCTGTGGGCTGCACGACCACGGCGCGCTGCAAGCCCAGTGCGCGCTGGACCTCGCGGTAGCGGGTGGCTGGGGCAAGGGGCGGCGTGAAGGTCGCCATCGGTGCCAGTGCATAACCCCTTTCAAAGACATGAAGGTGGCAGTCGCAGGCGCCTTGTGGCAGCATGGCGGTCATGGGCGTGTTATTTTTAGACGGGTTTGGGTGCGGCCAAGGCGTGGCTCCAGCATTTCAGCCGGAGGGCGTGTTCTGGGTTCACCGCGCCGGCCGGCAGTTGTCCCTGCAACAGCATGCGTAATTGAGTAACGGTTTCCATCGCTTGGTGCTCGATGGCTGGCAGCGTCAGGCCACCAATGTGTGGCGTCGCGATTACGCTGGGGTGGCGGGCCAGCTGTGGTGTCGGCATCTGATCGGGTGCCAGACCTACGTCGAGCGCGCAGCCGGCCAGCTTGCCGCTGTCCAGAGCTGCCAGCAACGACGCCTCGTTGACCAATTCGCCGCGCGATGCGTTGATGAAAAAAGCCCCTGGTTTCATGGCCGCAAAAGCGGCTGCGCCGAAAAGGTCCACAGTTTCAGCATTAGCCGGCGCCAGGCAGGTCACAAAGTCGGCGCCCGCCAGCAATGCGGGCATCGCGACTTGCTGCACGGCATCGCACTGCTCGATAAGCTGCGGCGTGGTGACGAGCACCTTCATGCCGAAAGCCAGCGCCAAATCACACAAATAACGTCCGATGCCGCCAAAGCCAACGATGCCCAGGGTGGCCCCCCGCAGTTCGCGACCCATGAAGGGCGTCAGCGGTCCGCCGCGCTGCCAAGCTAGGGCATGGCGGGTCGTACCTCGGCCCAGATCGATCATCATGCCAATGATCAATTCGGCCACGGCTGCGTTGAAACCTGGGCTGGCCCGCGTCACCAGCACGCCGTGGGCGCTGGCCGCAGCGACGTCGACGTTGCGGATGTCCATGGCGCAGCGCAGGAAAACCGCCAGTTGTGGCAGGCCCTGAAACAGCGCCTCGGGGCCGGGCGTCTGGCGGTACGCGATCAGCGCCTCGCAGTCTTGCGCGGCCTCGATCAGTTCGCCTGTGGAAAGCTCGCGCGCCTGCGGGTTGAATCGAATATCGGCCGTGGCACGCAAGGCTGCCGTCGCGCGGTCGCCGAAATACATCGCGAGCTGATCAATCGGGTGGCTGACAAATATGGTGGTCATACGGAGGGTTTCGCAGTATGGAGTTTGTGGGCCTGGTGCTTACGGTCAGCTGTGGGCGGCGACGCAACGGATCCGCGTTCAATCAGCCCGGCAGGCGCAAAGACCAGCTCGCAAGTGCCGCTCCCTGTCCAAGGTGTCATGACTTGCTCCACCATGGCGTGCGCCATTTCGCGAATCGGCAATTGCACTGTGGTGAGCGTCGGGTTGGACACTGCCGACAAAAACAGGCCGTCAATCCCGATCACAGAGACATCGTGCGGCACGCGCAGCCCGGTTTCGCGCAGTCCCGCCATCAGCCCGATCGCCAGCAGGTCGTTGAGCGCCACAATGCCAGTCGGCCGCTCGGTGTCGCTGCCCAGGCGCAGCCCGGTGGTTCGGCCGACCTCCGCGATGACCGAGTCGCCGTACTCGTTCAAGGCCCCGCCGTCGAGTACACGGGCGTCCTTGTGCAAACCGGCCGCCTCGGCCGCAGCGTGAAAGCCGGCGATCTTGTCGCTGCGGCTCAGCGTCAGGCCGCTGACGGTGGCAAAAGCGAGTCGGCGGTGGCCCTGGTCAATCAGGTGCTGCGTTGCCAGGCGCGCGGCTTCAAAATTGTCAGGCGTCACATGGCCCACGCTGGCCGGCCGCCCGGCAACGGCACGGCGGTCGTAGCTGACGATGGACATGCCGCGCGCTGCAGCCGATTCGAAATGCTGCTCATCGGCCAGCGACGAGATCACAATGACGCGGCGCACGCCATGGTCCAACAGGTCTTCAAAAAACGCCGCTTCCTTGGCTTGGTCGCGGTAGGTGCTGCCAATCAGGAGCCGGTAGCCGAAGCGTTCCTGCGCCGCCGCCTCGACCTCGCGCGCGATCGAGCCATACATCGGGTTGGCCAATGACGGCACCAGCAGGCCCAGCAAGGGCGTCTGCCCTGTCTTGAGCTGGCGGGCCAGCTTGTTGGGGCGAAATCCCAGCAGGCCGATGGCTGCCTCGACACGCGCCAGGGTGTCCGGCCGCATGCGGTTGCCGCGCCCGTTCAGCACGTTGGATACGGTGCTGACCGACACGTCGGCCTGCCGTGCAACGTCTTGAATGGTAGTCATGTTGATCTTTTTCTTGGCGCCCGCACTGTCGCTGCCGCGAACGAAATGATAGCCGTGGCTAGGGCGTTCATCGGGCCGCAGCCAGGCGGGTCTGCCAGGGCTTCACTTGACTTCAGCGATGCGTTTCATCAAGTCGGCAAACTGCACGCCGTATTTGGCGCGCACCGGCGCCGTCGCTTCGTAAAACGGCTTGTTGTCGATGTCGATGAACTCGACCCCTGCAGCCTTGAGCTTGGCGACGTACTCGGTCACGCTTTTATTCCACAGTTCGCGCTGCTCGAGCTGCGCTTCGCGGCCAAACTTCTTCACCAGCGCTTGGTCGGGTGCGCTGAGCTTGTCCCATGTGACCTTGGACATGACGAAAATTTCCGGGATGATTAGGTGACGCGTCTGCGTGTAGTACTTCATGCCGGCGGTGTACTGATTGGAGGTGAAAAACGTGGGCGGATTGTTCTCAGCACCGTCGATCACGCCCGTCTGCAGCGCGCTGAATACCTCGCCGTGGCCCATGCTGATGCCATTGCCGCCCATCGCGTTCATTGTGTCCACAAACAGTGGGTTGCCCATCACGCGGATCTTCTGGCCCTTCAGGTCTTCGGGCTTGCGCACCGCCTTGCGTGAATACAGGTTGCGCGTGCCGCTGTCCATGAATCCCAGGGCGATTAGCCGCGCCGAACTGCTGCTGATCTTGTCCAGCAATTCCTGCCCGATCGGGCCGTCAATGATCTGGCGCAAGTGCGCTTCGTCGCGAAACATGAAAGGCATGTTGAAGATGTTGACCTCGGGCACAACCGGACCGAGCACGCCCAGCGAAATGCGCGCGATCTGTATGGCGCCGATCTGGGTTTGCTCGACCACTTCCTTTTCGCTGCCCAACACGCCGCCGGGAAACATCTGCATTTTGATACGGCCACTGGTGGCAGCTTCAAGCTTCTTACCAAGGTTTTCAACGGCCACCACATTGGGATAGCCGGTAGGGTGCACATCGGCCGCCTTCAGGACAATGTTTTGGGCCGACACGCACAGCGGTGCAATCAGTGTCAGCGCAGCGAGCGAATGGCGAAGGATCTTGAACGGGGGCATGGACTTCTCCGTAATGAAAATAGCGGCTTTCATGACAGGGTCACTTCAGCCAAGGGGGAAATAGAGACCGAAACACTGGACTTGAGAAGTCTGTGTATCGATTTACTAAGTTATTTAGTGTATCGATACACTCAATCTAATCCATAAGTAAAATCCCTGTGTCCGGGGTTTTTTACCGACTTACAGAGAGCCAGCAACTGGGGAGTTTGCGCAAATAAGGAGTCGTCGTAACAACAGTTTGGAGTAAAAACTGCCCGATTGCGTCCGTATCCCGGCCGACCCTCCTGATGAGTACATGACGGGCAAAACGACTGCCATCGCCTCCACCCCCTCCACGGTCAATCTCTTGTCCAGTTTGACGTTTGCTTTTCAGCATGGGGTCTCTTCAGGAAAATAAAGCACTACAAGGGCGTTTCCCGAAGTCAAACAACACTTTCCCCTCGCAACTTGTTGCACCCCGCCGCCAACTGATTTTCTCCTCAGTCTGCGAGCACTTCCCGAGGAAGATTGACGATAAAGTCCGTCAGGCCCATGGCATCGCTGGCCGGACGCATGTGGGAAACCATGGCGCTGGAAGCAGCCTCGGCATCGCGCCGTACGAAGGCATCGACGATCTTGCAGTGCTGCTCGAACGATGCCTTAATGCGTCCCAGCGCGCCAAAGGCATGGCGGCGGTAGTAGCCGGTGCGGGTGCGCATTCGCAGTACCTCCTGACGCAGATACGGGTTGCGCGCTGCGCGGTAGATCAGTTCATGAAACCGCAGGTTGGCCTCCTGCCAACCTGCAATGTCCTCGGCTTCCATCACTGCACGACTTTTTTCATGTGCCTGCACGATGGCGGTCAGCTCTTTGGGGGTCATGCGCTGGCAGGCCAGCCGTACCGTTACACCTTCAAGCTCGGCCAGCAGTTCCCAGAGCGACAGCAACTGTTGCAGGTCCATCTTGGCCACGATCATGCCGCCACGCGGCAGGCTGGTAATCATGCCTTGAGCCTGCAACTGGATTAGCGCCTCGCGGATCGGCGTGCGCGACACCTGATATTGGGCAGCCAGCTCGGCGTCGTCGATTGGGTCGCCCGGCAGCAAGGAACCCTGCTTGATGGCGTCCTCGATTTTCATGCGAATCTTGTCGCTGGCCTTGACGAAAGCGTGCTTAGGATTCCTCATGCCTACAAGTTTCCCACATTGCAGTGCATCTTTAATTAAAGTATATTTATATCTATGTACTTTATTTTTATATAAATGGCTGTCGAACTCGGCATCAGGTTGGCGAACGGCACGTCCGCTGCAAGGAGCGCTTCGGCTTCGTTGTATGCACACGTTGCCGAGGCCCTGCTGGCAAGCAAGAACGAGGCCGCCGAGCCGGAAATCCTCCGACTATCGAAAGTTCTAGCCCGCCTGCAGGCCACTGCCGAATTAGCCCTAGCGCAATCGCTTGACGCGACTGGCAAGACGTCTGCCTCCTTCACTAATTTGCTGGACGCCCTGTCGCATGACTGAGTGCCCTAGCACCATCGCCGGTCTGCAGCAGGCCATTGCCCAGGGCCATGTAACGGCTAGCCAGGCCATCGAGCGCCAGCGTCTCGGCCTGCTACGCGCTGATCGCGATTTGCATGCGGTCATCGATGTGCTGCCTGCTGATTTGATGCCGCCAGCGGCCACTGGCTCGCTGGCCGGTGTCGGCCTGGCGCACAAGGACATCTTCGACCTGCCCGGCCGAGCGCCCGGTTTGGGTAGGGGCTATTTCAAAAACATGGATGCCGAAGCGACTGGCCGCCCCTCCGCTATCGTGCTTGAACGCCTGTCGCGCCACGGCGCTGCCCACCTGGCCACGCTGACCATGGCTGAATACGCCTGCGGGGCGACCGGCGACAACCCTCACCTG
The DNA here is from genome assembly GCF_015752205.1 of Polaromonas sp. CG_9.7. Lineage (GTDB taxonomy): Bacteria > Pseudomonadota > Gammaproteobacteria > Burkholderiales > Burkholderiaceae_C > Polaromonas. The sequence goes on from NZ_JADOVG010000021.1 coordinate 39,943, forward strand.
GCGCGCTGCATCAATCCGCTACATGCCGATGCAGTAGTTGGCGGCTCGTCGAGCGGCAGCGCGGTGGCCGTCGCCTGTGGCATGACCTACGGCTCACTCGGCACCGACACCGCCGGTTCAGTGCGCATGCCGGCAGCAACGTGCGGCGTGCTCGGCCTGAAAACCACCCACGGCCTGTTGCCGCTGGACGGCGTGTTTCCCCTCGCGCCCAGTCTCGACAGCGTTGGCGTGCTGGCCCGCACGGCCGATGATGTGCAGTTGATCCTGCAAGCCGCCTGCGACGGCATGGGGCTTCGCGCTGCAACCGGCGCAACACGCAGTCATGCCGCGATGGCGTGGATTCCGTACGCGCAAGTGGATCGCGCCATCTCCACCGCCATGCACGCGCTGGCTGCCGCGTTCGAGATGCCTGTGCAGAACACTCTGGACAGTCACCCCGTGCTGACGCAACTCGCCGAGATCGTGTTGCACGCCGAGGCCGCACAGACACACCAGGCCGCCCTGTTGGCACGCACGCTCTCGCCGTCGGTCGCGGCCGTCGCGCTGCCGGGCGCGGTGATGCCTGCCGACTGGCTCGCTGCCGCGCTGGCCGACCGGGCACGGCGGCTGCATGACTTCGTTCAAGCCCATTTCCAGGACCATGACATCCTCGTGGTGCCCGCGCTACCCGCTCCCATTCCGGACTGGCAGGCGGTCACCCCGGGGCAGGCAACGTTCGACGTGCGCCGACTGCTGGCGCTGCACCGGTTCATGGGCTTCATCAATTACCTCGGCTTGCCCGCGCTGGCTGTGCCCATTGCGCTCGATGCGCGCAGCCTGCCCATCAGCGTGCAACTGGTCGGCCGGCCCTTTCACGAACTCACGCTGCTGCGCTTCGCCGCGCGGATTGAAACACAGCATTTCCGCATGCAAGGCGCCTTGCCTGCTTTTTCTCCAGAGGATTGATCCAAAACATGGCAAAAATTCAGGCTTCCACCGCCCTGGCCAGGTTCCGCGTGCTCGACCTGTCGCGCGTGCGCGCCGGCCCCAATTGCGTGCGCATGCTGACGGACTTCGGCGCCGACGTGATCCGCATCGAGCCGCCGCGCGGCATTGACCCCAACGAGGCAATGTTCGCCGCCAACCGGGAAGGCGGCGACTTCCAGAACATCAACCGCAACAAGCGCTCGATGACATTGAACCTGAAGCGCCCCGGCGCCTTGTCCATCTTGATGCGCCTGGTCAAGGAGGCTGACGTGGTGGTCGAGAACTGGCGGCCCGACGTCAAGAAGAAGTTGGGCGTTGACTACGAATCGCTGGCCGCCGTCAACCCGCGCATCATTCTGGCCAGCATCTCCGGCTTCGGCCAGGACGGTCCGCATGCTTCGCGTCCAGGCTTTGACCAAATTGTGCAGGGCATGGGCGGACTGATGTCAGTGACCGGCATTCCTGGCTCTGGACCGGTGCGCGCTGGCCTGGCCGTGGCCGATATGAGCGCCGGACTCTACGCTGCGTTAGGCATTTTGACCGCGCTGCTGGAGCGCGAAGTCTCGGGCAAGGGTCAATGGGTGCATACCTCACTGTTGCATGCGCAGATCGCGATGATGGACTTCCAGATGGCGCGCTACCTCAACGAACAGGATATTCCCATTCAGCAGGGCAACGACCACCCGACGAGCAGTCCAATGGGCCTGTTCGAAGCAAGCGACGGCGTTTTCAATCTGGGCGCCTCAGGCGAAGGCAACTGGGTGCGCCTGTGCAGCGTGCTCAGTAAACCTGAGTGGCTGCAGGACCCCGAGTTCACCACCGAAACGCTGCGCGTGAAAAACCGCGGACGTCTTAATGTGGAACTGGCCGAACTGTTCACCCATCGCAGCGTGGCGGAGTGGGTCACTGGTCTCACCGATGCGGGCGTGCCTGCAGGCCCGGTGTACACCGTGCCGCAGGTCTTCGAGGACGAGCAGGTGCAGCACTTGGGCGTGACGGCCTCGCTGATGACCGGCTTCGGCAAGGAGATGCAGTACATCACCCAACCGGTCACGCTGGCACGCACACCGTCCCGCGTCGTGGCACCCGCGCCGGGATGGGGCGAGCATACTGACGAGGTGCTCGCCGAGGCCGGCTATTCGGACGAGGAAATCCGGCAGTTCCATGCCGACACGGTGGTCTGACCATGACAAACGTCCTTTGTTCAATCGACGGCCACGTGGCCACCATTACCCTTCGCAATGAAGGCCGCTACAACGCAATGTCCATGGCAATGTGGCAGCAGTTGGGAACGACGCTGACCGCGCTCGAAGGCGATACGAATGTGCGCGCCGTGGTTCTGCGGGGCGACGGTGATAAGGCCTTCGTTTCGGGCGCCGATATCTCCGAGTTTGGCGAAAAGCGCAATGACCCGGCAAGTGTGGCTGCCTACGACGCAGCGGTGGCCAACGCACAGTCTTCGCTGGCAGGCTTTCGTTGCCCCATCATCGCAGCCATCAGCGGCATCTGCTATGGCGGTGGCCTGGGCCTGGTGCTGGCATGCGATATCCGATACGCCTCATCAACCGCAAAATTCCGCATGCCCGCCGCACGGCTGGGCCTGGGATATGCCTATAGCGGCATGAGGCGCATGGTTGCCGTTTTGGGTGTGGCCAGAGCCAGCGAGGTCTTTTACACCGCCAACGTCTACAGCGCAGACGACGCACTGCGCATCGGCTTGGTGGCAGGTGTGCATGACGATGTGTTCGAAGCGGCCTCAAAAACGGCTGCGATGATTGCTTCAAATGCCCCCCTGACCATCCGCTCAGCCAAGCAGGCTTTCAACGCCTTGCTGGCCGGCGGTGAACCCGCTGATGTGGCAGCCGTCGATGCCGCGGTCAAGGCCTGCTTCAAGAGCGAAGACTATGCCGAAGGCCGCGCTGCATTTGCCGAAAAACGCACGCCGCAATTCGTAGGCCGTTAGACCTCGCTACTTTTTAATGTGTCGCTTTTTTTCAATGTCACCGTCCTGCTAACTTTTTTACCAACCTGGAGTGTGGAAGATGAAACTCAGTACCGCCATCACCGCAGTGCTCACCGCCGTTTCGGCGCTTGCGGCCACCGCCGCCCATGCCGTTGGGCCGGCACCCGCTCCCCTGGCTCAGCGTGAAACGCTGACCATTGGTTTCGTGAAGGTTGGCCACCTAGCGCCGCTGCTCAACATTGAGGAGGAACTTAAGAAGTTCAACATCGACGTTAAGCGCGCTGAGTTCGTGCGCTACGCCGACGCGCGCACTGCATTGATGTCCAACTCCGTCGATGTCTCGGCCGTTGGCCCTGGCGATCTGGCCATCGCGGCGTCGCAGGGCAGCAAGAACCTCATCGGCTTGACCGGCGTGGCCGGCTCGGGCAAAAACCTAGTGGTGCGCAAGGGCGTGGTCATCAATGATTGGAAAGACCTGGCCGGCAAAAAGATCGGCATCGCGCCTGGCTCTGCCGTGTGGTTTCAGTGGGCCATGACAATGATCGAAAAGGGTGTGCCTTACAACACGTTCACGCCGGTCAATATTCAAGGCGGCGGCACCGCCTTTATCCAGGCGCTCAAGAAGGGCGACATCGACGCCATGGTTTTGTGGGAACCGTTCGAGTCACAGGCTGTAGCCGAAGGCGATGGCTATTTCGCCAAGGGTCTAGAGTACAGCAAGTCCAAAGCAGTTGGCGCCGAGCTCGGCATGCTGGCGGCCTCAGGCGAGGCCATGACGAACAAACAAGAAGCCATTCGTCGCTTCCTGTGGGTCTATCTCAACACAGAAGAGCAAATGGCCAAGAACAACAACATGTTCGCCGATGCCTATGCTAAATACTCCGGCCTGCCGCTGGCAGTGACGAAGGAGTCGTCGAAAATCATCAAACTCGGCGGCGTGCTCACGAAGGAACAGGTCAAGCTGCAGGCCGAAGCCGCCTTCAAGCAGGGCATTGTCCTAAAGGACGTCGGTGACGAAGCCGCCGCGCTGTATGACGATTCCATGGCTCAAAGCATCAAACGCGGAACTGTCCCATGAAACGCTTACAACAGATTCTCATCGGCCTGGCTGTACCTTTGCTTGTGCTATTGGTCTGGCAGATCGCCGGAAGTCGCGAAAGCATGGCTGGCATCGTGCCCACACCTCTGGCTGTGCTTGAAGGCTGGAAGGACTGGATTTTTGGCGAGCCAGGCTTGGGCCTTAATGCCTACAAGGGAACATGGCTGTCGAATGTGCACTACTCTGCGCTGCGCGTAGTACAGGGCTTCGTCTTGGCCGCGCTGCTGGGTATTCCACTGGGTTTGATGATTGGCTGGAGCCGGCTGGTTTCACAGCTGTTTGACCCGCTGGTGCAAAGCCTGCGGCCAATCCCCATCACCGCCTGGCTGCCGTTTTCCATCGCGCTCTTCGGAATTCGCGACATCGGCTCGATCTTTCTGATTTTCCTCGGTGGCTTCTACGCCATCGTGGTCAATGCCACGCAGGGCGCGCGTGATGTCGAACGTAACCTGGTGCGCGCCGCGCTGATGATGGGCACAACGCGCGCTCAGCTGCTGCGCCGAGTGGTACTGCCCTCGGCCATGCCGTCGATCTTCACCGGCCTGCGCATCGGCTTGGGTATCTCGTGGACGGCAGTGATCGTCTCCGAGATGGTGGCTGTGAAGTCGGGCCTGGGCTATGTCCTGTGGGACGCGTATTACGTCGGCCGCATGGACATCGTACTGGCCGACATGGTCTCCATCGGCGCTATGGGTTACCTCAGCGACCGCCTCATCGTGCTTGTCGAACGGCGCGTGCTGCGCTGGCGCATTCTCCAAAACCATTGAGTCCCAATGCCTGCCATCCACATCCAAGAACTTAGCAAGATTTACCCCGGCGAGCCACCCGTGCTGGCGCTGGACAAGGTCGACTTGACCATAGAACCCGGCGAATTCGTAGCACTGCTGGGGCCGTCGGGCTGTGGCAAATCCACGCTGCTGAACCTGGTCGCCGGTTTTGAAAAGACCAGCAGCGGCAGCCTGACCGTGCACGGCAAGCCCGTGGACAAACCTGGACCCGACCGCGGCGTCGTGTTTCAGGAAGCCGCACTGTTCCCCTGGCTTAGCGTATGGGAAAACGTGATCTTCGGCCCCAAGACGCAAGGCGTGCCAGCCAAGGATTACGAAGCCCGCGCCAACGAGATGCTGCGCATCGTCGGTCTGGCGGACTTCAAGCAGCACCTGCCGGTGCAACTGTCGGGCGGCATGCGCCAGCGTGTCGGTATCGCCCGAATCCTGACGATGGGCTCTCAGGTGCTGCTGATGGACGAGCCCTTTGGCGCGCTGGATGCTCAGACGCGGCTGAGCATGCAGGAGCTGCTGCTATCGGTGTGGCAGCAACTCAAGCCGACCATCGTCTTTGTCACGCACGACATCGACGAAGCGCTGTTCCTGGCCGACACGGTTTACGTGATGTCGGCCCGACCGGGCCGCATCCAGGCGCGCATCACCGTACCGCTGGCACGCCCACGCACCATCGAAGACACGACCGGCGAAACCTTCAACACCATGAAGCGAGAAATCCTTAAGCAGATTCGCCACTAAAACGGAGCAAGACAAAGGAGACAACCCATGGCCAACCCACGCATCCCCTACCGCTTTTCCAACGAAGGCCCCGCATTAGCGTCGCACGCCGGCGGCAACATCTTGGTCCACCTTGTCGTCAATGTCGAGCATTGGGAGTTCGACGCGCCCATGCCGCGTACCATCATCACACCGCCGCACGGTAAGGAAACCGTGCCCGACGTGCCCAACTTCAGCTGGGTTGACTACGGTATGCGCTGTGGCCTGCCGCGCATTATCGAAGCCATCACTTCGCGCGGCCTCACCGCGTCCACCAGCTTCAACGCCAGCGTGATCGGCGCCTATCCTCGCGCAGCCGAGGCCATGCACACGGCTGGCTGGGAATTCATCGGCCACGGCATCCACCAGAAGGCACTCAACCATGCCGGCGCAGAAGCAGAAGTGGTCACCACCAGTCTAGACATGATCGCCGCCTTCACTGGCACGCGCCCGCGTGGCTGGCTCGGCCCGGGCCTGCGCGAAAGCCACACGACGCCCGAGACGCTTAAGGCCGCCGGGGTCGACTACGTATTCGACTGGGTCGTCGACGACCTACCCAACTGGCTGTCGACCGCCAATGGACCGCTGCTCAGCCTGCCTTACAACCTGGAACTCAATGACTCCATCATTTATGCAATTGAGAAGCACTCGTCAGAAGAAATGTTCACGCGCGTGAAAAGTACCGCCGAACTCTTCGTGCGCGAGGCGCAGCGGCGCCCGCGCATCTTGACACTGGGCTTGCACCCGCACCTCATCGGCGTGCCGCACCGCTTCGGCTCGTTCGAACGCATGCTCGACCTGCTAATGGCCACGCCCGGCACCAGCTTTGTGCAGGGTCACGACATTGCCGACTGGTACACGGCTCAAGTTCCCGCTGCGCCAGACTGCGCAACCTGATCACGAAAGCTCACATATGGATCTCCAACTCCAAGACCGGCGTGTGCTGGTTACCGGCGGCTCACGCGGCATCGGCCTGGCCACTGCACTGTCGTTCGCCCGAGAAGGCGCGCGGCCCTTGCTGGTCTCGCGTTCCCCTGAAGCGCTGGAGGCGGCCGTCGCCACCATCCACAGTCAAACCGGCGTGCGTGCCTCGGTGCTGGCGCTGGACATGGGCCAGCCCGGCGCCGAGGCCAAGTTGCTGTCACAGGCCGGCGACATTGACATTTTGGTCAACAACGCAGGCGCCATTCCGGGCGGTGGGCTGACCGACATCGACGAGGCGCAGTGGCGCGAAGCCTGGGAGCTCAAACTTTTCGGCTATATCAATTTAGTGCGCGTCATGCTCCCGGTGATGGCGGCACGCCGCAGCGGTGTGATCGCCAACATCATCGGCATGGCAGGGGCCGCACCGCGCAGCGAATACATCGCCGGCTCGACGGCCAATGCCGCGCTGATGGCTTTCACCCACGCGCTGGGCGCGACCAGCCCGCGCAACGGCGTGCGCGTGTTCGGCATCAACCCTTCGCCCACCCGCAGCGACCGCATGGAAACCATGCTGCGTGCAAAGGCAGCTGCAACCCTGGGCGATGAAGCGCGCTGGATGGAACTGACCACTGCCCTGCCATTCGGCCGCCTGGCCGAGCCGCGCGAGATCGCTGACATCACTGCTTTCTGCTGCTCGCCGCTGGCGGGTTACCTCAGCGGCACAACGATCAATGTGGACGGCGGGCAGATGTACGCATCTCCTGCCTGAACCACAACCCAAAGACAACGAGTTTTTCAAATGATGTTCAAACAACGAAATCCCAAATACGAATTTGCCGACCTGCGCGACGGCGTGCGATCGGTGGTCACCCAGTTCGATGCGCGCTACTGGCAGGACGTGGACGATGCCCGAGCCTTCCCGGAAGCCTTTGTCAACGCCCTAACGGCAGCCGGCTGGCTGTCGGCGCTGATCCCCGAGGCATACGGTGGCTCCAGCCTGTCGCTGACCGAGGCCAGCGTGGTGATGGAAGAGATCAACCGCGCCGGCGGCAACTCCGGCGCCTGTCACGGCCAGATGTACGTGATGGGCTGCATCGTGCGCCACGGCTCCGATAAGCAGAAGCAGGATTTGCTCCCCCGGATAGCCAGCGGCGAGATCCGTCTGCAGTCGATGGCGGTGACCGAGCCCACCACCGGCAGCGACACGACCAAGCTCAAGACCACTGCCGTGCTGAAGGGCGACCGATACATCGTCAACGGCCAGAAGGTCTGGACCTCCCGGCTGCAGCATTCGGACTACATGCTGCTGCTGGCGCGCACCACGCCACTGGCCGAGGTGAAGAAAAAGTCCGAAGGCCTATCAGTTTTTCTGGTGGACCTACGCAGCGAAATCGGCAAAACTATCATCGTACGGCCGATACGCAATATGGTCAACCACGAAACCAACGAGATCTTCATCGACAAGCTGGAGATTCCGGTCGAGAACCGCATCGGCGAGGAAGGCAGGGGGTTGAAGTACATTCTTGATGGTCTCAATGCCGAGCGTGCACTGATCGCCGCCGAATGCGTGGGCGACGGCTACTGGTTTGTAGAAAAAGCCACGGCCTATGCCAACGACCGGGTGGTATTCGACCGGCCGATTGGCAAAAACCAGGGCATTCAGTTCCCCATCGCGCGCGCCTACGTCAACGTCGAGGCGGCCAGCCTGATGCGCTACGCTGCCTGCGAACTCTTCGACGCCGGCAAGGACTGCGGCGCCGAAGCCAATATGGCCAAGCTGCTGGCGGCAGACGCGTCGTGGGAGGCGGCCAACGCTTGCCTGCAGACGCACGGAGGCTTCGGCTTCGCGGCCGAATACGATATCGAGCGCAAGTTCCGCGAGACACGGCTCTACCAAGTTGCGCCGATCTCGACCAATCTGATCCTGTCGTATGTTGGCGAGCATGTGTTGGGCATGCCAAGATCGTACTGAGATGACGTTTACCACTGATTTCAGTGCCTGGGTCGGCCGATGCCAGACGGTGGTCGATACCATCAGCCCGGTGCAGGTACGCCAGATGGCGGTTACGCTGAACGACAATGCCATGCTATCGCAGCCGAACGCGGCCGCACTGCCAGCCGGCTGGCACTGGCTGTACTTCAACCCGCTTGAAATGCAGTCGCGCTTGGGCGTTGACGGCCACCCTGCCCGCGGCGACTTTCTGCCACCGGTGGCCCTCCCGCGCCGTATGTGGGCCGGCAGTCGGCTGCAGTGGTCGCGTGCATTCGCCGTGGGTAGCGTGGTCACCAAGACGTCCGAGATTTTGAAGGTAACGCAGAAGTCAGGTCGCAGTGGAGAGATGGTTTTCGTTACGGTCGCGCATAACTATGTCGACGGCCTTGGCCCGTTGCTGCGGGAAGAACACGACATTGTCTACCGCGGTTGGCCGTCAGCCGATGAGAAAATGGCTCTCGCTGCTCTGGGCGCACGAGCAAGAGCGGGTGGTCACGTCTTTGAGCGCACAAGTGCCAACCCAAAGGTTGTGAGCGCCGACGCGGTGACCCTTTTTCGCTATTCAGCGGCCAGCTTCAATGGACATCGCATTCATTACGACGTGGACTACTGCCGCGAGGTGGAAGGCTACCCGGGTCTGGTGGTGCACGGCCCGCTGATCGCCACGCTGCTGCTCGGCCACATCGAAACCAAGATTGCGCCGGGCCAATTCATCCGAGCCTTCGAATTCCGCGCCTTGCGGCCAACTTTCGACTTGGCCCGTTTCCATTTACATGCCGAGGGCAACAGCGAAAACTTCAACGTGTGGTCGACCAACAATATCGGCGAGGTCGGCATTGACGGCTGCGTTACATTGGGCTAACGCTGCAGTCCAAAGCATTGCACCAATCACAGTTTCAAATTCAAACGCAACACATGGATCATTGAGCAATAGCGAGCGAGGAGTGGCGATTGAGCAATAAATTGCGGTAGATTTTAGGTGGTCTGGCTCATTTCGTTATACAAAACTCCTGCAAAACCTCTCTCCGGATAAAAGTTGAAGGAAAACGATGAGTTGGCCAGGCACTGAATTCGAAACGATAGACCTAGGCGATGAGCGGCGCAACAAGCGGGCCATTTGTCTGATCGAGTACCTGAGCGCACAGCCCACAGCAAGGGTGCCGCAGGCCTACAGGGACTGGACCGACACCATGGCGGCGTACTGGTTCTTCGGCAACGAGGAAAGCGACTGGCGGGCGATTCCGGGCGCCCACACGGACTGCGCCAAGACGCGCATGGTCATCCACGAGGTGGTGCTGTGCATTCAGGATATGACCGAGTTGGACTTCAATGGCCAGGAGTCCAGCGGCTTGGGGTTGCTTAGCTACGAGCCGCAGCGCGGCATGTATGCGCACCAGACCTACGCCGTTTTAACATCGCGTGAACCACTGGGCGTCCTGGACGCGTATATGTGGGGGCGAGAACCCAAGGATAGGGACGGCAGCCGCCCCAACACCAAGGAGAGCGTGCGCTGGGTTGAAGGCTACGAACGGCTCGCCGAGATGGCCCCGCAGCTGCCGGGCACCTGAATGGTGTACGTGACTGACCGCGAGGCCGACACCATGGAGCTGATGCGGCGCGCCGATGCACTGACCACGCCCGTGGACTGGCTGCTGCGCTCCAAACACAACCGCACCCTGAGCGGGGGCGACAAGCTGTGGAGCCGGGTAATTGCGTCTGAGTCGTTGCGCGAAATACGCTTCGTGATGGCCTCGCGCATGCGCCAGCGCGCCCGTGAAGTGCTCCAACAGGTGTGGGCGCAAACGCTGGAACTGCCCGATGGTCGGTGCGGCTATGTGCAGGCCAGCTGCATTGTGGCTAAAGAAACGAAGCCTGCCTCAGGCGACAAGCCGGTGGAGTGGCGGCTGCTGACGAATCTTCCTGTGCAGAGCTTAAAGCAGGCCGCCCAGATGATTGACTGGTACCGCTCCTGCTGGGAAATCAAGATGTTCTTTCATGTGCTCAAGAACGGCTGCAGCATAGAGGCGTTGCCACTGGGCAGCATTAAGAGGATTGAGCGTGCGCTGGTGCTGTACATGGTGGTGGCCTGGCGTATCGCCCGGCTGATGCGCCTGGGGCGAAGTTGCCCAGACCTCGATGCCCAATTGATGTTGAGCCTGATGAGTGGAAGGCCGCCCTTATCCTGAACCAAAAGCGACATCCAGAACAGGCGCCCACGCTCAACGAGGTGGTGCGCCTGGTCGCCCGGCTCGGAAGCTTTCTTGCTCGTGCGGGTGATGGCGAGCCAGGTATAAAAACCATTTGGTTGGGCATGCAGCGCATCCTGGACTTTGCCGCTGGCGTCAGGTTCTACAAAAAACTTCAGGCGGCGGAGAGTTGTGTATGACGAAATGCCCTAACCCCCATCACAAACAAGCTCAATCCCTTTGCGCTTTGTCGCAAGCTACTTATCAACGCATCTCGCACCGCCTACGCCCAGCTTCAGCTTCAGCTTCAGCTTCAGCTTTTTCGGGCAGCTGCGTAACATCAGTTACACAGTAAAGCTAGAGAGTAAGGTGTAATTTTTTTACTGTATACGAGGCAATCTACGAACCTTTACCATGGAAATAAATTACTCAACCGCCACCGTTGCTGCAGGCCATCGCTTTGAATATTGGAGCAATGTCGTCTGCAGTCACTTCATTCCCGCGTCGAGCCGCGTGTCAAACCGGGAGAACTTCAGTGCGAGCTTCTCAGTGCGCGCACTTGGCAACCTAACGCTCGCCGAAATTTCATCTCCTCAGCACTACTGGGAGCGCACGCCGCAACATTTACGGACAGGCCCAAATGATGATTTCATGCTCAGTCTCATGGTGGCGGGTCGTGCCTTCTTGTCGCAATCGGGCCGCAACATGGTGCAGCAAGCAGGCGACATTGCACTGTATGATGCGGCGCGTCCATTTACGTATGACCTCGAACCGAAGTCAGTGCTGCTGCTGCGTATACCCAGAAAACAGCTGCTGTTTCGAGTGCCTGAAGCAGAAAAATATACCGCTATGCGACTTGACAAAAGTCATTCGATTTCGTTCTTGCTCGCCAGCACGATGCGTGAGGCGGCTGTCATCGACGTTACCGGACACCAAGGTGTACAGGTGCCGTTGGCAGCGTCGTTGATCGACTTGCTGGCCGTTGTGTTGCGGACGCAGGTGGCTGGTGGAACTTCCATGCTGTCGTCTCGCGAGAAGTTGTACAGGCTATCAAAGGACTTCATCAACGAATATCTCGACGACTGTGAACTCGATGTTCAACGCATCGCCGCCGCGCAGCATGTGTCGGCTCGAACTATCACGCGTGTATTCGCCGAGCACGGCACAACGCCTATGCACTGGATTTGGCAGCGGCGTCTCGAAGCCAGCCATAGCGCACTGGTTGAAGGTCGCGTGCAACAGGTCACGCAGGCAGCGTTTCAGAACGGTTTTAGCGATCTTTCGCATTTTTGCCGTGTTTTCAAAAAGGCGTATGGCATCACGCCACATACGCTGCTGCGGCATAACTGATTGTGCTCGCTAGTCGCGACAGGGCTGACTGGCGCCGCAGCTAAAGATGCCGGCAGCGCCCGGTGCGAGGCGCTGCTTCGCAGACCACTCATTTCAGCATACCTCCAAACTCCACGCGGGCACATCTACCCTGACGTAATGTCAGATTTACAGAAATTTCAAAGTTGGCGGTATCAACACACCTGATGGCGGAACGGGACAAGCTGTACGCACAGTTGGCGCGTAGAGTACATATGTTGACTACACCTTACCTGTCGTTATACCTTCCACTTTCACTACACACACCATGACACAAAAAGATCTGCATTACCTTGAATTGTTGGAGATTGGAAAACTCATCCAGTCAAAAGAACTGTCTTCCGTCGAGGCCACTCAAGCGCAGCTCGATCGCATCGGAAAACTCAATGGGGTGCTCAAAAGCTACGTCACCGTGATGGCTGACAGCGCACTGGTCGATGCCCAAAAGGCGGATGCCGAAATTGCTGCCGGGGAACTACGGGGCCTTCTGCATGGCGTGCCCATCGCGGTCAAGGACTTGTGCTGGACGAAAGGCGTCAAGACGGCCGCCGGCATGACCATCTATGAAGACTTCGTGCCCACGGTCGATGGCACGGTCGTCAAGAAACTCCGTGAGGCTGGTGCGATCATTCTTGGCAAGCTGCAGATGACAGAGAGCGCTTACGCAGACCACCATCCAACTATCTCACCACCGGTCAATCCATGGAATGCGGCGCACTGGACCGGTGTGTCTTCGAGCGGCTCGGGCGTCTCCACAGCTGCGGGTCTTTGCTATGGCTCCCTCGGAACCGACACGGGGGGATCAATCCGCTTTCCATCGGCAGCCAACGGGCTCACCGGACTAAAGCCTACGTGGGGCCGCGTCAGTCGCTACGGTGCATTTGAGTTGGCTGCCACACTTGACCACATCGGGCCGATGACGCGCAGCGCGGCCGACGCTGGAGCCATGCTCGGAGTAATTGCTGGTTCGGATATCAACGACCCGACGGCCAGCCTGCGTCCAGTGCCCAACTACGTGGCAGAAATGCCGCAGGGCATTAAGGGGTTGCGCGTGGGTATCGACTCCCGCTGGAGTAGCGACGGCGTCGATGAGCCGACCAAGCAGGTGCTGGCCGCAGCAATTGCGGCCGTGAAAACGCTTGGTGGTGAAATTCGTGAAGTTGTTGTTCCAGATCCGGCGCATGCCATAGAAGATTGGTTCCCGCTGTGCGGCATGGAGGCTGCAGTGGTGCACGAGAAGACCTATGCCGCACGCAAGTCTGAGTATGGCCCAGGCCTGGCCGGTCTTATCGAACTCGGCCTAGCGCAGAAGGGGACTGACTACCAGAAGATCATGCTGAGGAGACTCGACTTTACTGGCCGTGTGAAGGCGATGTTCGAAGATATCGACCTGCTACTGGTGCCTGCTACTGGTATTGCCTCACCGACCGTGGATCGCATGTCAAAGATGGGTACCGACGCTGAATTGATCTCCGCGGTGTTGCGCTATACGTGCCCATTCGACATGACAGGCAGCCCGACCATCACGCTGCCCGGTGGCTTTACCGAAGGCGGCATGCCGCTCGCATTTCAGTTCGTCTCGCGGCATTTCGAAGAAAGCTTGCTGCTGCGTGCAGGCTGGGCCTTCCAACAAATTACCGATTGGCATCGTCAGCATCCGAGCCTTTGATTTCATTGTTCCTTCTCGTCCCTTTCGTTCATTTCACATCGACCTCCCAAACTCCTGAAGTACACCATTATGAAATTCTGCAACACGTTTTTTTCAGTCGCTGCGATACTGACTGTGGTGGGTATTTCGTCTACTGCACTGGCTGCAGATCCTTTGAAGATTGGCCTGATGGAAGACGTCTCGGGCGATCTGGCCTTTATGGGCCTGCCCAAGATGCATGGATCGCAACTTGCGGTGGAAGAGATCAATAAGGCGGGCGGTGTGATGGGTCGTCCGCTGGAACTTATTCACCTCGACCCCCAGGGCGGCAACGCGCGATATCAGGAATTTACGCGGCGCTTGCTGAACAAGGACAAGGTCGACGTTCTGATCGGCGGCATCACATCGGCGGCGCGTGAGGCGATCCGGCCGATCGTTAATCGGACGCAGACCCCTTACTTCTATACCAACCAGTACGAAGGCGGCGTCTGCGATGCGAACATGATCAGCATGGGTGCAGTGCCCGAGCAGCAGTTCTCAACCCTTATTCCTTACATGGTTGAGAAGTTCGGCAAGAAAGTTTATGTGGTCGCAGCCAATTACAACTTCGGCCAGATATCCGCCGAATGGAACCGGTCAATCCTGAAGGATGTGGGCGGCACGATCGTCGGTGAGGAGTTCATTCCATTGGGCGTATCGCAGTTTGCACAGACTATCCAGAACATCCAAAAGGCCAAGCCCGACTGGCTGCTGATGCTCAACGTGGGCGCAGCACAAGATTCATTCTTCGAGCAGGCGACGGCAGCCAAGCTGAACCTGCCAATGGGCTCATCTGTGAAAGTAATGCTTGGCTACGAGCACAAGCGTTTTGCGTCCCCTGCGCTGAATCAGATGAATGTGACAGCCAACTGGTTCGAAGAAATTGACACCGCGCCGGCTAACGATTTCAAGAAGCGCTGGCATGCCAAATTTCCGGATGAGCCGTACATCAATGACGCGGGTTATAACGCGTACTCCGCAATTTATATGTACAAAATGCTGGTTGAGAAAGCCAAGTCAACTAAGTTGGCGGACCTGCGTCAGGTTATTGCAACAGGTGAAGCATGCATTGACGCCGCCGAGGGGCAAGTTTGTATCGATCCTAAAAGTCAGCACACCTCACATCAGATGCGCTTGATTGCGGTCGATGACAAGCATAAGGTAAACGTGCTCAAGAACTATGGCCTGATCCAGCCCTACTGGCTTGGGCAAGTCGGTTGCGACCTGACGAAGAAGAACGCTAAAAAGCAATATACGCCGTCAGACTTTCCCAAGAAATCCTAAAGAAAGGTAGCGCCAGGTGCTCGCCGAAATATTCTCCTACGTTTATCAGTTTGCCGACGTCTTTGCTTTTCTGATTCTGGCGGCAGCGGGGTTGGCAATTATTTTTGGAATGATGGGTGTCATCAACATGGCGCATGGCGAATTCATCATGTGTGGTGCATATGTGACCGTTTCGCTTGTGCATGCAGGCCTACCGCTGCCAATTGCACAGGCTTGCGGGACGATTGCGGCCGGTGCCATTGGCGTGCTGGTTGAATGGAGCCTAGTGCGCAAGCTTTACAAACGGCCACTGGATTCCCTGCTGGCCACATGGGGCCTGAGCCTCATGGTCACGCAGGGGATGTTGATCATCTTCGGTTCGTCACTCCCGGGTATCGGCACGCCAGATGGCAGTTTCTCAATCGGCATCTACACATATTCGAACTACCGCATGGTGTTGTTCGGCTGCGCTGTGGCTGTGCTGGCCTTCATCTACGTCATCTTTATGAAGACCCGCTTTGGCGTGCATGCACGGGCCACCATGCAGAACGCGTCGATTGCGCAGGCAACTGGCGTAAAAGTAGGCAACGTCTACGCGCTGAGCTTCGGCATTGGTGCTGCTCTTGCCGGCTTCTGTGGTGCGATGTATGCACCGACCATGACGCTGATTCCGACCATGGGGGCCACATTTCTTATTGAAAGCTTTGTTACCGTGGTGGTAGGTGGCGCGAATGTCCTACTCGGCACTGCACCAGCTGGCATCCTACTGGCTATCGTTCGAACCGGACTCAACGGATGGGGCGGACAGATTGTCGGACAGATCGGCATGCTTCTCGCAGTGATTATTGTCATTCGAATCCTCCCCGAAGGTTTGTCGGGCTGGTTCGCCCGCAGGACTCGATAAATTGCTACTGACCTAAAAGTTTCTCATGTTCAAACTTATCAATGGCCCGCAGACACTTGGCACTAGCCGATTTTTTTGGATGAGTTTTATGGCAGTGCTGACCGTCATGCTTATCTACCCCCTATTTGCTGATGCTTACAGCGTCGGCAACATGGCCTATTTGCTGCTCTGGGTCTTTATGGCCATGGGGCTTTGCCTTGTGTGGGGCTATGGCGGCATGCTGTCATTTGGACAAACCCTTTTCTTCGGTATAGGCGGTTATGCTTATGGCGTTTTGGCGATTAACCTTGGCGGTGAAGCCGGCACAACGGTTTTAGCGTTGCTGGCCGCGTTGCTGGTCGCCGGAGCGGTGGCCGCAATACTGGGCTACTTTATGATCTGGGGCCAGATCGGCGGCGTATTTTTCGGCATTGTGACGTTGTCAGCGGCACTGGTCCTTGCTTTTTTTCTTGGTCAAACGGCCGGACCTGAATGGCACATCGGATTGGCGCGATTGAACGGGTTCAACGGAATGGGCGGTATGGCGTCGCTCAATATTCCCTGGGTCGGCGACGATCCACTTATCTTTGAAGGCTTACCGCTATATTACTTGGTAGTCAGTCTGTTATTGGTGGTTTACCTAAGCTTGCGAATTTTTCTCAACTCACGCTTCGGCAACGTCATAGTGGCTATTCGGGAAGACCCACAGCGTGCCGAACTGCTGGGCTACGACGTACGCAAATACCAGCTCGCAACATTTGTTATCGGCTCGATGCTAGCCGGGTTGAGCGGTGTGCTTTACACCTCGTGGGGCCAGTTCATCACGCCTGCCAGTGTTGGTCTTCCCGCCGCAGCCATGCCGATTGTCTGGGTAGCGTTTTCGGGACGAAGCGACATAACGGCGACCCTGGTCGGTACTTTTTTGGTGCTGTGGGTGTTTCAAATTCTTACGATTTACAGCCAGCAAGCCGCACTGCTTTTAATGGGGACCATGTTGCTGTGCACCGTCATGGTCGCGCCCCAGGGTTTTGTTATCGGTGTGGTGCAGTCGATCAAGCGCGTCTTTGCTTTTCGCAGCAAGCAAGGTGCCCAAGTGGCTGATGAGGGGAAGGCATGAGCGCGCTATTGCAGACAACTCGACTGTCGAAAAAATTTGGCGGTCATGCAGCGGTGTCGGAGGTTGATTTAACGGTGAAGAATGGGGAAATCCATTGTCTGATCGGACCCAATGGCGCCGGCAAGAGCACGCTCTTTAAGTTAGTCGTTGGTACGCACGAACCTACGTCTGGCCGTATTGAATTCATGGGTAAGGACGTGACGCACGAGCGACCGTACCAGCGAGTCAAGCAGGGGATGAGCATCAAGATGCAGGCGCCGAGCGTTTTTAAGGAGTTGCCCGTGCGGCAGAATCTTCACATTGCGTTGCAACATCATGTGCGCGGTGCCGATTTGGCGCGCGAGGAAGATCGGTTGCTTGAACTACTCGACCTTACGGGTGAGGCGACAAAGCTGGCCGGCGTGTTAGCACACGGACAGCAGCAATGGCTTGAAATTGGCATGGCAATAGCGCTCAAGCCTGTGCTCCTGTTGATGGACGAACCGACAGCAGGCCTCTCACCGGAGGAAACCTTCAAAACCGGTGAGCTGATCCAGAAGCTCAATACCGAAGGCATGACTATGTTGGTGGTCGAGCACGATATGGCGTTCATTCGCCAGATCGCACATCGCGTCACTGTGCTGCATTTCGGCAATGTATTTGCCGAGGGTTCAATCAACGACATTATCTCGGACGCGCGCGTGGCCGAAATCTACCTTGGCAAAACCCATGAACACTGAAGTCGTTCTTGAAGTTCAGGGCTTGCGGGCTGCATATGGCGAGACCCCGATTCTGCAGGGCGTTGATCTCACCGTCGGAAAAGGCGAGATCATTGCGTTGATCGGGCGCAATGGCGTTGGCAAGACGACGACGATGCGCTGCCTGATTGGTCTCTTGCGGACGCGAGGCGGCAGTATTCGCCTGCTCGGGCACGACATCACGTCGTTGTCGAGCGATGCGCGTGCCCGACGCGGCATTGGCTACGTGCCACAAGGACGCGAGGTGTTCGCGCGCATGACGGTAGCCGAAAACTTGATGGTTGGTGAATTGGTTGGCGGTCGCGATAGTAAGAAGCAGCCCGAGCTGGTGTACCAATACTTTCCGCGCCTGGCAGAACGCCGGACTCAACTCGCTGGCACCATGTCGGGTGGTGAGCAACAGCAGCTGGCTATCGGCCGTGCGCTGGTTGGAAACCCTGCGCTGATGCTGCTCGACGAGCCCTCGGAAGGCATTCAGCCATCAATCGTGCAATTGATCTGCAACGTGCTGAGAACGATCCGCAAAGACCTTGGGACGACGATTCTGTTCGTTGAGCAGAACCTAGATACCATCCTTGACATGGGCGAGCGCGCCTATGTGATGGAGAAGGGGCGCATTGTCGGCAACATTGACGCGGATCACATGAATGCCGCAAGCGTGCGCAGTCATTTGATGATCTAACTCAAGGAAAAAAGAACATGTACTGGC
This sequence comes from Polaromonas sp. CG_9.7, assembly GCF_015752205.1. Lineage (GTDB taxonomy): Bacteria > Pseudomonadota > Gammaproteobacteria > Burkholderiales > Burkholderiaceae_C > Polaromonas. The sequence continues at coordinate 58,379 of NZ_JADOVG010000021.1, forward strand.
TTTCACAATCAATCATGCACACACGTGGACTGGCCCGTGGTGCCGTTGGCACAACACACGAACTCAATGAGACTCGCCAGGGCGTGTTTCACTACACCATCGGGCCTTACTCAGAGCCCGTGATGCATATTGCACCGGGGGACCGCGTGATTGTGGATACCCGTGATGCATTTGACGGGAAAATTCAAACGGAGCAAGACCTGCCAAGCGCCAAGTTGCGTGTCCCCTTTTTGAATCCGCAAAACGGCCCTATCATGATTGAGGGCGCAGAGAAAGGCGATGTTGTCGCGGTCTACATTGAGTCCATGCTGCCGCGCGGCCCCAACCCACGCGGTACCTGTTGCTTGATCCCGCGTTTTGGTGCCCTCACGGGAACTGACTTCACGGCGATGCTGAACGACCCATTGCCTGAAATTACACGCAAGATCGACCTTGATGAAGAGGGCGTGTACTGGAGCCGACGCGTCACTTTACCCTATCGACCGCACATCGGAACGTTAAGTCTGTCACCTGAAATCGACTCGATCAATTCCCTCACACCAGACAACCACGGCGGCAACATGGACGTGCCCGATATGGGGCCGGGCAGCATCACGTATTTGCCGGTGCGCTCACCGGGTGCGCGCCTGTTTATTGGTGACGCCCATGCCTGCCAGGGTGATGGCGAAGTTTGCGGCACCGCCGTTGAATACGCCAGTCGCACTACCATTCATGTCGACCTCATTAAAAACTGGGAGATCAACTGGCCCCGGCTCGAAACCGAACACCAGATCATGGTCATCGGCAGTGCCCGACCCCTGGAAGATGCCACACGTATTGCCTACCATGAACTTGTCATGTGGATGGCCAAAGAGTACGACTACGATAAATGGGATGCTTACATGATGCTTAGCCAATGCGGCAAGGTCCGGCTTGGCAACTTCGTCGACCCTAAATACTCGGTTGCAGCAGGCGTTGAAAAGAAATACTTGGCCATGCCCTAACTCTCGTTTTATTCAATATTAAAAAAAGGACTACACCATGGATTTGGGACTTAAAGGCCTCAGGGCAGTCGTTACCGGCGGAACCAAAGGCATTGGCCGCACCATCGTTGAAACCTTATTGAAAGAGGGCGCGCAGGTCGCCTTTTGCGCTCGCAATTATGAAGAGGTGGCGGCCACCGAAGCCGAATTCTCACGCTATGGCGTAAAGGTGTTGGGTCGTTCAGTCGATGTAGGCGATGGCCCGACGCTTGCAGCTTTCGTGGCCGAGGCGCAGCTGGCATTGGGCATTTCGTTATACACAACTCCGGCAAAATTCCCCTCAAGAAAGATTTGAAGGAAAACGATGGGCTGGGCAGGCACTGAATTTGAGACGATAGAC
>NZ_JADOVG010000022.1 GCF_015752205.1 Polaromonas sp. CG_9.7
CTGCTCCAGCGTCTGCTTTCTTGCATTTTCTTTTTCCATCTTTCTTCGATAGAGAAAATTCAATAAAGTTCATACTTCATTGGGCCGTATCAATAGTACGGGTGAAGGCTTGTTGCTTGCCGGGGCGGGATTATTGGCGGTAGGTGCTGCTTCTGGCAGCGGAGGTGGCGGTGGTGCTGCAGGCGATAGCGGTGCAATAGTGTCTGGGGGAACTGGCGCTACAGGCGGAACAGGAGGTGGAACCGGTGGTACGGGTGGAACGGGCGCTACAGGAGGTGGCACAGGTGCTACGGGTGGAACAGGTGGTACGGGTGGAACAGGTGGTACGGGTGGAACGGGCGCTACAGGAGGTGGCACAGGCGGAACCGGCGCTACAGGCGGAACGGGCGGAACCGGCGCTACAGGCGCTACAGGCGGAACGGGCGCTACAGGCGGAACGGGCGCTACGGGCGGAACCGGCGCTACGGGCGGAACGGGCGCTACGGGCGGAACGGGCGCTACAGGCGCTACAGGCGGAACGGGCGCTACGGGCGGAACCGGCGCTACGGGCGGAACGGGCGCTACGGGCGGAACGGGCGCTACAGGCGGAACGGGCGCTACAGGCGGAACCGGCGCTACAGGCGGAACGGGCGCTACGGGCGGAACCGGCGCTACGGGCGGAACGGGCGCTACAGGCGGAACGGGCGCTACAGGCGGAACCGGCGCTACAGGCGGAACGGGCGCTACGGGCGGAACCGGCGCTACGGGCGGAACGGGCGCTACGGGCGGAACGGGCGCTACGGGCGGAACAGGCGCTACAGGCGCTACAGGCGCAGCCGTTATCGATCAAGGCTTGTTAAATTCTGTCAACGCAATTGCGACAGGATTGGGTTTGCCTTTGACGGCTATTTTGGGAGCTGGCGGGCTTGTAGGTGATGGAGGTCCAACCGATCAGCTCTTTAATGGCGGGCTGGTTGGAGAGCCTGGACTTATTTTGAATTTGCCCGAGGCCAATCCTGATTCCAACACGCCGCTTAACAGCGGCGGTATGGCAGCTGGAGATGCTTTGGACCAACTTCTGGGTGGTTTTGTGGATACCAATCCAATTGCCATCCTGATTAACCAGTCCACAACGGCAGGTGATGCTTTGTTGTCGCAGCAGTCTTTTGTCGACACATTGGTTGGCGAATTGGATGCACAGGGATTCGTCGGTCGAGCGCTCGATGGTGTGACAGGCGGATTGGACAGCTTGGTACAAGGTCTCGACCTTGAGAACCTGTTAGCCAATCCAGTGACTGTTGTAGAAAATTTGCTTGACAGTGTGACTGCTGCTGGTACAGATGGCATTCTCGACCCCGTCACGGGTTTGCTGCACGACGTCACGGGCGGCGCGACAGGTGGCTTGCTCGATCCGGTCACGGCTTTGCTGGACGACGCCACGGGTGGCACGACGACTGGCTTGCTCAATCCGGTCACGGCTTTGCTGGACGACGCCACGGGCGGCGCGACAGGTGGCTTGCTCGATCCGGTCACGGCTTTGCTGGACGACGCCACGGGTGGCACGACGACTGGCCTGCTCGATCCGGTCACGGGTTTGCTGGACGACGCCACGGGTGGCACGACGACTGGCCTGCTCGATCCGGTCACGGGTTTGCTGGACGACGCCACGGGTGGCACGACGACTGGCCTGCTTGACCCGGTCACGGGTTTGCTGGACGACGCCACGGGTGGCGCGACGACTGGCCTGCTTGACCCGGTCACGGGTTTGCTGGACGACGCCACGGGTGGCGCGACGACTGGCCTGCTTGACCCGGTCACGGCTTTGCTGGACGACGCCACGGGCGGCGCGACAGGTGGCTTGCTCGACCCGGTCACGGCTTTGCTGGACGACGCCACGGGCGGCGCGACAGGTGGCTTGCTCGATCCGGTCACGGCTCTTGTCGATCAGGCTTCCTCGGTTTCGCCACAAACATTGAATGTGATCGATATACCTGCACAGTTAGTCGCAAGCAACTCTACGCCTGTGGGTGATATGGGAAGTATTCTTGAATCCATTCAGCAACCCATTACAGGCATTAACGACTCCACCTCCATCGTCAATGATGCACTGGGTGGCATTTTGGGCCACAGAACCTGAAAGTAGTTGATTTGACGATATCAAGCTCTAAACAAAAAAAGCGCGGAGCATCTTGTTTTGATGATAGAAAAATATTTATCTTTATTCTATTGATTTAATTAACCAAAAATATTATTTTAAATAAGGATAAAAAATTGTCTCTTACTAAAGCAAGTCGTCCCAAAGTTGGACTGTGCATGATTGTCAAAAATGAGGCACAAGTCATTGAGCGATGTCTCAAGTCTGTCATGCATGTTATCGATACATGGACGATAGTGGACACGGGATCTACAGACCGGACCTGTGAACTCATCGGTAATACGATGAAAGATATTCCTGGCGAATTACATCATAGAGCCTGGAAAGACTTTGCGCATAATCGTTCGGAAGCTATTTTTTTAGCACAAAAAAACTGTGATTATCTTTTTGTGATCGATGCAGACGAAGTACTGGTTATTCAAAAAGCATTTGAGCTTCCAGTTTTGAACGCAGCAGCCTATTCAGCTACTATTCTTCATGGAAGTCTTCGTTATTCACGCACCTGCTTGATTTCCACTAAACATTCGTGGCGTTATAAAGGTGTGCTTCACGAACATCTGGAATGCGATGATGAATACAAGGCAGAACATATCAATGGATTCAATGTTTTGTATACCACGGAAGGTGCCCGCAGTAAAAATCCTAGGAAATATCATGATGATGCTGCTGTACTAGAAGCCGCATTGGTTGAAGAGCCGGATAATCTTAGATATATGTTTTACCTTGCACAAAGTTGGAGAGACGCCAAAGAGCCGGAAAAAGCATTGCTTGCATATCAAAAAAGAGCTGATTTCAAGGGATGGGCCGAAGAAGATTGGTATTCCCTTTACCAGGTTGCCAGATTAATGGATAAAACAGGAAAACCTGAATTTGATACGGTCAGCGCCTATTTAAAGGCGCACAAGGCACGCCCTGAAAGAGCCGAATCATTGATGTGGCTCGGTGTATATCTTCATGGTAAAGGAAGATGGTCAAATGCAAAAGCAATGTTTACGATTGCTGTAAAGATCCCATTTACAAAAGATCGATTGTTTGTCGAGAATGATTGCTATGTTTGGAGGCGTTACGATGAACTTGCACTCAGCTTGTATTACCAAAATGCCAAAGACCAGGCTAAAGGAATATGGGAAGTTCTTCTCAGGACTGGCCGAATACCAAAAGATCACAGGGATCGAATTAATTCGAATATCCAGTTTTGTGTAACTTAAAAACTTCTATTTTATTCTAATAATCAAAACTAATGATTCGATTTGAAAAAGTTGAGAACTTTGATTCTGTAAAAGTGTTTCAAGAATCGCCAGCTTCAATGGAGCATAATTCTGCTGAACTGCTCAGTCTGGATAATTTAAAAAATCAATGGATATTATCTGTTACTGATGACCGTGTAATACCTTTGAAGATTGAATGGTTGGATCAGGATTTCGCAGCCGAAATTAGGCAGCAGCAAATAGATGCGGTTATAGATTCGTATCCACAGAACATTTTGCTCAACACAGTAGAAGAATTGGTAAAGTCCGATTGTCTTGATAATTTGGTAGTTGCTCTCGATAAGCCTCGCGTCGAGCTGTACATCAGCCTGACAGATATGCGTTTGAGTCTGGACATGTATTCAGTTCAGAAAGTTTATCAGGCGAAAGCGGCTAACCAAGAGCAAAGATATAACACTTCACTAAAAGTTTTTTTCAAAGTTTTTAACATTGGCGAAATTGGTTTTTTAGAGTCTGGAAAAAGCACTACCCTATATATCCTGAGATGGATACTGAATAATATTGAATTGTTAAAAATGCAGGGTGTGACATCCCTGCTGATTGATGATTTCGAGGAGTCGGACGATCCTGATTTAGAAACAATTGTCGGGAAACTTGAAGCAATTCACAGTTGCGGGTTGCCATTGTGTTTTATACAATCAAATCCACTTCAAGTTGTTGGCATGAGTGAGCTTAACGGCATTATCTCGGTGTTTTCCCATGTCACTTTTGTGGTGCGGGGATTATTACCTGTAAGAAATAAATATCTCAATTGTTTTTCCGAAAAAAATTCACTTAAGAATATAAATAAGGAATATGATTTTGATCATAAAAGAAGAATTTCGCATAAAGTTAAAATAACTTCAAAGCTATTGTTTTTAGTAGATGAAGTATTTGATATTGCCATTGATGGCGATAAAATTCGCAAGATATTTAATCTTAAATTGGCGGGTCTGGAATCGTCGCAAATCGCAAAAATTCTTTCAGTTTCGGCATATCCAAAATTTCAGTCTGTAAAACAGAACGAGATGCAAAAAATCTATTCATGGAGGCCGGCTGTTGTTTTTGGCGTACTTGAAAAGTTTTATTTATTTGAAAGAAATTTGATAAAAAAAGAGCATGATAAATCATTTTCTGGATATTCTGGCATTGAATGTACCTTGCCTGAAGTTGTTCCCGAAAGTGTCTTTAGTCTGGCAATGCAGCCACTGTCTGACTTTAATTCAAGCGTCGATGGTGCTCAAATAAAAACATCGAATTTATTAATGAGTGTGATAAGGAACAGAATTTTTTGCGCTTGTGGTGCACATCAGGAATTTTTGCTTGATGCCATAGATAAAGATAAAGATATTGATTTCTATTTATCTCCATTGCACCCTCGCATTTGTGGTTGCCACGGCATGGCTGTGAATCAAAATGAATTCAAAGACTGTATGAAATTTGCTGTATTGGCGCTCGCTCTCAAGGGGCCTAGAACCAGCAACGTATTGGATATTGTAAATAATGAACTGGACTTGTTGGTTGACAACAGCAGTAAATTAATTAAAAATTTGTTCTCAAACCATGAGAAAAAGAAATGTGCCAATATCATTGATTCTTGCATTGGAATAATGGCAAGAAAAAGCAATTGGCTTTCAAGCTCTGAAATTGACTCCCGCCTCCGCCAATTTTGCGTATTTTTATGCAGGGATTATTTGGATAAGACGGAAGTAGTGGCATTCATGGAATTGACCCAGGAGTTGATTGCCTCTGTTCTTATTGATGTACACACTGGTTTTATGAAGCTTTACTGGTCTCACAGCTTGACAGTTTCAGATATAAAAGTTGGTGTAATAGTAAAAAGTAAAACTGGGATTGCAGTATTGAATTCATTTGACAAGGGTCAATTTGATCTATCTTTTACCAGCAAATAATATTTAAATTTATTTAATGGCATATCAAGAATACGGTTCTAGTAAATTTAAAACAAGCTTTGGTGGCTGAGGATAGATATTTGTATACAGATAATTCTGTAAATTTTATATAGTTTTATCATGTCGATCCTGTGTTCGGCGTAATGTTTTTATAACAAACCAGGCCGCCCATGAAACCAAAATTTGTTCGTACCTTTGTCATGATCTCGGTTGCCATCGTTATGGTGGGTTGTGCTTCACAGAACGACAAAACTGAAAAATCCAGAGAGAAAACGATAGTCACTTATTTTTCGAGCAAAGCCAAGTCTGTGTTTGTACCGGTCGTGGTTCCTGTTGCGAAAAAGGAAGCCGTTGTTCAGGGAATTGTTTATTTTGATTTTGACAAACACAATATAAAGCCCGAATTCAATCAGGTTTTAGAAGATCACGCCCGCATCTTGCGCACCAATCCGCTGGTGATTGCCTCGGTGGAAGGGCATACCGATGTATTCGGCACGAATAGCTATAACCAGCCCCTGGGGCTTGTACGTGCCAACGAGGTCCGCAACGCGCTGATCAGGCTCGGTGTTCAAGAGCAACAGTTGAAACCGGTCAGTTTAAGTTTTTACCAACCCGCTGTTGCAGGTCTCGATGCAGAATCGCGCGCTTTGAATAGACGAGCCGAGATAGCTTACGAAGACTTGCGTTGAATTGATTGGGAAACTTCGGCTGATCCGAGTGGCGCGTACTGCTAATGCGTCACTCACAACTTGCCGCGCTCACTGCTTTGGCAATGCCATCACCGTCTTCAAGGCTTGCGTGATGTCATCGCGCAGCAAGGACCATTGCGGTCCGCTTTCAAAGACAAAGCGCTGGTTCACTTCCAGTTCAATGCCCACGTACTGAACCTGTCCATGGCGCTTGCGCAAAAGCGCAGTGAGACCGTCGCCCTTGCCCTGGTAGGGGTAGTTGCGCCGCAGTCTCAGTTCGGGTCGGCGTTTTTGCAAAGCGTTCAGCCAGCACGTTGCCAGCGCACCTTCACCCGCGCGTCCGGGGTCGTAGAGCCAGGCCACATCGGCCTGGCGCACCACGCCATTCAGCTCGGGCGTGAAACTGTGCGAAGCAATATGGACAACGCGCCGGCCCCTGGCAATCAGCCGGGCGACTTCACCTTCAACCGTGTCGCGGTGCGGATGGTAATGCTGGGTGGCAATGGCGCGCCGGTCGGCTGCCGGCAAGTCGCGCGTGGCTTCCGAGTGCAATTGCCGGTGGCCGATGGAACGGTTCAGGTCGATCAGCAGGCGTGTGGTGGTGGCCCCGAACAGTGGCGCTTCCAAGGCATCAGCCATCTGCCGGGCCAGTTCAAGCGCACCCGGGTCCCAGCCGCGATGGGTGTCCAGCAAGGACTCGTGACCGATGAACAATGCCGCGTAGGCAGACGGCACCTCGCGCCCGCCATGCTCGCAAGTGATGACCAGCGCATCACCGGCCGGCGTGTCAGTGACAGGCAGCGGGGTCACACTGTGCTGAGGGCGTTGCCATGCGCATCGACTTCATAAGTCGTGACCTCAAACTTTTTCAGGGTGTTTGGCCCGAAAGCCATCGTTAACGGCACGTCGCCCGCATCGCGGCCGCGCGCCATCACGACGCGGCCGATGCGTGGCGTGTTGTGGCGCGCGTCGAAGGTGTACCAGCGGCCGCCCAAAAAGACCTCGAACCAGGCGCTGAAGTCCATCGGGTAAGGCACTGGCGCAATGCCGATATCGCCCAGGTAGCCGGTACAGTAGCGCGCCGGAATATTCATGCAGCGGCACAGCGTCACCGCCAGGTGCGTGAAGTCGCGGCACACGCCAGTGCCTTCGCGCCAGCCTTCAACGGCGGTGCGCGTGGCGCGCGCGGCGCTGTAGTTGAAATGAATATGGTTGTGCACATAGTCGCAAATCGCCTGCACGCGCGCCCAGCCGGCGGGCGCCTGGCCAAACTGGTTCCAGGCGAACTGGAGCAATTCACTGTCCACCTCGCAATAACGGCTGGGCAGCAGGAACTGCAGCGTGGCCGGGGGCAGTTCGGTCGGGTCATGCTGCCGGGCAGACCAGTCCACCTCGTCGGGCAAGCCGGAATCGCGAATGATGGACTGGCTGTGAAAGCGCACCTCGCCGACGCCGGCCGGCGCATTGACACGGCCGCAGCGGTTGCCAAAGGCGTCCAGGTATTCGTCAACCAGCAAGTGGGGCTCGGTCAGCACGATCTCGGGCGCCAACAGGTCGTCACGCCGCGACGGGTGCACATGCAGCACATACACAAGCGCCATGGGCGACGTGATGGCCAGCTGGATGTCGAAACCAATTTTGATGTACATAGGATTTGCCGCCAGAAAGTGTTTGGGCGTGGTGATGTCTTACCGGTTTTCCCAAGTTTCCTGCCAGCAAGTATGGTGCCAGCCCCTGGGCCAGGCTTATCGTCTCTGGCCCCGTGCAGGCGTCAGAAACGGGAGGATATCGGACAGGGAAAATCCTTGGGACGCTGACCGCTCTTGCAGAGAGTTTTTGCCTTGAACTATTTTGGTGCAGGGCTGAGTGCATGCTGCGTTGCCAGACGCCATGCGGCGCCCCGGTATGACGCCCGCCAGACTTGCGGCAGGAAACTCACGGCCGTCAAAAAAGCCGCCAATAAACTGCCAAGGATGGCCAGGTTCAGCGGCTGCCTTCCTTGACGGCCCAGTCCACCAGTGCTTCAAGCGCCGGCCGCGCCGCTGACGCATTGGCATGGTTGATGATGCCGACCACGACCAGGCGTCGGCCGCTGGGCGTGTGCACGTAGCCGGCCAGCGCGGTGACGCCCTGCAGCGTGCCCGATTTCAGGTGCGCCCAGCCCTGCGACACCTGCGAACGGCTGCGCCTGAGCGTGCCATCGACGCCGGTGATCGGCAGCGACGCCATCAAATCGGGCATGGCGCCCGACACGTACGCGGTCTGCAGCATGCGCGCCAAGCCCTGGGGCGTGACGCGTGCTGACCGCGACAGGCCTGAGCCGTTGTCGGGCACCGGCACATCCGCTGCGCCATTTGGCGCGCCGAAGCGCGCCATCCACCAGCCGCGCACCGCCTCGCGCGACGCCTCGTTGCTCGCACCGCCGGGTTGCTGCAGGCTGAGTGTCAGGAACAGCTGCTGCGCCATCACGTTGTTGCTGAACTTGTTGATGTCGCGGATCACCTCAGCCAGCGGCGGCGATTCCATTTCAAAGACGGGTTTCAGGCCGGACGGCGCGGCGCCCTCGCGCACCCGGCCGCCCAGCCGGCCGCCCATTTCCTGCCACATTCCGGCAATCGCCCGACCGGCATAGCGGGCCGGGTCGGGGTAGGCGATGGCCCAGGACTTTTCGCCGCAGGCCACCGGATAGTTGCCGGCAAATGCCATGCGCAGCGGGTCGGCCAGGTCGGGTTGAAGCTGCGCCCGGTAATCGCCGCAATCGCCCAGCGTGGCCCGGCCGTTGCTGCCTGCCGAGAGCGGCACGCTGGCCTGCATCTGTACGCCGGCCAATGGCGGGTCGTAGCGAATGCTGGCGCTGCCATTGCCCGGATTCGGCACGAAGGTCATCACCACCGACTTGTAGTTCACCAGCAGCGCATCGGGCTGGACGTTGTACGGGCGCAGCGCCTCGCCGTCGAAGTCGCCGGGGTTCTGCGTGGACGCGGCAAAGGCGCTGCCGTCAAGCACGATGTCGCCGCCGATGGTCTTGATGCCCAGGCCCTGCACCCGGCGCAGCAGCAGCCAGAGCCGCTCCATCACCAGCTTGGGGTCGCCCCCGCCCTGGATGATCAGGTTGCCGTTCAGCACGCCGCCGGCAATCGGGCCATCGGCATAAACCGGCGTGGTCCAGGTGTAGGCCGGGCCGAGCAGTTCCAGCCCGGCATAGGTCGTGACCAGCTTCATGACGGATGCCGGATTCATGGCGCTGCCTGAGCGGTAACTAAGCAGCGGCGCAGCTTGGCCGTTCAGGGCCGGCGCGGCATCGACGACCACGGCGGCAAAGGCTTCGCGCGGCACCTTGGCGCGCGCCAGCAGGGCCTCGACCTCGGGCGGCAGGGATTGGGCGCTGGCGCTAAAGCCGATCAGCGCGACCAGCCCGGCCAACAGGCCTTGGCTCAGGCGGGCGTTGCAGCCGGGGTGGACGCGGGTGTGAGGAGTCGCATTGCGGGACGGGAAAGAAAAAAGCATGCGCAATTCTCGCGCCATGCTGGCGCATTGGTTAGGTTTCGGGCGTAAAAATAAGGGTGTTCCATTCGGGCGCGCGTGAACCGTCGCGGGGATTCCAATTTGCACCCAGCCCGCCAGCAGCCACGCCTGGAACGCACGACGACAGGAACACGCTGCGCCTTGACATGCCTTGATGCGGATTTACGCGCCACCCTGCCCGAACTGCTGGCGCAGCGCTTCAACGCGCTTGCGGTTCGCGCCCATGTCGCCCTGGCCCAACCGGCTCGCAGAGCGCACCTGGATCACGCCTGCAGGCTCGTCGAGCAGGAATTCCAGATCGTCAGTGAACCCCAGTAACTGGGTCTTGCACTGCGCGTAAAGGTAGGCCGGCTCACGGGTGACCACGGTGGTGCGCGGCATGTTGCTGACGATGCCCGCAAGCCGTGCCATTGCGGCCTGGCCGTCGCCGGTGTAACTCAGCGGCGCCACCTCTGCATGAGCGCGCTGCGGGTTGTCCGGGTAAAGCGCTGCCTGGCTTGAAACGCTATTGGGCGTGAGCGACGGCGGCTTGAGCCTGTGCTGGCGCACGCCAAGATCGCCCGGCGCCTGGCCCGCCAAAAATCCAAGCTGCCCTGCACCCAGCAGCAAAACGGCCAATGTCACCAGCAGGACTGCAATGTAGCCAATAATTTTCATGGAGGTATTCTTTAGAAGCGTTTGACGTGTGCTCGCCGCAGCGACAGCGAGTATCAAGCCTGACAGGGTAAGCCAAGGGCTGCTGGCTGAGGGACGATGGCGCCGAAAGCGCAGCGAAAAAAGCACCGTGCCATTATGGGCTGGCCGGGCGGCGCGGCAGGCCGGATAATCGCGGGGTGCGTGGCGCCGGCCGTTTGCGGGCTGGCGCACCGCCTTTGCTTATTTACTACGATTTTGATAGCTACTTGCGCATGTCCCAACTGCGTAAACGCCTTATTTGATGCCTAAACCTCTTAAATTCCTCGCGTTTGACACCAGCACCGACCGCCTGTCGGTGGCCGTGACCGACGGCGCGCGCGTCTGGCAGCACAGCGGCCCGGGCGGCGCGCAAGCCTCGGCCACCTTGATCCCGGCGATCATGGCGTTGCTGGCCGGGTCGGGCATGGCGCTGGGCGAGCTCGACGCGATTGCCTTTGGCCGGGGGCCGGGTTCCTTCACCGGGCTGCGCACGGCGTGTGCGGTGGCGCAGGGACTGGCCTTTGGCGCCAACCACGGCGCAGGCATTGCGGTGCTGCCCATCGACACGCTGATGGCCGTGGCCGAGGAGGCGCGCTTTCAGCGCGACGGGGCCCTGGCGGAAAGTGACGCGCCCCTGAGCGTCCTGGCGCTGCTCGATGCCCGCATGGACGAGATGTATGTGCAGAGCTATGAATTCAGGAGCGGCTTATGCATTTCCATCAAGGGCTGCGAACTGATCCGTCCAGAAAACCTGGTGCCTGGCGCTGCGCCGCAGCTGCTGGCCGGCAATGTGTTCGGCGTGTATGCCGGCCGGCTGCCCGCAGCGTTGGCCGCGCTGGAGTGCAGGGAGGCCTATCCGACCGCCACCGCATTGCTGCGCCTGGCGCCCGCACTGGCCGCTGCCGGCCAGTGCATCGATGCCGCGCAGGCGCTGCCGCTGTATGTGCGCGACAAGGTCGCCCAGACCACCGACGAGCGCGCCCAAGCCAAGGCGGCCGCGCAGGCCGCGACCCTCCCGCTGCCAAGCTGACAGGCCCTGCGCATGAACGCCGTCCTTCAACCCTTCCAGCCGCTCGAAGCCCGCTTTGAAGCCATCACGCCCGCCTGGCTGCCGGCGGTGCTGCAGGCCGAATACAGCGCTTACCTGCAGCCGTGGAGCGAGCGCAATTTCCTCGATTCGCTGCAGGCCGGCTACCAGGCGCAACTGCTGGCCGCCGGCCCGGTGGACCAGCCCGAGCTGCTGGGCTATTTTGTCGCCATGAAGGGCGTGGACGAGGTGCATCTGCTCAACATCACGGTGGTGCCCGCCTGCCAGGGCCAGGGCTGGGCGCGGGTGATGCTCGATGCGCTGGGCGTCTGGTCGCGCGGGCAGGGCGCGCAGTGGCTGTGGCTGGAAGCGCGCGTCAGCAACGCCCGCGCTCGGGCCGTGTACGAAAGCCATGGGTTTCGCCATGTCGGCACGCGGCGAAATTACTACCCGGCCAGCCCGGCGTCGCCCCGGGGCGAGGACGCCATCGTCATGAGCCTGAAATTGTGAATCCTGATGAAAAGCCGTCCCCCATGCGCTTGAACCTAGACACGCGCCAGCGCGCCATACTGCAGGAAATGGGCGTGCGCGTCTGGCAGCCTCTGGCAGAAGTGTCACCAGCTATAGAAATCATAGCTGTCAATGCAGAACTGGCAAGCGCAAAGCCCGGTTTTGGTCAAAATTTTCAGACGGACAGGGCTGTGTTGGATGCTGCACCGCCGCCGCCAGCAACCCGGCAGGCGGCGACGGCGCCCCAGCCCGCGCGCGCTGCCCCACCCGTGCCGCCACCCGCGCTCGCGCCTTCCGGCCACGCCTTCGAGGTCAGTGACCAGCCCGGCTGGCGACTGGGCCCGACGCAGCAGCTGTATGCCGAAACCGCACAGTCAGGCGGCGCGCGCTGGCTGGTGCTGGCGCAGGCGCCGCCGGCTGCGCTGCAGGCGCCGGCTTTTGAGGGCGATGCCGGCCGGCTGCTGGACAACATGCTGCGCGCTGCGCGGTTGAACAACGATGCCGGCGCCGTGCTGTTTGCGCCGCTGGTGCGCCAGAGCATCTCCGGCCCCATGGACGAATTCCTGGCCGCACTGGCCGCGCTGGTTGAACACGCGCAGCCCGATGTGGTGCTGGTCATGGGCCGGCTGGCCGCGCAGGCGCTGCTGGCGTCCAGCGAGCCCTTCGGCAAGTTGCGCGGCCAGCCGCATGTGCTGAACGGCTGTACCACCGTGGTGACGCATGACGCGCCCTACCTGCTGCGCTGCCCGCAGGACAAGGCCAAGGCGTGGGACGACCTGTGCCTGGCGATGGGCCTGGCAGCAAGCGCAGGGTGACTTTGCGCTTCTTACAATCAGTGCATGACCTTTCTTGACATGCTCGGCGCCGCAGAACGCCAGAACCAGTCCATGCTGTGCGTCGGGCTGGACCCCGACCCGGCGCGGTTCCCCGGAAAACTCAAGGGCGATGCCCACCGGATCTACGATTTTTGTGCCGCCATCGTCGATGCGACCGCCGACCTGGTGATGGCCTTCAAGCCGCAGATCGCCTACTTTGCCGCCCACCGCGCCGAAGACCAGTTAGAGCGCCTGATGGCGCACATGCGCCGCAGCGCGCCGCAGGTGCCCATCATCCTGGATGCCAAGCGCGGCGACATCGGCAGCACCGCCGAGCAATACGCCATCGAGGCCTTCGAGCGCTACGGCGCCGATGCGGTCACGCTGTCGCCCTTCATGGGCTTTGACTCGGTCGCGCCTTATTTGCAGTACCACGGCAAGGGCGCTTTTTTGCTCTGCCGCACCTCCAACCCCGGCGGCGACGACCTGCAAAGCCAGCGCCTGGCGTCGGTCGAAGGCCAGCCGCTGCTGTACGAACATATCGCCCGGCTGGCGCAAGGCCCGTGGAACCTCAATGGCCAGCTCGGGCTGGTGGTCGGCGCCACTTACCCGGCGGAAATTGAAAAGGTGCGCGCCATGGCGCCTTTGCTGCCGCTGCTGATCCCCGGCGTCGGCGCGCAGGGCGGCGACGCCGTGGCCACGGTCAAGGCCGGCTGGCGACCGGACGCGCCCATCATCGTCAACTCGTCGCGGGCCATTATTTATGCGTCCCAGGACGCCGACTTTGCCGTGGCTGCACGCGAGGCCGCGTGCAAGACACGTGACACGTTGCAGGCCGCACGGCCCTGACCTGCTGCCGCTTGACCGCCATGCAATTCAAGTGGCTGCAAGATTTCGTGGTGCTGGCGCAAACGCGCAGTTTCAGCCGCGCGGCCGAGTTGCGTTGTGTCACGCATCCGGCCTTTGGCCGGCGCATCAAAGCGCTGGAGGCCTGGGCCGGTACGCCGCTGATCGAGCGTGGCAACGGCCCTGTCACCCTTACAGCGGCTGGGGCCAGCTTGCAGGAAAACGCGCAGCAAATGGTTGGCAACCTGGACCACGCGCGCGGCGAGCTGCTTGACGCCGCCGGTCGCCAGGCCAGCACGGTGACGCTGGCGACGGGCCGCACGCTGGCGCGCACGCTGCTGGCCGACCTGCTGCAGCGCGTCAAACCGCTGCTGGCGCAGGGCGATCTGCGCATCCTGACCCGCTCGCTGACCGAGACAGCGCAAATGCTGGAGCGCGGCGAGGCCGACTTCATGCTGACCTACCATCACCCCCTGCTCGCATTGCGGCTCAACGCCAGGCAATACGCCCACTTCACGCTGGCGCAGGACAAGCTGGTGCCTGTGACGCGGGCCGATGCGCAGGGCCAGGGCCAATACCAATTCGGCGGAAATGCCGCGACACCCTATCTGGCCTATGGCGCAGCGCTGGCCCTCGGACGCCTGGTCGAAGACCATCTGGCCAACAATCCGCATGCGCCGCATTTGCAGCGCGTGATCGAATGCGACTCGGCCGACACGGTCTTTGAATATGCGCTCAGGGGGCTGGGCGTGGCGTGGCTGCCCTGGTCGACGGTTGCCGGTGTTTGCCAGTCGGGGCAACTGGCGGTGCTGGGCGACGGCCATCTGGACGTGCGGTTCGATGTGCGGGTTTACCGCGCCAAGCGGCGCATGAATGCGCTGGCCGAAGCGCTCTGGCAAGCGATGACGCAACACTGAGCGGCTCTGCCAAAACGGCCACAGCGTGTGCCAAAGCAGCACAGCGCAGGGAAATGGCGTCCTGATAATGAAAGTATTCAATCACTATCAGGAGCCAAATGACCGCTTTTATTTTTGCGCGCAAAGCTGTCCCTGCGCTGCTGGCTGGGGCCGTGGTGGCGCTTGCGGCATGGCCTGCAGCGGCACAACCCGATGACTATCCGAACAAGCCCATCACCATCGTGGTGGGCTATCCGCCCGGCGGCAGCACCGATTTGACCGGGCGCACGTTGGGGATAGAGCTGTCGCGCAGGTTGGGTGTGCCGGTGATCATCGACAACGTGGGCGGCGCTGGCGGTGCGATTGGTGCGCAAAAAGTCGCCAACGCTGCACCCGACGGTTACACCTTGCTGGCAGGTGCGAGCAACGAGATTGCCATCAGCCGGCTGGTCTCGGGCAGCGTCAAATACGAACTCAAGAATTTCACCCCCATCGGCCTGATTGCCACGCAGCCCATGGTGCTGGTCGCTTCGGCCCAATCCGGCGTCAAGACGGTGGACCAGTTCCTGAAAGTGGTGCAAGGCAATCCCGGCAAATACAGCTATGGCAGCTCCGGCGTCGGCACGGCGCTGCACCTGGCCGGTGAAATGGTGAAGGACCAGGGCGGCCTGTTCATGACCCATATTCCTTATCGCGGCGTGGCGCCGCTGCTCAACGACCTGCTGGGCAACAACATCGATTACGGCATTTTTGCCCTTTCCAGTGCCTTGCCGTACATTCGCAGCGGCAAGGTGATGGCGTTGGGCACCACAGAGTCCAAGCGCTCGGCAACGACCCCCGACATCGCGGCGCTGGCCGAAAACCCCAAGCTCAAAGGCATCGATATCAACCTCTGGTTTGCACTGATGGGCCCGGCGCAGCTGCCCGAGGCCGTGGCCAGCAAACTCAAAAAAGCCTTGAATGACGCGCTGCAAGCGCCTGAACTGCGCAAGAAGCTCGAAGACTCGGGCTCGACCGTTTCCACGCTCAAGGTGGACATGCCCAAGTTCCTGGCAGAGGAAACGGCCAAGTACAAAAAGATTGTTGAGTTTGCAAAGATCAAAGAATGACCACCCCGCTGCAATTTGACCTCTCCACGCCTGACCTCTCTGCCTGGCGCGCCGGCAACACCGGCACAGAAGGCGTCTGGCATTTCGACTCCGGCCTGCCCGGTCGCCATGTCCTGATCAGCGCGCTGATTCATGGCAACGAACTGTGCGGCGCTTGGGCACTCAAAGGCATGCTCGAAGCCGGTGTGCGGCCGCAACAGGGAAAACTGACGCTGGCATTTTGCAACCTCGCCGCGTTCGACCGCTTTGATGCGGGCAACCATGACGCGTCGCGTTTTGTGGACGAGGACCTGAACCGCCAGTGGTCAGCCGAGCGGCTGCAATCCAGTGACACCCAGGAGCGGCGCCGCGCCCGGGAACTCCAGCCTTTCGTTGCGCAGGCCGACTGGCTGCTGGACATCCACAGCATGCATGAGCCGGCCGCGCCGTTGCTGGTGGTGGGCATGCAGGCGCGCAACCTGGCGCTGGCGCGTGTGCTGCGCAGCCCCGGGCACATGGTGATTGATCCCGGCCATCAGGACGGCGTGCGCATGCGCGACCATGGCCGCTTTGGCGAGATGGACAGCGATGGCAGTGACAACGGCACGCGCTCGGTGCTCATCGAGTGTGGCTTTCATGGCGATATGTCCAGCCGCACCGTGGCGCAAGACATGTGTGTGCGTTTCCTGCAAGCAGCCGGAACGCTGCCAGGGGACGCATTGCAGCAGCTTTTGCCGGGTTGGCTGCAGGGCGATTGCGAACGCCAGTGGGCGCTCGAAGTGACCGGTCCGGTGGTGGCCCGGAGCGCAGACTTTCGTTTCACCCAGCCTTTTCAAGGACTTGAATGCATTGCCAAGGCAGGCACGGTGATCGGCTGGAATGGCTCAGAACCCGTGACCACGCCTTACGACGATTGCGTTCTGGTCATGCCTTCGGTGCGCCAGGCAAAACCCGGCGTCACCGTGGTTCGTTTCGCCCGCCGCCGTCCCTTGTGATGCGTTGACCGCTGGATGCCTGTCGTGACCAGGCAGGCAGGCAAGCCGTTACTGGTGTCAACGTCTGCCGGTCAAAAAGCCGCCAGGCAGGAAACGAAGCGCCTTGCTCAGTCCGTCCCGGCCACTGGCCGCGCGGTAGAGCAGGGCACTGCCCAGCGTCGAACCCGCCGTGCGCATTAAAAATGACCGGCTGCGGCGGGACGCCATCAGCACAGCGACACCAGCGCCGAGCACCAGCCAGTGCTCGCCGGGAAAACCGGGCCTGCTTTCGTCAAATTCCTTCACTTGTTTGAGCGTCGGAATTTTGGTGGGGATGGTTGGTTCATTTTGCATAAGGCCTTCAGCTTAGGCAGGCGGAAATTTCGTGCCTGTCGGACGAGGCCGCAAAAGCGTGTCTGCCACCGTCAGGCGCTAAACCCAAGCCTCAACGCTGCATGATCCGTCCCCCCAGCATGACGCAGGCCAGCGCCGCCACCAGCAGCGCAATGCCGGCCCACTGCCATGGCGTGACGGTCTCGCCCAGCACCCCCATGCCGGCGGCCAGTCCCACCACTGGCACGCCCAGGCCAAAAGGCGAGACACGGTTGGCCGGGTGGCGCCTGAGCAGGCCGGTCCACAGGCTGTAGCCCACCACCGTGGCCACCCAGCCCAGGTAGGCGATGGACAGCCAGCTGGTCCATCCTGCCTCAAGCCACTGCCAGCGCACCGCCGGGTCGTCAAAGGCCCACGACAGCGCCATGAAGGGCAGGATGGCCACGCCGCCACTCCAGACCACAAAGGCAATCGTCGAGTAGTGGCTGGAGACTTTGCGCAACTGCCGGGCCACGATGTTCGACGCTGCCCACATGGCGGCGGCGCACAGCGTCAGCGCAAAACCGGCGACCGTGGTGTCAACGGCTGCGCCCGGGCTGGCATAGTTGTAGCCAAAGCAAGCCAGACCCAGCGCCGCCAGCACCATGCCCGCCTGCAGCGGCCGGCTGGCGCGCTCCTGCAGCAGCACAAAACCAAACAGCGCGGTAAAAAATACCTGCGTCTGCAGCAGCACCGATGCCAGCGCCGCCGTCATGCCGATTTTCAGCGCGATAAACAGAATGCCGAATTGCCCAACCCCCTGGAACAAGCCGTACAGCACCACCCATTTCCACGGCACCTGCGGCGGCTTGATGAACAGCGCCAGTGGCAGCAAGGCGAAAGTGAACCGGGCGACGCCCAGCTGGAACGGAGTGAAGTCGTGCAGGGCGAATTTCATCGCGACAAAATTCACGCCCCACACCAGCACCACGACCAGCGCAGCCGCCAGATCACGGCCGCTCAGGCGCGCGGCGTTCAAGACTGACCGCCGCAGCGGGCAGGTGCAGGTGTAAAGATGCGCAGCGGCTGTGAAAAGGCGGGCATGGTGGGTGTAAAAATAGAGGTCGACAAAGGAAGTTCCGGAAGGTCGGCAGCAAGTCAATGGGCTTGCGGATTATTCCTCACCTGCGGTTATTGAATTGAGCAGTGAGGAGAGCATCGCTGAATTTCGTTTACAACGTGCGTGCAACCCAGGGTCTGCTGCATGGAAATTTGAACCGGAATGTCTGCAGGCCGTGGCGAATCTGCTAACCTTTTAAAAATTCAGCTACTTTTTTTGAAAGGTTCATTCATGTCCAACGACAGCCCCACCCTGGTTCAGACACAGGAACGACTGGTTTCCGCCATCCGCTCGGAAATATCCGACGCCGAAGAAACCTTGTCGGCCACGGCAGACCAGGCCGGAGAAAAGATGGCCAAGCTGCGCAGCCGCATTGAGAACCGCCTGCGTGAAGCCAAGTTCCGGCTGATCGATGCCGAAGAAGCACTGCTCGCCCGCACCCGCGAAGCCGCCCATGCCGCCGACGACTATGTGCATGAGTCGCCATGGACCGCCATTGGCGTGGCGGCAGGTGTCGGCGCGGTGCTGGGCCTGCTGCTGGGTCGGCGTCTGTAAAAAAAATCGGCAGTGCCTTGGCCGCCTGCCAGCCCTGCGCTGTGGGCCGTCGTCAGGAAAAAAGTCAAGGCCTGTGGCGTGTTGCGGACTTTTCCTGCCCCGGGCTTGATCCGGAGATCCGCAATTCATGACCCCAACGGGGAGAAGTCATGGTTCCCGGGTCAAGCCCGGGATGACAAGGGCTGATGTATTGCGCTTTAACCTGTAAAGCGACCTGAGTAGTAACAAAATTTGAGAAAATAATGCCTGTGGCGCTTGCCCAGTATGCATAACCCGCTATTTAATCAGGAGCATTTGACGCCGCTCTTGCAGGCAGGCACTGCCGGATCAGACCGTCCCGGACGCACGCTGGAAGCCTGACGACGCCTGCATCAGGCTCAGCGTATAAGGCTCGGTCACGCGGTGGGCAGCCAGGTCGCTGGACGCCACAACTTCTACCGTCTGGCCGCGCTGCATCACCATCAGCCGTTCGCATAAATGCGTCACCACCGCCAAGTCGTGGCTGACCATGATGAAGGTCAGGTTGCGGCGCTGGCGCAGGTCTTCGAGCAGGTTCAGCACCTCGGCCTGCACTGACGCATCGAGTGCCGACGTGGGCTCGTCCAGCAGCAAAATCTGCGGCTCCAGAATCAACGCCCGCGCAATGGCGATGCGCTGGCGCTGTCCGCCCGACAACTGGTGCGGGTAGCGAAAGCGAAAACCCTGCCCGAGTCCGACTTCATCGAGCGCGCGTTCAATGCGCGTTTCAGCGTCACCAATGCCGTGAATCGCCAGCGGTTCGGCCAGCAGCCGGTCCACCGTCTGGCGCGGGTGCAGCGAGCCGTACGGGTCCTGGAACACCATCTGCACACGGCGGCGAAACGCCTTGCTGCCGGGCGCATGGCTTGTGCTGTCGCCGGTCAGCTGCACCGTGCCCGATTCCTTAGGCGCCAGCCCGCAGATGGCGCGCAGCACCGTCGATTTGCCTGAGCCCGATTCGCCGACGATGCCGAAGCTTTCACCCGGCGCGACGCGAAACGACGTGTCGGCGACGGCGACGAAGCCGTCAAAACTGACGCGCAGGTGGCCAACGTCCAGGCCCAGGGATGTGTGCGTGCTCACAGCGCCCACTCCGGCCGGCGGTCCAGCGTTGCCAGCGGATGCGTGGACATGCCGAGTTGCGGCAAGCACGCCATCAACCCGCGCGTATACGGATGCTGCGCATGGGCCAGGCCGCCCGCCGCCAGTTTTTCCACCACGCGGCCGGCGTACATCACCAGAATGCGGTCGCAAAACGACGACACCAGCCGCAAGTCGTGCGACACCAGGATCAGGCCCATGCCGCGCTCGACCACCAGGGCATCAAGGATCGACAGCACCTGCAACTGCACGGTGACATCGAGCGCTGACGTCGGCTCGTCGGCAATCAAAATATCGGGCTCGGCAATCAGCATCATGGCAATCATCGCCCGCTGGCCCATGCCGCCCGAGACTTCGTGCGGATACAGCTTGTAGACGCGCTCCGCGTTGTCGATGCGCACCGATTCGAGCGCAGCCAGTGCGCGCTTTTTGGCTTCACGACTCGACACGCGGGTATGCGCCTGCAGCGTCTCGACAATCTGCGCGCCGATGGTCATGACCGGATTGAGCGAAAACTTCGGGTCCTGCAGCACCATCGCGATGCGCCCACCGCGCAAGGCCCGGCGCTGCTTGGGCGGGCAATTCAGCAGATCAACGCCGCCAAATTCAAGCCGCTTCGCCGAGATGCGGCCTTCGGGTGCGGTCAGGCCCAGAATGGCGCGGCCGGTTTGCGACTTGCCAGAACCCGATTCGCCGACGATGCCGAGTCGCTCGCGGCCCAGCGTGAACGACACGCCGCGCACGGCTTCGACCATGCCGCCGTCGCGTCCCGGAAACGCCACGCGCAAATCCTCGACGACCAGCAGGGGATTCGTGCTCATCTGGCAGCCTTCGGGTCCATCGCATCGCGCAAGCCGTCGCCCAGCAGGTTGAACGCCAGGCTGACGACAAAAATCGCCGCGCCGGGTGCCGCCGCCACCCACCACTGGTCGAGCACATGGAGCCGGCCGTTGGCAATCATCGCGCCCCATTCGGGCATCGGTGGCTGCGCGCCCAGGCCCAGAAAGCCCAGCCCGGCAGCGGTCAAAATGATGCCCGCCATGTCCAGCGTGACGCGAACAATCACCGACGACACGCACAGCGGCATGATGTGCCGCAGCACGATGCGCCACGGCGACGCGCCCAGCAACTGCACGGCGGCAATGTAGTCGGTCTGGCGAATCGTCAGCGTTTCGGCCCGCGCCATGCGCGCGTAGGGCGGCCAGGACGTGATGGCAATCGCGATCACCGCGTTTTCGATGCCGGGGCCGAGCGCGGCGACAAACGCCAGCGCCAGAATCAGGCGCGGAAACGCCAGAAAAATGTCGGTGATGCGCATCAAGCAGGCATCGACCAGCCCGCCCGCATACCCCGCCACGGTGCCGACCAGCAGCCCGAGCGGCGCGGCCAGCACGGCGACCAGCACCACCACGAACAGCGTGATGCGCGAACCGTGAATCAGCCGCGACAAAATGTCGCGCCCCTGGTCGTCGGTGCCCATCCAGTGCGCCCATGACGGCGGCAGCAGCCGCGTGGTGCGCAAATCACCGATATAGGCCGAGTAGGGCGCCAGCAAGTCGGCAAAGATTGCCACCAGAATCAGGGCCAGCACGATCACCAGCCCGACCATTGCCAGCCGGTTGCGCGCAAAGGTACGGCAGCCGCCGTAAGCCCGGCCCAGTGCCGCCTGGCGGCGCGACAGGGGCCGGTCCGACATCAACCACTGGTGCAGACTTTCAGGTTTTGAAAGCGTCGTCTCGTTCATCGCGTGCGCGTCCTCGGGTCCAGCAGGGTGTAGAGCAGGTCGGACAGCAAATTCAGGCCGATAAAGACCGAGCCCACCACGATGGTGCCGCCCAGCACCGCGTTCATGTCGGCGTTCTGCAGCGAGTTGGTGATGTACAGGCCCAGCCCCGGCCAGGCAAACACGGTTTCTGTCAGCACCGAGCCTTCGAGCAGGCCGGCATACGACAGCGCAATCACCGTCACCAGCGGCACCATGGCATTGCGCAGCGCATGGCGCCAGATGATGCGCGCCTCCGACAGGCCCTTCGCGCGCGCCGCCACCACGTATTCCTGCGCCAACTCGTTGAGCATGAACGAGCGCGTCATGCGGCTGATGTAGGCCAGCGAAAAGTAGCCCAGCAGCGACGCCGGCAAAATCAAGTGCGACAGCGCGTTGCCAAAAGCGTCCCACTCGCCCGCCATCGCGGTGTCCAGCAGCAAAAAGCCGGTGCTAGGGACCAGCGTGTATTCATAAACCACGTCGATGCGCCCCGGCCCGCCGACCCAGTCCAGCTTGGCGTAAAACAGCACCAGCCCCATCAGACCGAGCCAGAAGATCGGCACCGAATACCCCACCAGCCCGATGACGCGCACCACCTGGTCAACCAGCTTGCCGCGCCGCACTGCCGCCCACACGCCCAGCGGCACGCCCAGTCCCGCGCCGAACAAGATGCCCAGGCTGGCCAGTTCCATCGTTGCAGGAAAGGTGCGGCGAATGTCCTGCATCACCGGGTTGGCGGTCAGCACCGAGACGCCAAAATCGCCACTCAGCACCTTGCGCAGGTAGATGTAAAACTGCGTGTATAGCGGCTTGTTCAGCCCCATTTCCTCGCGCACGCGGGCCACCACATGCGGCGGCGCGTTGTCGCCGACCATCGCCAGCACAGGGTCGACCGGAATCACCCGGCCGATGAAAAACGTCACCGCCAGCAGGCCCAGGTAGGTGAGCCCAATCACCACCAGAAAGCGCCCGAGGGCCTTCAGGTGGCGGACGTGGTTTGAGGGGCGGGATGACTGGGCCGCAGACAGCGGCGCCGCGCCTAGGGTGAGGGAATCAGGAACTGCCAAAACTGCAAGTCGCCGGGTTAGCGCTTGGCGACCTTGAACATGTAGTTGGTGTCAAACGTGGGCCCAAGCTTCAGGCCGTCCACATTGCTGCGGTAGGCGGCGACTTCGGTCTGCTGGTACAGCATGATGAACGGGCTGGTCTTGCGGAATTCGGACTGCAGTTCTTCGTACATCGCCTTGCGCTTGCCGGCATCGCGCTCCAGCACGGCGGCATCCGATTGCTTGGTCAGCTCCGGAATCGCCCAGGCATTGCGCCACGACAGCGGCTTGGCCTTGGCGTCGTCGGCGTTGTCGGGGTTACGGGTGAAGGTGTCGGCGTTTGAGTGCGGGTCCCAGTAGTCAGAGCCCCACTGGCCGATGTACATGTCGTGCGTGCGGCCCCGGTACTTGGTCAGCACCTGCTTGCCGTCGCCGGGAATGATTTCCACCTCAATGCCCGCCAGCTTGGCGCTCTGCTGGAAGGCTTCTGTGATGCCCTGCACCGGCTGAACGGTGCGCATGTCAATCGTCACCTTGAAGCCGTTCGGCACACCGGCCTTGGCCAGCAGCGCCTTGGCCTTGGCCACGTCAAGCTTGTACGGGTTGTCCTTGCTCGCGCCCAAGAGGCCGATGGGCAGGAAGTTCTGGTGCACCACGCCGATGTTCTTGATCAGCGTGTCGCCGATGGCCGAATAATCGACCAGCCATTTCAGGGCTTCGCGCACCTCGGGCTTGGCCAGCGTCGGGTTTTTCTGGTTCAGGCTGATGTAGTACACCGTGCCTTTGGGCGCCGAAGTGAGCTTGATGTCCTTGTTGGTGCTGACGGCGGCAATGTCTTGCGGACTCAGGTTGCGGGCAATGTCGATGTCGCCTTTTTCCAGCAGCAGGCGCTGGGTGGCCGCCTCCTTGACATGGCGGTAGATCACGCGGGCCATGGGCGGCTTGGGGCCGTGGTAGTTGTCATTGCGCTCCAGCGCCACGATCTCGTTGGCCCGCCACTCGCGCAGCTTCATCGGGCCGGATCCAGCGTAGTTGGTTTTCAGCCAGCCGTAGCCCCAGTCGCCGCCTTGTTCCTTGGTCAGCAGCAGTTTCTTGTCGACAATGGCGCCGATGTTGGCCGTCAGGCAGTTAAGCACGAAGGTCGGCGCATACGCCTTGTCGGTCTCCAGCGTCAGGCTCAGGGGGCCGGTGGCCTTGATTTTCTCCTTGACGTTGTCCTTGCTGAAGCCAAACTGCGTCAGGATGAAGGCCGGCGACTTGTCCAGGCTGACCGCCCGGTGCAGCGACCAGGCCACTTCGTCCGCCGTCAGCGCATTGCCGGAGGCAAACTTCAGACCGGGCTTGATCTCGAAGGTGTAGGTCTTGCCATCCGGGGACACGGCCCAGGACTTGGCCACATCGCCGATCAGCTTGGACGGGTCGTTCACATCGAGCCGCACCAGCCGGTCGTAGGTGTTGCCCATGACTTCGCCGGCTGACAGCTCAAACGCTTCTGCGGGGTCCATCGTGATGATGTCGTCAAACGCAAAGGCCACCACCAGTGTGTCCTTGGGCGTGGCGGCCAGCGCAGCCGCGCCGTGGCACAGCAGCAGCCCGGCCGCAGCGGTGGCGCACAGCACGCGGCGGGACAGCGGAAAAGAGGGAAGTGACGAAGTGGCCAAGATGAATTCCTTTGCGTGGGTCAACCGGTGTCGAACGAATGTTGATCGTACTGCAAAGGATGCAGGAATCATGCCTGCAAGCTTCTCGAATTTACCGTAGCGTGCTATTTAAAATATAGCTGAAAACGCTTGCCAGTATTGCGCTAAAGCCCTAAAATTTGTCAAAGTTTGACCGCACATCTCGTTGGGACTGCCAGCGCTGGGTTTTCTTCCTTGGTCACCAGCCAGATGCCCATGCACACCAGTCCCAGCGCAGCGACGTTTTTCCACTCCAGGATTTTCTCGTCCAGGAACAGCGCCGACAGCACGGTGCCGAACGCCGGAATCATGAAATTGAATGCCGTCACCATGCTGACCCGGTTGTACTTCAGCAAGAGGGTTCAGAGCGAAAACGCGGCGGATGAAAAAATCACCAGATAAGCCAGCCGGCGTTCAGCGGCCCAGTTCCCGCAAGTAACTGGCGCGCGCCTCAAGGGCGGTGTCGGGGAAGTCGCTGAACACGCCGTCCAGTCCCAGGCGGTAAAACTGCAGGTACTCGGCCTTCGGATCCTTGTTGTAGTCAAAAGCCAGGCGGCGCTGTTCGTTGCGAAAGGTGTAGGCATGCACGAACAGGCCGGCCTTGTGGGCGTCGGCAATCAGCGTGGTGGGCGGTTGGCTGCTGGCGTCGTTGTAGTTGACCTTTCCATCGCCGTTGACATCGCGCAGGTTGCCGGCCGCGTCCAGCGCGCCCTTGACCGGCACGATGTAGGGCTTCCACGGACCGATGCCGTCGGCGTAGGTCTTGATTTCAGCCAGGCCCGCCGGCGTGACCATGGCACTGAACAAGCGGGTGTCGCCGCTCAGCGTCCAGTCATAGGGGCGGTCATAAGGTGCGGCGTAGGTCAGTTTGCCGGTTTTCAGGTCGTAGTCGTCTGCATCGATCAACTGGATGAGCTTGGCCTGCAAGCCCTTGGTTTTCATCTCTTTCAGGCTGCCAGGCTCAAAGCTTTGAACATAGACCGGCGAGGTCTTGTTGTTCCAGCCGGCGGCGGTGATGGCCGCGATGAGCTTGTCTTCCAGTGGCAGCCCCAGGGCGCGGTGGTAGCTTGGGTTCTTGGTTTCGGGGTAGACGGCAATCGTGCGGCCCAGTTGCGTGCTGCGGGTTTTGACCAGGTCGATCAATTCCTGGAAGGTGATGACCTTGAACTTGCCGTTGTTGCTCTGGTCGCGCTCGCTGTCGGTGATCAGGGCGCCCAGTGTCTTGATCTCGGCCAGTGTGAAGTCGCTGGCAAACCAGCCCGTCTGGGTTTCGCCATCGACTGTCGTGGTTTTTTTTCGGCTGGCAAATTCGGGGCGTTTGGCGACATCGGTGCTGAAGTCCAGGTTCGGGTCGTGCCGGGCAATCAAAACGCCGTCTTTGGTGGAAACGAGGTCTGGCTCGACCACGTCGGCACCCAGGTCAATGGCACGGGCATACGCCTCAAGCGTTTCTTCAGGCAGTGCGCCCGAGGCACCCCGGTGCGCAATCACCAGCGGCTGCACATTGGCCAGGGTTTTGAAGGGTTGCACTGCGGGCAGGGGGTCGTCGCCACCGCCGCAAGCCGACAGCGCCAGCAGCATCGCGCTGGCCGTCACGGACAGCTTGAGGTAATTTGTCTGGGCAAAAAAGGTCATCAAAATCTCCCATGGTATGAAATACAGGAGTTTCTGGCCTTTTCATGACGGTTTGATGTGGTGTTACTGTAAGTTGCTGTTTTAGCGTTGAAAAACAGCCAAACACAGTGCCCGGCAAAGCCTATAGCAGGCGCGCCAGGTAATGCCCGGTATGGCTGTCAGGGTTGGCGGCAATGTCTTCAGGCGTGCCCACGCCCACCACCATGCCGCCGCCGGCGCCGCCTTCCGGCCCCATGTCGATCAGCCAGTCGGCGGTCTTGATCACGTCCAGGTTGTGTTCGATCACGACGATGGTGTTGCCGGCATCGCGCAGCTGGTGCAGCACTTTGAGCAGCAGGTCGATGTCGGCAAAGTGCAGGCCGGTGGTCGGCTCGTCCAGGATGTAGAGCGTGCGGCCGGTGTCGCGTTTGCTCAGCTCCAGCGCGAGTTTCACCCGCTGCGCTTCGCCGCCCGACAGCGTGGTCGCCGACTGGCCGAGCTTGATGTAGCTCAGGCCCACATCCAGCAGCGTGTGCAATTTGCGCGCAATCGTCGGCACGGCCTTGAAGAATTCGGCCGCCAGCTCCACCGTGAGGTCAAGGATTTGCGCGATGTTCTTGCCCTTGTACTGGACTTCGAGCGTTTCGCGGTTGTAGCGCATGCCCTTGCAGACGTCGCAGGGCACGTACACGTCGGGCAAAAAGTGCATTTCGACTTTCACCATGCCGTCGCCCTGGCAGGCTTCGCAGCGCCCGCCGGCCACGTTGAAGCTGAAGCGCCCGGCGCCGTAGCCGCGTTCGCGCGCGGTGTTCATCTCGGCCATCAGCTCGCGGATCGGCGTGAACAGGCCGGTGTAGGTGGCTGGGTTGCTGCGCGGCGTGCGGCCAATCGGCGACTGGTCGACGTTGATGACCTTGTCGAAATGCTCGATGCCCTCGATGGCTTCGTGTGGCGCCGGCTCTTCATGCGCGCGGTAAAGCGTGCGGGCAACGGCGGCGTACAGCGTGTCGTTGACCAGCGTGGATTTGCCCGAGCCCGACACGCCGGTCACGCAGGTCAGCAGGCCGACCGGAAACTCGACGCTCACGCCCTGCAGGTTGTGGCCGGTGGCATTGACCACGCGCAGCGCCTGCATGTCGCCCAGCGTCGCTTGGTGTGCAGCTTCACGCGCTGCGCGGCGTTCGGCCGCCGGACTGGGCGCAAAGCGCGACTTGCTCTGATCGAACGCGCGGGCGTTCTTGACCGTCGGCAGCCACGGCGTTCGGTGCTTGGGCACGGCGATCTTCAGCGTGCCCGCCAGGTATTTTCCGGTCAGCGAGTCGGGATTCGCCTGCACCTGCGCAAACGTTCCCTGCGCCATGACGCGACCGCCATGAATGCCAGCACCCGGCCCCATGTCGATGACGTGGTCGGCGGCGCGGATCATGTCCTCGTCGTGCTCGACCACCAGCACGCTGTTGCCAATGTCGCGCAAATGCTTGAGCGTGCCGATCAGCCGGTCGTTGTCGCGCTGGTGCAGGCCGATGCTGGGCTCGTCGAGCACATACATCACGCCGGTCAGGCCCGAGCCGATCTGCGACGCCAGCCGGATGCGCTGCGACTCGCCGCCCGACAGCGTCTCGGCGCTGCGGTCCAGGCTCAGGTAGTTCAAACCCACGTCGTTGAGGAACTTCAGCCGCAGGCCGATTTCGCGCACCACCTTGGCGGCAATCTCGGCCTTCGCGCCCTGCATCGTCAAGGTGCTGAAGTAGTGGAAGCTTTCGCGCAGGGTGCTGTGGCTGACTTCGTAAATCGCCTTGCGGCTGGGTTGCGCGTCACCTTTTGATGTGCCGACCAGGTAGACATGGCGCGCTTCGCGCCGCAGCCGCGTGCCGCCGCAGTCGGGGCAGGGCTGCACGCTGCGGTAGCGGGCCAGGTCGTCGCGCACCACGGCGGAGTCGGTTTCGCTGTAGCGGCGCTCGAAGTTGGTGATGATGCCTTCGAACGGATGCTTCTTGCTGACCTTTTTTCCGGCTTTTTCGCCCGTATCCATCAGGTAGCTGAACTTGATCTCTTCTTCGCCCGAGCCGTGCAGCACCACCTGTTGCACGTTCTCGGGCAGGTCTTCAAACGCCGTGTCGATGTCGAACCGGTAATGCGCCGCCAGGCTCTCCAGCATCGAAAAATAATAGGCATTGCGCCGGTCCCAGCCCTTGACCGCGCCGCTGGCCAGGCTCAGCGATGGAAAGGCCACGATCCGCGCCGGATCGAAAAAGTCGCTGTGTCCCAGGCCGTCGCAGCACGGGCAGGCGCCGACCGGCGAGTTGAAGGAAAACAGGCGCGGCTCCATCTCGCTGAGCGAATAGCTGCAGACCGGGCAGGAAAACTTGGCGCTGAACAGGTGTTCCTGGCCCGAATCCATTTCCAGCGCCAGCGCCCGGCCATCGGCCAGCCTTAACGCCGCTTCAAAGCTCTCGGCCAGTCGCTGCCGTAGTGCGGGTGGCGGCACCGCGCCGGCTTCGGTTGGGACGTCAGGCGCGGTTTCTTTGTCCAGGCGCACCTTGACGCGGTCGATCACCACGTCAATCGTGTGTTTTTCGGTTTTCTTGAGCTTGGGCAGCGCGTCGAATTCGTAGGTTGCGCCATCGACCCGGAAACGCACATAGCCCTGCGCCTGCATGGCCTCGAACAGGTCGACAAACTCGCCCTTGCGCTCGCGTGCCACGGGCGCCAGGATCATCAGCCGCGTGTCCTCGGGCAGGGCCAGCACGGTGTCGACCATTTCGCTGACGCTTTGCGCCTGCAGCGGCAGGTCATGCACCGGGCAAAACGGCGTGCCGGCGCGGGCATACAGCAAGCGCAGGTAGTCATGGATCTCGGTCACGGTGCCGACGGTGGAGCGCGGGTTGTGGCTGGTGGCTTTTTGCTCGATGGAAATCGCCGGCGACAGGCCTTCGATCATGTCCACGTCGGGCTTGTCCATCAGCTGCAAAAACTGCCGCGCATAGGTCGACAGGCTTTCGACATAGCGGCGCTGGCCCTCGGCATACAGCGTGTCAAACGCCAGGCTCGACTTGCCTGAGCCGGAAAGGCCGGTGATGACGACCAGCTGGTTGCGCGGAATGTCGAGGTCGATGTTTTTCAGGTTGTGCGTGCGCGCCCCCCGAATGCTGATGGCCTGCGCGCCATGGCCTGTGGGCCGGGCTGCCCGCTCAAAAGCCTGGATTGCCTGGTCTTCGGCGGCTGCATGTGCGTCTGAAGGCATGATGGCGGGGTCAAGCGCGGGCAGGGAAGTCAGGGGTTTGCTGTCGTTGGGAAAGTTCACAGGGTTGCAGCGCCAGAAAAACTTTCGATCATAGACCTGAGCCGGCTTGCGGGCAGTGCCGCCGCCGGGTATCAAGCACAATACGGGGCCTTGTCCAGGCCATTCATCGAGCTTTCTGTGCTTGTGTGAAGACGCTTTTCAGGCACGGCTGCCATGCGTTAAGGCCACGGCTGTTTGCGGTAATTTTCCACTTTTGAGACTCCTTCACCGTGTCTTCTGCAGCCCCTTCTTTTCCCATGACCGCCCTGGAGCGGCGCGCCAGCTTCTCGCTGGCGTCGATTTTTGCGCTGCGCATGCTGGGCCTGTTTTTGGTGTTGCCGGTGTTTGCGCTGGAAGCGGCACGCTATCCGGGCGGTGACGACCCGGCCAAAGTTGGCTTGGCGATGGGCATTTACGGGCTGACGCAGGCGCTACTGCAGATTCCTTTTGGCCTGGCGTCGGACCGGCTGGGCCGCAAACGGGTGATCGTGGCCGGGCTGATGGTGTTTGCGCTGGGCAGCTTTGTCGCAGCTGCCGCACCCGACCTGAACTGGCTGCTGGCGGGCCGGGCATTGCAGGGCGCGGGCGCGATCTCTGCCGCCGTCACCGCGCTGCTGGCCGACCAGACGCGCGACGAGGTCCGCACCAAGGCCATGGCGCTGGTCGGCGGCAGCATCGGACTGATGTTTGCCGTGTCGCTGGTGCTGGCGCCGGCGCTCAATGCCCGCATCGGGTTGAGTGGCCTGTTCGTGCTGACAGGCGTGCTGGCGCTGGCCGGCATCGTCATGGTGCTGTGGCTGGTGCCGCCCGAGCCGTTGCTGCACCAGGACATGGCGCGCGGCGGCGTTGCCGATGTGCTGCGGCGCGGCGACATGCTGGGCCTGAACTTTGGCGTGTTCGTGCTGCATGCGGTGCAGCTGTCCATGTGGGTGGCGGTGCCGGCGCTGCTGGTGCAGGCCGGGCTGCTCAAGGCGCTGCACTGGCAGGTGTATCTGCCGGCGGTGCTGGCGTCGTTCGTGGTGATGGGCGGCACGCTGTTTCCGCTGGAGCGGCGCGGCCACCTGCGTGCCGTGCTGCTGGCCGCGATTGCCCTGCTGGCGCTGGTGCAACTGGGTTTTCTTTGCATGGCCATGGCGGCCGGCGGCGCGGCGCCATCGCTGTGGATGCTGGGCGGCTTGCTGCTGCTGTTTTTTTGCAGTTTCAATGTGCTGGAGGCCAGCCAGCCGAGTCTGGTGTCACGCCTGGCCCATGCCTCCAGCCGGGGCGCAGCGCTGGGGTTGTACAACACCTCGCAGTCGCTGGGGCTGTTTGCCGGTGGCGCACTGGGTGGGGCGATGCTCAAGTGGGGTGGGGCGCCAGGCCTGTTTGTCTCGACCACCGCGCTGTCGTTGCTCTGGCTGGCGGTGGCCTGGCGGATGATGCCGGTCCAGCCCGCCAGGGCCCGACCCATTCCGGCCTGAGTTTCAGCGCGCCTGCGGCGCTTCGGCTGGAACGGCAGCCGGCGGCGGCGGCTGCAGGCCGGCAATCATGTGTTCGGCCAGCGTGGCGTACAGCGGCCGGCTGATCATGCGCGACAGCAGGCTGGCCAGCATGGCCGCCATCATCAGGCTGAGCACCATGGCGCGGCCATCGACCATTTCCATCACGATGATGAACGCCGTCAGCGGCGCCTGCGTGACAGCCGCCAAGAAGGCGGCCATGCCGATGGCGATCAACGCGGCGCTGATGTCGGGCGCCGTGAGCAGGGCAATGTTGCTGCCCACGCCGGCGCCTATCGACAAGGCGGGCGCAAAAATGCCGCCGGGTACGCCGCACCAGGCGGCCAGCCAGGTGGCAATGAACTTGAGCAATAC
The DNA here is from genome assembly GCF_015752205.1 of Polaromonas sp. CG_9.7. Classification (GTDB taxonomy): domain Bacteria; phylum Pseudomonadota; class Gammaproteobacteria; order Burkholderiales; family Burkholderiaceae_C; genus Polaromonas. Next base: position 30,686 of record NZ_JADOVG010000022.1, read on the forward strand.
ATACAGCGACGGTATATCGGCCTGGCCTGCCAGCATCTGCGTGACAGCGTGCGAGCCCGCGCCAAAGGTCGAGCCGTCGCTGACCAGTCCGATCACCGCAATCGCCAGGCCGCCGGCGGCGGCAAAGCGCACCGGGTGCAGGCTGCGCCACCGGCTGAAGCGGTCGGGTGACGAGCCGGTCAGCGAAATCGCCATCAGGCGTGCAAAAACGCCGCCGAGCAGGCCGCAGGCCAGCGCCACCATCAGACCGGGAAAGAGCGCATTCCAGCCCAGGATCGGCACCTTGATGACGCCGAAATAGGTGATGTTGCCAAAGGTCGAAACCCCCATCAGGCCGGCCAGCACGATGGCCGTGATGATCAGGCCGCTGTTGCGCGACTCCAGCTTGCTTGAAAGCTCCTCGATGGCAAACACCACCCCCGCCAGTGGCGCGTTGAAGGCCGCCGCAATGCCGGCTGCGCCGCCCGCCACCAGCAAGGCATGGTTGCTCATGCCGGATTCAGGACGCAGCCAGCGGCGCGCATGCTGCATCACGCCCGCCGCCACCTGAACTGACGGGCCTTCGCGGCCAATGGACAAGCCCGCCATCAGCCCGGCGGTGGACAGCCCGATCTTGGCCAGCGTCAGGCGCAGCGACACAAAACGGCTTTGCGCACCGGGCGGCAATGCGGGATCCAGCGCCGCCATGACCTGCGGAATGCCCGAGCCCGCAGCGCCGGGAAAATGACGCCGGGTCGCCCAGACGATGGCCGCTGTCAGGGCCGGCGTCCACAGCAAAATGGCCCAGCGGTTGGCGCCGTGAAGCCGCTCAAACAGCCCGAAGCCCCATTCGCCCAGCAGGGTGAAGGCCACCACGCTCAATCCGGCGGCAATTGCATAGACCAGCACCACGGCGCGGTCGAACCAGAGCCGGCCATTGGACAGTTCGCTGCGCAGGTTGTGCAGGAAATTGGGCTCATGGGGCGGTTGATGCATGGGGTGATTATTGCGTGACGGGCCAATCCGGCCAGCCAGGGCCTGCCGGATGCGGCACAATTGCGCTTTGGGCGCCACCCGCCCGTCAAGACACTTCCCCTGACCCATACCATTCCAGAGCAAGAGGCGGCACACCATGGCATCAGTCAATAAAGTCATCATCGTCGGCAATTTGGGCAAAGATCCCGAAATGCGCAGTTTTCCCAGCGGCGACCAGGTCGCCAACGTCACCATCGCCACCACCGACAAGTGGAAGGACAAGCAGTCCGGCGAAATGAAGGAAGCCACCGAATGGCACCGCATCGTGTTCAACGGCCGTCTGGCCGAGATCGTCGGCCAGTACCTGCGCAAGGGCTCGCAGGTGTATGTCGAAGGCTCCCTGCGCACCCGCAAGTGGACCGACCAGAGCGGCGTTGAAAAGTACACCACCGAAATCCGCGCCGACCAGATGCAGATGCTGGGCAGCCGCCAGGGCATGGGCGGCCCTGGTGCTGGCGGCCATGACGAGGGCGGCGGTTACGAAGCGCCGCGCCAGTCAGCCGCCCCTGCCAGCCGCCCGCCGCCGCCACGGCAGGCCCCCGCGCCTGCACCTTCCAAGGCGTCCAGCGGCTTTGACGACATGGACGACGACATTCCGTTCTGAGGTCTACCTGAGACCAATTCGGTAAAGAATTAAGCTAAAGCCCTGATTTATCAGGGCTTTTTTGTTTCCGCTTTGAATTTGAAAGTCCTTGGCGCGTCGACGGCTCAACGCTCGATCTGCAGCAGCAACGCCTCGAGTTGCTCGAAACCAATCGGCTTGGTCAGGTGGTCGTCGAAGCCGGCTTCGCGTGCCAGTTGCTTGTCCGACTCTTGGCCCCAGCCGGTCGCGGCGATCAGGACGATGTTCTTGCCCCAGGACAATTGACGCAACCGGCGCGCCATTTCGTAGCCGCTCACGTCGGGCAGGCCGATGTCCAGCAGCGCCACGTGGGGGACAAATTCTTCTGCCAGTTTCAGGCCGCTGGTGCCGTTGTGGGCCGTACGCGCCTCGTGTCCCAGCAATTCGAGCACCATTTTCATGCTCTCGGCAGCATCGACGTTGTCATCTACCACCAGGATGCGCAAACCCTCAACTTCAGCAGCGGAGGGCGTGTCTGCTGCTGCCTGCCGCAGCGCTTGCGAGAGCGGAAGGCGGACGGTGAATTCGCTGCCCTGGCCGACGCCTTCACTGGCCGCGCTGATGCTGCCGCCATGCAACGCAACCAGCCCGCGCACCAGCGCCAGTCCGATGCCGAGCCCGCCCTGTGAGCGTTCCAGTGCCGGTGTCAACTGGGAGAACATCTCGAAAATGGCGGCGAGCGACTCCTTTGGTATGCCGATGCCGGTGTCGCGCACCGACACCACGGCTTCATGGCCGCAGCACTGCAGCGCCAACCAGATGTGGCCGCCCCGGGGGGTGTACTTGGCCGCATTGTTGAGCAGGTTGGCAATCACCTGGGTCAGCCGGGTCGCGTCGGCGTCGATGATGACTTCCCCGGGGGGCAGTTCCACGCTGAGCGTGTGCCCGGCGTTTTGCAGCATGCCGCGCGCATCCTCCAGCGCCAGGTGCACGATGGCCGTCAGGTCGACCGGCTCGCGGCGCAGCGCCATGCGGCCCTGGGTGATGCGGGAAACCTCCATCAGGTCGTCCACCAGATGGGTGAGTTGCTGCAACTGGCGCTCCAGCACCCGGATCGACCCGTCTTGCCAGGGCGCGTTCTGCCCCTGCAGCTTGAGCGCTGCCACCACGTTGGACATGGGCGCCAGCGGGTTGCGCAGCTCATGCGCCAGAGTCGCCAGGAATTCATCCTTGCGACGGTCCGCCATCAGCAGCTTCTGATTGATTTCAAACAGCTGTGCCTCGGCGCCCAGGCGCGCTTCGAGGGCGGCCTCGGCAGCCTTGCGTGCCAGCAGCAGTTCTCGTTCGTAAGAGCGCCGGTCGGTGGCCATGAAGATCGCCAGTTCGTCCAGCAGTTGCCCACTGTGGCGCCGCCGCACGATGTTGAGCAGCATCGGCAGGCGGCTGCCATCACGGTGCAACAGATCGAACTGCACCTCGGCCACCGAACCCTGCATCTGCAGCAGCGGCACGCAGTTGGTCTGATGGAACACCTTGCCTCCCATGGGGAGCAGGTCTTGCAGTCGAAGGCGGCCGCGCAATTCATCGGTTTGGTAGCCCAGCCAGCGGCACAGCGTGGTGTTGACGCGCAGGATGGTGCCATCGGGGTCTGTCAACATCAGGCCGCACGCAGCATGCGCGAACAGCACGCTGTCTGCGGGCAGTGGCACGCGCTCGCTCATGGCCTAGCTGAGTAGTGGATCAAGAAATCGCTCGATGGCTGCAGAGCAGGCGGACGGCGTGCTGACGTGCGGGCAGTGGCCGACGTTGTCGATCAGTTCCAGCACGCTGTGCTGCAATTGCTGATGCATGTACTGGCCCACCGTAAGAGGAGCGATCAGGTCGTCGCTGCATTGCAGGATCAGCGCGGGCGTGGATGAAAGGGGCAGGGCGGCGCGATGGTCGGACAGGAATGTGACCCGGGCAAAATGCTTGGCAATCTCCGGGTCGTTGCGGCAAAAGCTGTTGGTCAGCTCAATGCCGAGTTCCGGCTGGTCCGGCATGCCCATGATGGCCGGCGCCATATTGCTGGACCAGCCCAGGTAGTTGCTGTCCATCGTGTCGAGCAAGTCGTCGATGTCGGCGCGCGTGAAACCACCGACATAGTCGCCGTGGTTGGTGTAGCACGGCGACGGCGCCACCATGATCTGCGCCAGAAAGCGCTCTGGCGCCTCGATGGTGGCCAGCAGGCCGATGATGGTGCTGACCGAGTGGCCGACCAGGATCACCGGGCCGGTGGCAAACTCGTCGACGATTTCCAGGATGTCGGCCGCATAGCCATTCAGCGAGCCGTATTTTTGCCGGTCGTAGGCGCTCAGGAGGGAGCCGCCACTGCCGACCAGGTCAAACGTAACGACCCGGAACCGTTCACTGAAGGCAGGAACGAGATATCTCCACATGAACTGGTCGCAGCCAAATCCATGGGCAAGCAGCATGGTGACAGGACCGTCGCCATAGGCATGCACGTTGTTTCGACGTTGGATACTCATAGGATTCTGGATAGGAGAGAAGCCGACATTGCGGCAGGTCCGTCGCAGGGATGGGCGATACAAGCCCGTAGCGATGGTTCGAGGCCATACTACCATCGCCCGCTGCAGTGCCCCATGGCCGCTGTGCAGCCGTGACAAAATGCCGGCGAGGGCCGCTGGCTGGGCATTGCGCCCATGGCTGGCCTTGGTCCTGTGTGGACCCAACCCCGTGTCCATTACGAAAGTGGAGAGTTCCCATTGCCTTCTGATAAATTTCCGATGAAAAGTGCCCGCTTGTTGCTGATGGGTGCCGGTTTGGCCGCCGCCGGCTTGCTGACCATGACACCAGCGCTGGCGCTGGGTGAACTTGAGCCGTTGACCAACATTCTGTCGGTTCCTGGGAGCGCTGGACTGGGCGTGGTTACCCACTTTGAAAGCTCGCCCTACCGTGGGGCTGGCAACCGATACGATGTCCTTCCGCTTTACCTGTACGAAGGCGAGCGCTTCTTTCTTCATGCCAACCGGGGCGGTGTGAAGCTGAAAGAGGCGGGTGACCAGCGCTTTGATTGGTTCATCGAGCAGCGGCTTGAAGGTTTTCCGGCCGACCGCTTGCCCGCCAGCCTGACGGGAATGGCAACCCGTGATTCGGGTATTGATATGGGCCTTTCCTGGCGTTACCGCCAGCCCTGGGGCACAGTGCAGGCCGAACTGCTGCATGACATCGGCGGGTTTTCAAAGGGCAGCGAGTTTCGTCTGGGCTATACCTACGACTTGCGTTACGGTCGGTTGAGCCTGCGCCCCAACCTGAGCGTGGCGCTGCGCGATGCGCGTCTGAACAACTATTACTACGGCGTGCAGCCCGGCGAAGCCACGCCCGGCCGCGCTGCCTATTCGCCAGGAGCGGGCCTCAACACCACGCTCGGCCTGTACGGCTCCTACGATCTGTCCCAGCGCTGGCGCCTGCTGGCCGGCGTGTCGGCCACCGTGCTGGACCGCCAGCTCAAGGACAGCCCCATTGTGCAAAAGCGCGTGCTGCCCGGCGTGTACGTGGGCGCGGCCTATGACTTTGGCGGGCACAAGCGCGAATGGGTGCAGGACGGCTCGCCGACCTGGTTCAAGCTGCTTTACGGCAAGGCCACCGACGACGGCTGCCATCTGCTCAAGATCGTGACCGCGCAATGCCTGTCAACGGCCAGCGTGAACCCCACCAGCATCACCGGCCTTCAGGTCGGCAAGCCTTTTTTGCAGAACGTCAACGGCTGGCCGCTTGATTTTGTCGGCTATGCCGGCTTGACCAGCCACAACGACCGGGGCCTGCAGGCCAACGGCTTGCAGCTCGACCTGTTCATGAAGGCTTTTTACACCGGCTTTCCATGGAGCGAACGGGTCAAGACGCGTCTGGGCATGGGCGTGGGCGTTTCGCTGGCCCAGCGGGCGCCGTACATTGAAGCCAGCAGCCAGGCAATGGACGGCAAGCCGGCTTCGCGCCTGCTCAATTACCTGGACCCGACGCTGGACGTGAGCCTGGGCGACCTGGTCGGTTCGCGTGCCTTGAAGGACACGTTCATCGGTTTTGGCGTGTCGCACCGTTCGGGCATCTTTGGCTCGTCGCGCCTGCTGGGCAATGTCAGCGGTGGCTCCAATTACATTTACACCTATGTCGAGTCGGCGCTGTAATCGGGCGGGTTTGCTATCGCATTAATAGCTGCTTAAGCTTGTCCTGCTTGCGCAAAAGGCTTATTTGACTTGAAAAGTGCGGCGACGGGCTTGCCGCCGGGCACATTTTGCACATTGCTTGACGCAATCACGCCGCCGCCCAGACAGACCTCGCCCTGGTACAGCACCGCCGACTGGCCCGGCGTGACCGCCCACTGGGGCGCAGGGAACACCAGTTCGCAGCCGCCGGCCGAGGCGCTGGCCAGTTCGCAGGCGGCATCAAGCTGGCGGTAGCGCGTCTTGGCCGCCATGGCACCCAAAGCCGGCGCACGGCCTGCCACCCAGCTGCAGTCCTGCGCCTGCAGCACCGTCGATTGCAGCCACGGATGGTCGTGGCCCTGCACCACCCACAGCGTGTTGCTTTCCATGTCCTTGCGCGCCACGAACCACGGCGCGTGCTCGCCAACGCCGCGCTGGCCACGCGCCTGCGCTGCCTTCAAATCCGCGCCCCGGGCCTTCACGCCGCCAATGCCCAGGCCCTGGCGCTGGCCCAGCGTGTAAAAGCTCAGGCCGACATGCTCGCCCAGCATGCGGCCCTGGTCGTTCTTGATGGGGCCAGGCGCCTTGGCAATGTAGCGGTTCAAAAAGTCGCGAAATGGCCGCTCGCCAATGAAGCAGATGCCGGTCGAGTCCTTTTTCCGGGCGTTCGGCAGGCCGATCTCGTCGGCAATGCGGCGCACCTCGGTTTTGTGCAACTCGCCCACCGGGAACAGGGTTTTGGAGAGTTGCGCCTGGTTCAGCCGGTGCAAAAAGTAGCTCTGGTCCTTGGCCGGGTCCAGGCCCTTGAGCAGTTCGTGCAGGCCGGTGGCGACGTTCAGGCGCACCCGGGCATAGTGGCCGGTGGCGATTTTTTCGGCGCCCAGCCGCATTGCGTGGTCTAAAAACGCCTTGAACTTGATCTCGGCATTGCACAAAATGTCCGGATTGGGCGTGCGGCCGGCTTGGTATTCGCGCAGGAATTCGGCGAACACGCGGTCCTTGTAGTCGGCGGCAAAGTTGACGTGCTCAATCTCGATGCCAATCACGTCGGCCACCGCGGCGGCATCGACAAAGTCGATGTTCGACGAGCAGAATTCGCTGTCGTCGTCGTCTTCCCAGTTCTTCATGAAGATGCCGATGACCTCGTGGCCCTGCTGCTTGAGCAGCCAGGCCGTGACGGCCGAATCGACGCCGCCGCTCAACCCCACCACGATCCGTTGCTTGCTGTGTTGCTTGTCCATAGGAAAGCGATTATCCCGCGATGACCTGTTGGCTCCGTTGACCGCTTGTCATGGAACTTCGGCAATACCGGTATTCGGTGGGTGGCGTCGAACTTGCCGGTATGAACCGTGCGGCACCGAGCCCGTGCCTGCACGCCGGCCTGGCCCGGGTGGCGCCTCGGGGTGCAGAAGGAACATCAGCGCAGCTTACAATTTGTAGCGCTCCGCATGGCGTCAACGTCGCCACAACGTTCAGGTTCACCGGCCTGCGCACAGGCTCCCCAGCCCATGCAGCGTGATGGGCGCTGACGCCCAGGGCCACTGTGCCTTGTGAAGCCGCCGGATTTTGTCAAGCGACCGATAGAAAGTCCACCATGTACATGAACCCAGCCCGCCTTTCGACTGACGCACCGGCGACCCGTGCGCATGCGGCGCCGGGCCTGACTGCAAGCGTGTCCTGACATGCGTCTGCTGCTGGTTGAAGATGAAGCCGAGATGGCGTCGTGGCTGGTGCGTGCATTCAGGCAAAGCGGCTTCGTGCCAGACCATGCCCCGGATGCCAACACCGCCGAGTCGCTGCTGGCGGGCAATGACTATGACGTCGTGGTGCTCGACCTGCGGCTGCCTGACAAGCACGGGCTCACCCTGCTCGCAGAGATGCGCAAGGCCGGCAACCGCACACCGGTCCTGGTATTGACCGCCCAGGGCTCGCTGCAAGACCGGGTCAAAGGCCTGAACGTCGGGGCAGACGACTTTCTGACCAAGCCCTTCGCCATCGAGGAGCTGGAAGCGCGGCTCACGGCCTTGACGCGGCGCAGCCGGGGCAGTGCGCACACGCCCTTGCAGTGCGGCTCCTTGACATGCGCCCACGGCAGCCGCGCCTTTGTGCTGGCCGGCGCGTTGCTTCAGCTCACCCCGCGCGAAAGCGCCGCGCTGTCGGTGTTGCTGGTGCGCAGCGGCTCGCCGGTTGAAAAGTCGCTTCTCTCGGGCAAGGTCTTTCCCGCCAACAGCAACGCCGGCCCGGATGCCATCGAACTGGTGCTCCACCGTCTGCGCCGCAAACTGACGGGTAGCGACGTGCGCATCGTCACCGTGCGCGGCCTGGGCTACATGCTGGAAAGCCATGAAGATCCTGCGGACTGACCCCGACCTGTTCGGAATTCGTGCCCGCCTGCTGACCTTGCTGCTGCCCGGCATGGTGGGTTTGCTGGCGCTTGACAGCTGGAACGACTACCACGCACTGAGCCGTCAGGTAGAGCAGGCCTATGACCAGCCGCTGATCGAGTCGGTGAACGCCCTGCAAAGCAGCCTGTCACTGGCGCAGGACGGCACGTTCCAGTTGAATGCGCCGTTTTCGGTGGCAACCCCATCCGGCGACAGCCATCCATTGCAAAAGAAGTATCTGCACGTCAGCCTGGCACCCCGAGGCGCTGTGCCGGGTGGCGCGGCGGCCTCCCGGCCCGAAGTGAGCTTGCTGGGCGAGACAGACCTGCCTGCGCCGCCGGTTGCGGCCGCCTCTGCCGGCGCCCCCCCGGTCTGGTATGAAAGCTACTACCGGGGCGGTCCGGTCCGTGTGCTGGCACTCCAGCACCAGGTGGTTGACGGCCGGGGCCAGGTCTTTGACCTCTTGATTCAGGCGGCTGAAAGCACCGGGGCCCGGGATCAGGCACAGGCCGCCTTTTTGCAGCAGGAGCTGATACGCGATGCACGCATGGTGGGGGTGATGCTGCTGCTGGTCTGGCTGGGCGTTCGCTGGTCTTTGCAGCCACTGGAGCGCCTGCGCAAGTCGGTGCTGCAAAGCAAGGGCCAAAATCTCCAGCCGCTGGACACCCGCGAGGTTCCGCATGAAGTGGCACCGCTGGTGCAGGCCATCAACCAGCACATCGCCAGTTACCGCGGCTTGCTGGACCAGCAATCGCAGTTCCTGGCCGACGCCTCGCACCAGTTGCGCACGCCGCTGGCGATCATGCTGACCCAGGCCGGTTTTGCCTTGCGCGAAAAAGACCCGGAACAGTTGCGCGAGACCTTGCGCGCCATCGTCATCCAGATTTCGCGCAGCCGGCGCCTGTGCGAGCAACTGCTTTCGCTGGCCCACGCGAGCGACAGCAGCCCGCCCGCTGACGCGCCGGAGGTCATCGACCTCAACACCGTGGCCAAGGATGTGGTGCTGCAGTACCTGACGCTGGCGCATGAGAAAAATCTGGATCTGGGCTGGCTGGATGCCGTGGCGGCGGGACTGGCTGTGCCCATGGCGGCCGACGATGCACCGACCTGGCCCCGTTCTGCTGCAGTGCCTGTCGTTCCGGTGCTGGCCAGGGGCCCCGAACTGCACGAGGTGCTTTCCAACCTGGTGCACAACGCCATCGTGTACACACCAGCGGGCGGGTACATCACCGTGATGGTCAGCACCCACAACAGCATGGCGCTGGCTGAAGTGTGCGACAGCGGTCCGGGCATTGCCAAGGCAAGGCGCGCTGAGGTCTTTGAACGGTTCCATCCGTCCGGCCCTGGCAAAGCCGCGCACGGCGCCGGGCTGGGGCTGGCCATCGCCCGTGCCTACGCCAGGCGCAACGGCGGCGATATCGAGCTTGCCGACGCTGGAACCCGCCTCGCCGAAGGCCATGAGGGCACAGGCATGGCCCCCAGTCCGACCGGCTTGCGCGCCATCGTGCGCCTGCCGCTGGCGTCCAGCCACCCCGGCTGAACGAAGCCATCAACAGCACGCGCGCAGGGTTCGCAAGGACTGCGTGCCGACCGCCTGCCGACCGCCTGCGGCAAGGGTGTTCACTGTTAGTGATAACACGTATTTTGAGGTCGTCCGCGCAAAACGAAAGCGGACTGGAAGGCTCGCTCCCTAACATTCCCTCCAACCCGAATGCCTTGCCGACTGCGCCATTGCATGCCCTGAAGGCACGGGGAAAACCACCAGGAGACCCGGATGACCCACCCCCCCGTTGATGACCACGCCGCACCGGCGCAACCCTGGAGCCGCCTCAAATGAACATGAACAACCGTAATTTCGTCAGGGGGCTTTTCCTCATGGCGATTGCCCTGCTGTTTGGCCTGGTGGCGCTCGGCAATTACTCGATCGGCGTATTCAGCCGGTCCGGGCCGGGCATGTTTCCGTTGATGGTGAGCTTGATGCTGTTTCTGATTGGCGTGCTCTCGGTGGTGCGTTCGCACTTCGTCGAGGCCGTGCCCCTGAGCTATAACGTCAAGAACATTGCAATCATCTTGCTGAGCCTGGTCGGGTTTGCGTTGCTCTCCGAGCACCTCAACATGATCCTCGGAATTGTGTTTCTGGTGTTCTGCTCCACATTTGCCGGCACCTCGTATTCGGTGCTGCGCAACGTGAAGATCTCGCTGGGCCTGATCACGATTGCCTTTGGCTTTAAAAACCTGCTTGGCCTTAGCCTGCCTTTGTACTGATGGACATCCTGCACAACCTCGCGCTTGGTTTTGAAGTCGCGCTGACCTGGCAGAACCTTCTTTATTGCGCCATTGGCTGCACCCTGGGCACGCTCATCGGGCTGCTGCCCGGACTGGGGCCGCTGTCCACGATCAGCTTGCTGCTGCCATTGACGTACTCCATTCCCACCAGTGGCGCAATCATCATGCTGGCCGGTATCTACTACGGGGCGCAATACGGCGACAGCGTCAGCGCCATCACCATGAAGATTCCGCACGCCAGCAGCATTGTTGCTTGCATCGATGGCTATCAGATGACCCTCAAGGGGAAAACAGGCCTGGCCTTGTTCACTGCGGGCATTTCCAGCTTCATCGGTGGCACCGTCGCCATCATTGTCTTGTCGACCATGGCGCCGGCATTGGGGGAGGTGGGTTTCCTGTTTGGACCGGCTGACTACTGTGCCCTCATGCTGCTGGGGTTTTTCTGTGTCAGCGTTGTCAGCAGTGGCAGCTTGCTCAATGGCATGGCCATGGCCATGGTGGGCATTTTGCTCGGCTCGATTGGCACCGACGTCAACAGTGGCGTGGCCCGCTACACCATGAACCTGCCCTTCCTCACCGACGGGGTTGGCCTGATCAGCATCGCACTGGGCTGCTTCGGCATTGCCGAAGTGGTGAAGAATCTGGACAACAAGAACGTGCTGACGCCGTTCAACGGCGAGATCAAGCTGATGCCGACCTGGACCGAGTTCAAACGCATCATTCCCAGCGCCTTGCGCGGCAGCGTCATCGGCTCGATCTTGGGCATTTTGCCGGGCGGAGGCCCCACCATCGCCCAGTTTGCCGCCTATGCAGCCGACAAGCGGTTCAGCAAATACAAGCACGAAATCGGCACCGGCTGCATCGAGGGCGTGGCCGGACAGGCAGCGGCCGACGAAGCGGCAGCACGCACCAGCTTCATCCCGCTCATGGCCATTGGCATCCCCGAAAACGCCGTCATGGCGCTGATGATGGCGGCTTTTGTGGTCAAGGGCATCCAGCCCGGTCCCAACATGATCGCCAGCCACCCCGATTTGTTCTGGGGGCTGGTGGCCAGCATGTGGGTGGGCAACTGCTTTCTGGTGATCCTGAACGTACCCCTGGTGCGTTACTGGTTGTCGGTGTTCAAGATTCCTTACACCGTGCTGTTTCCGGCGATCATGTTTTTCTGCTGCATCGGCACTTTCAGCATCAACAACAGTCTCGATGACATCTACACCACCGCCGTTTTTGGCTTGATCGGCTACATGTTCCTGCGCCTGGACATGGAGGCTGCGCCGCTCATGCTGGGCTTCATCCTGGGGCCCATGCTGGAGGAAAATTTCCGTCGCGCCATGCTGCTGAGCCGGGGCAGTTTCAACGTGTTTGTCACCCGCCCCATCAGCGGAACCTTGCTGGCCATCATCGGCTCGCTGGTTTTGTGGCAGATCGTGTCATTTTTCCGGAAGTGGCGAAAAGCGCCGGACCACATCATCCATGAACCTGCAGTCGCAAGCGCGCTTGCGCCACTCTCCCCGTAAGTGCAGGAATGACATGACAAGCTCAACCGGTTGAAGTCGCCTTTATTACTCCTGAAATAATAGCTGACTATGCAGGTGGGTAATGCGCAAAAAGTCGATTTGATGCTGAATTAAGGTAAAAATTAGGTGTGCCAGCGCGAAGAGGTGCGGTGTGCCGTGCCGAACATCGCAGATGCAACAGGTGCAAGCCTTAAAAAGGCTATTTGTGCAATACCGTCAAGCATCAGGCGCTGCTATTTCTGTAGCAGAACAGAAGGATCGGTGCTGATCACGTCGAGTGGAAAACGCCTGCCGGCCAGGTAGTCTTCCAGGTTGGTCAGCAGCAGGGGGCTGCGGTGCATGTCGCGGCAGGCCCTGATTTCATCCGCCGTCAGCCACAGGGTGCGCACGATGCCTTCATCCAGCGCCTGACCGGCGACATGCTCGCCCAGTTCGCCGCTAAAGGTAAAACGCAGGTAGGTGATGTCCTGCGGTACGGCCTCTCCGGCCTGGGTTCGCTCGAAACGCGAAAAATAAACGCCCACCAGCGCGGTCGGCGTGAAGTGAAACGCGGTTTCTTCCAGTGTCTCGCGCGCGCAGGCATGGATCGGGCTTTCGCCGGGGTCCAGGTGGCCTGCGGGGTTGTTGAGCTTCAAGCCATCGCGGGTTTCTTCCTCGACCAGCAGGAATTTCCGAACGCCGTCGAAGTCCCGTTCAATGACTGCTGCCACCGTGACGTTGGGTTTCCATCGTTTATTCATGCGCGAGATTATCCGTGCCATTCTTGACATCACACCAAGCCGTTAAGCGCTTTTATCGAATGCCGGCAAAGCCCTGCGCAAAGCTCTGTCGCAAATGTGCCACCAGGCATTCGACGGCTTTGGGCACCTGCGCCGACCAGGGCCGCAAGGCATAAATGCGGTTTCCAAAAAAGCCCTGCACCTGCCAGTCAGGCAACACCTGGACCAGCGGCGGCTCGCGGCCTTCGGTGGCAGGCGGCAGGCTGAAATCAGGCAGCAGGCCAATGCCCATGCCGGCCAGCAGGGCGTCCCGCAGCACTTCGCTGTTGTTGGCCTTGAGCGAACCGGCGACATGCACGCCCACGCGCTCCACCGCACCCTCCGCTGGTTTGCGTTTCCCTGAAATGCCCGCCGGACGCGCAAACGTCCAGCTGCCGGCATGGCTGTCGCGCAGGTAAAGCAGGCAGTCGTGCAGTGCCAGCTCGGAAGGATGCAAGGGCAGGCCGCGCCTGGCCAGATACTGCGGACTGGCCACCAGCAGCGAACGGGTTTCGCACAGCACCCAGGCCACATGGGTTTCAGGCGGCGTGTTGGTGTGCCGGATCGCCAGGTCAAACCCTTCGTTGGCCAGGTTGATGAAACGGTCGGTCAGTTCCAGCTCGATGTGAATGTCGGGAAACTGCTGCAAAAACGCGGCGATGCACGGCGCCAGGTGCTGCCGCCCGAGCGCGACGGGCGCTGTCAGCCGGATCAGCCCGCGCGGCGTGCCGGCCAGGTCGCGGGCAGCGGTATAGCTTTCGCTGATGCGCCTAAACGCCGGCTGCATGTCGTTGACCAGTTGCTGGCCGGCTTCCGTCAGCCCGACCGAGCGCGTGGTGCGGCGCACCAGCAGCACGCCGGCCGTGCGTTCCAGCTCGCTGATGCGCATGCTGGCCGAGGCCTTGGACACGCCCAGGCGGCGCGCCGTTTCAGTAAAACTGCGGGTTGCGGCCAGCACGGTCAGCAGGTGCAGGTCGGCAACAAGCGGGGCCAACTGGTCAGAGGGCATGGGGGCGGCTCCATTGTTCAGTAAATTGAACAATGTAATCAGTAATCAGGGACTTATCAAATGGGCATGCGCGGCCTAGACTCAAGCCATTCACCTGTTCACCCGGATTTACCAAGGATTGCCCCATGACCTATTCGCCCGCTGACATTGCCTCTCCGATCACCATTGGCCATTACCTGAACGGCAGTACGGTCACGCCCGCCGCCGGCCGCAGCCAGCAAGTCTTCAACCCGGCCACCGGCGCGGTATCCAGCCATGTGGCGCTGGCAAGTTCTGCCGAGGTCGATGCCGCCGTGGCGTCGGCGCAGGCGGCTTTCCCGGCCTGGTCCGACACGCCGCCGATTCGCCGTGCCCGGGTGATGTTCAAATTCCTGGAGCTGCTGAACAAGAACAAGGACCATCTGGCCCACCTGATCACGGCCGAGCACGGCAAGGTCTTCACCGACGCGCAGGGCGAAGTCTCGCGCGGCATCGACATCGTCGAATTCGCCTGCGGCATGCCGCAGCTGCTCAAGGGCGACTTCACCGACCAGGTCAGCACCGGCATTGACAACTGGACGCTGCGCCAGCCTTTGGGTGTGGTCGCCGGCATTACGCCGTTTAATTTTCCGGTCATGGTGCCGATGTGGATGTTTCCGGTGGCTATTGCCGCCGGGAACTGCTTTGTGCTGAAACCCAGCCCGATTGACCCGAGCGCCAGCCTGTACATGGCCGAGCTGTTCAAGCAGGCCGGTTTGCCCGACGGCGTCTTCAACGTGGTGCAGGGCGACAAGGAAGCCGTCGATGCGCTGCTGGTGCATCCGGATGTCAAGGCCGTGTCGTTTGTCGGTTCAACGCCGATTGCCAACTACATCTATGAAACCGGCGCGCACCACGGCAAACGCGTGCAGGCCCTGGGCGGCGCGAAGAACCACATGGTTGTCATGCCCGACGCCGACCTGGAGCAGGCGGTCGATGCGCTGGTTGGCGCGGGCTACGGTTCGGCTGGCGAGCGCTGCATGGCGATTTCGGTGGCCGTGCTGGTAGGCGATGTGGCTGACAAACTCATTCCGATGCTCAAGGCCAGAGCCGAAACACTGGTGATCAAGAACGGCGTACACCTGGACGCGGAAATGGGGCCGATCGTCACCGGCATCGCGCACAAACGCATTACCGGCTACATCGACCTGGGCGTGGAAGAGGGCGCCGAACTGCTGGTCGATGGCCGCACCTTCACCGGCGCCCATGCTGGCGAAGGGTGCGAAAACGGCTTCTGGATGGGCGGCACGCTGTTTGACCATGTCACGCCGAACATGCGCATTTACAAGGAAGAAATCTTTGGCCCGGTGCTGGGTTGCGTGCGCGTGAAGGACCTGGCCGAAGCGGTCGATTTGATCAACGCGCATGAGTTTGGCAATGGCGTGAGTTGCTTCACCCGCGACGGCCATGTGGCGCGTGAATTCAGCCGCCGCATCCAGGTCGGCATGGTCGGCATCAATGTGCCGATTCCGGTGCCCATGGCGTGGCACGGCTTTGGCGGCTGGAAAAAGAGCCTGTTTGGCGACATGCACGCCTATGGCGAAGAGGGCGTGCGCTTTTACACCAAGCAAAAGTCCATCATGCAGCGCTGGCCGGAAAGCATTGGCAAGGGCGCCGAATTTGTGATGCCGACGGCTAAATAAACCGGGCAACAGCGCGCTGTCCGCGCTGGATTTTTCAAAAGCCCCTTCAGCTTTTTAGCGGCTGAAGGGGCTTTGTTCATGGGCGCATGCTGTGTTCGGCAAGGTCACCTGTTCAACAAACATTAGTATGTTTTGACGGAAATTTACAAAAAATCTCATGTAAGCTTTACGACAGCTGAAAATTCCGCCTGGCTCTTTGTGGAGCCTCCAAAAAAACCAAGCACTGAGGAGACCCCCATGCTGATTGGGATACCCGCTGAAATCATGGCCGGAGAGACACGCGTCGCCATCACGCCGGAAACGGCGAAAAAGCTCAAGGCCCAGGGCCACACCATCCGCGTCCAGTCGGGTGCAGGCGTGGCGGCCAGTGTTCCTGATGCCGCCTATGCAGCCGTAGGCGCCGAGATCACTGATGCAGCCGGTGCTTATGCCGCCGACATTGTGCTCAAGGTGCGCTGTCCGCTGGACAGTGAGATGGCGCAGACCCAACCGGGCAGCGTGATGGTCGGCATGCTCAACCCATTTGACGCCGCCGGCCTGCAGCGCCTGGCCACAGCGCAGTTGACATCGTTCGCCCTTGAAGCCGCGCCGCGCACCAGCCGGGCGCAAAGCATGGACGTGCTGTCATCACAAGCCAACATCGCCGGCTACAAGGCCGTGATCATGGCAACTGAAAAGTACCAGCGATTCTTTCCCATGCTCATGACCGCTGCCGGCACCGTCAAGGCCGCCCGTGTGGTGATTCTGGGTGTCGGCGTAGCTGGCCTGCAGGCCATTGCCACGGCCAAGCGGCTGGGCGCCGTGATTGAAGCCAGCGACGTGCGCCCCAGCGTCAAGGAACAGGTTGAGTCCCTGGGCGGAAAATTCATTGACGTGCCTTATGAAACCGACGAAGAGCGCGAAGCCGCTGTGGGCGTCGGCGGCTATGCCAAACCCATGCCGCCGAGCTGGCTGGCGCGCCAAAAACTGGAAGTCGCCAAACGTGTGGCGCAGGCCGACGTGGTCATCACCACGGCGCTGATTCCGGGCCGCCCCGCCCCGGTGCTGGTGACCGAGGAAATGGTCATGGCCATGAAACCCGGCAGCGTGATCGTTGATCTGGCCGCGCCGCAAGGTGGCAACTGCCCGCTGACCGAGCCCGGCCGCACCGTCGTCAAGCACGGCGTGACGCTGATTGGCGAAACCAACGTCGCTTCGCTGGTGGCGGCTGATGCCAGCGCGCTGTACGCGCGCAACCTGCTCGACTTTCTCAAGCTCATCATCACCAAGGAAGGTGCGCTCAACATTGACCTGGAAGACGACATCGTGGCCGCCTGCCTGATGACCCAGGGCGGAGAAGTCAAGCGCAAATAAGCCGGGCAGGGGGCCATCGTCCCCTGCGCCAAGTCAAGGTCGCGCTTACACGCGCTTCGCAACCCCGTTCAAGCCCAAGGAGAAGACCATGGATGCCGTGTCCCCCACCATCATCAACCTGATTATTTTTGTACTGGCCATCTACGTCGGCTACCACGTCGTCTGGACCGTCACGCCTGCGCTGCACACGCCGCTGATGGCGGTGACCAATGCAATTTCAGCCATCGTCATCGTCGGCGCGATGCTGGCTGCCGCGCTCACCGAAACCACGTTGGGCCGCACCATGGGCGTATTGGCCGTGGCGCTGGCAGCGGTCAATGTCTTTGGCGGTTTCCTGGTCACGCGCCGGATGCTGGAGATGTTCCGCAAGAAGGAAAAAAAGGCTGTCGCAGCCGTTGTTGATTCGGGAGCTTCCAAATGAGCATGAACCTTGTCACGCTGCTGTACCTGGTGGCTTCGGTTTTCTTCATCCAGGCGCTCAAGGGCCTGTCGCACCCTACCACTTCGTTGCGCGGCAACCTGTTCGGCATGGTCGGCATGGGGATTGCCATTTTGACGACGGGTGCGCTGATTGTAGAAATCTCGGGCGGCAAGGCCCAAGGCATGGTGTATGTGCTGGGCGCGCTGGTCGTGGGCGGCGCTGCCGGTACCGTGATGGCCAAGCGTGTCGAGATGACCAAGATGCCCGAGCTGGTCGCCTTCATGCACAGCATGATCGGCCTGGCCGCCGTGTTCATTGCCGTGGCGGCAGTGGCCGAGCCTCACGCCTTCAACATCGTCGCCAAGGGCCTGCCGATTCCGGCGGGCAACCGGCTTGAGTTGTTCCTCGGTGCGGCGATCGGCGCCATCACCTTCAGCGGCTCGGTGATTGCCTTCGGCAAGCTCAGCGGCAAGTACAAGTTTCGCCTGTTCCAGGGCGCACCGGTGTCCTTTCCCGGCCAGCACAAGCTCAACCTGGTGCTGGGATTGATCACTGTGGCGCTGGGCATCACGTTCATGTTGACCGGCAGCTGGACGGCTTTCTTTGCCATGCTGGCGCTGTCCTTTGTCATGGGCGTGCTGATCATCATTCCGATCGGCGGCGCCGACATGCCAGTGGTGGTGTCGATGCTCAACAGCTATTCAGGCTGGGCGGCGGCCGGCATTGGCTTTTCGCTGAACAATTCCATGCTGATCATTGCCGGCTCGCTGGTCGGTTCGTCCGGCGCGATTCTGTCGTACATCATGTGCAAGGCGATGAACCGCTCGTTCTTCAATGTGATCCTGGGCGGCTTTGGCGGCGAGGCAGCCACGGCCGCCACCGGCGCCAAAGAGCAGCGTCCGGTCAAGTCGGGCTCGGCCGACGACGCTGCCTTCATTCTGGGCAATGCCGAAACTGTCATCATCGTGCCGGGCTATGGCCTGGCGGTGGCGCGCGCGCAGCACTCGGTCAAGGAACTGGCGCAAAAACTGACCGACAAGGGCATCACCGTCAAGTATGCGATTCATCCGGTGGCCGGACGCATGCCCGGCCACATGAACGTGTTGCTGGCCGAGGCCGAGGTGCCTTATGACCAGGTGTTCGAGATGGAGGACATCAACGCCGAGTTCGGCCAGGCGGACGTTGCCATCATCCTGGGCGCCAACGACGTGGTGAACCCGGCCGCACATGTCAAGGGCAGCGCCATCTACGGCATGCCGATCCTGGAGGCCTACAAGGCCAAGACGGTCATCGTTAACAAGCGGTCCATGGCGGCGGGTTATGCCGGCCTGGACAATGAACTCTTCTACATGGACAAGACCATGATGGTGTTTGGCGACGCCAAGAAAATTATCGAGGACATGGGCAAGGCCATTGAGTAAGCCTTCCCCTGCGCCTGTGCAACGTACATGCGCCACGCGCCGTGAACTATTGCCAAAAGGCGCGATTGGTGAGCCAAGTCTTTTGAATACGTTAATTTGCTAGGGAAAACCTAATAGCCAAGGGATCGGCTTTCCCTGAAAATTGCTGTAAGTAGCGAGTAAGTAAAAAATAACAGTACTGGAGGCAAGGAAGATGAGTGCAGTGATGAAAACCGGCGAAGCGGAACGCCCGTGGCTCAAGGCTTATCCGGCAGGTGTTCCTGCCGATATCGATGCCTCGCAATATCCGTCGCTGGTGGTCCTGATGGAGGAAAGCTTCAAGACCTACAAGGACCGTGTTGCCTATAGTTTCATGGGCAAGGAAATCACTTTTGGTCAAACCAACAACCTGTCGCTTGCGTTTGGCGCCTATCTGCAGGGTTTGGGACTGGTCCGTGGCGACCGGGTAGCCATCATGATGCCCAACGTGCCGCAGTACCCGGTGGCAGTGGCGGCCATCCTGCGTGCAGGCTACGTTGTGGTCAATGTGAATCCGCTTTACACACCGCGTGAACTGGAGCACCAGCTCAAGGATTCAGGCGCCAAAGCCATTGTGATCGTCGAAAACTTCGCTGCCACGCTGGAGCAGTGCCTGGCCAACACGCCGGTCAAGCATGTCGTGCTGTGTTCCATGGGGGACCAGTTGGGCCTGCTCAAGGGAGCGCTGGTCAATTACGTGGTGCGCAATGTCAAGAAAATAGTGCCGCCGTTCAACCTGCCGGGCGCCGTGCGCTTTAACGATGCCCTGGCGCAGGGAACGCGCGCTGTTCTCAAGCGCCCGGACATCAAGCCTGACGACATTGCCGTGCTTCAGTACACCGGCGGCACGACCGGGGTGTCCAAAGGCGCTGTGCTGTTGCACCGCAACGTGATTGCCAACGTGCTGCAGTCAGAAGCCTGGAACGGCCCGGCCATGGCAAGCCTGGGTGAAGGAGAGCAGCCTATTTATGTCTGCGCGCTGCCGCTCTACCATATCTTCGCTTTCACGGTCAACATGATGCTGGGCATGCGGACCGGCGGCAAAAACATCCTGATCCCCAACCCCCGTGATCTGCCGGCAGTGCTCAAGGAGCTTGCCAAGCACAAGGTCAACAGTTTTCCGGCGGTCAATACCCTGTTCAACGGGCTGGCAAACCATCCGGACTTCAACACTGTCGACTGGTCGCACCTGAAAATCTCCTTGGGCGGCGGCATGGCGGTGACCAGCGCGGTGGCCAAGCTGTGGCTGCAAAAAACCGGCTGCCCGATTTGCGAGGGCTATGGCCTCTCGGAAACCTCGCCCTCGGCCAGTTGCAATCCGACCAACAGCAAAACCTTCACCGGCACGATCGGCGTGCCGATTCCGGGAACCTGGTTCAAGCTGCTGGACGACGACGGCCATGAAGTGGCGCCCGGCCAGCCTGGCGAGATTGCCATCAAGGGTCCGCAGGTCATGGCGGGCTACTGGCAGCGGCCTGACGAAACCGACAAGGTCATGACGCCTGATGGCTATTTCAAGTCCGGCGACATCGGCATCATTGACGAAAACGGTTTTTTCAAGATCATCGACCGCAAGAAGGACATGGTGCTGGTCAGCGGCTTCAATGTCTATCCAAACGAGATTGAGGAAATCGTTTCCACCATGGACGGTGTGCTGGAATGCGCTTGCGTCGGTGTGATTGACGAAAAATCAGGTGAAGCCGTCAAACTGGTGATCGTGAAGAAGAACCCCGAATTGACCGAAGCCGACGTGCGCGCTTTCTGCAAGATAAACCTGACCGGCTACAAGCAGCCAAAGGTTGTCGAGTTCCGCACCGAATTGCCCAAGACGCCGGTTGGCAAGATCCTGCGCCGTGAACTGCGCGACAAGCGCTGAACCCCGAATCCTTGAAACCTGTTGCCGGGTTCAAATGACCTTGTCCGAAAACATTCCCGCAGCGATTTTCCGGGAAAATCGACTGCATGCCGCTCGCCTCTGATCTTGTTACAAGCCCGATAGCCATCCTCAGCGCCTTGCCGCAGGAGCAGCGCGGCCTCATGGAGTTGCTACAGCGGCCGCGCAAAGTTATTCACGCCAGTCGCGACTTCTGGCTGGGAGACCTGCATGGCCAGCCTGTGGTGCTGGCTTTGTCAAAGATTGGCAAGGTAGCCGCTGCCACCACGACGACAGCGCTCATAGAGCGTTTTGGCGTGCTCCGCATTGTGTTCACCGGCGTTGCAGGCGGACTTGGCCATGGCGTCAAAGTGGGCGACGTGGTGGTGGCAACGGATTTTGTGCAGCATGACCTGGACGCCTCCCCGCTGTTTCCCCGTTACCAAGTGCCGCTCTATGGCAAAACCAGGTTTCATTGTGATGCGGTCTTGAGCGCGCTGCTGTTCGAAGCGAGTTGTCATGCGTTGGCGCACGAAAGCCGGATGGCGCACGGATTTGCCGGTGCTTGCGTTCACCAAGGCTTGATTGCCAGCGGCGACCGTTTTGTGTCAGGGGCTGACGAATCCAGGCGCTTGCGCGATCTGATGGCCAGAGCGGGTCATGATGTGCTGGCCGTGGAGATGGAAGGGGCCGCAGTGGCGCAAGTCTGCATGGACTACGGCGTGCCGTTTGCCGTGATGCGCACCATTTCAGACCGGGCGGACGACAGCGCGCATATCGATTTTCCATCTTTCGTCGATGCCGTTGCCAGCCGGTATGCCCGGGTCGTCATTGAACGATTTTTGAGTAAGCTATAAAAAACATAGCTGACCGCAGCCGTGCGTATTGCGCAAAGGGCTAATTTGATACTGAATTTCAATAAAAAGGCTCACTGCAGCCAGCCCCGCTTCCTGAAATACCACATCGGCACCACGGCGCTGGCAATCATCAAAGCCAGCGCGTACGGATACCCCATCGCCCAGTCCAGTTCTGGCATCATCTTGAAGTTCATGCCGTAGACGCTGGCAATCAGCGTGGGCGGCAGCAGCGCGACGCTGGCCACAGAGAAGATCTTGATGATCTTGTTCTGGTTGATGTTGATGAAGCCGACGGTGGCATCCATCAGGAAGTTGATCTTGTCGAACAAAAACGCGGTGTGTGAGTCGAGCGAGTCGATGTCGCGCAGAATCTGGCGCGCTTCCTCGAACTGCTCGGCATTGAGCATCTTGCTGCGCATCATGAAGCTGACGGCGCGCCGCGTGTCCATCACATTGCGCCGGATGCGACCGCTCAGGTCTTCATGCCGGGCGATCGCGCCCAGCACTTCGCCGGCCATCACGTCGGTGACATCGCCTGACAGTACTTTGGTGCTGACTTTTTCAAGATCGATGTAAATGCCTTCCAGCGTGTCCGCCGAATATTCGGCGTCGGCATCGAACAGTTTGAGCAGCACTTCCTTGGCGTCTTCAATCAAGCCGGGTGCGCGGCGTGCACGCATCCGCAACAGCCTGAACACCGGCACATCCTCATCATGAATCGAAAACAGGACGCCCTTGCTCTTCAGGTCGTCATTCACCAGGTTCAGGATAAAAGCGACGCGTACCGTGCGCGGTTCGTCCTCATCGGCAATCAAGAAGTCCGAACGGATGTGCAACTCACCGTTGTCTTCCTCGTAAAAACGCGCGGATTCCTCGATGTCCTCGTCCATTGCATCTTCGGGAATGGACAGGCCGTAATACTGCTTGATCCAGCGTTTTTCTTCAAGTGTGGGGGACTCCAGGTCCACCCAGATGGGCTGGAATCTGGAGAGCTCTTCCAGGGATTCGATTTCTTCCTGAAAAAGCCGGCCATTGGCGAGCGTAAAAATATTGAGCATGACAGACGACTTTTAGATGGGCATAGGCCTGTGCAGGGCGTCATTCAGCCTGGGCACAGGTGCAGGTTGTAGGGATGAAGGCCTTGCTTTCAACCCGCTTCCCGGCCTTATCTGGCGTCAGTCTGCGGTGTTGAAAGCGGCCAACTGGGACTGCTTTCCAAGGTGGTCTCCGTAGTCAATAAGCCGCGATTATGGCATCGCCAATGTCACTTATCTACCGTGCAAATGACAACTTCACTGTCTGTAAGGCTCGCAGAAATTCTTTGGCAGGGTGCGCTGGAGTCAAAGGAAATGACTGATAACAGACAATAAAACCGATTGCTAATTTTGCAGGGGACCAGATTTCAACAGGGAGTCAAACCATCGTGCTAACTTTAATTTACAAATTAAATATTTTTGTAACCAGCAAATTGGCGAGAGGATTTTCTGTTGGCATTTCTGTTGGCAGTGCGTTAGCAACAATCTAGTAGACAGTCAACCTGATTCGTTGTCTGCGTGCGGATAGACCCAAGCCATTTTTTGGCGTGCCTTGCTTAAGTTGAATTGCCAGCGTATTGG
>NZ_JADOVG010000023.1 GCF_015752205.1 Polaromonas sp. CG_9.7
CCGGATGGCCCGCTTGTTGCGCCGCTCATCGCCCAAGTCTATCGTCTCAAATTCAGTGCCTGCCCAGCCCATCGTTTTCCTTCAAATCTTTCTTGGGGGGGAATTTTGCCGGAGTTGTGTATAACGAAATGGGCATAGCCGGCCAGGCCGAAAGGCAGACGGTTTGCCTCGAGGATGGCTTCATCGAGCGTGTTGAAGCTCTGAATGGCGGCCACCGGGCCAAAGGGTTCGTCGTTGAGTATCCTGGCGCCCTGCGGTACGTCGGCCAGTACGGTAGGCTGCCAGAAATTGCCCGACTCGCCGATGCGCATGCCACCGGCCAGCAGCGTAGCGCCACGCTCGACCGCATCCTGGGTAAACTCGGCCATCGCCGTGATTCTGCGCGCGTTGGCCAGCGGCCCCATCAGGGTGTCAACGCCAGTTTTTCGAGCCTTTTTGCTTCACCCACTTGGTGACTCCTGCAAATTCGTTGAAACTGGCTCCCAGTCTAGCTTGCAGCCGGGTTACTTGGCTTCAACTGCCGGAAATGGGATAAATCAGTCTGGAAAGAGAAAGGCGCATGTCATGCCGTTGGCAACTTCACGTACACCATGGCAAGCCAGAGGTTTGTCATCGTGACGGGTTGCAAAAAGTTGCTTTTTATGCCATATTAGCCCGTCAAACAAGGAGATGAAGATGGCGGTGGCTTTGAAATTGTCTGATGAATTGGTGCAGGACGCCAAAGCCGTTGCGGCCGCTGAACACCGCTCGGTGCCCAAGCAAATCGAGTATTGGGCCCGCATCGGAAAAGCCGTGCTGGAAAATCCGGAACTGCCGCTGCGATTGATCCAGGACACGATGCTCTCGCTTGAAGAGGCCAAAGCAGGCCGGGTTTCAGCGTATACGTTCGGTTAGTCCGGTGGCATTGGCTGTTGTCGCGACGCCGTCGTTTGCCCGCATTGCCAAGAAGCTTCACGCCAGAGAAAAGAAGGTCCTGGACCAGGCGGTCAAAAGCGTTGCCGATGATCCGGCGCTCGGCGAAGAAAAAAAGGGTGACCTGTCGGGTGTTTTTGTCTATAAATTCAAGCTCAACCAGCAAGAGACGCTGCTGGCGTACAGCTTGAAGCCTGACAAGCACTCGCCTGACGAAGTGGTGCTGCTCGCTGTGGGGCCGCATGAAAACTTCTACGCGCAACTCAAGCGATCGAGTTGATTGCGATGCGATCCACAACCGCTCAAAAGTCCAACGGGCTCCCATCTTCAAACTCGTCGTGCCGAGTTGTCGTCCGGGGTTCGGGCGGGTCTGTCGGTTTGCGCTCGATCGCCCTGCGCTTGCGCGTGACTTGGTAGGCGGTGAGCACCTAGCTGGCCACCAGATCGAGTGCCGGCCGGGCCATGCCTTCGCGGTCCGTTCAGGCCTTGGGCGTGAGTCTGCCGTTCAGAGCCACCGCTTCGAGGAGTGCGACGCTGTGCATCGGTATCGCCGCATCGGAAACAAAGCGTTGTTGATGTGCGAATGAACCCGGCGGCACGTGAGCCCTCTAGCTTGCTCAGTTCGAGTGCGGCGCCTTGGAAGCGGGTACGAAACTTTCCGGCCGGTGATCCGCGACGAAGCCATTTCGGTTCGGCATCTGCACCTGGGGCAGCGTGCGGGCGTCGAGCGTGACATCGGGACCGACGATCTTCGCCTCCGAGAGGATGTAGGCCGAGATGGCATAAACCTCGTCGTTGCTCAGACTGCCTGGCGTGTACAGAGGCATTGCACGCTTGACGTAGTCGAACAGCGTAGTCGCATACGGCCAGTAGCTCTCGATCGTCTTCACGGGCGCCTTCTTGGCGTCGCTGTTGACCAGGCTGCCGCGACCACCGATGAGCTTGTCTCCGATACCGCCCTGCAACTTGTCGCCGTGGCAGGCCACGCACTGTGCCTCGTAGATCGCTTTTCCCTGCACGACCGAGCCCGATCCAGGCGGCAGGCCGCGCCCATCGGGCAGCGGTGAGACAAAGTTCTTCAATTCGTCGGCGGTCGCAGTGCTGCCGATGCCGAATCCGTCGGCGGCGTCGTTACTCGCCGCGAAGCACGAACTGGTGAGTAGACAGAAGGCGGCGAAACGAAGTCCGCGCTCAATAGTGGTGGACATTGGAGACCTTTCCGTCGTTCGCGACCTGCCAGCTCTGAATGGCATTCAAGTGATAGATGGAGCCGGTTGGACCATTCAGCGCACCGCCGCGCGCGGCAATCACCTGCCCGAGTGTGGGTTGCACGTAGCCCATGTCGTCAGTGCAGCGGCTTTGCAGGATGGCCGCTTTGCCGTCCCACCGCCAAGGCAATCGAAAGCGCGTGTGGCAAATGGGCAGAAAAGGGCCCTGCAGCGCTGCCGTCTTCCAGGTCGCGCCGCCGTTGGTCGAGACCTCTACCTTCTTGATTGCCCCGCGACCGGACCACGCTAATCCAGTGATCTCCTGAAAGCCCGGACCATCGAGTTGCATTTCGCCGGAGGGCGAAGTGATGACGGACTTGGCATCCATCTCGAACGAAAACTGCACCGCCTTGCCGTTGGGCATCAGGTCGGTGTACTTGGAGGTCTCCTCGCGCGTCATGAAGGGCGTGTCGGAGACTTCGATGCGGCGCAGCCACTTGATGTGGGTGTTGCCTTCGTAGCCCGGAACGATCAACCGAAGCGGATAGCCCTGCTCGGGCCGCAGCGCTTCTCCGTTCTGGCCGTAAGCCACCAGACAGTCCTTCAGCGCCTTGGCCATCGGGATGCTGCGTGTCATTACCGAGGCGTCGCCGCCTTCGGCCAGCAGCCATTTAGCATCGGTGCGAAGACCCGCTTCGCGCAGCACCGTGGCCAGAGGCACGCCGGTCCATTCGGAGCACGAGGTGAGGCCATGCGTTCCCTGCACCGTCTTCAGTGTCGGCTTGGACCATTCGGTCAGGCCGTTGCCCGAGCACTCGATGAACATGATGCGCGACAGCGACGGGAAGCGCCGGATGTCGGCCATCGTAAACTTGCGTGGCTGCTTGACCATGCCATGCACGTACAGCATGTGCTTGGCCGGGTCGATCACCGCAGTGCCGCCGTGGCTGCGCTCGAAGTGAAGGCCCGAAGGCGTGATGATGCCGATGCTGTTCTGCAACGGCGTCAAGGTCCACGACGACTGCGGTGTCGCAGTCTTGAAACGTGTGCGCACTTCAGTCTCAAACTGCGAGCGCGAGCCATAGCTGGAGTCCTCCAGCGGATAGCCCTGGATCTTGGTCGCATCGGCTGGCACCTCGCGTTCAACCGCGCTCAGCGGCGCCGCTGCGCGCGCGGTACCTGCGGCACCGACGATGGCTGCCGTGCCGTTGATCAAAAAGCGTCTTCGGAGGCTGCGCATGCGCTCGGCATCGGCAGTGGCTGCAGGGGTTCGATTTTCCATCAAATTGTCTCCTCTTCGGTCGTGAATCGGTCTGTGGCCAGGTGCATGGGGTGCGCTTGTCGTCGCCCCAGTGCCTGTATCGTCAACGTCCGGTGCTCAGGGCGCCAACCCTCATTTCCACAATGAACACTTCGACTCAGACTTCGTCGCAAAAGCCTGATCGCCTGGTACTATTGTGATCAACTTGTAGTAATCCCACGGATACTTTGACTCGCTGGGGTCCTTGACTTGCATCAAGAACATGTCGTGGACCATGCGGCCATCGGCTCGGATAGTTCCGTTTGTAGCGAACATATCGTTGATCTTCGTTGACTTCATTTTGGCCATGACTTTGTCGCCGTCGGTAGAGCCAACTGCCTTCACGGCTTTCAGATAAGTCATAGTGGCCGAGTAGTCCGCAGCCTGCGTTGACGAGGGTTCCTTATTCATTTTCTGAAAATAACGTTTGGACCATTCTCGCGTCTCGGGGGTGCGATCCCAATACCAGGCGTCGGCCAGATACATACCCTTTGTGGCGTTCAAACCCAACGCATGTACGTCGGTGATGAACATCAGCAGGCCTGCCAGTTTCATGGTTTTTGTGATGCCGAATTCGTTGGCTGCTTTGATGGCGTTGACCGTATCACCTCCTGAGTTCGCCAAGCCAAGAATCTTGGCTTTTGAGCTCTGCGCCTGAAGTAGGAAAGATGCGAAGTCTGAGGTGTTCAGTGGATGTTTGACACTGCCTAAAACCTTTCCTCCGTTGGCTTTGACTACATCAGACGCGTCCTTTTCAAGAGAGGCGCCAAAGGCATAATCGGCAGCGAGGAAGTACCAGGAGTCACCGCCCTGCTTGACGATCGCTGAACCCGCGACCTTCGACAGTGCGACCGTGTCGTACGAGTAGTGCACGGTGTACGGCGTGCACTCTTCGTTGGTAAGGCGCGATGTACCTGCGGAAACCACGATGATTGGCTTCTTCTTTTCAGCTGCTACTTTGTTCATCGCCAGTGTCACGCCCGAATTGGTGCCGCCGATCAAGACGTCGACGTTCTGCTGATCAATCCATTCACGGGACTTGGACGCGGCTATATCGGCTTTATTTTGATGATCAGCCACCAACAATTCAATCTTCTTGCCGTTGACCTCACCACCGAAGTCGGCGATAGCCATCTTGATCGCTTCCACGCCGCCAGGACCGTCAATGTCCGAATAGAGTCCGGATATATCGGTGATGAACCCGATGCGGACAACATTGCTGGAGTTTTGTGAGATTGCTGCGCCGCTTCCCGCGAGTGTTACTAAAGAACATGCTACAGCTACCAAACGTTTATGTTTCGTTTTCATAATCTCTGCTTTCTGTTTATTGAACTATTGGCGGGCGATCACGCGTAATCTTGACGACCTTAAGCGTTAACATCAACCACAAAACGCCCACGAACAGTGCCGGCGAGAATATTTTTTGCAATTTCAGGTGCATCGGCCAAATTGACACGTTGTGCAATAGCTGCGATCGCGTTGCGATCCAGATCTTTAGCGAGTCGCGCCCACGCTTGTTTGCGCATACTCTGGGGCGCCATCACGCTATCGATTCCGATGAGCTTCACGCCGCGCAAAATAAAAGGCGCGACAGTGACTGGGAAATCCATTCCCTGAGCGAGGCCGCAGGCGGTCACTGTGCCACCATATCGAGTTGATGCGCATGCGTTGGCGAGTGTGTGCGAGCCGAGCGTATCAATCACACCCGCCCATCGCTCTTTCTGCAAAGGCTTGCCAGCGACGGAAAGTGAATTACGGTCAATAATTTCTTTGGCGCCGAGCGATTCCAAATAGCCGTGCTCCGTTGCCTTACCTGTGGACGCAACGACACGGTAGCCCAGCCCTGTAAGTAACGACACCGCCACCGACCCTACGCCACCGGTAGCACCCGTTACCAGGATCTCACCGTCGTCCGGCTTTAACCCTTGTTGTTCGAGTCCGAGCACGCACAGCATCGCGGTGTAACCTGCCGTGCCAATTGCCATGGCATCAAAGGCTGTTAAGGATTCGGGTAAGCGTACTAACCAGTCTCCTTTGACACGTGCCTTCTGCGCGAGCCCGCCCCAGTGCGATTCACCAACGCCCCAGCCGTTGAGGATGACTTTGTCACCCATTACCCAATTGGGGTCTTCGCTTGCGGTGACGGTACCAGCAAAATCGATTCCGGGAACCATTGGAAATTTTCTGACTACTGGCGATTTTCCTGTAATCGCGAGGCCATCTTTGTAGTTGACCGTTGAGAACGCAACATCGACTGTGACAGCGTTGGACTCAAACACCGGTAGTGCACTGTCATCCAGCTTCTTTACGGATGCTGATGTGATCTTGTCAGTGTTTTGTTCGAGATAAATGGCAGAAAACATAGATTCCTTTAATAAAGTTCAAACATTTAGAAATCAGGTACGTGCACGTTCTGACAGCGTGGGTCGAACTGGTAGGAGCATGTGGTCGAAGAAAAGCATGCTGATATTTTCAAGGGGTTTGGTAGAGCGCTCAAGCTTGGCGCATAGCACCGCACCCTCCCAAGCGCTCCAAAAGAACTGCGCGAGTTGTTGCGAGTCAACCGATGTAGAGATTTCTCCGGCGGCCTTAGCATCGTCGATGCATGAGCTGAAACGATGCTGCCATTCGTTCAGCAACTCAAGAAGACGCACCCTAACGCCGTCTTCCAGGCTAGCCATTTCTTGGCCCAGATTGCCTACCAGGCAGCCGCGTTTGAATTCGAAACGCTGCACAGCATTAGTCGCTTCTTCAGTGAAAGATTTCAGCCGTTTCAGCGGCGTTAGGCTTTCCTCGTTTAACGCGCGATCCAGCTTTTTGGCGAAGTAGGTTTCGTAGTTTTTTATCACTTCAAACACGTACTCCTCCTTAGTGCCGAAGTAGTAGTAGAAAGAACCTTTTGGAACCCCAGCCGTTTGTACGATTTCGTCGAGGCCGGTATTGAAGAAGCCTTTTTGGGTGAATAAAGCTGTTCCAACATCGATAAGCAACTTGCGCTTGATGTCACCTCGGCGCTTTAGCGGTGTTTTTTCTGGAATCTTGTTCATAGTAGAGGCTGTAGTCGTTATTGTTCGTGTTTCGATTGGTGTGCATTGCCGCAATAGTGGTCAGGCGTCATTGGATCAAACAACTCTTGTGGTATTCGCCGGTGGCGCGGAAGGTCTCAAAAGAGTACGCATGCAAATAAGACCGATGACTGGCCCTGGCAGCAAGATCCACGCGATTTTGCTGCCTATCAATGGCTGCGCTGACGTAGCGAGCAGTATCGAAAATGTAGTCAGAAGAAAACCGATACTATTTTGGATAGTCAGAGCGCTGCCCACCAGATCAGGAGGGCAGGCCTTGATTGAAAGCGCCGAGAACTGAGGGGAATCGGCAACCACAGCAAGTCCCCAAATCAGCATGACAGTGATCACAATACCAGACGGCAACTCGTCGAGAAACGGGTAGAGGAAGCAGACCCCTCCTGACGTAATTAAGGCCCACCACGCGACCTTGGCACTACCAAATCTTCGGCTAAGCACTCCCCCTGCGGTGCATCCGATCGTGCCCATCGCGATCACGGCGAAAGCCCACCCCGATATCAACGCTGGTGACGAGGCTCCCTCACGACTTAACACAGGCACCAGCAACACAGGCACCAGCGTCCAGAACGCGTAGAGTTCCCACATGTGCCCGAAGTAACCGAACGCTGATGCACGGAAGTCAGGCACTCGGAAAGCACTAAATACGTGTTGGTGGGTGACGTTTTGTACGCGACTCTTGACTTTTAAGTGTGGACCATCGCCTAGCAGTGCGATCACAACGGCGCCAATCACTGCCAGTGCCGAAGACGTTAGGATGACCCCCTGCCAAGAGATCGCGCCGCCCATCATTCGAATTCCGTGTGGGAGTGCGGTGCCTAGCGTTAGCATGCCAACGAGCAATCCGAGACTCTGGCCCGCGCGCAGCGGATCCCAGCTCACGATTAACTTCATCCCAAGAGGATAGATACCGGCCAGCGTGATGCCTACCGCAAATCGAAACCACATCGCAGAAGGCAGATCGTTACTGGCGAATGCGAATCCTGCGTTGAAGATCGCACCCAGCAAGCTACAAATCGTGAAGATGCGACTCGCTGGAAAGCGGTCAGCGAAACCGGTCAATCCGAACGTCAGCGTACCGATGATGAATCCACCCTGAACAGCATTTGTCAGCCAGCCTAAATCGCCCGTTGAAAGGCCCCAGATGCGCTGCAGGTCGTCAGCTGCGCTATTGGCGCTGAACCAAAGCGACGTACCGCACAGTTGTGCGAGAACAATCCATGCAACGGGAGGAATTTTCACGATTGCCCTTTGGCAAACCGTTCGTCGCGCCATGCAATCGCATTACGCATGCCTCGCTCGCGCGCGATGTCCATGAACGCACGCTTGTCGGGAGAGCCGTGTGATTCGATAGTGTGGTCGATGTCGAGCGCCACCTTTAGCGCTGTCGACATTCCCTGGATCTCGTACGTGCGGTTAAGAGCCTTCTTCGTTTCGGCCACCAGACTTGGGTCCATCAACGCTATGCTGCGTGCAGCGCGCAGCGCCTCTTCAACGTGCGTGCCCAGTGCGACCACACGGCTCACAAGTCCCATGGTGAGCGCATCGTTCGCTGAAATGCGATCGTCGGCCATTAGAATGATGCGCTTGGCTTGCTTGGGACTGGTCATCCATGGAAGCAACATGGTTACGATGCCTGCGCCGAACTTGAGTTCAGGCTCGCCGAAGACTGCGTCTTCGGACGCAATCGTAATATCGCACGCCATTGCCAGTTCAAAGGCACCGGCCAGGCAGGCACCGTGGACCGCAGCGATGGTCGGTTTCGGGCTGTTCCAGAAGCGCATCGTTGTGTTGAAGTCGAGGTCTAGGATTTCGCGCCAAACCTTTGCGCCTTCAGGCTGCTGTTCCATCTGTGCCTTGAGGTCGAATCCTGATGAAAATGCGCGGCCGCTACCGCTGACGATGATGACGCGCACATTGGCATCGGCCTCAGCCTGATCCATCGCGAGGTTGATTTCCTCAAGCGAGGCCTTGTTCAAGGCATTGAGTCTTTCGGGGCGATTAAGGATGATATGCGCGACATGGTCGCTAACGTCTAAAACGATTGATTGGTAGAAAGTCATGGTATTTCAGTCAGGATTGTTTCGGTGATTCAATGCAATTTGGGATGCACACACTCAAAGCTGGATCGGCGCAACTGCGCCCGTGGCGATCGAAGCCTTAAACTGCTCGCGATCCGCCTTTCCCGTACGACCGAGGGGTAGAGCCTCGGCCCGATAATAGAAATCAGGATGCTTGAACCGCTCGAGGTGCATTTCGAGGTGCTTACGCATCGCGTTCAAGCTAAGCGTTGAGCCGCTTCGAGGCACTAACAGCAGATGAATTCGCTGTCCGAGCAGGGGATCGTCGATACCGACCGCCATCGCTGCAGCGACATCCGCATGCGAGCAGATCGATTGTTCGATTTCGACCGGTGTAACCTTATTGCCTGCGCGGCTGATCACTTCCTTCAGCCGCCCCATAAGCTCCACTACCTGGCCGTCCAGTACGCGCCCGAGATCACCAGTCTTAAACCAGCCCTCGCGATAGGCCGCCGTAGTCAGAGCGGAATCGTCGAGATAGCCTTGCATAAGGTATGGACTGCGAATCTGTAGTTCCCCGACTGTTCCTGCGTCGACAGGTTGGTCTTCCGCATCAACGATTCGAAAGCGCACATTCGGCGATGGCCTTCCAATACTCCCGGGGTACCTCGCGTAGTCTGAGGGGAAGGCAAAGAAGTCACATGTTGCTGTTTCGGTCAGCCCGTAAATGTCGATTAGGGCAGTCTTCGAAAAACTTTTTCGGATCGTATTTGCGAGGGAGCGGCCAAGCGACTCTCCGCCGATGAGAATTTGACGTAGGCAACCCTGTTGGGTAACGCGATCAATCGCTGCTTCGTGCCGCGCATCGGAGAACAGCACACGCATCATTGTCGGAACCATTCCTACGCGCGTGATTCGTTCCGTGACAAGAGCGTCGAGGAAAGTGTCGGGCTCGAACTTCGACTGCATTACCAGCAACCCTCCGCGCAATAGAGTTAGGAGGCTGACCCACAGTCCAAAGCTAAAGGTGATGTTGAGGGTTAACAGGGTCCGCTCGCCCAACTTGAAGTTTAGCAAGCTGTCGACCTGCTCCATCTTTCCAAGAAATGCCTCGTGCGTAACCACCACTCCCTTGGGAACCCCGGTCGAACCCGACGTGAAGACGATTAAGGCAGCAGCATCCAACAGCGATCGCTCCGGCGGAGCTTCAGTCGCGATCAGAGTCAGCGGGTTAGCGTCGTCGATCTGCGTCCGAAAATCGACGAGGAACCGCGCATGCGTTCGTTGTTGAAATCCTGCCGCAATTGATGGCGGTGTCGTGCGATGGATCGGAACAGCCACGCCACCCGCAAGCCAAATACCTAGTAAGGCAGCAATATCCAAAGGTTGATTCGAAACGCACAAATGAACAGGCTCATCTTTTGTCATTCCTTTAGCTAAAAGTCTTACAGCGATTCCATGCGCATGGTCGGCTAGCTGTTGGTATGTAAGAGTCATGGAAGCACCAGATACTGCTGTCGCCTGCCCAAATTCCCGGAAGGCCGTGTCGAGGGCCTGACCCAATGCACCGTGCATATAGTTTCCTTTTGTGCTTTGCGAATTTGGATAAAACTTTGATGACGGTGCAATCGGCTGTTTCCAACTGCTCACCCTACTTCTGGAATAACTTTATGAATTACTAGTTGATCGGTCAACTAGTAATTTCCCTAGTATTGAAATTGGTTGTCGCTTACCAAAGCTTTTTGGTTTTGTCGCATTAGCAGTGCTAGCCAATGATGGCGTTATGCTGACAGCCTGAAATTCAATGGTTGGAACGGGGGATGTTGAAGATGAAGGGGATGCGATTTCCGAAGGAAATCATTCCGCTGTGCGTCCGTTGGTACGCAGCGTACCTACTGAGTTACCGCAACCTGGAAGAAATGATGCACGAACGTGGCGTGCATGTTGATCACTCCAGCGTCAGCCGCTGGGCGATCAAGTTTTTGCCATTGCTGGAGAAGGTATTCAGAAAGCACAAGCGGGCAGTTGGCGCCAGTTGGCGCATGGATGAGACCTGCATCTTGGTCAATGGCCAGTTGAAGTACCTGTATCGTGCGGTGGACAAGGGAAGGCGTCACCATCGATTTCCTGCTCTGAGCCAGGCGCGTATGGTGGCAGCGACCCGCTTTTTCGAAAGGCGATGCGCCAAAACTGAGATCCAGAGAAGGTCACGATGGACAAGAGTGGCGCCAACAAGGCGGCCATGGACGGGATCAACCAAAACCGCGACGTGCCGATCGAGGTGCGCTTTGTTGTGGTGATCGAACAGATTCCGGCGCATGCCAAATTTGACAAAGAAGCGCGCGAGCAGCTCCTGGACATTTTTCGCGATGCCGCCGACTACTCGGCAGAACGCAAGCTTCCTTTTCGATGCTTTTATACCTTTGCCGTTGCCCGCAAACCGGCCCCTGCTCCACCAGGCCAAAAAAGCCTCTCCAAACCGATCCTCATGAAAGGCGACGAGCCCATGGCGACCGACAAGCTGTACGACGTTTCACCGCTGGCGCTGCGTATGAGCAGCCCGTTCAATGCGCATTACTGGCGCGTGGAAGCGTAAACAAGAAAATAGCTTATAGATCCCGAGGGCAATATTGCACCGGGGCCCGTGCTGCTTCACAGGCAGCAGCGCTTCGCTTCGGGGATAGAAAGGGTCCATCGTCAGCGCTGGGCTTTTGCGCCGCGCGTGCTTGGCGTTCAATGCTAAGTTGCCAGGGCAGCGGCAGCCAAGCCCTGGCTGCGCATCACTTGGCAGGATCAATCGGATCAATGGCCGCCAGCGCCTGCGCCACGGCATGCCCGTCTGTTGGCCGCACCAAGCGGGCCACTTCCTTCCCATTGGCCAGGAAAATCAGGGTCGGCCACAGCTTGACCTGAAACGACCGGCCCAGCGCCCGGCCGCGGCCATCCTCGACCTTGAGGTGCTGGACCGCAGGGTGGGCAGCCAATGCCTTGGAAACGATGGGCGCGCTGGCCAGGCAGTGACCGCACCAATCGGTGCCAAACTCCAGCAGCGCCGTCCCGCTCAAAGCATCGATCGCGCCCCGTGAGGGCGCATCGCTGGCATAGGCAAAAGCAGAGGTCATGATGGGGGATCCTTCAGTAAAACGAAGTCAGGCGATTCAAACACGCTGCAGCGCCTGGCGTCAAAAATCAATGGCTCACACATTTCGCCCCCGCTGTTTTTTACAGAAAAGAAGTTG
This sequence comes from Polaromonas sp. CG_9.7, assembly GCF_015752205.1. Lineage (GTDB taxonomy): Bacteria > Pseudomonadota > Gammaproteobacteria > Burkholderiales > Burkholderiaceae_C > Polaromonas. Next base: position 11,764 of record NZ_JADOVG010000023.1, read on the forward strand.
CTTTATCCACTTAATTAGGTACGCACTGAACGTAAGACGTGTCACCACTGACGTCTTACGTAACCGCTAGAGCTATCCCTGTACCGAGAACATACGAGGTATTTGGCTCAACCTTTTTGTGTTTTGTCTTTACTAAATAGTACTTTAAGACTGCAGCAATGCTGACAGTGGTGGAGGCTGATGAAGCAGCGCGGAGGTGAACAGTTGTAAATCAAGTGAGTATCTTTTTGAATTTTGCAGGTGTACTGTATCCGTCTCGAATATGACCCCATGACATGGGCTACGACCCTTTCCTCTTAATTCCCCGCTGAAAGACACCATGATTCTGCACATCAAAAAGCATCCAGATTCTTCTGGCACAAGTGGCTTGAACCGGCTATCGCGGCATGGCCGTCGCGCACTCTTGCTGTGCCTTGCACCGCTCTGGGTTGCTACCGTAGCGCCTCATGCATTCGCTCAAACCCTTGCTCCGGGCACTGTCACGGGCTGGGGCTACAACGAGTTTGGGCAGGCATCGCCTCCGGTAGGCCTGGATAACGTAAAAGCGATTTCGGCCAGCTTTCACTCCAGCATGGCACTCAAAACCGATGGCACGATCGTGGCCTGGGGCAAGAACGACTTTGGAGCCATCAACGTTCCGCCGGGCCTGACCAATGTGGTTGCGATTGCACAAGGCAATTACCACGGCCTGGCCCTCCTGGGCGATGGCACGGTGAGGAGTTGGGGTTGGAACTATTTTGGACAGAACAATATTCCGGCAGGTTTGACCGGCGTGACCGCGATTGCGGCCGGCTACGCGCACAACCTGGCCGTTAAAAGCGACGGTACGGTTGTGGCTTGGGGCAACAACGATGAGGGTCAAATCAACGTACCCGCGGGCTTGACCGGCGTGACCGCGGTGTCCGTTGGCGTTCGTAGCAGCTTTGCGCTCAAAAAAGATGGCACGGTTGTAGGTTGGGGATGGGGCTTTGGCCCCCTTCAACAGCTTGGCATTCCGCCGGGCTTGAAAGATGTGCAAGCGATTTCTGCGGGCTGGTATCACGTGATGGCGCTTAAGCGCGATGGTACGGTTGTGGCATGGGGCTCGAACCTCAGTGGGGAGACCGATGTTCCCGCGGGCTTGAAGAACGTGATAGCGATTGCAGCCGGCGCCGCCCCCTCCTTGGCGCTTAAAAGCGATGGCACGGTAGTGGCTTGGGGCAGCAGCTTCCTGGGACCGAATATCGTTCCGCCTGGTTTAGCGGGCGTGACAGCAATTGCAGCCGGCTCACTTCACAGCCTTGCCGCTAACGTATCCATTGCCTCGGCTACTGGCCCCTACACCCTCAGCGGATTTCAGGCCCCGGTCAACAATCCGATGGGGGTCAACATGGGCAAGGCGGGACGCAACTACCCTCTCAAATGGCAGCTCAAGGACAAGGACGGAAAATTTGTCACAACGCTTGACGCCGTGCAGTCGGTAACCTTCAAGGCCGCCCAGTGTGGCTCGTTCACCAGCACCTTGGCCGATGGCATGAAAGCGCAGAACCCGGGCAAAAGCGGGCTGACCTATGACGCGGGAGGCCACCAGTACCACTACAACTGGGCCAGCCCTTCGGCGCCCGGTTGCTACGCCTTGCAGCTGACCTTGAATAGCGGACAGGTGCAGCAGGCCTACTTCAACTTACGGTAGTAGCGCAGCATCTTTTAGCGTTGCGGGGGCAGTGGCCCCTTGCGGGCTACCCGTATCAGTGAATGCCTACGCAATGGCAGCAAGCTAGAAATTGCCCAGCATATGGCCAAACATGAAAGCGTAAGCGCCAGGCCTATATGCCGACGAAACGATCAGATTTCGCTTGACGATGTAGAGCGGATTTTGATCTGAGCTAAGGTTATCGCTAACGTTTGATCCTTTGATCCTTTGATCCTTTCATCCAGCCAATCATCGAAAACGAATAGCGTTTATCGGCCGCTGCCGCGCTGCAAGCCAGGCTCACTGCTGCTGATCAGCGGCAGATAAACCTGTTGGACTGAACCGCCCCCCTGGACGGTAGCAAGAAAAGGGGGATTGAAAGCTTCGCCGTGCCGGCCGGATCAGTTCAAGAGGGCGCTGGCGCTGCAAACGGGCGAGGTGCAAGGCCGCCGCTCACGCAACACGGCCTCAAATCTGGGATGGCGTGGTCATTTGGGATGGTTCGCGCTGAGATGTGGGAATGCCGCGCACAGTACGGCCGGCAACGCCAGGGCGTGCCATGCAGCGGCAGTGAGGATCCGGGTTCCGTCGTCATGGCGGCCCACGGCCTTGTGGCCACATGGTCGTGGTGCCGGGCGCTGGCAACTGTCTGGCACCTGGCAGTGTCCCGCTAACATGCAGCCGTCCCGCCCCGCAGCACGGGCACAGGTCCACGTCAAACCTGGCCACCCTTGCCATGAAGGCTTTGACCGGCTCAGTAATCTGAGGGTCGATGACTGGCATCTCCAGGGCCAGGCGCGCAGCACCTAGCTTGACCGCCTTGCAGCTCGAAGCGAGCACCCCGTAGTGGCGAATGCGCTTGAGGCCGCTGGGCAGCACATGCTGCAGGACGCGGCGCACGAACTCTACGCCGGGCAGCCGCACGATGCGTTTTCCCCCATGCGCATCGGCGCGGACCTTGAAGGCGACTTCGCTGGGGCCGACCGATGAGATGCGTTCGTTGCTGATGGCCGTGCGGTGCGTGTAGCTGCTCAGGTAATCCAGCACCTGCGCCGGCCCGCCTAACGGTGTTTTGGCATACACGACCCAGTCATGTCGGTAGAGCTGCTGGTACCGCTCGCGCCAGGCAGGCGCTTGGCGCTGCGGGTCGCGTTCGGTCTTTCCGGCCTTGCGCGCGCTTGTAAGCGCGGCCATGAACTTGCCTCGAAACACCTTGGACAGCGCATGCACTGGAAATAAGAAGTCGGGCTGGCGCGCGGGCGCCGACCACTGGCCGTCCTGGGCCAGCACGCCGCAGGCCATGACCAGTGTGGGCGCTTTCGTTACGTGGCGGGCACACGGCTTGCCGCGCTTGCACAGCCGCTGGGTGTTTCCAATATTGCTATGTCGCTCCAACCCTTGTTGGCCCAAGTCAGTGCGGTTTACGGTGATGCTGCGTTTGCGGTTGTACGTCAGGGATCTTTGTCGCACTGCATTGCGCGCCATGTAGGCACGCACCCGGTGCAAATGCTGGTCATTCAAGTCGGTACACGGCAGCCACTGGGTGTGGGGGCAGCCGGACTGGCTTTGCTGGCGGCGCTGCCAGACGAAGAAGTCAGCGCCGCAATTGTTGCCAATGCACCCACCCTTGATGGCTATGGCGGCATGACGCCAGAACGTATGCAAATTCTTGTGCGCGCCACACGCGAGCGCGGTTGGTCAGTCATTGGCAACCATGCCACCCAAGGCGTGTTGGCAGTCGGCATGTCAGTGCTTAATGCCAAAGGTGCACCAGTGGCGGCGATCAGTGTGGCCTCCACCATTGATCGCATGCCGCGCGAGCGTCAGCAGCTGATTGCACGTGCCATGCGCTCGGCGCTCTGCGAATGGAGAGGGTGTGAACCTGGTTTGGTAGACTGCTTTTCTGCCCCATGATTCTGCGCGACGATGTGGTTCAGCTAATTTGACTTTCCGCACGCTGATCGGCGTTTCACCTCGGGTCCAAAGCTTGGTTATGCCTGCAAGGCGCTTTAGGAAGGCACAAGCCCGACAGCCCAGCGATTAATCCAAGAGCGCTCTGAGCATCAGGCTGTGCTCCTGCATCATCTTTTCGAAATGGCGACAGGTCAACAAATAGGCCTCGTGTCCATGGAGACATACCAAAATGACGTCAATTGGAAAGCGCATTTTTTGGTACTCAACATAGGCCTGCAAGAGGTATTGACGCTCAATGCGATAGAACCATTAACGCAACATCGTCGACATCGCTGACAGGCAGTTAATCATGCGCACGCCAGCTTCCACAGTTGGGGCCTCGAACCTGATCTGGTCACTCTTGAGGCGTACCAGGCTGGGCCACTGGCAAAACAGATCAGCCAGCGCTGGGCTTTGGGTCTCGATGCGCACACTGATCGTGCCTGAGAGCACGAAGCTTGCGGCCTGCTGAGCCATGGTGGCCGTTACGCCTGCAGCAGCCCCGGCCCGTATGGCCTTGCAGGATTCGCTTGGCGACAGACTGATGCCGCTGGTCTGGCCAGTGGCGCGCTTGGTCTGCACAAAAGTCGCATGCGGGAACAACGGCCGGTGTTCCTCGATGAAAACATCGTCGCCGCTGGCCATTACCACCGGCACGCCATACTCGCCAGCGAGCGCCCCATAAATGCCCGCCTCGCCCAGTTCGCGCTCGTTGAAATAGACTCGGCTGAAGGCAAAGCTGTTGATGGTGTGCGCCAGAATGCCCCGGCCTTTCGCCCGTGAGTGGTAGCCAACCATACAGACAGCATCTACGCCATCGTCAACGCCGGCCATCATGCTGAGGTAACGCGGCTTGCCCATGACGGCTTGGGCGCGTGGATCGAGCAAGTCGGGCGGCATGTTGCGAAAGCCGCCATGCGAATCGTTGACCAGCACTTTGGTGGCACCGGCGTCGAAGGCACCGGCAATCGCGGCATTGGCCTCATGGGTCATCAGCCGTCGGGCGCGTTCATATTCGGGATTGCCAGCGCGCACCTGTTCATGGTGAAACACACCGGCAACGCCTTCGATGTCGGTAGAAATCAAAACTTTCATGGGGCCGTCTCCAAATAGTAGGTGAACGAAGGGGCGGTATCAGGGCGCGAAGCCACCGGGCAGCAGCTCCGCAAGCCCTTGGCGCGCATGGCCGTTGCGGCCGGTCACCGCACGGGCGCACCAGAGCGCATGCAATATGGCTTGCTCGGTGCTGTCAACAACTGCCTGAAACAACCCATCTATCAGTCCGTCGTGCAGCATGGCCAGCGCTGGCATGGGCTGGTCGGCGTGCAGGGGCACCGTGTAGGCGGTCGAAAACGCCAGCGCAATGTCGCCGCTGCCATGACCAAACACGGAGCCGGTTCGCGCCAGACCCGCGCCAGCGCGCAGGGCCAGGCGGCGCAGCTGGCGTGCGTCCAGCGGGGCGTCGGTGGCAATCAGCAAAATGATGGAGCCTTTCTCAGGCTCTGCCGGCACTGCCTCACGTTTGCCGTCCACCAGACGGGCCAACCGCTCGCCCAAGGCGTGACCCGCCAAAATCAACTGGGGGAGGCGGCCAAAGTTGGCCAATACCAGTGCGCCCACTGTGTGCTGACCACCACTGTGTGCTGGCACCCGCCGCGAGGCCGTACCCACGCCGCCTTTGAGGCCAAAGCTTGACATGCCGCGGCCTGCGCCGACCGAGCCTTCCTCGACCACTGCACCCGATTGCTCGCAGGCCTGCAGGTAGTGCCGTTCGGTGACAGCCATGCGTTGAATGTCGTTGAGATAGCCATCGTTGCACTCGAACACCAGGGGGTTCACTGTGCTCAGGGCGCGACCAGTTTCAGGGTTGGCCGCAATGCACTGGCGGATCTGCGCCGTAGCGACAGCAGCGACTGAAAAGGTATTGGTCAGCGCAATCGGCGTTTCCAGCACACCGAGTTCTTCGACTTGCACCAGCCCAATACTTTTGCCGAAACCGTTGATTACCACAGCGGCGGCTGGCACGCGGTCACGGAACAGATCGCCACCGTGTGGGCGCACGACCGTTACCCCGGTTTGAACCTCGTTTTCATCGAGCGTGTGATGGCCGACGGTCACGCCAGCCACATCGGTGATGGCATTGCGAACGCCGGGCTGAAGGCTGCCGACCTGGGGCAATAAAGGGCGAGGCATCATGCTGCAGTCTGCTTTTTAAAGCCGGTCAATTTTCGGATCCAACGCATCGCGCAAGCCATCGCCCAACAGGTTGAAGGCCAGTACGGTCAGAAAAATCGCCAAGCTGGGAAACAGTGCCACGTGCGGCGCGTTGACCATGTCGGCGCGGGCCTCGTTGAGCATGGCGCCCCATTCGGGTGTGGGCGGCTGTGCCCCCATGCCCAGGAATGACAGGCTGGCTGCCGTGATGATGGACGTGCCCAACCGCATCGTGAAATAAACGACGATGGACGAGATCGTGCCGGGCAGAATGTGGCGTGTGATGATCGTCCAATCCGACGCACCAATGCTGCGCACCGCCTCGATATACGTCATCTGCTTGAGCACCAGCGTGTTACCGCGCACCAGTCGGGCAAAGGCCGGCACGCTGAACACCGCCACAGCAATCACCACGTTGACCATGCTGCTGCCCAGAATGGCAACCACGCCCAACGCCAGCAAGATGCCCGGAAAGGCGAACAGCACGTCAGAGATGCGCATCACGATGCGGTCCCACCAGCCTTCATAATAGCCAGCCATCAAGCCCAGCGCCGTGCCAATCAGTCCGCCAATCGCCACCGACGAAAAGCCGGCTGCCAACGAAATGCGAGAGCCGACCAGAATCCGGCTGAAGATGTCGCGGCCTAGCGGGTCAACGCCCAGCCAATGCTGCCAGGAAGGGGTGTCGTTGAGCTTGTCGTAGTCGAAAAAGTTCTCTGCGTCGTAGGGCGAAATCCAGGGTGCCAGGATGGCCACCAGCACGAGGACTGCGACAAATACCAGCGCCACGACGGCCACATGCTGCTTTTTAAACTTGCGCCAGAACTCGCTCCAGGGCGTGCGCACTGGCGCACTTTGCGGTGTGGTCGCATTGGGTGCGATGAGGGCGGTGGAAGAAGACTGCGTCATGGCCGACTCACTTGTAGCGAATGGTGGGGTTGATATAGCCATACAGCACATCGACAACCAAGTTGATCAAAATAAATTCGAGGGAGAACAGCAGCACCAAGGCCTGAATCACCGGATAGTCACGCATGGTCACTGCGTCGACAAGCAAACGGCCCAAGCCAGGCCAGTTAAACACCGCCTCGACGACAATGGAGCCGCCGAGCAAAAAGCCGAACTGCAAGCCCATCATGGTGACGACTGGGATCAGCGCATTGCGCAAGCAGTGCTTGAAAATTACCGTGCGCTCTTTAAGTCCCTTGGCGCGGGCTGTGCGCACAAAGTCTTCCTGAATCACTTCGACAAACGATGCCCGGGTAAAGCGTGCCATCACTGCCGCCACGGCGGCCCCCAGCGTGATCGAGGGCAACACGTAGTGCTTCCAAGTGTCAGCGCCTACCGTAGGAAACCATCCCAGTTTTACCGAAAACACCTGCATCAGCAGCATGCCAAGTGCAAAGGCCGGAAATGAAATGCCGGACACGGCAATCGTCATGCCCAGGCGATCAGGCCACTGATTGCGAAACACGGCCGAGCTGATGCCAACCGCCATGCCAAAAATAACCGCCCAGACCATGCTGGTCAGTGTCAGCAGCAGAGTCGGCATGAAGCGCTCGGCGATTTCAGTGGACACCGGCCGGCGTGTCCGCAGCGAGGTGCCCAGGTCGCCTTGTGCCACACGCTTGAAATAGGTGACGAACTGCTCGGGCAAGGGTCTATCCAGGCCGAGTTCCTGGCGAACCAGCTCGACGGTGGCTTGATCCGCATCCTGACCAGCCGCCATGCGCGCCGGGTCGCCAGGCAGCATGTGCACGAACAAAAACACCAGGATCGCCACAATCAGCAGCGTCGGCGTGAGGCCCATCAGCCGTTTCAGAAAATAGTTCAGCATGAAAAAAGTATCGCAAAAAAAATCAGCAACGTGCGCTAGCCACGGCTAACGCACGCAAAACGGCAGGCGCCTCAAGGACCAGCCAAAAGAGGCTTACTTGATCTCGATTTCCTCAGAATAGATGCTGGCGTCGGGCATCGCATAGACGCCCTTCAGGCGCTTGGCTGTGGCGTACAGCAATTGCTCGGTCACCAGGGGCGCCCAGGGCGCGTCCTTCATGATTTGCTCCTGGGCATCGCGATAAAGCTTGGTTTTTTCGGCCTCGTCCACCGATGTCAATGCTTTGGCGATGTCGGCGTCGACTTTTTCATTGCTGTAGTAAGCCGTATTGTTCAGCTTGGGTGGCCAGGCTTCCGTGGCCAGCAGTGGGCGCAGCGCCCAGTCGGCCTCACCGGTCGATGCTGACCAGCCGGCGTAGTACATGCGCACTTTCGCGGTTTTAGCATCTGGTGCGGCCTGAACCCAATCAGTTCGCTGGCCCGGCTCAAGTGCCAGCACGGTGATTTTGATACCGACTTGCGCCAGCTGCTGCTGCACAAACTGCAAGGTCTTTTGTGTGGTCGTGGTGGTGTAGGCACCCCATAAAACGGACTCAAAGCCGTTGGCATAGCCTGCTTCTTTCAGCAGTTCGCGCGACTTCTTCGGATCATACGGCCACGGGGCCATCTTGTGGGCGTACTTCACCCCTTGTGGCACGACGCCCTCCGCTGGGAATGCATAGCCATTAAAGGCAACTTTGACCAACGCTTCCTTGTTAATAGCGTAATTGATCGCCTGACGCACCTTTAAGTTGTCAAATGGCTTTTGGAGCATGTTGAAGCTGATGTAGCGCGTGACGATGGACGGACTCGCGACCAGGTTGAGATTCGAATTTTTCTTCAAGGCGTCAGCCTGTTCGTAAGGCAGTGGGAAGGCAAAGTCGGCCTCGCCGGTTTGCAGCATGGCCGCGCGCGTGCTGTTTTCCAGCACCGGTTTCCAGGTGATGGTGTCCACCTTGGGATAACCCTTTTTCCAGTAGCCGTCAAACTTTTTGCCTTTGACGTAATCCGTCTGCTTCCACTCGACGAAGGTGAAGGGGCCAGTGCCGACAGGGTTAAAAGCGATGTCTTTATTGCCGTACTTTTTCAGCGCAGCCGGCGAAATCATGGCTGCCGAGGCGTGCGCCAATGAATTGAGGAAGGGCGCGAATGGCTCTTTGAGCGTGATGCGAACGCTCAGCGGCGACTCGACTTCAACTTTGTCAATCCGGTTGAACTGGTTGATGCGGGCAAGTTTGTTGTCCAGATTGGTCACGCGGTCCAGTGTGACCTTGACAGCTTCGGCATTGAAGTCGGTGCCATCATGGAACTTCACACCTGCTCGCAGCTTGAAGGTGTAGACCAAGCCGTCCTTGGACACAGTGAAGCTCTCAGCCAGCACGGGCTGAATTTTCAGATCCTTGTCAAACTCATACAGACCCTGATAAAAGGATTTGGTGACCGCCGTGGTGAGCGTCGTGTTGGTGTTGTACGGGTCTAGTGTTTCGGGCTGGCCACCGATGGCCAGCACAGCGTCTTTGGCCGCCAGTGCAGAGCCTGCAGCGGCCAGCGTCAGCACGGCAACCACGCTGCCGGCAATCGCGCGATGGCGATATGATTTTTCACGTTTTGTCATCAAAAACTCCTGATTCAGGTTAAACAGCAGACACAAGAACTAAGAGAAACAGCCTGGTGTTGTACCCGGCCAGAAGCTCAATACACACCGGCGATGCGGTGCTGCGCCACGAAATGGCCAGGACTCACTTCAACAAGCGGTGGCACCACTGGTTCGTCACCCGCCGCGCGTATCGGGCTTGGAATATCACCGGTCAACAGTTCGTGCTTGAGATGGCGCCGGGTTGGATCGGCCACTGGAACAGCAGCCATCAGCATGCGGGTGTAAGGATGTTGCGGATTTTCGAAAATAGCGCGGCGTGGGCCGATTTCAACGATCTGGCCCAAGTACATCACCGCCACCCGGTGACTGATGCGTTCGACCACAGCCATGTCGTGCGAGATGAATAAAAACGCAATGCCCAGATCGCGCTGCAAGTCCATCATCAGGTTGACGATCTGGGCCTGAATCGTCACGTCCAGTGCCGATACCGATTCGTCCGCAATCACCACCTTGGGGTTGAGCGCCAGCGCACGCGCAATGGCGATCCGCTGGCGCTGACCGCCCGAGAATTCGTGCGGATAACGTTGGGCGGACTCAGCGGGCAGGCCGACTTTTTCGAGCAGCCAGTCCACCCGCGCTTGTGCCTCCTTGCCTTTGGCTATCTTGTGCACCAGCAGTGGCTCCATGATGGAAAAGCCGACGGTAAGACGCGGGTCCAGCGAGGCAAACGGATCCTGAAAAATGAACTGGATGTTACGGCGCAGGCTTTGCAGTGTGCTGGTCGGCATCTCGCGGATGTTTTGGCCGCCAAACTCGATGACACCGCTTTGGCTTTCAACCAGGCGCAGCAGCGAACGACCGGTGGTGGACTTGCCGCAGCCCGATTCGCCCACCAGTCCCAGCGTCTCGCCGGGTCGCAAGTCGAAGCTGATCTTTTCTACCGCGTGCACTCGGCGGGTCACGCGGCTGAACAGGCCGCTGCGGATGTCAAAGCGCGTCACCAGGTCTTTCACCTGCAAGATGGGTGCGCTGTCCTGCTTCACGGTGTCCTGTGGCTGCACAGGCTCGCGCGCAGCAGTGTCATCTTCGCGGCGCAGCAACTCGAATTTGAGCGGCAGATCCTGGCCAGTCATGGCACCCAGGCGCGGCACGGCCGACAGCAGGGCGCGGGTGTAGGGGTGTTTGGGTCGTGCAAAGACTTCTTCAGCGCCGCCTTCTTCGACCTTGTTGCCGCGGTACATGACCAGCACCCGGTCGGCCACCTCGGCCACCACGCCCATGTCGTGGGTGATGAAGACCACGCCCATATGCATTTCTTCTTGCAATTCGCGAATCAGCTGCAGGATTTGTGCCTGGATGGTCACGTCCAGCGCGGTTGTTGGTTCATCGGCAATCAGCAGTGAAGGTTTGCACGACAGCGCCATGGCAATCATGACCCGTTGTCGCATACCGCCCGAGAGCTGGTGCGGGTAGCGGTCCAACACGTTGCGGGCTTCGGGAATACGCACCAACTCGAGCATGCGCAAAGCCTCGGCGCGAGCAGCGGCGGCGCTCTTGCCTTGATGAACCTGGATTGATTCGGCAATCTGGTCGCCGGCGGTGAACACCGGATTGAGCGATGTCATGGGCTCCTGAAAAATCATTGCAATATCGGCGCCGCGAATGCCGCGCATAGCTTGCTCGCGCGCCTGCGTCAGATCCAGCACTTCACCATTTCGACGCCGAAATGCCATGCTGCCGTTGATGATGCGGCCGCCACCATGCTCAACCAGACGCATCAGCGCCAAAGAGGTGACTGATTTCCCGGAGCCGGACTCGCCCACGATGGCCAGCACCTCGCGGCGATCGACATGAAAGGAGAGATTGCGAACCGCATCGACGGTGCGTTCAGAGGTACTGAAGCGAACCGACAGGTCGTTGACCGAAACAACCCGATTTTCCGGCAGGTCCAAGACGCTAGGTGAAGAGGCTTCGGCCCTGTTGGAATGCATTGCGCTGCGCTTTGTAGAGGAAAAGAGGTGTGTGATGTGCAAAGAGCGTGCTGGTACGCAGCGATCTCAGCGAAAGATGGCTGTGTGCAGGATCTCACCGACGCGCGCCCAGCCACGGTACATGCCTTCGGTATTGAAGGGCAGGCTCAGATTGCCTTGGGCATCAACGGCAATCAGGCCGCCCCGACCGTTTAGTGTGGGCAGCACGTTCATGACCACCTCTTGAGCGGCCATGTCCAGTGACTGCCCGGCGTAGGCCATGCGTGCGCAGATGTCATAGGCGGTGGCAGTGCGTATAAACATTTCGCCGGTGCCCGTGCAGGAAATCGCTGCCGTGCGGTTGTCCGCGTAAGTGCCGGCGCCGATCAGCGGCGTGTCGCCGACCCGGCCTGGCCGCTTGTTGGTCATCCCGCCGGTGGAGGTGGCTGCGGCCAGATTGCCCTGCGCATCGAGTGCAACGGCGCCTACAGTACCAAATTTGGTGTTTTCGTCCAGCGGGGCGCTGCCGGCGGCCGCAGCGCGAAACACCAACGCCGCGCCGTCGTGGTCCAGCACGGTGGCGTTGCTGGCCAACGCGCGGTGCAATTGCACGCGGCGTGCCTCGGTCGAAAAGTAATCGGGTGTCACCAACTCCAGCCCCAGGGATGAGGCAAAGGCTTCGGCACCCTCTGCCACCAACAGCACATGTTCGCTGTGCTCCATCACGGCGCGAGCAGCGCGCAAGGGACGGCGCAAGCGGCTAACGCAAGCCACCGCACCGGCGCGCAGTGTGGCGCCATCCATGATGGAGGCGTCCAGCTCATGGGTTTCGTCGTGCGTGAAAACCGCGCCATGGCCCGCGTTGAAGAGCGGGCAGTCTTCCAGCATATCCACCGCGAGGCTGACCGCATCAAGGGCGCTGCCGCCGTTAGTCAGCAGTTGTTGAGCCTGCCGCAAAACATCCTGCAGTGCGACATGGTAAGCAGCTTCTTGCTCGGCGCTGATGTCGCACCGGCTCATGGTGCCGGCACCGCCGTGAATGGCAATGAGGGGAAGAGGTTTGGACGATGTCACGGGGAAGCCTTTGGTGGTTTTTTAGGGGTTTCGGACTGCCGTGCATTGCGGGGTAGGGGTGTGGCGTTATCCAAAGTAGCGCGCAGCCGCTCGTTATGGTCGCCGTGCAACCAGGGCAACACCGACTCGGCCAGTTGAGTTGCTGCCTTCAGTGAGTCCTTGGCGCGGTACGCGACGGCACTGCACAAGGCTTCTATCAGGGCCAGCACTGTGGCTTCGGAGTTGGCAAAGTACTGGCTTTCGGTGTGTGCGTAAAGCGCGACGCTGGCCAGAGGCGCCAGCGGTGAGGTGACACGGTCGGTCAGTGCCAGCACCGGTACGTCGGCTTCGCGGGCGCGTCGAACCAGCAAGATGGTGTCAGAAAAATAACGCGGGAAGGCAATCGCTATCAGCAAGTCTGAAGATCGCAGCCGCGTCAGCACACGTGCGCTGTAGGACGAGCTTTCTATGCTGGCCAGCAGTTGAACGTTGTTGCAGTAGAGGTCAAGATTGCGCTGCAGCAGCCCGCCCAACCAGCTGCTGGCTCCAAAGCCAATGATATAAATGCGCTGCGCGTTCAGTATGACCTCTACCGCCTGTTCACAACTCTTGGCATCAAGGGCTTGTCGTGTCATTTCTACATTACGCTGGCTTTCTTGCAATGCGTTGGCAAACACATCGGCCACTGTAGTGGGGTGTTCGAGTTGGCTGCGCAGCTTTTCGACCGGTGCCAGCGTGGCCTCAAAACCCAACACCAGTGCTGCGCGGAACTGGGAATACCCCTCAAATTCCAAGGCTCGTGCAAAGCGGTTTGCAGTCGCCACCGAAACGCCAACTGTGGCCGCCAGCTCATCGATCGGCATAGTAGCTGCCTTGAGTGGATGATCCAGCACATAGTCGGCCATCTGACGATGGGAGCGGCTTAGTTCGGGCAAGACCCGCGCAATGCGTTGCGCCATAGATGGGTTACCGGTAGAAAATTTCATCTTTAGTGTGGAACACAGTCATATAAATGACTATAAATTTACAATTTGATCAATGATAATGAAATTATCGATCATTTTCACTAAGGATCAACCCTGTAGCGGTCGTTTGCTAAACCAAGCTGAGTTATGGATAACGGAGGAAATTATTTCATCCTCAGTGGATGGTTGTGTTCAAGCTGTAATTTCCGAATGCCGCGTTGAAGCGATTGGACTTGCCGCTCGAGCTCGAGCGTTCAGGATCTGGCGGTAAATCGTTGTTGGGTTTCATGGATGCGGGAGTCTCAAGACCCATGAGTTGGTTTTTCCATTTGTACAGCACGCCCCTGCTCATGGCCAGCTTATGTGCAATGGCTTGCGCACTTGTCTGCCGGGTGCACAGCTCGATGACGGCTGCCTGCTTTAGCGCTTGAGGGCGCTGCGCGCTTTGCCGACAATGCGTTTCCTCGTTTCGGGATGCAACTCATCGACCCAGGTTACGAGCGTTTCGCGGCACGGGTATCCCATAGCCTTCAGGGTTCCAGCCAGGCAGCGATCATGGTCTAGGTAGTGCTGGGCGGCCACTTTCTTCTGTTCGTCTGAATACTTCGGCTTCGAACGCGCATAGCCCACTGGCAAATCTCGGCCTTGTTCATACTCTTGATGCCAGCTCTTCAGAGCGTTCTTGATCGGGTACCCCAGCTTGCGAATGGTCGTGCCAGTGCGTTTGCCGAGTTTTATATAGAGCTTGACGGCTCGAATGCGGTCTTCGTATGAATAAATGAACTACCTCCAAGTAGTCCAAGATTTCCGCCGCACCCCCCAACACACCAGGGACAGTGAAGAACAAGGGACAGGCGTTCTTTCCAAAAGGTAATTTGAGCTGGCACACTAAACAAAATGCTAGCCATACCATCAAATCCATGGGATGAGATATCTAAACCGTGTTTCAAAATTTGAAGTCGACGACAGCGTCAGCCATCGTTTAATTTAGTGAAGTTGCAAACATCCTGTGTGCATTTCCGTGCATACCGTTGGCAATGACGGCAGCGCGTATATCAAACATTTAAAAAATAACTTTACAAAAAGATAGCGCCAAAGATAAGTAATTGCGTTGGCATGACCCAATAGATCCGAGTCAGGCATAAAAATGGCAAGTCGACTACAGCCCAAAATTTATCTGGCTGCTGTGGCAACTAGATAACGGGGGGCGCCTCTTCTTGAGCCTGCCGCCAGTCTCCTTCAGACTGACTGCGGCTGTAGAGGTTTCTGAACTGGTCGATCTAAACCGGTCATCGAACTGTTGTCGCCGACGACAATTTAACCAGCGACATCTGCCCGGCATCTTGCAATACCCTGGATATTCGTGATTTACAGAGCGGTCACTGATTTTCGGCGGCCTTGGTCAAATCGCTCGGGGCGACAACTGGCTGACGCACCGCAGCCGCCAGCGCGGCGATCACAGCTGCTTTGGGTGAATCGCGCAGCCACGCCAAGCCGACGGGCGGCAGGCTCCAGTGCAGGGGCTGCTGCAACACCTTTGCGCCGCTGATGCTGGCCACTGCTCGCGCAATGTCGTGCGGCAGCACTGTGATGCCGCGCGGCAACTGTTGCAGGGCCGACGCAATGGTGTGCGGCGCGTAGGCCTCAAGCAGAGGGACTGGCACTGTCTGACCGGCCGCCGTAAAAATGCCGTGGATCACTTGCCGGATCGGCGTGTCGGGTGGCGGGAAAATCCAGTCCATCCCGGAAAGCTCGGCAATGTTCAGCGTGGCCTGTTTCGCGAGCCGGCCGGCACAGGATTGCGCCACCACCAGACAGGCCTGCTGCTTGTATAGCAGCTGCTGCACCAGATCGCCGTCGTTGCTGTCGTGCGAGAAGCGGCAGATGGCACAGTCCAGCGTTCGACTTCGCACTGCTTGAATAAGGTTATGGGTGGTGTCCTCATGCGCCAGTAAGGCAAGCCGGGGCCGCAAAGCGAAGAGGTGGGTCCAAGCTGCGTCCAGTGCCTGCGTCAAAACATAGGGAATGACGCCGATGCGCAGCCGACCCTGACGCCCGGCGCCAACCACCTGCAGTTCTTGCTGCAGCGTTGCGATGTCCGCCATGGCCAGCCGAGCGCGTTCCAACACGACAACGCCAGCGGGCGTGGGTTCCAGGCCGCGCCGCTGGCGAATGAACAGGGGCGTCATGAAAATATATTCGATATCAGCCAGCGCCCGCGTGACTGTAGGCTGCGTCAAGGCGAGCTGCTCGGCCACGCGGGTGATGGAGCGGTGCCGGTCCAGTTCCACCAGCAGTGCGTAATGCCGCATCTTGAGGCGGGTTTCCAGACGGTGGGCAAGCGGATCGGAGGAGGAAACCATAGTGCAACTATTGCATAGAATTTTAAGTATGCAACCATAACAAAATATGTACCTAATTCTATTTCTTACTTTTAAACTGAACTAAATTTATTACCAAAACACGCATGAGTTCTTTCACTACCCGACCCGAAATCACCGGTACCTTTGGGGTTGTCGCGTCAACCCATTGGCTGGCCTCGCAGACTGCCATGGGGGTGCTGGAACGCGGCGGAAACGCTTTCGACGCCGCTGTGGCCGGCGGCTTTGTCCTGCAGGTGGTCGAGCCGCACCTCAACGGCCCGGGCGGCGAAGCCCCCATCCTGATGTGGAGCGAGCGCGAGCGACGCATGCTGTCAATCTGCGGTCAAGGGCCAGCTCCAGCGGCAGCGACGGCCCCCGCTTTTCGCGGACTTGGTATGGAACAGGTGCCCGGGATCGGGCTGCTGCCTGCCACCGTGCCAGGGGCCTTTGCCGCTTGGCTGGTCATGCTGCGCGATCACGGAACCTGGTCGCTGGCCGAGGTGCTGGCCCCAGCTCTGGCCTATGCACGCGACGGGTTTCCGTTAATCCCGCGCGCGGTGCAGGCCATTTTGGCGGTGCAGGACCTGTTCCGCCAACAATGGATCTCTTCAGCTGAGGTCTGGCTGCCCGGCGGACACGTGCCGGCTCCGGGCGCGCTGTTTCGCCTGCCTGCCCTCGCGGCGACTTATGAACGCATTATCCGCACCGCCGAGGGCCTGGCACAAACACGGAGTGCAGTGATAGACGCCGCCATCCAGACCTGGTACCAGGGCTTTGTAGCAAAAGAGATTGATCACTATTACCGCACCGAAAAAGTTGAGGACGGCACAGGTGAGCGACACGCCGGCCTATTGCGCTTCGAGGACCTTGAACGCTGGACACCGGCCGTGGAGGTGCCGCTGACGCTGGACTTTGGCCAATACACCTTGGCAAAGTGTGGTTTCTGGAGCCAGGGGCCGGCATTTTTGCAGCAGGTCGGCATGTTGCGCCACGCTGGACTTGAGCAGCACGCGCCGGAAAGCGCTGGGTTTGTGCACCGCATCGCCGAGGCCGCCAAACTGGCGCTGGCTGACCGGCTGGCCTGGTACGGCGCCGCGCCCGGTGCCTCGCGCGCTGACCAGTTGGCACTGCTATCAGACGACTACCTGCGGCAGCGCTGGCAGGGTGTCTGCGAGCGCGCCGCGCAGCAATTGCAGCCCGGCGCCCCCGGCGGCCACCTGCCGCGCCTGCCGGACCTCGATGTTGGCCGCCGCACCCTGCTCACTGCCGACACCCGATTTGGCATCGGCGAGCCGACCTTCGCGGCATTACCGCCAGTGTCCGAGTGGCTGGAGCGCGAGCTGTTTGTCGGCGACACTTGCCATATTGATGTGATCGACCGGCACGGCAACATGGTCGCTGCCACGCCTTCCGGTGGCTGGCTATCGTCAAGTCCGGCGATTCCTGCGCTGGGTTTTTCGATCAACACGCGGCTGCAGATGACCTGGCTGGACGATGGCCTGCCCAATACCGTCACCCCGGGCGTGCCGCCCTGCACCACACTCTCGCCCTCGCTGGCGTTGCGCGACGGTGAGCCCTACATGGTGTTCGGCACCCCCGGCGGAGACCAGCAGGACCAGTGGTCCTCCGCGTTCTTTTTGCGCCACGCGGTGCACGGCATGAACCTGCAGGAAGCGATTGATGCGCCTGCCTGGCATGTAGACCATTTCCCCTCTTCCTTTTGGCCGAGACAGACCATCCTGAACAGGCTGTCGATTGAGTCGCGCTTCGGACCCGCAGTGATCAACGAACTACGCGCCGCAGGTCATAACGTACGGGTCGGCGACCCTTGGTCTGAGGGCCGTATGTCAGCCTGTAGCCGCGACCGCGACCCGCAGGGGCGGCTGGTGCTGCGCGCGGCCGCCAACCCGCGTGGCATGCAGGGCTATGCCGTGGGTCGTTGAAGCCAAGCCATGTAAGTGAATTTCCATCCATTTTCTGAAGGAGTGATTGCCATGTTTTCCCGTACTCGACGAATCCTGACTATTGCAGCGCTGTACGGCTTTGCCCAACTAGCCAGCGCGGCCTGGCCTGAAAACACAATCACACTGATCGTGCCCTGGGCTGCCGGAGGATCCACCGACATCCTGGCGCGGTCACTGAGCGAACAGCTGAGCAAGTCTCTTGGCCAGCCGGTCATTGTTGACAACCGCGCCGGTGCCTCGGGCAACATCGGCTCAAACGTCGTTGCCAAGGCCAAGCCGGACGGCTACACGCTGCTGGTCGGATCCATGAGCACCCACGCGATGAACCCGGCGCTGATGCCCAACATGCCGTTTCGGGGTGTGGACGACTTCACGCCGATCGCACAGATTGCCAACGTGGTCAACACCCTGGTGATCAACCCGTTGGTGCCGGTAAAAAACGTCAGGGAACTGATCACCTACGCCAAGGCCAACCCCGGTAAGCTGGCCTACGCCTCGGCCGGTGCCGGCTCGACCAATCACCTGAGCGCAGTGCTTTTCGAAAAGGCCGCAGGCATCGAGATGCTGCATGTGCCCTACAAGGGCGGTGCGCCTGCCGTGCTCGACACCGTCGGTGGTCAGACCCAGCTGTTGTTCTCCGCCGGTACGCAGACCCTGCCGCACGTCAAGGCCGGTAAGCTGCGCCTGCTGGGCGTGACCGAGGCAAAGCGCTCCGCCCTGTTGACTGATGTGCCGACCGTGGGCGAAACGCTGCCGGGCTACGAACTCGGTGTCTGGTATGGCGTCTTCGGGCCTGCCGGCATGCCCAAAGATCTGGTGGTCAAGTTGAACACCGAGATCAACAAGGCATTGTCCAATCCGGACATCCGCGCCCGCATGGATGCGATCGGCGTCGAGATAGTGCGAGGCACTCCACAGGAGTTCGCGATCGTGCTGCGTCGCGATGCCGACCGCTACGATAAGATAATTCGCGAACTCGGTATCAAAAATGACTGAGGCTTTGCAACTGCCGGCTGCTGCCTGCGCGGCGCTATGTGACGACTTGCCGCGCGCCTGCAGCCCGGACGCGGCGCTGCGAATCCTTGAGCAGGTGCGCCAAAGGCTGCTCGGTGATGGACTGCTCACAGTTAACCTCAACGTCACACCAAAGCGCATCGGCAACGAAGCGGTAGAGTTGGAGCGGCTGTGGTCCTCCAGGCCAGAGGTCTATCCTGTGGCCGGACGCAAGCGTAAGGCCATAACTCCCTGGGTGCGGCAGCTGCTGCGGCGCTGCGAGGTCTTTGTGGGCGAAGGTGACGCGATTTTGGCGGAAGTATTCGACGACCATGCGTTAATCGGATCGCTGGGACTGCATTCGGTCATCAACGTCCCGCTGCTGGTCGAAGGCCGCTGCATCGCGACCTTCAACGTGTTGGGCATACGCTCGAAGTGGCAGCCGCAAGAAATTATGCTGATCCGCCTGCTCGCAGTCTTGGCAACGCCTTGGGTGCTTCAGGCAGCTGCTGGCAGCCTGCCAAAAAGGGATGAAATGCTTTGATAAAGGGCGATAGAGCATCGCTGAGCAGGCGTGAGTACCCCACGCCGGATGAGCTTATTCACCTGACCTCTCCCCATTGACCCCCAGCTCACGATGTTGGGTCGGCGGCACCTGCTCAGCGAGGGAAGTTGGCGATCAAATCAACTCCGTCCATTTTCTGGCCGCGACATCAGCAAGGATTCCCGGATCGACAGAAACTTTTTTTGCGTGATCAACTTACCGAAAATTGAAGGTCTCACCACGGCGCCAAACCGATCAAAAACGCACCTTTTAATTTGGGGAATTTCAGTCAACTAGAAAATAAATCAAGCCAAAATGCACTGTTTTCCCTTTTCGTGCCGGGCATGCGGAAGCCGCATCCTGACCTAGTCAAATTGGCATCGGCGACAACAAGCACGGCTTAGATTGTCGTTTATGTTCAATGCCATCGAGCCAGGCTCTGGGCCTTGGTTCTAGGGCTCAAGTCCACTAATTCTGCGCCTGAGGCGTTTATCTAATATTTTTTAAAAATGAAATCTGAAATGATTATGGGAATTCAAAAGACCGTATTCGCCTTAGCTGGCGGCGTAGCAATGTCGGTTGGTTTGGCAGGTGTAGCGCAGGCGCAGTCACTCACCATTGCCTTGGCTGCAGAGCCGACCGCGGCTGATCCGCATTACCACAAGATGACGGCCAACGATGCGTTTTCGGCGCATGTTTATAACTCGCTGGTGGGGCGCAATGCCAACATGGAGTTGGTACCCGCGCTGGCGACGTCCTGGAAGAATCTGGATGATCTGACATGGGAGTTCAAGTTGCGCCCGGGGGTGAAGTTCTCCAACGGCTCGCCCTTCACCGCAAAAGACGTGCTCTTCACCATCTGCCGCACGCTCAACAACGAAACCAACGTGTCGCAGTCGTACATGGACACGACCAAGCGTATCACTGAGGTGAAGACGCCGGACGATCTGACCGTCATCATCAAGACATCCGAACCGCTGCCGCTAATGCCTGCCGAAATGGCGCGCAATCTTCCGATTATTTGGAGCGGAATTGTTCCGCACGGCAAGCTGCAATTTGCCCCCAAGACGGGCTGCGGCGTCACCGGTCCATGGCCTACGGTCACCGACTTCAACACCGGCAAGATGGCGATTGGAACTGGGCCTTTCCTGCTCAAGTCTTATGTAAAGGGGACCGGCATCCAACTTGAGCGCAATGAAGGTTACTGGGGCGCCAAACCCCATTGGAAGACCGTGAAGATGGTGCCCGTGGCCAGCGCCGGTCCGCGCCTCACCGGTCTTTTGTCGGGCGACTATGACGTGATCGAAAACCCGGCCGCGCGCGACCTGACGCGTGTGAAGGAAAGCGACAAGTTCGGCTTTGTGGCCACACCTTCAACGCGCCTGGTGTTTTTGCAGCCCGATATCGGTCGCAATCCCAGCCCGTTCGTGAAGAGCCCCGACGACAAGAACCCATTGCAGGACTTGCGTGTACGTCAGGCCATGAACATGGCCATTGACCGCAAGGCCATCGTTCAGCGCATCATGGACGGCGTGGCTACGCCCGCCTCCCAATACATGCCAGGCGGCATGTTCGGCGCTTTGCCTAAGGAACCCGATATAAAGTACGACCCCGTGGCTGCCAAGAAGCTGCTGGCTGATGCCGGTTACCCCAATGGCTTTGAGCTGACGCTGTCCTCTACCAACGACCGTTACGTGAATGACAGCCAGGTTGCCCAGGCAGTGGCGCAGTACTTAACTCGTATCGGCATTAAGACCAATGTGGATGCGATGACGGCCTCGATCTACTTTCCCAAGCGTGCCAAGCGTGAGTTCAGCCTGTCCATGGGCGGCTGGCCATCGGAAAGCGGCGAAGCGTCAGCACTGTTTCAATTGTGGGTAGCCACGCTCGACTCGCCCAAGGGCCTGGGCACCAGCAACTACGGTGGGTTCTCTAGCCCAGAGTTCGACAAGGTGTACCTTCCTGCAGCCAACACGGTTGACGCCGCCAAGCGCAAGAAGGGCCTGGAAGAAGCCACACAGATCGCTCTGGATAACGTGCCGCTGATCCCGCTGCACTTTGAAAGCAGTATTTGGGCCTTCCGCAAGGGCCTGACCTACGAAGGTCGTCGCGACCAGTACACACTGGCCACGTCCGTAAAAATCAAGAAATGACCTGGTGACACAACAAAAACGGGGTGTCTTGATAGCACCCCCTTTTGCACTGGCAACCTGGATTTTCCTGAGACACCTCTGGCTGGCATCTGTACCCATGTTTACTGCAATGACTGCAAGTACCCCGCCGTTCAGAGCCGAGGCGATTCACCAAGAGCGCCGCGTTGGCGTGGGTTTCATCTATTTTCAAGGGGACGCCTAAGTGCTCGTCTTCATTTTGCGAAGGCTTGCACAGAGCCTGTTCGTTTTGCTGGCCGTCTCGTTGGTCGTTTTCTTTGCCGTGTATGCCGTTGGTGACCCCATCGAACTGCTGGTGAGTGCCGAGGCGAGCGAAGCCGACCGCCAGGCCATG
Source organism: Polaromonas sp. CG_9.7 (assembly GCF_015752205.1). Lineage (GTDB taxonomy): Bacteria > Pseudomonadota > Gammaproteobacteria > Burkholderiales > Burkholderiaceae_C > Polaromonas. The sequence goes on from NZ_JADOVG010000023.1 coordinate 33,432, forward strand.
ATCCAGCGACTGGGCCTGGACCTGCCCGTGTGGCTGCAGTACACAGGGTTCCTCACCCGCGCGCTGCACGGCGACCTGGGAACTTCGTTCGTGCACGGCATTCCCGCCATCGAACTTATCGTGCAGCGCATCCCGGCAACGCTGGAGTTGGTGTTTGTTGCCATCTCGCTGACCATCATCATCGGCATCCCACTCGGGCTGATTGCCGGCCTGAAAAGCGACAAACCGACGGGACGCGGGCTAATGGCAGGTTCGGTGCTGGGATTCTCACTGCCCAACTTCTGGCAGGGAATGGTGCTGATCCTGTGCTTTGCCGTGTGGCTGCAATGGCTGCCGGCCGCCGGCCGGGGTGACACGGTCTCGGTGTTGGGCGTGCCGCTTTCGCTTCTGACTGCCGATGGCTGGTCCCACGTGATACTCCCTGCCGTCAACCTGTCGCTGGCCAACATCGCGTTGGTGCTGCGCCTGACGGCCACGGGCGTGGTGGATGCCAAGACCCAAGAGTACGTGAAGTTTGCGCGTGCCAAGGGCATCCGCCCCCGGCGTATCCTCACTCGGCATATTCTGCGCAACATCCTCATCCCGGTAATTACCGTGATCGGTATGGAGTTCGGATCACTGATTGCCTATTCCACCATTACCGAAACAGTGTTCGCCTGGCCCGGCATGGGCAAGCTGCTAATTGACAGCATCTACCAACTGGACCGTCCGGTGGTGGTGGCCTATGTGATGCTGGTGACCTTCATTTTTGTGATGATCAACATGCTGGTGGACATGCTGTACGCCGCGCTTGACCCGCGTGTGCAGCTTCAAGTGTCCGAATAAAGAGCGGACACAAGCGTTATATGCAAATTCCAGAATACCCATCCACTGCCAACCTGCCACTGACAGCCCCCACGACAGCACCGCTGACAGATACGCCCCGCAGGCGTGTCATTCTCAAGCAGCTGCGCAGCCACCCGAGCGTGAAAGGTTCGATGATTGCGCTTGTGTTGCTGCTGGCCATCGTGCTGCTGGCGCCCTTTTTTGCGCCTCAAAACCCCTATGACCTGGCAGCGCTCGACCTGATGGACGGCCGACTGCCGCCGGGCTCTGCCAGCCCGGACGGTTTTCGCTACTGGCTGGGTACCGACAGCCAGGGCCGCGACATGCTCAGTGCCATCCTTTACGGGCTGCGCATCAGCCTGACCGTCGGCCTGAGCGCCGTGGCGCTGGCCACCATGATCGGCAGCTTGGTAGGACTGGTGGCCGCATATGCCGGAGGCCTCATCGACACGCTGTTGATGCGCCTGGTTGACTTCATACTCGGCTTTCCCACCATCCTTGTGGCGCTGGTACTACTGGCCATGCTGGGTCGGGGCGTGGACAAGGTGGTGATCGCCATCGTGGTCGTGCAATGGGCACATTACGCACGAATCATGCGCAGTCGCGCTCTGCAAGAGCGCCGCAAGGAATACATCGAGGCGGCGCTAAACCTGGGCTTCCCGGCATGGCGCATCATGCTGCGCCACCTGCTACCCAACTGCATGGGTCCCGTGATGGTATTCGCCACCATCCAGGTCGCCAACGCCATCGTGCTCGAAGCCACGCTTTCTTTCCTTGGCGTGGGAGTGCCCATCACCGAGCCCTCGCTGGGCCTGTTGATTGCCACCGGCTTTCAGTACCTGCTGTCGGGCGATTATTGGATCAGCATGTTCCCTGGCCTGGCATTAGTACTGCTTATCCTGACGATCAACGTGATTGCCGACCGCCTGCGCGCAGCGCTCGACCCGAGGAACTCATGACCACCCAACCTTTGCTTGAAGTGCGTGGCCTGCACACCGTCTTTCATGCCGAAGAAGGCGCCTGGCCTGCCGTCAGTGGCGTGGATTTATCCATCCAGCCCGGAGAAATCGTCGGCCTGGTCGGCGAATCCGGCTCAGGAAAATCGGTCACCGGCTTTTCCATCTTTGGCCTGATCGATCCGCCTGGTGAAGTCATCGCCGGCGAGGTACTTTTTAAAGGCCAGAACCTGCGCGACCTAAACGAAGAGCAGATGCGCCAACTGCGTGGCAACCGCATCGCCATGATTTTTCAGGACCCGCTGATGACGCTCAATCCGGTGCTGCGCATCGAGGAGCAGATGCTCGAAGCCATCCAGACGCATGCCAGCGTGCCACGCGCCCAGGCGCTCAAGCGCTGCTGCGAGGCGCTGGAGATGGTGGGCATTCCGTCACCCGAAACACGCCTGCGCAGCTATCCTCATGAGTTTTCGGGCGGCATGCGCCAGCGTGTGGCGATTGCCATCGCCATGCTCAACCAGCCCGAGCTGATCATCTGCGACGAACCCACGACTGCGCTTGATGTGACCATTCAGGGCCAGATCCTGTTCCGTATGCAGGAAATCTGCCGCACGCATGGTACGTCGCTGGTCTGGATCACCCACGACCTGGGCGTGATCGCCGAACTGGCCGACCAGGTGGCAGTGATGTACGCGGGCAAGATCGTGGAGTCGGGCCCCGTCTCCGAGGTGCTAGATGCCCCCGCGCACCCATACACCCGGGGCTTGCTCGACTCGCTGCCCGGCGCCATCCAGCCGGGCCAACGCCTGCGGCAGATCAGCGGCATGGCGCCCTCGCTCAGCAACCGTCCGAGCGGCTGCGCGTTCCAGCCGCGCTGCACCCACGCTCTGGCGCAATGCGCCACCAGCGAGCCCGAACTCACCACGGTAAACCAGCGCACCTACCGCTGCTTTGCGCCCCTCGTTGCACTGAGTCCCACCGCATGAGCCATTTCACGCCACCCGTCATCGAACTGCGCAATGTGCACAAGCGCTTTATCAAAAAGCAGGACCTGATCCAGCGCGCCTTGCAATTGGCCGGTAAAGCGCCCGAGCCGCGCACCGTGTACGCCGTCAACGGCGTCAGCCTGGCCATTCAGCCGGGGGAAGTGCTCGGCCTGGTGGGCGAATCGGGCTGTGGAAAATCCACGCTGGGCCGCGTGGTGGCTGGCCTGCACCGCCAGACCGAAGGCGAGCTGCTATACCAGGGAACGCCCGTTGAGAAGCTGAACCGCAAGGACAAGCTGGCCTACACGCTAGGCGTGCAGATGGTGTTCCAGGACCCACAAGCCTCGCTGAATCCGCGCCAGCGGTTGCACCAGATTCTGGGCGAGGCGCTTTATGTGCACCGGCTCGCGCCCGCGGCCGACATTCCGGTGTGCATCGACCAGGCACTGGCCGAGGTGGGCTTGGCCGCCGAGTATCGCGACCGTCTGCCGCACCAGCTTTCCGGTGGCCAGCGCCAGCGCGTGGGCATTGCGCGCGCGCTCATGGTATCGCCCAAATTTCTGGTGTGCGACGAACCCGTCGCGGCGCTCGATGTATCGATCCAGGCGCAGGTCATCAACCTGTTCATGGACCTGCGCGCGCAGCATGGCCTGACATATCTATTCATCAGCCACGATCTGGGCGTGGTGCGCCACATCTCTGACCGGGTGGCCATCATGTATCTCGGCAAGATCGTCGAGATCGCGTCCACCGAAGACATTTTCGACCGGGCCAACCATCCCTACACCCAGGCGCTGATTGCCGAAGTGCCCAATATTGAGCGCCGCAAGCGTGTATTCGTGCCCATCATCGGTGAAATACCGTCGCCGCTCACGCCGCCCTCGGGCTGCACCTTCCACCCGCGCTGCCCTCACGCCATGGCGCGCTGCCGCGAAGAAGTGCCGCAGCTGGAGGGCGTCGCGCCCGACCATTGGTCGGCCTGCCACTTGAACCACACCGCGGCCTGAACACGGCGTGCGCTTGCATCCCCAACCTCACTCTATGTCCTACAAACTTCACCTTCAGATACTGCGCGACGCCGTGCAGGGCGCGGGCCGCCACGCGGTGGAATACCGCAACAGCGCGGCGCCCAATTCCCGCTCCATCACGCTCAACACGTATCGGCCGGCCCACGCCACGGCCAACAGCCCCATCGTTCTGGTGCAGCACGGGGTGCTGCGCAACGGTGATGACTACCGCGACTTCTGGATACCCGCTGCCGACGAGCACGGCCTGGTGATCATCGCTCCCACGTTCTCTAACGAACAATGGCCAGACGTGGTGAGCTATAACAACGGCAACCTGCTCGCCACCACCGACCGTGCGGCCCTTGCCGACACGGCCGCTGCCACCACGCCCGATAGGTGGTCGTACACCGTCGTCACCCGCCTGGTGGACGATCTCAAGACCTCGGGCCTGCTGGCCAATCAGCCGCTATACCTGTTTGGGCATTCGGCGGGCGGGCAGTTTGTGCACCGGCTTATGAGTGTGCTTACGCCGGGCGTATTCACGCAGGTCGCGGCCGGCAACCCGGGCTGGTACACGCTGCCCCTGCTCGAACTTCCATTTCCCGAAGGCCTGGGCGGCACACCCGCAAATGCCGACAGCCTGGCGCGCCTGTTCGCGTCCCCGCTGACCATTTTGGCGGGCGACCAGGACACCGAGACAAATGACCCGCACCTGCCGTCCGAGCCTGCAGCTCTGCGCCAGGGACCGCACCGCCACGCCCGCGCGTTGCACTACTACGCCACCGCGAAAGCCGAAGCGGCACGCCGTGGCCTGCCGTTTGATTGGCAATTGCACTCTATCGCGGGCATTGGCCATGATGGCCAAGCCATGTCGGCCGTGTGCGCGCACCTGTGGTTTCACCACCGTTTGCCTGACAGCGACCAACTCGCGGCCCTCGCAGGCCAGCATATGGCCTGACACAGCTCTTCTCCTCCCATTTATCGTTTTACCTCCCTGGACTGCGCCCATGACCTCCACCACCACCCAATCCCTTGTTGACGGCATCACCTCATGGATGCAATGCGAATCGCCCACCAGCAGCCCCGAAGGACTGGCGCGCATGGTCGCGGTTATCCAAAGCTACGCGCTCGAAGCCGGCCTGCAGGCCACGGAGACGTCCTTCGGCCCCAACGTGGGACCATTGCTGCACATCAGCAACCGCGCTGACGGCGACGAGCGGCCGGGCCTGCTGATCCTGGGGCACTCCGACACCGTACACCCGATCGGTACGCTGCAAGATAACCCCTGCCGCATCGAAGGCGACCGCCTGTACGGCCCTGGCGGCTACGACATGAAGGCAGGCATTTACCTCGCGCTGACGGCGCTGCGCGACTTAGCCGGCACCGCCACCACCGCATTGCCGGTGGACTTTGTCATCGTGCCCGACGAAGAAACCGGCAGCCACGCCTCGCGCCCGCACATCGAGGCTTTTGCGGCCTGCGCGCGCTACACCCTGGTGTGCGAGCCGGCGCGCGCCAACGGTGGCAAGTGCGTGACGGCTCGCAAAGGCACGGGCATGCTGCGCCTGAGCGTAAAGGGCCGGGCCGCGCATGCCGGCGTGCAACATGAAAAAGGACGCAGCGCCATCCGCGAAATGGCGCACCAGATCCTCGCACTGGAGGCCATGACCGACTACGCGCGCGGCGTCACCGTCAGTGTGGGCACCATCGAGGGAGGCACCGCCACCAACACCGTGCCCGCGCTTTGCCGCTGCGTGGTGGACTTTCGCCTGCCTGACCTTCGTGCGGCCGACGAACTGGTGGACAAGATGCAGGCTCTCAAACCCTTGGGTCCGGATATGGAACTCGACATCGACGTCGAGGTGAACCGTCCGCCCATGATCAAGAGCGACGCCGTAGTTGCGCTTCTGGCGCGCGCACAAGACTCGGCCCGTCACGCTGGGTTTACCCTCGAAGATGCGCCCATGACAGGTGGCGGCAGTGACGCCAACTTCACATCGGCACTTGGCGTGCCCACACTTGATGGACTGGGGGCCGATGGCGACGGCGCGCATACTCTACAGGAGCACATCCTGGTGTCAACGCTGGAAGCACGCCTGAACTTCTGGCGCCATCTGTTGACACATCTGGGGTAATTCCTGGAGGTATTATTCGAGAATGGTTATGTAACCTGAGGATACTGTTGGCGAATTCGAGGGTTCTGAAAATCATCTAGCCGGCCACCCTGTACGAAGACTGGTGGCGGAATTAAAGTGAGTTTCCAAACTTTGCTTTAACCCACAGGAGGCCAAGATGAAATACAGCGGAATTGACCTGCACTCGAACAACAGTGTGGTGACGGTGATGGATGAGGAGGACCGGGTGGTAGCAGAAAAACGCCTGCCCAACGACCTGGCGAAGATCGTGCAACTCCTGGCGCCCTGGCGCGAGGAGTTGGCAGGGGTCGTTGTCGAATCGACCTTCAACTGGTACTGGCTGGTCGACGGTTTGAAAGCAGCGGGCTTTACCGTGCATCTGGCCAACACGACAGCGATCAAGAAACACGATGGTCTCAAGCACAGTGGCGACGAAGCCGATGCGCGTTATCTGGCGCACTTGCTGCGGCTGGGGATTTTGCCGACGGGAACGATCTTGGCACCAGAGCACCGCGCCGTACGCGATCTGGCGCGAAAGCGGATGCAACTGGTACGCAGCCGCACGGCCCACATTCTGGCCGTCGAGAACATCACGGCGCGCCAAAATGGAGAACACAACAGCAGCAATCAGGTCAAACGCTTGACCACGGAGCGGGTCAATGAGATGCCTTTGCCGCCGGATGTGACACTGGCGGTCAAAGCCAACGTGGCGGTGATCACGGCGCTTTCCGAGCAGATCGATCTGCTTGAAAAGCGATTGCAGGCAGCCGTCAAGACACGCCCGGAGTATGAACTGCTCACCAGCGTGCCGGGTATTGGCCAGGTGCTGGCGACCACCATCGTGCTGGAGACAGGCCCGATTGATCGCTTCAAAGCTGCTGGCAACTTTGCCTCTTACGCGCGTTGCGTCGACAGCGTGCATACCAGCAATGGCAAGAAGAAAGGCGCAGGCAATACGAAGAACGGTAACAAGTACTTTGCCTGGGCGTTTGGGGAGGCTGCTGTTTATGCGATGCGATTCAATGCTGAGGCAAAACGGTTCTACGACAGAAAGAAGGCCAAGACGAACAACGTGGTGGCCATCAAGGCCCTTGCCCACAAATTGGCCAGAGCGTGCTTTCACATGCTGAAGGAAGGCCTGCCATTTGATGTGACGCGCTGCTTCGCATGAGTCACGACGGTGGCCGTCAAGCCCGGTAACGCGACTGGAGTAGCAGCCGACGGTTCTGAATTGGATGGCGAGCCACCGTCACCCGTTTGCAGTAATGCGGATCGCCCGCGATGTGAACCATTAATGGATTGGAGCCGATATGTCGGCAGCCACGGATCTGTGATCAACCATTGGACACATTTCGGCACCAACGTTCTTCTGGGGCGGCCAAGCCGCCAGGGCGAGAGGCAGTGACAGGGCCGCTCGCTTGATCCTGATGGGTGTCTGGCGCGATTCGTCGCAGCCAAGAATCGAAGAAACGGACGCGGTTGGCAACTGTAAACAGCTTGGAAAGGGATAGATTGAAGACAGACGGCTGACGCCGTCATGAATTTTTATGCTCGCTTGACACCGACCGGCTAATGGGTGTCGCGTTGCCGATTGATAAACATGTTTTGGAGGCGAACGAATACCTGCTCCTCAGATGGGACGGATTTGTCCTGCCAATACATAAAACTAGTCGGCAAAAGATCTTTCGTTACCGCCTTGCAGAAGTAGCTGACCTTTGCGGATCATGTGCATAAGTTCGATGCCAGCCAGTACATTTTTGGCCGATCGAAATGACTTGAAGTTGAGCATCGGCCTGGTGACTCGTTTGATGGCCCGATGGTCCTGCTCCACGATGTTGTTCAGGTACTTCACTTGTCGCACGATGACCGGTGTTTCGCCTCGGGCATTGATCTCATCCATGGCCGCCTTGTTGGCGCCGCTTTTGTCCATCGTGACCTTCTCGGGAACACGTCCACAAGGCAATTCGCCGGAGCCCCTTGGCGGCGTGGCAGGCCGCGACAAGTGGCCCGACTGCGCGCGCCCGGTCGCTGCCTGAGCAACCCGATCAATTCATGATCAGCTTTCTGCCCTCGTTGCAGCGCAAACTGCGCCGGGATGGATTGCACCTGTTCAACATCCGCTACTGTGACAACGTGCTGCCATCCATCGTGCAACTTGGCTCCCCTGTGCTGGTGCGCTACGATCCGCGAAATCTGTCCAGGGTGTTTGTGTACGGACCCGACCGGCGCTACTGCCCGATACCGTACGCTGATCTGGCGTTGCCGCCCATCACGCTGTGGGAGCAGCGCGCCGCCTTGTATGCGTTGCGCGAACAGGGTCACAACGCCCCACTCAGGAAGCCATATTCCAGGCCGTGACTGCCCAGCGTGCCTTGATCGAGCGTGCCACGGCCAAAACAAAGGCGGTAAGGCGACAGTCGCAGCGATACAAAGATGCCCAGTCCGCAACGATGGGCAGAGCAGCTACTGCCGCAGGCGGGGTAGATTATTCGCAGCCGGTAAAGCCTTCGGACGCTGAAATATGGGACAACTGAGCCATGGCAATCGGCCTTGATCATCTGCATATCGGGGTCTGGTCTTACCTGGAAGGCTCGATCGATGAACGCGTGTCCAGACTGTATGCGCCCAAGTGGGTGGCGTACTCCCGAGGTAATGAGGCGCTGGCCAGAATGGCGCACTTGCTCAATCACCCACCCAGCGGGCGCATGCCCTGCATGCTGCTGCACGGCGACAGCAACATTGGCAAAACCATGATTGTCGAAAAGTTTGTTCAGGGCAACCCCAACATATGCAATGAGTTCAATGAAGTGGAAATCCGTAAAACGGTTCACCTTCAGATGCCTGCCAACCCTTGCGACAACAAGCTGTACGCCCAGATCATCGAAGGCCTGGGTATTCAGCCGCCAGTCAATAGCCGCGGCACCGATATGGAGTTGCTCGGACTGCGCCTGCTGCACCGCCAGCCGCCAAAGTTGATGATCATCGACGAGGTCCATCACTTGTTGGCCGGTTCAGTCCGCGAACAGCGTCAACTGCTGAACCAGCTCAAATTCATCAGCAATGAATTGCGCATGCCGATCGTGCCACTGGGCACCAATGAAGCGCTGTATGCCATGCAGACCGATCCGCAGATTGCCTCCCGGTTCGAACCCTTTTCCTTGCCGAAGTGGCGTGAAAGTCCAGAGTTCCGGGAATTCGTGGTGAGCTTTGGCCGGCTGCTGCCCCTGGAAAAACCGTCGCCACTGGCCGACAAGGCCATCATCCAAAAACTCATGGGTTTGAGTAGCGGAACAAACACAGCTCGAGCAAGTGGACGCCAGTTTTGTTTTTCATGATGCAGGTGTTCGTCGCAGCTTTTTACGAGCGCCACTTGGCCTCCCTGGGCGGCGAACACAGTCTCTACTCTGGACACTTTTTGTACTGGGTCAACTTCCGTACCGTGAACGATCAGCGTGTCCCGAAACGCGCGGATAAGGGCATCGGTTTTATTGCGCCGTGTTTGATACCACTCTGTCAGGCGTAGCTCACTTTTCCATTCGACTTTTCGGGCGAGCCTGAGCAGCATTTGTGTCAGGCCGTCAAGGACCTGGCCGCGCGCATCGTGAATCACCGCCATCAGCAACGTGTGGCGCCGTGCGGTGATGTACTCCCGTAACTCCAGTGCGTTGAGCCGCCTGGCCTCATTGGCCCATTGCAGTATTTTCGAATCGGCGATGGACTGCAGCGCCGTGGCTGGATTTGGAAGCCCTTGAAGCCATTGATAGCGATCAATCAGAACATTGAGATTTTTGCGTGACGGCCTGCCTGGCGTTGAGCATAGATTGGCGAATGGTGATTTCTGTGTCTTCGGATCGACGACCAACAGGGTTTCCAGTACAACTTGTTGCGCCGAACTGAGGCGGCCACACACTTCGGCCCATTGGCCCGCATTAATGTTGCTGTGCGCGGTACCTGCGAGCCGACGTAACGTAGCCAGAGGCGGCAATTCAAAATCATGCCGAATGAGTGCGTCAATCGCCGAATTGATGATGTCAGCTGGATCGGTACGCGCTTGGGCGGTCTTACACATCGTTGCTTGGGCCAGCGCACGCGCATCGGCTCCCCACGCAACTACTTTTAAGCGACGGAGGATCGCCTGGCGGTGCCGATAGTGCGTTCGGTGCGGGCAAATTAGAGTTGCTTCGGATTCAACGGCCATTCGGCAAGCCACGTACTCAACGGCCGCAAGCGGGACATCGGCGGCAGACAGAAACCGTCCAATGGTCTGGAAAATCTTCAGGTGAACCAGTAATGCTACCTGGGACGCGGGTGTTCGCGCAACGCTTGACGCCCACTTGCGCTCATCGAAACTCGTATTGAAGAGTTGCCGCAAGTCGCCTTGGGTCAGCGGATCAGGCAGCTCTGGATAAATTACGCGCGCTGTGGTCGGTGTCATAAGGTGCTAAAAGTGTCAGGACACTGAACCATAACAAGTCCAAACAACATCGCGGCCAAGCAAAAACTAGAGATTAAGGGTGAGTGGCCGGTTTTGCACGAATCTTACCGACGGGCCATCGTGCCGGTGCGCAACCTGGCCGAAAGCATGCAGGTCGCGTTTGATGCGGGCGCCAAACGCATCTTGCTGCCGATGTCGAGCGTGATTGACCTGCCATCGGTGCCGGGCGAGCTGTTTGCCAAGTTCCAGACCAGTTTTTACTCGGACCCGGTGGATGCAGTGTTCAAGGCGCTGGGGGTGGAGTAATTTCTTTCAATCCATGGTGGTTAGGGCCTGTCTTGGGGCTCAAAATCTTCTACGGTGCGTAGCAAAGGCGCCAAGGATACCCAGCAGTGTGAGAAAACCTTAGCTGGCAAATCGTTTTCAAAATTGAGGCGTAACGCTAAGGCCGAAGAAAAGAAAAAATAGATTGTGTATCGTCGCTAGGCTGGATGGACGCCAATAAGCGCAAGGCCACCCCGCAGCAGCACAGTGTACCGGTGCTCATTAGGTTTCGTCGATGTTAATTAGTATTGTGAATAGGTCGTCGAAGACTTCAGCTAATGGAATTTCAGTCCGGATCCGAAAAGATTCGTGATCACTCTGTTGGACTAGCTCCATTTGATGAATGGGCGCGGCCGAAATAATGGAACGTATGCCATCCTCATCGCCCGCAAAGCCAATGACCCGTATGGATTGGTTCCACTCAACAGCCCACGACCAGACTGCCAGTGGTTCGGGATGACGGCGAATTAGCAGTTTGAAAAAAGTGCTGGCACCAATCGCATGAACCCTTAGCTCCCAATTTCGCACGAGATCCATGAACCAGCGTGAACGCGGCGAACCCCAATCTCCCCGATGGATGGCCGCTATTGGGAAAAACCCACCTTTAACGAATCCGCCTCGTTTTGTTTTAACTTGATAAGTTATCCAATAGAAGAAGCCGAGAAAGTGATAGTGCGCTAACTGATAAAGTCGCGACTCCTCAACTTGAGCTGGCGCCGTGAAATTGAAGGAAAAAGTTGCCGGTCCAAAGGCGTTTTTGATCTCGATCTGCTCATGGCTATCAGCGACAACCTTTCCTGTTCGGCGACTCCTCGACTTGATCGCCTTACGAGCAACCTCAGCTTTTAGTCGCGGATCATCACTTGGGTAGCGTCCAAACTGATCAGGCATCATTGAGATGACCGAAATGTCGTCTTCCAGCTTGGATTTTTCGCCATTGCAATGTGTGCAGACATTCAGGATCAGTAATAGCCCGGCGAATACCGTACTTGACGAAGTTGTCGATCAGAGCTTGATTTCGTCGAGCCGCTGCTGAGCAGCAAATGGATCAAACGCGCTGGGGTCGAACGCACCCCCACACCACTCAAGCATGGTTTGATGCTCTGGGTTTGCGGGATCACGAATGGCATCGACGAACTCTTCATAACCTGGTGCTCCACCAACGTCTTCCGGCGGGCATGCGTTTCTTCCGGTGATACACATCGCCGTGTCCAGCGGCACGCCCAGGTCGACGATGCGCTCGACCTTGATCTTGTGCTCCCAGTGGTCCCCATAATCGTAGATCCAGGTGAACGAACTGGCGCCGTCCATGGCCTTGACCAGGGATACGCGGGACTCATCTTCCACGCCGGGCTCCATTTCGACTTGCGCCTCCCCCGGTGGATGTCAAGCTAGTTGTCGCAAAAAGTTTGATGCTCAGGCGATCTTTTGGGTGAGTTGGTTCTGGTTTTGTTGTGTTTCCGGATTGAGGTGGACTTCTGCGATTCGGTCCCAATTGCGGGTCGGACCGGACCAGCGGTTTGGGTTGGCATCGCGCGCTGCAGCATACACTTTGGCGCGGTCATCCAGAAGTGCTTGATCGATTTGCATGTGACGTTGAGCGGGCGTCACAAAGCCAATCGCGCTGTGCCGATGCTCGTGGTTGTACCAATGCACCAACTCTGTCACCCAGCGTCGCGCCTGTAGCAAGCCATTGAACGGTTTGACGGGAAGTTGAGGCCGGTACTTCAGTGTCCGGAACAGGGCCTCCGAGTAAGGATTGTCGTTACTTACCGCCGGTCGGCTGCGAGACGCAGCCACGCCCAGGCGCTGCATGGTGGCGAGCATTGTTTCCCCCTTCATCGGGGAGCCGTTGTCCGAGTGAACAGTGAGCTGATTGGGCGTGATGCCCTGACGCTCGCAGATGGCCTGGAGCAGCCCGCTGGCCAGCTCAGCACTCTCGCAGTCGTACACCTGCCAGCCAACGATCCGGCGGCTGAACAGGTCCACGAACAGGTAAAGGTAGAAGTAGATGCCGCGGACCTCGGTGGGCAAGTAGCTGATGTCCCAGCAGTAAATCTGATCGGGCCCAGTGGCCACCAGCGCGCGTGGCTTGCTGCGTTTTTGCGCCACCCGCTCCAGGCGGCGGTGCGTCAACTGGCCGGCTTCACGCAGCAGCCGGTACAGGGTCGACTCACTCGCCACATACAGGCCCTGGTCAGCCAGGCGCGGCACGATCTGGCTGGGCGGCAGATCCTTGAACTCATCGCTGTTGACCACCTCCAGCGCAGCTTGTCGCTCCGCCTCACTGAACTTGTTGGGCGGCACGGTAATGCGGCGTTTGTCGCCCACCCGGAGGTCTCCCTGCTGGTTTTCCGGGCGTCTCCAGCGCTGAACAGTACGCGCATCCAACCCAATCAGGGCGCAGGCCTTTTGCAAACGTGCGCCGCTGTCGCAGGACTGTCGGATCAGCGTCAGCAGGGTCTGACGCTGTTGGCAACTGGTCATTTCTCCTCGTCCTCCCACAGGGCCTGGAACTTTTTTTGTAGCACCAGCAAGGCTGCGGCTTCGGCCAGCGCCTTCTCTTTTCGACGCAGTTCACGCTGCAGCCCCTCGTGTTTGACCTGCAGCTCACGCAACGCTGTCTTGGCTTGGCGCGATTCAGGCGCTGTGGCGCTGCAAAAAGCTTCACCCCAGGCCTTGAGCTGGTGCTCAAACAACCCCTTCTCCCGGCACCAGGCATGCAGCTGTGTGGGCGTCATGGCATGCGTCTGGTTCAGCGCAAGCAAGCGCTGGGCAGGGCCCCACGATTGGGCCGGTAAGTCGTCAGGCAGTTGCGCTGCGGGGCCACCGACTTCATGCTTTCGGTTGGACTTGCTGATCCATTTTCTCAAGGTGCCGACCGCCATATTCAGTTCATTGGCGACGTCCTGGACGCTGCGTGTGCCTCGTTGCCTAGCTTTGCTCAGGGCCTGTTCTTGGAATTCAGTTGAATGTCGATTTGTTGTCATGAATAGCGCTCCAATGCGGATCATCCGCAATCACGGGGGAGCGGCAACTAGTCTGACACAGGGGGTCCCCATACATGGCGTCCGCAAAGATGAATTCGTGCAAATGCCCACCTTGCCAGCCCATGGCCGCCAGCAGTATGTGATGGAGTTTGGAGAGTTTGATGGTGCCGGGCACAGCAATGCGACGCCACACGGCCGGCTTTACGCTCTTGAGTTCGACTCGCAGCTGATAGGATTTCGTAGATTTCGAACGGTTTTTTGACGGGAGCTTGAAGAGTTGCGCGGTCATGCAAACAATTCTCGCATCGGCGCCATATTCCAAGCAAATCGCCCAATGCCGCTCAGGCGGCCAGCGGCAGCGGCTGGATGACGCCACTCCCCAGATGCTGTGCCACGGCCCAGGGCAACAACTCATCGATCCGGTTGATGTGATGGTCTGCAATGCGCTCGAGCACATAGCGCAAATAGGCTTGCGGATTGATGCCGCACAACTTGGCAGTGCCAATGAGCGTGTAAATCACCGCCGCCGTGTGCCCCCCGCCATCAGAGCCAAAGTGCAGATAGTTTTTCCTGCCAATGGCAACGCCTCTGAGGGCGCGCTCGGCGATATTGTTGTCCGCCTCAATGCGCCCGTCCTCCAGGAAACGCGTCAGCGCCCGCCAGTTGCTCAGGCTGTACCCGATGGCCAGCGCCATGGGCGATTTGGCCGATATCTGGCCCAGCGCGGCGTGCAGCCATGCGTGCATTTCCTCCAGAACCGGGCGCGTCCGCAATTGCCGCTGACTTCGTCGCCACTGTGCGCTGTGCCCTCGGACCTCGGATTCCACCGCATAGATCCTGGCAATCCTTTGCAAGGCCTGATGTGCCAGGGTTCCAGGTAAAAGGTCCTGCTGCTTGTGGATTTCGAAGTATTTCCGTCTCGCGTGGGCCCAGCATGCAGCTTCCAGGACGCGGCCGTCATTGAAGAGCGCGTTGTAGCCTGCGAAGGCGTCGACTTGCAGCACACCGCTGAAGTTGCCCAGGTGCTGCCTGGGATGCTCGCCCCGGCGGTCTTCAGAATACTGGAACCATACCGCCGGGTGCGCGCCGTCGCCCCAGCTGCGGTCATCGCGCACATACGCCCAGATCCTGCCAAGGTGGGCCTTGCCTTTGCCCGCGCCCAGCGCGCGTGTGGGCGTGTCATCGCTGTGGACCTTGTATGCCTGCAGCGCATAGCGGCCAATCGCCTGGGCCAAGGGGGTCAGCAGCGCGGCTGCGCTGCCCATCCAGCCGCCCATGGTGGAGGCAGCAATGACAACGTCTTCGCGCGCGTAAATCTGGCTTTGCCGGTACAAGGGGCAGTGATCGGCGTATTTGCCCACCATCACGTGGGCAATCAAGCCGGCACCCGCCGTGCAGCGATCCATCGGGCGCCTGGGCGCCAGCGCCTGTGTCACCGCAAGGCATTGGGCGCAGGCAAACTTCGGGCGGATGTGGCGAATGACCTTGAAGCTGCCCGGCTCGTAGTCCAGCACCTCGGAGACGTCCTGCCCAATTTGCTGCAGACCCGTGCCGCAGGCGCCGCATTTGCAATCGGCGGCGCAGGCGCTGTGAACCACCTCTTCGCGGGGAAGGTGCGCAGGCAGTCCGCTTTGCTGTGAATTCGCAGGTTTGTTGCGCCGCTTCTTGCGTTCGGCTTCCAGGTCACACACATGGCTGCCTTTGGCATCACCCAGCGCGTCAAGGGGTGTATCCAGGGGCATCAGCGGCGCCAGTGCCGCACTGAGCAGTTCGAGTTGGGTTTGGGCGGCGTCCATCTTCTCGCTGGAGCGGCCGTAACGCATGCGTTTCAAGTGCGTGAGTTCGATTTTGAGCTTCTCGATGGTCAGGCGCAGCGCCTTGATTGTGGCGTCGCGCTGCGTGACATCGTCTGTCAGCATCTCGATGGTTTTTGGCAGCGCCTGGGAACTCATAGAACGCTACTTTGCCAGCGCATTTACCAACGGGAAAGAGGACTTGCACTGTCAACCGAAGGCCCCATTCCTGCAGCGTAAAGCGCCTACGCCGCAAGCGTGGGTTGCCAGGTGCGAACCGGCATTCTCCAGTCAATTCCTTCGAGCAGCATCGACAGCTGTGCCGGGGTCAGCGAGACCGAACCGGATTGGGCCTGCGGCCAGATGAAGCGGCCCTTCTCCAGCCGTTTGGCAAATAGACACATGCCTTGGCCATCCCACCACAGTAGCTTGACGATGTCGCCGCGCCTGCCCCGAAACACAAAGACGTGGCCGCTAAACGGTTCCTGATCCAGCGCGCTTTGCGCCAGGGCTGCCAGGCCATCGAATCCCCTGCGCATGTCCGTCCGTCCGGCGGCAAGCCATATCCGCGTGCCCGAGGGCAAACCGATCATGCCATCTCCCGTAGTGCCATCAGGACGCTGCGCACACTGGCCGGATCGATGCGGCCGCGCAGCACCACGCGGGCACCGACCATCTCGATCTCGATGACGCCCTCCTTGTCAATCGCAGCGTGCCCGTCAGGCGCGCCAGCCAGAAGTGTTTCTTGAGACTCAACGGTTACCGGCAAGAGCACAGTTTGGCGGACAGGCCCTGCGGGACGTTTGCGCTCGCGCTTGGCGCGTCTCCACTTGAACACCAAGTTGGCATTGACGCCGTGCTCCAGCGCAACGCCGGCCACGGATGCGCCGGGTTGCTCAATCAGCTCCAGGAGCTTGCGTTTGAAGGCCGCGCTATGCCTGCGTTTTGTGGCGATGACGGGCGATGAATTCGACTCTTGCATGGTGTCCACTTCACGGGCTTGAGTGCACACCACCAATGGAGTGCAACTGCTGCGATCTTGGGCGCCACTTCAAATTTCAGCAAGAACGGTATTCGCCGGGCTATTACCAGGATCAGGTTCCATTGATCAGCTAAAACGCCTCGTGGTACAAAACGCCTCGTGGTACAAAACGTCTACCGATGACATGTTCCTTAGTCGTCGCCAAGTCTGGTCCAAAGCTCTTACTGCAGTAAGCACAGTTTATGTTGCGCAGTACGATGGCGCGGTTGAGCGGAAGCTCGATCACTTTGGACATGATTTTTTATTATTGAAGTTAGCCCTACCAACCAATAGAAAGAGAGCGTTACTTGTATAAAGTAATTTGAACTGTAGGCGGCCCCGTTACTTGAACCTGTATGACTGGAAAAACTGCGATAACTCCTTCTAGCTCACCGTAATAGGAACGATGAGCGATTGCTCGATCTCTTGCTCGACTGCGGCATAAAGGTCTTGAACAACCTCTGGCGCTTCAATTGAAACCAGCAGTGCGTATCTAGCCGTTTGATCGTGCCGATTAAGCGCAGGTCGGTTCCGCCACCAGCCCATCGTTGGATAAATGGCAATCTGTCCACGATTTGCCAACTCGGCAGCTGACCCGGTCCACGTATCGCTTAACAATGATCCACGGCGCCGCAACGTTTCGCCGATAAACCAGCCTGCATCACCAACAGTTTGCACTGGAAGCCCATCCTCTTCATCACGCGCGCGAGCATTTATGCGGGCTCGAAAGATGGCTTCATTTTCCAACGGTCGGCGAACGGCGAAGCGTAGTGCATGCGACTGATACGCGTATTTATTGGCTGATCCTCTGTCACCAGGATTGGGTTCAATAAAATAAGAAAGTGTCACGCGCAAGGTGACATTCACGTTGCCCAAGCTCTCCAGTATGTCGGTCGGCCATGGTAAAGCATGGAGATGCATATCCCGCGTCTTGATGGCACTATTAACCTTTTCATAGGGCTGCAGCTGGTCTTGCACAATCAGCGTCAGCGAGTTTGAGGCGCTCCACAATGCCCGTTGTACATTTGGCACACCATAGCCGCAATGGCGCAGCAAGTTCGTGAGCGAAGCTCGACTTTTCTGATGGCCGAGATATTGATCCAGCATTTTTGGCGTCCAGCGCGCCGAATGAACCATAAGGGCTCGCACAGTCTCTGGCCAAAACGAAGGATAGGCCACCCCAATTTCTGCACCAAGCTTGGTTGCGAGCGCCGTAGCTGCGCTAGTGGCGTGTGTGGTTGTGAAAGACCTTAGCAAAGGCTCGCAATGGGTGGTAAGTAACGAAAGACTCGACGCTGTGCTAGTAAATCCACCCGGCTCAATCGCTGCATTTCCCCCCTCCATAACGATGTCTGGCTTGAAGGGCCAGTCCGAGGACCATGTACACGAAGTGGTTGTGAATGGACTCAAATCATCCACAGCTGCAATGGCTTGGTAATGTGCCATGTCGGATTCAGTGATGTTGGTCAACTGAGAGTAGGCACCGACCGTAATGGCGTTCCATGCCTGAGATGGATCTTGAATTCCATTGGTTGCCAGACTAGCTGGATGCTCAGCCCATGCAGCGGTGTCTTGAGTATTACCTGCTGAAAGGAAAAACAGACGTGGGGTCGCTCCCTGATATTCATAATTAGAAGCCAGGCGATCAATGACTGCCGACCAAGAAGACGGTCGACCTCGGTCACGCCCGTCATCAGCGGTCACAGACATACTGAAGATTCGTCGTCGATTTGCGGCGGATATTTCAACGCGTCCCACAGCCTCTATTGTCAAGTCGCCGTATGATTCACCTTGGTTTCCACCAGCGTGCTGCAGAACCTTAACTGATTCAAGTCTATGAGCAACGAGCAAAGGCATACCATCAGCCAATGCAGGTCCGAGATCGCCGAGCAATGATAGTCCAGCAAGTTCAGTTCCATGACCGTCAGCATCGGCAACGCCCCAACCAGGCTCCACACTATGCAGGTCGGCACTAGCCACAAATGGCGCAAGCAGCGGATGGCCGTTGTTAACGCCGGTGTCTAGAAGTGTCACATAGAGCGAATTTTCCTCAGTATTACCGGTACCAAGCCGCGACTGCAATTCATTGGCCCACTCAGCCTGTTCGTGAGGATTAAGGGAGTCAAAGAAAGCGGCAGTGTCTTTCGCACGCCGTAGCTCAGCGATGGAGTTCAGCAGAAGCGGGGCTTGAAGTAGCTGCGCCTTTGTCCCATGCAATGTTACGACTGATCGCTCCGGGAAGAACAGCGCTCGTTCTCGGGTCTGCATTCCAGCCAGCGAAGCAAGGTGGCGAAAATCATCAATAGATTGCTGCCGATGTTGGCCGGCGGGCAACCATACCTCCCACCAGATCGCCTGCTGGTCGTCGGTCGGAAGTACCTCAGTAGAGTCAGTCCACACAGCGTCGAAGGTGGCAACACGAACTGACCGGATGGCGTCGACGAGTTTTTGGTTGTCTATAGGACGCTGAAGCGAATTTTTTCGCTCAGCAACGTAGTCCACCAACAAATTCTCAAAGTGAAGGATTTTTCCGTCTGGCACAAACACGGTAGCAAAAACCTGGTCACCCACCTTACGCACATTCATTGTAAGCGGCCAGCCATGCCATCTTGAGACTGGGAAGAAAGCGGTCAAACATAGTGTCCACGAAACAAACAAGTGGGCACTATGGAAACGAAGAGA
>NZ_JADOVG010000024.1 GCF_015752205.1 Polaromonas sp. CG_9.7
GTGGTTTCGGAGAATATCGCCCACAAAACTGGCAAAAGTAACCCAGCAGAAAAATTTAGACTTTAATTAACGAATCAGGTTGACTGTCTACTAGCATAGCTGGGACCTTTTGGGCAGGCGTTTACCCTTCTGACGCTGGTGCCCGTATGGTCCATCAATCGTGACGAGCAAGGGCTACATGGCCGCTTCAATAGCCGTTATAACCAGAGCGCCATTGGATTTTTCAGCCGCAAACTTGATTTTGTCTCCGACCTGCATTTTTTCAAGCATCGCAGGATCTGTTGCCTTGAAGACCATTGTCATGCCAGGCATCTGAAGGTTTTCAATTGCCTCGTGCTTGATGGTGAGCTTGCCCTGCTCGGTGTCGATCTTGCGCACTTCTCCAGATGTCAACTTTGCGGAAACGGCAGGCATTGCAGTTTCACTCAAGGTTGAAGTCTGCACGTCAGAGGCAGCCATTGCGACCCCTGAACTGCCCGCAAACAGGGCTGCAGCCATCAGCAAAGCATTTATTTCTGTCTTCATGAAACTCCTAAGTGTGGTCGATCAATGAACGACCAGATGTTTACCGGCGGTACAGTTCACGGTTGCGGCGTTTTTCGGCGTCTGTCAACACCACGCTCGGCTTGGCAGTGTTGTGCGCAATGGTGTCGGTATGAACAAGAGCGCCTCCTTGAAACGCATAACTGTGCCGCGGGAGCGAAACACGCCGCTCGTTATCGACAAGCTTGCTGCCATCGGAAGTGACAGGATTGTTACGGAAGGCCTGCAACTCTTGCACGACCTCGGCGCGGGTTTTGGTGCTGGTGCTGGTATTGGCCTCAATGAGGCTAACGCCGCGCTCGTTGCCTGCCCAGCCGGTGTGGCTGTTGGCAAAAGCGGCAGGAACGGCAGCGGCCACCAGGGCCAGAGCAACAATGGTTTTACGAATGGACATGATCAAGCTCCTTTAATATCAACGGAGTTGTCCCAAGCCTGGGAGCAACCTGGATGCAACTGCTGCATCACGGGTTTAAATGTAGAAGCCGGGGGGCAACACCGGGCTGACCGGCAGATTACAAATACGTTATGCATGACGGGGAGCGATTTTGAAGATTTTGGTGATTGAAGACGAGCCCAGAGCGGCCGATTATTTGCGTCAAGGCTTGGCGGAAAGCGGCTACGCCGTGGAAGTGGCCCATAACGGAACGGACGGCCTGCACGCGGCGGTCAATGGCGATCATGCATTGGTGATTTTGGACATCATGCTGCCCGGCATTGACGGGTTTGCCGTCCTGTCGGCGCTGCGCACCACCCGGCAAGTGCCCGTTTTGATGCTCACAGCCCGGGGCAACACCGATGACAAGGTGCGCGGGTTTGACTTGGGCGCTGACGATTACCTGCTCAAGCCTTTTCAGTTCCCTGAACTGCTGGCCCGGGTGCGCGCCCTGCTCAAACGCGGCCAGCCTGCCCTGAAGGACCCCGTGTTGCGCACGGCCGATCTTGAAATCGATCCGGTGCGTCACCGGGCAACCCGGGCAGGCCAGCGCATCGACCTGTCTGCCAAAGAGTTTGCCCTGCTCACCCTGCTGGCCCAGAAGGCGGGTGAGGTGCTGTCCAGAACCCAGATCGCCTCGCTGGTGTGGGACATCCATTTCGATTCGGACACCAATGTGGTTGAAGTGGCAATCCGGCGGCTGCGCGCCAAGATCGACGACCCTTTTGACGACAAACTGATCCACACGGTGCGCGGCGTGGGCTATGTGCTCGAACGCCGCACCGGGCCATGATGCGAAGGCCAAGCATGGTTTGGTGGTCTCGAAACTCACTGGCCATGTGGATCGCCATGGCCAGCGCGTTGTTTGGCCTCATCCTGACCGGCGGGGCCATCGTCACCGGGTTTTATGCCCTGTCGCAGCAACTCGACGCCCGCGCTGCCCAAGAGATCAAGGGAAAGCGCGATTTGCTGCTGCACGTGCTGTCGGAAATGCCTTCGCCTGAAGCCATAGCGCAAAATCAGCACCGCTTTGGCGATCTCTTGATTGGTCATGATGACCTGCACCTGGCCTTGAGTGACCCCACCACAGGGCAACCGGTTATGAACTTTTCTTCTACCGCACAGCAGTCCGTGGTGGCGCTCGATGTCAAAGCGCCCACCGATTCGCTTATTTGCAGCTGGAGCAGCGCCAGTGGCGCCCAGTTCATTGCGGCTCGGGGTACCGGTTGGGTAGCCAATGGCAAAGCGGTGCGTTACTACCTTTCCTTGGACCGGCTCCATGACCGCAAGCTGCTCAGTGGATTTATACGCACCACATTGATTGCATTACCGGTGCTTCTGCTCCTGGTGGGGCTTGGCGCCTGGCTTATCGCGCGCACCAGTTTGTCACCCCTGCGCCGGTTCCATCGACTGGCCGCCTCCGTGGGCACCCAGTCGCTCAGCCAGCGGGTGTCATCGTCTGGGTTGCCCACAGAACTCTATGAGCTTGCCCAAGCGTTCAACAGCATGCTGGGGCGAATCGATGACGGCTACCAACGGCTGCAGGCGTTCTCCGGCGAGTTGGCCCATGAAATGCGCACGCCTGTGGCCACGCTGATGGGAAGAACGCAAGTGGGTTTGTCCAAAACCCGTACAGAAGCGGAGCTGCGAGAAGTTCTGGAAGGCAATGTTGAAGAGCTAGAACGCTTGACACGCTTGATCGCCGACATGCTTTTCATCGCCAGCGCCGAGCACAACGGAGATATTCTCAACCGTGAGCCGGTCGATCTCGCCCGCGAGGCACGGCAGGTTGTCGAGTATTTGTCGCTGCTCGCCGAGGAGCGCGGTTTGACACTGGAGGTATCCGGCGCTGCAACGATTGTGGGCGACCGGTGGTTGATCCAGCGCGCCTTGAGCAACCTGGTGTCCAACGCCATTCGCCATGCTCAAGACAATTCCCAGGTGGATTTGTTGATCGCTATTGACAATGATCGGGTTTCGGTAAGTGTTGTCAATGCAGGTGACGGCATTGCCCCGGACCATTTGCCCCACATTTTCGAGCGTTTTTACCGGGTGGACTCGGCCAGGGCTCGCCTGGACGGCGGCACGGGACTTGGCCTGGCGATCGTGCGCTCCATCATGTCTGCCCATGGGGGACAGGTGAGCGCACAAAGTGGGCTGGACGGCAAGACTACGTTCACGCTGTCATTTCCCCAAAAAATCGTTGTGCAGTGACATGCCTCACGGCCTGCTGCTGCGCCTGAGAAAGCAGATCGACCCAGAATTTTTGCGTATTGCGGACCCGATGGAATCTAACAAATTCGTAATGTTCCGGTCAGCCTGCAGTTGGCCTGAACACCTTACATTGCTGCCAGTGAGCCATAAAAGTGGCATCACAGAGCCCTTCAAAAAATTTTAAGGGCTATCTGAATACGAGCCGAAAAGGATTTTTATCATGCCTGCTTTCAAAGCTGTCGTTGGATTCAGTCTGGTCTTGTTGAGTGTCTCTGCCTTTGCCATCGATCGGGAGGGTATCGAAAAGTCCGTCAAGCTCAAAGACGGCTCGACCGTGCATGTATTCAAGGACGGCAAGATGGCGATGGAAAACAAGTTCGGCCGGCCCTACCGGATGAAATCCGGCCAGCCGATGCAAACCGCAGATGGACAGTCCATGACCATGAAGGGCGATGAGGTCGCCAGGCTGTCCAATGGCCAGCGCGCCCACATGAAGCCTTAAGCCTGACAGTGTCTGTACTTTGTCACACACGCCGCTGAAATCGATCATGGCCCGAGCGGTTCAGAGCAAGAGGGCATTTCGCTTACCATCGCCAGCAGCATTGCTGTGCAAAAATAAACTATTGAAAAATTTTTACCTCTGAACTGATCATGCGCCACCTGTTTATCGCTCTCTTGATTGCCTTGCTGCCGCTGCGCGGCTGGGTGAGCGAAGCCATGGCGACTGAAATGGTGGTGGCGCAAGTCCAGATGCAGCAGCAAGGCGCTGCCAAAGCAACCGCAGGGCATGTCCATGCAGTGGGTGAACCAGCTCACATTGTTTCCGATACATGGGCAGCCAAGGCAGCTTTGGCTGCAGCTGATTGTCCCGGCCATGCCTCGCAAGGAGACCCCCACGCAGCAGACACGCACTGCGAATCCTGCAGCGCCTGTCAGGTCTGCCATACGCTGGCGCTGACTCCTGCGCCTGCTTTCAGTGCTACTACGGCACCCAACCTGGGCGCACTGCCTCGCGCGGAAGTTGCCCAATTCACCAGTGCCCAAGCGGCACGGGGACAAAGACCACCGATTTCCTGATTTCCAGGCCCGTATTGGGCCTGTACTTGCTGCCGGCATGGCCCCTTATGGCCTTTGCATCGCATGCGATGCCCGGACAACCGCGATTTTTCCCATCGCCCCGCTTGTATTTCAGGAGATTTTTGTGACTATTCGTTTCTATTCAGGCCTGCCCGCTGCCGTGGGCTTATTGGTGGTGTCCTTGTGGGCCACCCAGGCCAGCGCGCAAGCGTCTGCGTCTGCAGCTTCGCCAGCAACCCTTGAGGCGCCAGCAGCTCCAGAACAAACCGCCCTGCCAGCTTACCGATCGGCGCTGGAGGGCTACCAGCGCTACACCGAAGAAAAAATGGTCAACTGGAAAGAGGCCAATGACGCCACCGCGCGCATTGGCGGTTGGCGTGCCTACGCCAGGGAAGCCAGCCAACCGCAAGCGCCAGAAGGCGCCGACAAGCTCAATTCCGGCGCCATGCCAGCCAAACCGTGACAGGAACCCCCATGAAAAGAATTTTTCGATTGACCGCACTGGCTACGGCCAGCCTGGTGCTGGCGGGCTGCGCATCGGTCAACATGGACCAGGCCGTGCGGGACACGAACGACACCACAAGCACATTCACCCAAGGCAAGCTCGAACTCAGCCGCACCGAGCAGCAAGCCCGAGCCAGGGCCAGGCTGAGCAGCGAGTTGCTGGCCAATCCCCTGGGCATGGACGAGGCCGTGCAGCTGGCGCTGGCCAACAGCCCGGCAGTGCAAACCCTGCTTGCCCAAAGCTGGTCCGACATGGCCCAAGCCAATCAGACCGGCCGCATTGCCAACCCGGTCTTCTCGTTCGAGCGCATCCGCTTTGCGGACGAACTCGAGCTCGGCCGGTTGCTGTCGTTTGGCCTGCTGGACTTGCTGACGCTGCCGCGCCGCCTGGAGATTTCAGAGGGTCAGATGGCGCAAGCCAGGGTACAGCTCAGCGCCAATGTGGTCGAGCAGGTCACCCAGGTACGCCAGGCATGGGTGCGCGCCGTGGCCGCGCAGCAGTCCTTGGCCTATGCACACCAGGTCAACCTGAGTGCGAAAGCCAGTGCCGAACTGGCGCGGCGCATGCGGCAGGTGGGCAATTTCACCAAACTGCAGCGCGCGCGCCATCAAAGCTTTTATGCCGACAGTGCGGCCCAGCTGGCGTCCAGCCAGCAAGCCAGCACCGCGGCCAGGGAAGACTTGATCCGGCAACTGGGTTTGACAGAGGCACAGGTCGGGCAACTCAAGCTGCCCGAGCGCCTGCCTGACTTGCCCAAGGCGCCGGTGCAAGCGGCGGTGGTCAATGCCAACGCTCCCGATCAGCGCCTGGATGTGAAGATCGCACGCAACCAGCTCGAGATGGCCGGCAAGTCGCAAGGCTTGAACCTCATCACCAGTCTGGTAGACGTAGAGCTTGGGGTGCGCCGCGACACCGTGTTCGACAACGCAGCAGGCACCAGCACACCGCGCAAAGGCTTCGAGCTGGACATTCGTCTGCCGATCTTTGACTGGGGCACGGCCAAGCGCGATGCCATGAACGCCCAGTCGCTGGCCGCAGCCAACCGCTACGAAAGCACGGTTCGCGGTGCGTCGTCGCAGTTGCGCGAAAGCTATTCAGCCTACCGCACCGCCTACGACGTGGCGCGCCACTACCGCGATGAAATCGTACCGCTGCGCCAAGTCATGGCTGAAGAAAACATCCTGCGCTACAACGGCATGCTGATCGGGGTGTTCGAATTACTGGCCGACAACCGTGACCAGATCGCCAGCATCACCGCCGCCCTCAATGCCTACCAGCAGTTCTGGCTGGCTGACGCCGCACTCGCCGCGTCCATGACCGGCAAGCCGACGGCATCGGCCATGGCCGCGCCAATGGCCGGCGGTAGCGGCGGCAACGCAGCCGGTCACTGAAACCGGTCACGCCCAGATTCACGAAACATATTGAACAAAACTCTTATGAACAACAGACGAAATTTTTTGACCGGTGCAGGCGCCATCACCACGGCGGTGGCCGCTGCTGCGGTGAGCCGGGTGGCCATGGCCGCATTGCCAGAGCCGGTGTTCCAGACCACGCCCGACACCATGGCGCCGCTGGTGCCCAATACGGGCCGCCCCTACAACCCGGTGGTCACCCTGAATGGCTGGACACTGCCCTGGCGCATGAACGCAGGCATAAAGGAATTCCACCTGGTGGCCGAGCCCGTGGTGCGCGAGATGTCGCCCGGCTTCAAGGCGCACCTGTGGGGCTACAACGGCCAGTCGCCCGGGCCCACGATTGAAGTGGTCGAGGGCGACCGGGTGCGCATCTTTGTCACCAACAAGCTGCCCGAGCACACCAGCGTGCACTGGCACGGCCAGCGCCTGCCCAACGGCATGGATGGCGTGACGGGCTTGAACCAAAAGGCCATTCCGGTTGGCAAGACCTTCGTTTACGAGTTTGTGGCGCGCCGCCCGGGTACCTTCATGTACCACCCACATGCCGACGAGATGACGCAGATGGCGATGGGCATGATGGGTTTCTGGATCACGCACCCCAAGGCCGCGCATCCCTTGATCGACGAGGTGGATCGCGACTTCGTGTTCCTGCTCAACGCCTACGACATTGACCCGGGCGCCTACACGCCCAAGATCATGACGATGCTCGACTTCAACCTGTGGAGTTGGAACAGCCGGATCTTTCCGGGCATCGATCCGCTGGTGGTGGCCAAGAACGACAAAGTGCGCATCCGCATGGGCAACCTGACCATGACGAACCACCCGATACACATTCACGGGCATGAATTTACCGTGACTGGCACCGACGGCGGACCGACGCCCAAGGCAAGCCGCTGGCCCGAAGTCACCGCCGATGTGGCGGTGGGGCAGATGCGCCAGATCGAGTTTGTGGCCAACGAAGAAGGCGACTGGGCCTTTCATTGCCACAAGAGCCACCACACCATGAACGCGATGGGCCACGACGTGCCGACGCTGATTGGCGTGGACCATCGCAAAGTCGTAAAAGACATCACCAACGTCATTCCCGACTATATGGTGATGGGCGAGCGCGGCATGGCCGACATGGCCGAGATGGAAATGCCTTTGCCGGACAACACCGAACGGATGATGACCGGCGCGGGCCCCTTCGGCTCGGTCGAGATGGGCGGCATGTTCAGCATTGTCAAGGTGCGCAAGGGCCAAAAAGCCGGCGACTACAAAGACCCGGGCTGGTACAAGCATCCGGCCGGCAGTGTGGCGTATGAATGGACCGGCGCACTGCCGAATCCGGCGCGCTTTGCCGCCGAGGGCGGCCAGACCATGAAAGCGCAGAACATGCCGATGAAAGAAGTTGAAGTTCAGGTTCGCAAGCCCGTGATGCGCGGTATGGGCGGTATGGGCGGTATGAATCATTGACGATCAGCATTCCATCCATCGAAGAAGGCATCTTGTGCAAAACCGAATTACTATCAAAATAGTAGCTGTCAGCACAATATACACCTGCGCTACAGCCTTTTTTTAACAAATTTTCAGGCCTGTCGTCTGCTTGCAAACTGGCGCTGGCCCGACCACTACATTTTTTTCCATTCCCACGCTTGAAAGGTATTTCATGAAATCACGCAACCTACTGATCGCCATCCCCGGCATCTTTTTGGCCATGACGGCAATGGCCGCAGGCAACCACGCCGGGGGCCACGGCAGCGTCGAGGAGATCGGCAAACCCGGCGTTGCCGCCAACGTGACACGCACCGTCAACGTCGACATGACCGACGACATGCGCTTTCACACCTCAAAAATCGCCGTCAAGCAGGGTGAAACCATCCGCTTTGTTGCCAAGAATTCCGGCCAGGTCAAGCACGAAATGGTGCTGGGAACCCAAAAGGAACTCAAGGAACACTATGAGGTGATGAAGAAAAACCCCGAAATGGAGCATGCCGACGAAAACATGGTGACGGTCGCGCCCGGCAAGAGCGGCGAAATCATCTGGCATTTCACCAAGGCTGGCAAGGTGGACTTTGCCTGCCTGCAGCCTGGCCACTTTGACGCCGGCATGAAGGGGGTGGTCAATGTGGCAGGCGCCAACGTGAAAGCCAAAGGTCAGAGCCATGGCGAGCATGCACATTAATTCCGTTTCTCGTCGCTTCGCATTGAAGCTGCCGTTGGCACTGCTGGGCCCTGCCGTCGTCGTGCAGCCTTTGGGTGCGCTGGCAGCCAGCAGCGCCAGCCCCATCAGCGTCTGGAAAACGCCAAGCTGTGGCTGCTGCCATGAATGGGTGGCGCATCTGCGCAAGAGCGGCTTTGAAATGACAACCCATGACGTCGAAGACACGGCGCCCTTTCGTCAACAATTTGGCTTGGATGCCAAATTTGCTTCTTGCCACACTGCGCGTCTGGGCAACTATGTGGTGGAGGGCCATGTTCCGGCGAAAGAACTGCGCCGCTTGCTGCGCGAGCAACCCAAGGCGCTTGGCCTGGCCGTGCCCGGCATGCCGATGGGCTCACCGGGTATGGAAATGGGCAACACCCGGGATGCCTACGACGTGCTGCTGGTGTTGAACGATGGCAGTTCGCGCATTTACCAATCCTACCCTTCCCGATCTTCTGTTAAATCCTGAAAGAAAACACCATGAACTCAAAATCCCTCAAATCTGTGCTGATCCTGACCGCCGTCCTGGCCAGCGCTTCAGCGGCCTATGCAAGCTCGCATGGCAGCGCACCCATGATCAAGGACGATGCGAAAAAAGAAATGCCCATGGCCGCTTCAGCCGAGATGGCTGAAGGCGAAATCCGAAAAGTGGACATGGACAACAAGAAAATCACCCTCAAGCACGGTGAGATCAAGAACCTGGACATGCCTGGAATGACCATGGTGTTTCAGGTCAAGGACGCGGCCCTGCTGGAAAAAGCGAAGGTCGGCGACAAGGTTCGCTTCAAGGCTGAAAAATCCGGTGGTGCGCTCGTGGTGACGGACATGCAGCCCGCCAAATAGCCATTCATCGCTTCATCTATCCAATCCAGGCCATGATGGGTCGGCCTTCAGCAGCCTGATGGGTCCCTCGACCAATGGCCAGGGGCAAGGACGGGCTATGCGCTTTAACCCTGGCCCGTTAGTCAATGCGGGTGCATTCGATAATCAGCGTCAAACCTTCGGCTATCACTGCTATAACCTGTAAATCCGGGCATGAATTGTGCGTCCGGTACAGTTTTTCAGTTTTCCGTCATGCGGCCCCGTCCGCGTTTTCGCTTATTCATCGAAAGGCACCCTCTCATGGCCATCCGTGTTGCGCTGCACCACAAAACCAGCTACCACTACGATCGCCTGGTCGCACTGTCACCACATGAGGTGCGCCTGCGGCCAGCGCCCCATGCGCGCACCCCGATTCTTTCGTATTCGTTGACCGTCACGCCGGAAGACCACTTCATCAACTGGCAGCAAGACCCGTACGGCAATTACATCGGCCGCTACGTGTTCCCTGAAAAATCAGACAAGCTCGAATTCACGGTCGATTTGGTGGCGGACATGACCGTCATCAATCCGTTTGATTTTTTCGTCGAAAAATATGCTGAATTTTTCCCGTTCAGTTATCCGGTTCAACTGGCCGCCGAACTCAGCCCCTACCTGAAGATCGACAAGCCCGGTGAGTTGCTGGTGGCCTGGGTGGCGGCGGCGCGGCGCGACCTGCTGAAGAAAAACCTGGCGACCAACGACTTCCTGGTGGCGGTGAACCAACGCCTGCAGGGCGACATTGCCTACTTGCTGCGGATGGAGCCGGGCGTTCAGACCCCTGAAGAAACGCTGCAAAAACGCTCGGGCTCCTGCCGCGACAGCGGGTGGCTGCTGGTGCAGATCATGCGCGAGATGGGTTTGGCTGCACGGTTCGTGTCGGGTTACCTGATCCAGCTGCGCGCCGACCAGGCCTCGCTGGATGGCCCGAGCGGAACCGAAGTCGATTTCACCGACCTGCATGCGTGGACCGAGGTGTATGTTCCCGGCGCCGGCTGGATCGGGCTGGACCCGACATCGGGCATGCTGGCCAGCGAAGGCCATATTCCGCTGGCCTGCACGGCCATGCCGTCATCGGCAGCGCCGGTGACCGGCTTTACCGACAAGGCCGAGGTGACGTTCTTCCATGAAATGACGATCACGCGCATTCATGAAGACCCGCGCGTCACCAAGCCGTACACCGAAGAAGATTGGCAAAAAATCAACCAGCTCGGCCAGCAGGTTGATGCCGACCTGAAGCGCCAGGATGTGCGCCTGACGCAGGGCGGTGAGCCGACTTTTGTGTCCATTGACGACATGGACGGCGCCGAATGGAACACCTTGGCGCATGGCGACAAGAAGCGTGAACTGGCCGGCCAGCTCATGCATCGCCTGAAAAATCACTTTGCGCCTGGCGGCATGCTGCATTACGGCCAGGGAAAATGGTACCCGGGCGAGCCACTGCCGCGCTGGGCCCTGAACATTTACTGGCGCATTGACGGCCAGCCGATGTGGCTTGATCCGACGCTGTTTTCGGACGAGGCCCGAGCCGACGGCTATGGCAGCGAAGAGGCCGAGCTTTTCAGCACCGAGTTGGTCAAGGCGCTGGGTTTGCCGGCCCACAGCCAGATTCCCGCTTATGAAGATGTGTTGCAGCAAGCGCGGCTGGAGCAAGGCCTGCCGGTCAACCTGGACCCACTGCAGGCTGACCTGAAAGCGCCCGAGCAGCGGCGACGCCTGGCGCGCCTGCTGGAAGACGGACTGGGCCAGGTCGTGGGCTATGTGCTGCCGCTCAAACCCAGGGACCTGGACCCAAGCATTGCACTGGGAACCGCCTGGCGCACGTCACCCTGGCCGCTCAAGCGCGAGCATCTTTACCTGACCGAGGGCGACTCGCCCCTGGGGCTGCGCCTGCCGCTGAATGCACTGCCCTGGGTGCAGCCCGACGAAAAAGAGCCTGAATTCGACGTCGATCCTTTTGCACCGCAGACACCACTCGATGCCGGCCGAAAGGAAAAACGGGGAACGGCCAAGGTGAAGAAGCCTGTGCTTGCCGACGAGCAGCCAGAGCCACGCGAAGTCATCCACACCGCGCTGTGCGTGCAGGTGCGGGGTGGCCGGCTGCATGTCTTCATGCCGCCGGTCAAACGCATCGAGGACTACCTGGCGCTGGTCACGTCGGTCGAGAACACGGCGGCCAAGCTCAAGCTCAAGCTGTGGATCGAAGGCTATCCGCCGCCGCGCGACCCGCGCATCAAGCTGCTCAGCGTCACGCCCGATCCGGGTGTTATCGAGGTAAACATCCACCCGGCGGCCAGTTGGAACGAGCTGGTCTACAACATGACCACGCTGTACGAAGAGGCCCGGCTGACGCGCCTGGGCACTGAAAAGTTCATGGTCGATGGCCGCCACACCGGCACCGGCGGCGGCAACCACGCCACGTTAGGGGGCGCGACCGCCGAAGACAGCCCGATGTTGCGCCGGCCCGACCTGCTGAAAAGCCTGATCACCTACTGGCAGAACCATCCGGCGCTGTCGTACCTGTTCTCGGGCACCTTCATCGGGCCGACCAGCCAGGCGCCGCGCGTTGATGAAGCACGCGACGACAATCTGTATGAACTGGCAATTGCCTTCCAGCAGATGGACAAGGTGCTGCCCACGATGCAGCCGGGCGACAAACCCTGGATGGTGGACCGGCTGCTGCGCAACCTGCTGGTCGACCTGACCGGCAATACCCATCGCTCGGAATTTTCCATCGACAAGCTGTACTCCCCTGACGGCCCGACCGGCCGGCTTGGACTGGTCGAATTCCGCGCTTTTGAAATGCCGCCGCATGAGCGAATGAGTCTGTTGCAGATGCTGCTGCTGCGCGCGCTGGTAGCGCGTTTCTGGCGCCAGCCCTACCAGGCCAAACTGGTTCACTGGGGCACTGCGCTGCATGACCGCTGGATGCTGCCGCATTTCGTGGCGCAGGACATCCGCGACGTCGTCAAGGATTTGCGTGCCTCGGGCTACGCCTTCGAAGAGCATTGGTTCGACCCGTTCATCGAATTCCGGTTTCCCCGCTTTGGTACCGTGGTGTATGAGGGCGTGGAGATGGAGCTGCGCCAGGCCATCGAGCCGTGGAATGTGCTGGGCGAGGAAATGACCGGCGGCGGCACGGCGCGCTATGTTGATTCGTCAGTCGAGCGCATGCAATTGCGGGTACGCGGACTGACCGACGGGCGCCATGTGATCGCCTGCAACGGGCGCATGCTGCCGCTGCATCCGACCGGCGTTCCAGGTGAGTATGTGGCGGGCGTGCGTTTTCGCGCCTGGAGCCCGTGGTCCGCCCTGCACCCGACCATCGGTGTGCAGGCGCCGCTGACCTTTGACCTGGTGGACACCTGGAGCGGCCGCGCCATTGGCGGCTGCACCTACCACGTCGTGCATCCGGGCGGACGCAGCGAGGAGCATTCGCCGATCAATGCCAATGCGGCCGAGGCACGCCGGTTTGCGCGCTTTTGGTCGCATGGTCATACACCTGGACCCATGAACGTGTATAAAGAAGAGTTGAACCCAGGCTTTCCCATGACGCTCGACTTGCGGTGGCAGCCTTATTGACTGTGTCCTTGCACGGTCACCCAACGCGGATGTCTCGCTTCTGGGCCATCCGCGTTTTTGCAAGAGAAATAACCCGATCCGATGTTGAATCAACTGCTTGCCGGTTATCCGGCTGCGCCAGATAGTTTTGATGAAATGCTGGAGGGCTCTGGCCAGCCACGCGCACACTGGCGCACCTTTCTGGACAGCATGGCACATGAAGCGCCTGATGTCATGCGCAAGCGCACCGAGTCGGTACAGCGACAGGTGCGTGAAAATGGGGTCACTTATAACGTCTATACCGACGACAAAGGTGTGCAACGCCCCTGGGACCTGAATGTCCTGCCGATGATCCTGCCGCATGGCGAGTGGGCAGGCATCGAAGCCGCGGTGATCCAGCGCGCCACGCTGATGAACCGGCTGCTGATCGATGTCTATGGCGAGCAAAAAATGCTGGCAGAAAGGCTGTTGCCGCCAGCGCTGATTCATGGACATGCGGGCTTCCTGCGGCCATGCCATGGCATGCAGCACAAGGACGGCGTCGCCCTGCACTTTTATGCCATCGACCTGGCTCGGGCGCCCAACGGCGGCTGGTGGGCCGTGGCCGACCGGACACAGGCACCCTCGGGCGCCGGGTATGCGCTGGAAAACCGGTCGGTCATCTCGCGGACCTTTCCTGACCTGCTGCGCGACTTGAACGTCCAGCACCTGGCGGGCTTTTTTGACACCCTGCGCGACAGCCTGGCCACCTGGGGGCGCCAGTGCGCCGCCAATGGCCATGGCATACCGCTGCGCGAAAGTGAAGCGCCGCTGATCGTTCTGCTGACACCCGGGCCGTACAACGAAACCTATTATGAGCAAGCCTACCTGGCACGTTATCTGGGGTTGCCACTGGTTGAGGGCAGCGACCTGACGGTGCGGGACGGCATCGTCTGGCACAAGACCCTGTCCGGCCTGCAGCGTGTGCATGTGGTGATGCGCCGGGTTGACGATGACTACTGCGACCCGCTTGAGCTTCGCGCCGATTCTGCGCTGGGTGTGGCCGGATTGACCGACGCCGCCCGGCGCGGCAATGTGCTCATCGCCAACAGCCTGGGATCGAGCCTGCTGGAGTCGGGTGCGCTGCTCGGCTTTCTGCCCTTGCTGTGCAAGCGTCTGCTGGGTGAGCCACTCAAGATGCCCTCCGTTGCCACTTGGTGGTGCGGCGAACCGGCTGCGCTGGAAGTGGTGATCAACCGGCTTGACCAGCTCATCATCAAGCCGAGCTTTCCCCAGCTCCGGGAATTTCCCGTCTTCGGCAAAGACCTGAAGGGAGAGGCGCGCGCAGCCTTCATCCATAAGCTGCGCGCCAACCCCAAGAACTACGTGGCGCAGGAACTGGTGCGGCTGTCCCAGGCGCCGGTACTGAATCCCGATGCGCCCGGCAGCTTGAGCGCCCGCGCCATCGGCCTTCGGGTGTATGCGTGCGCCACGCCGAATGGCTATGTCGTGATGCCCGGGGGACTGACCCGCGTGGCAACAGGCAGGGATGCGCGCATCATCACCATGCAGCGTGGCGGCGGCAGCAAGGACACCTGGATACAGGCCAGCCAGCATGTCGAGGTGCCCAGTCTGCGCAAACGCACCATCACGCACCAGGACCTGGTTCGCGACGACACGCATATTTCCAGCCGCGTGGCAGAAAATCTATTCTGGTTCGGCCGCAATGCCGAGCGTTGTGACAACACCGCCCGACTGCTTCGGGTTGCACTGAATTTCCTGTTCAGTGTGGGACCGACCAATCACGGCGACGAATGGCCGACCGTGGTGGCGCTGTGCACCTGGTTCGGCCTGATCGAGTCCACAGAAAACACGCCAGTTCAAAGTCAAACTCAGAACCAGACACAGGCCGGCAAGACGGCATCCTTTTTGAGCGACACCAAGATTGAGGCCGCACTGATGCTGGCAGTGGCGTCGCCCGACGTTCCGGGGCTGGCCAGGCAGCAGCAGCAGCTCTTCCAGAGTGCCGGCCAGTTGCGTGAACGCTTTTCCGTTGACAACTGGCGCGCCTTCAACCAGATGGTGCAAAGCGTGTCTGGTGCTGGCGTCCGGCTGTCCCAGTCGGAGGCGATGACCATTCTTGACGACGCCACCACCGCGCTGATGACCATGTCCGGCTTTGCCCTTGACGGCATGAGCCGCGACCTGGGCTGGCGTTTCATGTCCCTGGGACGGCGTCTGGAACGCCTGCAGTTTCAGGCGGTGACGCTGCAACATGCGCTTGGCATGCAAGCCAATGGCAACCTGGACTGGCTGCTGGAACTGTCCGACTGCATCATCATCTACCGCGCCCGCTACCGCGCACAGCCCGAATGGCTGCCGGTGCTGGATTTGCTGTTACTGGACGAAAGCAACACCCGTTCGATCCTTTTCCAGCTCGAAGGCGTCCTCAAGAGCCTGACGAAAATATCGCTGACCTACGGCTCGTGTGGGGAACAGGAACTCACGCTGTTGAGGAACGAGTTGGTGTCGCTGGCGCCCGACACAGACCTGTATTGCGGCAATGCGCACCTGATTGACCTGCTCCGTCGTATTAAGGTGGCAAGCGCGCAAATGTCGCAACAGGTCAGCGTTCAATTCTTCAGCTACACCGGCAGCCACCCAACGAGGACGCACACAGCATGAATTCCTTGCCCGTGAGCCCTGCCGTGCGCGCCCGTTATCACGTTGTTCACGAAACCCAGGTGAACTACGCAAGCACAGTCACGCTGTCCCAGCAATACCTGCACATGACGCCGAGGTCTTTCTCCTACCAGCAAATCGAGTCGCATGCGCTGTGGGTGACGCCAACAGAAAACGATGGCGTGGACGGGATGGATTATTTTGGCAACCAGACCCGCCAGATCACCATCACCGCAGCGCACCAGAGCCTGCTGGTGCATGCCGAATCAACGGTCGCACTGATGCAGCGTCCCGATCTGGACAGCATCCAGAAAAGCGCTTCGTGGGAAAGCCTGCGCGACCGGCTGCAGCAGGGCATGGAGACGGCCCTGGCTGACGCCTACCGCTATCTGTATGCTTCGCCGCATGTGAGCTGCAGCCTTGAGCTGGAAGCGTTTGCGCGCATCAGCTTCACGCCGGGCCGGGCGCAACTTGATGCCGCGCTCGACCTGACCCAGCGAATTTTTGACGAGTTCGATTTCGACGCGGACGCCACCGACATTTCCACGCCACTCGACGAGGTGCTGCGCGGCCGCCGGGGCGTTTGCCAGGATTTTGCCCAGTTGATGATTGGCTGCCTGCGCAGCTTGGGCCTGCCTGCGCGCTACATGAGCGGCTACATCCTGACGCACCCGCCGGCCGGCCAGCCACGCATGATCGGTGCCGATGCGTCGCATGCCTGGGTGTCGGTTTTTTGCCCCGACCTGGGTTGGGTGGATTTTGACCCGACCAACCGCTGCCTGGTGCAGCACGAGCACATCACCCTGGGCTGGGGCCGCGATTTCAGCGATGTCACACCGATGCGCGGCGTGGTGCTGGGCGGCGGCGAGCAGGAGCTTGAGGTGCGGGTGACCGTCACACCGCTGCCGCTGAACGGCCTGTCGGGTTCGGGCAATCAGGTGCCGGCAGGTTTTCCGGCTTGAGCGGCGATGGATGCTGCTTGCCGGCAGGTCGTGTCAACCGTTGGAATCCGGCCCCCCGTGCCGGCGCATCATGTTTTTCCATTTCACCCAATTGGGCTATTTTCATGAAACAACTTTCCAACAGCGGCCAGCAGGCCGTGAACGACATCGCCCAGCGCCACGGATTCAGCCCTGAGGCGGTCGCCAGCATGCTCGTATCGGTCATCAACGGCAACGGCAGCATGGCGCAGTTCAACCATCCCGAATTCAGCGGCTCTGGCCAGTGGATGAGCGGCGGCATGACCATGGTGTCCGACATGTTCAATGGCCAGCTCAAAAGCCGCGTCGATGCCCTGTGCTGCGAACTTTCCAGGCTGGTGGCCAGCCAGCCTGAACTGCTCAGGACCGGCAGCTTCCAGTCGCAAAACCAGGGTGACCAGCAGCAAACCAGCCATGCCGGCGGCCCCTACCAGGACGCCAATGGACCCATGAACCCTACAGCCAGCCTGTTTGCTGCGCCGGCTCCAGGCATGTCCCCCGACTGGTGGCCGTCCGACCTGCGCTGGCCCAACAGCACCGGCGCCCAGAACGGCGTGCGCTATGCCTACTTTGCGCAGGCGCGCCGCCTGGCCATCGAAGTGAATGGCAGCGTCACCGTCTATGACACGCAGGATCACCAACTTGGCGGCTTTTCACAGCAGCAGTCTTATGGCGGCTCCGTCACCTTTTCGAGTCAGTACGGTCAGGTGGATGTGAGCCGCCTGCCGGTCGTGTCGGTCAATGGCGTGCAGCAACACGCCAATGGCTTCAACCCAGCGTATTCAGCCACGCCTGAATTCGTGCCAGGAAACCTCCCCGCCTCTGAATCGCCAGCCCCGGTCCGGCTTCAGCCGCAATTGCAAGACCGTCCCGGCAATCCAGCGACAGGCGATGCGGACATTTTCCTGATGATCGAGAAGCTTGCCGACCTGCGAAGCCGCGCCATCATCAGCGACGAAGACTTCAACACCAAGAAAACCGAATTGCTGGCACGCCTGTAGACCCGCCGGCTCAGCTCAGCTCAGCGGGCACCGCGCACGCCGGTCAAGGCGAGTAGGAGGCATCCGACAGGCTTGCCTGCCGACCACTGATTGCACAGTTCTGGCAAAAAGCAGATTCTTTGCACTCCTCAACTGCCGATCGCCCACGTGTCCGCCATCTTCGACATCACCCACACTACCCATTACCGGTATGCCCAGCAGGTCATGCTGGGCGAGCACTGGGTGCAGTTTCGCCCGCGCGACAGCCACGACCTGCGGGTACTGGCCACAGACCTGCAGGTCACGCCTGCGCCAGTGGACATCCGCATGTTTCAGGACGCTTATTCCAATTCCATCGCCAAGATCCAGCCGCAGAGTCCGGCGAATGAATTGAAGGTGGTGTGCATGTCGTCGGTCGAACACACCGGCACCCGCGCTGTCAACTTTCCCATGAGCTCGCGCGCCCGGCAGTTTCCGCTGGCATATGGAGAAGAAGAACG
This sequence comes from Polaromonas sp. CG_9.7, assembly GCF_015752205.1. Taxonomy (GTDB): domain Bacteria; phylum Pseudomonadota; class Gammaproteobacteria; order Burkholderiales; family Burkholderiaceae_C; genus Polaromonas. Next base: position 17,913 of record NZ_JADOVG010000024.1, read on the forward strand.
CATGGTGCTGCGCCACTACCTCGCACCCTACTACGACGACCCCAACGGCATTCTGCAAGACTGGGCTAACCAGTTCATCCAGCCTGACGAAGCCACCGGTACCCGCGAGCTGCTGGTGGAAATGACGGAATTCATCCGTAACTCCATGACCTACCACGTGCGCCTGAACCCCGGGGTCCAGACGCCGTATGAAACACTTCGGCTGGAAAGTGGCGCCTGCCGGGACTTTGCAACCCTGATGATCGAGGCGGTGCGACGGCTCGGCTATGCGGCACGTTTCGTTTCAGGTTATCTGTACACGCCGTGGCTGGACACCGCAGACCAGCAGAGTCACGGCAACGGCTCCACCCATGCCTGGGTGCAGATCTACCTGCCCGACGCTGGCTGGATTCCGTTCGATCCGACCAACAACCTGATCGGCGGGACCGATCTCATCCCGGTGGGCGTGGCCCGCCATGCCAGCCTGGCGAAGCCCCTGCATGGATCCTGGGACGGCTCACCGGGCGACTTCCTGGGCATGGATGTCACCGTTCAGGTGCGCAAGCGAGGCTGAACGGGGTCTAACGGCCTGTAACGGCGGGCTTCGTCCTACAGCACCATTTCCGGCCTGCCGATGTATCTGTCGAGTCAGGGCTGGTTTAATTCATAGGCTTCATAAAACACCTTCAGCCATGGCTGAATGTCTCCTATCGCCCGCAGGAACTCCGATGAACGATACCTTGATGAACGACCCCAGCGCTGCCTTGTTGCCGCAAGCCAGTCTGGCCCCCGCCGCGCCCACGATGCAGCCTTTCAACACCAACCGGCTGCAAATTGATTCGACGCTGGACTATGCTGTCGATGGGCCTTCCGAGTTTGTATTTTTGATTCATGCGGCCAACGGCATGGGCCAGACACTGGTCCACGAAAATTTGCAGATTGACCCGCCCACGCATTTCAGGACCTATTGCGACGCGCAATCGGGCAACCGTTTCTTGCGCTTTCAGGCCCAGCCCGGCCCGCTGAGGGTGGTCTACCACGCCTTGGTCGATCGCTTGATCGAGCCTGCCGATGTCAATGCGCATGAATTGCCAGTGCACGAGATTCCCGACGACGTGCTGCATTACCTGACGCCCACCCGTTACTGCGAATCCGACCTGCTGGGGATGAATGCCGGCCAGCTGTTTGGCCAGATGCCCCCGGGCTACGCACGCGTTCAGGCCATTTGCGAATGGGTGCGCGGCAATATTGAATACCGCATCGGCTCGACCAATGCCACCACGACAGCGCGCGAAGTCTTCATGCAACGGGCCGGTGTCTGCCGGGACTTTGCGCACCTGGCGGTGACTTTTTGCAGGGCATTGAACATTCCAGCCCGGCTGGTCAGCGGCTATGCCACGTTTGACGAGCCACCACCGGACTTTCATGCGGTTTTTGAGGCTTACCTGGGTGGGCGCTGGGTGATGTTTGACCCGACCGCGATGTCGCCGCTGGACCAGATCGTTCGCCTGGCCCATGGCCGCGATGCGAAAGACGTGGCATTTGCCACCATTTTCGGCCCCGCGCACATGGTGTCGATGAGCCCGGATGTGCTGCTTTTAAATCGCAACGCTGCGCTTGCAGGATAAACAACCGAGCGCAATTGCGATACAAGGTTTGATAAAGTCTGTTTATTGCTATGTATTTAATAGCTATAAACTAAATATAGCCGTGCGCAAAAGGCCTATTTTTCCTTATTTATAGCCTTCCGGGTTGCCGCTCTGCCAGCGCCAGGCATCCAGGCACATGTCGGCCAGGGTGCGGCGGGCGGTCCACCCTAGCAACTGGTGTGCCAGCGCCGGGTCCGCATAACACTGCGCCACATCGCCTGGCCGGCGCGGGGCAATCTGGTAGTTGACGGGGCGGCCGCTGGCCTTTTCAAACGCGCTGACCACTTCCAGCACGCTGTTGCCACGGCCCGTTCCCAGGTTGACGGTGAAGCTTTTTTGGATTGCCAGCAAGGCCTTGAGCGCAGCCACATGCCCTTCGGCCAGGTCCTGCACATGGATATAGTCGCGCACGCCGGTGCCGTCGGGCGTGGCGTAGTCGCTGCCGTACACGTTCAGGAAAGGCCGCTTGCCAATCGCCACCTGCGTGACGAACGGCATCAGGTTGTTGGGAATGCCGCTCGGGTCTTCGCCAATCAGGCCACTGGTGTGCGCGCCCACCGGGTTGAAGTAGCGCAGCACGCCAAGCTGCCAGGACGGGTCGGACGCCTGCACCGCCGACAAAATGTCCTCGATCACGAGCTTGGTGTGGCCGTAGGGGTTGGTGTGGCTGCGCGGAAAACTTTCGGTGATGGGCACTGATACCGGATCGCCATAGACCGTGGCGCTGCTTGAAAACACCAGCGTCCGGCAGCTTGAAGCCTGCATCGCCTCCAGCAGACTGACTGCGCCGCCAATGTTGTTGCGGTAGTACTTGAGCGGCTGGGCTACGCTTTCGCCGACCGCCTTGTCGCCCGCAAAGTGCAGCACCGCGGCAATGTTGTGGCGCGCCAGCATGTCGCCGACCCAGGGCGTGTCGAGCACATCGCCTGTTTCACAAGCCACGGTCTGGCCGGTGATCTGTTTTAGGCGTTCCAGTACAGCCGGATGGCTGTTGGAAAAGTTGTCCAGGATGACAGGGGTGAAGCCCGCCTCGATCAATGCGACGCAGGTGTGGCTGCCGATATAGCCGGCACCGCCGGTCAGGAGAATGTTCATGGAGAGGTGGGCCTATTGAATGGGTGGGCAGCTGGACGGTTCGGCTCTGATGCTCATGGCGGGCCAGCCAGCCAGGAATAAGGGACCACGCTTGTATTTTGCCAGATTATGATCAAATCGCCCGTTTGCGCAATACCTGTAAGCACAAGCTGCTATGAATTCAGGAGTTTTTCAAACGCTGGCCAAACCAGGGAAAAACAGCTTGGCGGACTTGCCTCGAAGTCAACCTACAGGTTGCGGGCGCCAAAGGTGTCGCAGGCCTTGACGCTGCCGTTCTTCAGGCCGGTGTCGAACCACCGCTGGCGCTGGGCACTGGTGCCATGGGTAAAGCTTTCAGGCACCACGGCGCCGCGGCTGGAGCGCTGCAGGGCATCGTCGCCAATCTGGGCGGCGGCATTCATGGCTTCTGCGACATCGCCCTGCTCCAGAATCTGCCGGGCGCTTTGGGCGTGGTTGGCCCAGACGCCGGCAAAGCAGTCGGCCTGCAGTTCCAGGCGCACGCTGAGCGCGTTGTATTCGACCTTGCTGACGCGGCTGCGCATCTGCTCCATTTTTTCGCTGATGCCCAGCAGGTTCTGCACATGGTGGCCGACCTCATGGGCGATCACATACGCCTGCGCAAAGTCGCCAGGCGCACCCAGCTTGTTTTTCAGGGTTTCGTAAAATCCCAGGTCAATGTAGACCTTCTGGTCGCCGGGACAGTAAAAAGGCCCCATGGCCGCCTGCCCCTGACCACAAGCAGTTTGCGTGGCGCCACGAAACAGCACCAGGCGGGGTTCCTGGTAGGTGCCGCCGCCCTTGGCAAACACCTCTTTCCACACGTCTTCGGTGTCGGCCAGCACGGTGGACACGAAGGCGGCCATGCGGTCGTCCGCAGGCGGCCGCTGCGCGGGGCCTTGCTGCTGCACCTGCGCGGTGGGTGCTCCCCCACCGCTGAACATGCTCAGCAGGGTCAGGGGGTTGATGCCGAATATCCAGCCGCCGACCAGCGCCACGACGATGGTGCCAATGCCGATGCTGCGCCCGCCCAGCAGGCCGCCACCGCCGCCAAATCCGCCGCCACCATCGCTGCGCCGGTCCTCGACGTTGTCAGATTCTCGATTGCCTTCCCATTTCATGGTGCCTCCGGGTAGAAAGTGGTCAACAGGCCGATGCAGACATCCAACCGCCCGACTGTGTCAAAACACTCAGGATGGCTGGCTCGGTTTCATGAGGCATGCAGTGCTACCGATGCAAAGTTACTCAAAACGAACCTTCAGCCCCGCAAGCGCGCCGCCCACCGGACCCGACGACTCGATCTGCGTGTGCCAGGTTTGTCCCGGCGCCACCGGATGGGCATCGGTGAGCGTGCCGGTGGTCACCAGGTCGCCGGCTTTCAATTCAGGTGCACCCGGCGTGGCGCGCAATTCACGCACGAAGTGCAGCAGCGCCTGCACCGGGCCATCGAGCACATTGACGCCCCGGCCTTCGTCTTTCAGCGCGCCGTCGCTGTACAGGCGAACCTGTAAACCAGCCAGCGCCTGAACCAGATCGACCGTGGGCGTTTCCGCCGGGACCGCAATGCGCGTTCCAACCAGCAGCCGGCCATGCAGGCCGGCATCGGCCACGGCCTGGGCGGCGGTGAACTTCCAGCCGGCGAAATGCGTGTGCACAATTTCAAAACCATGCGCCACCCAGTCGAGCGACGCCACCAGCTCGTCTGCCGAGCAGTCGGGTGGCGGCGCCTGGCGCAGGCAAAACACAATTTCGGGCTCGATGCGTGGCTCGCACAAGCCGTCCAGGGACAGCACCGGCGTATTGGTGGAATCGGAGGGCGCCTGCTTCACGCTGCCTTGCCAGACCGTTCCCCAGATGGGCGCATCAACCTGGTACTTTGGCCAGATGTTGCGGTTGGTAAAACCCACTTTGTAACCCGCAGGTACGTCGCCATGTCGAATTCGCGCAGTGCGCACGTCCAGGGCGGCCGCATAGGCCTGCGGCAGATCAAGAGGAACGGTGGCGGGCCAGTCCAGTGCAAGCGCCTTCAGGCGAGCATCCTCTGCACACCCGGCCAGGTCGGAAAAAGTTTTTAAATCGGTCATGGTTTGGGTTTCACGAACATCAGGTAATGCGCAGGGTCTGCGGCTGCGAATTGTGGCGCATGCGGCATGAGTCAAGGCTTGGAAAAAGCGGCCTGCTGAAAGCCTTGTTCAGCGCGCATGGCCGGCAAGCCAGCCTGCGACCCGGTCTCGGTGTCGATCTGGGGGGTATAGGCCGAATAAGGCATGAAGCCTGCATTCACCTGTTCGATGCATTGCCTGCGCACCACGCCCGAGTAGCTGGCCGCGCAGCCTGAAATGGCGACTTTCGCTGCGTTGTACTGCGCCTGGCGAACGCCAGCCTGTTCAACCTGCCCTCCCACGACCTGAAACAGCGCGGCCAGCAAAAATACAAAAACCATGCATGCGACAACCACCAGCCAGGCAGCAAAAGGCGGCTTGTCAACTTTTGTGACTCGGTCTGCAATCATGTCCCGGCTCCGCTATTTGTTTAAACAATGCGCCAATGCTACTGGTCGAGCTTTCCGGAAAATCCCGCCTTTTTCGCGTCACCACGTAGGATAAAAACGGTTTCCTCAAAACTGTAGCGACAAACGACCGGATTTGCCATCAACGTTCACAGCAGGCATTGGGCTGTCTTCAGCGATGCAGACGGGTTCGGCCGCGCCACTTTGAAAAGCTGCCGCAGAGTTCGTCTACCGGCGCGAACAGGCGCGGCGCAGCATGCTGCTGGACTGAAGCGGGCAACCACGGCTTGCCCGGCTCCCGCAAGTGGGGATCGGCCAGTACATGCACCGAACGCGCAGCGCGCAGCGCCGTGCCCAGGGTCTGCGCGGGGGCATGCCAGCACAGCGGCGCCAGCTGGTGCATGCGGCGCATGACAAACTCCCAGCGCTGCGCCGTCCAGGGGTGCTGCTGGTGAAACTCGGCCACGGCAATGCCCAGCGCCAGCGTGCCTGCAGGCAGGTCGGCAGGCAATGCGCCCAAGGCCCACGGATGCACCAGCCAGACATCCCGGTCCTGCACCGCCTGCGCATCGACCGGCGCAAAATCGTCAGGCCGTGGCGGCAGGCTGAACAGCTCGGGCGGGTGGATGCCGGCGACGCCAGTGCGTCCAAAAACAGCCGGTTTTGCACTGCGGGCAATGCTGTCGAGCGCTTCATAAGAGGTGTCAATGACACTGCCCGGGCTGTGCCAGGCGGCCGGGGCAAAACGCTGCACGTTGTCGGCATTGAACACATACGGCTTGCTGCTGCCGGTGCCGGCCACCCATTGCCAGCTCAGGTGGTTGCTGGCCAGGTCGCCGTCGAGCAAATGCGAATACAGCCATTCGGCGCCGACATGCCAGTGGACCTTTCGCAGATGCACCACATAGCTGGCCAGCCACATGCGCGCATGGTTGTGCAGGTAGCCGGTGGCATAGAGTTCGCGCACCGCGCAGTCGATGGCGGGCACGCCGCACCTACCCTGCACGATGTCGTCCGGCATTGCTTGCGCATAAGCCGCGTCCGGCAGCAGCCCATCATGCAGCGACTGGTGAATGCCCAAACCGACATGGCGCCAGACATGCTGAAAATACGCGCGCCAGCCCAGCTCAAAGACAAACTTGTGCTGGTCATCGAGCGGATACACCGCATCCACGCGCGCATGCACCTCGGCCAGCGAGACAAAACCATGCGTCAGGTAGGGCGAGAGCCGCGTGACGGCGCCGTCCAGGGCATTGCGCGTGCGGGCATAGTCCTGCGGGCGAACGGCCTGGATGCGCGCATGGGCGGCCTGCAAGGTGGGCTCAAAGACAAATGGCGTCATGGCGCTAGCGGCTGGCTGACCAGCGTTTGGTGCAGCTGCGCCTGCTGAAGTATCAGGCCGCGTTTTTCCGGGGTCAGCCGGGCGATGTTTTTCACCTGCAGCGCCATGCGCGGGTTTTTTGCCAGCCGGGGTTCGTGGCGAATCAAAAAATCCCAGTACAGCGTGGTGAACGGGCAGGCCTTGTCGCCCGTGGCCTCGGCCGGATCGAAGCGGCAGCCCTTGCAGTGGTTGCTCATGCGCTGGATGTACTTGCCGGTGGCGGCATAGGGCTTGCTGGCCATCAGCCCGCCGTCGGCAAACTGGCTCATGCCCAGCACATTGGGCATTTCCACCCATTCGACCGCATCGACATACACCGCCAGGTACCACTCGTGCACCGCCTGCGGCCTGACGCCGAGCAGCAGCGCATACAGCCCGGTGACCATCAGGCGCTGGATGTGGTGCGAATAGCCGTGCGTCAGGGTTTGCGTGAGGGCATCGCGCAGGCAGGCCATGTCGGTCTGGCCGGTCCAGTAAAAATGCGGCAGCGGCTGCTGCGCGTCCAGTTCGTTGCAGGCGGCGTAATCGGGCATTTGCGTCCAGTAGATGCCGCGCACGAATTCGCGCCAACCGAGGATTTGCCGGACAAAGCCTTCCACGGCCGCCAGCGGCGCATTTCCAGCCCGGTAGGCTGCTTCGGCTGCCGCCACCACTTCGCGCGCGCCCAGCAGCTTGAGGTTCATCGACGACGAGAGGTGTGAGTGGTAAAGCCAGGCTTCGCCATGCCACATGGCGTCTTCAAACTGGCCAAACAGCGGCAGCCGCTGGGCAATGAAGCTATCGAGCGCCTGCAGCGCCTGCGCCCGGGTGACCGGCCAGCCAAAGCTGTCCAGCGTGCCGGGATGGCTCGAAAAACGCGAGTTGACCAGCGCCATGACGTCCTGCGTGATGGCATCGGGCGCAAAAAAGCTGCGCGGCGGCAGCACGCCCGGCCCGGCCGCGCCAAAGGACTGGCGGTTGTCTGCATCAAAATTCCACTGCCCACCCACCGGCTTGCAGCCTTCCATCAAAATGCCATTTTTGGTACGCAGTTCGCGGTACCAGTATTCCAGCCGCAACTGCTTGCGGCCGTGGGCATGTGCGGCAAAGTCGCGCACGGTGCTGAAGAAATGCCGGTCATCGCGCAGGTCCAGCGGCTTGCCGGAGGCTGTTGCCGCAGCGCGCATCGCCTGCAGCACGCGCCAGTCGCCCGGCGCGGCCATGACCAGCGCGCGGGGCGCCAGCGAGTCGATGTCGGTTTGCAGTTGGGCCGCCAGCGTGCCGCAGTTGGCGCTGTCGTCCAGCCGTTTGTAATGAACCGTCCAGCCCCGCGCGCGCAGCGATTCGGCAAAGTGGCGCATGGCGCTCAAAAACAGGGCAATGCGCTGCCGGGCCGACCAGACGTGGGTGGACTCCTCGTCCACTTCGGCCATCCACACGACGTCGTGTTCGGCATCAAAACCGTCAAACGCCGATGACTGCGCGTCCAGCTGGTCGCCCAGCACAATGACCAGATGACGCAAACGCCCCGGCGGCGCAAGAGGCATTGCCGCTGCTGCAGCAAATGCGCCGGTCATGCTGCAGCACCGCCAGGCTTTTTCCTGGCGCGGCAGGCGTCCGAGCAGTAAAGCACCTCGGCCCAGTTTTTCGCCCAGGCCTTGCGCCAGGTCATGGTGCGGCCGCAAACGGCACACAGCTTATGGGGCAGCGCCTGCTTGTTGCCCTTGAAGTCATTTTTCATGAGCCGATTGTGTCAAGACCGGACCACTTGACTCGGCCAGCGTGATTTTCAAGGGCTATTGCATAGCTATTTATTTAATAGCTGTCAGCGCATACTGGTATTGCGCAAGACTGGTTTTTCATTCAAAAACTCAACCTCGGCAGACAGGGCTGGGGTTTTACTTTTCCAATATCCACTGGATGAAGTACTTGGCGACAAAGCCCACCATGCCGAAAGCCAGGCCCAGAAAAATCACAAAGGTGCCAAACTTTCCGGCCTTGGACGACCACGCCAGCTGACCGATGATGAACAGCATGTAGAGCATGAACGCGCCCACGCCGAACGACAGGCCAAAGGCGGCCACCTGCTCTTCCGAAAAGCCGAACATCAGGCGGCGCCCTCGGGCGGCACGCGCTCGGGCAACGCACTGGCATCAACCAGGTCGCGGTAGGCATGCCAGCTGGCATGGCCCAGCAGTGGCAGCACCACGACCAGCCCCAGCAGCAGCGTGCCCAAGCCCATCAGCGTCAGCAGCATGATCAGCGCTGCCCACAAGGCCAGCGGCACCGGATTGGTCAGCACCGTCTGCCAGCTGGCCAGCACCGCCTGCAGCACATCGACCCGGCGGTCGAGCAGCAGCGGCATGGCAATCACGCTGGACGCAAAGATCGGGGCCGCCATCAGCCCGCCCAAGGTCAGCCAAAGCTCAAAAACATGGCCGCCCGGCGCCAGCACCACATGGCGCAGGAAATCCAGTGGCGTACTGACAGGTTCCGGCGCCAGCAGGGTGATCAGCGCGGCCGACGTCACCACCCAGCCGGTGCCGGCCAAGGCCAGCAGCATGCCAAAGCGCACCATGCTCCAGTAGCCGCCCTTGGCCGCATGGCGCGAATACTGCCAGCGCGTCCAGGTGTTGACGACAAGCCGCAGGTTGACCGGCTCGCGCCGTTCAATCGCCCGGCTGATGGCGTACAGGCTGGTGGCCAGCACCGGCGCCACCACCAGAAAACCCGAAAAGGCACCGGCCAGCAGCCAGAAACGGTCGCGCGCCAACAGCACCAGCAGGCCACCGAACGCGGCAGGCACCAGACCGTGCAGCAGGCTAAGCCAGCCGCCGCGCCGCAGGTCCCGTGCGCCACGCACCAGCCAGCTCAAGGGGTGGGCCATGCCGATGCTCCGGATGCCGGGCAGGGCCAGGGCACCGCGGCGGATACGCGGCGCAAGGGGTGGGGGAGGAGGTAGATTGGATGGGGACACGGTGGAGTAAAAGCTTAACTGCAAATCTTTGGGCAGTGCCTGGATTGGCTGGCGACATGGCTGAAAAATCGCGCTTGGCCAAAGGCACAGTTCCTGGGTCCAGCCCCGGACGAAACAAGCAAGGATGCCATGATGACTGAAGCAGTGCTGAATGACACGGACTCCTGTCATGACGTTCATCCTGAAAAGCGCACGGCATGCTTGCCGCCAGGAAAGTAATGCCCCGTACTCAAGGCCCGCTACCCCGTCATCACCGTCGAATAAAATCACCTCAGTTCCTTCTAACCCCAGGCGGCATCCCTGCAATGCCGTTTCTCATAGCCCCATGACCCAAGCTGCCCCCCCTGCCCCCCCTGCCCCGACCGCCCCTGCCACCGACGCTGTCAAGGTGTTCCCCCCCACGCCGGGGCTGGACAGCCTGGCCAAGTCCTTCGAGCCTGCCGACATTGAAAAGCACTGGGGTCCGCTGTGGGAGCAAAGCGGACAGTACGAACCAACGCTGGACGCCGCCAAGCCGTCGTTTGCCATCCAGCTGCCGCCACCGAATGTGACCGGCACGCTGCACATGGGGCATGCGTTCAACCAGACCATCATGGATTCGCTGACGCGCTACCACCGGATGTGCGGCGACAACACGCTGTGGGTGCCCGGCACCGACCACGCGGGCATTGCGACGCAAATCGTCGTCGAGCGCAAATTGCAGTCCGAATCGGGCAAGACGCGCCACGACATGGGCACCAGCCCTGCCGAGGCGCGCAAGAACTTTGTCAGCAAGGTCTGGGAGTGGAAAGAAGAGTCTGGCTCGACCATCACGCGCCAGATGCGCCGCATGGGCGACTCGGTGTCGTGGAAGCATGAATACTTCACCATGGACCCGAAGATGTCCAAGGTCGTCACCTCGACGTTTGTGCAACTCTATGAGCAGGGCCTGATCTACCGCGGCAAGCGGCTGGTCAACTGGGACCCGGTTCTGAAATCGGCCGTGTCCGACCTGGAAGTCGAGAGCGAGGAAGAAGACGGATTCATGTGGCACATCCGCTACCCGCTGGCCGACGGCTCGGGCGACATCACTGTCGCCACGACGCGTCCGGAAACCATGCTGGGCGACGTGGCCGTCATGGTGCATCCCGAAGACGAACGCTATGTTCACCTGATCGGCCAGCAGGTCACCCTGCCGCTGTGCGACCGCACCATCCCGGTGATTGCCGACGACTACGTCGATAAAGAATTCGGCACCGGCGTGGTCAAGGTCACGCCCGCGCATGACGCCAACGACTACGCGGTCGGCCAGCGCCACCAGTTGCCCATCATTTGCGTGTTGACACTGGATGCCGCCATCAACGACAACGCACCCGAGAAATACCGCGGCATGGACCGCTTCGTCGCCCGCAAGGCTGTCGTGGCCGACCTGGAAGCGCAGGGTTTTCTGGTCGAAGTCAAAAAACACAAGCTGATGGTGCCGCGCTGCACCCGCACCAGCCAGATCATCGAGCCGATGCTGACCGACCAGTGGTTTGTCGCCGTGAACAAGGTCAGCCCGCAAGACCCGACCGGCAAATCCATCGCCCAGAAAGCGATTGACGCGGTCGAGAGCGGCGCGGTCAAGTTCGTGCCCGAGCAGTGGGTCAACACCTACAACCAGTGGATGGGCAACATCCAGGACTGGTGCATCTCGCGCCAGCTCTGGTGGGGCCACCAGATTCCGGCCTGGTACGACGAAGACGGCAAGGTCTATGTCGCCACCAATGAAGAAGACGCGCAGAAACAAGCCCCCGGCAAAACGCTTCGCCGCGACGAAGACGTGCTCGACACCTGGTATTCCTCGGCGCTGGTGCCCTTCTCGTCCCTCGGCTGGCCCGAGAAGACGAAAGAGCTGGACCTGTTTTTGCCGTCCAGCGTACTGGTCACGGGCTACGACATCATCTTTTTCTGGGTCGCCCGGATGATCATGATGACCACGCATTTCACCGGCCAGGTGCCGTTCCACCACGTGTACATCCACGGTCTGGTCAAGGACGCACAGGGCAAGAAGATGAGCAAGTCCGAAGGCAATGTGCTCGACCCGGTCGACCTGATCGACGGCATCGAACTCGCCCCGCTGCTGGACAAGCGCTCGCAGGGCCTGCGCAAGCCCGAAACGGCGCCGCAGGTGCGCAAGAACACCGAAAAGGAATTCCCGGCCGGCATTCCAGGCTACGGCGCCGATGCACTGCGCTTCACGTTCGCTTCGCTCGCCAGCCTGGGCCGCTCCATCAACTTTGACAGCAAACGCTGCGAAGGCTACCGCAACTTTTGCAACAAGCTCTGGAACGCCACGCGCTTCACGCTGATGAACTGCGAAGGCCAGGACTGCGGCCTCAATGAACACAGCAAGGAACAATGCGCGCCCGGCGGCGCGATGGAAAACTACCTTGATTTCTCGCAGGCCGACCGCTGGATCGCCTCCACCATGCAGCGCGTCGAAGCGGACGTGGCCAAGGGCTTTGCCGACTACCGCCTGGACAATGTCGCCGGCCATATCTACCAGTTCATCTGGGACGAGTTCTGCGACTGGTACCTCGAAATTGCCAAGGTGCAGATTCAGCAAGGCAGCGACGCGCAAAAACGCGCCACGCGCCGCACGCTGATCCGCACGCTGGAAGGCATCCTGCGGCTGGCGCACCCCTTGATTCCGTTCATCACCGAGGAACTCTGGCAAAAGGTCGCGCCTGTGGCGGGCAAGGCCGGTCCATTCATCGGCCAGGCGCCCTACCCGCAAAGCCAGCCTGAAAAAATCGACCTGCTGGCCGAAGCACACGTCGCCAGGCTGAAAACGCTGGTCGATGCCTGCCGCAACCTGCGCGGCGAAATGAAGGTGTCACCGGCTACGCGACTGCCGCTGCTGGTGGTGGGGGATGACGCCTTCATCAACGCCGTGGCGCCCGTGCTCAGGTCGCTGGCCAAGCTCAGCGAGGTCAAGCTGTTCGGCACGGAGGCCGAATGGGTCGCTGCTGCCGAAGCCGCACCCGTGGCGGTGGTCGGCGATGCGCGCGTCTGCCTCTACATGGAAGTGGATGTGGCCGCTGAAAAAGTGCGCCTGGGCAAGGAAGCCGCGCGGCTTGAAGGCGAGCTGCTGAAGGTGCAGGCCAAGCTGGCCAATGAAACCTTTGTCGCCAAGGTGCCGCCCGCCGTGCTGGAAACAGAACGCAGACGGCTGACAGAGTTCACCAGCACGCGGGAGAAGATTCGCGAGCAACTGGCAAGGCTCAAATAAGTCGATCCCGCATTACATTGCTGTAGTGCTTACAGAGTTGACGAAGGGCAATTCGGGACATAGTCTGACACCGGCCAAGCCTTCAAAGCCCGACAATCGGTCCTTAATTTTTCAAGAAACGCCAATGCAAAAATCCACTCTGAAAAAAGCAGTATTTCCAGTCGCCGGCCTCGGAACCCGTTTTTTACCCGCCACCAAGGCCAGCCCCAAGGAAATGCTGCCCATCGTGGACAAGCCGCTGATCCAGTACGCGGTGGAAGAAGCCTATTCAGCCGGCATCCGGGACATGATTTTTGTGACGGGCCGCAACAAGCGCGCCATCGAGGACCATTTCGACACCGCGTACGAGCTGGAAACCGAACTGGAAAAGGCCGAAAAACACGAATTGCTGTCTCTGGTGCGTTCGGTCCAGCCCGACGACATGACGGTTTCCTTTGTCCGACAGCCGCGCTCGCTGGGCCTGGGCCACGCCGTGCTGTGCGCCGAGCATCTGGTTGGCAACGAGCCGTTTGCGGTTCTGCTGGCGGACGACTTGATGGTCGGCCCCCAAGGCGGAATGTCGGTGATGGCACAGATGGCCGAGCAGTTTCAGGAGCTTCAGCAATCTATTCTGGCAGTGCAGGAAGTACCAGCCGAGCAGACCCGGCGCTACGGTATCGTGGCCGGTGAAATGGTTGGCGAGCACCTGATGAAGGTCAGCCACATGGTTGAAAAACCAGCCCCCGAGGCAGCCCCTTCACGCATGGCCGTAGCGGGCCGCTACATCCTGACGCCGGCCGTTTTCGAGCTGCTGCGCCACCAGCCACAAGGCGCGGGCGGTGAAGTCCAGCTCACTGACGGCATTGCCGGGCTGATGCAGCACGAAAGTGTCTACGCGTTCCAGTACCAGGGCAAACGCTACGACTGCGGCAGCAAGGAAGGGTTCCTGGAAGCCACGGTGGAGCTTGCCTTGCAGCACCCAGAAGTCGGCGCGTATTTCAGGAACTACCTGGACCATCTGCAGATTGGCTGGTCGGGCAAGGAACGCCGGGCTGAAAACCTGGAGCGCTAAAGTGTGGCCCGTTTGACGGGCACTGCTACTGAATTAATAGCTTCTGGTACAGATGCAGTCTGCGCCAGAGGCTTTTTTTATGCTGTAAATTTAATTGCCGCGCTATCTCGATTGCTCTTCACATTCTCTTTTGTCATTGCGGGCTTGATGAGCCTGCCCCGGACTTGATCCGGGGCAATCCATGCCCCCGGTCGCTGGGGAAAGGGGATGGATCCCGGGTCGAGCCCGGGATGACAGAGAGGAAGGGGACGACAGGGAGGAATGGGATGACACAGGAAGGGGATAGCTCAAAGAACGGGTTCAACGGAGCGGGGGCAATGCCTGGCTCCGGATAACCAGAAAAGCCACGAGCCGACGCGCGATTGCCAGGCGTTGTTCAGGCAGCCCGCCATCAACGGCGCTTGAGCACGTGGATGTATTCGTTACCCACGGTTTGCTGGTCCACCAGGTCGTTGCCGGTCTGCCTGGCAAATGCCTGAAAATCCCTGGCCGATCCGGCATCGGTGGACACCACCCGCAGCAACTGGCCGCTGGCCATGTCAACCAGCGCTTTCTTGGCTTTCAGGATGGGCAGCGGACAGTTCAGGCCGCGGGTGTCGAGTTCTTTGTCAATATTCATGGTTTTCCTTGGATTGCCGTTATTTTAGGCAATAGATAAGCAAGGATTCAGCTTAAGGCCCGCTTGTCGTTTCTCCTTCTGTCATTGCGGGCCTGACCCGCAACCCATGACCCCGTGTCCAATGGCTGTGCTGGGAAGAAGACATGGATCCCGGGTCGAGCCCGGGATGACAGATTAGGAGCGGGATGGACGTAGAACCGGAATTACAAATTCATCACGCAGGAAACACACCGGTGGACAAGTAGCGGTCGCCCCGGTCGCACACAATGAACACGATCACCGCGTCCTCAACCCTTTTGGCAATGTCCTGCGCCACCCAGCAGGCGCCAGCTGCCGAGATGCCGGCAAAGATGCCTTCCTCGCGCGCCATACGCCGGCACATGTCTTCTGCATCGAGTTGGCTGACCAAGACCAGTTCATCGACATGGCGCGGGTCGTAGATCTTCGGCATGTAGGCTTCGGGCCACTTGCGAATGCCCGGAATGCGCGAACCTTCGCTTGGCTGCGCGCCAATGATCCGGATCGCCGGATTTCTTTCCTTCAGGTAGCGCGACACGCCGGTGATGGTGCCGGTGGTGCCCATGGCGCTGACAAAGTGCGTCACCGTGCCGGCCGTGTCGTTCCAGATTTCAGGGCCGGTGGTTTCGTAATGCACGCGCGGGTTGTCAGGACTTGAAAACTGGTCCAGCACCCGGCCCTTGCCTTCTTGCTGCATCCGTTCTGCCAGATCACGCGAGTATTCAATGCCGCCGCTTTTCGGCGTCAGGATCAACTCGGCACCAAAAGCCTTCATGGTCTGCGCGCGCTCAATACTCAGGTCCTCCGGCATGATCAGGACCATGCGGTAGCCCTTGATGGCGGCGGCCATGGCCAGCGCAATGCCGGTGTTGCCCGAGGTGGCCTCAATCAGGGTGTCGCCGGCCTGGATCTCGCCACGCGCTTCTGCGCCCTGGATCATGGCCAATGCGGGCCGGTCCTTGACAGACCCGGCAGGGTTATTGCCCTCAAGCTTGCCCAGAACAATATTGCCGCGTACCGTGTTTTCGGCAGCGGCAATTCGCTGCAGTGCGACCAGCGGTGTTTTTCCGATGGCGTCTTCAATCGTTTGAAATTTCATAGGCCACACTGTGCCATAATTTCGTTCTTTGGTTTTACTGCCCGGGTGGTGAAATTGGTAGACGCAGGGGACTCAAAATCCCCCGCCGAAAGGCGTGCCGGTTCGATTCCGGCCCCGGGCACCATTCAGTAGAATCAGACCGTATCAGAACCCTTCATAACCCGCATGCCGCATAGGCATAGCGGGTTTTTTGTTGACTGAGACGGCTTGCCACGATAAAAATGCGGCCGGGCGATAGCCTTGTATCGAAATACACAGAAATCCGTGCGTTCCTGAAGCCTCGGCAACTGCAAAAAAAATCCCCGCTCCAGGCGGGGATTTTCTCAAACCGGGCAGAGCCCGTTGCCTTAACTGCCAGCGCCAGTAGCACCAGTGGCGGACACAAGGGCGACACTGCCAACAGTAAAGCCGCTCAGCGTCACGACGCCTGATGCACTGATCGACACGGACACGGACACAGGCGCGGAATTGACAGTGCCCAGCACAAAGGTAACGTTTGCCGGCGAGGCAATGCCGTCACCCTTGAGGCCAGCCGTACCTACAGTCAGGCTACACGGGCTGACCGTGACCGTTTTTCCCTGTGCCAGAGGATGGGTGGCGGCAAAATTGGACTGGCTAACCGTAAAGATGCACGACCCGTATGTCATGGCGCCAGTGGCCGTACCTTCAGGCGAAGTGATGGCGAACGACGGTGCCGCGCCCGTGCCCGAAAGCTTCAGGGATGTGGCCGATGTGGTGCCAAAAGAAGGAACACCGGAACTGAAGCCAAAGCTCTTGTCCAGCACACCGCTTACCACTGCCGCGCCCGATTGCGGATTGATGGCGGCCGACGTGTTGGTGGAGGCAATAGGTGCTGAAGCAAGCGACCCGCTGCTACCACCGCCGCAGGCGACCAGCAAGGCACTGCCACTCAAAACCAGGCAGGCGAGGGAAAACTTGTTGAAATTCATAAAAAATCCTTAAAAAGCACCAATATTGGCACAGGAACACACACAAGAACAGACCGGGAAGGTCTGTCCACTCCTTGAAAACTCAATCAATCTGGTCTCTTGCATAAAGATAGAAAGACTCGCGCAGGCGCTGGATTTGACCCTTAATGTCAGCCGGGGCGATGCGGCCCGAATTGAGCATTTCCACTTCAGGCTTGTAATTCAGGTCCACTGGCCGGACGGCGCCGTTGTCCACAAAATTGCCGGTGTTGCCGCCATTCGTCAGGCGCGTGCGGATCGACTGCGCATAACGCGGGGTGCCGGTAAGTTGCACAGGACCTGCTGCCATGCCTTGGCGCGGCGTGAGCGGCAGGTTCAACTCCAGGCCCACGAAGGTGTTGTTGCCGCCCTTGCGAGCGAACAGCTGTACCGCCACATCGCCAAACCAGCGCGTTAACACCACCGACGGCCCGGTGGAACGGTCGGTGTACTGCTGGTAGCCGGCCTCGACCCAGGTTTCAGGGCTGAAGCGCAAGCGGTACGACCCTGCATAGGCTTCTGTTGTGCGCGACAGCGCATCGTCCAGGCGCCGCAGGTAACTGCCCTTGAAGTGAACCGTGTCGGCATTCCAAGGCAAAAACAGGATGGATTCGCCCTCTGCGCCCAAGCGATCATGGTCAAACTTTCCGGCGCCCACGCTGGTAAACAGGCGCGGGGCCAGCCAGAACGACTGTTGCAGCGCCAGTGTTTTCAAGCCGTTGCGTTGTCGGGAACTGGCAAACACACGTCCGGGATCAATGTTGGAACTGTTGGTGATGCGCTGCACCACGTCGGCATAAACCTGCGCCCCCTTCCACAGACTCGCCGTGCTGCGCACATTTGCGGCCAGCGAATAATCAAAAGCACCAAATTCGGTGCCCAAGGTGTAATTGAGCAGTGGCTTGACTTCCACGCGCAGCCAGGTCTGGCGTCGACCGGCCCCGGCCTCGCCCGCAGCCCATTGCACCGCAGTGTCGTCATAGCCGGGCAACAGGCCAAAGCCCAATGTGTTCTTCACACGCGCTGCATCGCCATCCCGAAGGAAGCTGCGGTAGGCTGCCACATCGACCGATGTTTCAAGCACCTCCAGTCCTGCCTTGCGGGTCAGTGCATTGATGCGAGTGGTTCCCGTTGGCGCGGCTTCGGCGGCCAGCCCCAACACGATTCCGAGGGCATCGGCCTCATTGTGCAAATATCGGTAGTTTTCATACTCCACCACCAACTCGTTGCCCAACATGCCGACGCGGACCCGGTCCAGTCCAGTGGCGCGCAAAGCACGCGCCAGGCCATCGAGTCGGTCCTGGGCCGTGGCCACCATGGCACCTGCCACCGCCTGATCCAGTGCAGGCAACGGCCGGGCAGCGGCGTCCGTTCGGGTCTGGCGGGCCTTGTCGGCCGTGCCCAGCGGCACGACCAGCGACACATTGACACTGGTGGCATTGGCAGAACGCCCGGCCAGGGTAGTGGCGCCAAACGAGCGCTGAAGCGTGCCCACCAGTTGCGCGTCACCCAGCGAAGGCAATGCTTCAGAGTAATAACGCAAGCCGGCATGCTGCTGCGTTCCGTCGGTTTCGGCCAGCAGCGTGGCGCGGCTGCTGCCCAGCTTGAACTCGGCCCCGCCAAACACGCCATCGAGCACCTTGGCACCGCCCCGGCGTGCATCGCCCCGTGCATAACCCAGCGACCAGCGCAGCGGGCCGACCTCGTCGCTGGCCACCGCGTATTTAGACTTGAAAAACGCTGCGCCCCCACTGATGTCGGTCACGCCCACAGCCAGCTTGGGCACGCCCTGCAATTCAATCGGCAACTGCCACTTGAAGTTGGCAGAGATGTCGCTAATGCCTCTTATATTGGGCGCCCCGGGGGACACGGCCTGCCGGCTGGTGTATTCGGCAAACCGTCCGAAAAGTTCGACACCGGGCAAAAGGCCAAAGCCCAGGGAATAGTTCTGCTTAGTGTTGAACGTGCCCAGCTTCGGGTCCTGGTAGTTGCCCAGGCTCAGCGCCATATCACCTTGCTCAAGCACATAAGCCGACGGAATCGTCAGCCCGCCGGTAGCGCCCACACTGGCCACACCCAGCCCCTGGGCCAGCGCGGCGGCAGGCAGCATGACCAGCCCCACGAGGGCCATTGACGCCTGGTGGATGCGCTGCAGGCCGCATGTCCTCAAATCCATGGTGATCCTGTTCCAGATGAATGGCCACCGGTTCCGGTAACGGCCTGCAAAGCAAAAAAATTAAAGTTCCGTGCCTTAAGTGTAATATTTAATTCAAACCATGAAAAAAATGATGTTCAAATGAATTTACCAAAGCAAAAGTTTTGAGGTTTTTCTTGATTTTTCCTTCTGCTGACGCCATTTATCAGTGCCTTGAAATGCCGCCGGACCAAGCCATCAAGCGCGGCTCAGACATGCAAGAAAAAAAAATTCATACCCTCAAGCAGTTACCCTTTTTGCCGCCCAGACTGTTCACCCGCGTCAATGAAAACCCGTGAACCAGCCTGTAGACGTGTCACAAGTCGTATCAGTTGACCCATTCCCCGGCCCATGGCCATGAGCGACAAGCTCCGGTTAGCCTCGGTTAACTGGGAGGTGACGACTGTGGCCAAGCTGCCCGTCGCAAGGGCGCGGTGTCAAGGCCGGAATCACCTTTGCACCATGGCTGCGGTAGGTGTGGAAATTACTGTCGAGCGTTATCACCCGGCACGGGTCATCTAGTTCCGACATGCGAACCAGGTACGCATCGGCCAAAGACGCGGGCACGTTGTCGTAGCGCTCAAACAGGGCGCGGACTGCAGCTACTTCATCGGCCAGCGACATGGCCACCTTGACGATACCCACCAGATCACCGGCCTGCTCCAGCGCCGACAAGGCATACATCAGCCGCATTGCGCTGGCTGATTTATGCCACCAATGCGCGTCCTGCCAGCTCCGACTTGCTGAGGTGCTCGCGCTCACTGGCCAGCGCAATTTCTTGCTCAAGCTATAGCGGTATTTTGATGGTCAAGGTATTCATGCCAGAACATTACCGTTCGGTAGCTCCTAATACCAGCAGATTTTTACGGTGGCCTGCAGCCAGAGCGCAATGCTGCATAAAAGCCAACGACTGAAGTGCAAGGTACGTGAATGGGGCCCACCGCTGCCAAACAAAACGAATGGCACAGTGATTTACTGTGCAGGCGTTACGTTCCAGCCCACCGCCTTAAAAATTGACAGTGTTTGAGATATTGGTCTCACGTGCGTCGTTAGCAGCCAGAATTGTCTAACGTGATTTACTCACGTTATTGTGCTGCTTCAACTATTTGAAATACTCAACCGCATTGCATGCAATTTCTTGCACCTACTCCATAAATGAGCTCTGCCCTGCCCAACCCAACTCGCTAAAACAGTCTATGCAAAAGGACAACGTGTCCATGTCTGCCACCGAATCAATGGGAAATTTTAAATTCTCATCAGGATCGTCTCTCATGTCACCCATCACACGATATTTGTCACAACCATTCACACCGCAAAATGATAATCGGCACAAATAATTTTTACGTATTCAAAATACCAATTCTTCATTTAATTGAATCTTTATGCCAAATTTTTTGCTTATTCGCATGCAAAAAGGGAAGCGAAAATTTCCGATGTACCCGCGTCATGCCGGGCTTGACCCGGCATCCATGAATTCGGAGCCATGGATTGCCCCGGATCAAGTCCAGGGCAGGCTCCTCTAGCCCGCAATGACAGCCATTTGAAACCGGCACTTTTGCAATTTCCGCTTCCCTTACATCTGCATGATTTCTCGCGCAAGCAGTTTCGGAGAACTCAGCGCAGGCATCATGAACCAGCGATCCAGCGCTTCTTTGCCAATGCGGACCATACCGGTGTGATTGGCAAGATCTGCGTCTATGCGTGGATCGTCATTGAAAAAACCAAGTTTGCGACGGATGAGTTCCATTTCCTTGGGCTGGCCGGTCAGGAAAGTCCAGCCTGGCTTGATGCTGTAACGCTTGACATATTCCTGCAATGCCTGGGGCGTGTCGAACTCGGGCTGCAAAGTCATCGAGAACATGAAAATATCTTTTCCCAGCCGGTTGCCCAACGCTTCCTGCACTTGCATCAGATTGGCCGTGTTGCCGGGGCAGATGCCTGTGCATACCGTATACATCATGTTGAAAACAACCACTTTTCCATGCACCACGTCGTCATAAAACCGTAGTTTTCTGCCGTCATGCGTGTCCAGAACCACATTTGGAAAATAGTCAGCGCGTGGCCCTTTTTTGCTCTTAATACCGGCACTTGCCGCACCGCTGGCTGCAAGCACTGGAGCCAGTGACGAAGCGCCCAGCCATTTGAGCCAGTCACGTTTGCTGGTGTGCGAACCATGTTGTGCAGCTGTGTCATTCGTGTTCATGGAAGTTCTCCCTGATTTTTTCATACGGTTTATTCAACAACGTCAAATCGAACCATCATGGCGTGGTCTTCATGAGTCAAGTTGTGGCAATGCATGAGGTACGGACCCAAAAAATCCCGAAAACGAATGAACACGCGTACTTCGTCGTTGGGCGCCAGTACGAAGACATCCTTTCGTCCACTTTCATGCGGTGCGGGCGGCTTGCCGTTGCGGGTCAGGATGCGCCCTTCCTCTAAATGGATATGAACCGGATGGTGCCAACTGCCCTTGCCCTTGAGGGTCCAGATTTCAGCGGTTCCACGCTTGGGCTGGGCAACCGACTTTTCCACATCGAAAATCTTGCCATTGACAGTCCATATCTCGTTTTCCTTGTCGAACTCAAATCGCCTGTTCTTTACGACTTCGGCCAGATTGATCGGCGGCAACGCACGCAGTGTGGCGGGGACCTGGCTCAGGTCAGGGCCTGGTGGATCGCGCGCAACATCAAATCGCAGTATTTGCGTGCCAGCGTTGGTCAGCAGCCCATTGGCTTCCCGG
Organism: Polaromonas sp. CG_9.7; assembly: GCF_015752205.1. GTDB lineage: Bacteria > Pseudomonadota > Gammaproteobacteria > Burkholderiales > Burkholderiaceae_C > Polaromonas. Next base: position 39,421 of record NZ_JADOVG010000024.1, read on the forward strand.
ATGTTGACCAGCGATCCTTCAGGTCCCCGCCCATCAATTTGCACGAGGCGGTTGACGACGTACAAAGTGGTGCCGATGGGGTAAAGCGCAAAGTCGATCACGATGTCGGCACGTTCTGCCGGGGCCAGTTGCACCATGCTGGTGGTGAGCGGTGCCGGCAACAGGTTGCCGTCGTTGGCAATGTGGCTAAAGCTTTGGTTTGCACCACTGCCGTTGGCTAGGTAAAACTCGTAAAACCGTGACAAGCTACCGTCCAGCAGGCGAAAGCGGTATTTGCGGCGTTCCACTTTGAAATAGGGCTGTACCTTGCCATTCACACAAAACTTGTTTCCCAGGTGTCCCTTGTTTTCAAACTGGTCAAAGAAAAGGTAACCACCGGAGTCGAACTGCTTGTCCTGAAATACCAAAGGAATGTCGTATTGGCCCACGCCACTGGGCAAGCGCAGTGCCTTGGGATTGGTGTCGCGTTCGTTGCCGGAGTCGATGTCATCGAACAGCAGGTAAAAACCGGCCAGACCCTTGTAAACATTGGGTGCGGTGAAATCTATACGGTGATCGTGGTACCACAGCGTTCCCAAGGCTTCGCGCGAATCCCCATTGTCAAGTTCGTAGCGCGGTTCGTCACAGCCCGCATAGCAGTTAGGGTAGTGGTGGTCCTTGTACTTTCCCGGTCCCGTGAGGTTGGGTCCGTATTTGGTTGCGCTGTAGTAGTCGCCGGCAAAGCCGTCACTTTCGGACGCACAGTGCAGATTGTGCAAGTGCGTGGAAATTTCCGGAGAACCAAAGCCAACAGTGTTGGCCGGCAAGTCATTTTGAATGCGCACGATGATCGGAACGCCATAGCGTTCGACAAATGTGGGTCCTGGCAACAAGCCGTCGTAGCCCCATATTTTCTGGGTAGGCAATTCGGGATGAAAAGAGTGCAGCGCCTCCTTGACGTTGAGGGTGTAAAACTTTTGCGGCGCCCAATTGCTTAGCCGCTGAAGCGGTTTGCGTCCACACTCGCCGCCATTGAAATTGGAGTCCTGCGTGCTTGACGGACTGAGGCTGTTGACTGGCGCCTTGGCTGCATTGACCGGAAGGGCCACCACGAAAGGCGTTGTGTACGGGCCACGAGGCGGATCTTTGGCCTCGACCGGCTTGATCGCGACCTGGCTTCCCAGCAAGCCTGCTGCAGCGCTTGCCGCGCCAAACTGAATCGACTCTCGACGACCCAGTTTCAAGATAGTGGCCTGGTTGAGTATTGACATCACAATTCCTTTTGTGCGAAGTACGGGGTTACGGGTGAAACTTGGCGCTTATCTGGCGCAATGCATTACCGGGAGGCAACGAAGTACACGGCAATGTCCTTCAGGTCAGCCAGGCCCAGCGTGCCGGCCGAGTAGCGCAGGCGCAAAAACCCGAGCAGGTAATTGAATCGCGCCAGGGACAGGTCACGCCGGGCTTCATACAACTGCTGCTGTGCATTGAGCACATCAAGGTTGGTGCGCTGCCCGCCCCTGACGCTTTTTTGCGTTGCCTCGACCAGCAGCTGGGCAGAGCGCAGGGCTGCAGCGGTGGCGCCGATTCGCGACACGCTGCTTTGGGTCAGGTGGTACTGCTTGCGCAGCTCAACCAGCACCTGGCTGGTGCGGGTATCCAGATCGGCCTGGGCTTTTTCATGGTTCGACGCCGCCTGGCGGGCCGCCGCGCTGACGGAACCGCCCGCATACAGCGGGATCGTCAGCTGCAGGCCAATACTGGCGATGTTGGTTTTCTGGCTGAAGGTGTTGATGGTGTCGGAGTTGTTCTTGCCCGCGCTGGCCACCAGGTCCAGGCGCGGTGCGTGACCGGCCTGGATCTTGTTGATTTCCTCGCGGGCAATCTCCACGGCCAGGCCTTGCGCCAGGATTTCGGGGTTGTTGGCCAGGGCCACCGCTTTCCATTCCTCAAAGCTGGCGGGCTGCATGGACCGGACCTGAAAATCATTTGACAGGGGATCCAGCGAGGTGACCTTGCGGCCCACCACCGCAGCCAGCGCATCGTTCGCATTGACCAGGTTGTCGCTCGCCTCGATGAGCTGGGCCAGGGCCAGGTCCAGCTTGGCCTGGGCTTCGAGCACTTCCGTGCGGGTGCCTTCGCCGTTTTGCAGCATGCGCTCGACCGACTGGCGCTGTTCCGCATAGGCCTGGCGCTGCGCGGTGGCCTGCTCAAGCTGGTCCCGCGCATACTGGGCGCCCGCGTAGAGCGTGACAAGGCGCACGATCAGCTCCTGGCTTCGCGCTGAAAATTGCGCATCGCTGACCAGCGTCTGCGCCATGCCCTGGCGGTAGCGGGCAATGCCCTCCGGGTAGAACAGCGGCTGGCGCAGCTGGACAGCGGCGGCCAGGCTGGTGTAGTTGCGCTGCTCCGTCCTGTCGCCCTGGACTGATGCGGTGGTGATGTCGGCCCGGTTCTTGTGGGTCGAGTAGTTCGCGGACAAAACCGGCAACAGGTGGGACTTGCCCAGCACCTTGTACTCCTGACCAGCTTCGTTCTCATGCCGCGCCGCGCGGTAGGCCGGGTCGTTGGCCAGCGCGGCGTCGTAGGCCTGCAGCAAACCCAGGGCTGGCGCAGCAGGCGCCTGGCCTGGTGCGGGCGCGGGCATGTCTGCGGCAAAGGCCAGTTGGCCCTGGCCCAACGCGGCCGCGCATACAAGGGATGCCAGCAGGCGGGTCAATGGCAGCGTGGTCATGCTTCATTCCTCCGTCATCGACATCTTGAGATGGTCGAACACTGGCTTGACCAGGTAATTCATCATGGTGCGTTCACCGGTCTTGACGAACAGCTCTACCGGCATGCCAGGCCGCACATTCAAGCTGGCAACCAGCTTCATTCCTTCAGGCGCGACCCGGGCCTTCACGTTGTAATAAGGCTGCCCGCTCTTTTCATCGACCAGCCGGTCCGCCGACACCTGCGTCACGATGCCGGGAATATGCGGCGTCTGGTTCTGGTTGAAGGCTGAAAAGATCAGGTCCACCGCCAAGTTGGGATGCACCTTGTCAATCAGATGCACCGGCAGTTGCCCGTCAACGATCAGCGGGTCGTTGCTGGGCACGATGTCCATCATGCGAAAGCCCGGAGCAATCACCCCGCCGTGGGTGAAGACATTCATCGCCACCACGGTCCCGTCCACCGGAGACCGCACCAGCAGGTTGTTCAGGTCATGGTCCAGTCCGGTCAAGCGGTTGGCCAGGCTGTCGGCTTCTTTCTGGACCTCGGACAGCTGGGTGCGAACCTCCTGCTGGTATTCCTGTTGCCGCTGGAGCCGGCGCAGCCTGAACTCGGAAATCTGACGCTGGCCCCGGCCAATGTTGCCGATGTCTTCTGAAATCGCCGTGCTCAGTTGCGCGTAGGTACGTTCCAGCTCCAGCAGGCGGTTGCGGGCCACATAGCCTTCCCGGGCCAGCTCACGCATGCCGTCGAGCTGCTCCTTGAGGAACTGAAGCTGCAGCTTTTTGCCGTCCCGCGACTCCTGCAAGCCCGTGTTCTGCAACACCAGCCCGGCAACGTTTTCATCGAGCGCCGCCAGCTCGCTGCGGATGGCGGCCTGCCGCGCACTGAACAACTGCTCCTGCATGCGGATGTTGCTGGCCACGCGCGGGTCGTTGCGGACGCCTTCCAGTTCCTGGGGGAACACGATGCTCCTTGCGCCGTCGCGCTCGGCGCTCAGGCGCGCTTCCGCCGTGCGCGCGGTGAAGTACTGAACGCGCGCCATTTCCGCATTGGCGGTGGCCTGCACCGCATTCATGCGGACCAGCACGTCGCCCGCCTTCACCACATCCCCTTCCTTGACCAGAATCGTATCGACCGTGCCGCCCGTGAGATGCTGAACAGCCTTCTTGCTGCTGGCAACGGTCACCGTGGCGCTGAGCGGTACACCCTTGTCCAGCGGCGCCAGCGAGGCCCACACCAGGAAGCCGCCCAGGCCCGCGATGACGATCCACCAGCCCAGGCGCACATGGGACCTGGCGTCGGTGTTGACCTGCACAGGTTCGACGCTTCGGGACACAGCATCGGTTGCAGCCGGTTGATTGCGAGAAATGTTATTCATGGTCATGCCCGTCCTGTGCCGTGGGTGCTTGTTTCATTGCTCGCCAGCTTGTGCGTGGCTAGCGCGTTGGTTGCGGCGGGTGCGGCATGGGCGGCGCCAGGGCTGGCCAAAGGCGAATGCTTTTGCGCGGCCGTTGTCAGGTCGGTCAGCACCTTGGCCGTGGGTCCGAACCGGTAGGCCGTTCCGCCCTGCAGAAGCAGCAGCTTGTTGGTCACGCCGATCACGCTGCTGCGGTGGGTGATCAAGACCACCGTCTTGCCGCGCTGGCGAAAATCAACAATGGCCGCCACCAGCGCCTGCTCGCCCGCCTCGTCCAGGTTTGAATTGGGCTCGTCCAGCACCAGCAGCGATGGGTCGTCATACATCGCCCGCGCCAGCCCAAGGCGCTGCTTCTGACCGCCCGACAGGCCGGCACCGCCGTCGCCCAGCGGCGTGTCATAGCCTTGCGGCAATTGCAAAATCAGTTCATGCACCTGCGCGCGCCTGGCGGCCGCCACCACCTTTTCCGGATCGACCTCGCCGAACCGGGCGATGTTGTCGCTCACGGTGCCGGCAAACAGCTCGATGTCTTGCGGCAGGTAGCCGATGCAAGGCCCCAGCTCGTCCTTGTTCCACTGGTAGACATCCGCCCCATCGAGCCGGACATGGCCGGCGGCAGACGGCCAGACGCCCACCAGCAGGCGCGCAAGTGTGGATTTGCCGACGCCGCTGGGCCCGATGATGCCCAGCACATCGCCCGGAACAATCGAAAAACTCAGGTTCATGATGACCGCCACGTTTGAGCCGGGCGGCGCTGCCGTCACCGCGTCCAGGGTCATCTGGCCCAAGGGCCGGGGCAGCGACATGCCGGCCCTGCGCGGTGGATTGGCCGCAAGCAACTCGTTCAGCCGCTGGTAGGCGCTGCGGGTGCTGCTGTAGGTTTTCCAGACGCCGATCAGTTGCTCGACCGGATTCAGGGTCCGGCCCATCAGGATGGACGCCACAATCATCATGCCGCCGGTGATCTTGCCTTCAAGCACCAGCAGCGCACCAAAGCCCAGGATCAGGGACTGCAAAGACACGCGGAAAAACTTCGTGCAGGCGGTGATGATTCCGGCCTTTTCGCTGGCTTCGGACTGCAATTGCAGAAAGCGGCAATGCAGCGTGAACCAGCGGTTCATCAGGTGGGGCAGCATGCCCATGGCTTCGATGACCTCGGCATTGCGCAGGTTGTTGGTGGCCAGGTTGCCGGCGGCAACCGCCATGCCGCTGGCTTGCGACAGTGGTTTTCTTGACACCATCTCGTTCACAAAGGCCAGCACGATCAGCACGACGGTGCCGCACAGGGCAAACACCCCCAGGGAGGGGTTGAATAAGAAGATCACCGCCAAGTAGACCGGAAACCACGGCGCATCAAAAAAAGCGAACAAGGCGTTTCCGGTCAGAAACTGGCGAACGGTGGTCAGGTCCTGCAGCGCCTGGCCGGCATTGCCGCCCGCCTTTTTCAGGTTTTGCTCAAAGGCCGCCGTATAGACGCGCTTGTTCATCTTCATGTCAAGCTTCGCGCCAATGCGAATCAGCACAAAGCTGCGAACGAATTCCAGCGCGCTCATGAAGAGGTAAGCGCCCAGCACCATCAGGGTCAGCATCAGCAGCGTCGTCTGGTTGTGGCTGGCCAGCACCCGGTCGTACACCTGGAGCATGTACAGCGACGGCACCAGCATCATCAGGTTGATGATGGCGCTGAAGATGCCGATGGTCCGAAAGGCGCCCTTGAAATCGTTCAAGGCCAGTGCGATTTCACTTTTTGCAGGCGTGGCTAGGGGTTTCATGCGGGGCAGCTCCGGTTCAGGATAAAAAGCCCCCGCCCTGAGAGGCGGAGGTTTTAAGGCGCGTCAGGGAAAAGCGACAGGCCTCAGAGCAGCAGGTCGGCGGCCACGAAGGAATGAACGCCTGTCAGTTCCAGCTGAAAGTCAGCCACCGCGTCCCCGTTCACATCGCCTTCCATGACGGTGTTGCCCCCTACCAGGCTGTAGCGCAACTGCCCGGCAACGCCGCCAAAGGCCGAGGTATTGATCATGGTGAAGGCCTGATCGCCCGCCACGCCCGTATTGGCATCAATCCCAGTGAACTGAATCCGGTCGGATCCGCTGACGAAGTCCGTGATGATGTCGCGCAGACCTGCGCCAACCCCGGAGTCTGCGAGCGCTGTCAATATGAACCGGTCAGCGCCGCTACCGCCTGACAGGATATCGGCACCCAGGCCACCGTTCAGGGTGTCGTTGCCCTCGCCGCCCGAAAGCGTATTGGCCGCGCTGTTACCGATGATCACATTGGCCAGTGCGTTACCGGTGCCGC
>NZ_JADOVG010000025.1 GCF_015752205.1 Polaromonas sp. CG_9.7
TTGAAGCGCCGTTTGCCTTTGGCGCGAATGCCGTGCAACTGCATGAGATTTTGCACCCGCTCTTTGCCCATTGACACACCGCGTGCCACCAACTCACGCCAGATGCGCGGCCCGCCGTAAGCAGCACGTGTCTCGGCGTTCAGGGCCTTGATATGCACCAGCAGCGCCTCGTCGCTCAGGTGGCGCCTCGGCGCACCGCTGGCACGGCGCACCAGGTGCGCGTGGTAGCCAGCCGCGCTGACCTGCAATACGCGGCACTGCACCGAAACCGGCCAGGAATGCCGGCGTTGCTGAATAAAGGCGTACTTCAAATCAACCCTCTTACGAAGTACGCCGTCGCTTTTCCCAGGATATCGCGCTCCATCTTCACGCGCGCCAGCTCGGCCCTGAGCCGGCTGATTTCCATTTTCTCAGCACTTACAGGCGCTTTGCTGTCCGATCCCGTGAGTTTGCCATGCCGATGGGCCTTGACCCAGTTAAACAGCGTCTGATCGACAATGCCCAGCGTGCGCGCCACCGCCGAGATTCTTTGGCCGACCTCCACCACCCGGACTGCTTCTTGTTTGAATTCGAGCGTGTAGCGCGCCCTTGAGGTTTTCGTCATTTGCGTTTTCCTTGCTTGGATTGAACCACTCGGCAAGGGATGGGTTTTTCAGGGGCAAGATCAAAGTCCGCAAGAACCCTCTTGAACCCCCGTAGGCACGCAGGCACACGAAAAAAAAATCCAACCGGAAGACCGATTGGATTTGATATATGGTGGAGCTGGGGGGATTTGAACCCCCGTCCGCAAGCCTTGTTCGGGCAGATCTACATGTTTAGCGGTCTGATTTGAGTCTTGCCACCTGTATCGCACAGTCGCATGCTATACAAGACGCCAGCACCCTATTTTCTCGCTCCAAGTTAAGGTACCCAACCCAGAGCCAGCCGATAAAATTATCTTTACAGCCTGGAATCTTTAACTTGCGCTAAATGCCCCTTGCCCAGCCCATCGGCCTGCTGTTGTAAAGCTCACAAGCAATTAAGCTGCGAGTGCGAAACGTTCGTCGTTTGCAGTTAGTTTTTTTGAATCAGTTTTACGAGCACACTCAGCTCGACATGCACCACGCCGCGTCCGAACCCACGTCGAAACCAATGCAGCCCCAAGTTTCCTATCTTAAATCATTTTTAATAAATTTAAAAGTTCTAAAGGCTTGGTGATCGTGTAATCAGCATTCCAGCTTTCCGTATCGCTTACGTTTCCCAAATAACCATAAGCAGCAGCTACTGTCGGCATGCCAGCCGCGCGCCCTGCGATGATGTCGCGCTTATCATCACCGACGTAAACGCAACGGTTAGGGGGCAAGGAAAGTTGGCGTGCCGCTTCTAGCAAGGGGGCGGGATGCGGCTTTGAATGAGGAGTTGTATCACCACTGATGATTGTCTGAGCTGTCGTGAAAAGTGACATTGCCCCAGTCAATGGAAGTGTAAATCGGGCTGCCTTATTGGTAACTACACCCCATTTAAATCCAGAATTACAAATCTGATCGATCAGTTCGGCTACTCCATCAAATGCATAAGTATTTTTTACCAGTCGAACTTCATAGTTCGACAAGAACTCTTCTTTCAAAGCCTCGAATGCTGAATCTTGAGGAGTCAATCCAAAAGCTATGGCGATCATTCCTCTAGCGCCAGCACCTGCCATTGGGCGGTACAGCGATAGAGGAAGGGACTCCAAGGATCTATCGGTACGCATTTTGTCAGCTGCTGCACCCAAGTCCGGAGCGCTATCGATCAGCGTACCGTCCAAATCAAACAATATTGCATTTATGTTGTTTATCATGACACTGTCCGCTTGCCTTCAGCATGACTTAATTCATGCTGAGGTTTTTGCGTAGCCACAAGATAATTAACACTGGTATTGGCGCTCAACCAATAACGGCGCGTCAATGGGTTGTATTCAAGGCCTTTAGTCTGCACGAAATCAAGATCAGCGGCACGATAATAGCGGGCAAGATCGCTGGGCTTGATTAACTTCGAATATTCATGCGTGCCACGAGGCAGCATATTAAGCACGTATTCTGCGCCGACTATTGCAAAGAGAAAGGCTTTGGCATTTCGATTAATGGTCGAAAAAAACACGTAACCAGTCGGTTTGACCAAAGCTGCACAGGCTTTTACTACTGCTGCTGGATCAGGTACATGCTCAAGCATTTCCATGCAGGTGACTACATCGAAAGTGCCTGGCTGCTCTGCCGCAAGTGCTTCGGCACTGACTTCTCGGTACTCGACGCCGTGGGTCTGAGCCTCAAGCGCGTGAAGTTGAGCTACTTTCAATGCCTTGCTTGCCAAGTCAATTCCAAGCACACTGGCGCCTTTGCGTGCCATTGAATCTGCCAGAATCCCGCCACCGCAACCCACATCTAATACACGCAGACCATTCAAAGGAACAAGACTTGCAATCCAGTCAAGCCTCAAAGGATTGATTTCGTGTAGTGGACGAAACTCACTTTCTTTGTCCCACCAGCGGTGGGCAAGGTCTGAAAATTTAGCCAATTCGGCTGGATCGAAATTTTTGGTTATAGGCATTGAACCATTATCGTTGAGACATAAAAAAACCGCGCTGACGCGCGGTTTTTTGGGTGATCCAAAAAGGATTATTTGTTTGCGCGGGTACCAACGACTTCGATTTCTACGCGACGATTCTTTGCGCGGCCTTCAGCGGTTTTGTTGTCAGCCACGGGCTGCTTCTCGCCTTTACCTTCGGTGTAAACGCGGTTCTTCTCAATTCCCTTGGACACCAGATAAGCTTTGACAGCTTCTGAGCGGCGAACCGACAGTTTCTGGTTGTATGAGTCGCTGCCAACAGAGTCGGTATGACCGACAGCAATGATGACTTCAAGGTTGATGTCCTTGATCTTGCCGATCAGATCATCCAGCTTTTCCTTGCCTGCAGGCTTGATCACCGACTTGTCAAAGTCAAAGAAAGCATCGGCAGCGTATGTGACCTTGGTAGCAGCAGGCGGAGCGACAGGAACAACAGCAGCAGGAGCAGCTACAGGAGGAGCAACAACCACAGGGGCAGGCGCTACGACAGGAACAATAGCACCATCGCAACCTGGAGCAGCAGTTGCTGGGGTCCAGAAGTTGTCACGCCAGCACAGTTCGTTGGTGCCGTTTTTCCAGACCAATTCGTTGTTGCCGTTTTTCCAGTTGTCGATTGTTTGCGCACCAGCGGCGGTAACAAGCGCTGCGGAAGCAAACAACATTGCCACTTTGTTGAGTTTGTTCATGATTCTCCTCTAGAGAAAAGCCGCAGACTTGCTGCGATTATTAAGATTACACGCCCCAAGTGACCATCACCTGAGGAGTTGGATTGATTGTGCCACACACATTCTGGCCTTCAAGCCCGCTGTAGCCTTCGTCTGACACAGAACCGCGTTTCTTCTAAATATGTTGCAGACCTGCCACAAACCAGCCGTTTTAAACTGGCGCCTTAAAATCAAAGTACTTTTCTTTCTAATCTCGACACTTCATAAACCAGGCCTTTAATGACACAGTTCGCAAAAGAAACCCTGCCCATCAGTCTAGAAGAGGAAATGCGAAGAAGCTACCTCGACTATGCGATGAGCGTTATCGTGGGTCGGGCACTGCCTGACGCTCGTGATGGACTCAAACCAGTACACCGGCGCGTGCTGTTCGCCATGCATGAGTTGAACAATGACTGGAACCGGCCGTACAAGAAGTCCGCTCGCATTGTTGGCGACGTCATTGGCAAGTACCACCCACACGGTGATCAGTCGGTTTATGACACCATTGTCCGCATGGCTCAGGACTTTTCACTGCGCCATTTGTTGGTGGATGGACAAGGCAATTTCGGCTCGGTCGACGGCGACAGCGCTGCCGCGATGCGTTACACGGAAATCCGGCTGTCCAAGATCGCACACGAACTACTGGCTGATCTGGACAAGGAAACGGTTGATTTCGGCCCTAACTATGACGGCAGCGAGCAGGAACCCCTGGTCATGCCGACACGCCTGCCCAATCTGTTGGTCAATGGCTCCGGAGGCATTGCCGTGGGCATGGCAACCAATATTCCGCCGCACAACCTGAATGAAGTGGTGGACGCTTGCCTTCATTTGCTAAAACATCCGCAAGCGTCCATTGATGAGCTGATGGAAATCATTCCTGCACCGGACTTCCCAACCGGCGGAATCATTTATGGCATCAATGGCGTCAAGGATGGCTACCGCACAGGGCGTGGCAGAGTTGTGATGCGTGCGAAATGCCACTTCGAAGACATTGACAAAGGGCAGCGTCAGTCCATCATCGTCGATGAACTGCCTTATCAGGTCAATAAAAAGACGCTCCAGGAGCGCATGGCCGAATTGGTTCACGAGAAGAAAATTGAGGGAATCAGCCACATCCAGGACGAAAGCGACAAGTCTGGGATGCGTCTGGTCATTGATCTCAAGCGCGGCGAAGTGCCTGAAGTGGTTCTGAACAATTTGTACAAGCAAACGCAGTTGCAGGATACTTTCGGCATCAACATGGTGGCATTGATAAATGGCCAACCCAAACTGTGCAACCTGAAAGACCTGATTCAGGTCTTCATCTCACACCGCCGCGAAGTCGTGACACGCCGTACCGTGTTCACACTGCGCAAGGCACGCGACCGTGGTCACGTACTGGAAGGCTTGGCCATCGCACTGGCCAATATCGACGAGTTCATTGCCATCATTCGCAATGCGCCGACGCCGCCCGTGGCGAAAGCAGAACTGATGACCCGGACTTGGGACAGCAGCTTGGTACGTGAAATGCTGACTCGTGCGCGGATCGATGGCGGGATCGTCAATGCAGACGATTACCGTCCTGACGGACTTGAAGAGTCATTTGGCATGGGGAGTGACGGTCTCTACCGTCTGTCAGAAACCCAAACGCAGGAAATTCTGCAGATGCGGCTTCAGCGACTGACGGGTCTGGAGCAAGACAAGATAGTTGCTGAATACAAGGAGGTCATGGCCGAGATTGACGACCTGCTCGATATCCTGGCCAGGCCGGAGCGGGTTTCCACCATCATTGGCGAAGAACTGGGCGCCATCAAGCTGGAATTTGGTCAGACCAAGCTAGGCGCGCGGCGCAGCCATATCGAGCACAGTTCGTTTGACCTGAGCACAGAAGACCTGATCACCCCGACAGACATGGTGGTCACACTGTCGCATACGGGCTATATCAAGAGTCAGCCCCTCTCGGAATACCGGGCCCAAAAGCGTGGCGGTCGTGGAAAACTGGCCACCGCAACCAAGGAAGACGACTGGGTTGACCAGTTGTTCATTGCCAATACCCATGATTACATCCTTTGCTTTTCAGACAGGGGCCGGCTTTACTGGCTAAAGGTATGGGAAGTACCAGCGGGATCGCGCGGCTCGCGTGGCCGGCCGATTGTCAACATGTTCCCGCTACAGGAAGGTGAAAAAATTACCGTCGTGCTGGCACTGACAGGGGAAAAACGCAGCTTTCCTGCTGACCAGTATGTTTTTATGTCCACATCCATGGGAACGGTCAAAAAAACGCCGTTGGATGACTTCAGCAACCCGCGCAAGGGCGGCATCATTGCAGTGGCGCTGGACGAAGGTGACTATTTGATCGGCGCTGCCCTGACAGATGGAAAGCACGACGTGATGCTGTTCAGCGACGGCGGCAAAGCGGTTCGATTTGATGAAAATGATGTCCGCCCGATGGGCCGCAATGCACGAGGTGTCCGGGGAATGAATCTGGAAGAGGGTCAGCGGGTCATTGCCATGCTGGTTGCAGAGGATGGCGAACAAAGTGTGCTGACAGCCACCCAAAACGGTTTTGGCAAGCGCACCTCCATTACCGAATACACCCGTCATGGCCGCGGCACCAAGGGCATGATTGCCATTCAGCAAAGCGAACGCAACGGCAGGGTCGTTGCTGCAACACTGGTTCACGCAGACGATGAAATCATGCTGATCACCGACAGGGGTGTATTGGTGCGCACCCGCGTCAGCGAGATTCGTGAAATGGGACGCGCAACCCAGGGTGTTACGCTGATAGGCTTGGATGAAGGCTCCCAACTCAGCGGCCTCCAGCGCATTGTCGAAAATGATGCGGCGCTGGAAGAGACAGACGAAAACCTTGATACCGATACTGAAAACGACGCAGGCAGCGATGCCGTCAACCCGGAACAAAACTGATGAAAAAACTTATCACTACGCTGGCGTTTGCAAGCCTTGCCCTTGGCACGGGCCTGCATGCTCAAACCATTGATGCCAAGACCGAATTGGCAGCCAAGGTCGTTAAGCTTCAGCAAGGGCCGGAACTTGACCGTCTGATCGCCCAACTGGCAGGCAGTACTACGCAGGAACTGATCGCCAGCTGGGGGCCCCGGCTGGAAACGAATGTGACCAAGGCCAACCAGCAAAAAGCGTCGGAAGCACTGAATGCCGAACTCAAGAAGTATTCTGACGATGCCAACCAGCTTATTTCCAAGCAGGTCAGCAAAGTCAGCACCGATGTTCTGGTGCCTGCCTATGCCGAGCGTTTTACGCTAGAGGAACTGCAGCAGATCGCCACCTTCTTCGAATCACCCGCCATCAGGAAATATCAGGCCAGTTCACCTGAGCTTGGGAATATGTTCGTTCAGAAACTTGTTGATGCCTCACGGTCAGATGTGCTGGCTCGGGCCAAGCAATTTGATGCAGCAGCGCTGAAAATTGTCGGTGGACCTGCCGCAGCACCCAAGGCCAGCCCGCCTGCCAAGAAATGACGCGGCCCTTCAACTTCTCGGCGGGCCCTGCCAATTTGCCAGAAGCTGTGTTGAAGCAGGCAGCCGCCGAGATGCTCGACTGGCATGGCAGCGGCATGAGCGTGATGGAAATGAGTCATCGAGGCAAGGAATTCATTTCGATTTACGAAAACGCTGAAGCAGATTTCCGCGAACTGATGGTTGTTCCCAAAAATTTCAAAATACTTTTCATGCAGGGCGGGGGACTGGCAGAAAACGCCATCGTCCCGTTGAACCTGTCGCGCGGTGGTTCAGCTGATTTTGTTGTTACGGGTAGCTGGAGCGACAAGTCACAAAAGGAAGCGCGCAAATATTGCGATGTCCAGGTTTCTGCCACAACGGAAAGCAGCGCCTTTACCAGCCTGCCGCCGCTGGATACCTGGCAGTTGCGCCGCGATGCCAGTTATGTGCACATCTGCACCAACGAAACCATCCATGGGGTCGAGTTTCAGGAGTTGCCAGATCTGAGGGCACTGGGAAGCGACGCACCTTTGGTGATTGATTTTTCATCGCATGTGGCCTCTCGGCCCGTTGACTGGTCCAGGGTTGGCCTCGCTTTTGGCGGCGCGCAAAAGAATCTGGGACCTGCCGGCGTGACCTTGGTGGTGGTGCGCGAAGACTTGTTGGGCCATGCCCTTTCTGTTTGTCCAAGTGCCTTTAATTACAAGACTGTGGCGGACAACGAGTCGATGTACAACACCCCGCCAACCTATGCGATCTATATTGCAGGATTGACCTTTCAGTGGCTGAAACAGCAAAGGGAAGGCAAGGCAACGGGCATCAAAGCCATTGAAAAGCACAATGCGGCCAAGGCGCAACTGCTGTATGACGCCATTGACAGTTCCCAGCTGTACTTCAACAAGGTCAGCAAGGACTGTCGCTCGAGGATGAACGTGCCGTTCTTTTTGCGCGACGAGTCACGCAATGATGCCTTTCTGGCGGGTGCAAAAGCACGTGACCTGCTGCAACTGAAAGGCCATAAATCCGTAGGCGGCATGCGCGCGAGTATCTATAACGCCATGCCATTGGCAGGTGTTCAGGCACTGGTGAATTATCTCCAAGAATTCGAACAAAAACACGCCTGACATGACTGCAAACCTTGCTGATTTGCGCGTCCAGATCGACGCACTCGACAAACAACTGCTGACCCTTCTGAACCAACGCGCACTGGTTGCGGAACAGGTCGGAGAAGTCAAAAAGCGCGAAGGGACCCCTTTTTTCAGGCCTGACCGGGTTGCACAGGTCATCGAAAAGATCCAGCAGACCAACCAGGGTCCGCTTAAAAATGAGCATGTTGCCGCCGTTTGGCGGGAAATCATGTCGGCCTGCCTGGCGCTTGAGTCACCGGTGCGGGTGGCCTACCTGGGGCCTGTTGGAACCTTCAGTGAAGAAGCAGCCGTGCAATTTTTCGGCTCCAGCATTGAACACGTTCCCTGCACCAGTTTTGATGAGGTGTTTAGGGCTGCCACGGCAGGCACGGCTGAATATGGTGTGGTTCCGGTTGAAAACTCTACCGAGGGCGTCGTGTCGCGCTCGCTTGACCTGCTGCTGAACTCGCCGCTGCACATCGTAGGAGAAATCAGTCTGATGGTGCGGCACAACCTGCTGCGCCTTTCAGACTCCCTGGAAGGTATTGAAGTTGTCTTTGCCCACCCGCAGGCCCTGGCCCAATGCCAGGGATGGCTGACCACCCATTTGCCCCATGCAGAACGCCGTGCCGCTTCCAGCAATGCCGAAGGCGCGCGCCTGGCCACCACCCATCCTGCCTGGGCTGGCATTGCCAGCGCCCGCGCCGCCACGCAGTTTTCACTGCACACGGCAGCACATGCCATTCAGGACGACGCCTTCAACCGCACCCGTTTTGCGGTGGTTTGTTTGCCGCAGACGCTTCCGACCCCACCCCCATCGGGCAAAGACTGCACCAGTCTGGTCGTTTCAGTGCCCAACCAGCCGGGCGCTGTGCATGACATCCTGGTGCCTTTGAAAACCCATGGCGTTTCCATGACACGCTTTGAATCTCGGCCCGCCCGCTCGGGTCAGTGGGAATACTATTTTTATATTGACCTGCAGGGGCATAGATCCCAGGCGCATGTGAAAGCAGCGCTGGCTGACTTACAGCAGCTTTGCGCGTTTTACAAAATCCTGGGCACTTACCCCGTCACCGACTGATGCGAAATTTAAAGAAAAGCCGATCCGCGCAATGCTTTCACCCCCTTATCAGGGTCCCGGCATGTTCGAGCAACTAGGCCTCATCGGCTGCGGCCTGATGGGCAGTTCCTTCGCGCTGGCGCTCAAACGTGCCGGTCTGGTCAAGCGCATTGTTGGCTATAGCAAATCCCCCACAACCACCGAACGGGCGCGCCAGATGGGCGTGATCGACGTGCAAGCGCCGTCAGCGCCTATGGCGGTGGCAGGTGCAGATATCGTCTTGCTGGCCATCCCCGTGTCGGCCACGGAAGCCACTTTCAAGGACATTCGCCATCTTATTGAACCCACTACCCTGGTGATGGATGTCGGCTCAACCAAGCGCGACGTGGTGGATGCAGCGCGCCGCGCATTAGGTGAGCAGATTGGTTCCTTTGTTCCCTGCCATCCAATCACCGGCAAGGAAGTCTCCGGAGTCGAACATGCGGACGTGTCCCTCTATGCAGGCAAGCAGGTCATCCTCACGCCGATTGAACAAAGCTCGAGTGCACAAGTGCAAAAGGCAACGGAAGTCTGGACCGCCTTGGGTTGCCAGGTGCTGCGCATGTCACCCGAAGCTCACGACGCAGCATATGCAGCGGTCAGCCACCTTCCGCACCTGATCGCTTTTGCCATGATCAATGGCATCACCTCTCAACCAAATGGCCAAGACTACATGGCGCTTGCGGGACCGGGTTTTCGTGACTTCACCCGCATCGCCGCCAGCGCCCCGGAAATGTGGCGCGACATCCTGCTGGCTAACCGTGAAGAGCTGCTCGTACAGTCCAGAATTTTCCAGCAATCCCTGCAATCGCTTGAACAGCTGATTTCAAGCGGCAACGCAGAAGCACTCGAATCGCTTATCGGCCAAGCCAGTGAAACGCGCGCCAACTGGCGTATTTCCTCGCACAACGTTCCCAAGTAAAGCACTGTTTCATGTACGACACCGAGTTTCTCGATCTTCCGCCGCTGGCGTGTGCCGCTGGCGAAGTTCACCTGCCTGGCTCCAAAAGCATTTCCAACCGCGTCCTGCTGCTGGCCGCATTGAGTCGCGGCCAGACCACAGTTCATGATTTGCTCGCTTCTGACGATACCGCTGTGATGCTCACGGCGCTCAAGCAACTGGGCTGCACCGTAGTGCAACACGGCCAGAGCGCTGTGATCGGCGGACTTGGCGGCCAGCTTATCGAGCGCAAAGCCGTGCTGTTCATGGGCAATGCGGGCACGGCCATGCGTCCACTGACAGCCGCACTGGCGCTGCTCGGTGGCGAGTTTGAGCTGTCGGGTGTGCCGCGCATGCACGAACGGCCTATTGGCGATTTGGTCGATGCCCTCAGGCAACTGGGATGCGTCATCGAGTACGTGGGGAACGAGGGTTTTCCCCCTTTGAGGCTAAGTCAAGGGGTATTGAAGCTCGACCAGACGATTCGCGTTCGGGGAGACGTTTCCAGCCAGTTTCTCACCGCGCTTTTGATGGCCTTGCCGCTGGTGGCCAGGCAAGCCATCTGCATCGAAGTTACGGGGGAATTGATTTCGAGGCCTTACATCGAGATCACGCTCAACCTGCTCAAACGCTTCGGCATTCAGGTCAAGCGCGAAGGCTGGCAGCGTTTCACGATTCCGGCCGGTAGCGTTTACCAGTCGCCCGGTGAGATCCATGTAGAAGCTGACGCCTCATCCGCTAGTTATTTCATAGCACTTGGTGCAATAGCAGCAAGCGAAAATGGTCAAAATGGCTTAAAAATCTTGGGAGTAGGCGCCGATTCCATTCAAGGCGATATACGGTTTATCGAGGCGGCGCGTGTGATGGGCGCCCGAATCGACAGCACAGCCAATTCGCTGCACGTGTCGCGTGGTGCATGGCCGCTCAAGTCAGTGGATATGGACTGCAACCATATGCCGGACGCCGCCATGACGCTTGCAGTGATGGCACTGTATGCTGAAGGAACTACGGTTTTACGCAACATTGGCAGCTGGCGCGTCAAAGAAACCGACCGCATCGCCGCCATGGCCTGCGAATTGCAAAAGCTTGGCGCCACCATTGAAGAAGGTGCAGATTATTTGAAAATCACCCCGCCCGGGAAGGCCGGCGCCTGGAATCCTGCGGTGATTCATACCTACGACGATCACCGAATCGCCATGTGTTTTTCACTCGCGGCCTTCAACCCAGCCAAACTGCCGGTCCGGATTCTGGACCCCAAGTGCGTTGCCAAGACTTTTCCAGACTACTTTGAAACACTGTTCTCGGTCACTGAAGCGCAAGACGACCAGATTCCCGTGATTTGCCTGGACGGACCCACAGCCTCCGGAAAAGGAACGCTGGCAGCGCTGACAGCGCATCACTTGGGCTATCACTACCTGGATTCTGGCGCGCTGTACCGCCTGAGCGCTTTCGCAGCATTGCGTGCCGGCCTGTCACTCGATGACGGCGACGCAATTGCGCAAATCGCCCGCGCCTTGCCGGTGCGGTTCAAGGGCGACCGCATTTTTCTGACCAACGGTGATGCCGAGGAAGACGTTTCAGAAGAAATTCGTACCGAAGTCGCCGGCATGGCCGCTTCCCGGGTTTCTGCCTATCCGCAGGTTCGAGATGCCCTGCTGGACTTGCAGCGCAGTTTCCGGCAACTGCCCGGCCTGGTGGCTGACGGCAGAGACATGGGCACGGTCGTGTTCCCCAAGGCACCGTTAAAGATTTACCTGACTGCCAGCGCCTTGCATCGCGCCGAACGGCGGTACAAGCAATTGATTTCAAAAGGAAACACGATTACAATCGCCGCCATTCAGCAGGATTTGGAAGCGCGCGACCAACGGGATATGTCCCGCAAAGCCGCACCGCTAAGACCTGCTGATAATGCCCTGCTGCTGGACAATTCCGACCTGACGATTGAACAATCGCTGGACTTGGTCATGGACTGGTGGCAAGGCACCCGGCCCTTCTAACCCTCGACGCACACCCTTCATGGGCAGCAAGGGTTCGCAGGAAAATCTAAAGCAACCTGCGGTCCAACCTGTCGTTTGACCGCGAAACCTCACCAAACCGCCGCAAGCAGTCATAAAAACAATAGCAATTTCGCTGTTGGAAACCTGTTGTGTGGATTAGGAAATTCATGTCTGAATCTTTTGCCGACCTGTTTAACGAATCACTCGAACGCTCTGAAATGCGTGCTGGTGAAGTCATCACCGCTGAAGTAGTGCGCATCGATCACAACCACGTGGTTGTGAACGCTGGCCTCAAGTCAGAGGCTTACATTCCTCTCGAAGAATTCAAGAACGACCAGGGCGAAGTTGAAGTCCAGGTCGGCGACTTTGTGTCAGTTGCCATCGACTCCGTCGAAAACGGCTACGGCGACACCCTGCTCTCGCGCGACAAGGCCAAACGCCTGGCATCGTGGATGAGCCTGGAAAAAGCTCTGGAATCCGGCGAATTCGTCACTGGCCAGACCAGCGGCAAAGTCAAGGGCGGCCTGACTGTTCTGGTCAACGGCATCCGCGCCTTCCTGCCTGGCTCGCTGATCGATACCCGCCCTATCAAGGACTTGTCTCCGTATGAGAACAAGACCATGGAATTCAAGGTCATCAAGCTCGACCGCAAACGCAACAACGTCGTGCTGTCACGCCGAGCCGTGGTCGAAGCCAGCATGGGCGAAGAACGCGCCAAGCTGATGGAAACCCTGAAAGAAGGTTCTGCTGTCAAGGGCATCGTTAAGAACATCACCGAATACGGTGCGTTCGTTGACCTGGGCGGCATTGACGGCTTGCTGCACATCACCGACATGGCATGGCGCCGCGTGCGTCACCCGAGCGAAGTGGTGACAGCTGGACAGGAAATCGTTGCCAAGATCCTGAAGTTTGACACCGAGAAAAACCGCGTGTCCCTGGGTCTGAAGCAAATGGGCGACGACCCATGGATGGGCGTGAACCGCCGCTACCCGCAAAGCACTCGCCTGTTCGGCAAGATCACCAACATTGCCGACTACGGCGCATTTGTCGAACTCGAGCCAGGCATCGAAGGCTTGGTCCACGTGTCAGAGATGGACTGGACGAACAAGAACGTCGCGCCAAGCAAGCTTGTTGCCTTGGGCGACGAAGTCGAAGTCATGGTTCTGGAAATCGACGAAGACAAGCGCCGTATCAGCTTGGGCATGAAGCAGTGCAAGGCCAACCCATGGCAAGAATTCGCCGTGGAAACCAAGCGCGGCGACCGCGTCAAGGGCCCGATCAAGTCGATCACCGACTTCGGTGTATTCGTGGGCCTTGCTGCCGGCATCGACGGCTTGGTGCACCTGTCTGACCTCTCGTGGAACGAGCCCGGCGAAGCCGCTGTTCGCAACTACAAAAAGGGCCAGGAAGTCGAAGCCATCGTGCTGGCTGTCGATGTGGACCGCGAGCGTATCTCCCTGGGCATCAAGCAACTTGATTCCGACCCGTTCACCACCTTCGTGTCGATCAACGACAAGGGCGCGATCGTGACCGGCAAGGTCAAGACCGTTGATGCCAAGGGCGCAGAAATCGATCTGGGCGAAGACATCATTGGCTACCTGCGCGCCAGCGAAATCAGCCGTGACCGCGTTGAAGATGCGCGCAATGTGCTGAAAGAAGGCGACGAAGTGTCTGCAGTTGTGGTGAACGTGGATCGCAAGACCCGCAACATCCAGCTGTCGGTCAAGGCCAAGGACAACGCCGACCAGCAAGAAGCCATGGCTTCCCTGAGCCAGCAGTCGTCGCGCGAAAGCGCCGGCCTGACCAGCCTGGGCGCCCTGCTGCGCGCCAAGCTGGACAACAGCGAGTCCAAGTAATCTTGCGGGACAGTCCACATGACGCGGCTTGCCGCCCATGTGCTCTGTCCCAACCAGATAATTCCGGATGACCCGAAGCGATTTAGTCGAAGAACTGGCAGCCCGATTCAGCCAGCTGACGCACCGTGATGCCGAACTGGCCACCAAGACACTTCTTGATGCGATGGCTGACACCTTGGTGCGTGGCAACCGGATTGAAATCAGGGGTTTTGGCAGTTTTTCCATCAACCGGCGCCCTCCCCGCATGGGACGCAATCCTCGATCCGGAGAAAGTGTGGCAATTCCCGAAAAACGGGTGACGCACTTCAAACCTGGCAAGGCCTTGCGTGAATCGGTCGATGCCCGAACGGAAGAATTGCTGAAGGTTCCGCCGCCAAGTTGATTCTTGGCGCTTTCTCGCTCGATCGGCTGGCTACAATTGCCAGACCACTCCGGGGATTGCCAGTGAAATACCTGATGTGGCTGCTCAAGGCAGCCATTTTTTTTACGCTTTTTGCTTTTGCGCTGAACAACCAGCAAACGGTTGCAGTGCATTTCTTTTTCGGCACCTTGTGGCAAGCGCCCTTGGTGCTCGTGGTGCTGGCCACCTTTGCCTGCGGTCTTTCAATGGGTATTCTTGTAATGATGCCGCGCTGGTGGAAAAAAGGCAAAGCTGGTTTGCCTCCTGCGTCGGTTGCGTTGCCTACTGAAACTCACAACAACCCCGTCCCGATTCAACATGGAATTTGACTTTACCTGGGTTTTGCTCGGATTTCCGATTGCCTTCACGCTGGGCTGGCTCGCATCCCGGTTAGACCTGAGGCAACTGCGCATCGAGAACCGTCAGGCACCCAAGGCCTATTTCAAGGGACTGAACTTTCTGCTCAACGAGCAGCAGGACCAGGCCATAGACGCATTCATTGAAGCCGTTCAGAACGACCCCGACACGTCCGAATTGCATTTCGCCTTGGGCAACCTGTTTCGACGCCGCGGCGAATATGAGCGCGCCGTTCGGGTTCATGAGCATCTGATGTCGCGTGGCGACTTGACCCAGCCCGAACGCGAGCGCGCCCAGCATGCACTGGCGCTGGATTTCCTGAAAGCCGGCCTGCTTGACCGTGCCGAGGCGGCACTTCGCAAGCTGGAAGGCACACCGTTTGAAGAGGAAGCCCGGCTTGCGCTGCTGTCGATCTACGAGCGTTCGCGTGACTGGGCCAACGCCACTGAAATTGCTGCCCGGCTTGGAAATTCCACCCAAGGCAGTTTCAGTACGCGTCAATCGCATTATTTGTGCGAGCAGGCGAATGCGTCCATCGCCACGGGCGATACCGGCGTGGCGCTTGGTCTGCTCTTGCAGGCTGTTGCCATGGCGCCTGCTGCTGCCAGGCCATTGATTGACCTGGCCAAGCTCCAGAGTCAGCTAGGCCAGGGACATGAGGCGTTTCAGACACTGCGCTCGCTCACCATAGTCGCCCCGCAGGTCTTGCCACTGGCTGCGAACCTGCTGGCCAACGTGGCGCAAAGCATCAGTCAGCATCAAACCGCCCTGGCGCTGCTTGAATCCAGCTATGCCCAAGCTCCGTCAATTGACGTGATCGAGGCTATTGTCAAGCTTGAAAAAGACTCCTTGTCCGCCCGGAAATGGTATGTCGCTCACATGGAGAGTGAAATTTCCCTGGTGGCGGCCAGCAAGTGGATTGCAGGAGAAAAACTTGAAGACGAACATCACCACACGCTGGTGCAGCGGGCGATGGACCAGGCTACCAAACCCTTGATGCGCTACCGTTGCGCCGCCTGCGGCTTTGAAGCCACCCAGCATTTCTGGCATTGCCCCGGCTGTCAGGCTTGGGACAGCTACCCTGTGCGCCGCATTGAAGAGTTATAAAGCTGTTGATCTCATAAAAATGAACCCGACCATTACCCCTGAAAAAATTGCATCGGCTCGTGTCCTGGTGGTGGGTGATGCCATGCTGGATCGCTACTGGTACGGTGCTGTAGACCGCATATCGCCCGAAGCGCCCGTGCCTGTCGTGCGCGTGACTCGAACTGAAGAACGGATTGGCGCAGCCGCTAACGTAGCCTACAACATCGTGACATTGGGGGCGCAGGCTTCCCTGTTAACGGTAGTGGGCGAAGACGAAGCAAGTCATACCTTGGAAGACCTGGTGGCGAAAACCGGCATCACGCCCTACTTCGGACGTGATGCAAATCTTAAAACCACCGTTAAATTACGCGTGATCGGGCGTCAGCAGCAATTGCTGCGGCTCGACTTTGAAAACACACCTGAACATGAAGTGCTGGCATCCCAGTCAACCACCTTTAAAACCATTTTCCCTGAGCATCAAGCAGTTTTATTTTCTGATTACGGCAAAGGCGGACTCGCACATATCGTGTCCATGATTTCCCAGGCGCGGGCTGCCGGCAAGGTGGTGTTGGTAGACCCCAAAGGTTCGGATTTCGAACGTTACAGAAATGCCAGCATCATCACGCCCAACCGCGCGGAACTGGAACAGGTCATTGGTCCTTGGAGCAGTGAAACCGAATTGCGTACCAAGACCCAGAATTTGCGTTCGGCGCTAAACCTTCAGGCCTTGCTAGTCACCCGCAGTGAGGAAGGCATGACCCTGTTTGATGCGCAGGGCGAACTGCATGTCCCCACGGTGGCCCGAGAAGTGTTTGACGTCACCGGTGCCGGGGATACCGTGATTGCCACGCTGGCCACCATGACAGCGGCTGGCCTGAGCCTGCGTGACGCCGTACCCATTGCCAACCGTGCTGCAGGCATCGTGGTGGGGAAATTCGGCACGGCGACTGTTAATCACAGCGAGCTTTTTGCCGTTAGCTGAGCGCTGCGGCTCCCTGAACATCCTAGGAAATTTCATGAAAATCGTAGTCACCGGCGCTGCCGGTTTCATAGGCAGCAATCTGGTCAAGGGACTGAATACCCGCGGTATTGATGACATCATTGCAGTGGATGACCTGACGCAGGGTGACAAATTCCGCAACCTTGCCGACCTGAAAATTGCTGACTATATTGATTCTGACGATTTTTACAGCCAGTTTGCTGAAGGTGCCTTCGGACACATCGAGGCAGTGTTTCATGAGGGCGCTTGCAGCGACACCATGGAACTCGACGGCAAATACATGATGGCCAACAACTACACGCTGTCGTGCGAGCTGTTTCGCGCCTGCCAGAGCCAGAACACCCGTTTGCTGTATGCCTCGTCAGCTGCCACGTATGGCGGCTCGGATACCTTTAGCGAGTCTCCGGAATTTGAGCAACCGCTGAATGTCTACGGCTACTCCAAGCTGCTGTTTGACCAGCATCTTCGACGCGAGCTCGGCAACACTTTTGAAAATGCGCAAACGCAGGTTGCAGGTTTTCGCTATTTCAATGTCTATGGCCCACGCGAGCAACACAAAGGCCGGATGGCCAGCGTGGCTTTTCACCAGTACAACCAGTTCCAGGCGGAGGGCAAAGTCAAACTGTTTGGCGACTACGGCGGCTACGGACCGGGTGGGCAAATGCGCGATTTTGTCTTCATTGACGATGTCGTGGACGTGAATCTCTGGTTTTTCGATCATCCTCAACATTCCGGCATTTTCAATCTCGGGACAGGCCGCGCCCAACCCTTCAATGATGTCGCGACTGCCGTCGTCAACACCTTGCGCCAAGCCCAGAATGCGGATCCATTGAGTCTTGAAGAGGCCGTGCGCGGGGGCATGATCGATTACATTGGTTTCCCCGAGGCACTCGTCGGCAAGTACCAGAGTTATACGCAGGCCGATTTGAGCGCATTGCGCGCGGCAGGGTGCGAACATGTGTTCGCTGACGTGCAAACCGGGGTTGCTGCTTATATGCAGTGGCTAGGCAATGGTAAAAAATAGCAGCTTTTTAAATCTCAGAATTATTCGGTCAGGAAATTTTCCGAATCATGTCCACATCACAGACCTTACTGCATTGAAATTGCTTGATTTTCATGCCTCAATGCCTAAGCCTGCGCTTTCAGTTCGAGGGTTTCCAATGCTGAAACAATTCCTGATTTTCTTCATGGCGCTTCCCCTGGCAACAGCTTTTGCCGCGGTTGATGTTAACCAGGCCAGCGAAGCGGAACTCGACGGAATCAAGGGTGTTGGGCCGGCTACCAGCCGGTTGATTGTTGCCGAGCGAAGCAAATCCCAGTTTAAAAACTGGGAAGACTTCAGGGGGCGCATCAAGGGCGTGGGCAGCAAAACTGCAGCGAAGTTTTCTGCCGAAGGCATGACAGTGGGAGGCGCAACTTACGAAGGCGACACGGCTGATGCAAAGACTGTCAAAAAATAGTTCCTTGTTTCCACTTGAAATGGATTTAGAACACATGAGTTCCATCAAAAACCAAGTTCGGTCCCCCATGAAAAAACCCGCTCGAAAGCGGGTTTTTTCATTTGAAAGCCAGGGCCTTCAAGCCATCAACCCATGTGCAAGCCACCATTCAACGAGAAATCAGCGCCCGTGGCGTAACCACCTTCGTCTGATGCAATCCAGGCAATGATGGATGCGATTTCTTCCGGTTGTCCGAGCCGCTTGGCAGGCACGCCGGCCACGATTTTCTCAAGCACTTCAGGGCGGATCGCCTTGACCATGTCGGTGCCGATATAGCCCGGGCTAACCGTGTTGACGGTGACGCCTTTGGACGCTACTTCCTGGGCCAGTGCCATGGTGAAGCCATGCAAGCCGGCTTTGGCGGTGGAATAGTTCACCTGGCCAAACTGGCCCTTCTGGCCATTGACCGACGAAATGTTGATGACACGGCCAAACCCGGCCTCAACCATCCCTTCGATGACTTGCTTGGTCACGTTGAACATGCTGTCAAGGTTTGTCGAGATCACGGCATCCCAGTCGGCCTTGCTCATCTTGCGGAACTGCCCATCGCGGGTGATGCCTGCATTGTTCACAAGCACGCTGACCGGACCATGCTCTGCCTTGACCTTGTCGAACGCGGCCACTGTGGAATCCCAATCCCCCACGTTACCGACTGAAGCGTGGAATGAATAACCCAATGCTTTTTGTTCGTCGATCCATTTGGTGAAGTCTCGCGTGGGGCCGCAACCGGCAATCACGGTATACCCATCCTTGGCGAGTCGCTGGCAAATGGCGGTTCCGATACCACCCATGCCACCGGTTACATACGCTACTTTGTTGCTCATTGTCTTCTCCTGGGATCGTTGGATTTGTTAAAAACTCTTGCTATTACTCTAATAGCTGCTTACGCCCTGCTGGTAAGCGCGAAGCACTGTTTTACCTGATTTTCAGCGTTCCAGTGTGAGGGCAACCCCCATGCCTCCGCCGATACACAGGCTGGCAATGCCTTTTTTGGCATCGCGCCGCACCATCTCGTGCAGCAACGTGACCAGAATGCGGCAGCCGGACGCGCCAATCGGGTGACCAATGGCGATCGCGCCACCATTGACATTCACCTTGCTGGTGTCCCAGCCCATTTCCTGGTTCACAGCACAAGCCTGGGCGGCAAACGCCTCGTTGATTTCCAGCAGGTCCAGATCCTGCACGTTCCAGCCTGCGCGCTGCAGGGCCTTGGTTGAGGCAGGCACGGGCCCCATGCCCATGTAGGCAGGGTCCAGGCCGGCCGTGGCATAGCTGGCAATGCGGGCCAATGGCGTCAGGCCCAGGGCTGCAGCCTTTTTCGCCGTCATGACCATGACCGCCGCAGCGCCGTCGTTCAGACCCGAGGCATTGCCCGCAGTCACGCCGCCCGCCTTGTCAAAGGCCGGGCGCAAGCCTGCCAACCCTTCGGCGCTGGTCTTGCGGTTGAGAAACTCGTCGGACGAAAAAACCACCGGATCACCCTTTTTCTGGGGAATCGAAACGGGGATGATTTCGTCCTTGAACTTTCCCGCATCCTGGGCTGCAGCCGCCTTGGTCTGGCTGGCCAGCGCCAGCGCGTCCTGGGCTTCCCGGCTGATGTTGTACTTCTTGGCAACGTTTTCTGCGGTGATACCCATGTGGTACTGGTTGTACACGTCCCACAAGCCGTCGACGATCATCGTATCGACCAGTTTCCAGTCGCCCATGCGCTGACCGTCGCGTGAACCGTTCAGGACATGCGGCGAGGCGCTCATGTTTTCCTGGCCGCCGGCAATCACGATTTCGCTGTCGCCGGTTGCCACGGCCTGGGCCGCCAGCATGACCGATTTCAGGCCGGAACCACAGACGGCGTTGATGGTCAGGCCTGGAATGCCCTGGGGAAATCCGGCCTTGAGCACGGACTGGCGTGCCGGGTTCTGGCCTGCGCCTGCAGCAAGCACTTGGCCCATGATGACTTCGCCAATCTGTTCAGCATTCAAGCCCGAGCGCTCCAGTACGGCCTTGATCACGGCAGCGCCCAGTTGGGTGGCCGGTATTTTCGCCAGCGAGCCGCCGAATTTTCCGACGGCGGTCCGGCCTGCTGACACGATAACGATATCTTCCATGTTGTCTCCTTTATAAAACCAGGGATGCACCTGGGTGCTGTTGAACTAAACCATTTGAAATAGATAAAACCTGCCAGGCTTGGAAAGCCTGAAATACGGTTTTTGGCTGAATCAGGCCTTGACCTTGACGTAGCGGCCGGGCGCAGGTTCAATGGCTTTGAATTTGCGGCTGCCATAAGTCTTCGGCGCCGCAATCTGCTTGCCGGCGTGGCTCTGCAGCCAGTCGGACCAGTCCGTCCACCAGCTGCCAGCATGCTCGGTGGCATTTTTTTGCCAGTCAACCTGCGAAGCCGGGTATTTGTCGCCCGCCGTGCGGCTGGACGTCAATTGGTCGTTGGTCCAGTAACTGCGCTTCTTTTTGGCGGGCGGATTGATCACGCCCGCAATGTGGCCGGATGCGCCCATGACAAAGCGCTTTTTGCCTGGCAAAACCTGGGTTGACGCATAGGCGCCGCCAATCGGCACGATATGGTCTTCACGCGAGCCATAAAGATAAAACGGCATGTCTAGCTTGCCGAGATCGACCTTTTCGCCGCAAACCACCATTTTCCCGGGCTTGATCAGGTTGTTTTCAAAATACGTATTGCGCAAATACCAGGCATAGAACGGTCCTGGCAGGTTGGTGGAATCGCTGTTCCAGTAGAGCAGGTCAAACGGCGGCGGAGTTTCGCCCTTGAGGTAGTTGCCGACCACATAATTCCAGACCAGGTCATTCGGGCGCAGGAAGCTGAAAGTGGAAGCGAGGTCTTTGCCCTTGAGCAGGCCGCCCTTGCCCATTTCGGCTTCACGGTACTTGACCGACGTTTCGTCAATGAAGATATCCAGGATACCGGTGTCGCTGAAGTCCAGCAACGACGTCAGCAGCGTGACGCTTTCCACCGGTTTGTCGCCACGGGCTGCCAACACCGCCAGCGCCGTGCTCAAAATGGTGCCGCCAACACAGAAACCCAGGGCATTGATGGTGTCGGCACCGGTGATTTCCTTCACCACTTCAATAGCCTTGATGGGTGCGTTCTCGATGTAGTCATCCCAGGTTTTGCCCGCCATGGACTGGTCCGGGTTGCGCCAGCTCATCACGAAGGTCCGGTGACCTTGCGCCGTGGCATAGCGGATCAGGGAGTTTTCAGGCTGCAGGTCCAGGATATAGAACTTGTTGATGCAAGGCGGAACCATCAGGAAGGGTTTTTCATAGACCTTGTCTGTCAGCGGCTTGTATTCGAGCAATTGGAAATACTCGTTTTCGAATACAACGGCACCCTCAGTGGTGGCGACGTTTTTCCCGACTTCGAAGATGCTTTCATCGGTCATCGACACATGGCCCTGCTTCAGGTCGTGAAGCATGTTCGCTATTCCCTTTGCGATGCTTTCGCCCTTGGTGTCAATGGCTTTTTTCTGCGCTTCGGCATTCAGCGCCAGAAAGTTGCTGGGAGCTGAAGCCGCCATCCACTGCTCGACCGCAAAACGCAGTCGCGACTTGGTCTTGGCATCGCTTTCGGCGGCTTCGGCCAGACCCATGAGGGTCGTGGCATTGAGCTGATAAGCAGAGGCAAGGAATTTTGACACCGGACTGGCCTGCCAGGCGGGATCCGAGAAACGCCGGTCGGCTGGTTTGGCTGTTTCGTCCCCTGCACTCAGGCCCATGTTCCAGAGAGCCGATGCGCCGGCGATGTACTGCTGCTGAAGCTCAAGCAGCTTGGAGGGCTCGAACGTGATGGAGGGCTGGGACGGTGCGAGCGACTTAAACACCGACAAGTCCATGGCTGGAAAGCCGGGGGCAGTCCCGGTTCCGAAGGACGACATCGCCTGCTTGATACCTTCTCCAAGGGTCTCCTGCATTTGTTGGGTCGTCATTGTCCAGTTGAGTTCAGAATTCATCAATGTCTCCTCGGTGATGCAGTGTGCTGGCAAACGCCAATTAGTTGCAGCCAGTATCCTATCAATTACTTTTTAGATCCTGACACGAAAGAATGAATTCACTATGTATTTGGTTGTAATCGCGTGGATGTATGTCGTGTTGATGATGAGCGCAGCCGAAGCCGCCAGCAGCAATGGCACCGTCCTGGGCGCATTGGTCACCCTTTTACTCTATGGCATAGGACCTGTGCTATTGGTGGTTTACCTGATGGGCGCGCCCAAGCGCAACAAGGCCATTAAAAAACGCGAGGCCGAGGCACGGGCACATCATCTGGCGTCTACCCGCCAGGGAGTCGATCAAACAAGTGCTTCAGCCGTCGAGCCAGATGCAGGCAGCCATGCGCCCGGTGGTACCGAAGCCGTTCCCCGGGATGCCGGCATCGCGCCTGTGGGAAAAGAACCTTGAGGGATTGCCAACGGTGCACCAAGGCGCACTGCCGTCGTTTCCATATACCTGCGTGACACCCAGTGCCTGCAGCCGAAGGCGGGCCAGGGCTGGCAGATCGGCCAGGTATTTACCGGACGCGATGGCGGTAAAGCAATGCGCGGCTTGCGGCTGCCGCGCGGTAAAGGCGGCCCGCACCTCTTCGCCCACCTCAAACGCCGCAGGCCCTATGCACGGCCCCAGCCAAGCTATTATTTTTGTAGCATCTTGTGCAGTCTGGTATTGCGCAGGAGCACTAAAAGACGCATAAACCGACTCGATGACGCCCTGCCCTGCGGCATCACCGCTGCCGGCCAACCCCCGCCAGCCGGCATGGGCGGCAGCAACCCGGGTGCCGTCCAGTGATGCCAGCAGCACCGGCAGACAATCGGCCACCATGACGGTGCAGGCCAGCTGGCGATGCAGCGTCATGCAGGCATCGGCAAGCTGGCCGTTCGGCGTGGTCGGGTCCAGCAGTTCCACCCGGTTGCCATGCACCTGATCAAGCAAGACAGCATGCTCAACGCCTGTGGCACGCTTCAGCAGCTGGCGGTTGGCGTCCACCGATACAGGCAGGTCACCCACATGGCTGCCCAGGTTCATGGTGTCGAACGGCACGGTTGAAACGCCACCGGCGCGGCTGGTGAACACCGCCTTGATGCCAGCCGGTGCGGGCCAGTCGGGGACCAGCCAGTCAGGGTGAAAACGGCCAGACATCTAGGCCTGACTGTCAGGACAGGATGACGGTTGGGCCTTCTGGAAAGCGGGTAGCGCCATGCACGCATGGTAGGCGGCCATGGTGCGCGGCAAGCCCTCTATGCTCACCTCAAAACGCAAGGCATTGTAAATTTGCGGCACCAGGCAGCAGTCGGCCAGTGTGGGAGTTTCGCCATGGCAATAGACCGAGGCGGGCAAGCCGGCCAGTTGCCGCTCGAAGGCGTCCAGCCCTTCGCGGCACCAATGGCGATACCACTGGGATTTTTCTTCGTCCTTGACACGCAGCTCGCGCGCCAAATACCTGAGCACACGCAGGTTATTGAGCGGATGAATCTCGCAGGCAATTGTCTGCGCCAGCGCCCGCACCCTGGCGCGGCCCCGAGCGTCGGCCGGCAGAAGTGCAGGCTTTGGATGCATTTCATCGAGGTATTCGATGATGGCCATCGACTGCGACAGCTTTTCACCCTCCACTTCCAGCAGCGGCACCAGGCGGTCGGCAGAAAGCGACGCGTACGGCGCTTTGAGGTGCTCGTCTTTGGTCAGCTGGACCGCCACATAGTCGTACGCTAGACCCTTGAGTTCCAGCGCGATACGGACCCGGAACGACGCAGAAGAACGGAAATAGTTGTGCAGCTTCATGGATGAAAGCATAAACCGGGACAGTGCTTGTTGCTTTTTGGACCGTGCGGGAGGCGACTCGATAAATCACGTGAATATGAATTCAGTCAGGCCGGGTTTGCAGAAACCACCAAAGCCGACACAAATCATCCCCCTTTCAAAAAATGGCATCGCTCACAACCGATTTTTCAATTGGCTTCAACGTAAGCGCGCTGAATAAAGACACGCAGGGCCCTGTTGGATGAAATTTGCCGCTAGAGTTAGACCTTTGCGATCACAACATTCACTGGAGCTTTGATGATTCTTGAACTTGCCGATATCCGTATCCACCCCGGCCAGCAGACCGCCTTTGACGAGGCCATCGCGCGTGGCGTTCATACCGTGATTGCCCATGCCAAGGGATTTCAGGGCTACCAGGTATTCAAGGGCATTGAAAGCCCCGAGCGCTACCTGCTGCAAATCCGCTGGGCAACTCTGGAAAACCACACCGTCGATTTTCGCGAGTCGGCTGCGTTTGCCGACTGGCGGGCGATTGTCGGACCTTTCTTTGCCAGCCCCCCCACGGTGGAACACTTCAATCTGGCAATGGAATCCGTCTGATGAATGACTGCGTTAAAAAATAATGAAGCTTCCTGACCTGATACCCAGCCGGTTCAAACGGCTTGGCCGCGTTTGTTCGACGCATGCCGTGCGTACTACTTTTTTAATAGTTGCATGCGCCGCATCCATGAGCGCAACAGCGCAAAACACCGATAAAAAAGCGGGGACCGCATCAGCTTGGCCAACCCGGCCGGTCCGCATTCTGGTGGGCTTTCCCGGAGGATCAACCCCCGACATGTCGGCCCGAACGCTGGCCGAGCCTTTGTCTCGGGCCTTGGGCCAGCCGGTCATTATCGAAAACCGGGTAGGTGCGTCGGGCAATATTGCCGCAGACCTGGTCGCCAAGGCCACTGACGACCACACGCTGGGCGTCGTCATCAACGGCAACCTGACCTCCGCCAAGCAGCTTTATGCCATGCTGCCCTACGACCCGGCCAAAGACTTTGCGCCCATCTCGCTGCTCACCACCGCGCCGCTGATGCTGGTCGCGCCAGCCAGCCTTCCGGGCGGAGCCGAATTCTTCACGGCGGCGCACCAAGCGGGCAATCAGTGGAACTACGGGTCTGTCGGCAACGGATCGGTCGGCCATTTGGGCATGGAACTGGTCAAGCAGCGCTCGAGCGGCTTGATGCCGGTGCATATTCCATATTCGGGCAATCCGCAGGTGGTCACGGCGATGCTGGGCGGTCAGATCCAGATGGCGCTGATACCGCCCGGCATCGCCCTGCCGCACATCCGCTCAGGCAAGCTCCGGGCGATTGGCCTGACAGGCGGTCGCAGCCTGCTCG
The DNA here is from genome assembly GCF_015752205.1 of Polaromonas sp. CG_9.7. GTDB lineage: Bacteria > Pseudomonadota > Gammaproteobacteria > Burkholderiales > Burkholderiaceae_C > Polaromonas. The sequence goes on from NZ_JADOVG010000025.1 coordinate 25,273, forward strand.
CACCTGACGTGCCGCCACTGACCGAGGCTGGCTTGAAAAATGTCAACCTGGAAGTCTGGACCGCACTGATCGGGCCGGCCCGCCTGTCCAGCGCCGCGCAGGCAAGGCTGGCCCAAGAGGTGCCGCGCATCATGCGCGATGCCGACACGCGGCAAAAGCTCTTTGCGCAAGGCTGGCAAGCCGTCGGAACGTCGCCTGACGGTCTGCGCAGCCGGCTCAAGGACGAAACTGCCATTCTGGGCAATATCATCCAGACGCGCGGTATCAGGCTTGAATAGCGCCAGGCCATCGACGGAGGGTTAGCAGTGGAACTTTTTTGATTGCGCCCACCGTGTCACACTGCGCAGCGGGCCTGTTGCCAGCACCGCCTGTTTGTTTCTCATTTTCCCAAACGCCCGGCCGTAGGTCCGGGCGCAGATTTGTCAAGGAATTTTCGCCATGGGTTTTGTCGTCACTCCACCCGCCATCGTTTCAGTGCCTGTCGTGGGCACGGAAGATCGCTTTCCAGTCCACCGTATTTATTGCGTCGGCCGCAACTATGAAGAACATGCCAAGGAAATGGGGTTTACCGGACGCGAGCCTCCGTTCTTTTTTCTGAAGCCCGCAGATGCCATCGTTGCGGTGGACGCCGGCACCCAGGCCAGCGTCCCCTACCCCAGCCTGACGCACAACCTGCACCATGAAATCGAACTGGTGGTGGCCATTGGAAAAGGCGGCAAGAACATCCTGGCAGCCGATGCGCAGGATCACATTTTTGGCTATGCGGTGGGCCTGGACATGACGCGCCGCGACCTGCAAAACGAGATGAAGAAACAGGGGCGTCCCTGGTGCATCGGCAAGGCGTTCGAGCATTCCGCGCCCATCGGCCCGATCACGCCTGCAGCCCAGGCCGGCGATGTGGAGCATGCTGAAATCCATCTTCAGGTGAACGGCCAGGACCGGCAGCGAAGCCATGTGTCCAAGCTCATCTGGTCGATTGCCGAATCGATCGAGCACCTTTCAGCCGCCTGGGAACTGCAGCCCGGCGACCTGATCTATACCGGCACCCCCGAAGGCGTGGCGGCTGTGGTGAAAGGCGACACCCTGACGGGCGGCGTCGCAGGCCTGGAGCCGTTGAGCATCAAGCTTTCCTGAGCGACAAAGCCTGTTGCCGGATGCGGCTGCAATGGCAACCCTCAGGTGTCAGGCAAACTCTTCAAACCCGTGCGACAAGACTGAATTCTCAAGACTATTCATGCTGCTTGCGCTTTATCAGCTTGCGTTCTCAGCTATGTTTTTTGAAGCAGGTCAAAGCCCTGAAGGCTGCCGTAAATCCAAAACAAACGCCAAAGCCGCTACACTCATTTGATGCACCGCCCCCCTCTGAAACACTGCCGCGTCTGTGGCACCGCCGTGGTTTATCGCTTGCCTGATGACGGCGACACCAAGCAGCGAGGCGTCTGCCCGGCCTGCAACACCGTTCACTATGAAAATCCCCTGAACGTCGTCGGCACGGTGCCGGTGTGGGGCGAGGACGGCGGGCAGGTGCTGCTGTGCAAACGCAATATCGAGCCACGCTGGGGCAAATGGACCCTGCCGGCCGGCTTCATGGAAATGGACGAGACCACGGCAGAAGGTGCCGCCCGCGAGACCGACGAAGAAGCGGGCGCGCAGTATGAGATGCAGGACCTCTTCAGCGTCATGAATGTGGCCCGCGTGGGCCAGGTCCATTTTTATTACCGAGCCCGGCTCTTGAGCACCGACTTCAATCCCGGCCACGAAACCATTGAAGCCAGGTTGTTCACCGAGTCTGAAATCCCGTGGGACGAGATTGCATTTAGAACCGTCAAAGAGACGCTGGAATGCTACTTTAACGACCGGCGCAAGGGCAGTTTCGGCATTCATGTGCGGGATGTTTCCTGACCTTCCAGGCGGGGTTTTATCCCAAACTGTTCACATTCAGCCAAGCAGCCCGGGCTTAAAATTTCAGGCTTTGCTTTCGCACTCACTGATGACCGCTTTTTAGCTTCGGCTCTCGCCGTTGGCAATGCCTTTTGGCCCCCTTTTCACCAGAATCTTCCGATACTGAAATCCCATGTTCAAATCCGCTTCCTTTTTTCGCATTGCCACCGATTTTGTCCTGCCACCGCTTGAAGCGCTGGAAGAGGTGCTTCAGACCGCCCAATTCATGCCCTGTGGCGCAACGCAGCCCGAATCGGTCGGCTGGGTGCCGCCGCGTGGCAACAAAAGCGCCGTAATGGTCGAAACCGTGGGCACGCAGGTCATTTTGCGGCTGAGCATTGAGCGCCGCCCGGTACCCGCCTCTGCCGTCAAAGCCGAGGTGGAGGAACGCGTTGAAAAATACAAGCAGGAAACCGGCCGCGAGCGCGCCAGCGCCAAGATCAAGAAAGAGTTCAAGGAAGAAGCCATGCAGGCCCTGTTGCCGCGCGCCTTCACCAAGCGGTCATCGACGACGTTATGGATCGACCCGGACAACAAGTTCCTCGTCGTTGATTCTGCCAGCCTGGCCGGTGCCGACAAGGTGGTCAGCCAGCTGATCGAAGCGTTGAGCGAAATTCCCGGGTCACGCCCCGGCCTGATGGCCAAGCCGGTGCAGACCGCGATGGCGGCGGGTGCAGCCATGGCGCATTGGCTGGCAAGCCGCGAAGCGCCCGTCGGTTTCACCGTCGACCGCGACTGCGAACTCAAAATGCCTGACGACCAGAAGTCAACAGTCCGCTATTCACGCCACACGCTGGAAATCGACGAAGTGGCCGAGCACATTGCGTCGGGCAAAGTGCCCACGCAGCTGGCCATGACTTGGAACGAGCGGGTGTCGTTCGTGCTGACCGACATGGCCCAAGTCAAGAAAGTCAAGCTGCTCGACGTGGTGCTTGACGGAGTGCAGGAAAACGGCAAGGACGATGATGGCTTTGACACCGACGCCGCGATCGTTACAGGCGAGTTGTCGGCCCTGATTCCTGACCTGCTTGAAGCACTGGGCGGCGAGTTGTCCATGGATGGAGAGGCACCACCCGCAGCAAAAACACCCAAAACCCTGCTCACAGCGGCATAGATTTCATCAAAACGGCTTGACCGACCCAAGGCAACCCTGTGATTGTTCAAGCCTGTGCGTTATGGTTTTCGACCCATATTTGCTTGATTACTTTGTGATGCTGACATCCAAAAAGCACTGCTTGCCTGAGACCACTACCGACAAATTGCGGCAAGCACTTGGGGCGTAATACCCTTGGCAGATAACCATGCAAATCAGACCCGTCTGATTGACAAATCCTGAACAGGCAGTTATTCATGGTTCGACAGTCTGGACAAATAATTTCCAGACTGGAATTGTGTTTTAAAACCGCTTCGTCGCACCTCGACAGGAGGATGTCATGAGATTCCGTTTTTTCGGACCACGCACTAAAACGCATATTCGCAGGTCACTCGAGTACCTTGAAGAAGCGAATCTGGCCTGGGTGGAACATCAGGCAGCAGCAGAACACCATGCGGCACTGGCAAAAATGTATTCGGAAAGAATTGCCAGAATTGAGGAAGAAATTAAAAACTCGCAGCAGCTTCGAGCCCCAATACTTCGCCAGCCACCAGAAGATTCATTCGATGAAATCGAGCGCCCAAAGACAGAATCTGTCGTGGTTTATCCGAGCCGGGTTACTCGATGAGGATTTACACCATAGACACATAGGTTGGCTTGCTTGTGGGTAATGCAATCCAGGCTTGAGTGCGGCCTATAAGTGCTGTACCAAGAAAGTAATTGTGCAAGGTCGGAACGGGCCACTGCGATGCTGCCATAGGCCTGAAGCAGATCTGCTCGTATTAGGCGCCGCGCCGCGCCTGTGCTTGAACAATTTGCAGCCTTTGACGTTGTGATCAACCGCGCAACTCACGCGCGCTGTTGATCCGCAAAGCCGCCAGCGTACAGGCAGCGCCCGAGAATAAATACACGCCCATGAAGCCAAGACCGAATTGCGCTGACAAGCCCAAAGCCACAAGGGGTGCAAAGGCTGCTCCAATCAACCAAGCCAAATCAGATGTCAATGCCGCACCGGTATACCGAAATTTGGGTTCAAAGTTGGAAGTTACTGCCCCGGCCGCTTGTCCATAAGACAAGCCCAGCAGCGCAAATCCGACCAGAATGAACAGGTCTTCGCCGAACACGTCGCTGCCCAACAGCATAGGTGCTGCAAAACTGAACAAGCCGATCATGATGGCCAGTGAACCCAAGGTGTTCCGGCGACCAAAGCGGTCGGCAATAAGCCCCGACGCCACCACGCCGACCAAGGCAATAGCGCCGCCAACAATTTGTACCAGCAACACATCATTGACCGACTGGTTGGAATAAAGCTTTATCCAAGACAAAGGGAAAACGGTCACCAAGTGGAACAAAGCGTAAGTTGCCAGTGAAGCAAACGCGCCGATAAACAGGTTGCTGCCTCTGGCCTTGATCAATTCGCCGACATTGCTGGGCGCCAATGAATTGTCTTTGAGCAACTTTTCGTATTCGTGCGTGACCACCAGACGCAGACGCGCAAACAAAGCCACCACGTTGATGGCAAACGCCACATAAAAAGGATAACGCCAGCCCCAATCGAGGAAGTCAGCCGCCGACAACTGGGAACTCAAGTACCAGAACAGTGCCGCAGCGATCATGAATCCCAAGGGCGCGCCCAATTGCGGAATCATGGCCCACCAACCCCGGCGTTCCTTGGGGGCGCTCATTGCCAGCAATGAAGACAGGCCGTCCCACGAACCGCCCAAGGCAATACCCTGTGCAAAGCGCAGGACCGACAGCAGCACGATAGCCGTGAAACCAATTGAGGCGTAACTGGGCAAAAAGGCAATGCCGGCGGTGGAAACGCCAAGCAAAAACAAAGCTGCGGTGAGTTTGACGCCGCGTCCATACCGCTTTTCGATGGCCATGAATACCAGAGTGCCGATAGGGCGACCGAAAAAGGCGAACGAAAAAATCACGAACGCCCATAAAGTGCCCTGTAGTCCATCAGTAAACGGAAAAAACACGGCAGGGAACACCAGTACGGACGCGATGCCGTAGACAAAAAAATCGAAGTATTCGGAGGCGCGACCCAAAATGACGCCGACCGCTATTTCACTGGGCGCAATCGTGTGTTCGTTGGCAACGGCCTCCCTTGGGTCATGGGCAGTGCCCGGTGCAGCGATGTCTTGGGTGTTGATGTTGGGCGTCATGCGGGCTCGTGTTTCAGTCGGAATCTGTATTGTTCAACAGTGAAGAGGTTCTCATAAAAGCGTAAATATTGACATAGGACAAAACGTCCAATGGTGAAGACGAGTATTCAGGCGTAAATTCTCCTCTCACCCTAACAAAATCTTCATTAAGTGTGGCATGTTAACCATTAAGAATTCCCTAAAGTGGCTTCGGCTGCTGCCGATCACAGCTGTAGCCTTGCTATCAGGCTGCAACTGGGTGGTCATGAATCCCTCCGGGGATATTGCCATTCAGCAGCGTAACCTGATCCTCGTTTCTACGGGGTTAATGCTGCTCATCATCGTGCCGGTGATTGTGCTCACTTTGCTATTCGCCTGGCGTTATCGCAAGGCAAACACCCAGGCTGACTATCGGCCTGACTGGGACCACTCTACCCAACTTGAATTGGTGATCTGGGCAGCACCGCTACTGATCATCATTGCGTTGGGTGCCATCACTTGGATCAGCACCCACACCCTGGACCCTTACCGTCCGCTGGGCCGCATTGACGCCAACCGGCCCGTGCCTGAGAACGTTAAACCGCTGGTGGTTGAGGTGGTTGCGCTGGATTGGAAGTGGCTGTTCATCTACCCCGAGCAGGGCATCGCGTTGGTTAACGAAATGGCGGCGCCAATTGACCGTCCGATCCAGTTCAAGATTACTGCGTCGTCCATCATGAATTCATTTTTCATTCCTGCATTGGCGGGGCAAATCTACGCCATGCCCGGCATGCAAACCAAGCTCAGTGCCGTTATCAACAAGCCGGGAGAGTTCGATGGTTTCTCGGCCAACTACAGTGGCCATGGATTCAATGGCATGCGCTTTAAATTCCATGGCTTGACCACTGCTGATTTTGATAAATGGGTGGCCACCAACAAGGCCAGCGGCAAACAGTTGACCCGTGCCGAATACCTTGTGCTGGAAAAACCCAGCGAGCGCGACCCTGTACAGCGCTACGCCTCGATTGATCCTGGCCTGTACAAGGCCATCGTCAACCGCTGCGTGGAAGCCAACAAAATGTGCATGGAAGACATGATGGCCATTGACGCAAGCGGCGGCATGGGCAAGCCCGGCACGTTCAACCTGGCCTCCAGCACCTCAGCTACCGCATTAATCAGCGACCCAGGCAAAAAGTACGTTGCCGCCATGTGCAGCGTACGCGACCTCAGCACCGACTATCCCGTTGTGAATTAACTGCAGCATCTATCTCATGACTGAAACATTCGACCTTACGAAGTTCATTTTCGGACGCCTTACCTGGGAGTCCCTGCCCTACCATGACCCCATCATCCTGGCGACCTTTATCGGGGTGGCACTGGGTGGTCTCGGGCTTGTGGCGGCACTGACGCATTTCAAAGTGTGGGGAACACTGTGGCATGACTGGCTCACCAGCATTGACCACAAGAAAATCGGCATCATGTACTGCGTGCTGGGTCTGATCATGCTGCTGCGCGGATTCACTGATGCACTGATGATGCGGGCGCAGCAGGCCATGGCCTTCAATGGCTCTGAAGGCTTTTTGCCGCCTCACCATTACGACCAGTTGTTCACCGTACACGGCGTGATCATGATCTTTTTCGTGGCCATGCCGCTGATCACTGGACTGATGAACTTTGTCGTGCCGCTGCAAATTGGCGCTCGCGACGTGGCCTTTCCGTTCCTGAACAATTTCAGTTTCTGGATGACCGCCAGCGGTGCTATTTTGGTCATGATGTCATTGTTCATCGGTGAGTTTGGTCAAACCGGTTGGCTCGCTTACCCGCCCTTGTCAGGCATTCAGTTCAGCCCCGGCGTGGGTGTTGACTATTACATTTGGGCGCTGCAGTTGGCAGGCGTGGGCACGCTTTTGTCAGGCATTAATTTATTGGTCACCATCGTCAAGATGCGCGCGCCTGGCATGGGCATGATGAAGATGCCTATCTTCACATGGACAGCGCTGTGCACAAACATTTTGATTGTCGCGTCGTTCCCCGTGTTGACAGCCGTGTTGGGCCTGTTGTCAATGGACCGCTACATTGGCACTGCTTTCTTCACCAACGACCTCGGCGGCAATGCCATGATGTACGTGAACCTGATCTGGATCTGGGGCCACCCCGAGGTTTACATCCTGGTGCTGCCCGTGTTCGGCGTGTTCTCGGAAGTCGTGGCCACCTTCAGCGGCAAGCGTATTTTTGGCTACACCTCCATGGTTTACGCTACCTTGGTGATCACGATTCTGTCGTACGTGGTGTGGTTGCATCACTTCTTCACGATGGGCTCGGGGGCCAGTGTGAACGCCTTCTTTGGCATCACCACCATGATCATCTCGATTCCCACCGGGGCGAAAATCTTCAACTGGCTGTTCACCATGTACCGGGGTCGCATCCGCTTTGACGTGCCCATGCTGTGGTCGATCGGCTTCATGGTCACCTTCACCATCGGCGGCATGACGGGTGTGCTGCTGGCCGTGCCACCCGCCGACTTCGTGCTGCACAACAGCCTGTTTCTGGTCGCTCACTTTCACAACGTGATCATTGGCGCGGTGGTGTTTGGTGCCATGGCGGGCATCAACTACTGGTTTCCGAAGGCTTTTGGCTACAAGCTCGATGCCTTCTGGGGCAAGATGTCGTTCTGGTTCTGGTTCACCGGTTTTTACTTCGCCTTCATGCCGTTATACGTGCTGGGGCTGATGGGGGTGACCCGCCGCATGAGCCGCTTTGACGACCCTTCGCTGCAAATCTGGTTCATCATTGCCGGTTTTGGCGCGGCGCTGATTGCCATTGGCATCATGTCAACCTTTGTGCAGTTCTTTGTCAGCTTTCGCAAGCGTGAATCCTTGCGCGACCACACCGGTGACCCCTGGGATGGTCGGACGCTGGAGTGGTCCACTTCGTCGCCCCCACCCGCCTACAACTTTGCGTTCACCCCCGTGGTGCATGACAACGACGCATGGTCTGACATGAAAAAGCGCGGCTACCAGCGGCCCGTGAGCGGTTTCATTCCGATTCACATGCCCAAAAATACCGCAGCCGGCATCGTGATTGCAGGCCTTGCCACTGCCATGGGGTTTGCGCTGATCTGGCATATGTGGGCGCTGGCAGCACTGTTGTTTGCGGCAGTGATTGCGGTCTCCATCGCGCATACCTTTAACTACAAACGCGATTACCACATCGCTGTGGACGAGGTCGTCCACATCGAGGGGCTTCGCACCCAGGAACTCAACCGTTTAGTGGCCAATTGATATGACAGCAACAACTCTTCCTGTGACCCATGCCGCCCTTGGCGGCAATGACGCCAGCGCCAAAACGTCCGACAGCATGCAGTTCTATCTGCCAAAGGAACATCACCCCCAAAACGGCACGCTGTTGGGCTTTTGGCTGTACCTGATGAGCGACTGCCTGATTTTTGCAGTGCTTTTTGCGGTTTATGCCGTGGTCGGCCGCAGCTACGCGGCGGGGCCGTCAGGTGTCGAGCTGTTCGATTTGTCGCTGGTTGCGCTCAACACTTCCATGCTGCTGCTGTCGTCCATCACCTTCGGCTTTGCCATGCTGGAGATGCAGCGGCGCCGCGTCAAACCCGTGCTGGCTTGGCTGGCGGTGACGGGCCTGCTGGGTTGCGCCTTCATCGGGCTGGAAATGTACGAGTTTGCGCATTTGATTCAAGAGGGCGCGGTACCGCAACGCAGCGCGTTTTTGTCTGCCTTTTTCACGCTGGTGGGCACGCACGGTTTGCACGTCGCCTTCGGTCTCGTGTGGCTGGTCGTCCTCATGGTGCAGGTGCACCGGGGCGGCTTAGTCGCGGATAACCGCCGTCGCCTGATGTGTCTGTCGATGTTCTGGCACTTTCTGGACGTGGTCTGGATTGCTGTCTTCACTTTTGTTTATCTGATGGGATCACTGCCATGACCTCTGCGCAACACACCAACACGCTGGACTTGAACCCCACCGGCCACACGGACCATGGTCACGATCAAGATCAAGATCACGATGACGACCACGGCGGGGCCAGTCACAGCACCTTTAAGGGCTATATGACCGGCTTTGTGCTGGCAGTCATACTGACGGCCATCCCGTTCTGGCTCGTGATGGGCAAAGTACTGCCCAACTCGAACATCACCGGGCTGGTCATTCTGGCCATTGCAGCGGTACAAATTGTGGTGCACATGGTTTATTTCCTGCACATGAACACAAGCTCAGAAGGCGGCTGGTCGTTGCTGGCTCTGGCATTCACCGTAGTGCTTCTGGTCATCATGCTCAGCGGGTCAATCTGGGTGATGTACCACCTGAACACCAACATGATGCCGCACACCATGCAAGAGATGAAAAACATGCCATGACGACGACCCGGCAGCCAGGCGTCAAGCGACGGATGCTGCAATTGAGCTGGGCGCTGATTGCGCTGGTGCTCTTCATCGGGTTCGTTTCGTTGGGCACCTGGCAGGTCCAGCGCCGCGCATGGAAGCTTGATCTGATTGAGCGCGTGAACCAGCGGGTGTCGGCCACTGCAGCCAACGCGCCCGCCTCGCCAGATTGGCCTCGGGTGAACGCAGCCAACGACGAATATCGCCATGTGCAGCTCACGGGTCGCTTTATTGTGGGCCGCGACGTTCGCGTTCAAGCCGTCACAAATATCGGCAGCGGTTTCTGGCTTCTTTCGCCATTGCAGTTGGCAGACGGCAGCGTGGTGCTGGTCAATCGCGGCTTTGTGCCGCCGCAGTGGACTCCCGCGCTGCCTGACATTGCGGCCCCTGGCGCCGACGCCAACAATGTCACGGTGACGGGCCTGCTCCGGCTGACAGAGCCGGGGGGCGGATTCTTGCGCTCAAACGACCCTGTCGCCGAGCGCTGGTTTTCGCGCGATGTTGCGGCCATTGCCCAGTCGCGTGGCCTGCGCCGGGTGGCACCGTATTTTGTGGATGCCGATGCAGCCTCTGCAGTTACCCCTTCTGAACCAGCTTTTCCTGTCGGCGGGCTGACCGTGATTGCCTTTCACAACAGCCATCTGGTCTACGCACTGACCTGGTATGCACTGGCATTGATGGTCGCGGGTGCAGCCATTGGCTTGGCGCTGCAAAATGCAAGGCATCATGACCACCCTCGCAACGCCAACGCGGCAGACCAAGCGCCCTGATGCTCGCAGCATCGCCAACACGGGTACCGAAGGGCGGTTGTCAGATAACCTGAGCGACGTCACTGGCCGCAAGAACATGCTGCTGCTGATCCAGTTGCGCTGGATCGCTGTCATTGGACAGGTCGTCACCATCGAGTTCGCGTTTTACGGGCTTGGAATTCCACTGCCAACACGGATGATGCTGGCTGCGCTGGCCATCTTGCTGGCGTTCAACATCGTCAGCCTGCTGCGCTGGCGCACGCGCCGCGAAATCAGTGACCGCGAACTGTTTGTGTCGCTGCTGGTAGACGTAGCGGTTCTCACCGCTCAGCTTTATTTAAGCGGCGGGGCCAGCAATCCCTTTGTGTTTTTGTATCTGCTGCAGGTCACGCTAGGCGCTGTGCTTCTAAAACCTTCGTTTGTCTGGAGCCTGTTTGTCATTACCGCCACTTGCTTTGTGGCGCTCGCCGGATTTGCCCAACCGCTGGCCCTGCCTCCGGACCATGCGTACGGCTTGCCAGGTTTGTACATTCAGGGTACGTTGATTTGTTTTGTGTTGAACGCCGTGCTACTGGTGATCTTCATCACACGCATCGGTAAAAACCTTCGCGAGCAGGACGCTCGTCTGGCTGGCTTGCGCCAACGCGCGGCGGAAGAAGAGCACATCGTGCGCATGGGACTGCTCGCCAGCGGCGCAGCGCATGAGCTGGGCACGCCGCTGGCTACGCTGGCCGTCATCCTGGGTGACTGGCGCCGTATGCCCGCTTTCACAACGAACGCCGAACTGTTGCAAGAGGTCATCGAGATGGAAACCCAACTCAAGCGTTGCAAAGCCATTGTTAGCGGCATTTTGCTGTCGGCGGGCGAGACACGTGGTGAGTCCTCGGCGGCTACGACCATCACCACCTTCATGGACGGTTTGGTCGAAGAGTGGCGACACACCCGCGTGCGCGCGGCGCTGCATTACGACAACCAGTTTGGACACGACATGCCCGTTGTGTCTGACTCGGCTGTCAAGCAGATGATTTTCAATGTGCTTGATAACGCTCTGGAATCCTCCAGCCAGTGGCTTCACTTGATGGTTTCCAATGAAGCCGGCGACTTGGTACTGCGTTGCACTGACCGGGGCCCAGGCTTTGCGCCCGCAACGCTGGCGCATTTTGGCAAACCCTACAACTCCAGTAAAGGTCGGCCCGGTGGTGGGCTGGGTTTATTTTTGGTGGTCAATGTGGCGCGCACTTTGGGTGGTGTGGTCACTGCGACCAATTCCCGGGAAGGCGGTGCCTGTGTCACCATCAGACTGCCGTTGACCGCCATGGTGTTGAACAGCACCACCAATGAAGATCGTGATGACAGATAAAATTCCTGACGCTGTTCCTGCCACTTTACCGGTACAAATACTGGCACAGCTTCCGTTGGCAGAGGACAACCCATCACTGCTGATTGTCGAAGACGATGCTGCCTTCGCACGTACCTTGAGCCGCTCGTTTGAACGCAGGGGATACGCCGTGCAACACGCTAGCAGCCACGACGAAGTCAAAACACTACTTGTCACCAACAGCCCCGAGTTTGCGGTGGTGGATCTCAAACTTAATGGCGAAGCATCAGGGTTAGCCTGTGTGCAAACTCTGCATGCCCATGATGCGGAAATGCTCATAGTTGTGCTGACAGGCTTTGCCAGTATTGCCACGGCGGTCGAAGCCATCAAGCTCGGTGCCTGTCACTATTTGGCCAAGCCATCGAACACGGATGACATCGAAGCAGCCTTCACCCGCGCTTCAGGCAATGTCGAGGTCGAGCTAACCAACCGCCCTACGTCGATTAAAACGCTGGAGTGGGAGCGCATCCATGAAACGTTGGCTGAAACCGGCTTCAACATCTCGGAAACTGCCCGCCGCCTAGGTATGCACCGGCGGACTTTAGCCCGCAAGCTGGACAAGCAGTTTGTGAAATAAAGTGTAAAAGGCTTCCATAATTACACTTTTATTTCTTGTATGGGTTAATTACTATCGCCGATAGGTGGCGGCAAAAAATCACTGTCTTTTTATAAGTGCCGACACGACTGATTTAACAGCCTTGAAGTTGCCGCTATAAATAAACGGCTGTAAAAAGCTACAATTTTTTTCAATTTAAAACCTGGAAATGACTCCAGTTACATGGCAAATTGAAACGTTCCGGGAATTAACGGCCAAAGTCTATTTCTCTGGCGTTGCCTGGCTCGCCCATGCTTATGGACGCGACAATAGCTGACATTGACAACAACACCTGGCAAAAGAGACATCCCATGACCTATCCCGATACCCAGCTTTTTATCAACGGCGCCTGGCTGGACGCGAGCGACGGCCGCACGCTGGCCGTTCTCAACCCGGCCACGGGCCAAGAGATAGGCTGCGTGGCGCATGCTGGCAAGGCCGAGCTGGACCAGGCGCTGCAAGCGGCGCAAAAAGGCTTCGAGACCTGGCGCGACATGATGCCTGCCGAGCGCAGCAAGATCATGCGCAAGGCTGCAGGCCTGATGCGCGAGCGCGCGGGCGAGATCGCGCAGGTGCTGACCCTGGAGCAGGGCAAGCCGCTGATCGAGGCAAAAGGCGAGGCCATGGCGGCGGCTGATTTGATCGAGTGGTTTGCCGAAGAAGGCTTTCGCGTCTACGGACGCATCGTGCCCTCGCGCACCAGCCTTGCCATGCGCCAGATGGTGCTGAAAGACCCGGTCGGACCGGTTGCTGCTTTCACGCCGTGGAATTTTCCGATCAACCAGGTGGTGCGCAAGATTGGCCCGGCATTGGCGGCCGGCTGCTCTGTTCTGGTCAAGGCGGCCGAGGAAACCCCGGCCGCGCCGGCAGCGCTGATCCGTGCGTTTGCCGACGCCGGCCTTCCACCCGGCGTGCTGGGCCTGGTTTACGGCAATCCAGCCGAGATTTCAAGCTATCTGATTGCGCACCCGGTGATACGCAAGATCACGTTCACCGGCTCCACGCCGGTGGGCAAGCAACTGGCCGCCATGGCCGGGCAGCACATGAAGCGCTGCACCATGGAGCTCGGTGGCCATGCGCCCGTGATCGTGGCCGAGGACGCGGACGTGGCGCTGGCGGTCAAGACCGCCGGCGGCGCCAAGTTCCGCAATGCTGGTCAGGTGTGCATTTCACCCACGCGTTTTCTGGTGCACGAAAGCATTGCCAAGGCGTTCGCTGACGCCATGGTTGCGCACGCCAAGGGATTGAGCGTCGGCGACGGCTTGAGCGAAGGCACCCAGATGGGGCCGCTGGCCAACGCACGCCGAATCACCGCGATGGCCGAGTTCACCCAGGATGCAGTCGAGCGTGGCGCCACGCTGCTGGCCGGTGGCATGCGCATTGGCGAGTCGGGTAATTTCTGGCAGCCCACCGTGCTGGCCGACGTGCCGCAGGGTGCCAGGATACTCAACGATGAACCTTTCGGCCCGGTGGCCGCCATCCAGCGTTTCAATACGCTCGATGAAGCGATTGCAGAGGCGAACCGCCTGCCCTTCGGCCTGGCCGGCTATGCGTTCACGCGCTCGCTAAAGAACGCTGATCTGCTGGCGCGCCACGTCGAAGTCGGCATGCTGTGGATCAACATGCCCGCCATGCCGTCGGCCGAAATGCCCTTCGGCGGCATCAAGGACTCCGGCTACGGCTCCGAAGGCGGACCCGAAGCGCTGGAGGCCTACCTCAACGTGCGCTCGGTGGCGGTGATGAACGTCTGAGTTTGCCTGTCGCGATGCCGCTCATGCTGAGGGTCGACTCGGCATGGCGCGCACTGCCCTTGAGTTGAAGACCCTGTTTGGCCAAGTCAACCCTTAATACCCCAACCTTCATACGGGGCGTTCCTGCTGGCTTTGAGTGGTCAATGTGAATCCAGGCAGGAACGTCCAACCCATTTCCTGCGTCATGCCGTGCCTGCGTTGCAATCAATGCAAAGGAAGGGCGTACGCAACTGCCGTTTTCAGGCCGACTCGTAGCGCCTGCCCTGCTTCATCAATTCAGGTGTGCCGATCAGGGCGTTCAGGCCATCAAAGTCCAACATCTTCTCCTTGAACGGCGAGGTGGTCTGGTGGGTGTGCAGGCTGGCGTAGTAGGCCTGCAAGGTGTGCGCCACTGCGCGGGCCGTGCCGCCCGGAAAAATGGCAATGCGAAAACCTCGCTGGTGCAGTTCTTGCGCGCTTTGCACCGGGGTTTTACCACCCTCGACCATGTTGGCCAGCAGCGGGATGCGGTGGGCAAAGCGCTGGCATGCAGCATCCATCTGCTCGGGGGTGCGCAGGGCTTCGATGAACAGCGCGTCGACCCCGCAGGCCAGGTAGGCCTCGGCGCGGTCAAACGCGGCATCGATCCCCTCGACAGCCAGCGCGTCGGTGCGGGCCAGGATCAGGGTGTTGGCGCTGTGGCGTGCATCCACGGCAGCCCTGAGCTTGCCGCACATCTCGGCCACGGGCACTACGGTTTTTCCGTCGAGGTGACCGCAGCGCTTGGGAAAGCCCTGGTCCTCGATCTGCACCATGGCCGCGCCCGCGCGCTCGAAGCCGCGCACCGTTCGCTGGGTGTTGAGCGCGTTGCCAAAGCCGGTGTCGGCATCGACGATGACGGGGGTGCGCACGCGCTCGGTGATGCGCGCCAGGGTGTCTTCTACCTCGCTGTAAGTGGTCAGGCCCACATCGGAGCGGCCCAGGCGTGTGTAGGCAATGGAGGCGCCGGACAGGTACAGCGCCTCAAACCCGGCCTGCTCGGCCACGAGGGCGCTCAGGGCGTCGTATACGCCGGGAGCCAGAATAATTTGCGGGGTAGTCAGGCGTTGGGCAAATTCGGAGGTGGTGTTCATGGCCATGAAATAGGAATGCCCTGTCCTGTGCTTTGGAAACAGCCTCAGGGCAAAGATGCAGATGAAGAAAAATCGCCCCCATGCGCGATGCGTTGGGCCGCCGTGTGCGCGGCAATGTAACCGCCCGCGATGGCGCTGAGCAGACCGTTGCCCGAGAGATAGCCCCAGACGGCGTCGCCCGATACACCGCGCGCCGCGCCGCCCGCAGCCAGCAGGTTGGGAAACGGCTGGCCCTGCGTGTCCAGCACGCGGCACCGGGCGTCAATGTCGAGCCCGCCCTGGGTGTGGAACAGTGCACCGGTGACCTTCACCGCGTAAAAAGGCGCCTGCAAGGGACGGCTGAATGTACGTTTTACAGCATCTATTTGGCCCTCTCCGCCCGCCGTGTATAGAAAGATAGCTATCAATTTTGATTCTTCGCACCCGATGACCGCTGCCAGTGCCTGCAGGCTGTCGCAGCGCTTGAGCGCGCCCGCGGCTTCAGCGGCCACAAAGTCGGGGAAACTGCGCGCCAGCGCGAGGAGCGGCTCGTCAAACACGTTCCAGGCCACGCCGCCGGGTTGGGCCAGCACATGCACCGAGGCTTCCGAATAGCCCTGTGTTTCGTCGTGAAAGCGCTCGCCCAGCCCGTTCAGCTGAATACCGCCTTCCATCATCAGCGCCCAGGAGATCAGGGCTCCTTGCGGGATGGCCCAAGAGCCATGGCCCTGGTAGCCGCCCAGATCCGCCAAGCGGGCGCCCAGTGCCTTGCCCCAGGCAATGGCGCTGCCGTCGTTGCCGGCGTGACCGGCAAACAGCGCATCGCGCATCTCGGGCAGCAGCGCCTGCACCATGGCCGCGTTGCCGCCAAAGCCATTGCAGGCGAGGATGACGGCGTCGCACGAGAGGTATTGCATCGCGCCACCCGGTTGTTCGTAGCCCACGCCAATCACGCGCTGCTGGGCATTCACCCACAGTTCGCGCACGGTAGCGTTCAGCACCAGCGGCACCTCGGCGGCCGCCAAGGCGTTGGCCAGGCGGCCCATCAGGCCCGCGCCGGTTTTATCTAGCGTGGCGTGCATGCGCAGCGCGCTGTGGCCGGGGTACAAAAAGCCGTCGAGCACCTGCCATTGCAGGCCGTGGCGCACTTGCAGTGCATCGAGTGCCGGGCCGATGGCCTGCGCATACGCCGCCACCAGCTGCGGCGCCGCCCTGCCCTTTGCCTTGGCGGTGATGTCAGCGGCAAAGCGGGCCGGGCTGTCTTCGATGCCTGCCGCGCGCTGCGCCTGCGTGCCGGGCGCAGGGATAAAGCCAGAAGACAGTGCGGTAGAGCCCGTGGGCGTGGCATCACGCTCCAGCACGGCGCAATCCACGCCGGCGTCGTGCAGCATCAGTGCAGCAGTCAGGCCGCAGGCGCCGCCGCCAACCACCACGACCGGCACATGCGCATTCTGGGCTGTGGTGCCGGGCATCTGCCCGGCCCGGCAAATGCGCGGCGCGGTCATGCGCCAGCGGCCGCCAGCTCGGCGGAAAAGTCGGCGCAACTGAGCACTTGCGCCACCGTGGCCATGTCGGCCAGCGAGGTGTCATGCACTTGCGTACGAAAGGCCGCGCAGCCGTCGGCCAGCACCAGCGTGCGGTAGTCGCGCATGTGGGCATCACGCACCGTGCTGGCCACGCCGCCATTGGTCACGATGCCGCACACCGCCACGGTAGTGATGCCTGCGCGGCGCAGCACCCAGTCGAGCTGGGTGTTGAAGAATGCCGAATACGCCACCTTGCAAACCGACACGTCCACCCATGGCGCAATCTCGGGCACATGGCACTGGCCGACGCTGCCAGGGGCAAAGTCACCGCGCTGCAAAAACGGGCGCAGGCTTTTGAGGTGGGGCGACACCATGGGTTCGCCCTGCGCATCGGGCCACAGGGTGAACTGGCTGCCCACCACCATGCCGCCGGCGGCCTTGAGGGCTTGGGCCACCGCTGCCACGCGCGGCGGCAGGGCCTGGGCGGCAGCGCTCACCGCACCGCCACGCGCATAGGCGCCGTCAGCTGCCAGAAAGTCGTTTTGCAGGTCGATGATGACCAGCGCCGTGTGACGCGGATCGAAGGCGGCGACCGCGCTCACAGCGCACGCACCAGCAGGTTGCCCAGCGTATCGACCGTGGCGCTGAAGCCCGGCTCCAGCCACACGGTGGTGTCGGGCTGCTCCAGAATCGCCGGGCCTTCGATGCAGGCGCCGACAGGCAGGTCCAGGCGCGCATGGCGGGCCGCGTCCCACCACTGGCCGGCATGGAACACGCGCTGCACACCGAGCGACGGTTTTTGCTCGGTGGTCTGCGGGGCCAGCACCGTGAGGTCAAACTTGGGGCGCACCCCGACACGGGCATAGCGCAGGTTCATCACCCGCACGGCAATGCCGTCTAGCACCCGGCCAAAAGCGGCGCGGTAGGCGGTCTCGAACGCGGCGCGAATGCCTTCATGGTTCAGCGCATCGGGGGGCACCGGCACCTGCACGGTGTGGGTCTGGCCGGCATACAGCATGTCAAGCGCGATGATTTCCTGCACGCTGACAAACTTCACACCGGCGGAATCCAGACGCTCCTGGCAATTGGCGGCCAGCGTGGCGACACGTTCGCGCAGATCGGTCACGTCCAGTTCAGCCAGGGTCTTGTTCAGTGTTTGTACCGCGTCGTGGCGCATGTCGGCCATCACACAGCCCAAGGCCGACGTGACACCGGGATAGCGTGGCACGATGCCAGTGCCCACGCCCACTTCACGCATCATGGCGCACACATGCAGCCCGCCGCCGCCGCCAAACGGCATGTAGGCAAACTGACGCGGGTCGTGCCCGCGCTCGATCGACACCACGCGCACAGCACCCGCCATCTTGGCATTGGCCACCGTCAGAATCGCTTCGGCGGCGGCCATCACTTCGAGCCCCAGCGGCTCGGCCACATGGGTGGCAATGGCGTCTTGTGCCTTTTGGGTGTCCATGGCGGCCAGCAGGCCACCGCCCAGCGGACGGTCGGCCGCAATGCGGCCCAGCAGCACATTGGCATCGGTCACTGTAGGGCGAGTATTGCCGCGTCCGTAGCATGCCGGGCCGGGGATGCTGCCCGCCGACTCGGGGCCGACCTGCAGCATGCCGCTGGCATCCACAGAGGCAATGGAGCCGCCACCCGCGCCAATCGTCTCGATCTGGATCATGGGCGAGCGCACCACCATGCCAAACTCGATCGATGTTTGCGCCGCCAGCGCGGCCTCGCCATTGGCCACCAGCGACACGTCAAACGAGGTGCCGCCCATGTCGCCGGTGATGGCGTTCGGAAAACCGGCCGCGCGCGCTATGGCTGCGCAGGCAATCACGCCCGCTGCCGGGCCTGACAGCGCGGTGCGCACCGGCACGTCGCAGGCGGTCTGGCGTGACATCACGCCGCCATTGCTCTGCACAATAAGGAGTTCGCC
>NZ_JADOVG010000026.1 GCF_015752205.1 Polaromonas sp. CG_9.7
TGCTGCCCCATCACTGGCAGCCTGCGGGCTGACGCTTCGCTAACCCGTAGCATATTTCGACATGCTTATTCAAGATGTCATCGCTGGCCGCTTACGTAATTTCAACCAAAGAGGAACAAACTCATTCGTGGCTGTGTCCGTGGCCAGAGTTGCCGTCGTTGTCGTTGGGGCCTGCTTTTTCGCATCCGCTGAGCGTAGCCAAGAAACAGATTATCAAAAAAGTGCCGCCGAGAGTTTTTAGCGTTTTCATTTAAATATTCATTTGAGAGGTGTATCAGATCGAGTGCAGTGAAATTGCGCTGCGATGGGTATCGCAGCGCCCTTCATTTACTTCATTTTTTTGATGTCGGTGTAGTCGCCACGGGTCCGCAGAATCACCTTCACGTTGGACTTGCCCCGGTTGCGCCAATACCAGCCGTGATTGCCAGTGAACGCGGCCTCAAGCACGCCTTCATCGGAAGAAACTCCGCGACCTTTTTCGTAGCTGATCGACTTGCCCTGTGCATCGCCGTGGGTGTCGAAATTGACCTCACCGCCCTCGACCACCCAAGCATATTGGGCCTTTGCGCCTTCAACCATCTTCAGTTTGATTTCCGTTCCTTCTCCTGGCGCCAGCGTGAAGGGCATCTCGTCGCGCCATTCAATCTTGGGCGCCGCCTTGGCCGGCTCCTTCGGGGCAGCAGCCACTGCAGCCTTCACTGCAGGTTCTGCCGCATTGACTACAGCCATGCCAGGCGCCCCAGCTGCGGGCGACTGGGCAGCCGCAGCATCGGCCGCAGCCTCTGCCGCCAGCTGTTGCTTGATGTCGCCCATTTCCGTCATTCGCAGGATTCGACCGACCCCGGTGGGGTCGATGCCGTATTCAGCCGGAAGAACGACGGCAACCAGGAGGACCAGCGCCGAAATGGCGGCCAGCACGGTGGAGCGCAAAAGCTGCCTGGAAGAAGGCAACTCGGCGCGCAAGGGGGTATCGCTGTTGTACATGTTGAATATTCCTTGGGTGTTCAGGATACGAAGTAGCCGGCGAGCTGCATGCCCACCAGAATGAAGCCTGCGCTCATCATGGCGACGTTGGCGGTGTAGGCGTTGCGAATGAAGCTGGGGGTGCGGCGCCAGTAGCTCATGCCGATCAGGATGACCGTCAATGCCAGCAGCTGGCCGATTTCCACGCCGACGTTGAAGGCGAGCAGGTTGGGCACCAGTCCGTTGGGCGAGATCTCGTACTCAATGATTTTGGTCGCCAAGCCAAAGCCGTGGAAAAGACCAAACACCAGGGTTGCAACCTTGGTGTTGGGCTGGAATCCCAACCATCGCTGGAAAGCGCCGATGTTGTCCAAGGCCTTGTAGACCACGGACAGGCCGATGATCGCGTCGATCAGGTAGCTGTTGATTCCGACGTTGAAGTACACGCCCAGGATCATGGTGGTGGAGTGACCCAACGCAAACAGGCTGACGTAGATACCGATGTGCTGGATCCGGTAGAGGAAGAAGATCACCCCGAAGAGAAACAGGATGTGGTCGTAGCCCGTCATCATGTGTTTGGCGCCCAGGTACATGAAGGGCAGCAGATTGATGCCCGAAATCTCCTGGATATAGCCTTTGTCGCCTTCAGTGACGGCGTGGGCCAAGGCCTCTGTGCCGCCCACAAAAAGGCAGATAAAGAATGCCGAAAGAAGCAAGAAACGGGATGGCCAATTCGCCCATAGCGAACGTGGCAGCCTGTCGTGAACATAGCTGTGCATGGAGACTCCGATAGTCTGAAAGAAAGGGAAGCGCTGCGTGGCGCTGCGTGGCGCAGCGCGAGTGCGAGTGCGAGTGCGAGTGCGGAAAGGGTCTCAGCCCATCGGAGGGCGTTCCAGCCGGGACGCCTCCACCATTTGAATCCAAGGCCGCACCCGCACCCGCCAGCCGGGAAGCTGTGGTGCGGCCGAACTCAAGGCGACGGGCAGGGCGTGAGCGTTGTCGTGCGAATGATCCGCCCCGTGGTGGGCATGGCCAGCATCGGCGCTCTTGTCCAGCACCGCTGATTCGCCGTCTTCATCCCCGTGCACATGGCTGTGCGCTTCTCCGGTAGCGGATGAAGCGTCATGAAACGTTGTTGCCATGGCTGCCAGGCCGTGGGAACTTGTTCCACCCATCGAGGAGAGGATGGTGCCGAACATGATCGCCACCAGAACCAGCCACCGCATGCACAGCGCTGCCCCGTTAGGGTACAAGCAGGATGAGGCGCGCAGGCTCATGGCGTGCAATTGGGTTTCGTGAACATTGAAGAAGATTATAGTAACCTCCCCCAGGGGATAAAATTGACCATGAAACAACCGCATACTCATGCCTCCCATCCTGCCATCATCAAACGCCTGCGCAAAGCCGGCGGACACCTGAGCAGCACAATAGAAATGCTGGTGCAGGGACGAAGCTGCCTCGATGTCGCGCAGCAGCTGCAGGCGGTGGAAAAAGCGATTCAGCAAGCCAAGAAAGCCCTGATCCAGGACCATTTGGACCACTGTCTGGAAGATCTGGTGGGCCCCTTGGAGGCCGGCCAACGCCAATCCATGGACGAGTTCAGGGAAATCACGCGTTATCTCTGAGGCACACCATGCTGGACATTCTTGCCAACCGCACCTACCGCCATTTGTTCGCCGCTCAGGTGATTGCCTTGATCGGGACCGGGCTGGCGACGGTGGCGCTGGGGCTGCTGGCCTTTGACCTTGCCGGCGACAACGCGGGCATGGTGCTGGGCACGGCGCTGGCCATCAAGATGGTCGCGTATGTTGGCGTGGCGCCGGTCGCAGCGGCATTTGCCGAGCGCCTGCCCAGGCGCACCATGCTGGTCGCGCTGGACCTGGTTCGTGCGGGTGTTGCCCTGGTGCTGCCGTTTGTCTCGGAGATCTGGCAGGTGTACGTGCTGATCTTTGTGCTGCAGGCGGCGTCGGCTGCCTTTACGCCCACCTTCCAGGCCACCATCCCCGACGTGCTGTCGCAAGAAAAGGACTACACCAAGGCCTTGTCGCTCTCACGCCTTGCGTACGACATGGAGAGCTTGGTCAGTCCGATGCTGGCTGCTGCTTTGCTCACGGTAATCGGCTTTCACGATCTGTTTGCCGGCACGGTGGTGGGATTCTTGGCGTCGGCAGCGCTGGTGGTGTCGGTGGTCCTGCCGGCGCATCCAGCGCCGCAGCGCCGCAGTATCTACGACCGCACCACGCGCGGGCTAAGAATCTACCTGGCCACACCCCGGTTGCGCGGGCTGCTGGCCGTCAATGCGGCCGTGGCAGCGGCAGGCGCCATGGTTTTTGTCAACACGGTGGTCATCGTGCAGGCCGGATTGGGCCTGACCCAGAGCGCGGTGGCCTTGGCGTTGGCCAGTTTCGGCGCGGGCTCCATGCTGGCGGCACTGGTCTTGCCACGCGTGTTGGACAAACTCACCGACCGCAGCGTGATGTTGGGCGGCATCGGGTTGATGGTCGCAGGCATGTTCGTGGGCACCTGGGTGGCCGGACATGCCGCGCTGATGGCTTTGTGGTTCGCGCTCGGCTTGGGTTACGCCACCGCCCAGACACCCGCCGGGCGCCTGTTGCGGCGATCCTCGAACCCGGAGGATCGCCCGGCGCTATTTGCCGCACAGTTCGCGCTGTCGCATGCCTGCTGGTTGTTGTTTTACCCCTTGGCCGGCTGGCTAGGCGCTCGCTATGGCATGCCCGTGACGTTTGCGGTTCTGGGCAGTGCCGGCGCAGTGGCCGTGTGGGTCACCACGATGGTCTGGCCACCCCAGGATCCTGATGTGATTGAGCACGAACACACAGAATTGGCCCCCGGGCATACCCATGGCGCAACCAGCCATGGCATACGTCATTCGCACCCTTTCGTGATCGACGACAACCACCCAAGCTGGCCGGGGTTGGGTGGTTGATGTCGAAATTCTGAGGGCAACGCAGGACTGCCAGACTACTGTTTCCACCACTGCATCGCACATGCGTGCGGGCGTGACATGGCTTCGCAAGTCGCTGTTTGACGCTATGGTGAATAAGTAGCGACAAAGAGCTATCTACGGGAAAGCTGACTTTTGGGTACGACTCTTATTTGCTTGTAGAAGTCAGCAGCCAAGGAAACAGGCATTTCTTGGCTCGGTGGCTCCAAGAGACCAAAGCCCCCTCTACGGCCGTTGGAATTAACCTCTCCGGATGCGGCCAATCGTCTTAATCGGCTCTCGCTGCTCAAGCGCAGACCACTGGTAGATGCTGATTTCTCAGATCGAATGACCGCCATGGGACGCACGTTACAGCGAATAGCCCTTACTGAACAACCGTTCCCAATGTTGGAGCAGTCGGTTGCCGGTGCCGCAGTCATCGAAATCGTCGCCGCATTGCTGACGGTCAAGTTGCTGGTTCCAATGCCGGGTCTGGAGCAAGCAGTTCCGGAGGTCGACTGACTCTTGTCAGTCTGAAACAGACTTCCGTTATGCAGCCGGAGCAGTCAGTCGCGGTTCATGACCGATGGGCAGAGCGGGGCCATATCCAGCCATTTGCCAACGGCAGCTTTGTAGAAGTTCAATTCTCACGTATTTTCTGTCTGTTGGTCACCCTTCATGACGGGCTTGCAGGGCTGTCCGGCCAGTAGTCGGTGGTCGGACGTGCAGGTACTGAGCCGCGCTTAATCCTTCAGGCTCACCCCCAGGGCATTCAGCTTTTTTGCGTACGAATCCCTGCGTTTGGCTGCCTTTGCAGCGGTTTCGATAGCCGCCTGAATGGCCTTGGGCCCTTTTTTTTCAATCGCTTTGATCAATCCGAATTTTTGAGCAGCATCCAGCTCCGCCCTCCTGAAAGTGGCAAGGAGTTCGGCATGGGCAAGGGATGGATTCACAAGGACCTCATTGTCTAAAGCGTTATTTTCTGCGGTTTTTCGCGCTGACAGCCCTTGAAGGCGTTGCGCGTGTCTGCTTTGCGCCTGGAAATCCAGATTGCCGACTTCCGCATCAGGTCGGCAGTGGACGCACGAAATAGCTCATTGACTGACCGCAATCAGTCGGAATATTTCGGTCGGCTCGCCGCGTGCAACGTCTGTTCGTAAACGGCACCCGCCACCCATCCCCCACAAGTAGCCCACCACCTCAGCTCGCCGCAGCCCGCCCCAGCCGGTCGCGCACGCCGTCCCAGGCCATGTCGGCGGGCGGGTTTTCTATCCAGATCAGCTTGGCGTCCTGGGCGTCGAAGTCGCGCAGCACGGCGAACAGTTGCTGCGCGGTGGCCAGCGCGTCGTCGGGCATGCGGCGCAACAGTACCTGGGCCGACTTGACGCGCAGCACGGCGCGGGCATAGACGGCGATGTGGGCCGCTTCGGCGCCCAGCAGGTCGAGCGCAGTTTGCAGCGCGGCGGCGTCCATCAGCCGCACTTTGGCGTTGGGCGCGTAATGCGCCTCCAGCGTGCCGGAAGCGCGGGGTGTTTGGCCTGCGGCTTGCAAATCTTCCTTGTCCAGCACCGGCTCGCCGCAAGCCGCTTGCAGTTGCTCGCGGGTCAGCACGCCAGGGCGCAGCAGCACCGGCCGGCCACGGGTGCAATCGACAATGCTGGACTCGATGCCGACCGCGCACGGCCCGCCGTCGAGCACCAGCAAGTCATCGCCAAACTCGCCGGCCACATGCAGCGCGGTGGTCGGGCTGACGCGGCCAAAGCGGTTGGCGCTGGGGCCGGCCACGCCTGTGTTGCAGGCCTTTAAAAAAGCCAGTGCGACCGGATGCGCCGGGCAGCGCAGGCCGATGGAATTCTGGCCGCCAGCAGCAGCAGCGGCGACGCCGGGCTGGCGCGGCAAGATGACCGTCAGCGGGCCGGGCCAGAAGGCGTCGATCAGCCGCTGGGCAAATGCCGGCACTTTGCTGGCGTAGTCGCTCACCTGGCGGGCGCTGGCCACATGAACAATCAACGGGTGGTCGGACGGCCGGCCCTTGGCGGCAAAGATGCCGGCGACGGCTTCGTCGCTGGAGGCATCGGCCCCCAGGCCATAAACGGTTTCGGTCGGAAAGCCGACCAGCCCGCCAGCCCGGATGCAGCGGGCGGCGTCTTCAATGGCTTGCGGGTCGGTGCCGGGCAGAATCATTCGTCGCCTTCAAAACCCGGCAGGCCCAGAATCCTTGCCGCCTGGCGGGCCGTGGCTTTCACGCCGGCCACGTCGGCGCCGGTGATCGTCAAATGGCCCATCTTGCGGCCCGGCCGGGCCTCTAGCTTGCCGTACAAATGCAAATGCGCGCCGGGCAATGCCAGCACCGCCTGCCAGTCGGGCGTGCGCGCCTGGCCCGTAGCGTCAAACCACACATCGCCGAGCAGATTGAGCATGATGGCCTTTGAGTGCTGGCGCGGCGCGGGCAGCGGCAGGCCGGCCATCGCATGCACCTGCAAATCAAATTGCGACACGTCGCAGGCGTCCATGGTGTAGTGGCCGCTGTTGTGCGGGCGCGGCGCCATCTCGTTGACGACCAGCGCGCCGTCGGCGCTGCCATCGTCCACGACGAAAAACTCGACGCACAGCACGCCGACGTAGCCGATGTGACTCGCTATGGATTTAGTAGCTGCCTGCGCCCGTGCAGCAAGCGCCAATGGCATATTTCCTTCATAAACCTCGGTCACGGCCAGGATGCCGTCGACATGCAGGTTCAGCTGCGGCGGAAACGCCACGATGGCGCCGTCCCAGCCGCGCGCCACGATCACCGAGCATTCGGCGCTCAAAGGCAGCATTTTTTCCAGCACGCAGGCCACCTGCCCCAGCTCGGCCCAGGCCGTCGCCAGTTCAGCCGCATTCCGCACGCGCATCTGGCCCTTGCCGTCGTAGCCCATGCGCGCGGTTTTCAAAATGCCGGGCAGCAGGTCGTCGGGCACGGCCTGGAGTTGCTCCGGCGTTTCAATGACAGCGTACGGCGCGCAGCGCACGTCCGCCACACCGGCAGAGGCCATGAAATGCGATTTTTCCTGAATCCGGTCCTGCGCAATCGCCACCGCCGCCGCGCCGGGTGCGACGGGACGCGCCACGGCCAGGGCTTGCAGCGCACTGGCCGGCACATTTTCGAATTCGGTGGTGATGGCGTCGCACAGGCCCGCCAGTTGCGCCAACCCCTGCACATCGGAGTAAGCGGTCTGGATATGGTGGTGGCTGACGCGGCCGGCCGGGCTGTGCGGGTCCGGGTCGAGCACCGCCGTGAAATAGCCCAGGCGCTGCGCGGCATGCACGAACATGCGGCCCAGCTGGCCGCCACCCATGACGCCCAGCGTGGCCGGACGGCCGGTTTCATCGACCGTGCCTGGAAAAATGGGCAAGCGGCTCATACCGGCGGCAGCGTCATGGCGCGGGCGGCTTCGGTCTGCTCGGCGCGAAAAGCCTGCAGCCTGTCGGCCAGCGTTGTGTCATGCAGGGCCAGCAGGGCGACGGCAAACAGCGCTGCATTGGCCGCGCCGGCATGGCCGATGGCAAACGTTGCGACGGGAATGCCTTTGGGCATCTGCACGATGCTGTGCAATGAATCGACGCCCTGCAAATGCTTGCTGGCGACCGGGACACCCAGCACCGGCACGATGGTCTTGGCGGCCAGCATGCCCGGCAAATGCGCCGCGCCGCCGGCACCGGCAATGATCGCCTGCAGGCCGCGTCCGGCGGCGGCTTCGGCATAGGCGAACATAGCGTCGGGCATGCGGTGGGCCGACACCACGCGTGCGTCATGCGCAATGCCGAAATGCTGCAGGATTTGCACGGCGTGCTGCATCGTGTCCCAGTCGCTGCTGGAGCCCATCACCACGCCGACCAGGGGCGCTGCGGAGTTGTTGTTTGTCGTCATAAAGATTGAAGTGCTGAGGTCGCTGAAGGGCTGTGGGCCGATAAGGCGTGATTTTAAGGGCTGGGGTGGCGGGCCGGGCCATGCCCGGCGTAACCGCTGGCTGTGGCTTGCATGCTATCGTCATGGCTGCCGCCAGGACCGCTGCCCGCCCTTTCCTTTCAGGACGCCAGGGCACTGGCCTGAACCCCCTTATTCCAACCTTTAGTTGCCCAACACCATGATCGACGTCACCATTGCCAATTTTCAGCAGGAAGTCATTGAGGCTTCCATGACCACGCCCGTGCTGATCGACTTCTGGGCGCCGTGGTGCGCCCCGTGCAAGTCGCTGGGTCCTGTTCTTGAAAAGGTTGAAATCGCCTACGAAGGGCGTTTCAAGCTGGTGAAGATCGACTCCGACCAGGAGCAGCAACTGGGTGAAGCCTTCAGCATCCGCAGCATCCCGACCTGCATCCTGCTGATGAACGGCCAGCCGGTGGACGGGTTCACCGGCGCGCTCACCGAAGGCAAGATCAAGGAATTCCTGGACAAGCACCTGCCGCCCGCCCCGGAAGCAACGCCGCCCGAAGAAGAAGTGGTGCTGGACAGCGACCCCCAAGCCGTGCTCGAAAGGCTGCAGCATGCGGTCGCGACGAATCCGGCCGATGACAATGCCCGCTTCGACTATGTCAAGCAGCTGCTGAGCCTGGGCCGCGAGGACGATGCCAAGGTGGCGTTTGCGCCGGTGATTGCCCAGACTTCAGTAGTTCGGCGTTTTGATTCCCTGCAACGCTGGATGGATGCTCTGGATTTTGTAGCTACTGATGCAGATGCAGCAAGCGCACAGGCAAAATTTGATGCAAAAATTACCGCCAACAAGCGTGACTTTGACGCCCGCTTCGACCAGGCCCGCCGGCTGATGGCCGACCAGCGCTGGACCGACGCGCTGGACGAACTGCTTGAAATCCTGATGCGCGACAAGGCATGGAACGACGGCCTGGCGCGCAAGACCTACATCGCCATCCTGGACATCATGGAAACGCCCAAGCCCAAGGTCGCCGACGGCCAGATTCCGCCGGAAGACGCCACCGTGGCGACGTACCGCCGGCGCCTGAGCAGCGTGGTGTTGAGCTAACCGGCCCGAGTGGACATGACCGGGATGGTTTTTGCCCCGCCTGCCGAGGTGGGCCTGTGTGCCGGGCGCCTGCAGCGCATGCTGGAGGTGCTGCAGCTTGAAATCGACAGCGGGCGCCTGCCCGGCGCGGTGGCGCTCGTGGCCCGGCGCGGCAAGGTGGCGCTGTTTGAAAGCCTGGGCCAACAGGACCCGGCCACCGGCGCGCCGATGCCGCGCGATGCGGTCTTTCGCATCTACTCGATGACCAAGCCGGTGGTGTCGGTCGCCGTGATGATGCTCATGGAGCAGGGCAAGCTGCTGCTGGGCGAGCCGGTGGCCCGCTACCTGCCCGAGTTCGCGAACCAGAAAGTGGCGCTGGCGCAGGGCGGTCCGCTGGCGCTGCAGGACACAGACCGGCCGGCCACCGTGCACGACCTGCTGCGCCACACGGCCGGCCTGACCTATGAGTTCACGGGCTCGGCCGAGGTGCAGCGCCAGTACACGGCGCTGCAGATGGGTTCGCGCGAGCGCAGCAATGCGCAATTCTCGCGGGTGCTGGCCGCCCTTCCCCTGATGCACCAGCCCGGCAGCGTCTGGGACTACAGCCGCGCCACCGACGTGCTGGGGCGGCTGGTCGAAGTGGTCAGCGGCCAGCTGTTGGGCGACTACCTGCGCGAACATATCCTGGTGCCGCTGGGCATGACCGACACCGCTTTCAGCGTGCCGCAGGCCGACCACGCCCGCATTGCCGAGCCTTTCGCGCATGACCCCGACGGCGGCGTGCCGATGCGGGTGTTCGAGCCGCGCCGCGTGCCGGCGATGCAGAGCGGCGGCGGCGGCCTGCTGTCCACGGCGATGGACTATGCGCGTTTCCTGCAGTTCATGCGCAACAAAGGCACGCTGGAGGGCGTGCGCCTGCTGGGCCCCAGCACGGTGGACTTCATGACGGCCGACCATCTGGGCGCCATTCCTGCGGCAGGCGAGCTGCTGCCGCCCGGCCATGGCTTCGGACTGGGCTTTGCCGTGCGCACGGCCACCGGCTTGGCGTCGGTGCCCGGCTCGGCGGGCTTGTATTACTGGGGCGGCATTGCCGGCACGACCTTTTTCGTGGACCCGGCCCAGGATTTGTATGCCTTGCTGATGATCCAGGCGCCCAACCAGCGCGACTACTACCGCCCCCTGTTTCGCAGCCTGGTGTACGCTGCCCTGACGAACTAGGAGATCACCATGACACCGTCCCCTGAACAGGACCCCGGCCACGGCGCCACCGACTGGAAACACCATGGCGTGCGCGTGGTCCCGGCCGGCCAGCTGGACGGCAATGTGCCGTCCACCCCCGGCATGGAGCGCAAGGCAGCCATCGATTTCGCCCGCGTCGGGGCGCAAAAACTGTGGGCTGGCACCGTCACAATCCATGCCAATGCCAAGACCGGCGCCCACCATCACGGTCCGCTTGAAAGCGTGATCTACGTCGTCAGGGGCCGTGCCCGCATGCGCTGGGGCGACCAGCTGGAGTTCACCGCCGAGGCCGGGCCGGGCGACTTCATCTATGTGCCGCCGTATGTGCCGCACCAGGAAATCAACGCCAGCCCGACCGAGGCGCTGGAGTGCGTGCTCTGCCGAAGCGATGGCCAGGCCGTCGCCATCAACCTGGACATCGCGCCGGTTGAAAAGCCCGAACAGGTGTTGTGGATTGACCCGACCCACCCGCAGGGCGGCGTCTGAGCGCGCTGTAGATTTGTAATTACTCAGCTCCCTCGAAGCTCTCCGTAATCTCTTTTGTCATTGCGGATTTGATGAGCCTGCCCCGGACTTGATCCGGGGCAATCCATGACCCCGTTTGGGGAGAAGTCATGGTTCCCGGGTGCTGAAACCCCGGGCTTGATCCGGGGCCGGGATGACAGAGGCTCATTTCATTGCGCTTTAAACTGAAAAGTGACCTGAGTAGTTACGTAGATTTGTGCAAAAACAGGCTGCAGCGCAGGCAGCGCCTGTGCAAACAGCTATTTATTCAGGAGCAGCGGACCGGCCGCAGCGCCGCTTGGCTGGCCGGCTGCCTGCCGCCGGGGCAAGGGGCGATCAAGCTGTCAGCCGTGTCATCGCTTCGCGGTACTTGGCGGCGGTTTTTTCAATCACGTCCGGGGGCAGATGCGGCGAGGGCGGGGTCTTGTCCCAGGGCTTGCCGTTGATGCGCAGGGCTTCGAGCCAGTCGCGCACGAACTGCTTGTCATAGCTGGGCGGATTCTGCCCGGCGGCAAAGGCCGCTTCGTAGCCTTCGACCGGCCAGTAGCGCGACGAATCGGGGGTCAGCACCTCGTCCATCAGGGTCAGCGTGCCGTTTTCGTCCAGGCCGAACTCGAACTTGGTGTCGGCAAT
The DNA here is from genome assembly GCF_015752205.1 of Polaromonas sp. CG_9.7. Lineage (GTDB taxonomy): Bacteria > Pseudomonadota > Gammaproteobacteria > Burkholderiales > Burkholderiaceae_C > Polaromonas. The sequence goes on from NZ_JADOVG010000026.1 coordinate 11,284, forward strand.
GATGATGCCCTTGGTCAGCGCAAAGGCGGCGGCGGTTTCGTAGATCTTGAGGCTGAGCTGCCTGATCTGCGCGGCCAGTTCGGGGCCGACGATGACCACTACCTGCTCGTAGCTGATGTTTTCGTCATGCTCGCCGGCCTCGGCCTTGGCAGCGGGCGTGAAGACAGGCTCGGGCAGCTTGCTGGCGTTTTTCAGGCCGGCCGGCAGCGGCACACCGCAGACGGACTGGTTTTGCTGGTATTCGGCCCAGCCGCTGCCAGCCAGGTAACCGCGCACCACGGCTTCGACCGGGATGGGTTTGAGCCGCTTGACCAGCATCGAACGGCCCACGACCTGCGGGATTTCAGCCGCCGTCACCACGCTCTCGGGCGCCTCGCCGGTCAGGTGGTTCGGGCAGATGTCGCCCAGCTTGTCGAACCAGAACAGCGCCATTTGCGTCAGCAAGGCACCCTTGCCGGGAATCGGCTCACCCAGGATCACGTCAAAAGCGCTCAGGCGGTCGCTGGCCACCATCAGCAGCCGGTCCTTGCCCACGGCATAGTTGTCGCGCACCTTGCCGCGCGCCAGCAGGGGCAAGGAAGTCAGGGCCGAGGTATGAAGTGCGGGGGTGGTGGTGGTCATGCGGGTCTGCAGGTTGAAAAAATGAAAAAGCCCGTGCGACGCGGGTCGGGCACGGGCTTTGAATTATCGCCAATCCAGCGAAGCCAAGCGCGCAAGCGCTGGGTTAATGAACGACTTGCGCCAGTTCGCCCTTGGCGTACTCGCCAGCGACGACCGACAGGCTGCGGCCCTTGATGCCGGCGGCCTGGCCTTCGCAGCCGAACTCGATGTAGCGCTGCTTGCAGATCGCCTTGGCGGCTTCGCGGGCGGGCTTGAGCCATTCACGGGCATCGAACTTCTCGGGGTTTTCAGCCAGGAACTTGCGCACGGCGCCGGTCATGGCCAGGCGGATGTCGGTGTCGATGTTGATCTTGCGCACGCCGAACTGGATGGCCTTCTGGATTTCCTCGACCGGCACGCCGTAGGTTTCCTTCATGTGCCCGCCGTACTGGTTGATGAGCGCCAGCAGGTCCTGCGGTACGCTCGACGAGCCGTGCATGACCAGATGGGTGTTGGGAATGCGGCGGTGGATTTCCTTGACGCGCTCGATGGCCAGGATGTCGCCGGTGGGCTTGCGCGTGAACTTGTAGGCGCCGTGGCTGGTGCCGATGGCAATGGCCAGGGCGTCAAGCTGGGTGCGCTTGACGAACTCGGCGGCTTCCTCGGGGTCGGTCAACAACTGGTCGTGCGTCATGACGGCATCGGTGCCGTGGCCGTCTTCCTTGTCGCCCTGCATGGTTTCCAGACTGCCCAGGCAGCCGAGCTCGCCTTCGACCGACACGCCGGTGGCGTGCGCCATTTCAACAACCTTGCGGGTGACTTCAACGTTGTACTCAAAGCTGGCAATAGTCTTGCCGTCAGCCTCCAGGCTGCCGTCCATCATCACCGAGCTGAAACCCAGCTCGATAGCGCCCTGGCAGATCGCCGGGCTCTGGCCGTGGTCCTGGTGCATGACCAGCGGAATGTGCGGGTAGGCCTCGACAGCCGCCAGAATCAGGTGCTTGATGAAGGCTTCGCCGGCGTACTTGCGGGCGCCTGCGCTGGCCTGCAGGATGACCGGCGCGCCGACCTCGTCAGCAGCGGCCATCACGGCCTGGACCTGCTCCAGGTTGTTCACGTTGAAAGCCGGAATGCCGTAGCCATTGGCGGCGGCATGGTCCAGCAGTTCGCGCATCGAAACAAGTGCCATGATTGAGAGTCCCTGAAAGTTAGAAAGCTGAAGAAAAGGGTGATGTGGGTGGCTGGCGCAGCCGGTGCTGCATAACGGTCGACGGCAGCCGCAGGCCAACCTTAACCTTCATTCTACTGTCTGCCAATAGTCCGTTAGGTCATGAAACCGCTGGGAAACACAGGCGATAACACCGGTTGAACGGTGCTGTTGCCGCGTGTTGCGCGAAGTTGCCGCCATGGATGTCCATCACCCGGCCCGCGATTTTATGACCCAGGCCCAGGCGGTCGGAGGAGACCGGGGCAGCGGCCAACGCGTCGGAAGCGCCCTGGCCGTCGTCGCACACCTGCAGCCAGGCGCGGCCCGCATCATTTCCCCACTGCACGCACACGGCGGTGCCGCGCGCGGTGTGCTGCAGGGCGTTGTCGATCAGGTTGCGCAAGGCGAGTTCCAGCAGCAGCGGATGCGCCTGTACGGTCTGGTGTTCAACGCCCTGGACACTCAGCCGGTGGCCGCTTTGCCAGGCTGCCTGCGCATAGCCGGCGACGACCTCGCGCGCAAGCGTGGCCAGGTCCAGCGGCACCAGCGCCTGCTGCATGCCGGCCTGACCGGTGCGCGCCAGCGCCAGCAGCTGGCTGATGACATGGCCTGCGCGCAGCGCATCGGTGCTGATCTGCTGCAGGGCGGCAGTTTGCGCCTGCGCCGGCAAGGCGCCGCGAAGCGATGCGGCCTGCAGGGCTATCGACGACAGCGGGGTGCGCAGCTCGTGGGCAATTTCGCTGGCCAGCTGCCGCTCCCGCTCCAGCGCCGCCTGCTGCTGACCCACCAGCCGGTTGATCGAGCGCACCACCGAATTGAATTCGCGGTAGGGATGGCGGGCCTGCAGGCGCGTGGTCTGGTCCACCTCCAGCGCTTCCACATCCCGTGCGAGCGCCTGCAGCGGTCGCAGGCCGCGCAAGATGGCCGCGCCCAACACCAGCGCCACCACTGGCAGCAGCCACAGGACAGGCTCGGCAAGCTGGACGGCAACATCCTCGGCCAGTGCTTCCCGTTCCTCCACCCTCACCAGCACCATCACTTGCCGGCTGTGCGAGGCATCCCATTGTGAAAAACTGCGCCAGGCGGTTGACGGGGTGCCCAGCAGCAGGTCGGCAAAACCATCGCGCGCAGCAAAGGCAGGCACCGGCGCCTCGCCGGAGCGTGCCAATACATGGCCCGCCGTGTCGCGCACCACCACGCTCAGCGAAAACTGGTAGTCGTGATACTTCAGGCTGTCCAGCGCCGGCCGGGCCATGTTGATGTTGGCCTGGCGATCCGATTCCAGGGAACTTTGCATGAATGGCGGAAGGTCCAGCATCAGCAGCAGCGCTGCCGTTCCCGCCAGATGGCCGTCGGTCAGTTCATCGGCCTCATGAATACCCGTGCGGTGGCCGACGGCAAAAAATCCGGCCCACACCAGCAGCAGCACACCCAGTACACCCAGCAGCAGGCGAAGCGTCAGCGAAGCCTGGCGATCTGCAAACAGCCTCATGGCGGATCTTCCCGGGGGATGAAATACCCGACGCCGCGCAGTGTCTGGATCACGCTTTCGCCGATCTTGCGGCGCAGGTGATGGACATGGACTTCGACCGCATTGCTGCCCACGGCGTCCTGCCAGTTGTAGAGCCGCGCCTCCAGCTGCTGGCGCGACAGCACCCGGCCGCGCGACTCCAGCAGCAGCAGCAGCAGGGCAAACTCGCGCGGCGTCAGTTCCACCGGCTGGCCAGCGCGCAGCAGAGTGTGCGCCGCCGGGTCGACCACCAGTTCGCCATGCACCAGCAGCGGATGGGCACGCCCCCCGGCCCGTCGCAGCAGCGCGCGCATGCGGGCTTCCAGCTCGTCCAGGTCAAACGGCTTGACCAGGTAATCGTCAGCGCCCAGGTTCAGCCCCAGGATGCGGTCGGCGACCTGGTCGCGGGCGGTCATGATCAGGACCGGCGTCAAGGTGTCGGGCAAACTGCCTGCGGTGGCAGGCGCCTGCCGGATGCGCTGCACCAGTTGGCTGCCGTCGCCATCGGGCAAACCCAGGTCCAGCAGCACCAGGTCGAACGGTTCGCCGCGCAGGGCCGCCCAGGCGCTGCGCAGCGTGCCGCACACATCGACCGCATAGCCCCGCTGCTGCAAGCTGGACTTCAGCCCCAGGGCAATGCCCGTGTCGTCTTCAACCACCAGGATTCTCATGCGCCTATTGTCGCGCCCGTCACCTATTTTTCAGTGGCATGGCTGGGAATTAAGAGTGACTTAAGGCATGGCCGCTACCTTCGCGGTAACCCGACACGCCTGAAGCCCACATGCCTTACCCAATGTTTTTTGTACCCTCGGATCGCACAAACGTTCTACGCTGGACGCTGGGCAGCCTGCTGCTGCTGCTGATCTGGGACTACTCAAGTTTTGACCTGGCCATGGCGCACTGGTTCGGCTCCACAAGCGGTTTTCCGCTGGAAAGTCACTGGCTGTGGCGCAAGCTGCTGCACGACGACCTCAGGCTGTGGCCCTGGGCGCTGGAGCTGTACCTGCTGGTCGGCATGTTCCTGCCCCTGGGCAGTTTGAAACGCCTGCCGATGGCGCGCCGGGTGCAACTGGCGTTGACGACACTGGCCGCGTTGCTGACCGTGTCGACCATCAAACTGTACAGCCATACCAGCTGCCCGTGGGACCTGCAGCAATTCGGCGGCGTGGCGGCGCATGTGTCGCACTGGGCCTGGGGCATTCGCGATGGCGGCACAGGCGGCTGCTTTCCGGCCGGCCATGCGTCGGCGGGCTTTGCCTTCGTGGGCGGATTTTTTGCCTTCAGGCATGTGCTTCCCGGCACCGCCCGGCGCTGGCTGGCAGGGGCGATGCTGGTGGGATTGGTCTTCGGGCTGGCGCAGCAGATTCGCGGCGCCCACTACATGAGCCACACCTTGTGGACCGCCTGGCTGTGCTGGACGGTGGCGGCCGGCGTGGATGCGGCGGTCAGCCAGTGGATTGCACAAACCCGGCCACGCGTGCCAGCACCGGTGCCCGGCTTCTGAGGACCTGCGCCATGGACGCCAGCAAGGTGACATGGCTGACGTCGTCGAACAGTTCGGACTCGACCCGAACGCCGCTGGCCCGAAGCCGCGCCGCCATCGCCACCGTGCTGCGCTGCGGATTCACCACGCTGTCCTTGGTGGGCGCCAGCAGCAGCGCCGGCGGCGAGGCCCGGGAGGCATGGACGATAGGCTGGCTGTCGGCCGGAGTCTGCGGCCAGCTGAAGGCCACCCGGGTCTGCGCGTCGCCAATCGGCAGGAAATCGTACGGGCCGGCCAGCCCGATCCAGCCTGCCAGCCGGGAAGGCGCCAGTCCGACCGCCGCCAGCCAGCGCGCATCGAGGGCGACCATGGCGGCGTTGTAGGCACCGGCGCTGTGGCCCATGACGAAAATCCGCTGCTCGTCAGCACCAAATTCGGCCGCATGGTCAACCGCCCAGCGAACGGCGCTGGCGCTGTCCTGCACAAAGGCCGGGTAGCGGACAGCCGGACTCAGCCGGTAGTCGGCGACCATCGCCACGATCCCGCGCGAGGCCAGCGCCTCGCCGACAAACCGGTAGTCACCGCGCTCGCCCGACGACCAGCTGCCGCCATAGAAAAACACCACCAGCGGGGCACGTGAAGCGCCTGCGGCCGGCTGGTACACGTCGATCAACTGGCGCGGGTCGGTGCCGTAAGCCAGCCCCTCGGTGCGCCGGTAGCTGTCAGTGGACACGGTGGCGTTGAGCAGGTCAGCGCCCGAGCAGGCGGTGAGGAGCGCCGGCAGCATGGCGAACAGTGAGCGTCTGGGCAATTTAGAGAAGATAGTTTTCATGGCTTAGGGCTATACGCAGCGCCCCTGGCGGTGGATTCAGACCAGCACCGACCGTGGGCGCCGTGGACCCTCGCCGCGCCAGCAGGGGCCGTGGAACCGGCTTTGCCGGGCCACAGGGGCAGCGCCCCCTCGGGGTGCAGCGCAGTACGCGAAGCGACAAGCGTGGGGGCCTACGCCACCCGGCAGACCTTGAGCATGTTGGTGCCGCCCGGCGCGCCCATCGGCTCGCCGCAGGTGATGGCGTACACATCGCCACTCTGCACGATGTCCAGGCGCAGCAGGTGGCCTTCCGCCTGCTGCAGCGCGGTGTCGCGGTCGGCGCTGCTGTCCATCAGGATGGACCGCACGTTGCGGTAAAGCGCCATCTTGCGCTGGGTCTCCAGACGGGGGGTCAGCGCGTAGATCGGCACCCGGATGTCATGGCGGCTCATCCACAGCGCGGTCGAGCCGCTGTCGGTCATGGCCACAATCGCCTTGGCGCCCAGGTGGTGGGCGGTGAACAGCGCACCCATGGCAATCGACTGGTCGATACGCGCAAAGGTCTTGCCCGAAAAGTCGGCGCTCAGCTCCTTGTATTCGGCCTTCTCGGCTTCTTCGCAGATCTTCGCCATTTCCTCGACGGTTTCCAGCGGGAAGCGGCCAGCGGCGGTTTCGGCGCTGAGCATCACCGCATCGGTGCCGTCAAGCACCGCATTGGCCACGTCGCTGACCTCGGCGCGCGTGGGCACCGGATTCAGGATCATGCTTTCCATCATCTGCGTGGCGGTGATCACGACCTTGTCGGCTGCGCGCGCCATCTTGATCATGCGTTTTTGCAGCGCCGGCACGGCGGCGTTGCCGACTTCGACCGCCAGGTCACCGCGCGCGACCATGATGCCGTCGCTGACCTTGAGGATTTCATCAAGCTTCGGAATCGCCTCGGCGCGCTCGATCTTGGCGATCAGGCCAGGCTTGTGCTTGTACGGTGCAGCGGCCACGTTGCACAGCTGGCGCGCCATTTCCATGTCGGTGGCGTTTTTCGGAAAGCTCACGGCCACGTAGTCGGCCTGGAAACTCATCGCCGTCTTGATGTCTTCCATGTCCTTGGCTGTCAGCGCGGGCGCGGTCAGCCCGCCACCCTGCTTGTTGATGCCCTTGTTGTTCGACAACTCGCCGCCGAGCTTGACGGTGGTGTGGACTTCCTCGCCGCGCACCGCATTGACGGTCAGCACGATCAGGCCGTCGTTGAGCAGCAGCACGTCGCCGGCCTTCACGTCGCGCGGCAATTCCTTGTAGTCCAGGCCAACGCCTTTGAGGTCGCCCGGCTCGACACGCGACGCATCAAGGATGAATTTCTCGCCCGACACCAGCATGACCTTGCCGTCGGCGAACTTGCCAACGCGGATTTTCGGGCCTTGCAGGTCGGCCATGATGGCGACTTCGCGGCCGGTGCGCTGGGCGACTTCGCGCACCAGAGCGGCCAGGTTGATGTGGTCCTGTGCCTTGCCGTGGCTGAAGTTCAGCCGTACCACATTGACCCCGGCACATATCATTTTTTCCAGCAGAACCGGATCACTGGAAGCAGGGCCGAGAGTGGCAACGATTTTGGTGGCGCGACGCGTCATAAGGGATGTCTCCTTGTAATTTAGTTTCCGATTCTCACACGAAATCGGTTACCAAACGGGTACCAAAAAACCCGCAATCCAGGGCTGTGCGCAGGCTGCAGCGCCAACCCCACGCCCGGCACGCCAGAAATGTGGCTTGAACTCCTGCTTTCAAGCAAAAAATGCCGTTTGCGCATACTGGGCAAGCGCCAGCAGCTATCAAAAACAGAGTCTTCAGTGCGCGTCGCCGGCCCGCTTCTGCAAAATCTCGAAAGCCGGTAGCGTCTTGCCTTCGAGCACTTCGAGGAAAGCGCCGCCGCCGGTCGAGATATAGCCCACGTCTTTTTCGATGCCGTACTTGGCAATGGCCGCGAGCGTGTCGCCGCCACCGGCAATGCTGAAGGCGCTGGACTCGGCAATCGCCCGGGCAATGCCTTCGGTGCCCTTGGAAAAGGCCTCGAATTCAAACACGCCGACCGGGCCGTTCCAGACAATCGTGCCAGCGCGCTTGAGCTGCGCAGCCAGCCGGGCGGTGGTCTCGGGGCCAATGTCCAGGATCAGGTCGTCGTCCTCCACTTCGCTTGCCTGCTTGATGGTGGCGACAGCATCGGCGGCAAAGGTCTTGGCGCAAACCACGTCGGTCGGAATCGGCACCTCGGCGCCGCGCGCCTTCATCGCCTCGATCACGGCGCGGGCCTCGGCCAGCAGGTCGGGTTCGGCCAGGCTTTTGCCGATGTTCAGGCCCTGCGCCAGCATGAAGGTGTTGGCAATGCCGCCGCCGACGATCAACTGGTCGACGTTCTCGGCCAGCGCCTTGAGGATGGTCAGCTTGGTCGAGACCTTGCTGCCGGCGACGATGGCAACCAGCGGCCGCTTCGGATGGGCGAAAGCTGCCGTGATGGCGTCCATCTCGGCGGCCAGCAACGGACCGGCGCAGGCGATGGGCGCGTATTGCGCGATGCCGTAAGTCGAGGCTTCGGCGCGGTGCGCGGTGCCAAAGGCGTCATGCACGAAGATGTCGCACAGCGCGGCCATCTTGCGCGCCAGCGCTTCGTCGTTTTTCTTCTCGCCCGGGTTCAGCCGGCAGTTTTCCAGCATCACCAGCTGGCCGGGTTTCGCGTCCACGCCATCGACCCAGTTCGACACCACGGGAATCTCGCGCTGCATCAACTCACCCAGGCGCTGCGCAACCGGCGCCAGCGAATCCGCCGGCTTGAATTCGCCTTCCGTGGGGCGGCCCAGGTGGGAGGTGACCAGCACCGCCGCGCCGGCATCCAGCGCCATCTGCAGGCACGGCCTTGATGCGCGGATGCGCGTGTCCTCGGTGATGGCGCCACTGGCATCCTGCGGCACATTCAAATCAGCGCGGATGAACACACGCTTGCCCGCCACCTGGCCGCTGGCGCACAAATCGGAAAAACGGATGAAATTCATGGCGACTCGCAAAGTACGAAAGGTTCGAAAAAACCGCCTGCAGGCGGCTGGCTGGAAGAATTGTAGGGGGCCGGCCCCCCCAGTGAGCGACAGCAAAGGCCCTCTATCCAACTCAGCAGGAACCGAGCTACCTGCTTCACTGCGCCGCAGGCCCAGCGGCCCCTGGAGGGCAGCGACCCGCGCAGCGGTGGAGCGTGGAGGCCAGATTCACCAGCAGGGGCCGCAGAACCGGCTTTGCCGGGCTGCAGGGGCAGCGACCCGCGCAGCGGCGGAGCGTAGGAGCCATATTCACCAGCAGGGGCCGCAGAACCGGCTTTGCCGGGCTGCAGGCGCAGCGGCCCCCTCGGGGGGCAGCGACCCGCGCAGCGGCGGAGCGTGGGGGCCAGATTCACCAGCCAAAGCCAAGGTGCAGCAGCAAATACACCACCATGCCGCTGACGATGGTGCCCAGCACGCCCCGGCGCCAGAAAAACCAGGCCACGCCGGCCGCCGTGCCAAACAGCCGGGCATCCTGCCAGGTCGTGATGAGCTGGCCCTGCGTCATGACGATCTCGGGGACGATCACCGACGCCAGCGCGGCAATTGGCGCATAGTCCAGACCGCGACGGGCCAGGTCCGGCAAGGTCCAGGGCTTGTCCGACAAGAAGAAAAAGCAGCGCGTGAGCACGGTCACCCCTGCCATGCCGACAATGGTGGCGAGGGTCCAGAAATCGGTATCGTTCATGGCTTGTCCTGAGGAACGGCAGCGGGCATACGAGCAGCCATGCCCAGGCCGGCGCGCTCCAGCATCAGGCAAATGACCACCGCCGCCGCAATGGCCACCAGGATGTTCAGCTTGAGCGGCAGCGCAAACGCCGCCACGGCCGCCACGCCCGCCACCAGCGCCGCGATGATGCGCAGCCGGGTCGTCACCAGCGAAAAAGAGATCCCGAGCAGCGCTAGAATGCCGGCAAAACCCAACCCCCAGGCGCTCGGTATGAAATTGGCCAGCGCAATGCCGACCAGGCTGCTGCCAACCCAGTTGCCCCAGCACAGCCCGCAATTGCCCGCCAGGTAAGCTTGCTGCGCCAGGCGCTGGCCGGGCTCGTCGCTGGGAATGGGAAAGCGGCGCACGAACAGCACATAGCTCAGATCGGTCGTCAAAAAACCGGTCAGCATGCGCTGCCAGCGGGGCAGGTGCATCAAATAAGCCCGCAGGTGCGCGCTGAACACCACAAAGCGCAGGTTGACGCAAAAGGCCGTGGCCAAAATCACCCAGGCCGGCGCACCCGCGACGAGCAGCGGAATCGCGGCCAGTTGCGCGCTGCCAGCGTACACCAGCACCGTCATCAGGATCGCCTCAAAAATGCTCATGCCCGACTTGACCATGGCCACGCCGGTCATCATTCCCCAGGCGGCAAAACCCGGCGCCACGGCGAACATGTCGTGTGCGCCCTGGCGGAATTCAGCGTGACGGTAGTAGGCAGCGCGCAGGAACACCGATGGTCACTTTCCGAACAGCATGCCGGGCGCCAGCGCAAAGCCGCGCAAAAAATCGGCACTCCCCAGTCGCTTGCCGCCAGCGCGCTGCAACTCGGTGAGCACCAGCACGCCGTCACGGCAAACCACCCGCACACCCTCGGCATTTGCAGACAAAATCTGGCCTTCACGCATATCCGGAGGGCGTGAGCAGCTATCAATTTCGCATTTCCACAGTTTCAAGGTATCTGGCCCCAGCTGCGTGCTGGCACCGGGGAAAGGCGTCATGGCGCGAATGTGCCGGTCCACCACGGCCACCGGCTGCGTCCAGTCGACCGCCGCTTCGGCTTTTTCAATTTTGTGGGCATAGCTCACGCCTTCGGTGGGTTGCTGCACCGGATGCAGCTGGCCGTTTCCCGCCAAATTAAGCGTTTGCACGACCAGTTGCCCGCCCAGCGCGGCCAGCCGGTCATGCAGCGAGCCGGTGGTGTCTGTGGCTTGAATGGCAAGCTTTGCCACCCCCAGCATGTCGCCGGTGTCGAGCCCCGCGTCCATCTGCATCAGGGTGATGCCGGTTTCCCTGTCACCGGCCTGGATCGCGCGGTGGATGGGCGCCGCGCCGCGCCAGCGCGGCAGCAAGGAAGCATGAATGTTGAAACAACCCAGCCGGGGCAAATCGAGCACCCACTGCGGCAGGATCAATCCGTAGGCGGCGACCACCATGGCATCGGCTTGCGCCGCGTGCATCGCGTCGCGCGCGGCAATGGCGTCTTCAGGGTATTTGCCGTCCAGCCGGAGACTTCTGGGCTGGACAACGGGAATCTGATGGCTTTGGGCCCACAGCTTGACGGCGGAAGCCTGCAGCTTCAGCCCGCGGCCGGCAGGTCGGTCGGGCTGGGAGAGCACCAATGGGATTTCAAAACCGGCGCTGTGCAATTGCGCAAGCGCCACTCGGGCAAAGTCAGGGGTACCGGCAAAAATAACGCGCATGGGGCGTGATTCTAAAGAGTCGACGGCGTCTCAAGCATGTCGAAGCGGCAACCCCCTCCTCGCCAAGTCAGCGCACCGCGTCGCGTTCCTCGTCTTTTTTCTGTTTGACCAGCTTGGTCTTGATGCGGTTGCGCTTGAGGGGCGACAGGTATTCGACAAATACCTTGCCCATCAGGTGGTCCATTTCATGCTGGATGCAGACCGCCAGCATGCCATCGGCCTCATGCACCTGGCGCTGGCCATCCAGGTCCAGTGCCTCGACCTTCACCGCCAGCGAACGTTCGACGCCGTCGTAGATGCCGGGCACCGACAGGCAGCCTTCGTCGCCGATGCGCGTTTCCGGGCTGGCCCAGACGATTTCGGGGTTGATCAGCACCAGCGGCTGGTCGCGGGTTTCGCTCACGTCGATGACCAGCAGCCGTTCATGCACATCGACCTGCGTGGCAGCCAGGCCGATGCCCTCGGCGTCGTACATGGTCTGGAACATGGCGTCAGCCAGCTGGCGCACACGGGCGTCGATGGCGACCACCGGCTTGGCCACGGTATGCAGGCGCGGATCGGGATAACGAAGAATGGTGAGTTGGGTCATGGCAGGAATGGGGAGAAGTCGCTATTTTCGCCACTTTTCCTATTTTTCCTATTTTTCAAAGGGTGCAATCGTCTCAGAATCGTCTAATCATTGCTTAATCAAGGGCTTGGGTACAGAATCGCTGGAAAATTATGCAGATACAAGCATTGCAATATGCGTAAAATTGTATCTAAAAGTATAAATATCCCGTCCTAACAAGCTTCAAGATGCATACAACTTTTGGTCGTTTCCGCCCTATTTCAGGGGTCGCTGCTGTCCTGCTGTGCCTGTCGGCCAGTCTGCAGGCCCAGAACTTTCCCATCACGCCATCCCAGCAGGCCACAGCCGCACAGGTGGCCCGGACCGGCATTCCCCTGACTGACCTGAGGCCGAATGCGCCTGACAGCTACACCATCAAGTCAGGTGACACCTTGTGGGCCATATCGGGCCTTTTCCTCAAAAGTCCATGGCGCTGGCCCGAACTCTGGGGCATGAACCTGGAAGACATCCGCAATCCGCACCGCATTTATCCAGGCCAGCAGCTGTACCTGGACAAGCGCGATGGCCGGGCAACCCTGCGCACCCGTCGGGCGGTCAGTGATGGCGCACCGATGGGTACCGTCCGGGTGTCGCCGCGTACACGTTACGAGTCGCTGGCCGATGCCTCGATTCCCACGCTGGCGCCCCAAGCCATCGAGCCCTTCCTGGCCGAACCCCTGATTGTCGATGAGCTGAGCTTTTCCCGGGCACCGCGCATCGTCGCCACCCAGGAAGGCCGGGTATTGCTCAGCCGTGGCGACCGTGCCTACGCGCTGGGAAGTTATGTGGGCGGCGATAGTTCAGGCCAATCGCTGAGCGACGGCAAGGGCGAGCCGCTGGATTACCGGGTCTTTCGCAACGCCACGCCGCTGAAAGACCCGACGACCCAGGAAATCCTTGGTTATGAAGCGCACTATGTTGGCAAGGCTGAATTGATACGCGGCGAATCCAGTGTCCAGAATCCGGACAAGGACGGCAAATTACAGACCGAACGGGTGCCGGCCACCATCGACATCGTGGCCGCCAAGGAAGAAATGCGGGTTGGCGACCGCCTGATTGCCGAACCGCCCCGCGAGTTGCGCAGCTATGTGCCGCGCGCCCCTTCTTCGCCCATGGCGGGGCAGATCGTCTCGGTCTATGGCAACGCCGTAGCCTGGGCTTCGGAAAACCAGATCGTGGTGATCAACCGGGGAAGCCTCGACGGTCTGGAGCGCGGCCATGTGATGGCCGTCCTGAAAGACGGCGAGCGTCTGCCGGACAAAACCGACAGCGCCCGGCCGGACATCAAGCTGCCCAACGAGCGCAGCGGCTTGCTGATGGTGTTTCGCACCTTCGACCGGCTGTCGTATGCGCTGATCCTGCAGGCGACGGACGGCATCAAGGTCGGCGACCGTTTCACCAACCCCGATTGAACGGCTTGCAACCGGTCCCCGGCGCGCCCATGGCACTTCCCATGCGCGCCAGGGCGCCGGCCTGACAGGCTCTGCGCTGAAAGATGACAACCATGGATCCCGAAGAACTCAGGGCCTGGCTGCGGCTGGCGCTCACACCTGGCGTGGGCAACACCACGGCGCGCAAATTGCTGGTGGCTTTCGGCTCGGTGCAGGCCATCTTCGAGCAAAGCAGCGCCACCTTGAAACAACTCGGCTCCGAAAAGCTGGCGAGCATTCTACGCAGCGAACCATCCGGCCTGGCAGCCCAGCAGCAAACCACGATCGACTGGCTCACAGCCGGAGACGACCGGTACATCGCAGTGCTGGGCGACCCGGCCTATCCACCGGCCCTGCTCAACATCGAAGACCCGCCTTTTATGCTTTATATGCTGGGTACGCTTGCCAGTACTGCATCTTCAGCTACTGAAAAAATAGCAAACAGCGTGGCAATCGTCGGCAGCCGAAATCCCACACCGCAGGGCGAAGGCAATGCCCGGCAGTTTGCCAAAGCGTTTGGCAGCGCCGGCATCTGCGTGGTGTCAGGACTGGCCCTGGGTATTGACGGCGCGGCCCACGATGGTGCGATGCTTGGTGGCGGCGAGACGATTGCCGTGGTGGGCACCGGGCTGGACCGGGTCTATCCCAAGCGGCATCTGGACCTGGCGCACCGCATTGCCCGGCAGGGCATGATCATCAGCGAATTCCCGCTCGGAACGCCGCCGCTGACGGCCAATTTTCCCAGACGCAACCGCATCATTTCCGGCCTGAGCCGGGGAACGCTGGTGGTCGAGGCGGCGCTGCAATCGGGCTCGCTGATCACTGCCCGGCTGGCGGCCGAGCAGGGCAAGGAAGTCTTTGCCATTCCCGGCTCGATCCATTCGCCGCAGTCGCGCGGCTGCCATGCCCTGATCAAGCAGGGCGCCAAGCTGGTGGAAGTGGCGCAGGATGTGCTCGAAGAATTGCGGTTTCTCCCTGCCGCTTTCAGTGCATCGCCTGCTGCCCCGCAAGCGCTGTCCGAAGAAGATGAGGCGGATGAAGCCGCTGGTGTCCACCACAATCCGCTGCTGACGGCGCTGGGATTCGATGCGGTCAGCCTGGATGCGCTGCAGGCCCGTACCGGACTGGACACTGCCCATTTGCAGGCCGGATTGCTCGAACTTGAACTCGACGGACAGGTCGCGCGACTGCCGGGTGGACTGTTTCAGCGTATGGCGGTGAGCTGAGCTTATCTGCGTTATATTGAATGCATGTTTGAAGTTCTGGTCTACGTTTACGAAAATTATTGGCAAGGCGCAGCCTGCCCGGAAATCGACAGGCTGGGACGCAAACTGATCGCGGCAGGTTTTGAAGCCGAGGAAATCCAGGAAGCACTCGTCTGGCTTGAAGGGCTGAACATTGCTGCAAAGGGCACGCAAGTCGATGCGCCAGACAGCCCATCCGGCGAAGAATCAGATAGCAGTGTCTCGCCTGCGCGCATGCAGGCACAGGCTAGCAACAGCCTGCGCATCTACTCTGTTGCCGAACAAACGCACCTGGGCGCGCAAAGTCTGGGATTTGTCTGCTTTCTTGAAACCTCTGGCATATTGCCGCCTCACATGCGCGAAATCGTGATGGACCGGGCCATGGCGGCTCCCGGCGATCCTGTGTCGCTAGATGACCTGAAGATCATCATTCTCATGGTGTACTGGAGCTTCGGCGAGGAGCCGGACGCGCTGGTGCTTGACGAATTGTGTGACGACACCGAAGGCCGCCTCGCGCATTGAACTTGAATCTGGCAGCTCTTGCCTACACAGGATGACCACCTTACCAGCGCCGCAACTGATCTGCACTGCGGCCTGAACAGCCCGGCGGACAATTGCACAAATTACTCGAACAACCGTTCAGGATTGGCGTCGAGCTTGGCCAGTGCATTGCGCGTAGCCCGCACCGTCAGCGCCTCCTCTTCCCTGGGCACCAGCAGCCTGGCCTGCAGGTAGGCTGCCAGCCGGCGCATCTGTATCAAAAAGCTGCGGCCATCGGCTGCAGCGAACAGATGCAACTGTTTGCGCTCGCTACACCAGGCGAACTGCACATGGCTTATTTTTCCGTTGTGGTCAAGATTGAACCAACTGCCCGGCTGCAGTTCCCTGGCCCAGGCCAGCATATCGTCTGTCGGCTGGCTGCCACCGTTGGCAATCACTTCGATATGGGCCGAATCGATTCCGATCATTGTCACCAGACTATCGGCGTCCAGCGGAAGGTCGCCCACATCATGCTCCGAGAGATAGTCTTCGAGGTTGGTCAGGCGTCTGGCCATGGCGTCGATCTTTTCAGACGAAATCGCATCGGTCTTCGACATGAAGGCGTCCGCCATGGTATCGCTGATGGTCTTTAGCTGGACATTCTGCGCCGCCAGGCCCAGTCCGAGCAGGGTCATGCCCTGGCGCAGAAGCTGCAACTGCCTGGGCAGCGCGGCAATCACACGCGATCGCTCGCTGCGGTCTGGCTTGGCGCTTGCCGACCAGACCAGATCGGCTGCAGCCTGTTTGAACAGCAGGGTTTGCGCATGCTGCGGGCCATTTTTCATCGCGGCAATTGCCAGGACCTCAGCCCAGATCCTGAACAGGAATTCACGTATCTCTTCGCGAACCGGCATGTCATCGAGCATGGTGCGCATTTCGATGGTGTACTGAACAGTCATCGTTTCCTTTTGCTCCAGCTGCTGAGCCAGACTGACCGCCCGCGCCACGCTGCCCTGCTCAGCAAAAAAGCGAGACAAAAACTTGTCGAATTCTTCATACACCAGCTGAAATACGCGGCGTCCTGTTTCCGGATACTGTTCGATGACTTGCACGACGCGCTTGATTTCAAGCTCCAGCAGGTCACCCTCGACGGTCACATCGAAACCCAGCGCGCACGATCCCATGCGGTCAATCAACTGGCGTGCCGGGTGTTCCAGCGAACTGAAAAACTCCGGCTCGGCAACCGCTACCCGAAGAACCGGCATTTGCAGGCGTGCAAACCACACCCGAATCTGGGGCGCGATACGGTCTTCAGCCAGAATGCTCTGGAACATCAGGGCAACGATTTCAATCGTGGCTTTTTCCGCGGAACTGGAAGCTGCTTTTTTCAGCATGCTGGTCCGCTGGCGCAGTTCCTGAAGTGCCTGGTCTACCTGCGTGCGGGCAAAGCCCAAGCCCGACTGGAAGGATTGTCGGAAACTGCCCTGAAACGCTTCTTGAGCCTGCTGCTGTTGAAGGCGGTCCATGGCGTTCGCCAGTTGCGGAGAAGCCTGGTGCGGGCGAGGCTGATCAAACCCATCGACACGGCGCACGAGCAATTGCTTGAGGTGTCCGAGCACACCCTGTGCCCTCATCCGCACGCGGGCAAGCGGCGTGGCAAGGCCGGCCATATCAGCGCCTTCGGTTGGCATCGTCCTGCCCGGCACAAAGGCATTTCGGTTGTTCAAAATGTCGGCGGAACTCTCTTTTTCCAAAGTGTCATCACTTTTCGCAACACTGGCGGCCCTGACAGTATTCACGGCAGAAGGCGTTCGCCTGACCAGGGGCCGCAGGTCGATTTCGACCATGACACCGCGTTCGATCAAAAACGCATTGGTCGCATGGTAGATCTCCAGCATCCAGGCGGCCATGTTTTTGTGGATGATGTCCTGGCCCAGAAGCCATGCCGATTGCGGCAGGCCCGCCAGCGTCCATTGTTCGACCACGTGCTGCGCAACCACTTCCGGCCGGAACAGGTCCTGCCGGTTTAATTCGGACAGGCCTTCCAGGCTTTGTATGCGAAGGCGCAGATCATTGAGTTCCCAGCTCGAAAAATCAAGCATCCGCAGGGCCAGACGCGAGGCAAGAATACGGTGTTCGACAGTCTCGTTGCCGACCAGTTGCATTTCTCCAGATTCCAGCAGAGCTGACGCTGTTGTCTTGGAAGACGGGGAGTATGGCTTGCGCACGGCGCCAACGACGCCTTTAATCCATGCATGGCTGTTGTTCTGATAGAGACGAAAGGCGTCTTGCAGGTCTTGCATTTCCCGTGCATTGCCTGGCCGAAGCGCCAGTTCGGACAGCAAGTCGCCAATCGTCTTGGCGAGCCCGGGAAGCATCTGCACCACACGCTCGGCGAACAAGGTGCGCGCCTGTCCGGCAAGAAAACTTTGCGGCGGATTCGAGGACGGCACGGCTGGTTGTGACGCGTTGTCGAATCGGACTAGACCATTGCGCCCGAATTGGGATCATTCGGGTCTTCGTCTTTTTTCGACGGTCCCTTGATCAGGTCTTCGCGCTTGATGCCCAGCCACATGGCAATGGCCGCAGCCACGAACACCGAGGAGTAAATGCCGAACAAAATACCGATCGTCAGCGCCAGGGCGAAATAAAACAGCGTCGGGCCACCAAACAGCAGCATGGACAGCACCATGATCTGCGTCGAGCCGTGGGTGATGATGGTTCGGCTGATCGTGGAGGTGATGGCGTTGTTGATGATCTCCTCGGTGTTCATCTTGCGGTAGCGACGAAAGTTTTCGCGGATGCGGTCAAAAATCACCACCGATTCGTTCACCGAATAACCCAGCACAGCCAGAACGGCGGCCAGCACGGCCAATGAGAATTCCCATTGGAAAAAGGCAAAAAATCCGAGAATGATGATCACATCATGCAAATTGGCGATGATGGCGGCGACGGCATACTTCCACTCAAACCGGAACGCCAGGTAAACCATGATGCCGAACACCACCATGGCCAGCGCCTTGAGACCGTCCTGCGCAAGCTCTTCCCCAACCTGCGGACCCACAAACTCCGTGCGTCGCAGTGTTGCGTCAGGGCTGACGGCCTTCAGTGCGGTGATCACCGTATCACTCTGTTGCGCCGTGCTGACGCCTTTTTGCGCCGGCAAACGGATCATCACGTCGCGTGATGTACCAAAACTCTGCACCTGCACATCGTTCAGGCCCAGTTTGGACACCGTATCGCGGATCTTGCCCACATCGGCGGCCTGCGTGTAGTTCACCTCCATCAAGGTGCCGCCGGTGAACTCGACTGACAGGTGCAACCCGCGCGAGAACAGGAAAAATACAGCCAGCGCAAAAGTGGCAAAGCTGACGGCGTTGAAGGCCAGCGCATACCGCATGAACGGAATGTCGCGCCGGATTTTGAAAAATTCCATCTGGGGTCCTTGGGAAGCGGCTCAGGGGCTCAGGAAAAGGAGGTGGTCATGACTTGGCAAGCGCGCCGTCCGACGCAGGGCGCCAGATCGTACCGATCGACACCGCCTTGAGCTTTTTTTGCCGACCGTACCAAAGGTTGACCAGGCCGCGCGAGAAGAATACGGCGGAGAACATGCTGGTCAGGATACCGATGCAATGCACCACGGCAAAGCCGCGCACCGGTCCCGAGCCAAAGGCAAGCAAGGCCAGGCCGGCGATCAGGGTCGAGATGTTCGAGTCCAGAATCGTCGCCCAGGCCCGTTCGTAACCTGAATGAATGGCGGCCTGTGGCGAGGCACCGCCGCGCAGTTCCTCGCGGATGCGCTCATTGATCAGCACGTTCGAATCAATCGCCATGCCCAGCGCCAGCGCCATGGCCGCCATGCCCGGCAGGGTCAGGGTAGCCTGCAGCATCGACAGCACCGCCACCAGCAGCAGCAGGTTGACCGCCAGCGCAATGCCCGAGAACAGGCCGAACAGCATGTAATAGGTCGCCATGAATGCCACGATCACGGCAAAGCCCCAGGACACGCTTTGAAAGCCCTTGGCGATATTTTCAGCGCCCAGCGTCGGGCCAATCGTGCGTTCTTCAATGATGTCCATGGGCGCAGCCAGTGAGCCGGCGCGCAACAGCAGCGCCAGGTCGCTGGCTTCAGCCACGCTCATGGAGCCTGAAATCTGGAAGCGGTTGCCCAGCTCACCCTGGATGACCGGGGCGGTCAGCACTTCACCCTTGCCTTTTTCAAACAGCAGGATCGCCATGCGCTTCTTGAGGTTCTCGCGGCTGGTGTCGCGCATGATGCGGCCGCCCTTGGCATCGACCGTCAGGTCAACCTTGGGTTGCTGGTTCTGCGAGTCAAAGCCTGGCTGGGCATCGGTCAGGTTTTCGCCGGTCAGGATGACCTGCTTCTTGACGATCACCGCCTGGCCGTTGCGCTCAAAAAAGCGCTCGGCGCCAAACGGCACCGGGCCGTTGTTGTTTTCAGCGGCGCGGGCTTCCGCACTGTCTTCGACCAGGCGCATCTCCAGCGTGGCGGTACGGCCCAGGATGTCCTTGGCCTTGGCCGTGTCCTGCACACCTGGCAACTGCACCACGATGCGGTCGATGCCCTGCTGCTGGATCACCGGCTCGGCCACGCCGAGTTCATTGATCCGGTTGTGCAGCGTCACCATGTTCTGCTTGAGCGCCTGGTCCTGGATGCGGCGTGCGGCGTCAGTTTTGATGGAGGCGGTCAGCTTGTAGTCGGTGCCATCGGGCGCTTCGGCCATCTGCAGATCGGGAATCTGGTCCTGAATCAGGTTTTTAGCCGATTGCAGGGCAGCGGTGTCGCGAAAGCGAATTTCGATGGATTGGCCATTGCGGGCGATACCGCTGTGCCGGATGTTCTTTTCGCGCAGCGACAGGCGAATGTCGCCGGCCAGCGATTCAGCGCGCTTGGTCAGTGCCGCCTGCATGTCCACCTGCAGCATGAAATGCACACCACCGCGCAAATCCAGTCCAAGATACATCGGATTGGCATTGAGCGAGGTCAGCCACGCTGGCGAGCGCGACAGCAGGTTCAGTGCGACCACATAGGGTGAGTTTTCAGGATCAGGCGCCAGTGCTTTCTGGATTGCGTCTTTGGCCTTGAGCTGGGTGTCGGTGCTGCTGAAGCGGGCCTTGATGGAACCGGCTTCCAATGTGATGGCGTCGGCTGTGATGCTGGCATCCTTCAGCGCCTGCTCAACCCTGGCCAATACAGCCGTGTCCACCTTGAAGGAAGACTTGCTGCTGGAAACCTGCACCGCAGGGGATTCGCCGAAAAAATTGGGCAGTGTATAAAGCGCTGCAATCAGCAACACCACCGCCATGATGGCGTACTTCCAGGCCGGATAACGATTCATGAGAAGACTGTTCCTGGTGAACGGAAAACAAAAGGCTCACTGGACGGTCCAGTGTTGCTGGCTGTACCGTCCTGCCTGCTGCAGTATTGCCTTATTTGGCGCTGCTGATGGCGCCCTTGGGCAATACCTGGACGATGGCGCTGCGCTGCAACTGCACCTCGATGCCGGAAGCAATTTCCAGCGTGAGATAGCCTTCGCCCAAGCGGGTGACCCGGCCCAGCAGCCCACCAGCCGTCGCGACTTCGTCGCCTTTGGCCAGGGCCTCAATCATGGTGCGGTGTTCTTTTTGCTTGCGCATCTGTGGGCGGATCATCACGAAATACAGCACCACGAACATCAGCACCAGCGGCAGCATGCCCGTCAGGGTGGACATCATGTCGCTGCCACCGGCTGCAGCAGCAGGGGCAGTCTGGGCAAAAGCTGAAGAAATAAACACGGCTGACTCCACATTTTTAAAGGAACACTGACAATCGCCCAGGCCAGAAGGGCCGGAGCATGAACGGGTGGATTGTATGCGGCGTGGCGCAAGGGCTGAATTCAACTCCGGCGTGTGCGGCTATTTTGCCCAGTCCCTGGCGGGTTGCTGCCTGAAACACATTGCCTTAAAAACGCAACGCGCCCAAGGCAGCAACCCGCCGCGCCAAGTCAGGCCGCCACGGCTTCCCGAACCCGCTCGGGCTGGCGAAACGCCTGCATGAGCGCTTCCCATTGCGGCCGGGCAGCAGCCAGATGGCGGGCCTTGACATGGCCATAGCCCTTGATCAGTTCAGGTATCCGGGCGATTTCCACCGCCGTCGCATGGTTTTCCAGGCTCAGGCTGGCCAGTATTTCTTCAACGCTTGCCCGGTACTCGGCAATCAGCGCACGTTCTTCCTTGCGCTCTTCACTGCGGCCAAACACATCGAACGGTGTGCCGCGCACACCCTTGAGCTTGGCCAGCAGCTTGAAACCGGTCAGCATCCAGGGGCCGAATTGCTGCTTTTGCAGTTCGCCCTTGTCGTTTTGCTTCGCCAACAGCGGTGGCGCCAGATGGTAGTTGAGCTTGAAGTCGCCTTCGAACATGGCGTTGACCTTGTTCAGGAAACCGCTGTCCGTGTGCAGCCGCGCCACCTCGTACTCGTCCTTATAGGCCATGAGCTTGAAGAGGTAACGCGTCACTGCCTCGGTCAGCGTGGTTTTGCCCAGTGGCGCCTCTATTGCGCGCACTTTTTCTACGAAGGCCTGGTAGGTCTGTGCATACGCCGCATTCTGGTAAGCCGTCAGGAAAGCCACCCGCTTGGTCAGCATTTCGGTCTGCGATGGCTTTTTGACGAATTCAATCACTTGCGCCGCCTTGAACATCGCCTGCACAGACGCCAGGTCATGCGCGCAGCGACGGCCCCATTCAAACGCCGCCTTGTTGTTGTCCACCTGCACCGCGTTGAGCTCGATGGCCCGCATCAGCGCCGCATGCGACAGCGGCACCCGGCCTTTTTGCCAGGCAAAGCCCAAGATCAGCGGATTGGTGTAGATCGAGTCGCCAATCAGCTGCACCGCGACCTGTTCGGCATCGAAACTGGCCAGGCCTTCTGCGCCCACCGCCGCCTGCACCGCGCTTTCGCAGTTGCCGCCCGGAAATTGCCAGCCGGGATTGGTCACAAACGCTGCCGTCGGCGCGCCGTGCGAGTTCATGGCGACAAACGTGCGGCCCGGCTGCATGGTGGCCAGCGTGTACGGGCTGGCGGTGACGATCGGGTCGCAGCCGATCACCAGGTCGGCCTTGGCGGTATCGACCTTGGTGGTGTAGATCGACTCCGGCCGGTTGGCAATCTGGATATGGCTCCAGGTCGCGCCGCCCTTTTGCGCCAGGCCGCCCGCGTCCTGCGTCACCACGCCCTTGCCTTCCAGGTGCGCGGCCATGCCCAGCAACTGGCCGATGGTGATGACGCCGGTGCCGCCAACGCCGCCCACCACGATGCCCCAGGCCTTCTCGGCCACCGGCAACACCGGCTCGGGAATCGGGCTCAAGCTGGACAGGTCGCCTTTCTTTTCTTTCTTGGGCTTTTTAAGTTGCCCGCCTTCAACGGTCACGAAGCTCGGGCAAAAACCCTTGACGCAGGAGTAGTCCTTGTTGCAGGTGTTCTGGTTGATGCGGCGCTTGCGGCCGAATTCGGTTTCCAGCGGCTCGACCGACAGGCAGTTGGACTGCACCGAGCAGTCGCCGCAGCCTTCGCACACCAGTTCGTTGATGACGACACGCTTGGCCGGATCCACCAGCGTGCCGCGCTTGCGGCGGCGGCGTTTTTCCGTGGCGCAGGTCTGGTCGTAAATGATGGCCGTGCAGCCCTTGAGCTCGCGGAACTCGCGCTGGAGCTTGTCAAGTTCATCGCGGTGAAACACCTCAACGCCCGGCGGCAAGTCGTTAAGCAGCTCGGTGTGGCTGGCGCGCGCAGCGCTGGTGTCCTGGGTGTGCGTGCGGCCGTGGTATTTCTCGGGCTCGTCGGTGACCACGATCAGCTTGACCACGCCCTCGGCGCGCAGGCTGTGCGCAATTTGCGCCACCGAATGGCCTTCAGGGCGCTCGCCGACCTGCTGGCCGCCCGTCATGGCGACCGCGTCGTTGTACAGAATCTTGTAGGTGATGTTGACGCCAGCGGCAATGCTCTGGCGAATCGCCAGCAGGCCGCTGTGAAAGTAGGTGCCGTCGCCCAGGTTGGCAAACACATGCGCGTCGGTGGTGAAAGGCGCCTGGCCAATCCAGCTCACGCCCTCGCCGCCCATCTGCGTGAAGGTCGAGGTGCTGCGGTCCATCCAGGTCGCCATGTAGTGGCAGCCAATGCCGGCCACGGCGCGCGAACCTTCGGGCACGCGCGTGCTGGTGTTGTGCGGGCAGCCGCTGCAAAACCACGGCGCGCGTTCGCCGGTGTCCAGCTTGGTTTCAATGAGTGCGCGTTCGCGGGCGTCAATCACCGCCAGCCTTGAATCCATGCGGGCCACGATGTCGGCGGACACGCCCAGCTTCTTCAGGCGTTTGGCAATCGCCTTGGCAATGATCGCCGGCGTCAGGTCGGCCTTGGCGCGCAACAGCCAGTTGTCGCTCGGGTTGGCGCGACCCCATTCGCCGCCCGACTGGTCGCCTTCGGGTTCGTCGAACTTGCCGAGCACATTGGGCCGAACATCGGCGCGCCAGTTGTAGAGTTCTTCCTTGATCTGGTACTCGATGACTTGGCGCTTTTCCTCAACCACCAAAATTTCCTGCAGCCCCTGCGCAAAGTCGCGGGTGATGGTGGCCTCCAGCGGCCAGACCACGTTGACCTTGTGCAGCCGGATGCCCAGCTGGTGGCAGGTGTCTTCGTCCAGGCCCAGGTCGCTCAGCGCCTGGCGCGTGTCGTTGAAGGCCTTGCCACTGGCAATCAGGCCGAAGCGGTCGTTCGGCCCGGAAATGACGTTGTAGTTGAGCTTGTTGGCGCGCACATAGGCCAGCGCGGCATACCATTTGTAATCCATCAGCCGCGCTTCCTGCTCCAGCGGCGCGTCGGGCCAGCGAATGTGCAGGCCGCCCGGCGGCATCTGGAAGTCCTCGGGAATGATGATCTTCACGCGGTCCGGGTCCACCGACACCGAACTCGACGATTCCACGACTTCCTGGATCGTCTTCATGCCCGACCAGACGCCCGAAAAGCGGCTCATGGCAAACGCATGCAGCCCCATGTCGAGGATTTCCTGCACGCTCGATGGAAAGAACACCGGCAGGCCGCAGGCCTTGAAGATGTGGTCGCTCTGGTGCGGCGCGGTCGAGCTTTTGGAAATATGGTCGTCACCGGCAATCGCGATGACGCCACCATGCTTCGCCGTGCCGGCCATGTTGGCATGCTTGAACACGTCCGAGCAGCGGTCCACGCCCGGCCCCTTGCCGTACCAGATGCCGAACACGCCGTCGAACTTTTTGCTTTGCGGGTACAGGTCGAGCTGCTGCGTGCCCCAGACGGCGGTGGCGCCAAGTTCTTCGTTCACGCCGGGCTGGAAGACGATGTTTTGCGCCGCCAGATGCTTTTTGGCCGCCCACAGCGCCTGGTCGTAGCCGCCCAGCGGCGAACCCCGGTAGCCGCTGATGAAGCCACCGGTATTCAAACCGTCGATGGCGTCACGCGTGCGCTGCAGCATCGGCAGGCGGACCAGCGCCTGCACGCCGCTCATGAAGGCGCGGCCATGGCCAATCGAATATTTGTCGTCGAGCGTGACGGTTTCCAGCGCTTTGCGGATGTGCTCGGGCAGCGGTGCATTCATGGTGTTTGTCTCCGAAGGGTTGTCGTGACCTGCCTTGTGGGCAGATGGTTTTGCCAGCATCAAGCCCGGTCAGGCCAGCGCTTTGCCTTTAGGCAAAAGTGTATGTCCCGCCTTGTGATATGTCTTTGCTTTTTTTGCCTGATTTGGCGAGTCTCGCGAAAGATTCTTGCTGCAAAATACGAAAAATGGAAACATTGGACAAGTTTGACATCGCCATCCTGAACGAGTTGCAGCGCGAGGCCCGCCTGACCAACACAGAACTGGCGTCGCGCGTGGGCCTGTCAGCCGCGCCCTGCTGGCGGCGCGTGCGGGCGCTTGAAGACGCCGGCTTCATCACCGGCTACCGCGCCGAGATCAACCGGAACAAGATCGGCCTGGGCGTGCTGGCCTTTGTGCGGCTGGACGCGGCGCGCAACAGCGGTGACGTGCTGCAGTCGCTGGAAGAAGCGATTCGCAAGATTCCGGAAGTGGTGAGTTGCCACTACATCAGCGGCACCGGCACGTTTGAATTGCAGGTGGTCAGCCGCGACCTGAACAGCTTCAGCCAGTTCGCTAGAGACGTGCTGATCAACCTGCCGAATGTGAAAGACCTGCACACCAGCTTTTCGCTCGGCGAGGTGAAAGCCAGCGGCGCGCTGCCGCTGGATCACTTGTTGCAAAATGACGCGAAAAAATCTCTGAAATAGGGTGCTTGTTCAGGCTGATGCTGGGTTTATTGCTATGGTTTATGCAGCATATGGGTATTGCAACTGCTCCTACCGGTTTTGCCGGCGCTCAGACGGCTGTCACGCACACGGCAACCATGTTTTGCCACGTTACTCAGCCCTGCCTTGTAAAGCGGATGGTGATGCGGCTTCTGAGATAGGCAACGTGAACATTCCTTTCAATAAATCCGCACACAACTCGACGACAGAAGCCACTTTGGCCGCATGATCGCCTGCTACCCAGTGTTAAGAAAAACTGAACAACAAGACAGGGCGGTGGCGGCGACATGGCGACTCTTATTCCCACGACAGGAACCACTTCATTCGATACCACGGGCAAGCGCTGGCTGGCTGAGCGGTTGGGGCAAAGGCTCAGTGACTATTCGCTGTGGCACACCGTGCGGGTTGGCCTAAAGCAACCCGTCAGCTGCGGACGCGACGGGCAAGCCCCCATCCTCAACAAACTGCCCACCCAGCGCGACGAAGCATTTGCCATCGCCGACCACTTGGCCAGCGCCCAGAAAAAGGGATTCGTCTGGGGCGACATGGTGATGCCGTACCTCGACTGGGCCACCATGGACCTGTGCGCCAGCGCCCTGGCCCAACGCAAGCTGCCGCACCGCGTGCGCAAACGCAGCGGCGACTACAACCTCGGCGCAGACGCCATCCAGGTCATGACCATGAAGGTCAGCAAAGGCCTGGAATTCCCTGTGGTGGCGCTACCCGGCGTGGGGCACATGCCTGCGCCGGGCGAGGACGAGAAGGAAGCGGCGCGGGTGTTTTATATGGCGGCGACGAGGGCTACGCAGAGGTTGGTGATGGGGGGTGTGGGGGATTGGTGGGTTTGGGCGTACGTTAAATGAAAGATTGTCAGAAAAATGAAAATTGAACCGATAAGCAATCTGCTGTTTGAAAATAATCTTAAGTATCCAACTCTCGCGATACTTCAACCAACAATGACGCCTTATACAGCGCTACTGGTACAACCAGAAGCCACTATTCAGGTGCGTGACGATTTCATTCGCAATGCAGATCGCATGAACGCACAAAAATTGTTCACTGCAATTGCGCAAGAAGCTAGTGCACGTTCAGTTGAATTACTGGTCACGCCCGAATACAGCTTCCCATGGATCGCAATAGAAGAGCTTCTTTCTAACGGTACTACCCCGAGCACGGGCCAGCTCTGGGTATTGGGTTGTGAAAGTTTGCCAATTGCGGAACTTCATGGTCTTCAGACTCGATTCTCAAAATGGGCGGAAGTGATCCACGAGCAAATAGTTCGACCACAAGGAGCTACCACCCGCTACCTAAACCCAATGGTTTACATTTTTCGAACTGAAACGATCGATACGAACGCCCCAAAAGTCGTCATGGTCGTCCAGTTCAAGACAGCCCCGTCTGGTGACCCGCAGAACATAGAAGCAACTCGCATGGCGTTAGGAAATGCCGTATACCTTTTCGAACACGGAAATGAAGTTCGACTAATTACGCTCATTTGCTCAGACGCCTTAGCATTCAGCAAAAAGGACATAGACGATAACTACGAGCATCTCCTTCTATTGCACATCCAATTAAACGATAAGCCCAGACATGAAACCTACATGCGCTATAGGCGACAACTCTATGAATTGGAAGGTGACAGGACTGAAGTGATTTGTTTGAACTGGGCAGAAAACATTACGTTTGACCTGCATGATGGAAGCGCACCAGTCAAAAAAGCAAACATTAGCGCATCGGCGTGGCACTCGAAATCTGCCAAGCTCGCTACTGACGATGTCCATGTGGAAAAGAACCACCTCAATGGGCTGTATTACACGCACGATGACGAACAGCACAGTCATATGCTTCATTTCAGCTATAAGCCGGCGGCATTTCTACTGCAAGCATCAAAGGTTCGTCATCACGCTGTAGCCGCGGCCTTGTCCCGACGCCTTGGCCCGGAAGTGACAAAGGTTCTTGGATGGGATGCAGCTATTGCAGCGTGGACTGAGGCGACGAAACCGCTAGACGATGGCTTCAATGCGATGACCGAGGCCTATGGTGCCCCGATTACTCGTTTAAATACTTGTCATGAAGTTAGCCCACTGGCAATCGAACGCATTTCCTGCATTGCAAGCGGCGACTTTGGACCTAGGCAAGATTGGTTCAAAGCAAGTACCTTGTCTACTACTCGTCTGGAGCCTAGAACCGAAGTCGTTCGACGTGTATCTGTTGCCATGGACCCCGACGGCAAAACATTTAGGGATGAGCGTGTCCGAACCATTCGTGCCCTCGTAAGAATTCCGAATGCATCGCTACCCTTGCCAATGCGAATGATGGATTTGCAATCAGGCTACCAATTCAATTGGAGCGCGACGTCACCCAATTGCAATGTACGGTCGATTGATGCCGATAAGCCCGCAACACTTGTATATGCAGGAGACGGGCCGCTAAATGAAGATCTTTCAAGGCTTCTCGCAAAAATTAGGGCGACGACATCCAACACCCCGCTTGCTGACCGGTTTTGTCTTCTATACCGGGATGGCCAAGATGTGAAACGATTTGATCCACCACTAGACCGATCAATCACAGGTGCCGACGCCCACCCAGGGAAAAATTTTATGGAGCCTGAAAAATGATCACTGCGGATACCCTTGGCAATCAGGTGGGAGCAAAATTTGCAAATGTAAAACATGTATCCAAGGAGGTTGTACGAGGCGAGCGGACGGACTCGACGGGGCGTCCCTATGCCCATTTCGTTATACACAAGTCCCCTGAGCCTGAAGCTCGCGTGAGAACCTGATGCCGGCGGCAAAGTCCAAAATGCGCTGCATGCCCAACCAGATGGTTTTCACGCCCGGCTCACCATCACCCGTGCGCGCTAGAAAGCCACCGAGTCTGGCAACCAAGCGCACCACCTCGTTGAGCGTGGGCG
>NZ_JADOVG010000027.1 GCF_015752205.1 Polaromonas sp. CG_9.7
AGGAACACGATGATGTAAGGCACGCCCACCTGGCGGGCCAGCAAGATGTGCTCGCGCGTCTGGGGCATCGGGCCGTCAGCGGCCGAGCACACCAAGATAGCGCCGTCCATCTGCGCTGCACCGGTGATCATGTTCTTCACATAGTCAGCGTGGCCTGGGCAGTCGACGTGGGCGTAATGGCGCGCAGCCGTTTCGTACTCGACGTGGGCGGTGTTGATCGTGATGCCGCGCGCTTTTTCTTCAGGTGCCGCATCGATTTGATCGTAGGCCTTGGCTTCGCCGCCGAACTTGGCCGCCAGCACGGTCGCAATCGCCGCCGTCAGCGTGGTCTTGCCATGGTCAACGTGGCCAATCGTGCCAACGTTCACGTGCGGCTTGGTCCGCGAAAATTTCTCTTTTCCCATTTTCAACTCCGAAAAGTTACAAAACTAGTTAACAAACCACCGTTAGCTGCACAGACACACTGCAACCAACTTAAAAATGGTGCCCATTCCGGGAATCGGACCCGGGACCTCTCCCTTACCAAGGGAGTGCTCTGCCACTGAGCCAAATGGGCTGAATTCAAAAACTCTCTTGCGGCAAACGATGCAATGCTGACCTGCAAATTTCCAAGTGCCTCAGCACTCTGGAGCGGGAGACGGGAATCGGACCCGCGTCATTAGCTTGGAAGGCTAGGGTTCTACCATTGAACTACTCCCGCGCAGCCCTGCCAGATCAACTCACACTCAACTCACCTTACAACCCAAAAACTACACGAAACTGTCAAGCTGCGATGCAAACTCAAGAGAATCATTCAGAATTTGGTGGATGGGGCTGGATTCGAACCAGCGTACGCGTTAGCGAACAGATTTACAGTCTGCCTCCTTTAACCACTCGGACACCCATCCTTCAAGCGAATCACGGATTATGCCACTCTTTTTCAAGAAAATATGGATCTCGTTAACAACCCAGCTTTAATCTTTAACACGCCGTGAAACGCTTTCACAAACTGGCAATCAAGCCTTTGGATGTGCCTGACGCCACTCGCGCGCCTGCGAGAAATGCCCGCAGCCAATAAAAGGCAATGGCGGGCGCATGGCGGACAGCGGCGAGGGATGGTTGGCCACAAGCACCTTGTGGCGCGCCTCGTCGATCAGCACGCGCTTGGACTGCGCATGCGCGCCCCAGAGCATGAACAGCACGGCATGATCGCCGGCTGAAACCTGGCGGATCACGTTGTCTGTCAGCATTTCCCAGCCCTTGCCGGCATGACTGGCAGCCTTGCCCTCTTCCACCGTCAGGCAGGTGTTGAGAAGCAAAATGCCATGGGTGGCCCAGTTGACCAGACTGCCGCCAGGCACCGGAAATTTGGGCGGTGGCGTGCCCAGGTCGCGCTGCAGCTCCTTGAAGATATTGCGCAGCGACGGCGGCAGCGCCACACCGGGCGCCACAGAGAACGCCAGCCCTTCGCCCTGCCCCCGCCCATGGTAGGGGTCCTGGCCCAGAATAACGACCCGCACCGATTGGGCGGACGTCAGTTCAAGCGCACGTAAAGGCTGCGGCGGAAAGATCACTGCGCCAGCCTCCAGACGGGCGCGCAGAAATGTCAGCAGCTTGTGCCCGGTGGCACTGGCAAAAAATTCGTCCACGGCCGGGTTCCAGTCAAGCGCAACCGGCCAGTGCGACGGATCGGCACTCATCAACTGGCCGGAATTTGTGGCCTCCGACGTTGGGGAAAAATTTTCCTGCGCCATCACACGCTCCTTTGTTTACTCACCAAACAGTTCGACCAGTGCCTCGCCCGGTTCGTCGGCGCGCATGAAGGCTTCGCCAACCAGGAAGGCGTTGATATTGACATCGCGCAGGCGCTTGACGTCTTCTGGCGTCATGATGCCCGACTCGGTCACCAGCAGACGCTCTGCAGGCACCTTGCCCATCAGCGACAGCGTGGTGTCCAGCGAGACCTCGAAGGTGTTCAGGTTGCGGTTGTTGATGCCGATCAGCGGCGTTTTGAGCATGAGCGCCCGCGCCAGTTCCGCCTCGTCATGCACCTCGACCAGCACCGCCATGTCGAGCGACATCGCCAGCGCCTCGAAAGCCTTCATTTGCGCATCGTCCAGGCAAGCGGCGATCAGCAGGATGCAGTCGGCGCCCATGACGCGCGATTCATAGATCTGGTAGGCGTCGATGATGAAGTCTTTGCGCAACACCGGCAGGCTGCACGACGCTCGGGCCTGCTTCAGGTAGTCGATACTGCCCTGGAAAAACTGCTGGTCGGTCAGCACCGACAGGCAGGCTGCGCCGGCCTCGGCATAGCTTTGCGCAATGTCGGCGGGAATGAAATCGCTGCGCAGCACGCCCTTGGACGGGCTGGCCTTCTTGATTTCTGCAATCACGGCGGGTTTGCCTGCCGCGATCCTGGCGCGCAGCGCGCCGACGAAGTCGCGGGTCTGGACGCGCGATTCGGCGTCCTGGCGCATTGCTGCCAGCGGCTTGCGGTTAAGGGCGTCGGCGACTTCCAGGCGCTTGACGGCAATGATCTTGTTCAAAATGTCACTCATGGGATTCCAGTGGTGGGATTGCGGGCGATGGCTGGGCCTGCCCGGCGGATGAAACGAAGGACTCGGATGAGCCGTTTTTGAGGATTTTCAAAAAGATGCGGTGCATGACGAATCCGGCGACGATAAACACCAGCGACACGCCCGGCGCAATCCAGACACCGGGATCGCGCCATGCTGCCTTAAGCCGAAACCGACTGGCTGAAGGCGACCAATTGCGCCAGTTTAGCCTTGGCGGCTCCTGATTCGATAGCGGTTCGTGCTTTGTGCACGCCCTCCTTCATCGAATTGACGACATTGGCGGCATACAGTGCCGCGCCGGCATTCAGAATCACGATGTCGCGCGGGGCGCCCGGCTGGTTGTCGAGCACGCCCATCAGCATGGCCTTGGACTGCTCGGGTGTTTCAACCCGCAGGGCGCGGTTGCCGGCCATCGACAGGCCGAAGTCTTCAGGATGGATTTCGTATTCGATGATCTCGCCGTCCTTGAGTTCGCCGACCACGGTGGCCGCGCCCAGGCTGACCTCGTCCATGCCGTCCTTGCCATAAACCACCAGCGCGTGCTCGGCGCCCAGGCGCTGCAGGGCGCGGACCTGGATGCCGACCAGGTCGGGGTGGAACACGCCCATCAGGATATTTGGGGCACTGGCCGGGTTGGTCAGCGGGCCGAGGATGTTGAAGATCGTGCGAATGCCGAGTTCCTTGCGCACCGGCGCGACGTTCTTCATGGCCGGATGGTGGTTTGGCGCAAACATGAAGCCGACGCCCACTTCGGCGATGCAGCGGGCAATCGCCTCGGGCGCCAGCTTGAGCGAAATGCCCAGTGACTCGACCACGTCGGCGCTGCCGGACTTGCTGCTGACACTGCGCCCGCCGTGCTTGCTGACCCGGGCGCCGGCCGCCGCCGCTACGAACATGGCGCAGGTCGAGATGTTGAAGGTGTGCGAGCCGTCACCGCCGGTGCCGACGATATCGACCAGATGCGTCTTGTCGGCAACATGCACCTTGGTGGAGAACTCGCGCATCACCTGCGCGGCGGCGGTGATTTCGCCGATGGTTTCCTTCTTCACGCGCAGGCCGGTGATCAGCGCTGCCGTCATGAGCGGCGACATTTCTCCGCTCATGATGAGCCGCATGATGTGCAGCATTTCGTCATGGAAAATCTCGCGGTGCTCGATGGTGCGTTGCAGCGCTTCGCTGGCCGTGATCTTGTGGCTGTGGGGCATGGGGTTTCCTGTTCGGCTTTTTGTTGATGTGAAGGATCAGGTCGTCGGATGATCGGAAAAGGCCAGCTTCAGGCCGAACCCGATGAACATCAGGCCGGCGGCGCGCTCCAGCCCCTGCAGGACATGTTGGACCGACGCCATGCGCCCGGCCATCCAGGCAGCCACTGCGGCCCAGCCAATGTTGACCCACAGGGCATTGAAGTTGAACAGCAGGCCAAGCAGCAGGAACGCCAGCGCTTTGTGTTGCACACCGGGCGCGATGAACTGCGGCACGAAGGCCAGGAAAAACAGCGCGACCTTGGGATTGAGCGCATTCGTCCAGAAACCCTGGAAAAATACACGTTTTAGGGCCTTTGCGCTTTCCGGATAAGCGCGAACAGCTATTGAATTAATAGCAATAGATGCACCCGGCGATGGAGCGCGTGCCAGCAGCATGCGCAGGCCGATCCACACCAGATAGGCGGCGCCTACCCATTTGAGCAGGGTGAACGCGGTGGCGGACGCCGCCATCAGCGCGCTCACGCCAATCGCTGCGGCAAAGATATGCACAAAGCACCCGGCCGTGATGCCCAGGGCCGCGACTATTCCCGTGCGGGCGCCCGAACGCAGCGCATTCGTCACGATGTAAAGCACATCGGGGCCAGGCGTCAGGTTGAGCACCAGGCCGGCGACGACAAACAGCGCAAGGTGGTCAATGCCCATGGACTGGTGCCGGCTTCAGGCGTTGAAAAACTGGCGGATCGTGGCAACTGCGCCATCGACACCAGCGGCATCAACATCCAGGTGGGTGACAAACCGCAGGCGGTACAGCCCCGTGGCCTGAACGCCGTGCGCCGCCAGATGCTGCAGCAAGGCAGCCGACTGGTGGCGCGCGGCCCCGCTCAGGTCAACAAACACGATGTTGGTCTGCGGTGCCTCGACCTGCAGGCCTTCGATGCCTGCCAGCCCGTCGGCCAGCCGCTGCGCCAGCGCATGGTCTTGCGCCAGCCGCACGACATGGTGGTCCAGCGCATGCGAGGCGGCCGCCGCCAGCATGCCGGCCTGACGCATGCCACCGCCGGCCATTTTGCGGATGCGGTGCGCGCGCGCAATGAACTCACGCGAGCCGCACAGCGCTGAGCCAACCGGCGCGCCCAGCCCCTTGCTGAAGCACACCGACACGCTGTCAAAACACTGGGCGATGCGCCGCGCTTCGGTGAAGGCATCACTGCCGGTTTGCAGCGCCTGCGCCACGGCGGCATTGAACAGCCGCGCGCCGTCCAGATGCCGCATCAAACCCCGGTCTTTCGCCAGTTGCGTCGCCTGCTGCAGATAGTCAAACGGCAGCAGCTTGCCGCCCAGTGTGTTTTCCAGCGCCAGCAGCCGTGTGCGGGCGAAATGCGCGTCGTCGGGCTTGATGGCCGCGTCGATGTCAGACAGCAGCAGTGTGCCGTCTGGCTGGTGGTTCAGCGGCTGCGGCTGCACGCTGCCGAACACCGCCGCGCCGCCGCCTTCCCAGCGGTAGCAATGCGCTTGCTGGCCGACGATGTATTCATCGCCGCGCTGGCAGTGCGCAAGGATGGCGCACAGGTTGCTTTGCGTGCCGGTGGGCACGAACAGCGCGGCCTCGAAACCCAGCAGACCGGCGATTTTTTCCTGCAAGGCATTGACGCTCGGGTCGCCGCCAAACACATCGTCGCCCAGCGGGGCCGCCAGCATGGCGTCGCGCATGGCCGGCGTCGGTTGCGTGACGGTGTCGCTGCGCAGATCAATCATTTTTTCAGTCATTTTGGCCTTTGGCGCAAGGTGGACGGGCACAAGCAGCTATTGATTCGGTAGCAAGCATCACGCCTGCTGCGCCAGGAAATTTTTCAGCATCGCATGGCCATGCTCGGTCAGGATGGATTCCGGATGAAACTGCACGCCCTGGATCGGCAGCGTCTTGTGCCGCACGCCCATGATTTCGCCATCGTCGGTCCAGGCGGTGACTTCGAGCACCTCGGGGCAGGACGATTTTTCAATCGCCAGCGAGTGGTAGCGGTTCACCGTGAACTGCTCCGGCAGGCCGGCGAACACGCCCTGCTGCGTGGTGGTGATGACGCTGGTCTTGCCATGCATCAACTCCTGCGCGCGGATGATCTTGCCGCCAAACGCCGCGCCTATCGCCTGATGCCCCAGGCAGACGCCCAGAATCGGCAGCTTGCCAGCAAAGTGCTGGATCGCCGCGACCGAAATCCCGGCCTCGGCCGGCGAGCACGGGCCGGGCGAGATCACCAGGCGGTCGAGCTGCCCGGCGTCGAGTCTGGCGGCCATGTCGGCCACGGTGATCTCGTCGTTGCGGAACACTTCCACCTCGGCGCCCAGTTCGCCAAAATACTGGACGATGTTGTAGGTAAAGCTGTCGTAGTTATCGATCATCAAAAGTTTCATGGCGGGCTTCCTTCCTGGCGCAGGCGCTTGAATTCGCCATGCTCAAATTCAATGGACGCGTCAATCATCGCGCGGTAGGCGGCCTCGATCACGGCTTCGGGCGCGCCCTGCTCTGCCGCCATGGCTTTGACCCGCTCGACGATGAAGTCGATGCGCGCCTGGTCATGCACCTGATCGGCCGCCTGCTTGATGCGCGCGGCTTGCGTCATGTAGCCGCTGCGTTCGGCCATCAGCGCGACGATGCGCTCGTCCAGTGCGTCGATGTTGCGGCGCACGTCGGCCATGCTTTCGCAGTGTTCCACTTTATGCATCAGGGCCATGGCGATCACTCCAGCCCTTCTTCGACCAGTTCACTGGCGCGCAGCAGCGCGCGCGCCTTGGCTTCGGTTTCTTTCCATTCAAGTTCGGCCACCGAGTCGGCGACCACGCCGGCCGCGGCCTGCACATACAGCGTGCCGTCCTTGATGATGCCGGTGCGGATCGCAATCGCCACGTCCATGTCACCGGCGTAGCTGAGGTAGCCGCAGGCGCCACCGTACAGGCCGCGCTTGGTCGGCTCCAGCTGGTCGATCAGCTCCATCGCATGCACTTTCGGCGCGCCGGTCAGCGTGCCGGCCGGAAAGGTCGCCTTGAGCACGTCCATGCTCGTCATACCGTCATTCAAAATGCCCTCGACGTTGCTGACGATATGCATCACATGGCTGTAGCGCTCGACGGCAAAGGCTTCGGTCACCTTCACCGTGCCGGTCTTGGCGATGCGGCCAATGTCGTTGCGCGCCAGGTCGATCAGCATGACGTGCTCGGCACGCTCCTTCGGGTCGTTGATCAGCTCAATCTCGGCGGCCTTGTCGGCTTCCAGCGACGAGGCGCGCGGCCGGGTGCCGGCCAGCGGGCGGATGGTGATCTTTTGCCCCTGCTCGACCTGCTCCTGACGCACCAGGATCTCGGGCGAGGCGCCGACCACATGGAAGTCGCCAAAGTGGTAGTAGTACATGTACGGCGACGGGTTGAGCGAACGCAGCGCGCGGTACAGCGACAGCGGCGACTCGGTGTAGCGCTTTCGGATGCGCTGGCCGACCTGCACCTGCATGAAGTCGCCGCCTTCGATCAGCTTCTTGGCGCGCTCCACGGCGGCAATGTAGTCGGCCTTGGCGAATTCGCGCTCGGCCGGGTAGCCTTGGGAAGGCTTGACGACGGGCGCACTGACTGAATACTTCAGTTGCTCCTTGAGTTCACGCAGGCGCTTCTTGGCATTGGCATAGGCTTCGGGCCGTGCCGGGTCGGCATAGACGATGAGGTAGAGCTTGCCCGACAGGTTGTCGATGACCGCCAGTTCCTCGCACTGCAGCAGCAGGATGTCGGGACAGCCCAGCGTGTCGGGCGGGCAGGTGCTTTCGAGCTTTTTCTCGATGTAGCGCACCGCGTCATAGCCGAAGTAGCCCGCCAGACCGCCGCAAAAACGCGGCAATCCGGGCCGCAGCGCGACCTTGAAGCGCTGCTGGTAGTCGCTGATGAAGTCCAGCGGATTGGCTTTGGAGGTTTCAACCACCTGGCCATCGGTCACGACTTCGGTCAGCGTATCAACACCAAAGCCCGACGAGCGCAGCAGCGTGCGCGCCGGCAGGCCGATGAAGCTGTAGCGACCGAAACGTTCGCCGCCCACCACCGATTCGAGCAGGAAGCTGTACTTGCCGCCGTCTTTTGCATGGGCCAGCTTGAGGTAGAGCGACAGCGGGGTTTCCAGGTCGGCAAAGGCTTCGAGCATCAGCGGGATGCGGTTGTAGCCTTGCGCTGCAAGGCTCTTGAATTCAAGTTCGGTCATCACTGTGTGTCCTTTTACGGAAAAAGCGCTGCGTGTCAAAAACGCGGGCGTCCGTGATTCAAAATGCCCCGAAGTCCGGGGCCGGTAGACGCTTGGCGCAGGGCATGGGCGCATCAGTTCAGGAGATGGCAGCGGTGCCAGTGGCAAGGCAGGCTCAGGGCCATGCGCGCCTCAGGCGTGCCGTGAACGACAGGGGCGCCAAAGCCAGGCTCCCCGGCTTGCAAAAGCTGTTTGAACGATGTGTTGAATGGACATGTTGGCCAAAGTGTAGCAAACAGCCGCAGGCCCCGGCCCAGCACCGAAAAGTCACCGGGCTGCGCTGTGCGATTGGCAACCCTCATGGCAAACCCTTCTTGTGTGCGGGCGGGCAGGGACTGCACAATTGGCCTCGCCAGCGAGCCACCGTTCCATTCCAAATTTTCAGGAGCCTCTTCATGACTTTTCCCAATCGATGCCTGGCGGGCATGGCCGCCCTGATGCTGTCGGCAGGGCTTCTGGCAGCGCCGGTGGAGGTGTCGGGCATCACTCTCGCTGATCCGGTGGAACTGGCGGGCGCCAGGCTGCCGCTGAATGGCGTCGGCATCCGCTACAAGGCGGTGTTCAAGGTCTATGTCGCGGCGCTGTACCTTGAAAAAAAGGCCGCCACCCCGGAGGAGGTCTTTGCCGCGCCAGGTTCCAAGCGCATCAGCATCACAATGCTGCGCGAGATCGACTCGAATGAACTCGGCAAGAGCTTTACCAAGGCCTTTGAAGAAAACGCAGCCAGAAACGAGATGTCCCGGCTGATTCCGGGCCTGCTCAAGATGAGCCAGGTGTTTTCAGACCAGAAAAAAATGCTGCCGGGTGAAAACTTCACCCTTGACTGGATTCCCGGCACCGGCACCGTGATTTCGGTCAAGGGCAAGCCGCAGGGCGAGCCGGTCAAGGAAATCGAGTTTTACAACGCCATGCTGCGCATCTGGCTGGGCACCAAGCCGGCCGACTGGAAACTCAAGGAAGAGCTGCTGGGCAAGGCGGCCTGAACCCCTTCGGTTGCGGCGGCGCTGAGCAGCGTCAGCGCAGTTCAGCCAGTTCGGCCAGCGAATCGACAAAGCCGTCGGCATCCACCGCGCGCACCGGTTCGCCATGGTTGTAGCCGTAGGTCACCAGCAGCACCGGACAGCCCGCAGCGCGCGCCGCCCGGGCGTCGTTGCTGGAGTCGCCAATCATCAGCGTGCGGGATGGCTGCGTTTTCAGGAACTCGCAGGCCTTCAACAGCGGCAGCGGATCGGGCTTCTTGCGCTCGAACGAATCACCGCCGAAGACTTCGCTGAAAAACCCGTCCAGGTTTTTTTGCCTGAGCAGGGTGCGGGCAAAGGCCAGCGGCTTGTTGGTCAGGCAAACAAGCGGCAGCCCGCTTTTGCGCAGCGTGTCCAGGCCTTCCAGCACGCCCGGATAAAGCGTTGAATGCTGGCCATTGATGGCCGCATAGTGCCGCTGGTAGCTGGCCTGGGCGCGTTCGTAAAAAGCGACTGAATCAATAGCTGCATCTGCCCGTCCTGCTTGCGCAAACACATGATTCAGCACTGATTGCACAAGATGCTCGGAGCCCTTGCCGACCCTGCGGCCCACCTCGGCCGAACCGAGCGCCACGCCGGCGTATTCGGGCGGCAACACCTCGGCCAGCATCAGCCTGAGCGCCACCACGAAGTCGCCCAGCGTGTCGACCATCGTGCCGTCCAGATCAATGATGGCGGCGTCGTAGCGGCCGGAATGCAGGCAAACAGCAGGGGTCATCGGGTGGTTCGGTTCATTCAGTTAAACAAGGAAGGGCTGCATTGTGCCCGCAGGTCAAATCAGCCATGCCCCGGCAGGGTGTTGATTGGAATGCGCATGTATGCGATGCCGTTGTCGTCAGCCGGTGGCATCTCCCCGGCACGCACATTGACCTGGATCGCCGGCAGGATCAGCGTCGGCATGTCCAGAGTGGCATCGCGGGCCATGCGCATGGCCACAAATTCGTCTTCGCTGATACCGTCCCGCACGTGAATGTTGCGGGCGCGTTGCTCGGCCACCGTGGTCTGCCATGCGGGTTCGCGCGATGTCGGGGGGTAGTCGTGGCAAACGTAGACCACGGTGTCGGGCGGCAATTGCAGGATGCGGTGGATGGAGCGGTAAAGCTGATGCGCATCACCGCCTGGAAAATCGGCACGGGCCGTGCCCACGTCGGGCATGAACAGGGTGTCGCCGACAAACACCGCGCCTTCTACCCGATACGCCATGTCAGCCGGTGTGTGGCCCGGCACGAGCAGCGCCGTGGCCTGAACCCCGCCGATCATGAAAGTCTCGCCATCCTTGAACAGATGGTCAAACTGCTTGCCGTCGGGCATGAAGCTGCGTTCAAAATTAAACAGCTTGCTGAAGACCGTCTGCACTTCGCGGATGTGTTCGCCGATGGCGATGCGCCCGCCGATGCGTTCCTGCAGGTAATGCGCGCCTGACAAGTGGTCGGCATGGGCATGGGTTTCAAGAATCCAGTCCACTTGCAGCTGGTGCTCTTGCAGGAACGCCAGCACGCGTTCGGCCGATTCCGTGTGGGTGTGGCCGGACTTGAAATCGTAGTCAAGCACCGGGTCGATCACCGCCGCGTGGCGGCTGGCCTTGTCCCACAGCACATAGGTGACGGTGTGGGTGGCAGGGTCGAAAAACGCTTGGGTTTCAGCTTGGATGCGCATGTGAACCTTTTCAATGTATTGACCAATATTATATATACTGGTATATTAAAGTCAACTCAAACCTTGCAGGCAGCCAGATGCTACTTTCCCACCCCGTGATTGACACCGACACCTTGCGCCAAGGCGCAGCCCAGGCGGTTGCCGCCCTGAAGCTGCTGGCCAATGAAGACCGGCTGCTGCTGCTGTGCCAGCTGTCGCAAGGCGAGCTGTGCGTCAGCGAACTGGAGGCGCAGCTGGGCATTCGCCAGCCGACGCTGTCGCAGCAACTGGGCGTCCTGCGCGCCGAAGGCGTGGTGAACACGCGGCGCCAGGGCAAGAACATCTACTACAGCGTGGCTGACCCGGCGATGCTGGAAATCGTTGCGGTGCTGCACCGTCTTTACTGCCCGAAAGAAACCTCATGAACATCGACTGGAACCATTTCACGCCTTGGTCGTCACTGGCTGGCGGCGCTTTGATCGGGCTGGCGGCGGCCCTGTTTTTGCTGCTCAACGGGCGCATTGCCGGCATCAGCGGCGTGCTGGGCGGGCTGCTCAAGCCGGTCGGGGGCGACATCGCCTGGCGCGCGGCATTCGTTCTGGGCCTGGTCGGCGCGCCGCTGGTCTATGGCCTGTTCGCCGGGCTGCCGGTGCTGCAGATTGATGCGGATTACGCCGCCCTGATTGCGGCCGGTCTGCTGGTCGGCGTGGGAACGCGCTATGGTTCGGGCTGCACCAGCGGGCACGGCGTCTGCGGCGTGGCGCGCCTGTCGCCGCGCTCGCTGGTCGCCACCGCCTGCTTCATGGCCGCCGGCTTTGCCAGCGTGTTCGTGATCCGCCATCTCTTGAAAATCTGAGGAGACCCCATGCTTGCATTCACTTCCCTGCTCTCCGGCCTGGTGTTTGGCATCGGCCTGATGGTGTCCGGCATGGCCAATCCGGCCAAGGTGCTGGGCTTCCTTGACCTCTTCGGGCGCTGGGACCCGTCGCTGGCGCTGGTGATGGGCGGTGCGGTCGCCGTCAGCGCCGTGGCGTTTGCCATTGCCCGCCGGCGCAGCGCGTCGCTGCTGGGCGCCACCCTGAAACTGCCCACGGCGCGCCAGATCGACCGCCGGCTGGTCATGGGCAGCGTGCTGTTCGGCATCGGCTGGGGCATTGCGGGCTTTTGTCCGGGGCCGGCGCTGGTCGCGCTCGGCATGGGCGAGGCCAAGGCGCTGGTTTTCGTGGCGGCCATGCTGGCGGGCATGGGCCTGTTTGAATGGCTGGAAACAGCGCGGCGACCCGTGGCCGCGCCTGAGCGCTGAAATTACGGCCCAGCGCCTGCAGGGTTTTGACAGCCTTTCATGCTACTTAATTCATAGCTGCTTATGCAATCTGCGATTGCGGCAGCAGTCTTTTTAATGCCTGAAGTTGCCCTTAACGGTGAAAACTGACACCAGGACGCCCGACTCAGCCTTTGAGCGCGCTCCGCATGGCATCGATCACCGCCTGGTAATCAGGCTTGCCAAAGATGGCGCTGCCGGCCACGAAGGTGTCGGCGCCGGCATCGGCCACGCGGCGGATGTTGTCAATCTTGATGCCGCCATCGACTTCCAGCCGGATGTCACGGCCCGAGGCGTCGATTCGTTTGCGTGCCTGCTCGATCTTGCGCAATGCCGAGTCGATGAAGCTCTGGCCGCCAAAGCCGGGGTTGACGCTCATGATCAGGATCAGGTCGATGTCGTCAATTGTCCAGTCCAGCACGTCCAGCGGCGTGGCCGGGTTGAACACCAGCCCGGCCTTGCAGCCTTTGGCCTTGATGGCCTGCACGCTGCGGTGCACATGGCCGGACGCTTCGGGGTGAAAGCTGATCAGGTCGGCACCGGCATCGGCGAAGGCGGCGGCCAGGCTGTCAACCGGCTGGACCATGAGGTGCACGTCAATCGGCACGGCAGAGCCATCGGCGCGTTGGCAATGGGCTTTTAGCGCCTGGCAGACCATCGGCCCGAAGGTCAGGTTGGGCACGTAATGGTTGTCCATCACGTCGAAGTGAATCCAGTCGGCGCCGCCGGCAATGACGGCTTTGAGCTCTTCGCCCAGGCGGGCAAAGTCGGCGGACAAGAGGGACGGGGCAATGCGGTAGGTGGGCGTGGTGTGGGGCATGCGCAGGATTGTCGCAGCATGCAAAAAAAGGGTACCCCGTCGCAAGACCAGCGACGGGGCCGCGCCAACCCGGGGCGGTTAACATCACGGCCAACCGATTTTCCTGCTGCCCCTGCCATGCCCAAATACCAATTTTCCTGCGACGCCGCCCCCCTTTACCTGCCTGAGCAGTCAGCGCCGGAACAAGCCATCTACG
Organism: Polaromonas sp. CG_9.7; assembly: GCF_015752205.1. GTDB lineage: Bacteria > Pseudomonadota > Gammaproteobacteria > Burkholderiales > Burkholderiaceae_C > Polaromonas. Next base: position 13,025 of record NZ_JADOVG010000027.1, read on the forward strand.
GCTTTTCCTACACCGTGACCGTGACCAACACCGGCGAGGTCGCCGCCCAGCTGATTTCACGGCACTGGATCATCAGCGACGCCAATGGCCACACCGAAGAGGTCAAGGGCCTGGGCGTGGTCGGCCAGCAGCCGCTGCTCAAGCCCGGCGAGTCCTTCCAGTACACCAGCGGCTCGCGCCTGCGCACGGCCAGCGGCACCATGCACGGCAGCTATTTTTGCGTGGCCGAGGACGGCGAGCGCTTCGAAGCGGCGGTTTCCCTGTTTGTACTGGAAGCTTCCGATGCCAACGGCTCTTCCGGGCGCGTCCTGCATTGACCGGGTGGCAGTGAACTCTGCAATGAAGGACCTGGCGAGTCTGCTGGGGGCGCTGGACCCGGACGCCGGACTGGCGGACCGGCATGTCTGGCTGATCAAATTGTTCGAATGGATTCGCGGCGACCGGACCTCGGTTCAGGCCGCCGTAATTCGCGTGCAGGCGTTCATCGACGCGGTGCAAAGACAACCGGCGTTGCGGTCCCGCCTGCAGGCCTGGTGGGCCACGCTGATTCGCACGGTGGACATCACGCCCTTGCTGGCGGATTTCGGCTTTGCGCCGCGCACCGCCTTTGTCAGCGAACTGGCCGAGCGCCTGCGCCGCAAGCTGCTGCCCGGCACCCCGGAAACCACCGACGCTTCCGAACTGTTTCCGCTGGTGGCCACCGCGCGTTTCGACTTCCAGTGGATGAGCGCCCTCGAAGAGTCGCAGGTCGACCAGCTCAGCGCGCTGCTGTCAAGCGACAAGGCGCGCGATACCCAGGACTGGCATTACAGCCTGATGGACGCGCTGACGTATTGCACCGCGCAAATCCGCGCCACCGGTTTTGCGCCCGAATTGCGGCTGCGCATGAACCGGGCCAGTCCGCACGCACGCGCCTTTCATGCGCTGCCCGCCGACGTGCAGGAACTGCGCACGGCGTTTTTCCAGCCCGTGCCTGACGCGCTGGCGCTGCAGGCGGCCGTCAAACAGTACCGCGCGCGGTTGGACGCCTGCCGGCAGGCGGTCAACAGCATTTATGCGCATCTGGAGGAAAACGGCATTTCCCTGGGCATGGTGTTCCGCCTGCGCCAGCTGCGCGCCCGCATGCTGCGCCAGCGCGAACTGCTCGAAGCCCTGCTGTCGGCCAAGCCGGCGATGGCCGCGCTCAAGCTGCTGGCGCGCCGGGTCACGATTGCCCAGGAAAGCAAGAGCATCATCGCGCTGATCAGCACCAATTCAACCCTGCTGTCGGCCAAGATGGCCGAGCGCAGCGCTGAAACCGGCGAGCACTACATCACGCGCAACCGCGCCGACTACAAGGAAATGCTCGGCAAGGCAATGGGCGGCGGCGCCATCACCGCGCTGACGACGCTGCTGAAATTCATGGTCGTGGCCGTCGGCCTGTCGGCGTTCTGGAGCGGCTTCTGGGCAGGGCTGATGTATGCCGCCTCGTTCATCCTGATCCAGCTGCTGCATTTCACGCTGGCCACCAAGCAGCCGGCCATGACCGCGCCAGCCATGGCCGCCAAGCTCAAGAACATCGACTCGGACGAATCCACCTCGACGCTGGAAGATTTTGTCGACGAGGTCACGCACCTGGTGCGCTCGCAGGTGGCGGCGGTGTTTGGCAACGTCTTCATGGTGGTGCCGGCGGTGCTGCTGGTCAATGCGGCGATCGAACTGCTGCTCGGCCGCCCGATGATCGGCGCGGACAGCGCCCGGCATGTGCTGGAATCGCTCACATTGCTCGGCCCGACGCTGCTGTGGGCGGCCTTCACCGGGGTGGTGCTGTTTTCGGCCAGCATGATTGCTGGCTGGGTCGAGAACTGGTTCGTGCTGCACCACCTGGACTCGGCGATGCGGCACAACCCGCGTTTTACCGCCGTGCTGGGCAACGAGCGCGCCGCCCGCTGGTCGGTGTTCATGCGCGAGCATATATCCGGCTTTGCCTCGAACATTTCACTGGGCTTCATGCTTGGCCTGATTCCGGCCTTTACCGGTTTTTTTGGTCTTGAACTCGAATTGCGCCATGTCACGCTCTCCACCGGGCAGCTGGCCGCAGCTGGCGCATCGCTCGGGCTGGAGGCATTTCGGCAAACGGCGTTCTGGTTGAGCGTGGCGTCGATTCCGCTGATTGGCGCGCTCAACCTGGGCGTGAGTTTTTACTTTGCCTTCCGGCTGGCGCTGCAGGCACACAACGTCAGCAAGCTCGACCGTGCCCGCATCCGTTCCGCCATCTGGGCACGCTGGCGCAGCCATCCCCTGCGATTTTTCATCCCCCGTTAACATAGGCGTTTTCGCCCTGGTCTTACATGAAGATTCGGACAAGGACTGTAAATTTAAGAAACATTGTTGTTTTCCCCCCTTGGCGCATGCCGGTTTGTTTTGACCGGATGGAGTCCTTTTCAAGGTTGGGGCTGCTGTCAGGGCACCCGCCCTGCCCGGGCAGTTCAGCCCCCCATCCTCGTGTGGAGAGATCACCCTATGAATGAACTCATGACCATCTGGGCCGAATGGATCAAGCCTTCGGCCGGGCTGCCGACCGTGCAATGGTCCATTTTGCTGGCGCTGGCTGCCGTTGCCGGCCAGCTCGTCAACCGCTACACCGGCCTGCCCAAGGTCATCGGCTATTCGGCTATCGGCGCCTTTGCCGGACTGGCCGGCTTCACCGGCGCAGCCTGGCCGCTGCAGGGAACCGGCCTGTTCCTGCTCGAACTCGGCGTCGCGGTGGTGCTGTTCGAGGCGGGCGGGCGCATTTCGCTGCGCTGGTTTCGCCACAACCCGATGCTGCTCGTCCAAAGCGTGGCCGAATCCGCATTGACCTTTTTCGGCGTGCGCTGGCTGCTCAGCAGCTTCGGCATGCCGGCGGTGGTGGCCGAATCATTGGCATTGGTCGCCATGGCCGCGTCGCCGGCAGTGCTGTCGCGCGTGGCCATCGACACGCGCGCTGCCGGACCGGTCACCGAGCGGGCGCTGGCCTTGTCAACGCTCAGCAGCCTGTACGCGCTGACGCTGTGCAGCGCCCGGGCCGGCATGCTGCCGCGCGGCGAAGCCGGCCTGTCAAACACGCTGCTGCCGGTGCTGGTGGTGCTGGGCCTGTCGGTGGTGGTCGGCGCGGTGCTGGCGCTGGTGCTGCGCGCTGCCCTGCGGGTGATGAGCCCGACCAGCGAGAACACCGCCATCCTGCTGCTCGCGATGATTGCCGCCGGCGCCGCGCTGGCGGCCAACTTTGGCGGCTCGGCGCCGCTGGCGGCGTTGCTGGGCGGCATGCTGCTCAAGCAGCTCAACCCGCGCCCCTGGTCCTGGCCCCGGCAGATGGGCACCGCCTCGTCGATGCTGACCATGCTGATGTTCGTGCTGGTGTCGGTGGTGGCTGCGCAGGCCGACTGGAGCCGGCCGGTTGCCGGCCTGGTCATTGGCCTGGTGCTGGTGCGCATGCTCGCCAAGGTGGCCGGCGTGTCGCTGGGCAATGCCCGCAGCGGCGCCAGCTGGAAGCAAAGCCTGTGGGTCGGTTGCGCCATGTCGCCGATGTCGTCGGTGGCGCTGCTGCTGGTGTCGCAATATGTCGCCGCGTCGGGACCGATCGGCGACCAGGTTGCCATGGTGGCGCTGCCCGCCATCCTGCTGATGGAAGTGCTGGGCGCCGTGCTTGCCACCGTGGCGCTGTACCGCGCCGGCGAATGCTCCAAACCCTGGGCGCCGGTGGTGCGCGCCGTTTCAACCGGACCGGTCCATGAGTCTTGAACATTTCGAAAAATCAGCCGCCCTGTCGCTGGGCGTCGAGCTGGAAATGCAGCTGGTCAACACCCATGACTACGACCTGGCGCCCTACGCCGAGGACATGCTGCGGCTGATGACCCAAATCCCGCTGCCCGGCGCGGTGGTTCCCGAGATGACGTCGAGCATGATCGAGGTTTCGACCGGCATTTGCCACACCTCGTCCGAGGTGCTGGGCGAGCTGACGCAGATTCGCGATGCGCTGGTCAAGTGCGCCGACAAGCTCAACATTGCCGTGGTCGGCGGCGGCACCCACCCGTTCCAGCAGTGGCACGAGCGCCGCATCTACGACAAGCCACGCTTTCGCGAGCTGTCCGAGCTCTACGGCTACCTCAGCAAACAGTTCACCATCTTCGGCCAGCATGTGCACATCGGCTGCCCCGACGCAGACACCGCGCTGCTGACGCTGCACCGCATGTCGCGCTACATCCCGCACTTCATCGCGCTGTCGGCGTCCAGCCCCTATGTGCAGGGGCAGGACACGGCGTTTGACTCGGCGCGGCTGAACTCGGTGTTTGCCTTTCCGCTGTCGGGACGCGCGCCGTTTGCGCTGACCTGGGACGAGTTCACGGTGTACTTCAACAAGATGGCGCACACCGGCGTGGTGAAAAGCATGAAGGACTTCTACTGGGACATCCGGCCCAAGCCGGAGTTCGGCACCATTGAAATCCGTGTCTTCGACACGCCACTGACCATCGAGCGCGCCACCGCGCTGGCCGGCTATGTGCAGTCGCTCGGCTGCTGGTTCATGAACGACGACACCTTCATGCCGACCGAAGACGATTACCTGGTCTATACCTATAACCGTTTCCAGGCCTGCCGTTTCGGCCTGGACGCGGTGTATGTGGACCCGGCCACAGGTGGCCACATGCCGCTGCGCGAACACATTTTGTTAACCATGGACCGCATTGAACGCCACGCCGCCAGCGTGGGTGCCAGCGCGTCCATCGACCTGCTGCGGCGCAGCGTCGAGCGCAACGACAACGACGCCCGCTGGCTGCGCGAACGCCAGGGCGAGGAACGCCTGCTGGCCGAAGTCATCCGGCAGGCGGCCGATCGGTTTCGTGGCGGCACGCATGCCGCGCCATAGCCGCCAAGCAATAAAAACAGACAAAACATGCTTACGCGCAAGCCCAAAAGGCACTTATTGCTACTTAATACATAGCAATATTCCACCTTAGGAAACCGCCTTCTGCTTAGCAACACTCAGGACGACAGCAGAAATAAGGGCATTGCCAAACGCAGCAAGTGCCTTTTACAAACACACCGAAACTGCAACCAACGCCACCGCCTGATGGCCAGCGTGCACACCGCACCCACAGCTTTAGCAGCACGCGGCTCCCGACTGCGTTACAAGCATTACCAAATGGCACGGTATTTACGCTATGTCGTACACGACACTACACAGCCTTCCGGTTGGGTTCAAGAATATGATTTTGAAACGTTTGAAAGAAGCCACCAGTTCGCGCCATGCAGCGCTCGAATCCAGGCTGCCCCTGCTGGATGCGGACATGTCACGGGCCCGCTACCTGCAGTTCCTGCAGTTGTTTTGGGGCTACTACGAACCGCTGGAAGCTCAATTGCAGACCCTTCCCTATTGGCCTGCCATCAATTTTGACTACGCCGGGCGGCAAAAAACCCCGCGACTGTTGCAAGACCTGCACGCATTGGGTGAAACTCCCGCGTCCATCCAGAGTTTCGCCCGCTGCCAGCAACTGCCAACACTGGCCAGCAAGGGGCAACTGCTCGGTTGTCTCTATGTGATCGAAGGCGCCACGCTGGGCGGACAGATCATTACCCGGCACCTGAACAGCAACCTGGGACTGACGCCCTTGACCGGCGGCGCGTTTTTTGATGGCTATGGTGCGCAAACAGGGGAGCAATGGAAGGCCTTTTGCGCCATGCTCAGGGCGAACGCAGGTGAAAGCGCGCAACATAACGATATTCTTGCCAGCGCCAACCAGACGTTTGAAACCCTGGACCAATGGCTGTTCCCCTCTTACCCGACGCCCAAAGGCGGCACACCATGAACGACGCTTCGCCAGATTCCGCTTCGCAGCCCTGGGCCAACGGCCTTTACAGCATCTTGCGCCACGGCACCACATTGACCACCTGCGAGAGCGAACCCGTCAAGACGCCTGGCTGCATCCAGGCCCACGGCGTCCTGCTCGTGCTGCGCCTGGCTGACCTCACGATCTTGCAGGGCAGCGACAACACGCAACAGTTTTTCGGGGAACCGCTTTCGGGGCTGCTCGGCCAGCGCATCAGCCGTGTCATCGGTGCCCAGCGGCAGGACTATCTGCAAAACATGCTGCAGAACGAATTGCTGGAGCGCAACGTGGTTTATGCCTTCACGCTTGAAGCGCGTGAGGGCAAGGCAGCACTTGACGTTTGCATTCACACCATGGACGGCGTGGCATTGCTGGAATTCGAGGCCACCGGACGGCAGGCGGGCCAGGCTGAACGTGATTATTTTTCCCTGCTCAAGTCGGCCGTTGGCCGATTGCAGACAGCCACCGGCCTGCGCGGGTTTTGCGAACGCGTGACCACGGAAGTGCGCGCCATGGGCGGGCTCGACCGGGTTATGGTGTACCGCTTTCATGCCGATCAGCATGGCGAGATATTTGCCGAAAGCAAACGCGACGACCTGCCGGCCTGGCTGGGCCTGCACTATCCGGCGACCGATATTCCGCAACCCGCCCGTGAAATTTTCAAGAAACTCTGGGTGCGACCGCTTCAGGATGCCGCCGGCTCGCTGGTGGAACTGGTGCCGCTGGCCAATCCCGACACCGGCAAACCGCTGGACATGACGCATTGCGCGCTGCGCGGCGCCTCGGTGATGTACACCGAATACCTGGCCAACATGGGCGTGGCCGCGACGCTGGTCATGCCGATCCTGGTCGATGGCGAACTGTGGGGCCTGATCGTCGGCCACCAGTACCAGCCGACGTACTTTGGGCACCAGATGCGGGCGGCCTGCGAGCTGATTGCCCAGGTGGTGTCGCTCCAGCTGAAATCCACCGACGCCCTTGAGCAACAGGCCTACCGGCTCAAGGTCGACGCCGTTCACCAGCAATTGATTGCCAAAGCCGCGCAAGTCGGCGACCTGATGGCGTTTTTCAACGGCGAGCCGACCCTGCTCGATGCCATGCAGGCCGATGGCGCCGCGCTTTTCCACATGGGCCGGTGGTGGTGCGTAGGCAGGACACCGACGGACGTGCAACTCGATACGCTGGCGCAGTGGCTGAACCAGCGCGCCGAGCTGGATGTGGGCGCGCGGCCGGTCTATGCGACCGATTCACTGTTGCAGGACTACCCGGCAGGCGCCGACATCACCGGCGTGGCCAGCGGCGTGCTGGCCGTGCGGGTGTCGCGCCTGCGCCAGGACCTGATCCTGTGGTTCCGGCCCGAGACAGCGCAAACCATCGACTGGGCCGGCGACCCGAACGACAAGATCGTGGCCACCGGGGTGAACGGCGCACGCCTGACGCCACGCGGTTCGTTCGAGTTGTTTGTCGAATCGGTGCAGGCGCGCGCGCTGCCCTGGAGCGTCATGGAGATCGAGTCCGCCCTGCGCTTGCGGCTGCTGGTGATGGAACTGGTGGTGGCGCGGACCGAGCAGCTGACCGAACTCAACGTGGACCTGACCACCAGCAACGAAGAGCTCGATGCCTTTGCGTACGTGGCTTCGCATGACCTGAAGGAGCCGCTGCGGGGCATCCACCGCTATGCGCACCAGATGGTTGAAAGCACCCAGGGGCTTGACCCCGAGAACCTGCAGCGGGCAGAAAGCCTGATGCGCCTGACGCTGCGCATGGACAGCTTGCTGGACTCGCTGCTGCATTTTTCGCGCATGGGCCGGACCCGGCTGGACTTTGAAGACGTCAACCTGAACAGCGTGGTCGCCGATGCACTCGAAATGGTCGGCGTACGCCCGGCCGATAACCGCTGCACCATCACGCTGGCCAGGCCGCTGCCGATGGCCCGCTGCAACGAGGTGCATGTTCGCGAAATCTTCAGCAACCTGATCAGCAATGCGCTGAAGTACACGCGCCAGGAGCGCCCGCACATTGACATAGGCTATCTGGCGCCTGGCGAGCCCGGACTGCCCGTGGATGCGCCGGCGCAAAGCAGCGACCAGATGGTGTATTTTGTGCGCGACGACGGCATTGGCATCGAAAAGCGGCATTTTGAGCAGATCTTTCGCATGTTCAAGCGGCTGCATGGCCGCAACGAATACGGCGGCGGCATGGGTGCCGGCCTGAGCGTGGTCAAGAAAGTGGTGGGCCGGCATGGCGGCATCATCTGGCTGGACTCGACACCCGGCAGCGGCGCCACGTTCTATTTCACACTGCCGGCCACAAGCACTGCCCTGCCATGAGCGCGGCACAGTCCATCGTGGTGGTCGAAGACAACGATGAAGATTTTGAAACCGTCGTCGAAGCGGCGCGGCGCACCGGGATCCCCCACCTCGTGCACCGCGCGCCCAGCGGCGGTGAATGCCTGCACATGCTGCAAGAGTCGCTGCAAAACCACAGCGCTCTTCCCGCCCTGGTACTGCTTGACCTGAACACGCCGGGCGACGATGGCCGCGACACTTTAAAACTGATCAAGGCGTGCAGCCAGTTGCGCGCCATCCCGACTGTCGTGCTGAGCACCTCGGACAATCCGCGCGATGTTGATTTTTGCTATGCAAACCATGTCAACGCCTACCACACCAAGCCGGTCAGCCACCCGGCACACCTGAAAATCCTGCAGGACATCTTCAGCTACTGGCTGGACTGCGCCCTACTGCCCACCGGACCCCTGCAGAAAAAACCATGAGCACCACCTACCGCATCCTGCTGATTGACGACAGCCCCGACGACCGTGCCAACCTTCGGCAAATGCTGCTTCGCGGCTCGGCCGCGCGCTTCGAGTTCACGGAGGCAGAACTGGGCAGCACCGGCTTGCAAGCAGTGCGCGACCAGCAGGCGGCGCGGCCGGACCGTCTTCCCTTTGACTGCATCCTGCTCGACTTTCATTTGCCCGACATGGACGCCGATGAAGTGCTGGCGGCACTGTGCAACGGCGCTGACCTGCCGCCCTGCCCGGTCGTCATCGTCACCGGCTGGCACGGTGCAGACCATGACGACGGTGCGCGGCTGCTGCGCGCGGGTGCACAGGACTACATCGGCAAGGGCTGGACCTCCGCCGAAAGCATGACCCGCACGCTGCAAAATTCCATTGAGCGCTTTGACCTGCTGACACGGCGAAAAATCGCCACCCTTGAGCTGCAAGAATCCGAAGCGCGCTACCGCACTTTATTCAACTCGATTGACGACGGGCTGTGCGTCATCGAGAAAATCGAGACTGCCACCGGCCAACCTGCCGATTTTCGCTATGTCGATGCCAACCCGGCGTTCACCGCATTGCCGGGCATGGCCAGCGTGCTGGGAAAAACACTGCGGCAAATGCTGCCCGACGAGCTCGAGGAATGGATTGCCATTTGCAACAGCGTTTGCACCACCGGCATGCCGGTGCGGTTTGAGCGCACTCACGCTGCAGAAGGGCGCGTGTTCGAGCTGAATGCCTTTCGGGTCGGCGGTGCTGAAAGCCGCAAGGCGGCCATCATCTACAGCGACATCACGGTGCGCCGCCAGGCCGAGCTGCAGACACTGGCACAGGTCAAGGTGCTGGCGGAACTGGATCGCCGCAAGGACGAGTTTCTGGCGATGCTCGGCCATGAACTGCGCAACCCGCTGGCGCCCATCTCCAGCGCCGTGCATCTGCTGCGCCTGCAGAAAAATGAAACCCCCATGCAAAGGCAGGCTTGCGCCATCATCGAGCGCCAGGTGGGGCAACTCAATCACCTGGTCAATGACCTGCTGGAAGTCTCCCGCATCACCACCGGCCGGGTCCAGCTTCGCTGCAAGCAGGTTGCCGTGAGCGACATCGTGGAACGGGCGGTTGAAACGGCCCAGCCCCTGATCACCCAGCACCGGCACCGCCTCACCGTGCGCCTGCCGGCGCCGCCTGTCTGGCTGCATGCCGATGCCGCACGGCTTGAGCAGGTGGTGGTCAACCTGCTCACGAACGCCGCCAAGTACACCGAAGAAGGCGGCTGCATCGAGTTGATCGTCCAGCAGGACGGCCTTGACGTTGTACTGCGGGTCCGGGATACCGGCATTGGCATTGCGCCCGATCTGCTGCCGCATATTTTCGACCTGTTCACGCAGGCCGAACGTTCGCTGGACCGCGCGCAAGGCGGCCTGGGGATTGGCCTGTGCCTGGTGCAGCGGCTGGTGGAACTGCACGGCGGGACGGTAACGGCACACAGCGTGCAGGGACAAGGCAGCGAGTTTGCCGTGCGTTTGCCGTGCATGCTGGCCTGGGCGGCGCCACTGCCCCCGCTGGTTCCCCTGGTGAGGGCGCCGGTCGGGACGCTGAAAAAACAATGCCGTGTGCTGGTGGTCGACGACAACGTGGATGCAGCCGAGACGCTGGGGATGCTGCTTGAATTTTCCGGCTATGAGATCCGCATGGTGCACGATGGCCTGAGCGCGGTCGAGGCGGCGCTGGCCTGGCGCCCCGACGCGGTGCTGCTGGACATCGGCCTGCCCGGCCTGAGCGGTTATGGGGTCGCCCGGCGCATTCGCCAGGAAGCCTCACTCGAGGCCATGGTGTTGATCGCCCTGACCGGCTACAGCCAGGACACAGACCGGCAGTTTTCACGCGAAGCAGGGTTTGACCACCATCTGGCCAAACCCGCCAGTTTTGACGTGGTGGAAAACCTCCTCAAGGAAGTTTCGGAAAAATTGACATGACGCCACATCAGTCGGGTTGAATCCGCTTATGAAGGCGTGCCTGGCGTGGCAGAACACTCGGCCAGCCGCTGGCAAGACTCACGGTATGCTTGCCGCCATGGGTGAATTCGACTTGATTGCGCACTACTTCACGCGCCCCACGCCGCGTGCGGTGCTGGGGGTGGGCGACGACTGCGCGCTGCTGCAGCCCGCGCCGGGAACACAGCTGGCGATTTCCAGCGACATGCTGGTCGAGGGCCGGCATTTCTTTGCCGATGTCGATCCGGCCGCGCTGGGCCACAAGGCGCTGGCAGTCAACCTGAGCGACCTGGCCGCCTGCGGAGCCAAACCGCTGGCCTTCACACTGGCACTGGCGCTGCCCCGCGTGGACGCGGCCTGGCTGGCGCCGTTTTCACGCGGCCTGCTGGCGCTGGCAGACGCCCATGGATGCGAGCTGGTCGGCGGCGACACCACGCAGGGGCCGCTGAACATCTGCATCACCGTGTTTGGCGAGGTGCCGGTGGTCAACGGACGTTCGCAGGCGCTGCTGCGCTCAGGCGCCCGGGCCGGCGACGACCTGTATGTGAGCGGCACGCTGGGCGATGCCCGGCTGGCGCTCGAAGTGCTGCGCGGCACGCTGTCCGTTCCCGCGCCGGTGCTGGCTGCCGCCCGCCTGCGGCTGGAGCAGCCCAGCCCGCGGGTGGCGCTGGGCGTGGCCTTGCGCGGCATCGCCACGGCAGCCATCGATGTCAGCGACGGCCTGCTCGGCGACCTGGGCCACCTGCTGAAGCAGTCGGGTGCAGGCGCCACCGTAAACACCGCAATAGCTATGAATTTAATAGCTGTAAGTGCTTATGAAGCTTGCGCAATCAAGGTTTTTGATACTGAAATCAAGCCACAGCAACGGCTGGGTTGGGTGCTGGCCGGGGGCGACGACTACGAGCTGCTGTTCACGGCGCCCGCATCGGCCCGCGCCAGCGTCGCGGCTGCGGCCCGCAGCAGCCAGACAGCCGTTACCCGCATCGGCCGCATCGACAGCGAACGCGGCCTGCGGCTCATTGACGCCCAAGGCCAGGCGGTGGCCAACACCTACACCTCGTTCGACCACTTCGCCTGAGCCTGCAGCACCGGGGCGACGCAAGCTCCCGGCATGTCCGGGTCACGGCCTTTATTCCAGACGCGCGGACCTGCAGCCGCTGGCGTGAAGAATCGACTTGGCACACGCCACCAAGCGGCTTTGTCACCGTGCCCGAAACGCTTCAGTTTTCCGGAATCCCGGCGGCAAACCAGGCCCCGGCGGCGTTGGCAGAAAAATTGCGGATCAGCAAGGTCGGCGTTTGACACGGTTCAGGCAGCGCGGCGCCAAGCGTTCCCCGGATCATGAAATTGCCACTCGCATCAAGGTCTGCGGGTGGCGAGGTGAGCTCCGTGGCACCGCAAAACAGCGTGGCCACCACCTGGCGCGGCAGCGCGGGCAGACCGACCGAATTGCCGCCGGCCAGCAGCAGACCCTGGCCCCTGACCGAAATATTTCCGTCGGGACGAATGGCCGCCCGAAGCTTTTCAATGACCCAGGGGCGCCCGCCCGGCGCGATGCCGCGCACATCATTGGGCCCGGGTGCGCCGCTGACCAACGCAAACGGCGTCGAGCCGATGCCGCCGTGGAATTCGATCCGGCTGTCGTCAGACGCAAAAGCCGGCGGCAGCCAGACAAGACTTGCGGCCACAGCCCCCAGCATGAATCGCTTTTTCATTGCCATCTCCTGTCAAAAAAAGGTATGGGTTCTTCAGGTGTCGGATCTTCAGTTTCGCGTCCGCCTGCAAGATTGGCGGACCACGACAACCGTTGTCGCAACGGTCCGGCGCAGCCCGCTGCCCAGTACGCGAATCGAAGCGAATTGAACTGGACAGCGCAAACGGGTCAAGGCGTTGTGGTCGGCAGCGGAATCGAAGCGTAGCCCGTGGATGGGCAGCCGCCCATGCCTGGACCACCCACCTCGCCCGCCTCGAAAATCGTCATGCCAAACCGGTCGCCATTGGCATTCGTGGCAAGCCAGGCCATTGCACGGCTCTGCCCGGCCACCGCCAGTTGCTGCTCGGTGGTGTTCAATCCACTGTAAATCGCCCTCCAGTCGCTGCCCGTGCCAGTTTGGAACAGGTTTCCAGAGCCGCCCGGGACGTTTTCCACCCGCCCGCCGCTGGTGTCTGCACGGATGTCGCGCCGACCGATGCGGGTCGTGGTGAAGTCCGGATTGATGATCCGCTGCTCCGTCAAGCCCAGCGGCAGGGGCGCGCCGCTGGCATCAGCGGCGCTTCCATTGACCCGCACTTTGCCATCGAGAGCGCCACTGGCGTCGCGACTGAGAAATGCGGACTTGGTGACCTTGGTGTTGATCACCCGCTGGCTCTGCCCGGCCTGGAACTGCATGCTCACCACACTGAACACATCGACCATGTCATCGGCACGGATGTCCGGCGTTTGCCCGCTCCAGCACACGCCGCCGGGATGATTGACCTCAAACAGTCCACCCCTACCGACAAGACCCCGGGCTGTGCCGATGATCGGCGCGGCCAACGTGTTTCTGCGCACGACGACCTGCAGCTCGGTTCCTGCCGCAAACCCCGCGATCGAGATGAAGTCACGCTCTGGAAACACGGTGACATCTTTCAAGGCGAACTGGTTGGTGGGCAGCGACGCATCGAGCAGATTGGCTGGCAGGTAGTACACCGGCGCATTCGGGTTCTGCGGAGCCACCACGCCATTGGGGCCGGGCGGGCAACCGCCCATGCCGGGACCACCGGACTCGCCGACCTCGTAGATGGTCATGCCGAGCCGGTCGCCTGCCGCCGTGGTCTGCTGCCATCCCATGACGCGCGTTTGTCCTTCGACCACCAGCAGGCGTTCATCTGCATTGAGGCCGCTGAAAACGGCGGTGAACGTGGTGGCGGTGCCGTCATAGACGAGCGTGCCGCGGGTCCCGGGGATCGGGTTGCCATTGGTACCGTCCACGCGCCCGCCAGCGCTGTCGGCGCGAATGTCGCGCTTTCCGATGCGGCTGCCCGGCGTGCCTATGAATTCAGGATTGACGATCCTGACTTCGAGCCGGTTCAGCGCAATGCGGTTGCCATTGGCCAGCTGGGCTTTGCCTTTGATCACCACGGTGCCGTTTCCGGCATCGAAGGCTTGCGTTGCCGTGACGTTCTGCGTCGTGGCCGCCGCACCCGAACCGATGACCACCGTCGGCACATTCAAGCGGTTGTTGGCGGTATCGCGGTAGGTGACCCGCACCACGTCGGCCGGGACGATGTCGGGCGTGACGGTCCTCCAGCACAAGCCGCCCGGGTGGTTCACCTCCAGAAAGCCGGTCGCATCAGTGCGTCCCACGGCATCGCTGACCACCCCGCCCCGCCGGAGCTGCACGAGCAGGTCGGCGTTCGGCGCAAACCCGCTGATCGACGTGAAATCGCGCTCCGGAAAGACGGTGATGTCTTGCGGCAGGAGCGGCGGGTTGTCGATGTTCTGCGCCGATGCCGCGCCCGCTACGAGTATCGCCATGCTGGTGACAAGCCCTGCCAGAGCGGACGACGCCGCCCCGTGGCCAGTGGCAAGTCCTGACCGGGCTTGAGAAATTTTCGTCAAAAAATCAATCATGGTGTTTCCTTTGCGTGTAGTCATGACAAGTCGCCGAGGTTCTGGGTCTGCAAAAGACCTAGTGAGAAAACGGTGAAAGATTCATGAAGGGCAGAATTCCACTGGCATTGCCTTGCCGGCCCACTTCGTTAATGCAAATAGATTTGTCATCGGCAGCGTTCATTCCATAGGATGAGGGTTCTCCGGTGCCGGTATGCCCATTGGGCATGCACAAAGAAGGATGGTCGAATGGCGCTTTTTCCATTCGCACGCGCTCGTCCGTCAAGGTCAGAAGAAACTTCACCAGATTGACTTTCTCGGTTTCGCTCAGGCCCAGAGACTGAATATCGACGTCGAGGTTTTCCTGGTTGTCCTTGCCGAAGTCGCCGCCCCGGTTGTAATGGTCTACCACCTGCATCAACGTGGACTTGCCGCCATTGTGAAAATAAGGCCCGGTCAATTCGATATTGCGCAACCCGGGGGTCTTGAAGGCACCATTGACATTCACCTCCTTGGGAAAGCTTGCGTATTTGCTGGAATCAAAGCTATTTCCCAGGAGGCTGGACTTTCCGTTGAGAAAAAGCAAGCTTTCGGACAATGGGTTGCCAAAGCCATCGGTCCCGCCGATGCCGATGTCATCCAGCGTCTTGCGCACGCCAATGTTGTAGAAGCCGTTGTCATAGGTCTTGTTCCTGCCATTGATGACCATGACTTCCAGGCGCTTGTCAATGACACTGCGAAACGAGGCATTGGTCAGCTCGGCGCCGCCGTGGCAGTTGATGCAATGCCCCTTGCCCTGGAAAATTGCAAATCCGGCTTGCTCGTCCTTGTTGAGTTTGTCGGAATTCCCGTCTGTCCTTGCATACTGGTCAAACCGGCTGTCGTCGGACACCAGCGTTGACTGGTACATCTGCAGGGAAAGTGCAAAAAACAAACCGAAATTGGCCTCCAGCTGGCTAACTTTTTCATCGCCTTGCTTGTTGAAGGACGGCGCCGGCGCTTGCAGGTCCATGGACTTGCGCTCCCGGGCATCGGCCTGGCTAAAGCGCACCACGTCGGGCGACTGCCAATAGGCGGGGTTGAAGGCCCTCTTGACAAGCGACTGGTACGGAGGTCGGCCCTTTGCGAATTCCCCGAGCACGCTGTCGTCTGGCGAGATAGCCTGACCGTCCAGAACCTTCTGCTTCAGGAGTTTTTTTCCAATATGGACAAATGCGCGGCCACTGCAACTCATCTCCGTTCCAGACCCGGGCGGGCCCGAGCCTTGCGAGGCCAGCGACGATGACTCAATCGCCACATTGACCTTGCGAAGAATGCCAGCTTCTTTTTTCCAGACCAGGGCGTTCGGATTTCTCAGGCCGAAAGGATCACCGCCGTTGAACACGTTGTTGGCGCGGCCGTCCCAGAAGTTGCGGAAATTGAACACGGCATTGATGACAGTCGGCGTGTTGCGGGGCTCGACCCGCCGGCTGTTGAGTTTGCCCATGTGAAAATTGTCCAGGTCCGTTTTGTAGTCGCACTGGTCGGCATCGGCCCCTTTGTTGGTGACGTCGATGCTTTTGAATTCACCATTGAAGACGCCTTGCGACGACGCCACGTCGTTGACATCGACCCGGTCGTTCGGATTGTTGGTCTCCCAGTTTTGAGTCAGAAAACGCGTGAATGGGAAGTCGCTTTCTTTCAATTGGTAATTTGGGCCACTGCCCAATTCAAACGTCTTGTCGGGATTGGGTACCAGAAACTCTGTTCGCCTCAGCAGACCCGGGTCGAGCTGATTTTTTGTGCGGGTGTCAGCGCCAGCGCTGGAATGGCAGCTGGCACACGCCGTCTTGTTGTCACTGCCCACGCGAACGTCCCAGAACAGCGCCTTGCCCAGCTGGATGGCCGCCGTCTTGTCGACAATGTATTCGTTCAGGACGGCCTGCGAAGGTCCGGGCACAGCGACGGTTCTCAAATCCAGGGCGCTGAGCGGGGTCACTGCCTGCGGTACCCTGGCTGCGAACAGCATGACGCCCAGTGCGCCGGCGATCAGCAGCGGAACCTTCATGTGCACCCGGCCGGCGAATCGCCGCCTCGGCCCTCCAGGACTGGGTGAATGGCCCGGGTGAGTCCAGTCCGTTTGCCGTGTCCCGCAACCTGGCGCCACAGTCACTTTGAATGCAGTCATTTCGGTTTCCTTCTTCCCTTTTATTCGAGCCCGCTTGAGGGGGCTCCAAGCAACTTTCTTTGCACTGGCAAGGCGCCTGCTGCACCAACGCCCGGGATCATTCCTTGTTGCAGTTGCACAAGAAAGCCGGCGTTCAACAAGGCTTTGCTGAACGCCGGCAAAGCGGCGCTGTCAGAACGCGCAATTGACCGTGGCAGGCGCTGCTGCTTCGGGGAAGGGGGACAGTGGATTGATGTACTTCAGCGCTCCGCCTTGTCCCCAGCCTTTGGCAAGAAACGCCAAGCAGCGGAAGTTGTAGGGCGTCAGCACGGCGCCGCCCACATTTGGCTCGGGAAAGATGTATTCGCCGACCGGTGACACGTATTGTCCGTAAACCAGTCCGTTGGCCGTCACCATGGCGGGGGGTACGTTCGGCGTCGTGCCGTAAAAAACGGGTGTGTTATCGGCTACGCCGGCGACCCGGCCCATGATTTCCCGCGTTACGCCATTGGCGCCACCGAAAACCCGAGTGTCTTTTTCCGTGTGGAAGACGAAGCGACCCAGAACGGCGGTATTGACCAGCGTGGAAGGCAGCGCGCGGCTGGTTCGGTCACCGGCCGCGTTTTCGTCAACCGCGTACATCGCAGGTGTGCGGCTCGGGTCGGTCATGAAAATCGTCGTGCGCAGCCGGGCCTGGCATTCGGCATTGGCGGGGCAGATGGCCGGCCCAGTCGTGATCAGCGGAGCATCGACGTACATGTAAAACGGCGTCTTGCCGATCGGCGTGAAGATGCCGACGTTGGCTTCAATCGAATAGGCCGCGACATAAATGCCCCCCCAGTTGTCGCGAGCCAGAATACCTGAATAGGCGATGTAGTCACCGACGACCAGCGGTGCCTGCTTCGTGGCGTTGCAGGTTGGGCAAGGCGTTACCGCACCGCCAACAAAGGGCGAAGGCGGAATCAGGGGATTGCTGTCCATAACGAACGTGGTGCCGAACACGCCGGGCGATACCTGCAGGCGGTTGCTCATGGGGCATTCACTGTCCACAGCGGGCGGTGCCACGCGCGGCAGGCACATCGGGTAGCCCGATGCAGCATGAATGGTCGGGTTGTCGGAGTCGACGCCAAAGCGTTTGTCGGGTGATGCCTTGCTGCCCATGCCATTGGCCAGGCCATAGCGTCCATCCGTGTCGTTGATCATCACGCGCGCATCGCTGGCACCGCAGGGGCCGGGCGTACTGCCGACGCACATCACGCCAGTGTAGTAGTTGATGCTGCGAATGAAACCGTTGGCTGTGTTCGCCGACTGCGGGGCGATGCTGACCAGCCCGGCGCGGTATTCGCCATAGACGATATTGCCTGCAATGCTGGCCTCATAAGCCGCAATGGGCGGGACCGGGTCATTGAGGGCCAGCCCGGACCCAGCCACCGGCGAGTCCAGGAAGAGCTGGCCAACCGTTTTGTAGGCGGCCGGCAGCGTCACGACCAGGTTGGCCGGGATTATCACGGTAATGCCGTTGACGACGATAGTGCCGCCGGAATAAGGGTCATTGGGGTTGGTGGCCGTCAGCGACTGAATGGCGCCGGTGATGTCGAACGGCACCGGGCCGCCCGCAAGCGTCGCCGGTCCGACGGTGATGGCATTCGTGCTGACAACGCCGCCTTTGGCATAAGCAAGCGGCGCGACAGCCATCAGCCAAGCCAGCGCCAACCCCATCCCCAGCAGGGCCGGGGCTGCCAATCCCGGCTTGCCCCCCCGTGCGTGAAGGTCTTGTTGCCTGGAATCCGAAGTGATTGACGCTTGCCTGCCCCAGCGCGCGCCCGGCCTGGACGCAGCGCGTGAGATCCATTTGGTGAATCGTTGATAGATATTGAATTCCATGATGCATTCCCGTTGTGTTGGTGGAATCGAAATACCTTCCTGAGAAAGCTGTTGTCCACCGTTCGGAGGGTTAGAAACGGCTGGCGACAGACGGGCCAGAAATGACGCTCCGATCGTCAGGCCCGCGGCCAGGGCAGGCAACTGCGCCCAAGGATCAGATCGCGGAAAGAGGCGCGCACGTGAATCAGCACTGTTGCCAGCTGCTTTCAGCTTCCGTTCGGTGACGCTTGCGCGCATCTCTGGCCATGTGAGCAAGCGGCTCGATGGAGATGGACTTCTTATTTGCATGACAAACTCCTGTGTTGCTGGTCATTCGTTGCGGGTCAAAGCGGGCCAGTAAACGCCTCGGCCAGCGGCAAGGCCTGAGCCTGCCCGTTGTGTCAAATAGATGGATTGAAAGTTCGTTTTCAGCGGCCGGCTTCCTTGTGCTGATGGCTGTGTTGAGGCGGGGCGGCCTGCTGCGCCGTAACTGCAACCTTTCCCTGCTCGTCCAGATACCTGATGAGCGCCGCCACGTCCTCATCGCCGAGCCGCAGGTTCGGCATGCGCACCTGCTGGTAGCGTTTGGACAGCCCCACGGCGCTCGGGTCACCTTCGGCAAGAACTTTTTCCGGCTCCTTCAGGTAGCGCGCCACCCAGGCCGGGCTGCGGCGCACGGTCACCTGGTTCAGGTCCGGCCCGATGCGGTCCCCCTGGCCAATGGTGTGGCACGAAGCGCAGCGGCTTTCAAACGTGAACTGCGCCCTGCCGAGGTCCAGCGGCCGCGCCTGGGCATAGCTGGCCGTGGGCACCACGTCTTTCCAGCCAAAGAAGTTCGCCATGGTTGTGGCCAGGAAACGCGGGTTGTCCACGGCCGAGTTGCGCATCCACTGGCCGTTTGTATCGCTGCCCAGCATCAGGCTGCTGGCATGGCCGTCCTTGCTGAAGGCGTCGCTGCTGCGCGACAGGCCGAGCTTGCGGGTCAGCACCTTGATGTCGCCCTTGTTGCCCGTCAGGAACAGCCAGCCGGGACCGACGCCGAACTTGCCTGCATAGGCCTTGAGCACCTTCGGCGTGTCTTTTTCCGGGTCGATGCTGATCGACAGGAAAAAGATGTCCTTGCCCATGCGCTCGCCGAGCAGGCGCTGCACTTCGGCCATGCGGGCTGTTTCCAGGGGGCATTCGTCCCTGCAACTGGTGTAGATCACGTTGACGGCGACGTTTTTCCCCTTGACCAGGTCGTCGTAAAACCGCACTTTGTCTCCGTCCTGCGTGGTCAGCACGATGTCCGGAAAATAGTCCGCGCCCCACTGGTTGCCCGCGATGGCGCCCTGCCACGGAAGGGCCAATGCCATGGCCACCAGCATCGCTTTCAGCGCGGCTTTCCAGCAGAGTAAAAGCATGGCCATGAGAAAGATTCCCTGGGTTAGGCAGGCAGTGGCTTGGGGTGCATGGCGCCGCAAGGCGATTGCCGGGTGGTTGCCCGGTGGTTGCCGGATTACACCAGCGGCACTTTTTTGATTTTTGACGTCAGGACGATGCCTGACTTGGCACTGAGCGAAGCACTGATGGTGACCATGGCCGAGCGGGCCGCATGCACGTCGTTGCCCTGCGTGTACGGAAAGATCACCTCGACCTCATCGAAAGCCAGCAAGGGCCGGTGCACGATCACCTGGGCTTCGCTGGTGAATTTCTTGCCGCTTGCCTTGCCCTGGCCCTTGACCCGGCTGAAGTCAATGACCATTTCCAGCATGGTCGGGCCATTGAACACCGTGTCGTCGATGACGCGGGTGGAAATCGTCAGTTCTCCGCCAAACGCGATGTTTTCGGTGTCGGAACTGACAGTCCCATCGACCAGGACCGGCACCGTGGGTCCCTGGACCACCGCCAGCACCAGGAGCGGGGCGATCACTGCGGGCAGGACTATCGCGGTGACAAGCAGGGGACGCACGACTCTTTTCCATAGCTGATCGGTTCGCATGGCTGACCTCCAGAATCAAGACGGGGCAAATGGGAACGGTTTTTGGCAAACCGGCGTGTCAGCCGGCAGTGGGCAGCCGGTCGGTCGGCGGCAGGAACGTCACGCCCGTGGGCTTGGGAATGGGCGTTGGCAGCGGGTTCAGCACGGCGGTGCCGTCTCGGTCAAGGTCCCAGCGCAGCAGCATGGCGTTGTCTTCATGCACGGTGTTGTGGCAATGCTCCATGAACATGCCGCCCCAGTCCCGGAACTGCATGGTGATCGTGATGCTGCCGCCAGGGCGCAAGCGGTACACGTCCTTGCGGCCTCGTTCCCAGGGCGGCACCTTGCTGGCGCTTCCGTCGCGGGCCAGCACCTGCCCTTCCTCGAAATGGATGTGGATGGGGTGGTCCCAGCCGCCGCCGCCATTGACCAGCGTCCAGATTTCCCGGGTGCCGTTCTTGGGCGCGGCAGAGGTGCGGCCAAAGTCCGCCGCCAGCATGGTGCCGCCATCGACTTTCACGCCCCAGGGGCCGAGCGCTGAAGACACCGGGTCTTTGGTGGTCTGGGAGGCGCCCCGGCCCCATTCAAAGGTGCGCTGACGCGCGACCGGGATCTTGCTCAGGTCCGGGTTGGGAATCAGGTCCATGCCGCCGGGCTTGCTGAAATCGCGGCTGTTGTCCACCGCGCGGGTCGTGCCGCGCACCCGGAACTCCAGGAATTTGCCCACGCAGGGGTCGGCCGAATTGCCTGCCAGTGCCTCGCTGAGCGACAAATTCTTGGCCACCCGCCGGCCGTCGCTGTGTTCGGCCAGGTTCACCATGTGAATCTTGGTGCCGTCGCTGTAGTTGGAAAAATCGATGATGATGTCATAGCGCTCGGCAATGCCCATCTCGTCGAGCTGGCTCAACTGCACCGCACGCGGGAGGAGGTTGCCGTCGTTGCCAATCTGGATCATCGGCGCGCCATTGCTCAGGGAGAGCTTGAAAAAGCGTGACACCGACGCATTCAGAAAGCGGAAGCGGTATTTGCGCCGCTCGACATAAAAATACGGCTTGTAGGCCAGGTTGGCCATCATGAGATCGCCCAGAAAACCGTCAAAGTTAAAAATGTCAAACGCCAGCTGGCCGTCCTGGCCGGACGCCTTGTCGCACAGCATGATGTTGACGTCGTACTCGAGGTTGCCCCAGTCTTTCGCCGTGCCGCTGGGCAGGCGCAGATTGACGCCATCGTTGATGGCTTCGTTGCCACGGTCCAGCGAGCTGTACAGGTTGAACATTGCGGCAATGCCCTTGTAGACATTTTGCGAGGTGAAGCTGAACATGTGGTCGTGAAACCAGTGCGTGCTCATGGTCTCGCGCCAGTCCCCCGGCAGCTTGGTGATGCCGCCATTGCCATCGGGTGCGCCGCAGCGCGGATCGGTGGCATTGGTGTTGATGGTGCGAAACCCCGCATGCACGATGGGCCAGTGGTAGTCGTAATACTGCCCCGGAAAAAAGAAGGCGCCGGTGAAGCCGTCGCTTTCGGCCCCGTGGTGGCCGTTGTGCTCATGCGTGGAAAGGGTGTTGCGGCCAAATCCGGCGTTCGCGCTCACTTTGGCGGGCAGTGCGTTGTGGTGCCTGAACAGGATAGGCTCGCCATAGCGGCCCTGCAACAGCTTGGGCGGCACCGTGCCGCCGAAGTTCCAGAAGGCCTGCGCGCTTTGATCGGGCATCCGGCGGTGAAAGCAGGGCCTGACCGCCATGGCCGGGTCAATGTCGCAGTTGGAATAGGAGTTCACGCCGGGGCGGTAGTCAAGGCAGGATTCAGCCCCTTTTTGCCATTGCTCGACCGCTATTTTCGGCGGGAAAAGATCCCACCCTTGGTGCGCCCAGATCGGTCCGGGGGGCCGGCCCTCCATGGGTCCGTCCACCAGAATGCCGTCCGGCCCGGCCACCTTGGTCGGGGTGGTGTTCGCCGCTTGTTGCGGCGAGGGGGTCAGGGCGCTCAGGCTCTTTCGCTCCATCAGGTCGCATCGCGGCATGGGCATGTCAAAACTGGCCGCGCCAAACAGCGGCGAGCGGGGAACGCCCGTCGGAATTTCTCCGTAGGCATTGCCGACAAATGGGCTCAAGCCGTTTTTAAGCGCCAGGCCGCCGCCCGCCGTGAACACGCCCCACCGAAGCAGATCACGCCGCGAGACCTGCCCCTGGGACAAGGCCTTGACGATGTCCTGGCGGTTGCGCCTCGCCTGCTCTGCCTGCCGCAACTGCTGCGGCGAAGCCTGGGTTGACAGGTACATTTCCTACCCCTTCAAAAATGAAACAAGCCATTTTTCAACCCATCACGTCTCTTGTTCAATCAAGCCAAGCTTCCTGAGAAGGCGTCAGAATTTTTCGCAAAACGTGTAGGACTGGAGGAAGTCTAAATTTGAAAAAATCATCAAGGGCCCAATTTTTCAAATTCGCACTGTGCTTACGGTTTTCGCATTGCCAGTTCGGAGTAACCATGAAAGGGGTAGTGGCGCTTGCCAAAAATAGCCTGTCCTGTGTAGCCGGGGCCATTGCAGGCAAGGCGCCCAATGCGAATAAAAAGGTCAAACAGCTGATGAAAACTTGGTGAAGAAACCGTTTTTTAGCAGGCGTTTGATGACCTGCCACAGTGGTCTCAAGCCATAAAAATGGCTCTCACCATTATTTTTTTGCTTGCAGTGAATTTGCTTGACTGAATTTGTCAAATTCTTTTTTTAATCAATTTAAAAAAATAATTACTTTTAATTTCAAGTCAGCAAGGTAGAAAACCGCGTCGGATTTATTTTTTTAAAAGTCAAGAAATGCAATAAGTAAACCTATATGTTCTAACAAGCTACTGGTCGTTTGTCGCGGGCGGGCAATGGGTTTTGCTGCCATGCGCTGCGCTCATCCGCAACGTACCCAGGAGAGTTTGGATCTCGGGCGGGTAAAGGTACGTTGCTGGCGCATGCCCAATCCAGCCAATCTTCGTGATAATCCCGACATGCTTGATCACGAACTGCCTCTTGACCCTGTGCGGGTAGCCAGCCAGCCGTCTGACCCTGCGAGGCTTGCCCCGTTGCGGCCCACCGTCAAATTCATGCTGGCGCATCCGGCGCACTTCATGGCACTGGGCTTTGGCTCGGGCCTGAGCCCGCTCGCCCCCGGCACAGCCGGCACGCTGTGGGCCTGGCTGTCGTTTCTGCTGCTGCAGCGCTGGCTGTCGCCGGCAGAGATCGGCTGGCTGATTGCCGTGTCGATTCCGCTGGGCTGGTGGGTCTGCACCATCACCGCGCGCAATCTGCGGGTGCTTGACCCCTGCAGCGTCGTCTGGGACGAGATCGTCGCCTTTTGGGCCGTGCTGTGGTTGATCAATCCGGCAGGGTTGCTGGGCCAGGCCGTGGCCTTTGCGCTGTTTCGCTATTTCGACGCTGCCAAGCCCGGCCCGGTGGGCTGGGCCGACCGGCTGTCGCACGGCGTGGACCCGGCCACACACCGCAGTGCCTGGAGCATTGCCGGCTTTGGCATCATGTTTGACGACTTGGTGGCTGCCGGCTGCGCGCTGATGGTGATTGCACTGTGGCGGTTTTTCGCATGAACACTTTACTATCAAAACCAGAGCTGCTCGCACCCGTCCAGCTTGCGCCAACAGCCTGTTTGGCTGATATTTTGCAAAAAAAGGGCTGGCTGATGGCAGCGGCCGAAAGCTGCACCGGCGGGATGATCGCAGCGGCCTGCACCGATCTGCCCGGCTCCAGCCTCTGGTTTGAACGCGGTTTCGTCACCTATTCGAACGCCGCCAAGACCGAACTGCTGGGCGTTGATGCGGCGCTGATCGAGCGCCACGGCGCCGTCAGCGAAGTGGTTGCGCGGGCGATGGCTCAGGGCGCCGTGGCCCGCTCGCAAGCGCAGGCATCGGTGGCAGTGACCGGTGTTGCCGGCCCCGGTGGCGGCAGTGCCGACAAGCCGGTCGGCACGGTGTGGTTCGGCTGGACCACGCCGGCCGGCACGGTGACTGAAATGAAACGTTTCGACGGTGACCGCGTTGCTGTGCGCCAGGCCAGCGTGGCCCATGCGCTGACGCGTCTGCTCGAACTGCTGACCGTGCCGGCCTGATTCGGACGCTATTCCAAAGCCGTCACGCTGACGCCGTTCTTCTCGGAAAATTCCTTCAGGATATGGGCAAGCTGCGCATCCTGCAGCGTGGTGGTCAACTCCACCAGCTTGTTACCGTCGCCCCGCTGGCCGTTGCTGACCAGCACCTCGGCTTCGGCATCCTGCGCCGCCAGCAGTTGCTGCAAAGTAGCCTGCAGCGAGTCCATGAACTCGTCGCGCTGGGCTTTGCCAGTATTTGAACCCGCGGTGTACTGAACCCTGAACGAAAAATTGGTCTTCAGCGCCATGGCGTTCAACGCGCGTTTTCAAGCCTGGCCGACAGCGTGATCTCGGGCACGCTGGCCAGCGCCTTGGACAGTGGACAGTCCTTCTTGGCCTGTTCGGCAATCTGCTGGAACTGGTCTTCGCTGATGCCCGGAACCACGGCCGACAGGGTCAGTGCAATACGGTCAATCACAAAACCGTCGCCTTCTTTCGCCAGGCGGACTTTGGCCTGGGTGTCCACCAGTTCGGTGGCAAATCCGGCCTTGTCGCAGGCAAACGAGAACGCCATGGTGAAGCAGGCCGCATGCGCCGCGCCCAGCAGTTCTTCGGGATTGGTGCCGCGCCGGTCATCCTCGAAGCGGCTGCCGAATCCGTAGGGATACGCCTTGAGCGCACTGGTTTCGGTGCTGATCTGGCCCTGGCCTTTTTTGCCCTGACCCTGCCAATGGACGGATGCGGTTTTTTCACTCATGACGATGCCTTTTTAGTTGAAAAAGAGCGCACAAGCGCGCTGTTGTCAACAGTGTGCGTGTCAGACTGCAGCCAGGGCGTCAGACAAGGCCGCAAACGCCGGTTGAAGGCTTCCTACAGCCGACCTCGACGGTTGGCTGAAACAAGCCCGGCGCTTAGCCGTCGTCGCCCGTGTCGAGGCTTTTCATCTGCCAGAGCATGCGCGCCAGTTCGGGCTTCAGGATTGCCCGCGCCCGGGCATCCAGCCGCACCAAGCTGTCGGCCAGACGCAAGCCCTTCGAGGAAATCGCTGCGCCTTTGCGGGCAAAAACAATGCTGTTGGTCTTTTCCAGCGTCACGATCTCGACCGCGTTGCCGCCAAAGCTGCGGCGAATTCGCCCGACCAGCAACGCATAGTCGGGATGGTCGTAATGCAGGTTGACCACCAGCACGCCACCGTCCGGCAGGGCCGCCAGGCAGTCGTCGTAAAAGGGCTGGCTGCACAGACCAGCGGGCTGGCCACCCAGGTCAAAGCCGTCGACCAGCAGCACGTCATAGCAGGGCGCGTAGGCCTGCAAATAGAGCGCGCCGTCGGCCGCCAGCACCTCGAAACGCTCATCGTCCGGCGGCACCTGGAAGTCGTTGCGCAGCACGATCACATGCGGGTTGATCTCCAGCACCGTCATGCGGCTGGCAAGCAGGAAATGGTGGCAGAACTTGGCGATCGAGCCACCGCCCAGTCCGATCATGCCGATGTGTGCAGGCGACGGATTGAACAGCAAAAAGCCCATCATGGTGCGGGTGTAGTCCACTTCCAGAGTGCAAGGGCTGTCCAGGCGCATGCGGCTTTGCAGCTCGCCCAGCGTGAAATGCAGCGACTTTGACGCGCCGTCGTCGAGCACGAAAGGCCGGTCATGTTGCAGCGACAGGAAACCGCCCGGCAGCGGCGGTTCAGCAGGCATGTCGCAAGGGAGGGGGCTTTAGGCATTTCGTTATACACAAGTCCCCTGAGCCTGAAGCTCGCGTGAGAACCTGATGCCGGCGGCAAAGTCCAGGATGCGCTGCATGCCCAGCCAGATG
>NZ_JADOVG010000028.1 GCF_015752205.1 Polaromonas sp. CG_9.7
GCTCCAGCGTCTGCTTTCTTGCATTTTCTTTTTCCATCTTTCTTCGATAGAGAAAATTCAATAAAGTTCATACTTCATTGGGCCGTATCAATAGTTTAAATTGTGCGCGCCAGAAATGGCCCTGTTTGCAGGTCAGGGCGACAGCGCGCCAAGTCGTGTTCGGAAAATCAATGGCGCCATTTCACGGTGAGAGCCATATGCACAAAGCCCACAAACGTGACGTCGAGCTTGTCACGGCCAGTGGCCACGCAGCGAAAGGTCCGCATGCCTTGACTTTGTGCCGCCTGGACAATTTTATCCAAGGCATCTGTTTTTTCAGCCAAGTCAGGCATTTTGGTGCCTGAAATGACGCTGGAGACGCTTTTTAGCCAGCGGCCAGGCGCAAACCGGCCAGCGTCGCCTGCTGCGGGTCAGCGGCCAGCGTCACCGCGCTGACCACCGCCGCGCCATCGTTGTCACCACCCAGGCAGGCCAGCACGCCAGGCAGCCGCTCCAGCGAAATGCCACCTATCGCCACCACCGGATACGGCGTGGCCAGCGCGGTCCAGGCTTTCAGCTGCGCCAGACCAACCGGCGCGTAAGGCATGACCTTGAGTGTGGTCGGATAAATCGGTCCAATCGCCAGGTAAGACGGTTGCACGGCATGGGCACGCGCCAGTTCGGCTGGCGTGTGGGTGCTCAGTCCCAGCCGCAGGCCGGCGTTGCGCAGGACCTCGATGTCGGCGCTGTCCAGGTCTTCCTGGCCCAGATGCACACCGTAGGCGCCAGCCGCCAGTGCCAGCTGCCAGTGGTCGTTGATGAAGACCTGCGCACCCGGGACCTTTCGGCCCGCTTCGACGGCGGCGCGCACTTCGCGCTCGATATCAACCGGCATGTGGTCGGTGGCCTTGAAGCGCAATTGCACCGTGCGCACGCCCCAGCTCAGCAGGCGCTGCACCCAGGCGGCGTCGTGGACAACAGGGTAAAAGCCGATGGGGCCGGTGATGGGGGCGAAAGGCGCAGGGGTCATGACGGTCACCGTATCAAAAGATGGACGCTGGGGCATTGCTCCTTACCCAAAGGGGGAAGGAGTAACACGAAAAGTATCAGCCGGCGTGCCAGAACGGCACGCCGACGGTCGAGGTCGAGGCCTGCGCCGCGGCGCGCTCGGGCATGGGCGTTGACTCATACGCCGCGCGGCCTGCCGCCACGCCATCGGCAAACGCCCGCGCCATGCGCACCGGGTCGCCGGCCTGCGCGACGGCGGTGTTGAGCAGCACGGCGTCAAAGCCCAGCTCCATCACCTGCGCGGCATGCGACGGCCGGCCCAGCCCCGCATCGACGACCAGCACCGCGTCGGGCAAACGCCGGCGCATGGTTTCCAGTGCGTAGGGGTTGAGCGGCCCGCGTCCGGTGCCAATCGGCGCGGCCCACGGCATCACCGCCGCGCAGCCTGCTGCGTGCAGGCGCTGCGCCATCACCAGATCGTCGGTGGTGTAGGCGAATACGTCAAAGCCGTCTTTCGCCAGCGTCGTGGCGGCCTCCAGCGTGGCCACGGTGTCGGGCTGCAGCGTGTAGTCATCGCCGATGACTTCAAGCTTGATCCAGGTCGTGCCGAAAATCTCGCGTGCCATCTGCGCCAGCGTGATGGCCTCTTCAGCGCTGTGGCAGCCCGCCGTGTTGGGCAGGATGTGGCATCCGAGCGCCTGGATGCGCTGCCAGAAACTCGTGCCGCCGCCGGTTTCAGGCTGCAGCCGGCGCAGGCCGACGGTCAGCACTTCGGTGCCGCTGGCACGCACCGCATCGCCAAGCACCTGCGGCGACGGGTAATGCGAGGTACCAAGGAAAAACCGGCTGTTCAAGGTCTTGCCGCCCACGGTCCACGGACTGCCATGGGCGATGGAATTATTGACTGAATTGCTCATGTTCAGCCTCCGGTGATCGGTGTCACCACATCGATTTTGTCGCCGCTCTGCAGGCTGCGCTCGGGCCACAGCGGGCGCGGCACAAAGCCGCTGTTGACGGCGCAGGCAAAGGCGTTTTTCAGGTCGTAGCCGCGTTCCAGCAGCAGGCCTTGCAGCGTGGCGGCTTGGGTAGCGGTGCGTTCGCCGTTCAGGGAAATCTCAAAAGTGCTCATGTCGCCTCCTTACTTTCAGTGCCCAAGAGTTTATGGGCCAGTTCATCGACCACTGCCGGCGCGCACAAATAGCCATGACGGTACAGGCCGTTGATGTGCCACACGCCACCGCGCAGCACCACGGCGGGCCGGTGGTCGTCCAGTGCCGGGCGCAGCGCCGCCGACAGCCGCAGCACCCGCGCCTCGCCAAACGCCGGGTGCAGGCTGTACAGCGCGCTGCCCAGCTCCAGCGTCGAGCGCAGCGTGACCGGGCCGTTGTCTTCCGATTCGAGTTCGGTCGCACCGACGACGAACTGGTGGTCCGGCCGGGGCGCCACGTACAGCGCGTAACGCGGATGCATCAGCCGCACCGGGCGCTGCAGCGTCACGCCGGGGCATTCGACCCGAAGCACCTCGCCACGCACGCCGCGCACCGCCGGCCATTGCCCCTTGCTGCCGACGCCGCGCGCATCGACCGCCACATCGACGGCATGCGTGGCATCGGCGCACACGATGCGGCCTTCTTCCAGCCTTTCCACCGCCTGGCCTTCATGCCACTGACCGCCCAGCCGGTCGATCTCGATAGCCAGCGCGGCCATCCACTGGTCGTTGGCCAGCTGGCCTTCGCTGTCCAGGAACAGCCCGCCGCCAAAGCGCCCCGCCAGTGCCGGCTCTTGCGCGGCCAGCGCTGCCGCATCGAGCGTGTGGACCTGCGCGCGGCAGGCGTCGGGCAGCTTGTGCTGCAGCAGCCGGGTGAAGTGTTCCAGCGACGACTGGTCGGGTGCATGCGCCACGACCAGCGTGCCTTTCTGGCGAAAGTACACCGGCGCGCCGCCGCCTTCGGCCAGCTCGGCAATCCAGCGCGGCCAGAGCACCATCGAGCGCTGGCCCAGCGCGAACA
The DNA here is from genome assembly GCF_015752205.1 of Polaromonas sp. CG_9.7. Lineage (GTDB taxonomy): Bacteria > Pseudomonadota > Gammaproteobacteria > Burkholderiales > Burkholderiaceae_C > Polaromonas. The sequence continues at coordinate 2,997 of NZ_JADOVG010000028.1, forward strand.
CGGCGTCATCCGACACGGCCAGTTCAGCCAGTGGCGACAGCATGGCCGCTGCCGTCATGCTGGCCGTGTCCAGCGCAGCGCGCGGACGCGCGTCAAACAAGGTGACGCGGCAGCCGGCGCGCAGCAGCCGCCAGGCCAGCGTGCGGCCCGCCAGGCCGGCGCCGGCAATGCCGATGTGAAGGGATGTCATGGTGAGGGTATGGAAATAGCGGGGTTGGAAAGACTGCAAGGGTAGCGGGATGGCGAGAATGGCAAAATTTCAGCGCGTCATTGTTTTTCCACTGCCCATGAGCGAAGCCAGGAATGAGGTCCAGCGGTGTGCGCACGGATTGGATGTTGAATTCAAGTAAATAATGCCTGTTGCGCAATACCCGCCTGCCCAAGCAGCTATTTTATTCATAGTAGGGTGCTAATTTTTTTCCCCTTGCGGAGAGTCCTCATCATGACCCCCCTCCTAAAGGGAGAGGGAACATGGCAGGGCAATTGAGCGTCAGGAATAAATCTCGCTGCCGCCCTTGCGGAACTCTTCGGCCTTTGCTTCAAAACTGCTTTCCATGTCAACCGCCACCGGCTTGATCGCAATCACGCCAGGCATTTTCATCGATGGGGCCAGCGTGGTGGTATGCGGGTTCAGACGCGCAAACTCGCGCACCTCCTGCGAGATTTTCATCGAGCAGAACTTCGGCCCGCACATCGAGCAGAAATGCGCCACCTTGGCATTTTCCTTGGGCAGCGTTTCGTCGTGGTAGGCCATCGCCGTGTCGGGGTCGATCGCCAGGCGGAACTGGTCTTCCCAGCGGAACTCGAAGCGCGCCTTGCTGACCGCGTTGTCCCACATCTGCGCACCCGGGTAGCCCTTGGCCAAATCGCCCGCGTGGGCGGCGATCTTGTAGGCGATCAGTCCCTGCTTCACGTCGTCGCGGTTCGGCAGCCCGAGGTGTTCTTTGGGCGTGACGTAGCACAGCATCGCCGTGCCGTACCAGCCGATGTTCGCCGCGCCCATGGCCGACGAAATGTGGTCGTAGCCGGGCGAGATGTCGGTGATCAAAGGGCCGAGCGTGTAGAACGGCGCTTCAAAGCAGGCTTCCAATTGCTTCTCGACGTTTTCCTTGACCAGTTGCAGCGGCACATGGCCGGGGCCTTCGATCATCACCTGCACATCGTGTTTCCAGGCGATCTGCGTCAGTTCGCCCAGCGTGTGCAGTTCGGCAAACTGCGCTTCGTCGTTGGCGTCGGCAATCGAGCCGGGGCGAAGGCCGTCGCCGAGCGAGAAGCACACGTCATAGGTCTTCATGATTTCGCAGATGTCTTCGAAATGCTCGTACAGAAAGCTTTCCTTGTGGTGCGACAAACACCATTTGGCCATGATGGAGCCGCCGCGCGAAACAATGCCGGTCAGGCGGTTTGCCGTCAGCGGCACATAAGCCAGGCGCACACCGGCGTGAATGGTGAAGTAATCGACGCCCTGCTCGGCTTGCTCAATCAGCGTGTCGCGGAAGATTTCCCAGGTCAGGTCCTCGGCCTTGCCGTTGACCTTTTCCAGCGCTTGGTAAATGGGCACCGTGCCAATCGGCACCGGGGAGTTGCGCAAAATCCATTCGCGGGTTTCGTGGATGTTCTCGCCGGTGGACAAGTCCATCACGGTGTCCGCACCCCAGCGGATCGACCACGCCAGCTTGTCCACTTCTTCCTCGATGCTCGACGTGACGGCCGAATTGCCAATGTTGGCATTCACCTTGATCAGGAAGTTGCGGCCAATGATCATCGGCTCGGTTTCGGGGTGGTTGATGTTGTTCGGAATCACGGCCCGGCCGCGTGCCACTTCGTCGCGAACGAATTCGGCGGTGATGTCTTTTGGAATCGACGCGCCGAACGAGTGGCCGGTCTTGGGCACGCGCTCGGTGGCCAGGCGTTCGGCCAGCTGGGCACGCACCAGGTTTTCACGGATGGCGATGTATTCCATCTCGGGGGTGATGATGCCTTTGCGGGCGTAGTGCATTTGCGACACATTGGCCCCCGCCTTGGCGCGACGCGGCACGGGCGCGTCGTTCATGCGCAGGGCTTTCAGGGCCGGGTCGTTCAGGCGCTCGCGGCCGTAGGCGCTGGTGATGCCGGGCAAGGCGTCGGTGTCGCCGCGCTCGTTGATCCATGCGGCGCGCAGGGCCGTCAAACCGCGCGTGATGTCGATGGCGGCCGACGGGTCGGTGTACACGCCGGACGAGTCAAACAAGCGCAATGGCGGATTGGCTTCGCGGCGGGTTTCGCTGCCTTCGGCGATCAGCGTGTCCGTCAGCGTGACTTCCCGAAACGGCACGCGAATGTCGGGCCGCGAGCCTTCGATGTAAATCTTTCGGGAGCCGGGAAAAGGGGTGCGCGTGATGCGGCTGGTCAGGTCCGCTGCGTTGACGGAAAGGGGGGTCTTGGCCATGGTTGTCTCCAGAAGGTGGTGGATGCCTGCCTGGGGAGCCGGAGATGTTGCCGCGAAGCCACCGCGCAAAGCGGTGAAAAAACGGACTACCGGAGCCAAAGTGCCTTGTTTCCTACGCGGGGATGATCCCGATCAGGTTCAGCGGGTCTCGCAAAGTTGCGATCTCAGCCTCGGATGTAAACATCCTTGGCACCCCGACAAGCTGCGGCGATTGTAAGCACGCCAGACGGCGGTTGGCAATACCCGACGTAGCAGCCGTTGCGCGGATCAGCCGAACCGGCTGGGCTGGCCCACCAGTTTTTTCGCCAGTTCGTCGAGCAATCCAGTGGTGACCTGCGCGGCCGGATAGGTGGTGTTCAGCACACCAAAGCCCCCCACGTTGGTCACGCGAAAGGCGATGCAGCCGGTGGCATGCTCAGGCGTCAGGGTAATGAAGGCGCGCGACTTGGTCTGGTAGTCGAACACATAGGCCAGCAGCTTGCCGCTGTCGGGGTTGCGCAAATCCTTGCGTTCATGCTGGATCTGGCCAACGGACAGGCGCTGTGTCACGCGTTCAAGGTCGGGTGGAAAGTTGACAGTGACGGTGTGGGTCGCTACCGGCCCGATGACCGGCAACAGGTCCCAACCGACGCCGATGTAGTCGCACACCTCGGCATTGCTCAGCATCTTGCGACGCGCATCACAGCGAAAATTTCGCTGCGCCAAGGCGGGAAACGGCACCTTGCCGTCCAGGCTATAGGCCCCTGCGGCAGGCGGCTGAATCACGATAAGCTGAGCACACATGTCCTGCAGATAGGCCAACGCCACCCGGCAGGCCTGTTCGCAGGCTTGGGTGCCTGCCGTGAGGTCACGCTGCGCACCGAGTTCCAGGCCTTGCAGCGCGTTGGCACGCCTTTTCAGCTCTGATAGAAAACTCATGGACGGGCCAGTGTGTGTTGTGTTTTAAGACCAAAGCATAGCGCAGGCGGGCGCCCGGATAAACGCACAAGCCTTCTGGTTTGGAGTACGGAGGTGCGAGCTTTTGGTCGCAAAACGATTTTCATTTAACTTTACAAACCATAACCGGCGCGCAATGGCGGCGATACACGGGCACACCACACTTGCTTTCAAGCTGTCGCCAATTCCTGGTGGCAGTGCTTTTTTGTCCAAAGGAAACTTCCATGAAATTCGCACCCACATTACTGAACGGCCTGATCCTTGCCGGCCTGTTGACCACGACGGGGGCGGCCATGGCGCAAGGCACTGACGCGGCGCCGGCAGGGCTGAAACCCGCCACGTCGGCACCTGCAGCCCAGAACGCCGGGTCGCACCACGGTGAGCAGAGGATGGGCCGCCGCGATCCCGCCAAAATGCAGGCCCGGATGGCCAGGCACCAGGCTGAATTAAAAGCCAAACTCAAGATCACGCCGGCGCAGGAAAGCGCCTGGACCGCCTTCACCACGACGATGCAGCCGCCCGCCCGCATGATGAACAGCGAACGGCCCATGGCCACACAGCGCGCCGAACTTGACGCCTTGAGCACGCCCGAGCGCATCGACAAAATGAAGGCGCTGCGCACCCAGCGCATGACCAAAATGAATGCGGAGATGGACAAGCGCGGAGAAGCTGTAAAAACTTTTTACGCCACATTGAGCCCGGAACAGAAAAATACTTTTGACGCCGAGCACAGGAAAATGGGTGGGCATCACGGCGGCGGGCGCGGTCACCGCGACGGTGACGGCATGCGCCACAAAGACTGAACTTTCGACTGTCGAAGCCCAAGTGAAAACAACACCGGTTGCGCTAGTGCCGCCGGTGTTGTTTTTTTCCTTACCAGACAAACATCATGCTATTTTTTCAATAGCTGAAGATGCCTTTATAGCAAGCCCGTGATGCCTGTTTTATCGTTTTATAAAACGTCAGAACCTTGATCCGAACAAGTGATGGCTTTTGAACGCATCGTTTTTTGTCCGGCTTGCACTAGATCTTTCACAAGTAAGCAGCAATATCGCACCGACAAAGCCGCCCATACCTATGGGCGAGTTAAGGCTTTTTGGCAGCGCCTGTCCCGGAAGCATCTGGCGAACCCTGGACGCCTGATCCCGTCATGGGCGAGCCGCTTGCGCCCATGGCGCCTGAATTTTTCATGCCTTTTTTTGCACCAGCAGCGTTTTTGCTTGTGGCCATGTCGGTGGCGGAGCCGGAATCATCTGGCGAACCGCTTGGGGCCTTGGCAGCTTTTTTGGCACCCGAATGGTTCATGCCCTTGTTCATTCCCGTCGCGCCATTTTTGCCCATGCCTGCGGCTTGCCCGGAAGCATCACCTGAGCCCTGCACACCCGAGCCAGTCATGGCTGAGCCGCTGGCACCCATGGTGCCTGAGGAGTTCATGCCCTTGTTCATTCCCTTGTCCATGCCCATGGCACCCTTGGGGGGCATGCCTGCGGCTGAGCCGGAGGCATCTGGTGAGCCTTGCACGCCTGACCCGGTCATAGCGCCCGAACTGCTGGTCTGGGCTTGGGCCATACCGCCCATTGTCAGTACTGCCGCAACCGCGAAAGCCAGGGGCACAAATTTGATGGATGACTTTTTCAACATAAAAACTCCTTTGATAACAGACCAAAATACGCTCGCCACTTGAGGGCCAGCGAAAGCACTGATTCAGTTTATTGTTCGCTTCCAGATGCTTTTGCCAGATTTAGGCATATTCCGGTGTAGGACGCTAACCTTGGACAGCACAACAGTTTCCATAGGGTTTGTGAAGTGGATGCGTGTGCTTGGCCTGGCGCTTTATGCTTACGCGCGCCGGCCTGTCCCGCAGAAATAAGTTACCGTCCTACAGTGCTGAATACCTCGCCGCGCAACAATCACGTCTGGTTCAAGCCAGACCGGTTTCCGGCATTTTTTTGCAGCCAGCTTGTTGCCCCTTCTTCCATCCCATACCGCGCTGCCTGGGATCCTTGATCCAGCGTCCGAGAACCTCATGCTCCATAAAATCAAAACACCTCATGCCGAGCCCCATACAAGGCGTCTTGCAACTGGTGCCGAACCCACAACAGCTGACGACCCCAAAGCAGGAGTCGAACCGGCGTTCTCTTTCAAGGTGCTCACGGTCAACATCCACAAGGGCTTCACTTTTTTCAACCGCAAGTTCATCCTGTCCGAATTGCGCGACGCGGTGCGCTCCGTGGGCGCGGACGTGGTGTTTTTGCAGGAGGTGGCCGGCAGCCACCTCAAGCATGCGGAAAAGTTTGACAACTACACCGATCAGCCGCACTACGAATACCTGGCGGACAGCATCTGGGACCAGTTTGCCTACGGCCGCAATGCCGTCTACACCAACGGCCACCACGGCAACGCGTTGTTGTCCAAGTTCCCGATCGTGCGCTATGAAAACCGTGACATTTCCATCAGCGGCCCGGAGCGGCGCGGCATGCTGCATTGCGAGTTGCAGGTGCCCGGCCAGAGCCACACGGTGCACGCCATCTGCGTGCACCTGGGCCTGGTCGAAACCCACCGCACCCAGCAAATGAAGCTGCTGTGCGACATGGTGCGCAAGGAAATTCCGGCGCGCTCGCCCGTGGTCGTGGCCGGGGATTTCAACGACTGGCGTCGGCGCGCACATGCGCAAATGGCCAATGGCGCGAATATGCACGAGGTGTTCGTGCAGGCCAACGGCCACGCGGCACGTACTTTTCCGGCCCGGCTGCCCATGCTGCAACTGGACCGCATCTACGTGCGCAATGCGGTGGGCCACTCGCCCATTGTGCTGCCCAGCCATCCGTGGTCACACCTGTCCGACCATGCGCCACTGGCGGCCGAAATCAGGCTTTAAAAAACTACCGCCATGCACCCGCACCGCACTCTTTCACCACCATTCCAGCGCCAGGCAGTTTGCAGGCAAAAGACATGACGCGCTGGGTTGGCGGCAACCGTTTTCAGTTGCTGGAAAACGGAGAGGAATTTTTTCCACGCGTTTTTGAATCGATTGCCGGGGCGCGCCACGAGGTGGTGCTGGAAACCTTCATTTTGTTCGAGGACAAGGTCGGGCTGGCACTGCATGCGGCGCTGCTGGCAGCGGCGTCGCGCGGTGTGCAGATCGACCTGACGATTGACGGTTTCGGCTCGCCTGACCTGTCGCCGGATTTCATTTCGGCGCTGACACAGGCCGGTATTCGCGTGCATGTGTTTGACCCGGCGCCGCGCCTGTGGGGCTGGCGCACCAACGTGTTCCGGCGCATGCACCGCAAGATTGTGGTGGTGGATGGCCAGCGCGCCTTCGTCGGTGGCATCAACTATTCGGCCGATCACCTGGCGGACTTCGGGCCCGAGGCCAAGCAGGACTATTCGGTCGAGATCGAAGGCCCCATTGTTTCGGTGATCCACACGTTCGTGCACAAGGCGCTGGCGGCCGGGAAGCGCAACACCGGCAGGGGACTTGCCGGCCAGCTGCGCGAGCGCATCGCCGACCGGGCGCATTTGCTGACGAATCGCTGGCGCGCAGACTCCACGCCGGCGGGCGAGGCGGAGGCCATCTTTGTCACCCGCGACAACCGCAAGCACACCACCGACATCGAGCAGCATTACCGCATCGCCATTCGCGCCGCCCGGCACCGCGTGGTGATTGCCAACGCCTACTTTTTCCCCGGCTATCGGCTGCTCAGGGAAATGCGCCGGGCTGCCCGCCGCGGCGTCCAGGTCCGGCTGATCCTTCAGGGCGAACCCGACATGGCGATTGTCAAGACCGCCGCCAACCTGCTGTATGACCAGCTGTTGTCGGCAGGCGTGCAGATCTTTGAATACTGCGAGCGGCCGCTGCACGGCAAGGTGGCGGTGTCCGACGACACCTGGTCCACGGTCGGTTCGAGCAACCTGGACCCGCTCAGCCTGTCGCTGAACCTGGAGGCCAACGTGATCATCAAGGACCGCGCCTTCAACCAGCACCTGACCGCGCGGCTGGACCATCTGGTGCAGCAAAGTTGCAAGCAGATCCATGCGGCTGACTTGGTGGAATGGAGCTGGTGGCGAACGCTGCGCAGCTTTTTTGTCTTCCACCTGCTCAGCCGGTACCCGGCCTGGGCCGGCTGGCTGCCGGCGCACAAGCCGCGCCTCATGCTGGCGAAAGTGGCCGACACAGCGGTCGAAAGCGCTGGCGCCGACCGGGTGAGCCAGGCCGATGCGGCGTGAGGCGCCCATGAGCGAACGTCGAGGTGCTTCGGCGCCTGTCAGAAGCCAGACAGACAGTCGGCGCAAACTCACCGACCGGGCCTGGTGGCCGTGGCTGCGGCGCGCGGCCACGACGGTCTTTTTTGGCCTGGTCGCCTGGCTGCTGGTATCGCAGGCACGCACCATTGAATGGGGCAAGGTGCTGTCGTCGCTGCAGGACTATCCTCTGTCGGCGTCCTGGGGCGCTGTGGCGCTGGCCGCTGCCAGCTACGCGCTTTACAGCTGCTTCGACCTGCTGGGGCGCCACTACACCGGCCACCGGCTGCGCGCGTCCAGCGTGATGCAGCTGACGTTTGTCAGCTATGCCTTCAACCTCAACCTCGGCTCGGTGGTCGGCGGCATTGCCTTTCGCTACCGGCTGTATTCGCGGCTCGGGCTGGCCATGGGCACCATCACCCGCGTGATCAGCTTCAGCATGCTGGCCAACTGGATGGGCTATTTGCTGCTGGCCGGGCTGGTGTTCAGCCTGCAGCCGCCGGCCTTGCCGCCGGGCTGGAAGATCGACGCGTTCCAGTTGCGCCTGATCGGCTTCGCGTTGCTGGCGCTGGCGCTGGTCTACCTGGGCGCCTGCGCCTTTTCCCGCCAGCGAGCTTTTAGCCTGCGCGGCCACGACATCGAACTCCCTTCGCTCAGACTGGCCGGCCTGCAACTGGCCATGGGCGCGGGCAACTGGCTGCTGATGTCGGGCATCGTTTTCATCCTGCTGCAGCAGCGCATCGATTTTTTCAGCGTTGCCAGCGTGCTGTTGCTGGCGGCGATTGCCGGCGTTATCACCCACATCCCTGGCAACCTGGGCGTGCTGGAAGCGGTATTCGTCGCGCTGCTGTCGCAACGCATGCCCGAGTATGAGCTGCTGGCTGGGCTGATCGCCTACCGTGTGGTGTATTTCCTGGTGCCGCTGCTGGTGGCGACGGTGGTTTACCTGATGATGGAAACCCGGGCCGGTAGGGCAGCGCCGGCCCGGGTCTGAAGGCCCGATCGGTATTGCGGTCATTGCACCGGGCCACACCCATCTGGCCTAAACACTGTATATTATTACAGTGTCCAATCCAACCCTTCAGAACAAGCTCGCCATTCTGGCCGATGCCGCCAAATACGATGCCTCATGCGCTTCCAGTGGCACCGGCAAGCGCAATTCCATAGGCGGCCAGGGCATCGGCTCAACCGAAGGCAGCGGTATCTGCCACAGCTATGCGCCCGATGGCCGCTGCATCTCGCTGCTTAAAATTTTGCTGACCAATTTCTGCACCTACGACTGCCTGTATTGCGTCAACCGGGTCAGCAGCAACGTGCCCCGGGCGCGCTTCACAGTCGATGAAGTGGTGGGGCTGACGCTCGACTTTTACCGGCGCAACTGCATTGAGGGCCTGTTTTTGTCCAGCGGCATCATCCAGAACCCGGACTACACCATGGAGCAGGTGGTCGAGGTGGCGCGCCGGCTGCGCGAAGACCATGACTTTCGCGGCTATATCCACCTGAAGACGATTCCCGACGCTTCACCCGAATTGCTGGCCCGCGCCGGCCTGTATGCCGACCGCCTGAGCATCAACATCGAGCTTCCCACGCAAAGCAGCCTGCAGGCGCTGGCGCCTGAAAAGGACGGCCCCGCGATCCGCCGGTCGATGGCGCGGCTGCGCGGGCATATCGACGACGCCAAAGGCGCCGCGCAGGACCAGTCGCGCACCTCGATCATTTCGCTGCCACAGTCGCGCCGGGCTGGGCGCAGCGTTGCGCCGCTTTTTGCGCCGGCAGGCCAGAGCACGCAGATGATCGTCGGCGCCGATGCGACCGACGACCGCACCATCCTGGGCGCCAGCGCATCGCTTTATGGCGACTTCAAGATGCGGCGGGTGTATTACTCGGCTTTCAGCCCGATTCCGGATGCGTCTGCCCGTCTGCCGCTGAAGGCACCACCGCTGATGCGCGAGCACCGGCTGTACCAGGCTGACTGGCTGATCAGGTTCTACGGTTTCACGCATGACGAGATCGACCCCAAGCTGGCCTGGGCGTTGTCGCACCGGGCGCAGTTTCCGGTCGATTTGAACCGGGCGCCGCGCGAAATGCTGCTGCGCGTGCCGGGCTTGGGTGTGAGAGCCGTGGTGCGCATCCTGGAGGCACGGCGTGTGCGCGACGTGCGTGCCAGCGACCTGCTGCGGCTGCATGTGCCGCTGGCCAAAGTCTGGCCTTTCGTGCTGCTGCCTGACCACCATCCCGGCGCCACGCTGGAGGCGGACAACCTGGCAACTCGCCTGCGGCCCGCGCCCGCGCAAGCTGACCTGTTTGACGAACCGCAGGTGGCCCAACCCCTGGCAGCAGTCAAAGTGCCCGCCTTGAAACCTCCGCAAAGGACACTCGCATGACCCTGAGCACGGACCTGCTGACCCACGAATTGTTCCCATCGACGCGGGTACCGGTGATGCTGCACGGTGCCACCGACCTGCAGGGCTTTCGCCAGGCGGCCCGCAGCCTGCTGGCCCGGCTGGTGCCGCCCGAACAGGTGTCGTGGCACACCACCGACGCGCCGGTTCAGGACCTGTTTTCAACGCCGGATTCGGCGGTTGCAGCCGCCAACGCCGAGGCCTTCAGTGAGGCACCGGCCGTGAAGGTGCCAGCTGAGTTCATGGCGCTGTGCGAGAGCGTCATCCTGCACCGCGACCCGAACCGTTTCGGTTTGCTCTACCGTATTTTCTGGCGCCTGGCGCATGAGCCCGGCCTGCGCCACGACCCGCTCGATCCGGACCGGATCCAAGCCGCGCACCTGGCCCAGGCGGTGCGGCGCGACCTGCACAAGATGAAAGCCTTTGTGCGTTTTCGCTCGGTGCAGGACGAGCGTTTCAGGGCGCATCCGGAAGACGGCCCGCTGCATGTGGCCTGGTTCGAGCCTGGGCACCACATCGTCGAAGCCGTGGCGCCGTTCTTTGCGCGCCGTTTTACGCAGATGCGCTGGGCCATCCTCACGCCCGACCGCAGCGTCGAATGGGATTGCGTGAGCCGCCGCACCGCATTGCCTCCCCTTGCGGCAAGGCAGCCCTTCCAGCCAAAGCCTGTCGCCATGAATGGCCAGCTGCGTTTTGGCCCTGGCGCGAAAAAAAGCGATGCGCCCCCTGCCGATGCCGGCGAGCAGCTTTGGCTCACCTATTACCAGCACACCTTCAATCCGGCGCGCCTGAAGATGAAGGCGATGCAAAAGGAAATGCCGCACAAATACTGGCACAACCTGCCCGAGGCGGCGTTGATCGGTTCACTGGCGGCCATGGCAAACGAGCGAACCCTGCGCATGGTCGCTCAGCCCGCCACGGCCACCCACCGCCGCCTGCCCACACGCAGGGAGGCGCTTGCTCCAAGCGTCGAAAAATGAATAATTTAATAGCTGAAAAGGTCCGCTGGTATTGCGCAAAAAGCTTTTTTGGCTTCCAGTTTTGGTTTTGAGGTGTTGTGGCTAAAGCAAAACACCTGACGTGCAAAGTTGCCGTCTGCTTTGCCGCCCGGCCCTGTCTTCAAGGGAGCGCTGGCGTTCTGTCTGGCTTTGCCGCGCAGGACGAACAGGCGCCAGCGGCACCGGGCAAATGACCTGTGCCGGTCCTCAGCGGGCAAGCCCCGGGTTCAGGTTGGAAAAAGCAATTCGGGCCTCCCCGATGCCCTCAAACGTCGCCACCACCAGGTCCCCCGGAAGTGCCGGCAGCACGCCACACCAGGTTCCGGTGGTCACCACGCTGCCGGCGGGAAGTACCTGACCGCCCTGGGTGGCATGGCGCAACCACGCTGCCAGAACCCAGGCCGGATCACTCAGGGAATGCGTGCCCACAAAGGTTTGCGCCGGTGTGCCCGAAATCTCGACACGGCACGGCTGGGTTGACCAGTCGTGCGCCGCATCAAACGGCACCCAGTCGCCCAGCACCAGCGCGCCGTGCGACTGCAGGTCGGCCAGCTTGAGCAAATCAGGTGCCTGCAGGCCTTGCGTCCAGCGCGAATCCACCACCTCGATCGACACGGTCATGGCGTCCACCAGCAGGCAGGCGCTGTCGCGGTCCAGCCGGGCGGCCAGCGCTGCATCGACCGGCACGGCCAGGCGCAGGGCAATTTCAGCCTCAATGCCGCGCATGGCAAAAGGCCGGTCGGTGGTCGCCGGACTGTGCCAGATGCCGTGTTCGGGCAACCGGGCATGGGTTTGCGCATCCTGGCGCGAAGGGCCGCCGGTTTTCCAGTGCGACGGTGCGCCCGGCTTGAACCATGCCAGCTGCTCGGCCACGCCATGCTGCACGGCATACGCCTGCGCCGCACTTGTGATGACCGGGGCAAAGGGTGCGGCATCGGTGGTGTGGTGGCCGCCTCGGGCCTGTACCAGGGCTTGAATGACGGACTGCGCAGAGGCAAGTGGCATGGCGGGCAGGTCTTTCTGAAGTTGGGTGAAGGTCAGAGCGGTTGGCAAAGGCCTGCCGGGTTGGGCTTTGCCTTTGTTCGCGTCCGACGTCAAAAATGTCGGTGTATCCACGACTGCAGAAAATCCCGGCTGGACTCAATGCTTCAGGATGGGGAACAGCTTGCCCAGGCCGTCGGCCATGACTTCCACCGCCAGCGCAGCCAGGATCAGCCCCATCAGCCGCGTCATGACATTGATGCCGGTCTTGCCCAGCACGCGTGAAATCGGCTCGGCCAGTGAAAAGCAAACCGCTGTGGCCAGGCCAATCACCATCCCGTAGCCGACCAGCGTGCCCAGTTGCAGGAACGTCTTGGCTTTTTCGGCATAAATCACCACCGTGGACATGGTCGCCGGGCCGGTCAGCAGCGGGATCGTCAGCGGCACCACGGCAATGCTGGCGCCCTGGGCGGCCTTGGCCGCGCCGTCCTCAAACTCGTTGGTCAGCGGCTTGGCTTCGGCTGGCTGTGCATTGAGCATGTTCATGGCGCTGATGAGCAGCAGCAAGCCGCCGCCGACCTGGAAGCTGGCCAGCGAGATGCCGAAAAATTCCAGAATCTGCAATCCCAGCAAGGCGCTGATGGCAATCACGACAAAGGCGCTGAACGACGCCACTGCCACCGTTCGCTGCCGCTGGGGTCTGGAAAAGCCCTGCGTGTAGTGGATGAAAAACGGCACGATGGCCAGCGGGTTGACGATGGCCAGCAGCGTCACCAGGGGTTTGAAGTCCACGAATCAACTCTTTTCAAAAAGGGAACCTTGGGGCCAACAACAGCGCTGCAGCACTTGGCAAAGGGCGTTCCCTGCCAGCCAGGGCCGCAGGCGCAGCGGCCCCCTCGGGGGGCAGCGCAGTACGCGAAGCGACAAGCGTGGGGGCAATTCACCTTCCGCCCGCCACGTCGAGCAATGCGCCGGTCGTGTAGCTGGACGACGCGCCCATCAGCCAGACGATGGATTCGGCCACTTCCTCGGCACTGCCGGCGCGCTGCATCGGCACCAGCGGCGCCATGTCGCGCACCCGGTCGGGCAAGCCGCCGGAGGCATGGATGCCGGTCTCGATGATGCCCGGCCGCACCGCATTGACACGAATGCCTTCGGCTGCCACTTCCTTGGCCAGGCCGATGGTGAAGCTGTCAATCGCACCCTTGGCCGCCGCATAGTCAACGTATTGCCCAGGCGAGCCCAGCCGGGAGGCAACGCTGGACACATTGACGATGGCGCCGCCCGCGCCGCCGTGCCGCGTGCTCATGCGCCGCACGGCTTCGCGGGCGCACAAAAAGGAGCCGAATACATTGATTTCAAACATCCGCTGCAGGCGCGCAAGGGTGATGGCCTCGACCCGCGTGGTCTGGTCCACCACGCCGGCGTTGTTGACCAGTGCGGTCAAGCGGCCGAATTTGGCGTCAATTTTTTCAAACATCGCCACCACCTGCGTCTCCACGGCCACGTCGGCCTGCACCGCCATGGCCTGGCCGCCGGTCTGGCGAATCTGCCGCACCACCTCGTCGGCGGCCAGCGAGTTGGCGGTGTAGTTGACGGCCACGGCATAGCCGTGCCGTGCGGCCATCAAAGCCGTGGCGGCGCCAATGCCGCGCGAGCCGCCGGTGATCAAAACAAGTTGCGACAAACCAGTCTCCTGCAAAAAATGGCAATCCCGGTTACAAAGGGCATCGCGCTTAAACCCCTGACTGTACTGATTTCCTGACCCCTACCGGAGAAAAATCTTGAGCATCACCGTTGACTATTACTTCACCCCGCAAAGCCCCTGGGTTTACCTGGGGCACGAGCGCTTTGCGCGGATTGCGCGCTCAGCGGGCGCAGCGGTGCGAATGTTGCCAATCGACCTGGGCAAGGTTTTTCCCGTTTCAGGCGGGCTGCCGCTGGGTCAGCGCGCTCCGCAGCGACAGGCTTACCGGTTGCTGGAACTCCGGCGGTATGCGGATTTTCTGCACCTGCCAATGAACGTCAAGCCGAAATTTTTTCCGGTTTCCGGCGACGCTGCTTCACGCCTGATCATTGCCGTTGATCTTCACGACGGGGCAGATGCCGCGATGAAGATCAGCGGCGCGGTCTTTGGCGCCTGCTGGGCGCAGGACAGGCACATCGCCGACGAGAAAGTGCTGGCCGAATTGCTCGACGAAGTCGGCCTGGATGCCGCGCGCCTGGAGCAATCCGCCAGCCAATCTGTACAGGAGCGCTACGAGGCCAATACCGCGCAGGCCATCGAGGCTGGCGTGTTTGGCGCGCCCAGCTACGGGATCGACGGCGAATTGTTCTGGGGTCAGGACCGGCTTGACTTTGTCGAGCGCCGGCTCGGGGCTGCCGTCTAAAGAATCCAGCACTTGCATTTCCCTGCTCTTTTGCTTTTCAGCCTTTCTTTTTTTAAAACAAGTTACCAACAGGAGCTTTTCACACCATGGGTCAATTCACCAGCCTCACCTCTGCCGACGGTTTCACGGTTTCCGCCTATGTGGCCAAACCTGAAGGCACGCCGCGCGCGGCCATCGTCGTGCTGCAGGAAATCTTTGGCGTCAACTCGCACATCCGCGCGGTTGCCGACCGTTTTGCCGCCCAGGGCTATCTGGCTGTGGCGCCGGCCACGTTTGACCGCACCAGGACCGGCGTGGATCTTGGCTACACCGAGGACGACATGAAGGCCGGTTTTGAGCTCAAGACCGCTGTTGACGCGCTGCCGGGCGCTGGCGTGCTGCAAGACATCCAGGCTGCCATCGACCATGCCGCCGAACTCAGCGGCGGCAAGGTCGGCATCATCGGCTTTTGCTGGGGCGGCCTGCTGACCTGGAAAGCCGCCTGCCTGCTCAAGGGCCTGTCGGCAGCGGTTCCCTACTATGGCGGCGGCATGACGGCCGAAGCCGAAATCGCCCGCCAGCCGCAATGCCCCGTGATGGCGCACTTCGGCGACCGCGACCACTGGATTCCGATGGAAGGCATTGAGGCGTTCAAACAAGCACATCCCGAGGTGGCGGTGCATGTTTATTCGGCGGACCACGGCTTCAACTGCGACCAGCGCGGCGCATACGACGAAGCAGCGGCCAAACTGGCGCGTGAGCGCACGCTGGCCTTCCTGGCCGACCAGCTTGGCTGACGGTTAAATGGCGATTGGCTGAAAAACAAGTGTTTTAAGCCTTTTCCGCTTACCAGGTAAGCGTGATTAGCTATTTTATTGATGGCAAATTTCTCGCTCGCATTGAATCGGATGCTTTGGCTGCTCCGATTCGTCAGCTGGTTTGCAGGCAATGCCCCTGTGCCGGGGCGTTGCCTGCGACCACAAACGCTGACAGAAGCTTCAGTCAATCTTCCAGCGTTTTTCCAGGAATGCCAGCAGCGCCTTTAGCGCCGCGCTGTTCTGGCGGCGCTGCGTGTACGCCGCATAAAGCCAGATTGGTTCAGGGGTGAACTCTGGCAGCACGTCTTGCAAGCTGCCGTCTTCGAGCATTTTTTTCACCATCAGACAGGGCAGGCGGGCAACACCCATGCCTTTGACGGCCATCTGCATCAACGTCAAGGAATCGGTCGCGTCCATGCGGCTGCGCAAGGCAACGCTGTGAGGTTTTCCATCCACGTGAAATAACCACGTGGGTTGCAGACCGGAAAGCGACAGCGTCAAGGCATCGTGCAGTGCCAGTTCATCCGGGTGCGCAGGTTGGCCGCGCTTTTCCCAGTACCCCGGGGCGGCGCAGATGACCATGTGCATTGGTCGCAGTTTGCGCACGATGAGATTGGGATCAGGCGTTGCGCCGATACGCAGCGCCAGGTCCATGCCTTCTTCGACCATGTCGCGCACGCTGTTGCTCAAGTCCAGGCTGATCTGCACTTCAGGATAACGTCGCATGAAGTCGGCCAGCAAGATGGACAGTTCCACGCCGCCAATGCCATGCGGCGCCGTTATGCGCAGGCGTCCGCTGGGCTCACGCGAGCGGTGCAGCAATTCGTCGCGTGTCAGGGCCATCATTTCCAGCAAGGGCGTGCTGCGCTCAAGCAGCAAGGTGCCCGCGTCGGTCAGGCTGATGGTGCGCGTGCTGCGGTTGAGCAAGCGCGTGCCGAGTTGCCTTTCCAGCTCCGAAACGTACTTGCTGACATTGGCCTTGGAGACATCCAGCGCGACGGCCGCGCGGGAAAAACCGCCACGGGCTGCCACTTCACGAAAGGTGCTGATAAGTTTGAGGGTGTCCATTGTTTCCATTTCTGAAACAGAGTGATTCTGTCTCAAGGTACTTAAAAATGCAACTAAGCACCTACCTGTTAATCACACCATACGCAAGGTTGCAAACCCTGTGAATCGCGTTTTCGGCACAGCCGGGCTTGACTGATTGGCCAATGCCGCAAAGCGTACCTGATTCAATGGAACCATTAACTTAACTTGAAAGAAACGACATCATGAACACCACCAAAATCCTGGCTTCCACCATCATTGCCATGGCATCGGCCATGGCCGGCAACGCTTTTGCGCAAGCCCCTGACCATGTGTATCCCCCCGTCAACACCATGTCCAGCAGCGTGACGCGGGCAGAAGTCCAGTCCGAACTGGCGCAGGCGCAGAAAAACGGCGTGGCATTGCGCGATACCACTGACCATGGCTATGCAGGCAGCATGGCCGCCATGAATGGCAACACAAGCAAAACGCGTGCTGAAGTGCATGCCGAACTGCACAGCTACATGATGAATGGCGGCGGCATTCCTTACGATCACAGCTAAAGCAAGCATTGACTGACAACACCCGGAACACCGGGCGGTCAGATCAAAAAAAGCGACCAAGGCGGCAATTCGGGCCGCCTGTCCGCATTTCTCCGTGGCCTGCGCTTGCACCTGGCACATTGACCCCATGTTGCTCCCGGCCAGGTCATCTGAACCGGGCTTTGCCATGCCTTGGATGGCGGCAAAAAAAGCGAGCAGCAACCCCATTTTTAGTGCGCAGCGGCTGCGCCATTTCATCACTGGTCCAGCCTTTGCGCGGCGTATAAGGCGTTTTCAATGGCTGCACCTTCAGCGGTGTTGTCAAAGACGCACCAGACGGAAACCCCGGGTGCTGCCGCCTGCTGCAGCCTGGCGACGAGGGCATCAAGCCTGGCACGGTCATAGGCCGAGTAGTACATGCGAGGCGAGCCATGCAGGCGAACATACACCAGGCCGGCAAAGCCACCCGGCAGGTGACCGGCTTCATGCACCACCGGATCTGCCAGCACGCGGCTTGTTTGCCAAGCCTTCAGCAACGGGTCGGCCGATGTCGCAAACCAGCTGACATGTCGTGGTTCAAACGCCACCAAACCGCTGTGGCGCTTGCGCAGAACCTCCAAAAAATCCTCTGTCAATACGGCATCGAAGGCCAGGCTGGGCGGCAGTTGCACCAGCAGGGAGCCAAGTTTTTCACCCAGGCCACCGACCTGCGCCAGAAAGTCGTCGAGCAGCCCGGCGCAACCGGCCAGGCGCTGCTGATGCGTGATGGTTTTGGGCAGCTTGACCGAAAAGCGGAAGTTATCGGGCACGCTGGCTGCCCAGCGGGCATAGGTGGCGGTCTGGTGCGGCCGGTAAAACGACGAGTTGATTTCGACCGCGTTAAACCGGTCGGCATAGCGCTGTAAATGCGTGCCAGCGGCAGGAAACGCTGCCCACAGTGCACGCGGCAGGCTCCAGCCGGCGCAGCCGATGTTGATGCCGCCGCCATGGGGCGAAAGTCGGGTTGGCCCGGACGCTGATTCGTCATAAAAGAGGTTGGTTTGCATGAACCCCCCGGTTTTTATAAAAAAAGCGATTCGCGCTTATCCTGCGTACATAAGCAGCTATCTTTTTTGATGAATAAAAGGTGCGTCAGCTGTTCAGGCGCTGAAGATTGGCAAGGCTTGCGCCATCTGCTGAAAGGAAACAGGCTTGATGAGTACCTGGTCAAACCCGGCCTCCAAAAGAGGCTGCAGGGCTTCTTCCATGCAATGTGCGGTATAGCCCACCACACGGATATCTCCTTGCGGAAATTGCGCCCGGACATGACATGCCAGTTGATCGCCCGACAAGCCGGGCATGCGAATGTCGATCAGCAAGGCGTGCGGTTGCGCCTGTTTCAGACGGCGGATGACGTCATGGCCGTTGCTGAATTCCTCGACTTCCCAGCCCAGCCGCTCCAGGTAGGCGTGCGCCAGAATGCGGTTCACCTCCTCATCGTCAACGACCCAAACCACGGGGTGAAGCTGCGTCATGCTGGTTTTCTTTCTGCGGGAACGCTGTAAGGAATGAAGATGTCAACCGTAGTGCCATATGCCACATTGGAAGTCAGGGTGATTTTGCCGTGCAGGAGATGCAGCAATTCCCTGCACAGTGCCAGACCCAGTCCGAAGCCTTTGAGGCAGGAACTGAAGGCTTGCGCATCAACAGTATTAAAGCGTTCAAACACCTGCGAAGTCTTGTCGGACGCAACGCCGATGCCGGTGTCGATGACGGAAATCAGCAAACCTTCGTTCCCTGCGGGTTTGACCATTATTAAAATTGAGCCAGTGGGTGTGAACTTGATGGCGTTGTGGATCACGTTGTTCATGACTTGAACCAGTTTGGCACGGTCAGACTGCACCGTATTCTGCACAAGGTCATTTATCGAAAGCGACAACTCGACGTTTTTTTCGTCAGCATTCACCTTGTGAATCGTTATCAGCATTTCCATCAGCTCGGGTATTTGGACAGGCTCCAGCGTCAGCCCCATCTTGCCCGACTCGATCTTTGTCAGGTCCAGAATGGTGTTGACCAGTGCATTCAGATGGGTGCCGCTTTTGTGGATCAGACCCGCGTACTGAATGATCCGGGGTTCGGGGGAGGTGTCGCGGATCAACTCCGAAAAGCCGAGTATCGAGTTCAGCGGCGTGCGCAACTCGTGCGACAACGAAGCCAGGAAGTTTGACTTGATCTGGTTGCCCTCCAGTGCCCGCAGGCGGTTTTCTTCAAGCAGGTCAAGATAGCGTTTTTGCTTTTTGGCCAGCCGGGCAATGGTGGTGGCCACCACGGTCAACACCACGGCCAGCGCCAGCGCCAGGCTACGGATCAGATTCCAGCGGCTGTTGAAATTTTGCAACTGTTCGTGCAGTCCCGTACCCACCGTCACCAACAGCGGATAGCCCTCCACGCGGTGAAATCCAATCCGGCGGTAAATTCCGTCGCCAAGATCCGGTTCGTCATAAATACCGGCAGGCAGGGTGCTGACTTGCTTCCAATTGGGTGATGCCTGGGCATCCTGACCGGCGCTGAATCCCTGGTTGGTCAGTCGGAAGCGAACGATTCCGTCCAAACCAATGATGGACAGCCTGCCCTGATGGGTCAGCGCCTTCAAGTCAGTGAAAAAATTTTTCAGCAGTTCCGGGTCAATGCTGGCCACGATCACGCCCATAAATTTTCCGTCAGGGTCCAGCATGGGCCGCACCAACTGCAGCGACAACTTATTGGATACCCGGCCGAGCACTGGCTCGCTGATGAACAGGCGGTCTTCGGAATTGTTCTTGAAGACCTGGAAGTGCACCTGGTCTGCGATGCTGACCGGCATGCCGGGCATGCCCAGTGAGGTATCCACTACCTGACCTTCGACATTGGCCACGGTAACTTGCAGCACCATGCCATTGAGCTCTTGCAGCTGGCTGTTCATGGCGGCCTGTGCCGGCAGGCGCAAGCCCTGCAGATGCTGCTTGCGCAACACTGTGAGCTGCCGGTCAACGATAGCCAGATTAAACATGACAAACTTGGCGTAACCTTTGGCGTTCAGGGACACGTTCGCGTCCAGCGCATTATTGACACCTCGCTGGTCAGCCCGGTGCACCAGCAGCGCAGCGCTGCCCAGCACCGCGATGCTCAGGCTGCAGGCAATCCAGGCCAGGCGCGCAATGCCCATGGCATGGACCAGACGCCACCACGCTGCAATATTCCAGGTTCCACCAACGGCATTGACACGGAGTTCACTGGGCAAAAAAGACATGTGTGGCGTTTTGGCGTGGGAGTCAATGTTGGAAGAATATAAGCAAAAAATACGGAAGACGGTACTGAGTTTGGCTTTTTAGAATTCGACCTGGCCTGTCTGGCAGGTCTCGAGCGCTGACGTCAGCGCTTGCAGCATGGCTACCCGCGACAGTGGCTTGGTCAGACTGTTCGTCATGCCTGCGCTCAGGCAGCGGTTCATGTCTTCGCTGAAAGCGTGGCCGCTGATGCCGATGATTGGAAGGGCCGCCAGGTAACGCTGGCGTGCAGGCGAATCCTGCGGCTGGGGCTGGCGAATGCGTCGGGTAGCCGTCAGTCCGTCCATTACCGGCATGGAAACGTCCATGAGCACGGCGTCAAAATAGCTTTCCTTTGACAACTCATCAAGCGCTTCCTGGCCGTTGGCGCGGCATACCGTCACCGCCTCTGCCTGGTGCAGCCACGCTTGCAGCAGTATCTGGTTGGTCAGATCGTCTTCAACCACCAAAATGCGCAAGCCAGCCAGCCGCTCCAGCCCGGCGGGAGGGGCGGTTTCCATGGCCGTCACCAATGAATGGCTAAGCTGCAGATCGACCCAGAATTCAAAGGTCGAACCCTTGCCGGGCTGGCTCCTCACTGAAAGTTCGCCGCCCATCAGCTCAACCAGTTCCTTGCTGATGTACAAGCCCAGGCCCGAGCCGCCATGGTGCCGGCTCACCGATGCGCTGCCTTGATGAAACGAGTCAAAAAGCTGCGCTTGCTGTTCAGGCTGAATACCCATGCCGGTGTCGGTGACTGATATCGTCAGGCGCCACAGGTCTTGTTGTGCAAGCAGTATTCGGGAATAAACAGCAACCTTCACACTGCCTTGAGGCGTGAACTTGAGCGCGTTGCTCACCAGGTTGTTAACCACCTGCGACAAGCGATGCGGATCCCCGATATAGCATGTGTGCGGTAGTGCGTGTTCAAGTTGCAGCGCAACGCCTTTGTCCCCGGCCAGCGGGCTGAAGGCATGAACCGCGGCACTGAGGATTTCAACCAAATCAAAAGGCACCTGTTCGGTTTCAACCAGTCCTGCCTCGATTTTTGAAAAATCCAGCACATCCTTGATCAATGCACGCAAGTTACGCGAGCTTTTTTTCAGGCTGGACACGTAGGTGCGCTGCTGTGAATCGAGCGATGACGAGGCGAGCAAGTCGATCATGCCCAGCACGCCGTTCAATGGCGTCCGGATTTCATGGCTCATGCTGGAGAGGAAACGGCTTTTGTTTTCACTGGCCTGCTTGAACTCATGTGTCTGCTCCTTGGCCAGGCGCAGTTCCAGATCTTCAATCAAGGCAAAGCGCAACGACAGGCAAATGTGCATTTGCCCCTGCCAGGCGAAATGCGCGACAGACAGCCTGGTTTTTTTGAGCTGCAGGTTGCTGTTGAGAATCCATATGTCCATGTCTTGCACCACCTGATCTTGCGCGGGGACTGCGCCCTTTACGTGCAAAAGTAGCTTCAGTTTTTGCTGATCTGTGGGCGTGAACAACTGGGAAACAGGGCTGCCGAGCAGATGGCTGGAGCGCCATCCGAGCAGCCGGGTGACGGGTTTGCTGACATAAACAATGACGCCTTCGGCATTGACCACCAAGGTCACGCACGGCAACAGATCGAGTGCTTGCCCGGCCAGCCCGTCCAGACCGGCAGAGGGCAGGGCAGGGGTGTCAGAGTACTTTGCTAAAAATGTCTTGAGTAAACGTTTCATAGCATGGCTTGAGAGCCTGGTTCCTGGGACGCTTGACCTGGAATTCGACGTTTTATCAGTCTGATAATCACAATGTTCGTTTATTTATCTGTTGATCATTGTCAATTTATCGATTTTGGTAAAGTATGGATCAATTTGTGATTTTTTTTGAATGTTGGCGAGTTATTCATCGGTGCGCCCGAAGCCTTTTGCATACACCTGCCAGTGCCTGCGGCAACACACGCGTAGTTCACTCGATTGTAAGAATGTTGTAAATAGTGAAAGAAGATTTTTTTGGTATTGGCGCGGCATCCAGGATTCTTGGGCTGTCCAGGAGGTCTCTGCAAAAGCTGGTCGATTCGGGAAGGATTCCGGCTGTCAAAACCACAGGCGGGCACCGCCGGATAACGCGTGATGCAGTCAATGCCGTGAGTCACAAAACCGGGCCAAATGCATTGCTGCGCAGGGTTGAGTCGCCTGCCGCTGGGGCGGGTGTGCTGGCCGCTCAACGGCCAGAAGCGTTGACTGTTCTCCTGGTCGAAGATGGTGCCGCCACGGGAGCGCTCATCGCCCACAGGCTTGGAGAATGTTACCCGTGCGTCAATTTTTTGCTGGCGACCGATGGCCTGGAAGCCGTGCTGATGCTGGAGCGCAACCGTCCCCAAATCCTGATCACCGATCTGAACATGGAGCCGTTTGACGGCTTCATGCTGCTGCAGCTGGTCAGCGGTCGGCCCGAATACCAGTCAGTTGCGCTGGTGGTCACTTCCTGCATGAGCGAGCAGGAAATTGACCGGCGCGGCGGACTCCCGCCCAACATGCTGTTTTTCCCCAAGCCGCTTGATTTGCAACGGCTGCGGGGCTTTGTCGATGCGCATGTCCAGCGGTGTTACGTCAACGCACGGCAGGTCCTGGTGCGGAACAAGGCATGAGCCGCTCCTGTCCCGCTCTGGTCTTTGCTTGCAGGGCAAGCTCATGAGCGCCGAAATCGATTTGCGGAAGTTTGAGCAAACTTCCGGCAACCTGAAATGGCTGCCCATGGTGGCCGCCGCATTTTTGCGGCAGTTGCCCCAATGGCGTGTGGATTTTGCTGCCGCCCTGGCGACGAGAAACCTCACCTACCAAGGTGATCTGCTGCACAAAATCAAGGGATCCTGTTACGCCGTGGCGGCCTACCCCACCATCGAGGTGATTCGTCAGGCTGAAGCGGCGCATGCGCTCGGCAAGCCGCTGAGGCCGTCCCGGCTGCTTCGCCATCTGGAATCGGTCGAGGCCGAACTGCACGCCATCGTCGCCAGCGCGCCGGCCAAGTGAGCGGCGCAGTCTGACTGGCGGCTGTGCAGAATCGGCCTTAGCGGCTGGTTCGCGCCAGATATTGCTTGCGCCAGAACACCGACACGACCACCACGACCAGCAAGACCATCAGGCCGAACGTCCACCAAAACCCGGCCGAGCTGTGGATGGCGGGCAAAAACTCGAAGTTCATGCCAAAAAACCCGGTGATCAGGTTCAGCGGCAAGAACACCGCCGTCAACGCGGTCAGCGTGCGCATGATGTCGTTGGTGCGGTTGCTCTGCGCCGAAAAATGCATCTGCACTGCTGTTTCGGCGCTTTGTTCCATGCGCCGCACATGGTGAACCACGCGCTCGATGTGCTCCAGAACGTCGCGCGAGCGCACCTTGAGCAGCTCGCGCTCGCGCATGCCCGCCGGCGTGTCGGCATCGGGCCAGGTTTCAATCGAATCGATCCAGTCCTGCACGGCGGCGCGCTGGTCTTCGCAAATCTCGTCAAGCAAATGCAACGCCAGCCGCGCATCGAGCACCGAACTCCAGTTGGTGAAGCGGCTGCCGGGCTTGAGCAGTTCGGACTGCCAGTGGTCCATCTGGCGCGTCAGTTCGCGGCGCAGCGCCAGGTAGCCATCGACCATCTGGTTGACGATGCGCAGCATCAGGTCAGCCGGGCTGGCCGGCAGTTTCACACCGTTGGCGCGCGCCTCGCTGGACGTCGCATTGAGCAGCTTGAGCGCATACGCTTCGCGCACCGAGCAGCCCGCCGGGTGCACTGTCAGCAGCACCCGGTCGAACACCGCAAAGCCCACAGGACTGGTGTCGATGCGCTTGAGCACCGGCGGGCCGCTGCGCTTGCTCGGTTGGTGCAGTGGCTCGCCGGGCTGCGCCAGGTCAGTTTCGGTCTGGCCTGCCGCCAGCCGGCGAAACACCAGCATGTCGTACTGCGAGGTGTAATCGTAGTGCGACGGCAACTGGTTGTTCAGCAGGTCGGACACATGCAAGTCCACCAGTTGCGTGCCGCACAAGGTTTGCAACGTGGCCTGGATGGGCGCCAGCATCACCTCGAACTCGCGCCGGGCGCAGGCAATCCAGACAAAGCCCTGCACCGGCAGTTCGGTCGGCAGGGCGTCGCTTTCGGTCACGCCGTGCTGGCCGGAGAGGATGGTGAACACGCGCATGAAGGCTCAAGTCTCTGGGTTAAGCATCAAATTGGCTGTTTGCGCATGGTGGACGGTTGCAGACAGCTACAATTTTTGTAGCAAATGGCGTTGAAACCGGTGCTGATGCTTCAGCCCCGGCGCAGCTTGCGGGCCGCATCCAGCGCAAAGTAGGTCAGCACGCCATCGGCGCCGGCGCGCTTGAAGGCCAGCAGACTTTCCATCATCACCGCGTCGTGGTCAAGCCAGCCGTTCAGCGCGGCGGCTTTCAGCATGGCGTATTCGCCACTGACCTGGTAGGCGAAAGTCGGCACCTGGAATTCGTCTTTCACGCGGCGCACCACGTCCAGGTAGGGCATGCCGGGCTTGACCATCACCATGTCGGCGCCCTCGGCAATGTCCATCGCCACTTCGCGCAGCGCTTCGTCCGAGTTGCCCGGGTCCATCTGGTAGACCTTCTTGTCGGCCTTGCCCAGGTTGCCGCTTGAGCCGACCGCATCGCGGAACGGGCCGTAAAACGCACTGGCGTACTTGGCGCTGTAGGCCATGATGCGGGTGTGGATCAGGTCCTGGCTTTCCAGCGCGGCGCGAATGGCGCCGATGCGGCCGTCCATCATGTCGCTGGGCGCGACAATGTCCACGCCGGCTTCGGCCTGCGTCAGCGCCTGCTGGACCAGCACTTCCAGCGTCTCGTCGTTCAGGATGTAGCCGTTGGCGTCCGGCAGGCCGTCTTGGCCATGGGTGGTGAACGGGTCAAGCGCCACGTCGGTCATGATGCCGAGTTCCGGGAAACGCCGCTTGAGTTCGCGCACCACATGCGGCACCAAGCCTTCGGGGTTGGTGGCTTCGTCGCCGTTTTCGGATTTGAGCGACGCGTCGATCACCGGGAACAGCGCCATCACCGGAATGCCCAGCTTGACGCATTCCTCGGCCACCGGCAGCAGCAGGTCCAGGCTGACACGCTCGACGCCCGGCATCGAACCCACCGGCTCGCGCCGCTGCTGGCCGGCCAGCACGAACACCGGGTAAATCAGGTCATGCACCGTCAGCGCGTTTTCACGCACCAGGTTGCGCGTGAAATTGTCACGGCGCAAGCGACGGGGGCGACCCATCGGGAAAGAAGCGAAGTTGGAGGCGTGAAAGGTCATGGGCAAATTGTGCCAAAGCTTTGCATCCGGCACGAATGCCTTGTGCAGTGTCCTTTTTGGACAGAAATGTGCCAGTCTTTACACGCACTTACGGCTGTTGAGCTCAATGTGCCATGGCGATACCGGGGTGCGGGTACTAGAATAAAAGTGTGCGGTTACCAGTGTTTGGCGATTGCATCCCGCTTTTCCTCCCTGAGCGGGGCCTTTGCGTGTGACAGCAAAGAGGCGTTTCAATCCCGGCGGGCCATCAGGTCGCCGGGATTTTTTTTTGACCATTTTCAGAACTGCTGGCGTATTGCCTGAACAGGCGCAGGCCAACACAGCAGCAAGCGCGTGGGTGAAATCGCACGGACTAAACTACGCCGATGCTCTGGGTCAAATCCTTTCACATCGTTTTCATCGCCAGCTGGTTCGCCGGCCTTTTTTACCTGCCGCGGATTTTCGTCAACCTAGCCATGGTGCCGCCGCAAAGCATTGCCGAGCGTGACCGGCTGCTGCTGATGGCCCACAAGCTGATGCGCTTCACTACGATCCTGGCGGTGCCGGCCATCGTTTTGGGGCTGTGGTTGTGGCTTGGCTACGGCATCGGGCGCGGCAGCGGCTGGATGCATGCCAAGCTGGTCGTGGTAGTGCTTGCAATTGGCTACCACCATGCCTGCGGCCGCATGCTGGCGAAGTTCGTCGCCAACCGCAACACCCGCAGCCATGTCTGGATGCGCTGGTTCAATGAAGTGCCCGTGCTGCTGCTGGTCGCCGCCGTCATCCTGGTGGTCGTCAAGCCGTTTTAAAAGAAAAGCAGCACGAAAAGGCAATGCCAGACGACCCGACCCCGCCGCACCCGGATTTCCCAGCAGACGCCGGCAGGCCGGCTCTGCCGGATGCCCTGCGTCGCCCCCTGCAAGGGGGAAAGGAACTACACGAAGCGAAGCGAAGTGAGGACGATGGGGGTGTGGCTAGCCTTCTGGCGCTGGCGCTGGTCTGCCTGGTCATTTACGCCAGCCTGTATCCGTTTTCGGACTGGCGCAACCAGGGTATTTCGCCGCTGCGCTTCCTGGCCTCGCCTCTGCCAAAGTACTGGACCGGCTTTGATGTCGGCATCAATCTGGCGGGTTACGCGCCGCTCGGGTTCTTGCTGACCGTGTCGGCGCTGCGCAGCCGGCGCATAACCTGGGCGGTCAGTGTTGCGGTGCTGGGCGCCGGCCTGTTGTCACTGGCAATGGAAACGCTGCAAAGCTATTTGCCGTCGCGCATTCCCTCTAATGTTGATTTGGCGCTGAACACACTGGGCGCCTGGCTGGGGGCCTGTTTCGCGCTGGTGCTGGAGCGTTCCGGACTGATCGACCGCTGGAGCCGACTGCGGGCGCGCTGGTTTTCAGCCGATGCGCGCAGTGTGCTGGTGCTGCTCTTGCTCTGGCCGCTGGCCTTGCTGTTTCCGGCGTCGATACCGATGGGGCTGGGGCAGGTCTTTGAACGGCTGGAATCGACGCTCGCCGATGTGCTGGCCGACACGCCCTTTCTTGAATGGATGCCAATGCGCGAGGTCGAACTTCAACCCCTCGTGCCGCTGGCCGAACTGGTCTGCGTGGCACTGGGCGCGCTGATTCCCTGCCTGCTGGGTTACTGCGTGATCCGTGCGCTGTGGCAGCGCGCCGTGTTTGCCGTTTTTGCCCTGGGCGTCGGCCTGGGGGCATCGGCGCTGTCGGCCGCTCTCAGCTACGGACCCCAACATGCCTGGGCTTGGCTGGATGTGCCGGTCCAGGCCGGCATCGGCCTGGCCGTGTTGATGGCCGTGCTGCTGCTGGCCGCGCCGCGCCGCGCCGCGGCCGCGCTGGCGCTGCTGGCGCTGGCGACCCACCTGAGCCTGCTCAACCAGGCGCCGACCAACCCTTACTTTGCCCAGACACTGCAAATCTGGGAGCAGGGCCGTTTCATCCAGTTTTACGGCCTGGTGCAGTGGCTGGGCTGGCTCTGGCCGTATGCTGCGCTGGCCTGCATGCTGGCGCGGCTTTCCAGCCCTGAGCCGAAGGCGCTCGCCGCTGAAAAGTAAAATTGACGCATGACTCATTCCACTGCCCCGAACCCTTCGCCAGATGGCGTCCAGCCCGTCCCTGCGACCTCTTACTATGAACGGCACATCTTCTTTTGCCTGAATCAGCGTGGCAAGGGAGAAGAGTGCTGTGCCGACCAAGGCGCCGAGAAGGCTTTTGACCGTTGCAAGAAGCTGGTCAAAGCCGCCGGGTTGTCCGGGCCGGGCCAGGTGCGCGTGAACAAGGCCGGTTGCCTGGACCGCTGCGCCGGCGGGCCGGTGGCGGTGGTCTACCCGGAAGGCGTCTGGTACAGCTACTTGGACGCCAGCGACATCGACGAGATTGTCGAGTCACACCTGAAGAACGGCCAAGTGGTCGAACGCCTGCTGACGCCGCCTCATCTGGGGCGTTAGGATTTTTCACCAGCTGAATCGCTGGAATGGGCATGATTTAAGCCATTTGCGCAATACTGAATTGCACTAGCTGCTATTATTTAAATAGCATTTGGCTGCCACAAAGAGAAAGAGAGAAAACGATTTCCATGAACTCCCAAACCCAGAAGACCAGTATTGCCGGCCCGGCCGGCGTGCTGGAGCTTGCCCTGGATCTGCCGGCAGGCACATCGCGCGGCATTGCCGTCATTGCCCATCCGCATCCGCTGTTTGGCGGCACGCTGGACAACAAGGTGGTGCAAACGCTGGCGCGGGCCTTCGTGCAGTCGGGCTGGACGGCGGTGCGTTTCAACTTTCGCGGTGTCGGCGGCAGCGCCGGCAGCCACGATGAAGGCCGGGGCGAACTGGAAGACCTGCTGGCGGTGGTGCAGCATGCGGCGCCCGCTGGCGAAGAACAGGCCGCATTGGCACTGGCCGGTTTCTCGTTTGGGGCTTTTGTCACCACGCACGCCTTTGCCCGGCTGCAGGCGCAGCGCCCGATTGAAAAGCTGGTGCTGGTGGGCACCAGCGTCAGCCGCGCGCCTGCCGCGCCCATCGACACCGCAGCGCACAGCCGCACACTGGTGGTGCATGGCGAACAGGACGACACTGTGCTGCTGCCCGATGTGATGGACTGGGCGCGTCCGCAGTCATTGCCTGTTACGGTTGTCCCCGGGGTGGGGCATTTCTTTCATGGACAATTGCCGTTGTTGAAAACCCTGGTGATCCGCCATCTGGCATCACCTGTGCATTGAATCTTTTGGAGCAGATGCGGTCCATCGCCTCTCGCTTGCGTTTTCTCGCTTTTTCCTTACTTGTTTTTCTTACCGGTTTTTTTGACATGCAATGCTTCTTCAAGGCCCCTGTCGGCCTGCGCTCTCTTGCCTCCACGCTGATCCTGTTTGTCTCGGTGGCGCTTCCGGCAGCGCATGCCCAGACACCGCAAGTGCCTGAAATCGCCGCCCGCTCCTATTTGCTGCTTGACGTAACGGCCAACCAGATCCTTGCCGCCAAGGACATTGATTCACCGGTCGAGCCGGCATCGCTGACCAAGTTGATGACCGAATACCTGGTGTTCGATGCACTCAAGTCAAAGAAAATCACGCTGACCCAGACCTTTGGCGTGAGCGAGAAGGCCTGGAAAATGCCCGGTTCTCGCATGTTCATCGATCCCAAGATGCAGGTGCCGGTCGAGGACCTGATAAAGGGCATGATCGTGCAGTCGGGCAACGACGCCACCATGGCGCTGGCAGAAGGCGTGGGCGGAACCGTCGAGCATTTCGTCGAACTGATGAACCAGCAGGCCAAGGCGCTGGGCATGAAATCGACCAGCTACAAGAATCCTGAAGGTCTGACCGAGACCGGCCACACCACCACGGCGCGCGACCTGAGCATTTTGTCCACGCGCCTGATGAGCGACTTCCCCGATTACATCGGTTACTCGGCGATCAAGAAATACCGCTACCCCGGAACGCCAGCGAGCAATGACACCAACCGCAACACGCTGCTGTTCCGCGACCCCACGGTTGACGGCCTGAAAACCGGTCATACCAATGCCGCCGGCTACTGCATGATTGCCACGGCCAAGCGCGAATTTCCAAACCTCGGCGCCGGCGGCAAGCCCGGCGAACGGCGTCTGGTGGCAATCGTGCTGGGCGCTTCGAGCGACAGCGCCCGCGCCAATGAAACGCAAAAGCTGTTGAACTGGGGCTACACCGCGTTTGAAGCGGTCAAGTTGTTCGATGCCGGCCAGGCTGTGGTCTCGCCTGCGGTCTGGAAGGGCAAGGACGCCGTGGTCAAGCTGGGCCGCCCGGAGGCCATCGTGGTGGCCGTGACGGCTGGCAGCGCGTCCAGACTCAAGACCCAGGTCGCCCGGCCCGAGCCGCTGGTGGCGCCTTTCAAGAAGGGCCAGCAGATCGGCAGCCTGAAGATCATGAATGGCGACGACCCCGTGCCGATGGCTGAAGTGCCGCTGGTGGCGCTGGACGCCGTGGAAGAGGCCGGCATCATGGGCCGCGCCTGGGACTCGATCCGGCTCTGGATCAAGTAGAAAAACAAGCGGGATGTGTGCTGGCTGGCACATGTCCCTTGAGACTTTTGGCCAGCTGGCTTATACTCGAAGGCTTTTCCGCTTTTGGTGCGGAGAAGTTTTCCGTATTTTTATATCGTTTTCCAGACGTTTAGGGACGTTTCAATGCCAACCATCAATCAGTTAGTCCGTCAGGGGCGCGAGGTCGAAAAGATCAAGTCAAAAAGCCCCGCGATGGAAAATTCTCCACAGCGCCGTGGCGTTTGCACCCGCGTGTACACCACCACGCCTAAAAAGCCAAACTCCGCTTTGCGTAAAGTCGCCAAAGTGCGCCTGACCAACGGATTTGAAATCATTTCCTACATCGGCGGCGAAGGCCACAACCTGCAGGAACACAGCGTCGTGCTGGTTCGCGGCGGTCGTGTCAAGGACTTGCCTGGTGTGCGCTACCACATCGTTCGTGGCTCGCTCGACTTGCAAGGCGTGAAAGACCGCAAGCAGTCGCGTTCCAAGTACGGCGCCAAGCGTCCAAAGGCTAAATAAGCCAACTGGTTCGAGCCTGACGGTTCGCGCCCGAAGAAACTGTCAAGGTTTTTTCAAAAAACAGGTGCTTGACTCACCCTGGCCGGTGTTTTGAGCGAAGTGACCCAAGTGCAAATTGTTTGTGCCGGTCGAGTAAGTGAGGGTTTGCTAACTCTCGCGGTGTTGCCGAAAGCAGCGCCAACTGAAGCAAAGAGGTGAAAAAATGCCACGTCGTCGCGAAGTCCCTAAACGTGAAATTCTTCCTGATCCAAAATTTGGCGATGTCGATCTTGCCAAATTCATGAACGTCATCATGCAAGGCGGCAAGAAAGCCGTCGCAGAGCGCATCATTTATGGCGCTCTGGAGCAAATCGAGAAAAAGAACCCCGGCAAAGATCCGCTGGAGGCTTTCCACATGGCCATCGGCAACATCAAGCCCATGGTTGAAGTGAAGTCCCGTCGCGTCGGTGGTGCAAACTACCAGGTGCCGGTTGAAGTGCGTCCTGTCCGTCGCATGGCTTTGGCCATGCGCTGGCTGAAAGAAGCCGCCAAGAAGCGTGGCGAAAAATCAATGTCATTGCGCCTGGCCAATGAATTGATGGAAGCCACTGAAGGCCGTGGCGGTGCCATGAAAAAGCGTGACGAAGTTCACCGCATGGCCGAAGCCAACAAGGCGTTCAGCCACTTCCGCTTCTAATTGAATCGATTGCAGTGTTGACTGCGTGTTGATTTGACGGGTTGCTGATCGGATCATCAAGGAACCAAAATCCTTGATTCCTGACGGTTCAACCCCAACTTCTGCCGGCTCGGTGCCAAAAGCGCCCGGCCGGCAGACGCGTAGAAAAACAAGAGAACTATCTTGTCAACGAGTCTTTGTTCGCAACACCGAACTGAAAGTTATTTATGTCCCGCGCTACCCCCATTAAAAACTACCGCAACATTGGTATTTCCGCGCACATTGATGCCGGCAAGACCACCACCACCGAGCGAATTCTTTTTTACACCGGCGTAAGCCACAAGATTGGTGAAGTGCATGATGGCGCGGCCACCATGGACTGGATGGAGCAGGAGCAAGAGCGTGGCATCACGATCACTTCGGCTGCAACCACCTGTTTCTGGAAAGGCATGGACGCTTCTTTTCCAGAGCACCGCATCAACATCATCGATACCCCGGGTCACGTTGACTTCACGATTGAAGTCGAGCGCTCGATGCGCGTGCTCGACGGCGCCTGCATGGTTTATTGCGCTGTCGGCGGTGTTCAGCCGCAGTCCGAAACCGTCTGGCGCCAAGCCAACAAGTACAAGGTGCCACGCCTGGCCTTCGTCAACAAGATGGACCGCACCGGCGCGAACTTCTTCAAGGTTGTCGAAGGCATGAAGCTGCGCCTGAAAGCCAACCCCGTACCCATGGTGATCCCTATCGGCGCTGAAGAAAACTTCACCGGCGTTGTGGACCTGATCATGATGAAAGCCATCATCTGGGATGAAGCTTCGCAGGGCATGAAGTTTGAATACAAAGAAATTCCAGCCGAGCTGCTGGAATTGGCCAAGGAATGGCGCGAAAAGATGGTTGAGGCTGCTGCCGAAGCCAACGAAGAACTCATGAACAAATACCTCGAAGAAGGTGATTTGTCCGAGGCAGAGATCAAGTTCGGCATCCGCACGCGCACTATTGCCAGCGAAATCCAGCCGATGTACTGCGGTTCTGCCTTCAAGAACAAGGGCGTGCAGCGCATGCTGGACGCCGTGATTGACTTCATGCCTTCACCCATCGACATCCCGCCTGTCAAAGGTACCGATGACGATGAAGCGCCTGTCACCCGCAAAGCTGACGACTCCGAGAAGTTCTCGGCGCTGGCTTTCAAACTGATGACCGACCCGTTCGTCGGCCAGTTGACATTTGTCCGTGTCTACTCTGGTGTGCTTAAAAAGGGCGATACCGTTTACAACCCGATCAAAGGCAAGAAAGAGCGTATTGGCCGAATCGTGCAAATGCACGCCAACGAGCGTCAGGAAGTCAGTGAAATCGTTGCCGGCGACATTGCCGCCTGCGTGGGTCTGAAAGACGTGACGACTGGCGAAACGCTGTGCGATCCTGATGCCATCATCATGCTTGAACGCATGGTCTTCCCTGAGCCGGTGATTGCACAGGCCGTCGAACCAAAAACCAAGGCCGATCAGGAAAAAATGGGTATTGCCCTGCAGCGCCTGGCCGCAGAAGATCCATCGTTCCGCGTCAAGACTGACGAAGAATCGGGCCAGACCATCATCGCCGGCATGGGCGAGCTGCACCTGGAGATCATTGTTGACCGCATGAAGCGCGAATTCGGCGTGGAAGCCAACGTTGGCAAGCCGCAAGTGGCCTACCGCGAAACCATCCGCAAGACCATCGAAGATGCCGAAGGCAAGTTCGTGCGCCAGTCGGGCGGCAAGGGTCAGTACGGCCACGTCGTGCTGAAGATCGAGCCGAACGAACCCGGCAAGGGCATCGAGTTCATCGACGCCATCAAGGGTGGTGTGGTGCCGCGCGAGTACATTCCTGCCGTTGAAAAGGGCATCAACGAAGCTGTGACTTCAGGCGTGCTGGCTGGTTACCCGGTGGTTGACGTCAAGGTGACGTTGCACTTCGGCTCTTACCATGACGTGGACTCGAACGAACTTGCGTTCAAGATGGCCGCAATCTTTGGCTTCAAGGAAGGCTGCCGCAAGGCCAGCCCGGTCATTCTCGAGCCGATGATGGCAGTTGAAGTCGAAACGCCTGAAGACTACGCCGGCAACGTGATGGGCGATCTGGCCTCACGCCGCGGCATGGTGCAGGGCATGGAAGACATGCTGGGTGGCGGCAAGGTCATCAAGGCTGAAGTGCCTTTGTCCGAAATGTTCGGCTACTCGACCACGCTGCGTTCTGCGACGCAAGGCCGTGCGACCTACTCGATGGAATTCAAGCACTACTCCGAAGCGCCGCGCAATGTGTCCGAAGCCATCATGGCTGCGAGAGCTAAGTAAAAAAATTGCGGGACAGACCGAAGGACGCGCAAAACGCCCCTTCGCTCTGTTCCCAACTGGCTAGTCCCCGAATTAAATCCCCTGTCTGCGATTACGCGCCTTTCACTGCCCGTGGTGAAAAATAATGCAGCGTAGTGCAAACGTTAAACCTTACACGGGCATGTTCTTTACTGGAGTTGAAAATGGGAAAAGAGAAATTTTCGCGGACCAAGCCGCACGTGAACGTTGGCACGATTGGCCACGTTGACCATGGCAAGACCACGCTGA
>NZ_JADOVG010000029.1 GCF_015752205.1 Polaromonas sp. CG_9.7
TGCCTAAAAATAAGGCAGGGCAAGTAAAACACCTGGGTCAGTTTTGGATCGGCACAACTTCTATAAGTGGGTCAGTTTTCGGTCGGCGTCAACAGTAACCCACGCTGCCGCCCTGGGTTTGCTTGCCGAGCTTGGCGGCATTGCCCTCTTTCAGAAGCCAGACGGCATTCTGAATGGCAGGCTTGACGTCGTCGTTTTGGACGGCGGCGGGTTGTTCTGTCGGCTCAGCTTTGATATTTTTAGCGTTAACGGCTTTGCTCATGGGAGTCTCCAGTAGGTGAATGGTTTGTCATATCCAAATGAAAGAACCCCGTTGACCGTTGAAGTCAAGGGGGTTGGAGACGCGGCGGTTCAGAGTGATCGAGTCTGAAACGCTGTAAATGTCGAGGCGGGTACTGACTACCGGCGGTATCGCAATGTGAACGAAACATCCACACTTTTAGGGCCGAGGGATGTCTTGAAAGAGCGCGGGCTTGACTGCCATTGCCAAGCAGGCAAGCCGGAAGAGGTCTTCATTGTTGGAGTTCCTTTATCTGCGTTGATGTGAAAAAGCCCACAGCTGTTTTGACAGGTTGCGGGCAATGTGGGTTGGCGGGAATCAACCTCATAAAAGTTATATATGCGCATACGGGGCGCAGATTCGGCCAGAACCCATTGCGCGAGCACATCCATGCATTCCAGTCGCAAATTCCAAACTAATTTCCACACGGCAGACCTTGACTGGCACGCACTGGCACAGGCCGGGTTTCTCCGCCATTGGCCCAAAAACGCCGTCTTTCGCCCACTCTGGCCAGAACAAGAAAGTAGTAGGGAATCGTCCTTGCCGCAATCAGGAAAAAATCATGAGTGAAATCAATCAAATGCGTTCCACCGGCTGGCTGGCCCAGCGGCTGGGCCTATCAGTCACTACCATCGAGCGGCTTCGCGCCCAAGGCTCGCCAGACCTTCCGCCTTGCCGCACGATAGGAAAATCCAAACGCTACGACGAGCGTGCCGTGGAGCAATGGATTCGGGACGCAGGCCGCGAAAATCCAGCACAACCAGCACAACCAGCCCAGGCAACGGGCGCAGGGAAGCCATCGGCTACCCTCACCCTGACCGTCCGCAAAGGAGCACCAAATGGCAACGCTTGAGAAATTCGATCTGGGTGCGTTTTCGGCGCAGGGCGACGAGGTGCTGCAGGACATTCCAGTCTGCATGCCCCTGAAAACTGTGTTTCGGATCAACCCGAGCAAAAACCGCATGCACAAAGGCGTCATTCTCAAGCGAAGCAATGACAATTGCCATTGGTATCTGATCCACCCTGACGTGGCGCGCTCAGGCTGCCTGTCCGGCTTATGGAAGGCAGAACTCTACGAGGGCGTGAGGTCCAACGGGGCCAGCTTTGTCCTGCCGGTGACCCATGCCCGTGCGGGCCGGGAAGAGCGCACGGACAGCTTGAGAGCGGTCGTAGCTATTGCGCGTCGCAGTTGGGCGATGATGGTGTCAGACCACGAGCAGGACAGCTGGGTCGTCACGAAGCCGGAAGACAGCGAAAAACTCCAATCGCTGGAGCCAATATGGTTTGACGGCGAGTTTTCCCGGCTGATCGAAATTGCGTTTCGCGGGCGCATCATCACCACGCAGAATGAAGCATCGGCGAAGTTCCGCAAGACGTCCTGCCGGGAAATCACTGAAGACGAGTGAAAGAAAAGCAACCAGAAAATAAGACACCGTATCCGGCACCATTGTTATCAATGGCGCTGGATACGGCAGTTTTTTGTTGTTTTTTTTTCACCGAAGGCTTTCTCGTCAAAGGCTTCGCGTCAGTCTTGCCAAATCAATACCCAGCCAGATTCTCAACCCGGAAAATCTGATCTTCCTCATTGCGCCCGGTATGGGGGAAATACTTCACAGTCATAAAGCGTCCGCCAGCATCCTGCACCAGCATCAACGGCACCCCATACACCTTGTGCTCAGCAAGAATCTTGTCTAGCGTGTCGTCACCGTTCAGAATGTGATTGCCTTTGGTTTCCACCAGTAGCAAGCCACCGCCCACAGTGCGTCCCATCACCTTGATGGCGAAGTCGGGGAAATAGCGGTCCCCACTGGGCATCACAATGCCAATAGACCAAGGCTTACGTGGTTCATTGCGAAACCAATATTCGATCGTGCCCGACGTGTCAGCGTCTAATAGTTCAGCAAACGCCCGCTCTGGTCCGTTCAGGTCCTGCGGCATCACGCCATAGATATTCAGGCGTGACTTCTTTACACCGGCAGGCAATTCCACAAATTCAGGCAAGGGTGCAGCGTCAAATATTTCCTTGAACTTCGCCGCGCAAGTGCGGGCAGCCATCCGAACCAAGCGCGGGTAGGCCGCCATGATACGGTTCAACGCTAGCTCTATACCGGCGTCGTTTGTGTCAATACCACGATGGACGTATTCGGTTTTCAGCCGCGCCAAAAGGGCATCATGTAGATCGCGGGGGTCAAGATAGTCAGCATCGAACATTACGCTTTGGGCACGCCGTGCAATCTCCGCGTCTGACAAACGTGCCTGCATCGACTCCGATACCTCGCTACCCTCAACAAACACATCCACCGTCTGGCGGGTCACCTTGACGGATTGGCGAAACCCGGCGTTAAACACCTTATCGTCAATGGCAATGTTGGCCGAAATGCAAGTCAATAAATCTGCTGTTGACAGCGGGAGGCGCTCAGACCGGTAGGTATTTTGCAATCCAGTGCGCAGGACATGACGCTTGTTGCCAGTGATCAGCGGCGTGTTGGCACGCGGGTGGTCGATACCTTGTTGCACCGGCTCGGTGGGCAACAGCACCAGATTTGTCAAAATCCCGGTTTGCTGCCAGCTAGGCGTGTTGGCGAAAATGTGCACGCTCTCAGTTGCCATGTTCACATTCGGCGCAGGCCAGGCGGGCGGGGCGTAGGGCACCGTTAGCAATTGCGTTTGCCCGTTGTGAGTGACTTGAATTTCATTGCGGCCCGCGACCTTCACCACCATGGTGAATGGGCACACCTGGGAAAGCTCGCTCTGAATCGCATTGATCTTTTCGCCTGCATGCACCAAACCGCTCTGGTTAGCTGAGTCGGCCAAAAATACATAGCCACAGCGCAGCAACTCGGGCAACTTTTTCTCTAACGTTAGCCCTTGCAAGCGGCTGTGTACGCGCAGGATTCGCCCCACCACCTGAATGCCAAAGTCGGTGTCCTTTGCCCCGCGCATGGATACCAGCGTGAAGGCGCGCGGCGCATCAAAGCCAAGCGCCACAGCCACCTTAAAAATCAGCACTTCCTTCTTTTCGTCAATCGCCACCGCCAGCAAATCGTCGTTCGGGTCGTCTGCCGTATACCAAGCAATTTTTGAATCAGGCACACCCAGCGCAGCCAAGCGCGCCCGCGCTTCATCCACCGCCGTGTTGCTGTTTGCCACTTGCACCAGCATCAATGGCACCAAGCCAATACCGGCTGCCTGCAAGCCTTGCTTGATGACGTTGTGCATACCCCAGCCATCGGCCAGCGCGGTTGCTGCAAAGTCCACCAACTCTTTTTGATCGTCTGCAGCCAGATAGGCAATCGACTTGATACCGTCCTTGATCAGCCCCGCGTCCACTGCCTCTTTGCGACTGACACGGATGCGGTGCAAGTGGCCAATGCCCGCCGCCTTCTTGAACTTGTCCACATCCTGGTCGTCAGGTGTGGCGGTAATCATGAGGGTGAAATCGGGTTTGAGTGTTTCCCGATAAAAACGGACGGTTTCGGCAGCCTTAGTAAAGCTATGGTGTGCCTCGTCCACCACGGCACCAATCCGAAAACCGTCGGCGCGCAGCTCGGCAATCAAGTCGTCCAGCGAAAGATTAAATTCACCGCCAGTGCGCACCTTGCGGGTGTCTTTGTTGGATGCCGCCACCGATGCCCAGGTGGTCACATACACGTCGCCACTCTTGGTGCCGCGCGTCTTGCGGTCACCTTGCAGGTCACGCACCCGCAGGCCGACAAAGGTGGACTTGATCGCCCCTTTGGCCTGTTCCACCAGCCCCGCGAAGGGTGTAAACCAGAACCAGACTATTTGCGCATTGCTATCGCGGTCGGGTGCTGCAAACGCTTCGGCAATCATGCCCGCCATCAGGGTCTTACCGGAACCGGTGGGTGCTTCCAGCAGCAGGCAACCATTAAAGGCCGTCGCCGCCGCGTTGCTGGCATCGTCCAGCGCCTGGCGTAACTGACCCTCAGCGTAGCGGAATATCTCCAGCGCGTTGTTAACCGCTTCGCGCTGATAGCCCTTGGGTGCCGGGGCGCTCATGGCCGTCCCCCTTTCGCCGTAGATCGCGCACCGAAGCGATTGACCAGAAACGCCGGAATAGGTTCAAACGCCAGACGCGGGTCCGTCAAACGCTGCACCAACAATGCCGGTTGCCACGAATACACCACGGCTTGCGCAACCGATTGAACCGCTGTGTGCAGTACGTCCAGCACCGCGTCGTTGATCTTGGGCAGGTAGATCACCAGCCCCCGTTTGCCTTGCGCTATCTGCATCGACAGCGATGCCTGATAGGGCGAAAGTGCCACCTCGTGAATAAGTTGCAACGCCGTCCATATTTGCGCGTGCTGGATGCCACGGAACACGGTTGCTGCGGGAATACACCTGCACCGTAGGTAGGCAAACCCGCCACCTAAACCAGCGACGGATTCGCCTTTTTTTGTTCTATAACCTTCAATGCCTTGAGTAACCCGTTTGGCACAAACATCGCGGCAGAGATTCTTGCCTGGTAATTCCACTGTTGCCTCTGTATTAGAAACCAAAATGAAATTGCGCTTTCCTCCGTCTTCTGCATTGAGTTCCAGAACTGCCTGGCCAGTTGTTCCCGATCCAGCAAAGAAATCAAGCACCAACGCATTTTTGTCTTCGATCATGCTAACAAGGTACTTGATCAGGCCGACTGGTTTCGGGTATGTGAAGTCAATCCCCTGAGTAAGTAGATCGGCTCCTGAAGACTGAACGCTTCCCACATTCTTAATCACCGATATTACGTGCGACTGATCGTCAGACCGCACTTTTACATTTTCAATTGCTCCATTGAGCGTTAGCTTAAATACGGTGAGTTGATTTTTTGTATCCCAAACCGGTGTGAATCCTGTCGCAATAAAGCGTTCACAGAGCTTTTTATTGGCCCAGCCGCTTTTCACGGTAACTGCGGACACCAGTTCCCCCCCTTCAACAACTGCATCGGATAAGAGGTGTGGCCATTTGTCGGTTCGCGCTGGGACAACGCCACTTTCAAAGTCAGCGGGAAATCCAGCAGGAAGTAGGATTTCAGAGACTGGGTTTTTGGGTCCATTTTTGACGATGGTATTTTGAATTTCTTCGCGAAATAGCTTTCCCGTTTCTTCAGCGTTCGGATCAATTACTGGAGGGGCACCGACTTGGCTTTCCGAAGCGGCATAAACAAGCACATATTCGTGACAAACTTTGAAACGAGCTTGGTTATCGAAATTTCCGTCTGTTTGCCATATCAATTTTGCTAAGCAGTTCTTTTCTCCGAAAACCTGTTCCATCAACAAACCCAAGTGAAACACCTCAATGTCGTTGATGGACACAAAAATCACGCCGTCTTCAGTTAGCAGGTCCTTGGCCAGCTCCAACCGCCGATACATGAACTCCAGCCATTTGGAATGCCGGTAGTTATCTTCCTTGTCAATGAAGCGGTCGTTGTAAATAAAGTCGCGGTTGCCGGTGTTGTAAGGCGGATCAATATAGATGCACTTCACCCGACCGGCGTGCGTCA
This sequence comes from Polaromonas sp. CG_9.7, assembly GCF_015752205.1. GTDB lineage: Bacteria > Pseudomonadota > Gammaproteobacteria > Burkholderiales > Burkholderiaceae_C > Polaromonas. The sequence continues at coordinate 5,784 of NZ_JADOVG010000029.1, forward strand.
TGCGCAAGGTGCGCAGCGCGTCGAAGTTATCGCCCTCAATGATCAAGTTGCTCTGCGGGCCGTCGCCGCAAGACAAATCAGCATCCCAGTCCAGCGCCACAAAATCATTGTTGACCGACAGGTCGTGGTCAATCTCGTCGCGCTCCCACACCAGTCCAAAATTGGGCCTACGGTCCCGCTCACGCAACAAGCGCAAGAGTTGTTCTTTGGAATAATCGTCGTAGTTATCGGCCATTGAGGGAGCAATCAGGTTTTTTCTGAACAAAGGCAGTTTAGTCGAGGGAGTTCACACGTGTTAGCTGTACGAGTGGCCGGTAGTATCAGTGCAAACCATCGACTGGCAAGCACGACCGTCCGGAAATTCACATCGGCATGTAGAGAAGTGGGGAAGCGTTTTGAAGAAAGCAGCAGCCCGGAAATGGACCGGACACGAGGACTGTTTGTCGTCGGAAACAAAAAAGCCAACCGCATGGGTTGGCTTTTTTGCAAGGTAAACCTTGGTGGCCTGGGGCGGAATCGAACCACCGACACAAGGATTTTCAATCTGTTAAAAAGACATTCAAAATCAAAGAGATAGAAAATTTCTCTTCTACTAACTGTTCAAAAACTCTGCCATTTCTTGCGAGCGTTATAGCTAGGGAAGTGGCATCTTTGTAGAAGAAAAATTTACCTTACTTTTGATCAAGGTATGACACACCAAACCGATGTCAATTGGGTTTTTGAACCATGCTGATCAGTTGTTCGATAGAAAGAACGCTATTCTTGCGGCGGTGAACAATTGAGTGACAATTCGCGCAAAGTGGTACCAGGTCCTTGGCCGGATTGACACTGATCGAGCCGCCTGCCTCTGATATTGGGCTTCGATGGTGAATATGAATGTATCCCTTTCCATAATCTCCATAAACTTCTTCAAAGTTGAAATTGCAAGCAATACACGTAGTGCCGTGAATTCGTACAGCTTCATTCCGAAGTTCAGGGTCGCGTTCATAGATGGTCGTATAGACCAACTTTTTCGCTCCTTCGATCGAAGACGTGAGCCCTTGCCCGGCATCATTCATGGTCGGAAGGATCAGCGCTAAGGGTAGGTGGAACTTTGCACTTACCACGATTTTTTCGTATGTCGTCTTGTCGATTGATCGAACACCGTCACGCCAGTAATTTTTCAAACGACTCGATGGGATCGACTCGTAGTAGCTGCCATCGGGCTTTTTGTTCGGAACGGCCGCGGCAAACAACTGATAGTTTTCGACTTTTGCATACCAATCGGCTTTTGCACTGGCTACGTCCAGAAGGTGTGCACCTATCGTGGCGATGCCAAAATAATGTGGCTCAGGCGACAAGCGACCAGCAGCAAACGAGTTGTCGCGCAACTTTCCTTTGTAATAAACCACAATTGTTCCTGGCAACAGAAATTTTCTGTACCGATTAGGGAAATGATAATTTTTTCCTGTTTCATCACGCCAATGAGACTCGTCATTTTCGACAATTACTGCGTATGAAACCATCGGTAGTCCTATAGGTTGCGCAAAAAGAGGGGGGGGCTTAAGAAATAAAGTGCTCGCGCTCAGCGCCGTCATCGAGGCGAGGCGTCTCGACCCAAGGCTAATCAAATGCAGCATAGCAGACCATCGAGATGGTGAAAAAACTCAAATTAAGGGCTAGCTGAACTGAATTTTGAACCTGTTCAAAATTCAGTTCAACCAATAACCATGCGGTTCTTTAGCCGTTTAAGCCAAAAGAACTTGTACGGTGCGACTGAACAGCGCTGCCCTAAAATCTACTTTTTCAAACCGATTGCCATCATGTCAAAAACGGGAAGCAAATTCACGCCAACACCCGATCCTGAACTCAGCGTGAAGGAACAGGCATATCTTTCGAACCCCAACGTCCTTGTTTCGGTGTCTTTAAGAGACATGCCAGCCAAACCCAATACGGCGCCTGAGTCACTGTTTGGGGAACGCAGTCGCTATGCAAGAAACGACCTAAAGTTAAGTGTTGAAGCACTTAGCCGTTTAACAAAAGACTACGACCCCGAAGGTACTGGTCTATCGCCGACATCAATTTCCCGATATGAATCGGGTGAAAGTTTGCCGGGCATCCGCGAATTCAGAATTCTTTGTGAATCGTTGGATGTCCCGATGACCTGGCTGTTGTACGGCGACCCTACGGAACCTGACGACAACCCGAAATTGAATCAAGGAGAACGCATGGTCCTATTGGGGTTACGAATGCTTGTTCGGGAAGGAAAAGATGACCATTCAGTAAACATGACTGAAGAAATGGCAAACGACTTCAAATTTAGTTCAAGGGTTGAAAAATTAGGTCGGGCACGAAAGCCAATCACCTAAATCCACCTAATTAGTTTTTTTCCACCGAATATGGTTGACTATTGATCAACCAGTAGATATCATTTCCTCCTAATTAGACGTTTTACAACGAATTAGGAGGAAATATGACAAGCAGTCACCAAAAACAGATTACCCCGGACCTCTCAAAGGCCGCACGCCGTGAGCTAACGTTTACCCAAGCCAACGTTATCGCCGAAACAGGCATTCAAGCTTACAAGCTAAAGCAATTTGAAGCCGGCCGATTCCGCCCGGACCTGGCCACGCTTCAAAAGCTGCGTGACTTCTACGAGTCGCAAGGCGTTGACTTTGACCAACTCCAAGCCCACGCGGCAACCGTTCCACCCGCAGCAGAAAGTGATGCGCTTCAACAAAAGGGCTTAACGCTCAACGCAAAACCCGGGTTCCTGATTGCCGATGGCCTAGGTCAAGAACGCCTAGACCGCGCTTTAGAGCGCATGGAAGAGAACGATCAACGCGTTATGGAGTTGATCGCCCAAGAGCACACCACAGCAATGTTTGGTGGCGTATCTTCCGCAACAGACTCAGCCATGCGGGAATTGTTCGGGCGTCTCGCAGAAAACCACCTACTGTTTCGCTTCCTTCAAGGTAAGGGCATCGTCAAAACGGCAAAGGACGATCCCAACACCATCGGCGACCACCTCGCCCATTGGGCTAAAGATTCCCCGCTTTATGACGTGCTCACCCTGTCGGATGACTCGAAAAAATTTGATAACTTGGAGGGCTGAGCCATGCACGCTCCTATCTCCATGCTCAACGGTACAGGCAACTCAAAGGCTGTTGCCGTAATTGCTGTTCTGATTGGCTTGTTCGTAGTCGCAGCAATGCAGCACCAACAAGCAACCACGACAAACGCACGTTAACCCCAACGGCAAGCGCACAGCATGTTGCAGCATTTCGCGTTACCAACAGGGACGGCAGCCGTCTGCTATGACTCGCACAGCCTGAGCTATGCCGTGGCTTTCATAGGCTGCGCAACGCTGCAACAGGCCCTGCATGAAGCCGTCCAACGCAATCGGAAATCAGTCCGGTGCCTGGCCCAATTGCCGCAACAAGGCAGTGCCAAGTTTGAGCGCTGCCCTGCCCGCTTCTTTGAAAGTGAAGCGGCGTAAATGACTGCCTATCAGCCGAACCTTGCAACGCAAAACTGGATTGAACGCCAGGTTAGCGACTTGCCGCCACGCTGGAAGAAAAAGCTGGTGAACCGCTGGCACGCGGAAACACCGGGCGGCAAGCACTACCGGGACGAGCGCGGCCATCATCCCGAATTTTTCGCCAACACCAATTTAAAAGTATGGGCTGACCGCCTGAGTGATTCACGCCTGCCGCTCGACGCGTCAGACGCTGACATTTGCAATGCAGCCGACCAACTTGCGGCCAGGTCGTCTGAACTTGCCAAGATTTATCACGACCTGGCGTCCCTGCGCGCCGCAATGAACCGCCTTGCGCAGGGCCAGGACGTAACGTCGCCCGAAGCCTGGGATGCTGAAAAAGAAACCGGCGTTCAGGATGGCCCGGCCGTGGCGCGCATGGCGGACCCTATCTGGTGGCGGCGCATGCTGCGCAGGGTCCATGCCAAGCTAGTGGAAGGCGCAGCCATTGACCTGGGTTATGTGAACCGGGCAAAGGACTGCTATGTGTCGAATGAATCAGTTTACCGGCGCGCCAAACAGAACGAGCGCATTGCGGCCACGCTGGAAGAAACGATTCTGGTCAACGAGCTGGGCCAAGAATTCAAGCTGGCCGAACTCGCGGCCAAAGGCCCGGCGAACAAGGCCATTCGCCGCGCCGAACTCATGACGCGTATCAGCGGCTTTGAACGCATCGCGCTTGAAATGGGCCACGCTGGGCTGTTCTTCACGATGACCTGCCCCAGCAGAATGCACAAATGGGCCACGGTTAAGGGCGCAGACAACCGCGTGTTTGAAAACAAGCGCTACGACGGCACATCGCCTGGCCAAGCGCAAAAGTACCTCGCTAAAGTGTGGAGCCGCATACGCGCCAAGCTGGCTCGCCAGGGCATCGGGCAATATGGTTTCAGGATTGCCGAACCGAACCACGACGGCACGCCGCATTGGCACCTGTTGGTGTTTGTTCCACCTGAGCAATTAGCCGACTTGCAAGCCACGGTCTGGAAATACGCATTGCAGGACTCGCCCAACGAGCCGGGTGCATCAACGCACCGGGTGGACTTCAAACCGATTGACGCGGGCAAGGGCACGGCGGCAGGCTACATCGCCAAGTACGTGGCAAAAAACATTGACGGTTTCAAGCTCGATACCGACCTCTACGGCAATGACGGCGTGACGGCTTCGCACCGGGTGGAGACCTGGGCCGCCACCTGGCGCATTCGCCAGTTCCAGCAAGTCGGCGGCGCACCTGTCGGGCCGTGGCGCGAACTGCGCCGGATCAAAAACCTGCCCAGCGGCGCGCCCCAGCACCTGATCGACGCACACCACGCCGTGAACAAGATCACCAACATGGAAGCCGGTACGGTCAAGTCGGTTAGCTGGGCGCATTACATCCAAGCCCAAGGCGGCGTCTATTGCGGTTGCAATGCACGCATCAAGATTTCCAAGACCCAGCCGGAGGGCATGAACCGCTACGGCGAAAAAGCAGCAAAGCGGCCGATAGGAATTGAGACTGTCAGCGCAGAACAGTACAAGCCGGCACACATGGCGCATATGGGCGGCCAGGCAACAAGGTTCGTGCATTGGATCGTGGAATCAGAGCGCCACGTGTGGCAAGTCGCCAGCCGGGTGGCGAATCCGAATTCTCCCGCCGCTTCGCGGCCTTGGACTTGTGTCAATAACTGTACGCAAGGCGATGAGGCCGATGAGGCATCGGCCTTGCGCCTAGATTTTTTGAGGGGGAGTGAGGGTGAAAACCGAGAGAAACCGAGAACTGGACTCATGAAAAAGAATATCGAACAACGCAATGATTTTTCCACCGGCCTGCACAGCGTCGGCAATGAAGGCGGCCAGGCTGATGGATTGATAAATGCTCTGCCTGGCACTCTTAGTGCCATGCCAACGCCTCAAGCCTGCTGCGCGATTATTGGCTACGCCTAAAAACGAATTTCAGCACGACCAAAAGCTATGGAATTCGCACTCTTTCTCACCACCGATGAAGTCGGAACACTGACGGGTTTCAAAACACCGGCCCGCCAGGTCGAATGGCTGCGCACCAAGGGGTGGCGGTTTGAAATCAATGGTAATCGCAGGCCCATCGTGGCCCGCAAATACACCGAAAAAATGCTGGGGTGCGGCGCACCTGAAGAAGTCGTTTTCAAACCAAATTTTTCCGCTTTAAAGGACCGTAATGGGCCGTCGCCGCGCTTCTAATTTTGATGACCCGCCGCGCTTTCACAGAAAAGGCACGGTCTGGTACCACGTCAGCGGCACTTCGCCCCGACTATGGACAAAGCTTTCAAGCGACCGGGCGGAAGCCTTGCGGCTGTGGGCGCAACGCGAAGGCGTGCGGGAAGATGAATCAACCAAGCTCTTTTCCGTGGTGGCGCGCCGCTATGTGCGGGAGGTCTATCCGACCAAGAGCATTCAGACGCGCCTGGACAATGACAAGGAATTGGCAAACCTATCGAAGGTGTTTGCGCACATGCCGATTGATGCCATTGAACCCATGCACATCCGTCAGTACATGGACATTCGCGGCCAGGTAGCAAAGGTCCGGGCCAACCGGGAAAAGGCGCTGTTTTCGCACCTCTTCAACAAGGCCCGGGAATGGGGATATACGGCGACACAAAACCCATGCCAGGGCGTGAAGGGCTTCAAGGAATCCGGGCGATCCAGATACATTACTGATGTGGAGTTTGACCAGGTGAAAGCGCAGGCACATATCACTGTGGTTGACGCAATGGACTTGGCATTGCTGACTGGCCAGCGGCCCGCCGACGTGCTCAAGCTCAAGCGCACCGATATTCGGGATGGCGCACTGTGGATTGTGCAGAACAAAACCGGCGCTCGCTTGGGCATCGAGATTACCGGCGAACTGGCGGCCACCATCGCCAGAATCAACGAGCGACCACGCCTGGCGATCAGCGACTACCTGATCCAAGACGAAAATGGCCAGCCCTTAACGCAATGCGCCTTGCGTTCACGCTTCGACAAGGCGCGCATGTTGGCAAAAGTGGATTTTCAGTTTCGCGATATCAGAGCAAAGGCTGCAACCGACATTGGGGATCTAGCACACGCCCAGAAACTTCTCGCCCACAAAAATCGGGACATGACAGAGCACTACGTTCGTTCGCGCATGGGCGACCGAGTTAAGCCCGTACGTTAGTTATTCAATCCAAATCGATAGATGCGCAAATTCATTTTTAACGGTTTTTTTAATATATGCGTGCCCTATTGCCATGCCGACGCTGGTTAGGGTGACTCCTCCCAGTTCCCCCATGGCCCACATATCAAATACACGCTGCATAAATGGCATGTCCGCAAGAACTTTCGCTCGGAATTCCTCAAGTGATTGAAGGTGCCCCGTCAACAATTCTCGCAGTTTAGGAGCATCTTCGTTGTTAATTTCGGCGCTTTTGACAAGACTTTCAATTTCGCTTACTCGGGCAACCGCAACCCATTTCAAACCCGGCTTTCCCGTAAGCGGCTTTATATATTTCGCTGCATTTTCTGAAAGGCCTTGCGCCAGCAGCTCATCATCAGTAAATCCGGTTTGAAAAAAGCCTGCGTACTCGGGAAATATTCCGGGAGCAAGATCGACTTGACGGACTCCATTCGATGTAACACAGCCAGTAAATTGGAGGTGCGAAAAAGTTGATTTTGTAATAACCGCATGTTCGAGAGTAGGTTTGATGTGTCTAGTCATCCACTCAACACACCCCACCCAAGTATTCGCTTGCGACCTTGTGCAACCAACAACAAATGCTACCCCCAAAACAGCTAACTGTTGCTCAGTAAGCTTGGGTGCAGTCTTGAGCGCCTCATCAAGCACGAGCCTTAAAACGTTCCGTGAGTCCTGTTTTGTCCGATCAACTAACAGGTCAACCAACAGATCAGCTAGTTCCGCGTCTCCTGCGCATGCATGGTCTCGCTGCGCATTTAAGAGTGCGTTCTGGAAATCCGGTTGCGTAGCTTGATTAAACCCGGTTGGATTCTCATGAACAAGTCGCGTCAAAAATTTATCTGTTAACTCTTCAGCGCGAGCTCTAGCTAGACCTGCAGCTTCTGATACCAAAGTCGGAAAATTTGCATGATAAACGTCGAGGGCTATCTGGCGGGTAGCTTCGTAGGAGACACCTACCTGCACGCTGCCGTCCGCCTGTATCGCAATACCGCCCGCCGCGACTGATTGAACTTGTTTTTCAAACATCATGGGAACCTGGCGGCCGCTGCTTCAATGACACCTGAGCGTCTCGGCCCGCTTGAATTCCAATTCCATGTGCCCCAACGTCTTGGGACATGCCTCTCCGTAGGCGTCGCGCCACGGGCGATAAGAAGGAACTGACCAAAACAGTTAAAGCCGCCGCCAAGGCTATCCAGGGATCGAATTTATTGCGTTCTACCAACACCCAAGCCAACGCGGCCAAACACCCAATAAAGGCGAGAACCCGATATAGAGCAAGCATGCAATCACCTCGGAATTGTAGAAATTCAACCCAGATAGTAGAAACGCCCCAGAACCCGAAAAGGGCGCTGGGGCGCATGAACACTGGTGGCCTGGGGCGGAATCGAACCACCGACACAAGGATTTTCAATCCTCTGCTCTACCGACTGAGCTACCGGGCCTGAGCACAAGAGTATATATCAGCGAAAGGACTGTTTTGCTTCGTCGAAGCGCCAAAATTCAGAGGTTGCGCTTGCCGCGTGTCAGGTCAACGCCCAGTTGCTTGAGTTTTCGGTAAAGATGGGTTCGCTCCAGACCGGTTTTTTCAGCCACGCGGGTCATGGAGCCGCCTTCCTTGGCCAAGTGGAATTCAAAGTATGCTTTTTCAAACTCGTCGCGCGCGTCGCGCAGCGGCTTTTCGAGCAGGAAACTCTGGGTTGACTGAAGGCCCCTGTCGGCGGTGGCCACGACGATACCGCCGGCCATGATGACTTCAGGCACGAAATCGACCATGGGCGACGTTGCCTTCAAGGAACTGGCGGACGGACGGGTCGCCGTTCGTGCAAGGCCCTGCTCGACCGCCTTGAGCAACTTTTGCAGCGTGATGGGCTTTTCCAGGAAGGCCATGGCGCCGATCTTGGTGGCTTCGACCGCCGTGTCGATGGTGGCATGTCCACTCATCATGATGACAGGCATCGTCAGCAGCCCGGTGGACGACCATTCCTTGAGCAAGGTCACACCATCGGTGTCGGGCATCCAGATGTCAAGCAGCACCAGATCGGGCCGTGCCAGAATACGGGCAGCGCGGGCTTGAGCAGCATTTTCAGCCAGGTCGACCTGATGCCCCTCATCATTGAGAATTTCTGAGAGAAGGTCGCGTATGCCCAGCTCGTCATCGACCACCAGAATATTTGCCATGATTGAATTGCTGCCTGCCTGTTGTTAATGTGTTTGCTGCCGATATGAAGGTTCTTGTGTCTGGATTGTCCCAGACGTGGTCAAGTCGCAACGCCAAATGATAACGACACTTGCGCGCCCTGCACGATTCCCTCCACCACACGGTTTGAAATATCAATCCGCGCGCCATGTTCGTCGGCGATTTTCTTGACCACCGCCAGACCCAGGCCGGTGCCTTTGACTTTAGTGGTGACGTAAGGCTCAAAAGCACGCTTGAGGATGTATTCCGGAAAACCGGCGCCATTGTCACGTACCGTCAGGCGAACCCTGTGCGAGGTGTCTGAATAGTCGGTCTTGAGGGTGACCAGGGCGTTCTCCTTGTTTTCTTGCGCATCCTGCGCGTTTTGCAGCAGATTGTGGATAACCTGACGCAACAACTGGGCGTCGCCCCGGATGGGTGGCGCGTGGGGATCGAGCTCGGCCACCACCGGCACCGCAGAACCTGCAGAATCGCCGTGGTAGAGCTGCAGCACATCGCCCACCAACGCATTGAGGTCTACCGCCACCAGTTCGGCGGCAGGCAGGCGTGCATAGTCGCGGAACTCGTTGACCAGCCGCTTCATGGCGTCTACCTGGTCAACAATCGTCTTGACCGACTTGGTCAGCAGCGCTTGCTCGACCGGGGCCAGTTTTCCGTTGAGTTTCATTTCCAGCCGCTCGGCCGACAGCTGGATGGGCGTGAGCGGATTCTTGATCTCGTGCGCGAGGCGGCGCGCCACCTCGCCCCAGGCCTGCGCGCGCTGGGCGGACACCATGTCGGAAATGTCGTCGAACACCAGCAGGTATTCCTCGGTGCCGGGCATCTTGGCACCGCGCGCAATCAGCGTGATGGCGTTGTCACTGGCGCCATATCCGGCGCCATGCAGTTCAAACGATTGCTGCCAGTGGGCCAGCGTCTGGGCCGCAGTGCTGAGGTAGTCGGCAAACTGCGCCAAAACATCCTTGGCAAAGATTTCCAGCCCCGGAACCTGACCCAGCGGTTGACTCTGGAAGTCGTGCAGGGGCGCGCGCAGGATGCGCGTGGCGCCCGGATTGCTTGACTGGATGTGGCCATGCACATCAAGCACGATGACGCCGGCGGTCAGGTTGTCCAGAATGGTCTGCAGGGTGGCGCGTGAGGCGTCCACCTGGCTCATGCTGTACTGCACCGCCGACCGCGCATCAGCCAGTTGCTGCGTCATGTCGGCGAACGAGCGCGTCAGCCCACCCAGTTCGTCCTTGCCCTTGAGCGCCGCCTTGGGCGTCAGGTCGCCCAAAGCCACCTGTTTGACGCCTTCGGCGAGCAGCAGCAGCGGCTTGGCAAGCTGGTTGCCCAGAATGACGGCCAACAGCACCGCGCTGAACACCGCCAGGAACAGGCTGAGCGTCAACGTACCGATGTACATTTTCTGCAGGCCGCCACGCGCCAGCGCGCGCTCCTGGTACTGGCGGTTGGCTTCCTGCACGGCGATGGCATTGGCCACCAGGCCGGCGGGCAACACGGTGGTGACCTGCAGGTAACGCGACTGCCCAAGCACGCTCAGGCTCGGATTGTTGACTACCGCAATCGCCTTGACGCGGGCCGCGGTGGTGACGCCAGGTGCCGGCGGACCGGTACTGGCGCCCAGTTCGCCATTGCCGCCTGGCACGATTTCATCAAGCCCTTCAATCTGGGTCGTCACCTGCTGGCTCCGCGCGTTGCGCAACTGCTGCAGCGACGGCCGTTCAGGCTGGATCAGGAAGCGCGACTCCCCCGCATTGGCAATCAGCTGACCGGAGGCGCTCCAGAGCACCACGTCGCTGGCGCCGAGCTGCTCACGCAGGCGTTCCAGCGCCAGGCCGAATGTCGCATCCGGGGTTTCTGCCAGTTGCGTCGCGGCCTGGCGCGTCTTGTTTGCCGTGTCTGCGGCCAGAGTGTCGAGGGTGGCACGTCCGAGGTTCACACCGGCCGCGAGCGCGGACTCTACCTCGACATCGAACCAGCTTTCAATCGACCGTGAAACAAACTGGTAGGACACCACATAGATCATCAGGCCCGGCATCAGGCCGACCAGCGCAAAAATGGCCGCCAGCTTGACCAGCAATCGGCTGCCAAACCGTCCCTGGCGCACCCGCAGCACCAGGCGCAAGGTGATCCACGCAACCACGCCAAGCAGCAAGACGGCAACCGCAACATTCAAGCCGAAAAGCAAGACGTAATTGCGTTCGTACAGTTCGCGGTTGTCGGTCGCCTGGGTCAGCAAATACAACAGGACCAGGCCCAGGGCCACGACCACGCCGGCTCCCACGCCGACGGTCCAGCTGAACGCAGGACTGCTTTTCAGGGCAATCAGCTTGCCGGTGCGGCTCATTTGATGCCCTCTGCGGCGGGCGGCGCAGGGGTCAGCTGAAGCCTGTCCCTGAGCTGGGCAGAAATGGTCCAGTCGCGCTGCCCGGCAACACCGATTTGAAAAGGACGCGGCAGCTGCGACAAATCAAGCCAGAAATTCAGGTTGAGCATGTATTGCTCGCCCGGATCGACCTCGGAAGCATCGGCAATTTTCCAGTGGGTCACGCGCTGGATCGCTGAAAGCGCTTCGGGCAGGCTTTCGTAGTTTTGGCTCAACGTGGCGCGCAGGCCCGACGAACTGGTGATGAGGCCGGACACAATGTTCACGCGCCAGCGGCCGGTCAGGGGCTGGTAGGCCAGACGCAAGGTGCGGGCAGCACTGGCCACGCGCAGGTCAGTCCAGTACCAGCGTTCGCGGGAGACATCGACCTCTACGACGAAATAGATCGCAATGCCCTTGAGCAGCGCGTCTTCCACGACGGGCGGAACGTCAAACCGCACCACCGCCGAGAGATAGACCCCTTCTTCGGTGCGCTCGGTGCGCAGTTGGGTGATCTCGGTCGGCGCTGCTGCCCAGGTGGCTGACGCCCACAGCAGGCACAGGCAAGCGGCCAGCAGGCAATGCGCAAACGCTTCAAGCGCTGCGTTTTTGAAGGACTGCGTAGTAAAAGCCATCGTGTTCACGCATCAAATTGTCAGGGAATACGGCGCCTTTGACACTTCCCTGCGGCAGCAAATGTCCGGGTGAAGGCATCAGTACGGCGTCCGGATGGCTCGCGGCAAACGCTTGCGCCTGCTGCTCGCCTTCTGCCCTGAACACCGAGCATGTGCAATACACCAGCCGGCCGCCGGGTTTGAGCAGCGGCCAGAGCGTGGCCAGCAGCCGGGTCTGGATAGCCGCCAGCTGTGCAATATCGGTCGGCCGGCGCAGCCAGCGAACGTCGGGATGGCGGCGCACAATGCCCGAGGCGGTGCACGGCGCGTCAAGCAGGATGCCGTCGTACGGCCGGCCATCCCACCAGTTGCCGGGCCGGCTGGCGTCGCCCACGACGATGTGCGCCTGCAGGCCCAGACGCGTCAGGTTCTGTGCGATGCGCTCGCAGCGCTTGGCGTCAATGTCCAGCGCCGTCACGTCGCAGTCGGCCAGTTCCAGCAGGTGCGCCGTCTTGCCGCCGGGCGCAGCGCAGGCATCCAGGATGCGCAAACGGGGCTGGCCTTCACCGGCAACAGCCATGAGGCCATCGAGCAGCAAGGGCGCGGCCAGCTGGGCAGCGGCATCCTGCACCGAAAAATGCCCTTCGGTAAAACCCGGCAGCGACATGACCGGACGCGCCTCGGTCAGCACCACGCCATGGTCGCCGATGGGAAACGCTCCTATATCCATAGCTAATAACGCTTGCACATACTGCGCAGGCGTCGTTTTTCGTTCATTTATCCGCAGAATCAGCGGCGCGCGGCTGTTGTTAGCCCGCAAAATGTCCTGCCACTGCGTCGGATGGTCCTTGCGCACCCGGTCAATCCACCACTGCGGATGGTTCCAGACCGCCAGCGGACTTTTTTCGGTCAGCGCCATCAAGGCGCCCTGCTCGCGCAGGAAGCGGCGCAGGCAGCCGTTGATGAAACTGGCCTGGTGCAGCGTCGCGTCGCTGCGCTTGGCCGCTTCCACTGCCTGATCGACCAGCGTGTGCGCGGTGTAGGGCGCGGCTTCATCGCCGCAGGCCAATGCCAGCGCCACGCACAGCAGGGCATCGGCCTCGGGGGGCGGCGGGCGCTTGGCGAGTTGCTGGCGCAGCGCTTCGGCACGGCCCAGCCAGCGCAGCGCATGAAAGGCCAGTGCCTGTACGCCAGGGCGAAGCTGCGCATCGACGTCGTCCAATGCCGGCGTCATCGACTGGCCGTCGCGCACCGCCAGCAATATGGAAGCGGCACCTTGAAGCTGGCGCCATAACGGGACTTGGGCAGACGGGGAAGAATTCGGTTGAGGTTGCATCGGTTCGGTGTGGTCAAGGCCAGCCTTGCACCGGCTGGCGTAAATCCGCCCGCATGACGGGCAGTGGTTTTTCCCTATTAGACCAGCCCCGGCCACGGTTAAGACAAAGCGGTTGTGTCTGCACACGCCAGACCAGGCGCACAAAAAATCTGGTCTGGCTAAAACAGGGCATCGGGCCGCGTCACGGCCTCATCGTGCCGGGCGGGCAACACCGGCCTCGACCGGCCGTAAATCCGGCGGATGCGTTCGGCCAACGGCGGGTGGCTGGCAAACCAGCGTGTCGGGGGCGCATCGCTGACCAACAGCATGTGATGAACTGCCGGGTAGCCGGTCCAGCCCGGCGACACCAACCGCCAGCTCAATGCCAGCGCGCCATTGACAGACAGCACCAGCACGGCCAGTCCAAACAGCAGCAGCAACTGCAGGGTTTGCATCCAGGCTTTTTCCTGGGCTTCAAAAAACCGCATGGATCACATCTTTGTGCGAACGGCCTGGCGCTCGGCGACATCTTCGGTGGATTGCAGCATGGCCGATGGCGCAAAGCCGAACAGCCGGGCAAGCAGCAGCGCCGGAAACTGGCCCTGCGCATTGTTGTAGTCAAGCACGGCGTCGTTGTAGGCTTGGCGGGCAAACCCGACCTTGTTTTCGGTGGTGGTGAGTTCCTCGCTGAGTTCTCGGACCGTCTGGTCGGCCTTCAGGTCGGGATAAGCCTCAGCCAGCGCAAACAGTCGCCCCAGACTGCCGTCGAGCGTCTGCTCGGCGGCGGCCAGGGCAATGACCGCATCGGCCTTGCCCGGACGGCTTCGCACGGCATCGCTGGCGCTGCGGGCCTGGTTGCGGGCTGCAATGACGGCTTCCAGCGCGGCTTGTTCATGCGCCACGTATTTTTGGGCAGCCTCCACCAGGTTGGGAATCAGGTCGTAACGGCGCTTGAGCTGGACATCGACCTGGCCAAACGCGTTGGCAATGACGTTCTTCAACCGCACCAGCCGGTTGTAGGCGCCTACTGCCCAGAACACCAGCATGGCCAGCAAAGTGAGGGAAACAATTGTTTGCAATGACATGGGCCTATTCCTCGAGAAGCAGGACAGTTTCGCACTGAAGTCCGGTTTTTACCTGACCCACTTGGGGGTATGAAGGCCAGGATGACGCCAATTTTCCAAGTCTTGAAAGCTTGGCGCTACTTTATTAATAGCTGCCAATGCATACGCATATTGCGCAAAATGCATATTTCATTGATAGAAAATGATTTTTAGGCGTAAAAAAAGCCCCGCGCTTTTTCAAGGGCAGGGCTGGGTGCCTGTCAAGGCACAGTGCGTTCGCAGAACTTACTCGGCAGCAGCGTTTTCATCGCTGGTTTCAACCTGCGAGGCTTCCAGTTCAGCCGCTTCGGATTCGGCAATGGCACGACGCTCGGAGTCGTCCATCAGGTCCTTGGCCTTGCGTGCCTCGTGGTAGGCCATGCCGGTGCCGGCAGGAATCAGGCGGCCGACGATCACGTTTTCTTTCAAGCCACGCAACTCGTCGCGCTTGCCCATGATGGCAGCCTCGGTGAGCACGCGGGTGGTTTCCTGGAAGGAAGCCGCTGAAATGAACGAATCGGTCGACAGCGAAGCCTTGGTGATACCGAGCAACAGGTTGCTGAAAGTAGCCGGGATCTTGCCGTCGGCGCGCAGGGCGTCGTTGACGTCCAGCAGTGCCGAACGCTCGACCTGTTCACCGGCAATGTAGGTGGTGTCACCGACATTTTCAACAACCACGCGGCGCAGCATCTGGCGAACAATCACTTCGATGTGCTTGTCGTTGATCTTCACGCCCTGCAAACGGTAAACGTCCTGCACTTCATCGACGATGTAGCGGGCCAGTTCGGCCACACCCAGCAGGCGCAGGATGTCCTGAGGATCAGCGGGTCCGTCAACGATGGATTCGCCCTTGTTCACCACCTGGCCTTCGTGCACCAGGATGTTCTTTTCCTTCGGAACCAGATCTTCCCAGACTTTTCCTTCCAGGTCAGTGATCTGCAGGCGAATCTTGCCTTTGGTCTCTTTACCGAACGACACGGTGCCGGTCATCTCGGCCAGCGTGCCCTTGTCTTTCGGCGTACGGGCTTCGAACAACTCGGCCACACGCGGCAGACCGCCGGTGATGTCACGGGTCTTCTGGCCTTCGACCGGGATGCGGGCCAGCACTTCGCCGGGTCCCACGTCCTGGCCGTCACGCACCTGGACCAGCGCGCCGATCTGGAAGCCAATCGTCACCGAATGGTCGGTGCCGGGAATCTTGACTTCGTTGCCGGTGGCGTCGATCAGCTTGACCTGGGGACGAATCACCTTGGTCGCGCCGCGACGCTTCGGATCGATCACCACCAGCGTGGACAGACCGGTCACGTCATCGACCTGCTTGGCCACGGTCACGCCTTCTTCCACATTCTCGAACTGCACCTTGCCGGCGAATTCGGTGATGATGGGGCGGGTCAGCGGGTCCCAGTTGGCCAGAATCGCACCCGCCTTGACGACCTGGTCGATCTTGACGGTCAGCGTGGCGCCGTAAGGCACCTTGTGACGCTCGCGCTCGCGTCCATGCTCGTCATGAAGGACGATCTCGCCGGAACGGGCAATCACCACCAGGTCGCCCTTGCCATTGGTCACATAACGCATCGGGGCATTGAAGCCGATCACGCCGTTGGACTTGGCTTCGACGCTCGAAGCGATGGCGGCACGTGATGCCGCGCCACCGATGTGGAAAGTCCGCATCGTCAGCTGTGTGCCGGGCTCGCCAATCGACTGGGCGGCAATGATGCCGACCGCTTCACCGATGTTGATGAGGCCACCGCGACCCAGGTCACGGCCATAGCAACTGGCGCACAGGCCGAAGCGTGTTTCGCAGGTCAGCGCCGTGCGGACCTTGACTTCGTCAACGCCAGCGGCTTCGAGTCCGTCGATGATGTCCTCGTCCAGCATGACGCCAGCCTTGGTCAGCACCGAGCGGTTCTCGGGGTGCAGCACGTCTTCGACGATGGTGCGGCCCAGAACGCGGTCGCGCAGCGATTCGATGACCTCGCCGCCTTCGACGATGGCGCGCATCACCGAGCCGTCGAGAGTGCCGCAGTCATGTTCGGTCACAACCAGATCCTGCACCACGTCGCACAAGCGGCGTGTCAGGTAACCGGAGTTGGCGGTTTTCAGCGCCGTGTCGGCCAAGCCTTTGCGCGCACCGTGGGTGGAGATGAAGTACTCCAGCACGTTCAGGCCTTCGCGGAAGTTCGCAGTGATCGGCGTCTCGATGATCGAGCCGTCAGGCTTGGCCATCAAGCCGCGCATGCCGGCGACCTGGCGAATCTGCGCGGCGGAACCGCGCGCGCCGGAGTCGGCCATCATGTAGATCGAGTTGAACGAATCCTGCTCGACCAGATTGCCGTGGCGGTCAATGACCTTTTCCTTGGACAGCTGGGCCATCATGGCCTTGGACACGTCGTCGCCTGACTTGCCCCAAATGTCGACCACCTTGTTGTAGCGCTCGCCGGCCGTCACCAGACCCGAGGTGTACTGCTGCTCGATTTCTTTGACTTCCTTCTGGGCGTGCGCAATGATCGCGGTCTTTTCCTTAGGCACCAGCATGTCTTCGATACAGATCGAAATGCCGGCCGTGGTTGCCAGGCGAAAACCTGACTGCAACAGTTTGTCGGCAAATACAACCGTTTCTTTGAGACCGCATTTGCGGAAAGACACGTTGATCAGCTTGGAAATTTCCTTCTTCTTCAACGCCTTGTTGATATTGGAAAAAGGCAGTCCCTTGGGCAGGATTTCAGACAGCAGCGCACGGCCGCCGGTGGTTTCCACCAAGCTGGTCGAAGGCACGAACTCGTTGGTTTCCTTGTCCTTGGTCCACTCGGTCAGGCGCACGCTGATGCGGGCGTTCAAATCAAGTTCGCCCGCGTCAAAGGCGCGGCGTACTTCGCCGGTGTCCGAGAACACCAGACCTTCGCCTTTGCCGTTGGTACGGTCGCGTGTCGTGTAGTACAGACCCAGCACCACGTCTTGCGAAGGAACGATGGACGGCTCGCCGTTGGCCGGAAACAAAATGTTGTTCGAGGCCAGCATCAAGGTGCGGGCTTCCATCTGCGCTTCCACCGACAGCGGCACGTGAACAGCCATCTGGTCACCGTCGAAGTCGGCGTTAAAAGCCGAGCAAACGAGCGGGTGCAACTGGATCGCCTTGCCTTCGATCAGGATCGGCTCAAACGCCTGGATACCCAGACGGTGCAGCGTAGGCGCACGGTTGAGCATCACCGGATGCTCCTTGATGACCTCTTCCAGAATGTCCCAGACCACCGGCGTGCCGGTTTCGACTTCCTTCTTGGCGGCCTTGATGGTGGTGGCAATGCCACGCACTTCGAGCTGCGCAAAGATGAAGGGCTTGAACAGTTCCAGCGCCATCAGCTTGGGCAAACCGCACTGGTGCAGCTTGAGAGTCGGGCCCACGGTGATCACGGAACGACCCGAGTAATCGACGCGCTTGCCCAGCAAGTTCTGGCGGAAACGGCCTGACTTGCCCTTGATCATGTCCGCAAGTGACTTCAGCGCGCGCTTGTTGGCGCCCGTCATGGCCTTGCCGCGACGGCCGTTGTCCAGCAAGCTGTCCACGGCTTCCTGCAACATGCGCTTTTCGTTGCGCGCAATGATTTCAGGCGCCTTCAGTTCCAGCAAACGGCGCAGGCGGCTGTTGCGGTTGATGACACGGCGGTACAGGTCGTTCAGGTCGGAGGTCGCAAAGCGGCCGCCGTCCAGTGGCACCAGCGGACGCAGGTCCGGCGGCAGCACGGGCAGCACGTCGAGCACCATCCACTCGGGCTTGATGCCGGATTTCTTGAATCCTTCCATCAATTTCAAGCGCTTGGCGTTCTTCTTGATCTTGATCTCGGAGCCGGTCAGGTCATTGCGCAGCTTGTCGATTTCAACATCGAGGTCCAGCCCTTCGAGCAGGTCCTTGATGCCTTCGGCGCCCATTTTGGCGGTGTACTCGTCGCCGTATTCCTTGCGCTTGGCGTCGAAATCGTCTTCCGACATGATGCTGAATTTCTTCAGCGGGGTCATGCCGGGATCAGTCACCACATACGCTTCAAAATACAGCACGCGCTCGATGTCGCGCAGCGTCATGTCAAGCACCAGGCCCAGACGCGATGGCAGCGACTTCAAAAACCAGATGTGCGCGCACGGTGCAGCCAGGTCGATGTGACCCATGCGTTCGCGGCGAACCTTGGTCTGCGTGACTTCAACGCCGCACTTCTCGCAGATCACACCGCGATGCTTGAGGCGCTTGTACTTGCCGCACAGGCATTCATAGTCCTTGATAGGGCCAAAGATCTTGGCGCAAAAGAGGCCGTCGCGCTCGGGCTTGAAAGTGCGGTAGTTGATCGTCTCGGGTTTTTTGACCTCGCCGAAAGACCACGAACGGATCTTCTCGGGCGAAGCCATGCCAATCTTGATGGCATCGAAATGCTCATCCGGCGTGAACTGCTTGAACAGGTCTAGTAACGATTTCATGTGTAAATCCTCTTAATCAGTTGAGGACAGGGCAGATTGCATCGCAATCCTGCCCTGTCCCGCAAGGCCACTGGACTAGCTGCGCTCAAGTTCCATGTCGATACCGAGCGAGCGAATTTCTTTCACCAGCACGTTGAACGACTCCGGCATGCCCGCGGTGATCGCGTGTTCGCCCTTGACAATGCTTTCGTACACCTTGGTACGGCCGACCACGTCATCAGACTTGACCGTGAGCATTTCCTGCAACACGTAGGCAGCGCCGTAAGCTTCCAGCGCCCACACTTCCATTTCGCCGAAACGCTGGCCACCGAACTGGGCCTTGCCGCCCAGCGGCTGCTGCGTGACCAGGCTGTAGGGGCCGGTCGAGCGGGCATGCATCTTGTCGTCCACCAGATGGTGAAGTTTCAAAAAGTGCATGTAGCCGACCGTCGTCGTGCGCTCGAAAGCATCACCAGTGCGTCCGTCATACAGCTGTGCCTGGGTACGCGTAGGCGTCAGACCCTTGGCCTTGGCAACCGCATCGGGATACGCCAGTTGCAGCATGGTCATGATTTCTTCTTCCGAAGCACCATCAAACACCGGCGTGGCAAAAGGCACGCCACCGGTCAGGTTTTGGGCCATCTCGACCACCTGCTCGTCCGACAGCGAAGCCAGGTCTTCCGTACGGCCCGACTTGTTGTAAAGCGTGTCCATGAACTGACGCAATTCAGCCACCTTGGATTCAGCCTGCAGCATGTCGCCAATCCGCTGGCCCAGACCTTTGGCGGCCCAGCCCAGGTGGACTTCCAGCACCTGACCGACGTTCATGCGCGAAGGCACGCCCAGCGGATTCAGCACGATGTCGCACGGCGTCCCGTCGGCCATGTGGGGCATGTCTTCAACCGGAACGATCTTGGACACCACACCCTTGTTGCCGTGACGGCCGGCCATTTTGTCGCCGGGCTGCAAGCGGCGCTTGACA
This sequence comes from Polaromonas sp. CG_9.7, assembly GCF_015752205.1. Lineage (GTDB taxonomy): Bacteria > Pseudomonadota > Gammaproteobacteria > Burkholderiales > Burkholderiaceae_C > Polaromonas. The sequence goes on from NZ_JADOVG010000029.1 coordinate 25,486, forward strand.
GCCAGGTAAACCTTGACCATCTTGAGCACGCCGGAAGGCAACTCGTCGCCCTGCGTCAGCTTCTTGCGCTTTTCCTCGAAAGACAAATCGAAGCTGTGGCGCGTCTGCTCCATCGAGTTCTTGATGCTTTCCAGTTGCGAAGCGACTTCGTCATCTGCAGGACGGATGTCAAACCAGTGGTACTTCTCGACGTCAAGCAGATAGGCCTTGTCGAGTTTCGTGCCCTTGGCAAGCTTTTTCGGACCGCCATTGGCAATCTTGCCAGTCAGCAGCTTTTCGATACGGTCAAACGCATCGGCTTCGACGATGCGCAACTGATCATTCAGGTCCAGACGGTAGCGCTTGAGCTCATCGTCGATGATCTGCTGGGCACGCTTGTCGCGCACGATGCCTTCACGGGTGAAGACCTGCACGTCGATGACGGTGCCTGACGAACCCTGGCTGACGCGCAGCGAGGTGTCCTTCACATCGCTGGCTTTTTCGCCAAAGATAGCGCGCAGCAGTTTTTCTTCCGGCGTCAGAGTGGTCTCGCCTTTTGGCGTGACCTTGCCGACCAGCGTATCGCCCGGCTGGACTTCGGCACCAACATAAATAATGCCGGATTCGTCCAGACGGTTGAGCTGCTGCTCGGACAGATTGGGAATGTCGCGGGTGATTTCCTCGGAACCCAGCTTGGTGTCACGCGCCATGACGACGAGTTCTTCAATATGAATCGAGGTGTAGCGGTCTTCAGCCACCACGCGCTCGGAAATCAGGATCGAATCCTCGAAGTTGTAGCCGTTCCACGGCATGAAGCCGATCAGCATGTTCTGGCCAATGGCGATTTCGCCCAGGTCGGTCGATGCGCCGTCAGCCACCACGTCACCCTTGGCCAGCCTGTCGCCCATCTTGACGATGGGGCGCTGGTGGATGTTGGTGTTCTGATTGGAACGCTGGTACTTGATCAGGTTGTAGATGTCCACGCCAATTTCACCGGCGAGGGCTTCTGCATCATTGACGCGGACCACGATGCGGGTGGCATCGACATAATCCACGATACCGCCACGGGTGGCCGTGACGACCGTGCCCGAGTCCACTGCCGCCACGCGCTCGATACCGGTGCCGACGAGCGGCTTTTCCGGACGCAGCACGGGCACAGCCTGACGCGACATGTTGGCACCCATCAGCGCGCGGTTTGCGTCGTCATGCTCCAGGAAAGGAACCAGCGAAGCCGCGACCGACACGATCTGCGCCGGTGACACGTCCATGTACTGGACGCGCTCTGCGCTCACCAAGATTGACTCGCCTTTTTCACGGGCGGATACCAGGTCGCCCGTGAGGCGGCCTTCCTTGTCGAGTGCAGCATTGGCCTGGGCAATCACGTACTTGCCTTCTTCGATGGCCGACAGGTAGTCGATGTCCATCGTCACCTTGCTGTCAGACACCCGGCGGTACGGTGTTTCAATGAAACCGTAGTCGTTCAGGCGAGCGTACAGGGCCAGCGAGTTGATCAGGCCGATGTTCGGACCTTCAGGCGTTTCAATCGGGCAGACGCGGCCGTAATGGGTCACGTGCACGTCTCGCACCTCAAAACCTGCACGTTCGCGTGTCAAACCACCGGGGCCAAGGGCCGAAACACGGCGCTTGTGGGTGATCTCCGCCAGCGGATTGGTCTGGTCCATGAACTGCGACAGCTGCGACGCACCGAAGAATTCCTTCAGGGCGGCCGAAATTGGCTTGCTGTTGATCAGGTCATGCGGCATGAGCGGCTCTTGCTCAGCCTGGCCCAGACGTTCCTTGACAGCTTTTTCAATGCGTGCCAGACCGGTGCGGTACTGGTTTTCAGCGAGTTCGCCAACGCAACGCACGCGGCGATTTCCCAGGTGGTCGATGTCATCGACTTCGCCATTGCCGTTGCGCAGGTCCACCAGAATCTTGACGACTGCCAGGATGTCCTCGTTGGTCATGACCATCGGGCCGGTGGATTCGTCACGGCCCACTCGGGCATTGAACTTCATGCGGCCCACGCGCGACAGGTCGTAGGTGTCCGGGTTGTAGAAAAGACGCTGGAACAGGGCCTGGACCGCATCTTCGGTTGGCGGCTCGCCGGGGCGCATCATGCGGTAGATGGCTACGCGAGCGGCAAACTCGTCAGCCGTTTCGTCGGCACGCAGGGTTTGCGAAATGTACGCACCCTGGTCAAGTTCGTTGGTGTACAGCACCTGGACATCATTGATGCCGGCGACACGCAGCTTTTTCAGCAAGGCTTCGGTCAACTCTTCGTTGGCCTTGGCAATGATCTCGCCGGTGTCCGTGTCAATGATGTTCTTGGCAACGACGCGGCCAACCAGGAAATCTTCCGGCACACTGATGCTGGTGGTTCCGCTTTGCTCGAGTTCGCGGGTATGGCGAACCGTGATGCGCTTGTCCTTGGCGACCACGACCTTGCCAGCCTTGTCAGTGAGATCAAAACGGGCGACTTCGCCGCGCATGCGCTCAGCCACGAACTCCATTTGTGCACCACTGTCCATCAGGCGGAAATTGTCAAAGACAAAAAAGTTCGCCAGGATTGATTCGTGGTTCAGGCCGATAGCCTTGAGCAGGATGGTGACCGGCATCTTGCGGCGACGGTCAACACGGAAGTAGAGGATGTCTTTCGGATCAAATTCAAAGTCCAGCCATGAACCACGGTAGGGGATGATGCGAGCCGAGAACAGCAGTTTGCCCGAGCTGTGCGTTTTCCCCTTGTCATGTTCAAAGAACACACCCGGTGAGCGGTGCAACTGGGACACAATGACACGCTCGGTGCCGTTGATGACGAACGAGCCCTTGTCGGTCATGAGCGGCACTTCGCCCATGTAGACTTCCTGCTCCTTGACTTCCTTGACAACCTTGGACTGCGACGTCGATGACTCGCGGTCATAAATGATCAGTTGCACCTTGGCGCGCACGGCCGAGGCGAACGTCAGGCCACGCGTCTGGCATTCGCGCACATCGAAGGCCGGTTTGGCCAGGTTGTACTCGATAAATTTCATCTCGACAAAACCGTTGTGCGAGACAATGGGAAAGGCGTTTTGAAAAGCAGCTTGCAGGCCTTCAAGCATGCGTTTTTGAGGCGCACGATCGGCTTGCAGGAATGCGATATACGCATCTTTCTGCATTTGCAGCAAGTAGGGAACCGCCAACACGCTTTCGCGGTTGCCGAAGCTTTTACGGATTCGTTTGCGTTCGGTGAAGCTGTAACTAGAAGTTAGGGCCATGAGTTCTCCGTAATGATGGGCTCTGGGACTCTCGAGCCTGAATACACCACGTATTCAGGCAACTTGGTGGTTGGCCACTACCAACCATGGCGGACGGTGATGCATTGCACAGCACCCGAACCAAGGCGTTTCTGCAGTCGGGAATTCAGAAAACACTGGAAAAAAGACTTGTAATCCTTTTTCCACTATTTTTTTATTCCGCGTAAAAGACACTTGTCTTTTTGGGGTGTAAAAGTAAGCGCAGGAGGCAGTGCACTTGGCTGGGCCTCAAACGGGGAAAGGCTGGAAGCCCTTTTGAGGGTTTCCAGCCTTCGCGCAACGCAAGAATTACTTGAGTTCGACTTTCGCGCCGGCGTCTTCCAGCTTCTTCTTGGCAGCTTCGGCGTCGGCCTTGCTGACAGATTCCTTGACGTTCTTTGGAGCGCCGTCGACCAAGTCCTTGGCTTCTTTCAAGCCCAGACCGGTCAGTTCACGCACTGCCTTGATAACCTGCACTTTTTGTGCGCCAGCTTCGAGCAGAACGACATTGAATTCGGTCTTTTCTTCAGCAACAGCAGCACCTGCACCGCCGCCACCAGCAGCGGGAGCGGCCATGGAAGCTGCGCTCACGCCAAATTTCTCTTCGATGGCTTTCACCAGGTCGTTGAGTTCGAGGACCGTCATGCTGTCCAGCACGGTCAAAAATGCGTCTTTGTCGAATGCCATTTTGAATTCCTAAAAAAATTTCTTTAACAGTTGGAGACAAGGCTTGCGCTGTACGCTTCAGCCTGTCACGCAAAGGTCAGTTTGTTACGCCGCTGGGGCTTCTGCAGCTTCGGCGGCGGGCTCTGCAGCCTCTGCCACTTGTTCTGCACCGGCACCACGTTGCGCGGACAATGCTGCAAGAACAGCAGCGGTACGCGAAATAGGTGACATCAGCAAGCCACACAACTGGGCCAACAACACTTCCTTGGAAGGGATACTCGCCAGTTGCTTGACGCCCTCGATGTCCAGGGTTTTCCCAGCAAATGCACCTGCGCGGATCACCAACTTGTCGTTGGTTTTCGCGAAGTCAGCCACTACTTTTGCAGCAGCGACGGCATCAATGGAAAAGCCGTAGATCAGCGGACCGGTCATCTGGTCGGACAAGACTTCAAAGCTGCTTCCTGCCACGGCGCGGCGGGCCAGGGTGTTTTTCAGAACACTCAGGGTCACGCCTTTTTCGCGGGCTTGGCTGCGCAGCTTGGTCATGTCAGCGACCGTGATACCACGGTATTCCGCCATCACGAGCGTTTGAGCTTTAGCGGCGAGGCCTGTCACTTCATCAATGACGGCTTGTTTCTCACTGCGGTTGAGACTCAAGGTCTACTCCTTAAAAATGTGCTGTCGGGTTTTGGCAAATTTGCATCTGCACTCAGCCCTTCAACACGCTCATGTTCAGCGACCAACTGTTTTCAGATTCTTTTCAAAACCATTCAAGCAGCGGGACCGCCATCTGCGTTGGCTGTCTTTCGATTAAGCACACAGTCCGAATGATTTATTAAGACTGTACACACCAACGGTCCTGGATGACCTGCCAAGGAAAACCCCGGCAGCCCACCACCCTGAACAACGCCTAAGCATTGTTCAAATTTTGTCTTTAGGCTGTGATGGATTGTGTGTCAACGCGAACGCCCACACCCATCGTTGACGAGACGGCAACCTTCTTCAAGTACACACCCTTGCTGGTAGCAGGCTTGGCCTTGATCAGCGCGTCGATCAATGCAGCCAGATTGCCTTGCAGCTTTTCTGTGTCAAACGAGCGACGACCGATGGTGCCATGCACGATACCAGCCTTGTCAACACGGAACTGGACCTGACCGGCTTTTGCGTTGCGCACAGCGGTCGCAACGTCAGGCGTCACGGTGCCGACCTTGGGGTTAGGCATCAGACCGCGTGGGCCAAGGATCTGGCCCAGGGTACCGACGATACGCATGGCATCAGGAGAAGCAATGACCACATCAAAGTCCATCTTGCCAGCCTTGATATCGGCAGCCAGATCGTCCATGCCGACAATATCAGCACCTGCGGCTTTGGCTTCTTCAGCCTTGGCACCCTGGGCGAATACGGCAACACGCTTGGTCTTGCCGGTGCCATTGGGCATTACAACTGCACCACGAACAACCTGGTCGGATTTCTTGGCATCGATGCCAAGTTGCACGGCCACATCGATAGACTCATCGAACTTGGCGACAGCGAACTCTTTGACAAGTCCCAGTGCGTCAGGCAATGCGTACAGCTTGTTGCTGTCAACTTTGTCACCGACGGTTTTTTGACGTTTGGTCAGCTTGCTCATACAACACCCTCCACCGTCACACCCATGGAACGGGCAGAACCGGCAATAGTACGGACTGCGGCATCCAGATCAGCAGCAGTCAAATCTTTCATCTTGGCTTTGGCGATATCTTCCAGCTGTGCGCGGGTGATCTTGCCAACCTTCGCGGAATGCGGCGTGGCCGATCCCTTGTCAAGTTTGATGGCTTTCTTAATCATGGAGACAGCAGGAGGCGTCTTGATGATGAAGGTAAAGCTCTTGTCAGCATAAGCGGTAATCACTACGGGTAGTGGTGTGCCCGGCTCAATGCCTTGGGTCTGGGCATTGAATGCCTTGCAGAACTCCATGATGTTCAAACCGCGTTGACCCAAAGCGGGTCCGATCGGTGGGGATGGATTGGCCTTGCCAGCTGGAACTTGCAGCTTAACGAAGCCGACGATTTTTTTCGCCATACTTTTCTCCTTGCGGGTCATAACGCCTGAGATCTGTCAAACGACAGCTCACAAGCTTCCCGGGGGTTACACAACTCAAAACGGATTCTTTGGAATCCTTCACGCCGAGTTGCAAGGCGCAAAATTTTATCTAATCATTCCCAAGTGTTTACTTGGCTTGTTACGAAAAGAAGTGGGTATCAGGTTTTTTCGATCTGGCTGAATTCAAGCTCAACCGGCGTCGCCCGTCCGAAAATCGTGACCGACACACGGACCTTGTTCTTCTCGTAGTTGACTTCTTCCACAGTGCCATTGAAATCGGTGAACGGTCCATCCTTGACGCGGACGTATTCTCCCGTTTCAAACTCGACTTTGTGGCGAGGCTTGTCAGTACCAACCTGCATCTGGCTGACGATCTTTTGCACTTCTTCTTCAGAAATTGGGGAGGGACGGTTTTTTGCACCGCCGACGAAACCCGTGACTTTGTTGGTGTGCTTTACCAAGTGCCAGGTCTCGTCATCCATGACCATTTCGACCAACACATAACCAGGGAAGAATCGACGTTCTGTCGTCTTCTTCTGGCCATTCTTGATTTCTACCACTTCTTCGGTAGGCACCAGGAAGCGCCCAAACTTGGATTGCATGCCGGCACGGTTGATGCGCTCGACGATATTGCGTTCTGCCGCTTTTTCCATGCCGGAATAAGCGTGAACAACATACCATTGCATGCCAGGGGCCAACGCATGGGATGCATCAGCTACAACGACATCTCTGGCGGTCGTATCGTTCAGATCACTCATTATCTTTTCCATCCCAGGATCAAGTCGTAAAACACCCATTCGAGCGTCTTGTCCGTGAGCCACAAAAACAATGCCATCACCACCACAAAGCCGAATACGTAAGCCGTCATCTGGACAGCCTCTTTCCGCTCAGGCCAGACAACTTTTTTAACTTCACGGACCGAGTCACGACCGAAGGCCAGAAACTGCCTGCCAAGTTCTGACGATACAAAAACAAGAACAGCGACAACCAGACCAACAAGCAAGACACCCCACTGCACTAACTGACCTTGCTTGGCCAGCAGATAAAAACCGACAAGAGAGGCCAGCACCAGCACCACAGCCAAGCCCAGCTTGGCTTTGTCCGCATTGGTGCTGACGGTTTCAACTTGAGTAGAGGCCATAGTTGCCGAATTTCCTGTTCAATCTTCGTGCATCCTTGCAGACGCTTGAGCCCACCCGAAGCTTTCAACTCCTGGCGGGCTTGCTTATTATCTTTTCAAACCATCTTCGATGTTGACAACCTCAACAATCGGGTGGCAGGGGCAGAAGGAATCGAACCATCAACCTTCGGTTTTGGAGACCGACGCTCTGCCAATTGAGCTATACCCCTGCATCAAACTTTTAACCAATTAATTACGCGAGGATCTTGGCAACAACGCCAGCGCCCACGGTACGGCCACCTTCGCGGATGGCGAAGCGCAGGCCTTCTTCCATGGCAATCGGGTT
>NZ_JADOVG010000030.1 GCF_015752205.1 Polaromonas sp. CG_9.7
ACTTCCAAACTCCGCAGCCATCTTCAAGGAAAGCCGCTTTGTCATCAGCAGAGCCGCAAATCATAGCACCCTTACTCATGCCATGCGGGCCTTATCCTACAAAAATTTTCAAGCTCATTTTTGCGTCTTTATGAGTAACTGCCACTTAACAGATGAGCCTGCGCGGGCCGCCCTTGACGTACGCCCTAGCGTCTCTCCGCCAACTGCGAAAACGAAGGCAAAGTAGAAGCACACGCCCTGGTTTTCTGACGAATGCATGAAATCGTGTGGTTCTCCTATAGCGAGATAATCACCTCCTATATGGCACTCATAACTCTTCTGGACGCCCAACTCGCTTTTGGGCATGTCGCTCTGCTGGATCACGCAGATTTTTCTCTTGAAACCAACCAACGCATTGGCCTGATCGGCCGCAACGGCACAGGGAAGTCTTCTCTTTTGAAGATACTTGCGGGACTTGAAAAACCCGACGATGGCACCCTTCAGTTGCAGCAGAACCTGCGCATTGCCTATGTTCCGCAGGAACCCAGCCTGGATCCGCATGCGACAGTCTTCGTCGCTGCCAGTGCAGGATTGGCCCGCACCCGGCATGTGGTGGAACTGTATCTTGCGGCTGACGAACATACCGATCTGGACGCGCTGCAATCTGAAATTGAGGCGCTCGATGGCTGGACTTGGGAACAACGCGTCGAAGAAACCCTGCACCGATTGCATCTGGACAAGGATGCCATTGTGGGATCGCTCTCTGGCGGCACCAAGAAGCGCGTTGCGCTCGCCCAGGCCCTAGTGGCCAAGCCTGATGTGTTGTTGCTCGATGAGCCAACCAACCACCTGGACCTGGATTCGATCGCCTGGCTGGAGGATCTGCTGGTCAATTTCAATGGCAGCATCATCACCATCACCCATGACCGGGCCTTTCTGGACCAGGTGGCGAATGTCATCGTTGAGCTGGACCGCGGCAAGCTGCGCAGCTACCCTGGCAATTTTGCCCAGTACCTGATCCAGAAGGAAGACCAGATGGCACAGGAAGCCGTGATCTTTGCCAAGGCGGACAAGCTGCTGGCGCAAGAAGAAGTCTGGATTCGCAAAGGGGTCGAGGCACGCCGCACGCGCAGTACCGCCCGCATCGTACGGCTTGACGCGCTGCGGGAAAATCGCTCAGCCCGGCGCGATGCGGTCGGCCGCGTCAATCTGGATGTTTCCAGCGGCGATAAAAGCGGCAAGATCGTGGCCGAGCTTACCGACGTGTCGAAAAGCTTTGGCCATCCGGGCTCTGAGAAGATCATCGTCAACAAATTCAGCGGCACGCTGCTGCGCGGCGACAAGATCGGACTGCTCGGCCCGAACGGCGCGGGCAAGACCACGCTGCTCAAGCTCATTCTTGGGGAACTGCAGCCTGATGTGACCATTCCGCCCGGCAAGATCCGTCAGGGCGCAAATCTGCAGGTGGCTTACTTTGACCAGATGCGTGACGCATTGGACCTGGACTCGACACTGGAAGACTTCATCAGCCCGGGCAGCGAGTGGGTCGAGATCAATGGGCAGAAGAAACACGTCAAGAGCTACCTGAGCGACTTTTTATTCAGCCCCGAGCGCGCCCGCTCCCCGGTGCGCAGTTTGAGCGGTGGCGAGCGCAACCGTTTGCTGCTGGCGCGTCTGTTTGCGCGGCCTGCCAATGTGCTGGTGCTTGACGAGCCCACCAACGACCTGGACATCGACACGCTGGAACTGCTGGAAGACCTGCTGCAAAACTACGAAGGCACGGTGTTTCTGGTCAGCCATGACCGCCGCTTCCTGGACAACGTGGTGACCAGCACCATTGCCTACGAAGGCACGCCCGAAAACCCTGGCTTCTGGCGTGAGTATGAAGGCGGCGTGACCGACTGGATCACGCAGTCGAAACGGGCGGCGCAAATCACTGGCGGCAATAAAACGGCGGCTACCGCCTCCAGCTCCAAAAACAAGGACAAAAACAATGCGGAGCCCAATAAAGACGAGCGTGAGCAGCTATCAAAAAAGAAACTGAGTTACAAGGAGCAGCGTGAACTCGACGGCTTGCCGGCACTGATCCAGCAACTCGAATCGCAGCAAAAGGCGATCGGGCAGGAGCTTTACGACGGCACGCTGTACACCAGCAATGCCAAGCGGGCGGCCGAACTCACGGCGCGCAACAGCAAGATCGAGGAAGAACTCATGGATGCGCTGCAACGCTGGGAAACGCTGTCAACCTGAGCCTTTTCAATATGGCGGCCCGCATAGCATGCTGCGCTCCAGCGCAAGCGGGCAGCCATACCGCAATAGCTGACCCTGACCTCAAGCTTGCCACCTACAAAAAGTAGCGGCTCCAGCGCGTCCTTGTGAGTATGTAAAAAGCGCGGCCTTGCGCTAAAGTGGCCAGCATCATGCAAACCACTGTCGCGCTCGGCCCCAGCCCTTTTTCCGTCTTTCAGGCCAGTCGGCATGGTGGTGTCCAACACTGGCTGGCCCTTGCATTTTTCAGTGTCTGGATGACCGGATGCGCCTCGCTGCCAAGCCAGGTGGACCGCCCGGTGTCAACGGCGCTGGCAAATCCGATGGAAACCCGGCTGGGCCAGCTGGTGCAGGCGCGCGCCGCACGGGCGGGCACGCGCAATGACTCCGGATTCGCACTTGTCGGCAATGCCGAACTGGCCTTCACCAGCCGGATGACACTGATCAAGGCGGCGCAAAAAACGCTGGACATCCAGTACTACGCCATCTTTGCCGACGACACCACCGAACGCATGTTCGAGGCCCTGCGCGAAGCAGCCGGACGCGGCGTTCGTATTCGTATCCTGCTTGATGACTTCAACACCACGGGCAAAAATGCGCAGGTGCTGAAGCTGGCATTTGAAAAAAATTTCGAGCTGCGCCTGTTTAACCCGCTGCCCGGTGGACGCGCATCGATGATGCTGCGGATTTTGAGCAACCTCAAGGATGTGGCGCGCATGCAGCGACGCATGCACAACAAGATTTTTGTCGCCGACAACGCCGTCGCCATCACCGGCGGGCGCAACCTGGGTGAAACCTATTTTGGCCAGAGCGAAGGCACCAATTTCATCGACATCGATGTGCTGGCGGCGGGCCGTATTGCACGCGACCTGTCACGAAGTTTTGACCAGTACTGGAACAATCCACTGGCCTATCCGGTGCAGTCGCTGATGACCGAGGAAGAAATCAAGGCGCTCAAACCCCAACCCGTGGCAGCCGATCGGGGTGCGCCTTACAGCGCCATGCAGCCAGTGGCAAACGCGGCCGGAGCACCGCCCGTCAAGGCCGTAGCCGCTGATGCCCCAAACGCCCTGCCCGATTCAACCGACCTGAGTTTGTTGACTTGGACCTGGGCGCCGTCCGTTTTACTGGTGGACAAGCCCTCAAAAATTGCCAGGGATGCCGACGACGTGGCAGGGACACAGGAAACGGCTGTCGATGGCCTGCTGCAGCTCATGTCACAGGCCAAGGCCGATCTGCTGATTGTCTCGCCATACTTCGTTCCGGGCGACATGATGATGGGTCAGTTTGCCGAGTTGCGCCGACGTGGCGTCAGGGTGCGCGTGCTGACCAATTCGCTGGCCTCCAACGACGCGCCCGCAGCCCATGTGGGCTATGCGCGCTACCGTAAAGCATTGCTGGCGATGGGCGTCGAACTTTATGAAATGCACGCCGAACAAGAAGGGACGGTCAGGAATTTCGGCTCCGGCATTGGCTCCACAGGGGGTTCAAAAAGCGGTTCGCGCGCCAGCTTGCATGCCAAGGTGTTCGTGATGGATGGCCGTTTGCTGGTAGTGGGGTCGATGAACCTGGACCTGCGCTCGAAACTGCAAAACAGCGAAGTTGCCGTCATCATCCGCAACCGCGCACTGTCACAGGAAGCCACGCAAATGATTGAGCCTGCCATGGCCAACGGCGCTTACCATGTCGAGCTTGTAAACGAGAAACTGGTATGGCGTGCGCCGCAAGGTTCAGGTCTCGACGATTCGACGAATGAGCCTGATGCCAGTCTGACCCTGAAACTGCTGCTCAAACTGTTCGGGCCGTTGGCACCGGACGAGATGCTTTGATGACTCGCGCGGGATGCGGCATTTCTGGATGGAAAGTGTCCAGGCATTGAAACACTTGGGCTATGAACACTGCCTGAAGCTCGCATCAATCGCCAGCCTTGCAAGTTAAAGCGCAGGTCCCCAATGACTTGCGATCACCCGACCTAATCCAAATCAATATGCTACATATTTAATAGCATAGAATCCTTTTGTATATTGCGCAAAAGGCTATCAAAGACAGAAATTTTACCTCCTGTCTAATTATTTGAGACGCACCCGAAAACGCAGTTCAAAAAAAGGATTTGCCCCGCCGCTGGCAGCGGCAAGCGTGCCTTTGGGGTTGAGTCGAATACATTTGACGGCCAAATCGTATTGGGCGGCAGGAACCGGCGCATAGCCGAACGTGCTGCAGTCGCTGTTTGAAAAAGTCGCGTCATCGGCTTTCCAAGTCAGCCCGCTACCGGGCGTTCCCTGAACGAAGGCAATCGGCCCGGAGCCGGTAACCCCCAGATCGCCCACAAACAATTCGGTGTTGGCAGGCATGGGGTCGATGATGACAATACTGTCAACGCCCGCACTGACCAGGCCGGTATTGGTGACGCGCAGCGTGTACAACACTTCGGCGCCGGGAATGTTTTTTGGATTGGTGGCAAGGTTGAACGGGTCGCTGATGACCGACACGGTTTTCACAAATACCAGGCTGGGCGGGCTGACGATGGTCAAGATGTCTGTAACGAGAGCGCTGTTGGTGCCGCCATTGGCAGAAACAAGCGCGCCTACAGGGATGACGTTGGTGTAGGTACCGAGTTCCGAAGCGGTGACTTTGATGCTGAAGGTACAACTGCCGTTGGCAGCCAGGCTCCCGTTGTTGAGGCGAATGCCTTTGTCTGCGGCAGCAAGCGTATTCCCACCGGAGTCCAGCAGCACTCCTGGGCTGCAGCTATTGGTGATGGTTAGCGGAGCCGCCACTGTCATCGCTCCGGGAAGGGTGGGAAACACGTCATTCAGTCCGATTCCAGTGATTGGCACACTGTTGGGGCTGGTCAAGGTCACGCTGAGCGTGGAAGTGCTGCCGGGCGTAACCGTATCCGGGTTGAAATTTTTGACAATAACGACAGCGCATTCGGCGCCGGACCTGACACCCGGAATCGCCGTGCTGCTGAGCGAGGCTCTTGAACCGCTCTCTCCGGCTGTTGCGCCAAAGTTGGAGCCGCCTGCGGTCGTGCCAGGCGCACCACCGGCGAAATTGACCGATGTGGACATTACCGATGAAGATGCAACATAACCGCCACTGCCGCCACCGCCGGGCCCGTGTTCGGGTGCCGTAGAGCCGCCTGCGTTGGTGCCACCATTGCCGCCATTTGCCTGAACACTGAGCAACCCGGAACTGACGGCCTTTACGTACACGAGCACTGAGCCACCCGCGCCGCCGCCGCCAGAGCCGTCGTTTAATGCACTGTTGTTGGCATTGGCGCCATTGGCGCTGATCGTGCCGCTGCCGTTAATGAGGCTCGCGCGAATCATCACCATGCCGCCGCCCGCTGCACCACTGGAAGCAAAACCCGCTCCGCGGTCGCCGGTGCCGTTGTTGTTGGTTCCCGAGCCTCCGCCGCCGCCCAGAAACATACGTCCCGGGTTTAAAAAAGGGGAGTAATCAAAGCCTCCAAAGCCGCCGGTGGGAGAGGCGCTGCGCCAACCATTGCCGCCCTTGCCGCCGCCACCTGCATTCGAGCCACCACCGCCTCCTGTGTTCTCTTTGTTGTCTACAGGATTTCCGTCAGTGCCGCCGCCTCCTGCATTGCCAGGCGCGCCCCGCGCGTGGCTGCCATTGGGGTAGCCTTCACTACCGGTGTTCAAAAGCACGCCCAGGTTATTGACATAGCGAGGTGTTCCGGCAATACCTTCGCCTTTGGAGCCATTGTTGTTATTGGCAGCGTTGGTGCGGTAATCGGTATTGGCGCCGGGCCCCCCCGTCAACTCCCGGGCGGCGCCGCCGCGAAATCCAAGGCCATTGACGCTTACCGTCGCGCCGCCAAGCGTCAGCTGCCCTGCCACATCGAACACCAGAACGCCGCCCGTGCTGCCATTCCAGGCAATTGCGGTCAGCCCTGAACTCAGGGTCGCGGTGGTGTACTGCGGGACACGCACGATCTGAAAACGGCGCTGTCCCTGCGTATTGCTGGCATCCGCATTGGTATAGCTGTTGAGCAAGCCAGCGCCACTGCCGCCCACAACAGTCACTGCTCCACCGCCGATGGCTGCGGCGCTGGTGGCGCGCACATACTCATACAGCCCGGCACTGTTCAATGCAGTCGAGCCGGAGGCCGGGTTAAGACCGTTGCCGCCGCCATAAGTGTTGTCATTGCTGCGATCGATCGCAGCATCCTGCATCTGAATCACCATCAGCAAGTCCCCAATGGCTATGGCCGCGCCTGAACCAGACGAGGCGCCCAAAACAATGCTGGCGGCACCAGCACTGGCACTGGCTGTTCCTGGCCAATAGCGATTGATCACGCCGTTGAGCGTGCCGCCGGGACCGTCTTTCCCAGGCGTGGCGCAATTGAGCGCTGCCGCCGAAAAAGACAGCATGGCCACCATCAAGCCGGTCAACAACCGCAGCCATGCTCTTGCTCCCTTAGTCATCTGCCAGGCCTGCAGTTGTTTCTCTGTTATGCATCTCAAGCACTGCCAGCAACTGCATTGCGCTGCAGCCGCTGACGCCAGCATGGATTATTTTCATAGTGGAAGTGACGGGTCGCATGGAATCAACAGTAAAGCCTAGCGGGCCAATTGACCCTCGTTCCGGTCAGTGAGGATGAAGGAATCCTGGTCAAACTTGACGCGCAGGTTCAGGTAAATGCCACGGGCGCGGTATTCGGCGCCAGCAAAATCGGCATCGAGAAAACCGCGCTGGTTGTAGCCCACGCTCAGCCAGGCATTGTCAGCCAGCTTGAAGCCCAGCGAAACGCCCAGTTGGTAGTTGCGTGTGCCCGCCTGCCAGGAGTGCAGCATGCCGCCATGCAGCCCAATGTCCCAGCGCTTGCCCAGATCTTGCCGCGCCTCAATGCCGATCAGGTCGGTGAATCCCTTGTAGGCGGTGCTGTCGATGCTGTCATGCACATACTTGAGGCCGTATTGCAGGGCAATCTGCGTTTGGCGCTTCGGCATCCAGTTGACATTCAGATTATTGATGAGCTTTCGGGTCAGCAAACGTCCCGCCAGATCCTGGCTGGACTCGTGGATGTATTGCAGCCGGTCAAGCCAGATCCACTCACTGTTCAGGGGCCGGTGGGCATAACTCAAACGGGTGTCCGCCCGGGTGGTGTCCACGGTGCCTTTGACCCGGTTATAGATCAGGCCGACGGCCATGGTGCGGCTCTCGTCAAGGTTGCGCTGCGCACCCAGCAGCAGGTTGACTTTGGTGTCCGTGTCGCTCCCGCGCCATTCGAGCCGGGCATTGCTGCTCCAGTCGCTTGCTTTGTAGGCGCCGCCGATAAACAGGGCGGTGTAGTCACCCGTCACCAGGCTGTTCGTGACGCCAGGCGTGGTGTTTGACGAGGCGCTGGAAAACCCGCTGGCGCCAAGCGTGCCGGACGCCAGCGGCTGCGCCGTGTTGAATGGGTTGAGCGCTGAGCCGCGCAGCGTCTGCGACCGGTCAACGCCAAAATCGGCAGCCCATTGCTCACTGATTTGCAGCTTTTGCACCAGCCCGAGGTTGGCATATACGCGGCCACCGTCGAGTCCGGTCTGGTTGCCCAGTGACGAGGCCACTTCAGCGCCGGTCCAAGGCTGGGTGCGCAGGCCGACGCGCGTGGTGTCGGCCTTGAGTTCACCGCTGCGCGCCAGTTCATGCTGGGCAAACACAGTCGTTTGCAGGTTCAGCTTGTAATCGAAGCCCAGGATCAGCCGGTTAGGGAAGCTGACGCTCCCGCCATCGACATGGCTGCCCAAGTCCTGCTCGTTGCTGGCGCGCAGGAGCAGCTGCTTGTCCAGCAATTCATAGCCTAAACCGGTGATGAGCTGGCGCACGCTGGCGTATTTGCCATTGCCGTCGGTTTCACTGGCTGCGCGCACGCCGGCGCTGGCGGTAAGTCCTTCATTTTTCCATTGGCCACGGGTCTCCAGCACCTCGCGCTGGGCGGTGGTGACCAGGTTAGTCTGGCGGTAGGTTTCGGCCTGGAGCTGCACCGACTCAGACAGCTGGAGCCGTGCGTCGGCGCCCATCTTGCGCGTTCCGGCTTCGGAGCCGGCCTGCTGGCCCAGGCCGAAACCAGCGTCTTGCTGGCGTGCGTAGGCGCGTGCAGCGGTGTTGCCCTCGACATGGCTCAGCTCGACCAGATAGGCACTGCCGTTTTCCTTGCCAAGCACCGAAGTGCGCTGGCTGGTGGCAATTTCGGTACGCAGCTTGGAGGTGTCGCCGAAACGAACCGTGCTGTCTGCGGCCGTGAGCCTAGCCTCCCGGCCCACATTGCCTTCATGGAGGCGGCTGAATCCCACCTCGCTTTTCTGGCCCAGGTTGTCGCCGACTTTCATGGCAACGCGGCCGCCGTATGTCAGCTTGGCGTCGGCTTGGCCGCCGGACTCATATTCAGCCACGATGAACACCGGGTTGAAATCAGCATCACGCGAGGCAATCGGCTCGCGGAAAAACACGGTGCCCAGCGCATAGTCAATCTGGTAGTCGAGGTAGCGGGTGAACGTTCGGGTGCTGATGATGATTTCGGGGCGGAAACGGTCGCGCACCTCGATGCGCAACTTGTCCGAATTGACTACGATATCGCGGCTGGCCAGGCGATACAGGCCAGACGTGCCATCGCCCTGGATTTCGTCTTTGCGAAAGCTTTGCGCGGTCATGCTGGCAAAGGCGTTATAGCCTGTGCGCTCGCTCTTGAATTCTGATTTAAAGCCATTCAGCGTACGGCTGTAGCGGCCCAGTTCGGACACCGTCAGGCCGGTGTCGAAGTCGCCGAACATTGCATAAAACTGCGTTTTTTCAATCTTCAGGTAGAGCTTGCGCGCGCTGGCGGCGTCAAACTGCGGCTGGGTCGCATCGGCATACAGCGTGTAGAACCGGTTCGGATCAACCGCCTGATTCAAGGCCTGGCTGAACGGCTGATTCAGTGCCATGCTGCCGGCGGCATTCTTTTCCTTGGCGCTGTCGTAGGCCAGGGTCATCAGGTATTCGCCCTTGATCTGGCCCTTGGCATAAAAGGCCACGCGGTTCTGGTCGAACAACTGCTCGCTGGCACCGGCCGCCTGCAGGCCGTCCATGTTGCCGCTCAGCTTCTTGAAACCCGTCGTTCCCTCGGCAAAGCCGACCAGCACCCATTCACGCAGGTCGGGCGTGAGCCAGGTCCTGATTTCTTGCTTGCGGTTGTTGCCGAAGTCGAAGTCGAGCACCACCTCGCCGGCCTGCGTGCTGGGTTGCAGCGCAATCAGCGCGATGCCGTCATCGCCAATTTCATAGCGCGCCTTGGCGCCGAGGTTGCCAGTCAGGGGCTCACGCTGAATCGCGTCAGCCTGGTCTTGCGACAGATAGGGCGCTGCGAGCTGGAACAAACCGCCCGTGCCGCGACGTACCGGCTGGCCGTCCTTGTCAAGCATGCGTACGGCAATGACCGGGGGTGTGCGGCCATCGGCGATCAGTTGCGAGCGCTTGAGGTCAAACACTGCAGAGGCCGGACCTAAAGCGTAGTGAATGGAACGGCTTTCGTGCAGAACGACTTGGCCTTGTGGGTCGCGCACAGTCAACTCCATCAGGTTGGCGCCATCGCGCAGGTCCACGGCGCTCCAACTGGACAGCACCAATGTGCCGGCCGGGTTCGTCACGTTACCTTCGTAACGCAGGGGATTGACCAGCGCGCCGTTGACCTTTAACTCCAACTGATGCTGAGGCTCGTGTTTGACTGCCACTTTGATGACCGGCAGTGCCGGGGCGAAGCCACTCTGCGGATGCAGCCACTCGGTTCCGGGCTTGGCAGTGGCAAACCAGTGGTCGTCATAAGGCAACTTCTCGACCAGTTGCAGTCCAGAAACAACACCACTCGCTTTGGACATCAAGACAGCCGCTTTGGGCGCTGGGCGCATGGCAAGAAGCGCAGGCAAAACCATCGACGCGCACTGGGCAGCCTCTGTCTCTGGCGCTTTGAGGTGCAAGGGCAGCAGACCTTGCGCTGGCTGGTCGATAGGCTGGACCTGCACCAGCAAATCCAGATTCCCCAAAGGCACAGAGTCCAGCTCGAAAGTCAGCAGCCGTTGCCAATTCCCGGTCTGCGCGCCCAGCCGCGCCACCAAGAATCCATCCGGCAGTTCGGCGTGCGCAAAAGGTTTGGCGTCGAGCATGACACTGCCTTGCACCACCTTGGCGCCAGGTGGCAGCAGCACTGTCGCGCTGACCGCCAGGTTGCCGACGGGAGCTGCAAGCCGCAGACGCACCATCTTGCCTTGCACGTGCAATTGCTCGTTCAGGCAACTGGCTATCCGCTTGAGCCGGAAATCAGCACGCCACAGGGTGCCGCCGCGCAGATTGACGAACTGCGAGAATTTGCGGCCGCCGGTGCGGCTGTTGTCCTCGCAGGCTTGCAGCGCAAACCCCTGGGGCAGGCTGGTTTCGTCAAGTTGCACGACGTGGGTGCCGGAACGAATGTTGTCGGCATGCCAGCGGCCTTCCTGGTCGGTCACGATATAGGTGCCATCCTGCAACATGACGCGCACGCCTTTCAGGCCCAAAGGCGCACTGGCGGCATCGCCTTTTTCTTCGCCTGGCGCGTCCTGTTTGTTGTCGCATGACTCAACTTGCGTCACGCGGCCCACCAGGATGGCGCGGCTGCGGTTGAGGTCTTCGCTCACCAGCACACTGGCGCGGGCGATGTTGGAGCTGGCGCCGCCGATGGCCTGCGCGGTGTTTTCTGCCTGGCCGGCCCGGGCGCCTGAGCTGACGGCCGCCACATAGCGCAGGCTCAGGCTGCCATTGCCGGGCAGTGTGCCGAGGCGAAACTCCAGGCCGCGTCCGTCGGCGCTGATCACGGGGTCTGCCAGGACGGCTTTGTCCAGCCGGGCCGAACCGGCCTGATAGCGAAACCCCAGGGGAAGCCGGTCGGAAATGCGCAATGCGGCCACCGGATGTTTGTCGCTATTGCTGACGGTGACGGTGTAGGGCACGAATTCGCCAATGGCAACGACGGCCTTGCCGGCACTTTTGGAAATCTGCACACCCGCCAGGGAAACCGGGTCGAGCGGCACGTCGATTTCGATCGGCGCGCCGGGAAGCACCTGGAAGGTTTCGCCGCGCGACCCGGCAGCGATGAAAAAAGGCGCACCGGGCAGTGCCTGCAGGACCGGGCTGGCCACCAGTGAGGCAAAGACGTAGCTGGCCGGTGGCGTGATCGCCAGGCGGTAGTTGCCAGGTGCAATGCGCGGAAACTGGTAGCGCCCTGGGGCGGCAGCGTACACGGTGCCGCCACTGTCGGTTACGCTGGTGCCGGTGATGACGGTGGACGGATAGACACTGGTTCCGTCGTTGCCCAGCACCGCTGCAGGCTGGCCGGTTGCCAGGCTGATCAGCGTGACCTGAGCGCCACTGACCGGCAGGCCGGTAGAAGCGTCAAACACCAGACCAAGCGGGTCTACAAGGGCTGCTGCGGTAATGGCGACGTTGTTGGTCGACCGGTCCACGTAGGTGGCCTGCAATTTGTAATTACCACCAATGTTGAGCACGCAGTTGCCGGACTGTGCTGTGCTCGACGAAGTTGGAATGGCCCCGATGAACACACCGGTGGACGGGCCGGTTTCGGTCAGCCGAAGCGATTCGGTGTCAACACCGTTGCTGGACACGGTGACCACCACGGTTTCTGCCACCAGTGGGTCCAGATTGTGGTCATAGTCGATCACGCGCACGAACACCAGGTCGCCGCTGGCATACAGGCTGGCCGGTGCCAACAACAGCGGTCCGGGCACCGTCAGCGCCGGACCGTCCGGCGGCTTGGGCGCTGGCAAGGGTTTGAATCCGGCGCCCGCGTTGCACTGCGTCACTGGCACATTCTGGGTAATTGCACCGCCGACCGGCAGGCCCGCCGCGCTGGACACATATTGCATGAACGTGATGGTTGCGGGGGTGCTGGACAGGGTCTTCACGGTCACCGAGCCGCTTACCGTGACCTGCGCTCCAGAAATGCCGTAGCTGGCGCTGGCCGTGTTGGTGATCGGCGTGTTGGGCGGCGTGGCACCCAGGGTAATGCTGGTGGCCAAACTGGCAAGAGCGGCCAAACAGCGGGTCAGAATTCGGCACGCCAGTGAAGTACGCGCGCTGGAAATCAAGGCAGAACCGGCCTTTGCATGAACACCAGACGTACCCATGCAAAGGCCCGCCGAAGCGGACCCAGGCGAGAAAATGGCAACTGCTGCAGCGCGGCGAACCGCGCTGCAGGGCTGCAACACCCCGTCCAAAAGCATCCAGGAAGGCGCGAAGGTCAGTTGATCTGTACGTTGAAAATCAGCGAGATGGATTCGCCCGTTTTCAACTCACCAGCGGCATAGCCGATATCGACAGGCAGCACCGTTCCCAAAGTGGCGGTGATCACGTTCGCGGCAAGGTCCACGCCGTCGGCGGAACTTGTCGAGGTGAAATTCTTGGGAAAGCCCGTACGTGTACCGCCCGTCTTGGTGATTTGAAAGCCTGATCCCGCTGCCGATGTAGGGGTGCCGGTTGTCGAAGAACAGGTGATTGCGGGTGCGGCGGTGCCCGTGCCCTGGACCAGATTGGGGTCGAAGGTGACCGAAGAAACCAACGTGTCGGTGATGGTGTTCAAAGTAGCCGAAGACGCACCCGAATTGGTAATGGTGATGGTGTAGCGAACCAGTGTGCCTGGAATATTCTTTTGATTTGCGCTGCCGTTGAGCGGATCGCACAGCGGCGTCGCTGTCTTGGCAACGGTCAGAGCGGCTGTCACAACCCTGTACGCATTACGCGCAGTGGCCTTGGCATCGCGCGCCGGGCTGGCGCCGACAAATTCCAATTCGGTGGTTGCCGCATCGGCAAACACAATGTCCACGCCGACCGTATTGGCGCCGGTGGTTTGCACCACTGTCGTGGCCGTGCCTGTTGTCGTGGTCGTGGCGGTCAGGCTCACATTGGCTTGTTGGCCATTGGTCACAGTGGCCGGTATGTCTGCGACGATATAAACCGTTCTGGTCGTGTCTGGCGCCAGTGTCAATATTGCCGTCGCCGTGTCTTCCAACGGCTGATAGCCGGGTGTTGTGCCGCTTTCAACAAAAACGCGGATATTGCTCACATCAATGTTGTCAGCGCTTCCGGCAATGTTGGCACCGCTCGTGTTGGCGCCTGCGAGGGTATAGCCTTGCGCCGTGTTGCCCAGATTGGTGAGGGCAAACGCGGTCACCTGGTTAGTGGCACCGGGCACGACGCTGGCAACCAGACTGCCCGACTCGATCAGGCTGAGGTTGACCTTGTTGTCCACCGTGAACGAGGTGGGGGTGCCTGCGCCCACGGTATTGCCGCCTGCCGATGAACCAATGGGGGGCTGGGCTGTCGAGCCAACCGTGTAATTGAGCGTGGCCAGATTGCCAATGTCGGTGCCGGATACCGTGCCTGCCGCATGGGCTGCGCCACCGCACAAAATGCCTGCCATGGCAAGGGCCAAGGCTGTTCCGGATTTAGCCCAGGGGTTGCTGAAAAGTGAGTTCATGTGTTTTCTTTATAAAAATAAAAGCTTGAAAATAAGAATGGGATGCGGTGTGTTGGTAGGAGTCAGCCCTCTCCTGGGAATGGTTTGCGTGGTGAGGATCGCCCACAGCCACGCGGCAATCTTGGAGTGGGGAAAACAGCCTTCATGGAGGCGTAACGGGTGTTGGTGATGAAGCTGGTGATGGCGCTTCTGGCTGGAACAAAGCAGGCGCATGCCAGCTCATGCAGCTCGTGTTTATCCGCATCAGTTCACCACCACACGAAAACCGGCTTCGCCCTGTTTGCCTGGCGCAAGATCGCCGCGCAGGCGCCAGCGGGCATGGGTGAGTTCTGCCAAGACAGCTGTCCGCTCCTTGCCGTCGGCTCCCTTCACCCTGACCTTGTCAGCAGTCGCCCAGGTTTTGCCGCCGTCAGCCGAATAGCTGATGTCCATGTTTTCACCATAAGCACTATTGGCCACCAGCGTGGTGTTGGCCGGAATCGGGTTGTTGATGCTGATGTTGCCCGCCGGCTTGCTGCTGACGTTAGTGAAGGAAGATGTATAAAACACCACCGTGCCGGGAATGGCTTTTTGCACCGGGCCACGCTTTTTCTCGACCTTGCCGTCAGCGTCCTTGACTTCGGTTTCGATCTCGGCGGTGTTCTTGAATTCGATGCTGCCCGCTGCCGGGCGTGCCTGTGCGCAGGCCAGTGGTGCGGCAGCGGCAAACAAGCCTAGAAAGAGCAGGTTAATCAGGGTTTTGTGCATGGTGAAGCTCCAGGAGTGAGGAAATCAGTTGATGGTGACTTTGAATTCGATGACGTGAGTGGCGGGCACCGGGGTGTTGCCGAACAGCACACTGACCGTGCCAGCTGCAAAACCGGCCTTGTTGGTGCTGCCGGTGTCGGCGGTGTCGCCGCGCACGATGCCATCGACGGTCATGCTGCCGGGCAGGTAGGTGATGCTGGCCGGCAGGGGGTCGGCAAAGGAAAAGTTCTCGGCAATGCCGGAGCCTGTCAAAGTCAGCACGATGCGGTAAGTCAGCACCGAACCGGGCATGACCAGGCTGCCACCGAGCCTTTCATGCACGGCCGTCACGGTTTTGATGAGATTGAGGGATATGCCCGAGACAATGTAGCTGCCAAGGGCGCTTGCCTGCCCCCGGCTACCGCCAACCACCGTTTGCACACCGCCCTGGCCCAACCCTGTCAGTCTGGTGCCAGGCAAGGCGCCTGGGGCGCCGGGCGTGGCGGAACTCGCGGAAAGACTGACCTTGCCCAACGCGCCAACAGGAAGTGAAGTCCCTATGCTGCTGTAAACATAAACATTACGGCTGGCACTGGCTGCCAGCACCGGCTCGTTCATGCCCGGCTGGTACAAGATGTCGGCATTGGGCCCGGTGGCCTGCAAACCCGCCTGGGCTCCGCTTTCAAGATAGATCGCACCAGCGGCTGCATTTGCAGGGTCAAACTGGTCACCCGCCAGCTGATTGTTGCGTGCCAGCTGAAAGGTTTCCGTGCCATTGCCGGTGTTGGTGAGCAAAAAGTTCAGCGCCTTGCCGGGATCAGGCGAATTGACCGGCACGGAACTGGCATCCTGCCATGTCAGCGTCAGATCGATAACCTTGGCCACCATTACCACCGCCGCGACTGCCATCAACGTTTGGGCCAGGCCGCCTGACGAGGAATAGGTCAGCGTGGCGGAGTTGGTGATCAGAGTGCCTGCCGGAGCACTGGCGGCGAGGCTCGCAGACGCAAAAACAAAGCACACGGCCACCATCAAGCCAGTCCGTCCCGGCCAACCCCTCAGAAGCCGCTTGAAAAAAGAGCCCCCCTGCACCATCCCTGCGGCCAACCGCAACGAAATGCGGCGAAAAGATTTCATGGTGTTCAATCCAGCGACTCTTTGTGAGAAGCTGAAGAAAAACGGCTGTTGGCACCACACAGAAGAGGACTCACGGACTTTGATACATATTTGAAAGAACGTAACTTTATGTTTTAAACGTATTAAAAGTTTATTCAGCCCTTCTAAAAACTCAAAAAAACAACACTTTCTGCGAAAAATATCTAAGCGTTTTGCTGATCAATCGCCTCGCAAAGCCATTTTTTTGTTTGAAGCCGTCAAAAATTTGAATTGCGTTTAATTGGATATATTTTGTAACAAAATATATCCAATTTCCACGGCTCTGGTGGTGTGGGTCGCTGAATGCAATGGCTGCAATAACGCTGAGGGCCACGGCACCCAGCACCAGCGATTGGGAATGCACCTGTTCAGAAAGGGGCTGTGCACATGACTGGAAACCAGCACCAACCTTTGCATGCACAAACAGGTTGCGTTTTCGGTTCAGGCGGGCAATGCACGGCTGGCACTCCGGCGTGGTGGAAACAGGGAAAAAGGCTTGGCGGCTGGCGCCAGCCCGTCCCCGTTCAGCGCATGCTGTCCCGCAATCGCGCAAACACTTTCCAGAACGCCGCGTCCTGCGTGGTTGCGAAGTTGATCCGCATCAGGGTGCCGGGCTTGCGCACGGCATGGAACAGCGCGCCGGGGGCAATCAGGTAATCCTCGTCGAGCATGCGTTGCGCCAGCAGGTCCGTGTCCACCCCCGTTTCAACCCATCCGAACAGGCCTGCGGGCTCTGCGGCAAAGCTGCAACCATGGGCCAGCGCCAGCTTGACGCTGCGCCCGCGCGCCTGGTCGAGCCGGCTGCGAATGCGTTCGGCGTGGCGGCGCAGCTGGCCCTGGTCGATGCACCAGGCCAGGGCTTTTTCCAGCAGCGCGGGCGTCGTCAGGGTGGCGAGCAGCTTGGTGTTGAGCAGGCGCTCGACCAGCTCGGGCGGCGCGGCCATGAAGCCCACGCGCCAGCCGGGCGCCAGTATCTTGGAAAAGCCGCTGACATAAATCGTGCGCTGCAGGCCGTCGAGCGCGCACAGCCGCGTGGCATGGTCAGGCGCCAGGTGGCTGTAAGTGTCATCCTCGGCGATGTGGAAGTCGTGCTGGCTGGCCAACTGCAGCAACCGGTGGGCACTGCCCGGCGACAGGCAATGGCCGGTCGGGTTGTGGAACACGCTGACGCTGACAAACAGCTTGGGGGCATGCAGTTGGCAATACTGCGCCATCACGGCCAGGTCGGGACCGTCGGCCCGGCGCGGCACCGGCAAAATCCGCATGCCCAGGGCATCGAGCCGGGCAAACTCCACCGCCCAGCCGGGCTCCTCGACCATCACGCAGTCGCCGGCGCGCAGCAACGTGCGGCTGATGATGTCCAGCGCATGCGTAGCGCCGACGGTGGTGATGATCTGTCCAGGCTCGGCCGGAATGCTGAGCGCGCCCAGCCGCTGCGACAGCGAGCGGCGCAGGCCGCTGTCGCCCATCGGCTCGCCGTAGTGAAGCGACAGGTCGCGCAGCGCGCTGGCGCTGGTGACCTTTCGGACCGCTGCCGGCAAAAAACTGGCGTCTAGCCATTCCGCCGGAAACACGCCCATGCCGGGTTGCGGCTTGTTGCTGACAGAATGGAACATGCCGCGAATCAGGGCTGCGGCATCCACCGGCGCATGCAATGAATTTGCTATGTTTTTAATAGCTATTTGTGCAATACCAGATTGCGCAAATGGCATATTTGATGTTGAATCCCGAACAAAAAATCCACGGTTCTTGTGCGCGACGACCAGCCCCTGCGCCTGCAGCTGGTCATAGGCCGCCACCACGGTAGACACGCTCACGCCTTGCTGCCCGGCGCACAGCCGCACTGACGGCAGGCGCGCACCCGGCGCCAGCAAGCGGTTACGGATGCGTTCGGCAAAGCGCGCGCAAAGCTGCTCGGCAAGGGACTGGGAGGCGATTTTCATCAACATGGCAAGGTGCTCCTGGCAGGCGCCCTGCCGTGTACTGTTAAAACCAGCAATACAGTTTTTTTATTTGTCGCTTGATCTGTAGCGCCAGTGTGCTGCTTCAAACTATAAAGTCATCCCCATGAACTGGCAAGAATTTACCGCGCTGCTCGTCCTGGCCACGGCCATGAGTTTCACGCCCGGCCCCAACACCACGCTGTCCACCGCGCTTGCGGCCAACCATGGCTTGCGTCGCGCCATGCCTTTTGTGTGCGCCGTGCCGGTCGGCTGGGGCGTGCTGCTGGGAATTTGCGCGCTGGGGCTGGGGGCACTGGTGCTGGCGGTGCCGCTGCTGGGCTGGGCCATCAAGCTCGCCGGCGTGGCCTACCTGCTGTGGCTGGCGTCAAAAATAGCGCGCTCGCGCCAGTTGAGCCCGGCCGATGCGGCACGGCTCAACGTGACCTTCTGGCAGGGCACGGCGCTGCAGTTTGTCAACATCAAGGCCTGGATGCTGGCGCTGGCGATTGTCAGCGGCTGGGTGGCCGGGCGCGCCGACCCCGGCCAGCGCATGGCCGTGGTGGTGCCGGTGATGCTGGCCTTTGCCTTTGCCAGCAACCTGACCTATGCGCTGGCAGGCTCGCTGCTGCGCGAGTGGCTGGCCGGCCCCGAGGGGTCAGGACGCCGGCTGGTGGTGTTCAACCGCGCCATGGCCGCCGTGCTGGTGGTCACCGCAATCTGGATGCTCTTTTTATGAAGCCGCCGCAGGATGACGCGCAGATCAACAAAGGGCTGTGGCTTGGCTTGCTGGGCATCGTGATTTTTTCAGTCACGCTGCCCATGACCAAACTGGCAGTGGGGTCGATCAATGCGCCACAGCTGTCACCCTGGTTCACCACCTTTGGCCGGGCGGCCGTGGCTGGCGTGCTGTCGCTGTTTTATCTGGGCTTTGGCTTTTGGCGCGGCCACCGGCAAAAGCCCCAGGGCCGGCAATGGCGACTGCTGGGCTTCACGGCGGTCTGCGTGGTGGTCGGGTTTCCGCTGTTTTTGTCGATGGCGCTGCAACACGTTCCCAGCACGCACGGCGCGGTGGTCACCGGACTGCTGCCGCTGGCCACGGCAGGCATCGCGGCACTGTGGTTCCGGCAACGGCCAAGCCTGGCCTTCTGGGCCTGCGCCGTGACCGGAACGCTGCTGGTGCTGCTGTTCATGGCGCTGCATTCGGGCGATGGCAGCGGCCACGTTGCGATTCAGCTGGCCGATGTGTTCTTGCTGCTGGCCATGCTGAGCGCGGCGCTGGGCTACATCGGCGGCGCGCGGCTGACGCCTTCGCTGGGCGCCGAGCGGGTGATTTGCTGGGTGCTGGTGATCTCGCTGCCGGTTTCGCTGCCACTGGCATTCATCCACGCGCCAGCCGCCAGCCAGACGATTGGCTGGGCGAGCTGGGCTGCTTTTGCCTATTTGGCGGTTTTTTCGATGTGGATCGGTTTTTTTGCCTGGTACCGCGGCCTGGCGCTGGGCGGCGTGGTGCGGGTCAGCCAGGTGCAGCTGGTGCAGCCCTTTTTATCGATGCTGTTTGCCGTGCCGCTGCTGGGCGAACAGCTGGATGCGGCAACGCTGGGCTTTGGCCTGGGCGTGATGACGACGGTGTTCATCGGCAAGAAAATGCCGGTGAACGGGGCGCCACCCAAACCGCTGGCCACCAAAGGCTGATCCGGACTGCCGCCGCTTATCTGTCTCACAATCAGGCCATCAACAGGAGATCGAGATGAATTGGACCCAGGCGCGACGCGCCGAAAAAATGAACCCTTCGGTGATCCGCGAGATCCTGAAGGTCACTGAAAAGCCTGGAATCATCAGTTTTGCCGGCGGCCTGCCCTCCCCCAAGACCTTTCCGGTCAGCGAATTCAGTGCCGCCTGCGAAAAGGTGCTGCGCGAAGACGGCCATGCGGCGCTGCAGTACGCGGCCAGCGAAGGCTATGCGCCGCTGCGCGAGATGGTGGCCGCAATGCTGCCATGGAACGTCGATCCGGCGCTGGTCCTGATCACCACCGGCTCGCAGCAGGGGCTTGACTTGATCGCCAAGGTGCTGATTGACGAAGGCAGCCGCGTGCTGGTCGAAACGCCGACCTACCTGGGCGCGCTGCAGGCCTTCGCGCCAATGGAGCCCGAGATCGTCAGCATTGCCAGCGACTCCGGCGGCGTGGACATGGGCGATCTGATGACCAAGGCCAAAGGCGCACGCTTTTTCTATGTGCTGCCCAATTTCCAGAATCCGACCGGCCGCACCATGCCCGAATCACGCCGCGCCGCGCTGAGCGCCGAGGCCGCACGCCTGGGCCTGCCGCTGGTTGAAGACAACCCCTACGGCGACCTGTGGTTTGACACGCCGCCGCCGCTGCCGTTGACTGCGCGCAACCCGGAAGGCTGCATCTACCTGGGATCGTTTTCCAAGGTGCTGGCGCCAGGACTTCGGCTGGGTTTCATGGTCGCACCCGCCTCCATCTTCCCCAAGCTGCTGCAGGCCAAGCAGGCGGCCGACCTGCACAGCCCCGGCTTCAACCAGCGCCTGGTGGCCGAGGTCATGAAGGACGGCTTCCTTGACCGCCACGTTCCCACCATCCGCGCGCTGTACAAATCGCAGCGCGACGCCATGCTGGCGGCCATGGCACGCGAGATGCCCGAAGGCGTCGAGTGGAACACGCCAGCCGGCGGCATGTTCCTGTGGGTGCGCCTGCCTGAAGGCATGAATGCGGTTGAACTGCTGCCCAGGGCGGTCGAGCGCAACGTGGCTTTTGTGCCCGGCCGGGCGTTTTATGCCGGCCAGGCTGATGTCCGCTCATTGCGCCTGTCATTCGTGACGTCCAGCGTGGCGCAGATCGCCATCGGCATTGCTGCGCTGGCTGCTGCCATTCGGGACATGCGCGCTGACTCCAATGCTCAAGCGACCCGCAGCAGCGCGATGCTTGAAGCCCTGCCCCTGGCTTGAAATCCCGAATACTGGCCGTGCACACGGCAGGAAAGAAACCATGACGCCTCGTCCATTCCGGCAAGTTGACGTTTTTACAGCTGTGCCTTACCTGGGAAATCCGCTGGCGGTCGTGCTGGATGGCAGCGGGCTTGATGACGCCGCGATGCAGCGCTTTGCCTGCTGGACGCATTTGTCAGAAACCACGTTTTTGCTGCCGCCGACCGTGGCATCGGCCGATTACCGGGTGCGTATTTTCACGCCCGGTGGCGAGTTGCCCTTTGCCGGCCATCCGACGCTGGGCAGCTGCCACGCCTGGCTTGAAGCCGGCGGACAGCCGAAAGACAGCGGCATGGTCGTGCAGCAATGCCCGCTCGGCCTGGTCAACATCCGGCGCGAAACAGGGACCCGGCGGCTGGCCTTTGCAGCACCTAGGCTGCAGCGCACCGCGCCCGACGCCTTATTGCTGGCGCAGACGCTCCAGGCACTCGGGCTTGAACCCCGACAGGTCATTGCGGCGCAACTGCTGGACAACGGACCGGTGTGGCTGGGCCTGCTGCTCGACAGCGTGGAGTCCGTGCTGCAGTTGGCGCCCAGCCACCTGGCGCTTGAAGAACTCGGGGTGAATGTCGGTGTTGCAGGCATTTATCCGCCTGAGGAAATGCCTTTGCTGATTGGCCGGGCCAACCGGGAAGCGCGTGCGTTCGATCTTCAGGCCAGGGAAAAATCCGGCATTTCGGCCGCACCTGATTTGGAAGTGCGCGCTTTCGCCTCCGCCATGGGCATTGCCGAAGATCCGGTGACCGGCAGCCTGAATGCCAGCCTGGCGCAATGGCTGATCGCCGAAGGCCGCATGCCCGGGCGTTATCTGGCGTCTCAAGGGGTTTGCCTGGGCCATGCCGGCCAGGTTCATGTCGAGCGCGATGCGCAGGGCCAGGTCTGGGTCGGCGGTGAATCGGTGACCTGCATCGAAGGCCAGGCCATGCTGGGCACCGGCCTGCGCTGACAACGCCCCTGCCAAGCCAGCGATCGTCTCGGGTGGCCAGAATGGGCGCCGGGATGTCGCTTGCCCCTGTTCGCTTCAAGGTGACGGCGCCATGGCCGGGCTGTCAGCCTAGAATCCCGAGAAGCCACACGCACCCCATTTAACCTTTGCCACCATCACGGGCAGGACCTTTCAACAAGACCTTTTCCGGTCAACAATGGATTCCCAGGATGACCCCGCAACCCTTGACCAGTCCCCTTCTTCGCGAAAATCCACCGGCCACTGAGTTGTCACTGCTTGAGGATGGCGCCCGGTATGCCTTGCTGCAACGCCTGACACCGGTACTCCAGCACCAGCTCATGGGCAACTTCCAGTCAATGGACATGATTGCCGTGATGATGGACCGGCGCCTTGAGTCAGCCAGTCCCGACCTGGAGAGCATGCGCCAGGACTGCGCACTGTTGGGCAGCGTGTCGGAGTCAGCCATCAAGTCCGTCATCGACCTGCTGACCTGGGTGCGTCCAAAACCGGCCGTTACCCAGCGTTTTGATGCCGGTGTAGAGGAATGCGCCACGCTGCTGCGCAACGAGTTCAAGCTCAAGGGATTTGTCATTGCCAACGAGGTGTTGCAAGTTGCTGCAGAATTTTCCAGCCAGTCGATTCGCAGCGTCGTCAGCGCAGCACTTGTCTGCCTGAGCGATCAGTCAACGGCGCCAGGCACGCTGACGCTGCGCGCCCAAGTGCTTTCCAACCGCATCGATCTGTCGATTGACCTGCGCATCCATGAATCGCAATCACCAGGAATTCCGCATGCAAATGGTTGCCGGCTGATCAACTGGCGGCACCTGGAACTGCTGGCATCGGCCGAATCCGTAGGGATTGTGCGCAACGACAGTGGTGTACAACTGGCGTTCAAACTGCCTTCCATAAACCCGGAATTGGCCGCCGATCTGCCTGACGCTTGCTGAGCCAGTTCTGCTGGCAAACCGTTTGGCTGACTTTTTGACACAACAATTGAGCAGTATCTTAAATTTCAAAATTGATAAATTTGATTATTTAAATCAGTAGTAGTAATCTGGCAGAAACGCTGACATTTGAAATTTTGCAAATTAACAACACAAGATGTGTCTTTCATAAGAAGTTGTTTTTAAATGCCTGTTTGCACAGGCAAAAAATGTGCTTTTCCAAAAACCATGTCGGCCTTCGCATAAGGGAAATTCATGGCTTTACGCGTGTTTCTGGTTGAAGACAGCGCTGCCCAGTGCGCCTATCTGACGCAAATCCTGACGATGGAAGCGAAGGCCGTGATTGTCGGCGTGGCAGCCACCGAGCAGCAGGCAGTTGACTGGCTTGACCGCCATCCCAACCAGTGGGACGTTGCCCTGATTGATCTTTTTCTGAGAGAAGGAACCGGGGTCGGGGTGATCGGACATTGCCATAACCGGCGTACCGAGCAAAACATTCTCGTGATGACCAACCATGCGCAAGACGACCATCTGCTGCATCACTGCAAACGGCTTGGCGTCGATGCGGTCTTCCACAAGGCTACCCAACTCGACAGCCTGGTCGCGTTCTGCAAGTCGCTGTCTGCCAGACTGCCCCGGTGCACCGCCTGACATCGCCTGACATCGCCGTCCCCCGGGAGACAACGGCAACACGAGCACCTGGTGAAAATTCCTGTCATGGGAACACTTTATTTGGTACGCCATGGCCAGGCTTCATTTGGCGCTGACGATTACGACGTGCTTAGCCCGATGGGCCATCAACAAAGCCGGCGCCTGGGCGAGTATTTCAAATACAAAGGCGTGGAGTTTGAGGCCGCTTTAAGTGGCACACTGAACCGCCAACGCCAGACCTTTGCAGGCATCTGTGAAGGCATGGGTCTGGTGTTTGAAAGCAGCCACGCATCAACAGTGGGAGCGCACAGCGCAGCAGCGCCGGCGATAGCGTCCCCGCCACTGGCGCATCTCTTATGGCCCGGTCTGAATGAATTCGACAGTGCCGCCGTGATTGCCACGATTCACCCCTATCCGCTCGCAAAGCCTGACACACCGGAGCTGTACAAGCATCACTTTCGCTTGTTGAAAGACGGCTTGGCGCAATGGATGGCCGGCGTGGTCAGCCCCCGGGGCATGCCCAGTTACCCCGAGTTTGTCGCCGGCATTACCAAGGCTCTGGATCATGTTCGCGCCCACCACCAGGGCAATGTGCTGCTGGTTTCCAGCGGCGGACCCATTGCCACGGCCGTCGGCCATGTGCTGGGAACCAGCCCGGAAACGACGATCGAGCTGAACCTGGGCATCCGCAACTGCTCGGTGACGGAGTTTGCCTTTAGTGCCAAGCGCCACCGGCTGGTCACCTTCAACACGCTTGCGCATTTCGATGCGCCAGAACATGCCAGTTGGGTGACTTTCGCCTGATTGACCGGACACTGCGCCGGGGCTACCAAACGGGCAGAAAAATACTATCAATTAGATAGCTGCCTGTGCAGTTCCCACAAGCGCAAACGGCTTATTTTATCTAAAACCAGTCACGCGGGCACATGCTTGCGCTTCAAGTTCACTTGGCGGCTGTGCCGCTGACGCGCCAGACCGCATTGCCGACATCATCGGCTACCAGCAGCGCACCGCGTTTGTCCATTGCCACGCCCACCGGCCTGCCGTAGGCATCGCCTTCAGGACTCAAAAAACCGGTCAGCACATCTACCGGCAGGCCAGACGGCTTGCCGCTGGAGAAGGGCACGAACACCACCTTGTAGCCGCTCAGCGGCTTGCGGTTCCACGACCCATGCTCGCCAACAAACACGCCGCTGGCCAGCGATGCCGGCAAGGCGCTGCCTTCGGAAAACGCCATGCCCAGCGGCGCAACGTGCGAGCCCAGCGCATAGTCGGGCGCAATGGCCTTGGCCACCATGTCGGGCCGGGGCGGCTCGACGCGCACATCGACGTTCTGGCCGTAATAGCTGTAAGGCCAGCCATAAAATGCACCGTCTTTCACCGAGGTGAGGTAGTCCGGCACCAGGTCGCTGCCGATTTCATCGCGCTCGTTCACCACCGTCCAGAGTGCGCCGCCCTCGGGCGCCCAGCCCATGCCGTTCGGGTTGCGCAGGCCAGAGGCAAATATCCGGTGGTTGCCGGTTTTCGGATCCACTTCCCAGATGGCGGCGCGGCCTTCTTCGACCGCCATGCCGCGTTCCCCGACATTGCTGTTCGACCCGACCGTGACGTACAGCTTGCTGCCGTCCGGGCTGGCAATGACGTTTTTCGTCCAGTGGTGGTTGATGGGGCCGCCCGGCAAATCGACAACCTTCACCGGCGCTTCGCTGATGCTGGTCTGGCCCGCCTGGTACGGGACTTTCACCACCGCATCGGCATTGGCGATGTACAGGTCGCTGCCTACCAGCGCCATGCCGAAGGGTGAGTTCAGGTTCTGCATGAAAACCGTTCGGGTTTCGGCCTTGCCATCACCGTCAATGTCGCGCAGCAGCGTGATGCGGTTGGCCGACGGCACGCCGGCGCCGGCCTTGGCCATCACTTTCCCCATCACCCAGCCCCTGATGCCCTTGCCGTCTTCAGGCTTGGGAGGCGCATTGCTTTCGGCGACCAGCACATCGCCATTGGGCAGCACATAAACCCAGCGCGGGTGGTCCAGCCCAACGGCCAGCGGCGTGACGCTCAGGCCGGCCATGGCCGTGGGCATGGTGCCAGCGGGCCAGCCGGTGGCGGGTGCAATGTTGACTGTCGGAATCAGGCTGCTTTTGGGCAAGGGCAGAACCGGCGAGGCCCCCATGCCGTCAGTAGGGTCCAGCGAAGCCATGTCTCCGCAGGCGGTCAGGCCACCCAGCAAGGCAAAGCCTGCAACGGCGGCGACGCAAGGCCTGAAGGCAAAGCCGCGAAAGGTGGTTGATGTCATAAAAAAAACTCCTGAAAAACGTTGTTCTGGTACTGCACGAATACAGCGCGAATTCCCGTTAAGTGTGTACGCAGATTGCGACAATTCAAGTCAGCAGCGCACACGCGACCCTGTCAGTCAACTGCCTGTCCGCATTTCAAATGCATCAGCCCGGCAGCAAAGGCAGGTCGGCTTTTTTCAGCGTGCGCAGCACGAAGCTTGACTGGCTGTGGCGTATGCCCTTGATCTTGTAGAGCCGCTCACGCAACAGGCGTTCGTAATCCTTGGTATCTTTCACGGCGATGCGCAGCAGGTAGTCGTATTCGCCGGACACCAGCCAGGCTTCGATCACTTCGGGAATGGCCGCCAGGGTTTCGCCAAACTTTTCCAGCGTGTTGTCGGAATGGCTGTCGAGCGTGACCTGCACCAGCACTGTTTCGCCCAGCCCCAGCGCCTGCGCGTTGAGCCGCACGGTGTAGCCCTCGATGACGCCGGCGTCCTCCATTTTCTTGATGCGGCCCCAGCATGGCGAGGAACTCAGCCCCACCGCCTGGCCGATGTCTTGCAGGCTGGTGCGCGAGTCGGCTTGCAAAACCTGAAGAATTTTTCGGTCTAAAGTATCCATACAGTCAATCTAGTAGACAGTCAACCTGATTCGTTAATTAAAGTCTAAATTTTTCTGCTGGGTTACTTTTGCCAGTTTTGTGGGCGATATTCTCCGAAACCACT
>NZ_JADOVG010000031.1 GCF_015752205.1 Polaromonas sp. CG_9.7
GACCTCAAGCAAGAGTTGGGAAAGCGCGTACCGGTGCGCAGCAAAGCCAAATTACGCGATGCTGCCAATGAGCACATGACGTTGCTCGAACGCACACCTGAGCGAGTTATCGCCTATTTCCAGGATCGGCGTGTTCGCTATGCCGCTTGATACTTCATCGGGCCGGATCAATAAGGCCCTCACCCGCAATGATGGCGGAAGATGTTTTCGACTTCATGATGCTGACTTGCTCGCCGAGATCATCGGGCAGATTCACAAAATCAGCGTCTCCGGCAGCCACCACCACATCGGCAGCAGCAGGGCCGCCATCAACCCCTGCGGGACGTATGGCAACTTCCGAATTGGGGGCGACACGAAGCAGCACACTTTTGGTTCCACTTGGCGTCGGCACCAGTACATCGACCGCCTTGTCTCCCGTGAGCACGCGATCGCCTGCCTTCAAAACTTCCTGTGGCCCAACAGACACCGCCTGGCCTTCGCGAAGGATGACAACGCCCAGACCACTGTCTGGGCCCAGGGGGGCTACGGTAGGTGTATTCATGCTTGCTTCCAATGTTGTTACTTACTACAAAATCCCTCATGCGTAATACCGGCAGATACGTAATTTGGATTCAAATTTCGTAAAAAATAAAAATTTATGTAGTTAGAAACTCAGCATTGACAAACTTGACAAATTAAGGCGCCTCACGCTTTCTCCAGATAAGCACCCTGCAACAAAAGCGGCTGCGCAAGGGCAAAAAACTGCTCCGGTGTAAGCACTTTCCTTACCTATTGAAATCCTTGTTGTGGCAAACCTGCTTGAGCCTGCGGTGATGTCATGCCATCTTGCTGTGTTTGCCCTGGCGCGCAACAAACAGGGACTGATTTGGATTCCCTCATCAAAAATCCAATGCGCATGGTCAAGGTGCATTGCCTGTCGGCAGCTGATCGGTTTTTGATCAGCCTGCGCGCTTGACCACAAGTTACCCCTTCTTCAAGAATAAATACACCACACGAACCAATGCGTAAGGGCCAATTAAATTCAATTAAATCAAGGATTTAGCAAAACGCGATCTTTAGATTTAGTTGCAAATAAGACTAAATTAACAATTTTTTGATAAAAAATTAGTAAAAATGCTGCAAATAATTTACATTTAAAAATTAATGTAACTGATAACAGTTTTTCAAATTAAATAAATATGAGCAAAAAAACTACTTGGCTTCTCATGTTGAAAACAAATCATCCCTGATATGCCTCCCAAAATGAGCCCCTAGGCTGAGTGCGGAACCTGTCGTGAACACTTCTGAAGTGTTGGAAGCACGGACCAATGCTTGCAACTCAGCGGCTGTTGCAGCGTTGCTTTTGCGAATTCAGAAGAAGGATCGGCAAGCACTGAAAGAGCTTTACGAGCTGTTTTCGCCACGCATAAAGCGTTACGTCAATCGCTTTGTCAGGGATGACCAAGGCTCGGAAGACGTTATGCACGATGTGTTCTTGCGTATCTGGCGGTATGCGGCCAGCTTTGACGTGGCCAAAATCAGCACCCCAGAGTCCTGGATTTTCCAGATTGCACGCAATCAGGCGATTGGCGAAGCCGTGCTGCTTTCAAAAAGTATCTCCATTGACTTCAGTGCAGAAGTTTGTCATTCACGGTTGGGCTGGATGATGCAAGAGCAGGACGACACCAGCTTGATTGATCAAGCCTCGACAAAAGGTGCCGCTTTTGAAAGTGCCATAGGTTTGCTGCCATCAACTTACCGCCAAGCCATCTACCTGAAATACGCCCGTGAATTAACACATCAGCAAATTTCCGAAACGCTGGGCGTGCCGGTGGGGACCGTAAAAACCTGGTTGCGCCGCGCATTGCTGCAGTTGCGCAAACATTTGCATGTTCGTGTGGAAAACCCAGACCGGCAAGAGTCAAAAGTATGAATAAAAAAACAAGTGTCGTCAGCAAAAAGGCTGACGCCAGGGAATCGAAAATAGCGAAAAGCCAGGCCGACATATCGAAAAAAATCTTGCCTGAAAAAGAGGTTTCCGCCAAAGCATTTCCACTCAGCGGATGGGCATTGATAGATGAAGCCATCTCGATTGAAGAAGTTGAACGGGAGCGTCTGATGCGGGAAATTCCATATTTCCGCGAACAGGCCATTCACACCATTGCTTATTGGATATCGCTGTCCCGGCGCATAGAAGCCATGAGCCGCACCAGACAACTTTTGGCATTGATGCCGCACAGTGCACTTTCAAGTGCAGAGCCCCTAAACGCACAGAGTGGATTGCCTAAAAATGATTGAGTACCTTCTTCCCATCCGGTTGCGCTCGTCCGACAAAACGGCAGCAAATAAAAGTATGGGGCCAGAGCTGCTTGTCGCCTTTTCTCGCGCCCGGCATCACCTGCGCAAAGCCGGACTGATATCAATTCCAATCAGCATGCTGGCCTTGCTGCCCTCGGTTTTCGCGCTGGAGGTTTTTGACAGGGTTATTTATCGCCAAGGCATTTCCACCTTGATTGCCTTGCTCGCCGGCATAGCGGTGACGATTGTGATCGAATGGTTTTTTCGTCGCTTGCGTGCCGAAAAACTGCGTGAAGCCGGGGCTTTGATCGACTGGACGCTTTCGTCGACCCTGCTGGATCGAATGCTCGGCCAACCGCTCAAGGCGCTTGAAGAGCGGGCAGCAGCAACCTGGATGGCCTTGTTCCGCGATGTGGGAACCGTCAGGAGCCTTTTGACAGGTTCCGTCGTGCAATCCATTTTTGACCTGCCCATTGCGATTTTTTCACTGGTGGTCGTGGGGATTGTGGCAACGCCAGTGCTGCCCATTGTTCTGATTGCGTTGTGCGTCTTTTCTGGATTGGCGTGGTGGTGGGCCGATGAACTGAAATCAGGAAAAGTTGCCGAAATGCAACAGGCACGCAGTCTGGACATTCTGACCTCGGAGATTTGCCGTGCCCGCGAGTCGGTCAAATCGCTTGATCAAAAACAGGCTGTGCTCACCCAATGGAAAGCGCTTTATGAGCAGTGGCTTGGCGAAAGCTTTGAAAAAGGTGCGCAACTTGAAGATGCGCGTGAGCTTTCGCATGGCCTGTTGATCATCACCACCATCTGCATCACCGCGTTTGGTGCCCTGGCGGTTGTCAATCAGTGGATGACCGTGGGGGGCCTGATCGCCGCGAACATGCTGGCCTTGAAAGCCATTTCTCCGGTTGCCGCGCTGGCGGGTTCGTGGCGTCAACTGGCGCTGTCGCGGGAGGCGTCGAAACGACTGCAAATGATTTTTGAACTTGAAGTCGAGCGTGAAGATGGAGAAGTTTCGATACCAAGGCCGGCCGGCCGTATTGAGCTGGCCAAAGTGACCTACAGCTACCACCCGGACGCCGAGCCCCTGTTGACTGAAATTTCCCTGGTGCTGGAACCCAAGCGCTTTTATGCCATTTGCGGCAAAAATGGCGTGGGCAAGTCAACGCTTTTAAAGCTCATCTCGGGGCTTTACCGGCCCGATTCTGGAACCGCTTCAATGGATGGCTATGACCTGAAGCAATTTTCAAGGTCCCAGTTGTCCGGCTGGATCGGAAATTTGGCGCAGCAGGTGTACATGCTCGATGGCTCCATTGCCGAACAAATGCGCAGGGTCAGCCCAACAGCCACCGATGAACAAATTGTGCGGGCATGCCAATTGTCAGGCGCCCACAGCTTCATTTCAAAACTGCCGGATGGCTACAGCACCCAGTTGACCGAGGGGGCCAGAAGCCTTTCGGCAGGCGAGCGACGAAAAATTGCGCTGGCGCAAGTGCTCCTGAGAAACCCCTGCATCCTTGTGCTGGATGAGCCGTCCAACGACCTGGACCATGAAAGCGAAATGCAGCTGATCGCCGCCCTGAAAAGTATTGCGCAGTTCAGATCGGTGATTGTGGTGACGCATTCGGCGCGGATGGTTGCCAATTCAGACGCAGTGGTTTCAGTGTCTGGAAAAGGTGTGACGCAACTGCTGTCTGCCGAAGAAGGTCTGTTCAAACACTTCGGGGTAGCGCCTAAATTGAACAAATCCGGCAGCAAGGCTGTCGCCGCTGCTTTAGCTACCTGAAAGATATTTTCACATGACGGAACCCAATAAAAAAAGCCCTGATGCCGCAGGCCAGGGCAGCATCGTCGAGCGATTGAAAAATGCACACAACCCCCTGACCCCTGTCTCGTTCTGGCGCAAGTGGGGGTTGATGGGTGGCATTGGGTTGTTGGCGGTGGGCGTCGGCATTGCCCTGTTGACGCCCATCAACATGAATGTCACTGCGCCCGGCAAGGTGGTTCCCTCCAGCCGGGTCAAGACGGTCCAGCACCTGGAAGGCGGCATTGTCAAAAATGTCTTTGTCAAGGACGGTGAGTCGGTGGCAGAGGATGCGCCCCTGCTTGAACTGGATCTGGGCGCGGCCAGTTTGAACCTTGAGGAGCTGACGGCCAGGAAAAGCGCCATGAATGCGGCGCGTATCCGCCTGCGTGCCGAAGCAAGCCGGAGTGCGTTGACCAACGCTCAATTCACCGAAGAAATTGCCGATGAAATCCGCAACGCAGAATTACTGACCTACCGTGCGCGCAGCCTGGAGCTGGAGGGCCAGCTTTCCTCTGCCCGCGCCCAAGTGGAAATGCAGGCAGCGAAGATTCTCGAGACCCAAGCAAAAATCAAGGGGCTGACCACACGCCAGGAAATCAGCGATCAGCAACACGCCCTCACCAGCCAGCTGGCCAAGGAAAAGCTGGTGGCCGAGATTGAAGCCATCCAGTCCAGGAAAGACGTTGAATCCAACCGGATGGAATTGACCACCACACAGCAATCGCTCAAGGCCGTCGTGGCCGCGCTAGCTGATGCACAAGGAAAGTTGTCGGAAGTCGATGGCCGGTTCCGTCGTCGGGCAGCAGAGGAACTGCTGACCACCGAAAGACAGTTTTCAACGGTGACAGAGGACTTTCAGCGGGCGCAGACCCAGCGCGCGCGAAATATCGTCAAGGCACCGATTGCCGGCATCGTGAAAGGCTTGCGCTCCAGCGAATCAGGCTGGGTTGTCAAGGCCGGGGAGCCCATCCTTGACGTGGTGCCCGTGGATGCGCAAATTGAGATCGAAGCCAGGCTGAGTCCTTCGGACCGGGGCTTGGTCCAGGTGGGCCAGAAAGTCAAGGTCAAGGTGTCAGCCTATGACTTTTTGAGATATGGCGCACTTGACGGCGTTGTCCAGAGAATCGCGGCTGATGCGGACAAAGATCCCAATGGTTCGAGCTTTTTCAAAATGGTCATCCGCACCAACAGCTCTGTACTGAGCAAAAGCAATTCGCCCGTGACTTCCGGCATGACGGCCGACGTCGACGTCATCGTGGGCTCCCAAACCTTTGGCTGGTATCTGCTGCGTCCCATCTTGAAAATCGGGGTGGAAGCCTTCCGCGAACCATGAAAAATCATTTGATGCAAAACCGGTTTTTTGACCACAGGCTGGCCTTGCCTACCCTGCTGTGTGCCTCAATGCTTTCAGCGCAGGCTTTTGCGCAGACTGACTTGCCATCCAGAACGGCCAATGAAATGGCACTTCGGCTGCTAAGCCTGGCGCGCACTGCCCCGGAAGTGTTGCAGGCGGAAAGCGAGCTTTTTGCCAAGGCGTCAGATGTGAGTTCGGCCAGTTTGCTGCAATACCCCAAATTCGAGGTCCAGACGTCCTTGGGGCGGTCCAATACCGAGCTACCCAATCGCTTTGGTGTTGTTGATGGCCGCGTAACCGCTGGCGTGAAGTACACGGTTTTTGATTCGGGCAAGTCCGCTGCACGCCTTTTGGCAGCAGAAGGTGGTCTTCAAATCGGTGAACTTGGCACGCGCCAGGCGACCGAAGTCGTGATTTTCGAGGCGCTCGCGTCTTACCTTCAAACCTTGCGGTTTGAGTTGTTGATGAGCGTTGCACGAAGTTCGGAAAAAGCGCTTCGCGACATCGAGACGCTTGAGAGTCGAAAGGTGGCGCTGGGTGGCGCCGGCATCACGGACTCAAGGGTCGCTGCCACGCGGCTGGCCGTGAGCGCCAACAAACTGCTGCTGTTCCAGTCGTCCCTTGAAGAGGCGAAAACGGCTTTTTCTGCATTGTTCGGATTCACCCCTGGCACCGGAGAACTTCCTGCAGCAAGGATACCGGCCGCATGGCTTGACCTGAGTTCAACAGCCGTGGTGGCCGAAGCACTGAGCAACAACATCCAGATTGCCCAGGCCCGGTCCACCATCACGCAGTCGCAGGCCAATGCGACCGCTGAACGAGCTGCCCGCTTTCCGACGGTGGATGTCAGTGTGACAAAGCGCTATGAATACCCGGGGGCGGTCACGTCGTCTGCACAGCTCGCGCTGCAGCTGACGATGTCAAGCGGCACCCTGCTGGAAGGCCGGATCAAGGCGGACAAAGCGGCCGCACAGGTGAACACAGACCGGGCCAAGCTCGGTGTTGTCACCAGAAACGTAAGCCAGCGGGCCTTGTCGGCCTGGCGCAGCAGCATCAGCGGCTACCAAAGAGAGCAAATCCTGTCGGAGGCAGCCATCGGGGCAAAAGAAGTTTTCAAGGCTCGAAAACGGTTGAATATCGCAGGCCGGGAAACCACCATGGCGCTGCTCGACGCGCAGGTCGAGGAAAACAATGTGTACATCGATTGGGTGAATGCGATATTTGATGCGCGCATGGCCGAACTTAAACTGGCCAAGGAACTTGGCAAACTGACACCGCCGCAAGGATCAGACCAGGCCTGGGCCAGTTCTTTCTACAAATCGGTGGACTACCGCGAAATTGTTCGCCTTCAGCTTTCGGCGGCAGCAGAGGAACCTCCGCCAACACCTGTGATCAGCAAAAATTAGTTGTTCGTCGACAGTTCAGGCGTAACCAGTAAAACTTCGTATTGGTGGCATCCATGATGCCGGAAACAGTTTGTACCAAGCCCACGTAAAATTTCTGACCTTGTGCATTGAATGCCAAGTGCGCAATAGCACCTTGATGCCATGTTGCCTTGCAAGGCACTGACTTTCAGCCACCGCACCCCGTTGGCAAGGCAGATGGACGAGGCGCTTGAGTGACCCTTAAAAACCGATGTTTTTGGATATAAAAACTGTGCCGTTGAAAACCATTATTGGCGAGATGAACGCCTTTCTCGCGGGTCGGCCCAATTGTTTTGTATCGCTTCTGTCGTCTGCAACGACCGAGGAAATCAATCATTTCAACCGGCATTTGCAGGAGGTCGTGTCCGACGCCCATGCCTCCATGGAAACATTGGGAACTGACGAGACGGACATTCTGGATTGCGACCCCAATCCTCCAGCTTCAGCGGACCTGGATGGCGTTCAAAGCGCTGAAGAATACTGCGGCAACAGCAGATTTTCCAGATTTCCCGAGGACGAATCCGGCAATGGTCCACCACTGTCGCTGCCGTTGGAGGGCGAGTGGTCAGCGCTGTCGTCGTCTGACCTGAAGGCGATGAAAACCCAGATCGACCAGCAATTGAGTACGGTCCGCACGGAGCTTCAGGCTTTTTTTGGGCTTTTTACAGACGACATGGTGTCTGAGGCAGTCGCAAAATTGAATGACCTTTCGGTGTTGGAACTGATTGAAGGCGCCAAAAAAAAAACCAGCAGCCTGATGGAGCTGCTCAGCGCCCAGCAAAGCGTCGAGTCATCACTGGTTGATGATGTGCTGTGTTCAATGAACCATGCGATGGACGTCGAAAGCCTCGTGACGGCAGACGATCCCCTGGAAGGTTTGATGGAGGCACTGCAACTCGACGCCATTCAGCGCAATGGAAATTTGCCTGATTTGTTGGGGCAAACCGCTACAGGGGCCGCCAAGCGGGCAGCTTCAGCAAAACCCTTTGGTGCGGGCCCGCAGTCTTACCAGGAAGCGCAATCCCTGAGCCATTCAGCAATGGAGCCGTGCGCCAGCGACAACCTGGCGCCGGTGTTGATCAACCAGGTTCAATCCATGGCGCCGGTGATCGACATCGACCATGCCGGACGTTTCAGTTTATTGCCGGCACCAGCCACACTGGCCGCGTCGCCAGACAAGGCATTTTCAATGCTCTTGTCTGTCCCGACCCAAGCCGACAACAACAAACCAAAACCGGGCGACAAGGGCAAAAAATCGGTGTGACCTTGCGCGGCTTCTTGTGCCTTGGGCGGGTTGGCTGCGATTCTTGCCAGTCCGCTTGATTTCACACAGCCGGCACGGCGCATCTTGTGCCATCGGAGATACTCCGGGCTCCTGAAAATTTTTCCGAACCGGACCGCACCATGAACGAATCCACTGCAACCCCGCCCCTGCCCGACCGCCTGTCGGTTGACCCACGCAGCCCGCACCATGTCGCGGCCGTGTTCGAGCATGACATTGGCATTCGCCTGAACGACAAGGAGCACATCAATGTCGAGGAATACTGCATCAGCGAAGGCTGGGTGAAGGTGCCTGCCGGCAAGACGCTGGACCGCAAGGGCCAGCCGCTGCTGATCAAGCTCAAGGGCAAGGTCGAGCCGTTTTACAAATAACAGCGCGCCGCTGACGGGTCGAGCCTGGATTCCAGAACCAGAACCTGTTTGGCGGGCAACCGCAGCCTGCAAGAAATAAAGTTTTTCGCTACTTTATTAATAGCTTAAAACGCATACGAACTGTGCGCTAAAGCCGTTTTTTATGCTGAAAAATCGTTTTTCACAAGGGAAAATCTGCGCTAAGGCTTGATCGCGATCTTCAACACGCCATCGCGCTGGTGCGAAAACAATTCATAGGCGGCAACGATGTTTTCCAGCTGGTACTGGTGCGTCACCATCACACCCAGATCCACCCGGCCGGACGCCACTACATTCATCAGCCGGCGCATGCGTTCCTTGCCGCCGGGGCACAGGGCGGTGACGATGGCGTGGTCGCCCAGGCCGGCGGCAAAGGCCGACAGCGGAATCGTCAGGTCGCTCGAATACACGCCCAGGCTGGACAGCGTGCCGCCGGGCTTGAGCACCCGCAGCGCCGACTCGAACGTTCCCTGCGTGCCCAGCGCCTCGATCGATGAATCCGCGCCCCGGCCGTTGGTGAGCTTCATGACTTCCTCGACCACGTCGCAGTGGTTGAAGTTCAGCGTCACGTCGGCGCCCAGCTGTTTCGAGATGCCAAGGCGGTGGTCGTTGCCATCGACGGTGATGATGGTGCTGGCGCCCAGCAGCCGCGCACCCGCCGTGGCGCACAGGCCAATCGGCCCCTGCGCAAACACCACCACCGTGTCGCCAATCTTGATGCGCGCGTTTTCGGCGCCCTTGAAGCCGGTGGACATGATGTCCGGGCACATCAGCACCTGCTCGTCCGTCAAGCCGTCGGGAATCGGCGCCAGGTTGGCCTGCGCGTCGGGCACCAGCACATACTCGGCCTGCGTGCCGTCGATCAGGTTGCCAAAGCGCCAGCCGGCGGTGGCCTTGAAGCCGTGGCAGCCGCACAGCCCCATCGGCACCAGGTAGCTGCCGTCCTGCGACGGTGCGCCGTCCTGCGCGGCATAGGAATTGAAGTTGGGGCAGATGGCGCCGGCAATCACGCGCTGGCCTTCGCTGTAGCCCTGCACGGCGCTGCCGAGCTTTTCGATCACGCCGACCGGCTCGTGGCCGACCGTCAACCCCTTGGCCACCGGGTATTCGCCTTTGAGGATGTGCACGTCGGTGCCGCAGATGGTGGTGGTGGTGATGCGCACCAGCGCGTCGTTGGGGCCGACGTCAGGAATGCGCTTGTCGGCAATTTCAATACGGCCGGGTTCGACGAACACGGCGGCTTTCATCATGGCGGGCATGGGGGCTCCTTGAATGGAAACAGGACTGAATCACAATGCTTGTGAAATCAGTCTATCGCGCATCCCTGCCGCGCAGGTGACTCATCCCGCCGTGGTTGATGCAGGTCAATGCATTGATGGTTCCGCTTCAGGCGGCCAGTTCAGCCAGCCTGGCCTTGAGCGCCGCATTCTCGGCGCTGAGTTCGGTGATGGTCTGGCGCAGCCGGGCGATCACGCCTTCGGGGGTTTCAGGCTCGGTGCGGGCCACGGCCTGGCTTTCGCGCACCTGCCGGGCGGCTTGCTGAAGCTCTTTCTTGCCGCCGGCGACCGCCGCCACCTGTGCGTGCATCGGCA
Source organism: Polaromonas sp. CG_9.7 (assembly GCF_015752205.1). Taxonomy (GTDB): domain Bacteria; phylum Pseudomonadota; class Gammaproteobacteria; order Burkholderiales; family Burkholderiaceae_C; genus Polaromonas. Next base: position 10,129 of record NZ_JADOVG010000031.1, read on the forward strand.
ACGACGCCACGGTGGCCGCTGCGTTGATCGAGATGGTGCCTGACTTCACCGCCGCGACCAGTTCGGGCGCAGCGGATTTCTGGATCTTTTCAATCTGGTTGATGGTGGCGTTGCTGATGCGCGCCGACTTGGCGATGGCGCCCATCGTCGGCACCGGCTCGGGCTTGGGGATGCCGGCAGCCGGGGCGGCTTCGGAGCCGGACGCTTCGGCAGTTGCCGGCTGCACCCGCGCGGTCAGGATGTCCTTGCGGCGCAGGGCCAGCACGCCGCGCTGGAAATCGGACACGCTGCGCCGGCCCAGGTGCTGCTCGATCATCCACAGGTGCACATCGTCGATGGAGGTGAAGCGCGTGTTCTGCACGGTGTTGAAGGCAATGCCGTGCTGCGTGCAGATGCGGTGGCGGTTGTGGCCATCGACCAGCACGTCGCCCCACAGCACCAGCGCGTCGCGGCAACCCTCGGCCAGCAGGCTGCGCTCCAGGGCTTCGTTTTCTTCCGGCGTCAGCGGGTCGATGTAGGCAAGCAATTCTTCGTTGACGGTGATGTTCATGGCGGGGCCGGCAGGCAAAAATGGAAGGGGCGCCATTCTATAAGACCGGGGTCTTGCGAGTGGCGCCCCAGGCATTGGGCGATGCGGCCCCTCAATGCTTCGCGGGCAGGGTCTTCATCAGGAAGAAGCGCAGCATTTCCTCGGACGCATCCGGGCCGGTGCCGTCGGTGTACGTTCCCCGCGCGTTGCCACCCGACCAGGCATGGCCGGCGCCGTGCACCGCCCAGTGTTCGGCCACCACGTCACCGCCGGCGTCCTTGTAGCTGCGCTGGGTGTAGTCGCGGCCGTTGGCGCTTTTGGCGCGTCTGGTTTGCGGCGTGTGGGCGCCGGCGCTGGCCGCCAGAACCTGCTCGCCGTTGACCGGGTTCACGGTCGCGTCGCTGTCGCCGTGAAAGACGATGGTCGGCGGGCTGGCCGTGGTCCGGGTGCTGGGCGGCGCGCCGGTCTGCATCACGCTGAGCGCGGTCTGCACATTGGTCGCCGACCCGGTGGCCAGGCCCGAATGCACACCGACGGCGGCAAACAGGTCGGGGTAGGCGTCGCCCAAAATCGCCGCCATGGCGCCGCCCGCAGACAGGCCGGCCACGTAAACGCGCTGCGGGTCGATGTTGTAGCGGCTCATCACGTCACGCGTCATGCCGGCCAGCAGCGCCGGCTCGCCCCGGCCGCGCTTTTGATGGTTGTGCTTGAACCAGTTCCAGCAGCGCGACGAATTGGCGTGCTGCGTCTGCGCCGGGTAGAGCACGTAAAACCCACGCTTCAGGGCGGCTTCGTTCATGCCCGTGCCGGCGGCAAAGTCGTCCGGATTTTGTGTGCAGCCGTGCAGCATCACGACCAGCGGCAATGGCTCGGTGAAGGACGCTGGCGGAATATAGAGTTTGTACTCGCGGCTGCCGGCCGTGCCTTCGGTGTGGCTGCCGCTGATGAACTGGCCGGACGGGCCGGGCTTGACGGCCGGCTCGGACGGTTTTTGCGCTGGTGCTGCCCGGCCGACTTCATGCGCCTCCACGTCGATGACGTTCAGGTCGTCGGCCGCGCTGGCCGGTACAGCGGCGCCGCCCAGTGCGGCCTGGATGGCGGCGGTGGCGGCCTGCAGGTTGCCGGTCTGCATCAGCCGCGTGGCTTCGGCCATCGAATTCTGGAAAGCCGGGTTGTTCATCGGGCTGGGGGTGGTTTTCGCGCCAGCGGCCAGCCGGTGCAGCGGATGCTCGCCGCCGCTGTCGGCGTGCTGGCTGGCCGACGCCAGGGCTTTTTGGATGGCGCCTTGCGCCAGGCGGGAGGCTTCGGACAGGATGCGTTCAAGGTTAGCGTTCATGGTGTTTTCCTTCAGGGAACGGGTGGGTTCAGGGAACGGGTTGAAATATCAGCGGATGCGGCCGGCCAGCGCCGCCTTCACGGCCGGACTGGCATGCAGCGCGCCCAGCACCACCACCGAATCTATGGCGGCCAGCGCCAGTTCCGGGGTGACGTCAAGCGCGATGGTGGCCAGGCCCAGCACACGAATCTGCAAGGCTTCGCCCGACGCCTGCACGGCGCGCAGGCCGTCGGCGGTGAAATGCTGGATGCCGAGCACCAGCGTCTTGCGCGCCACCACCTGCCTGACCACCTCGGCATGGTTGACCAGCTGGTTGCGAATGGCGGTGCGGATCAGGTCGGTGCGGTTGGCGTAAAAGCCTTCCTGCACCAGCAGGTCGATCTGGCCCAGATCGACGTAGCCCAGATTGATGGTGATTTTTTCGTCGGCCGGCTTGGCAGCGACGACAGTGTTGGCGGTTCTTGGTGGCATGGCGCTATCTTAAAACCATCCAAGTGGATGGTCTATGGATGTTTCTTTTCTTTACATCCTGCCATCAAACGCAGCCGTCAGCTATTTTTTTTATAGCTACTAATGCCCGTGTATATTGCGCAAACAGCCTTTTTTATCATTAATTTGTGGCGCAATGACCCGCTTGGCATTCAATAGTGCGGCGGCAGGTCGTCGCCGGCGCGGCTGAACACGCCGCTGCCGGCTTCGGGCATCTGCTGGCGCAGCCGCTCGACTTCGCGCAGCAGCGCGTCGATTTGCTGTTGCTGACTGATGACGACCTGGTTCAGCTGGTCCAGCAGGTCTTCATTGAAGCTGGACTTGATTTCCAGCTCGGTCAGGCGGTGGTCAATAGCGTCATGGGATTCGGTAGGGTGCATGCGCCAATTGGACACGAACTGGCCTTGCACTGGGGCAGGCCCGGACAGCGGGTAAAAACAGGCGTCCTATAATTTTTCGTTTGCCAGAAAGATTCGACATGCCTGCCATTTGTCTGCTGAACACACGCTCCCGTATCGCCCTTGCTGCCGCTGCCCTCTGTCTGGCCGCCCCGATGGTTCAGGCCCAGGAAATGCAAACCGTCAAGATTGCCCATGCCGGCCCCACGTCGGGCGGCATCGCACACATTGGCAAGGACACCGAAAACGGCGTGCGTCTGGCGATTGAGGAATTGAACACCCAGAACCTGGTGATCGGTGGCAAAAAGATCAAGTTCGAGCTGATGGCCGAAGACGATGCCGGCGACCCGCGCCAGGCCACCGCCGTGGCCCAGAAGCTGTGCGACGCCAGGGTGGCCGGCGTGATCGGCCACCTGCAGTCAGGCACGTCGATTCCTGCAGCGACGGTCTACAGTCGCTGCGGCGTTCCCAACATCACGGCGTCGGCAACGAACCCGGACCTGACGAAACCGGGCTACAAGACCACCTTCCGCCTGATCGCCAATGACAACGCGCTTGGCGCCGCGCTGGCGATTTTTGCCAGCGACGCGCTGAAGGTCAAAAAAGTCGCGGTGATTGACGACCGCACCGCCTACGGCCAGGGCCTGGCGGACGTGTTCAAGGAAACGGCCAGACAAAAAGGCATCGAGGTGGTGGCAGAGGAATTCACCACCGACAAGGCCACCGATTTCATGGCCATCCTGACCGGCATCAAGGCCAAGAAGCCCGATGCGGTGTTCTTCGGCGGGCTCGATGCGCAGGCCGGCCCGATGCTGCGCCAGATGGCGCAGCTTGGCCTGACCGATGTGAAATTCTTCGGCGGCGATGCGCTGTGCACCGAAAAGCTGCCCGCACTGTCGAGCAAGGCCGCGACCATCGTCAATGTGACCTGCGCCACCGGCGGCGCGTCGATCCAGAAAATGCTGGGCGGCGCCGAATGGAAGAAAAAGTACGATGCCAAGTTCCCTGGCCAGTTCCAGATCTACAGCCCGTATGCCTATGACGCGACCTTCGTGCTGGTCGATGCCATGAAGCGCGCGAATTCGGTGGACCCGAAAACCTACCTGCCCTTCATCGGCAAGACACAGTTCAAAGGCGTGACCGCCAACATCGCCTTCACCGCCAACGGCGAGTTGACCCAACCCGCCGTCACGCTCTACGTTTACAAGAACAACGCGCGGATCGCACTGAACTGAACCAAGGCCTGCGGCCCGTCGCGGCTCAGGCTGGCTCGACTGCAATGCCCAGCCGTTCGGCGCGCCGTGCCCACAGCTGGCGCGCCAGTTGCTGCATGTCTTCGATCTTGTCGCCCTCGTCCACAATTTCGATGCCGAGCAGGGTTTCCAGCACATCTTCCAGCGTGACCAGCCCCTTGGTTTCGCCGTATTCGCCCACCACGATGGCGATGTGCTGACGCTTTTCGAGCAGCGTTTCCAGCAGCCGAGACAGCGGCGTGGTGCACGGCACCGAGAGCATCTCGCGGCGAAACTCGTCTATCTTCACCGCGCCGTGCCCCTGGTTCTGGGCAATCAGCAAGTCCTCGCGCAGCACGAAGCCGACGATTCCGTCGAGGTCTTTGTCGTAGATGGGCAAGCGCGAAAAGGGCATCTTGCCCGGTGCCTTCAGGGCGTCCTGCACCGACATGTCTTTTTTCAGCGCCGACACCACGATGCGCGGCGTCATGATGCCGGTGGCATCGACCGACTTGAACAAAAACAGGTTGCGGATGATCTTCGATTCACGGTCGTTGATATGGCCCTGCTCCTGGCCGATGCCGGCCATGGCGACAAACTCGTCGCGGTTGAAGGCCTGCGTCTTCTTGCCGCCCGAAATCCACTGCGTCAGCTTTTCCGACACCACGATCAATGGGTACATCGCCTTGACCAGCAGGTTGACGTAAGCCAGGGTGAAACCAGCCAGACGGCGCCAGTGCAGCGCCCCCAGTGTCTTGGGAATAATTTCCGACAGGAACAAAATCAGCAGCGTCATCACACCTGAAAAAACGCCGAACCAGGCACTGCCAAACACCGCCGTCGCTTTGGCGCCAGCGCCGATGGCGCCTACGGTGTGGGCAATGGTGTTGACCGTCAGAATCGCCGCCAGTGACTGGTCGATGTTGTCTTCCCTCAACTTTTTAAGCAGCGCCGCCTTTTTCGGCTCGGTCTGTTTAAGCCCGGCGATGTAGGACGGCGTGATGCTCAGCAGGGCCGCCTCGGCAATCGAGCACAAGAAGGAAAACAGCAGCGCCAGCAGCACATAGGCCAGCAGCAGGAAAACATCGCCGCCGATGGAAACCTCCGCAATGGCGGGAAGGGCGTCGGGCAAGCTTGGGGAAAGGTCCATGAGATTGGCGGGCGCGCGGGCCTTGCCAAGTTGTTTCTAGGCATCGATTTTCACCCATTGACAATCTCCGCGCCGCCATGTGGAGACGACCGGGCTGGCCGCCGCCCGCCACAGCGGCGCCCAAGCCCCAGGCGTTTTGGGCAGAAAGGCGACCGGTTGCCAGCGTGTTGTGGTCTCAAGGAGAGAGGATCACACCCGTGTACTGGACGTTCATGCGCATGGTGACCCCTGGGCGCGCCCGGACAATCCGGTCTGTCAGAATCGGCTACAAACAAGACCTGCAATGACAACGACTCCACTTCTCGACGCTGCCGACCTTTCCCCGATTCACCTGCTTCCCGCCGACGACTCCGTTGCGCATCCCGACATTTTGCTGGGGCCGCCTCGCCCCGACCTGATTCGCGCAGAAGTCCTGGCCGACCTGCTGGAGGCCACGGCCACGCGCTTGCCGAACCACGCGGCACTGATCTTCGGCGAACGGCAACTGACCTACCGCGAACTCGATGCGCAAGCCGACCAGGTCGCATCAAACCTGATCGAAGCCGGCGTGCGCCCTGGGCAGATCGTCGGCCTGTGGCTGCCGCGCGGCATCGACCTGCTGGTGATGCAGGCGGCGATTGCCAAAACCGGCGCCGCCTGGCTGCCGTTGGATGCAGACACGCCGGTCGAGCGCATTGCCGTGTGCCTGGACGATGCGAATGCGCCGGGCATTGTCAGTTGCGCCGGCTTCGCGCCGCGCCTGGCAGATTGCGGCCGCGCGGTGTGGACGGCCGAAGCGCTGTCACTCCCCGGCGGGGCGCCATTGCGCCGTCGTCAGGGCGTCAAGCCGTCGGACCCGGCGTATGTCATCTATACCTCGGGCTCGACCGGCAAGCCCAAGGGCATTGAAATCAGCCAGGGCAGCATCTGCCATTTCCTGCGCAGCGAAAACGCCCTGCTTGGCGTGACCAGCACCGACCGCGTGTACCAGGGATTTTCAGTCGCTTTTGACATGTCGTTCGAGGAAATCTGGATCAGCTACCTGGCCGGCGCCACGCTGTGGATTGCGCCCAAAGAAGTAGCTTCTGACCCCGAAGCACTGCCGCGCGCGCTGGACGAACACCGCATCACCGTGCTGCACGCCGTGCCGACGCTGCTGGCGCTGTTTGCGCAAGATGTGCCCGGCCTGCGGCTGATCAACCTGGGCGGCGAAATGTGCCCGCAGTCGCTGGTGGCGCGCTGGGCGCGGCCGGGGCGCCAAGTGTTCAACACCTACGGCCCGACCGAAACCACGGTGTCGGCCAGCCTGGCCGAATTGCATCCGGGCGAGCCGGTGACCATTGGCCGGCCGCTGCCCAATTACGGCTTGCTGCTCATCAGCACCGACGTTGAAGTCGGCTTGAAGCTGCTGCTACGCGGCGAAGTCGGCGAGCTGTGCATCACCGGCCCGGGTGTGGCCGCCGGTTACCTGGGCCGCGCCGACCTGACTGCCGAAAAATTCCTCGCCAACCCGTGGGCCAGCAGCGCCGAGCAGGCCCGGCTCTACCGCACCGGCGACCTGGCCCGCATTGACCCGGACGGCTGCGTGCAGTGCCTGGGCCGCACCGACGACCAGGTGAAGATTCGCGGTTTCCGCGTTGAACTGGGTGAAATTGAAGCCGTGCTGGCCCGGCAGGCCGGCGTGGGCACGGTCGCCGTGGTGCTGCGCCCCGAGGACGGCATCGACCAGCTGATCGCCTTCATCGTCGCGGAAAGCGGCCAGACGCTCGCCAGCGCCGTGCTGCGCAGTGCGCTTAGCGCCGTGCTGCCACCGTACATGGTGCCCGGCCACTTTGAACTGCTGCCGGAAATGCCGCGTCTGACCTCGGGCAAGATCGACCGCAAGGACTTGAAGGCACGTCCGCTGGCGTTGGTGGCACGCGATGCCACGGATTCCGACACGCCCGAGAACCCGGCCGAAGACGCGCTGTTCGCCGCCTTGTCGCGGTTGTTTCCCGGCCAGCCGATCCGCCGCAGCGCCGACTTTTTTTCCGACCTAGGCGGCCATTCGCTGTTTGCCGCCCGCCTGGCGTCCGCGTTGCGCGCCGATGCGCGTTTTGCGCATGTGACGGTGCGCGACATCTACCAGCGCCGCACCGTCGGGGGCATTGCCGAAGGGCTGGCGCAAGCGCATGACGCGCCGCCGCCGGTCGATACCCGCTGGACGCCGCCGTCCGCGTGGAAGCGCTGGCGCTGCGGCGCGGCGCAGGCCGCCGCCATTCCGGCGCTGGTAACGCTGCACATGAGCCAATGGCTGGCGCCGTTCTTTGCTTACCATTTCTTCACCGGCGAGCCAGGCGATTCGCTGGCGCTGGCCATTGCCGCCGCAACGGGCGCCTACCTGATTGCCACGCTGCTGGGCTTTGCGCTGGCGATTGCCGGCAAATGGCTGGTCGCCGGGCGCCTGAAAGCGGGCCGCTATCCGCTGTGGGGGCTGACGTATTACCGCTGGTGGCTGGCCGACCGGCTGGTCGAGTCAGCGCCGACGTACATGCTCAGCGGCTCGTCACTGTATGCATGGTGGCTGCGCGCCCTGGGCGCACGCATCGGGCGCGACGTGATGATCGGCTCGATCACCCTGCGCGCGCCCGACCTGTTGGTGATTGGCGACGACGCCAGCATCGGCAATGCGGTCAATTTCGAGAATGCGCGCGTCGAGCACGGCGAGTTGCGCCTGGGCGCCATCGCCATCGGCGCGGATGCCGGTGTCGGCTCGTATGCCATCCTGGAAGGGAACACGTCGGTTGGCGCTTTCGGCCACCTGGAAGGTCAAACCGCGCTGAGCGACGGCATGGTCGTGCCGGCCGGGCGCACCTGGAGCGGCTCGCCGGCGCGCGATGTCGGCGCGTTCGACAAGGCGTCCAACCCGGCGCGGCTTCCGGTGTCCAGAACCCGGCTGGCCACCGAGGCGGTGTACTTCGTGTGTGGCGCGCTGCTGATCACGACGCTGTTCTTCTTGCCGGTGTTTCCCAGCTTCATGCTGATCGACTGGATCGACAACTCCGAGAACTTCGGGCCGGTGCCCAACAGCGAGATTCCCTTTCAGCTGGCCAAGTATTTCGTGCTGGCCTTCCCGGCCACAGCGGTGCTGATCGTGCTGACCGCCCTGCTGTCGGCGGCGATTCGCTGGGGCGTGCTGCCACGCATGAAGCCCGGCAGCTGGCCGGTGCACAGCAACAAATACTGCGCCAAATGGCTGGTCAACCAGATCCAGGAATCTTCCTTGAGCGTGCTGCATGGCGTATATGCCACGGTGTATGCGCCGTTCTGGTACCGGCTGCTGGGCGCCAAGGTCGGCCGGGGCGCGGAAATTTCAACCGCGCTCGGCCTGGTGCCCGACATGCTCACGCTGGGCGAAGACACCTTCATTGCCGACGCGGTGATGCTGGGCGACGAAAAAATCGATGGCGGCTGGATGACCATGAAGCCCACGGTCATCTCGCGACGCAGCTTTGTCGGCAACGGCGCCTACATTCCCGACGGCACGACGCTGCCGGAAAACGTGCTGATCGGCGTGCATTCGACCGTGCCGGGCAACGACGCCATGCGCAACGGCGACACCTGGCTCGGCTCGCCGCCCATCAACCTGCCGGCGCGTGAAGAAGTGCGCGGCTTTGCCGAACACCTGACATTCAGGCCGTCGGTGCTGCGCCGCATCGGGCGCGGCACGGTGGAGGCGTTTCGCATCGTCGCGCCGCATGCGTTTGTCATCGCCGTCGGCTACACCGTCGTGCTCGACGTGATGCCGCTGGCCGCCGTGGGCCGCTGGGGCGAGGTGGTGGCCGACCTGACCCTGGCCGGCCTGGCGTATGGCATCGGCACCTTTGTTTTCGTGGCGGCGCTCAAGTGGGGGCTGCTGCGCCGCTACCAGAAATGCAGCGTGCCGATGTGGACGCCCTTCGTCTGGCTGTCGGAGGCCGTCACCAACCTGTACGAAGGCATCGCCGTGCCCAATTTCATGCGTTACCTGCGCGGCACGCCGTGGCTGCCGGTCGCGCTGAACCTGCTGGGCAGCCGCATCGGGCGCGGCGTGTACCTGGACACCACCGACATCACCGAATTCGACTGCGTGACGATTGGCGAGTACAGCGAGCTCAACGCCCTGGCCTGCCCGCAAACCCATTTGTTCGAAGACCGGATCATGAAGATCGACCACGTCACCATCGGCCGCCGCGTCTACATGGGGCCGCGCAGCGCCGTGCTGTACAGCGCCGTGGTCGGCGACAACGCCAAGCTCGGCGCGCTGACGCTGGTGATGAAGGGCGAATTCATTCCGGCGGCCACGGCCTGGCGCGGCTGCCCGGCAGCGCCAGCGCGCCTGTAAAGCCGCTGCTCAGGATGCCTCAAGCGCGGGTCGCTGTCCATCCTTGGCCCGCCTCGCGCCACCGGCTAAACATTGCTTCGGGCGTCGGTGCAGAACTGCTGGTGATCAGCGTGGAAACGCCCCACAGCCCACTTCGCGACACGGCCCGGACACAAATTCGCGGCGCGCTGCGCGAAGTGCTCGGCCTGCAGCTGGACTGCGCACCCGAAGCGGTCACCTTGCTGTCCGTTCCCGGCCAGGCGCTGCGCGTCGCGCTGCCCGGCCACACCATAAGCGCCATCGGCCTGTCCGCCAGCCACGAAGCCGGCTTTTCGGTGGCGGCCATTCGCCAAGGCGGTCCGGTGGGCATTGACATCATGCGCATCGCACCGGCCTTCGACTGGCAAGCCGTGGCCCGCGACTACCTCGGCCCGCAGGCCTGGCACCGCATTGCCAGCCAGCCCGAGCCCGACCAGCCGCAAGCCTTTGCCTGCGAATGGACGCGCCTGGAAGCCGGCCTGAAATGTTTGGGAATTGGGCTGCAGGAGTGGTGCCCGGCGCTGGCGCAAAGGCTTGAAGGCTGCCGCCTGATGGCGCTTGACGTGCCCGCAGGACTGTTCGGCGCTGTGGCCTGGCGCTGAACGACCCGCGTGCCAAGGCTCAGGCGGTGGACGGTTCGCAGAACCGGATGCGGTTGCCAAACGGGCATCTCGCCTTCTTGTACCTTTACCGCGAAGATCCATTTACGACTTAAAGCAGCCAGTCACCGCACCGATGTCGATGACTGCTCACCAGCGTTTGCTGCCTTTCACGACTGGCAGCTTTCTGGTTGCCCAGTGTCCGTGCGCACAAAAGTCGTTCGTGGCGAAAATTTTGAATGTTTTTGACCCAGGTTTATTGGCTAGCTCGTGACCATTAAAGATTACTTCTTTCATGAAATAACAGGTGGAGGTGAAGAAAGTGGCGACGTCAGCTATACCGGTATAGTTTCCATAACATCAGTATGGCTACCAATAAGGCTATTCACCGCGTTAAGCTTCGCTTGGATAAATGGGCCCGTTGTCAATGGAAAATACTGTGAATGGTCGCTCTGTGGAGTTGGTTAAACCTGATGGCCCGGAGTATGTAGTCGTTTTTTAACCCCCCGCTCGTGCTGCATAGATTTGTCGAAACCGAATAATTATTACGAGCGGTGCGGGCCTTCATTCTGGACTATCGCGGAATCACTTGGTATGAGACGGGTGGCTTTCTCACCTCGTCCATGATGTTGACGCGTGCCTGTCACATGCGGTACTCAGCCACGTTCCTCGCAAGCCAATAATGCGCGAGCCAACTTTATACCGGTGTTGGCTCAATAATCGACAAGGAGACAGACATGCCTTTCCCCCAAATTCAGAGTTTCCAACGACTGACGGCAGCCTTAGCATTAGCCATGGCTCTGGTCACTCCAGCGCAGGCAGGAGATGTATATTCTGACGCAGCACCTTCACCAGTGTTAGGCAGGGACATTAAGTTCACCGTGTATCTTCCCGACGGCTACAAGCCGGGTAGCGCCACGGCCTACCCTGTAATTTACCTGTTGCACGGTGCTGGTGGTGACGAGAATGAATGGAGAACCAAGGGCGGTGCGGTTGAGTCGTTGGATGGACTCATCAAACGAGGCCAGATCCGCCCGTCTGTGGTAGTGATGCCCACAGCGGGTCCAGCATCGTGGTGGGCTGATGGTGTAGCCGACAAGGCGGGCACCGCCATCATGAAAGATCTACTGCCGTACGTGGAATCCCGCTACCGGGTCCAAACTGAGCGCAGCGGCCGTGCCATTGGCGGGCTCTCCATGGGCGGCTATGGCGCGCTGAACCTCTCGCTTCGCAACCCGGAGCAGTTTTGCGGTGCAGCCATCATCAGTCCGGCCATCTACGACCCATTACCGCCCGAGACCTCTGCGGCGCGGCGCACACCACAGTTTGTACGCAATGGCCAGTTTGATGCGGATACTTGGAAGTCACTCAATTACGCGGCAGCGCTGGACGGATACAAGGCGGGTGCCCGACGGGTTCCTATGTGGATAGTCTCTGGAGACCACGATTACCTGGGTATTGCACCCATGTCAGCCAATCTGTTTTGGCGCCTCCATCAGATCCAGCCTAAGCAGGTGGAGTTGCGTGTGATCGATGGCGACCATGAATGGTTGGTGTTCCGTGACGCACTGCCGGATGCCCTCCAGTACGTGGACAAACAATGCCGACAGGGTTAACTGATTAGTGAGTGTTCGCTGGGCGAGGACACGGGGCGGCACTGGCCAATGCACGCGGTCTTCCAGATAAGGCAGGCCCTGTGAACCCATATAACCTGGAGTGCAGCGTCTGAGCCTGCACTTACAGGCAAAAGATAACGCCCGGTGGGCAAGTCGTGTCAACACCCAAGGCCAAGACGCGGATCTGCACTAGTAAGGGATCTTGGCCAACAGTTCATGCGGCGCTGACCTTGCGCCTGGAATCCGTATCTCATGCCCGAAATCGAGCAGAGGCTTGATTGGGCAGAGCCGCAAGCCATGTTGGCTTGAACTGCACTGGACCAACATAAACTAGAGAAAAATGCAGCCGGGCTTTGTTGTACCAGAGCAGCTACGCGATCGCTTCATCGTTGGCTTGGCGCATTGACCGTCAGAAATGCAGCGTTTGCGGGTACTGGCCACCGGCTGCTTCTTAGAGGTTCAATTACACGGTTTGGCTTGCCAGTTAGCCGTCGTTCATGGCGGTCAGAAGCGTGCCCAAAGCGGATGCTCGCGTTTGACTAAAGTTGCCATTCGATTTCTGCCCTAGAGATCAAAAAGCTGACCTTGGAACCCGGAAACCACTTTTACCAGCTTACCGGCTCCTGAGCGGCGAAAGCGGGACTACTGGAAATCCAATGGCTCGCCCGATACCTGACATTGGCGCCAGTAGCCCAACTGTCAGCTACATTGCCGTAATTTCGTAAGCGGCCAGCCATGCCATCTTGAGACTGGGAAGAAAGCGGTCAAACATAGTGTCCACGAAACAAACAAGTGGGCACTATGGAAACGAAGAGA
>NZ_JADOVG010000032.1 GCF_015752205.1 Polaromonas sp. CG_9.7
AATTCAGTTGAATGTCGATTTGTTGTCATAAATAGCGCTCCAATGCGGATCATCCGCAATCACGGGGGAGCGGCAACTAGTCTGACACAGGGGGGTTTTGTGGCGATGACGGGCGATGAATTCGACTCTTGCATGGTGTCCACTTCACAGGCTTGAGTGCACACCACCAATGGAGTGCAACTGCCGCGATCTTGGGCGCCACTTCAAATTTCAGCAAGAACGGTATTCGCCGGGCTATTACCAATGGGTTTATCGCCGGCACCGCTCAAAGTTCCCCGCCTGTCCTGACGCACCCAGTTGCTCAGACTGGCCTTTGGGATATTCAAAACCTTCGACACCACCGAGATTGCCTGCCCAGCCTTGACCTGCCGGACAGCTTCAAACTTGAATTCCGAGGTGTACTTTCCACGCGTTTGATCACTTGCCATTTCTTAACTCCTTGTCCAATTTATACAAGAGCTAAGAACTACGTTTTACAGGGGCAACCTCAGTGGTGCGAGTCGGGCTCGCCATGGTGTGCATGATGTTCATCGCGCACACTATCTCAACCTATTCGCAGTCCTTCAAGATGGGATGCCCAACCGCTTACCTTGAACTGCAACAAGTAGGCGTCAAGAAAACCTTGACCAGGCGTCTCGATTTCTTTACTAAGAGCGCCGAGATAATCAACCGTGTTCGTTTTTTGCCAAGCGATAGAGAAACCTGCCCTGTGACATAACTCGATATGAACGGGCAGCATTGTTCGACCATTGCCATCCAGAAACGGGTGCCCATAAGCAAACAAGCCCATAATCTCGCCAGGCTTTTGAGCCATCGATGCCGCGTCTTGTCCCAGACTCAGACCATGCTCCACAGCCAGCCGAGACGATTGCGGATGCGAGAAAAGCACGTCACCCTTCTTGACTGCACTGTTCGGAAGCGTCATCAATCTATCCTGCCCAGCCCACGGGTAATAGTCGGCGAACAAGATGCGATGGACAGCAAGGAAGTCCTTGTACGTCAGTTTTTCACTTGACGCCAGATGAGCAAATGCAGCATCAATATTGGCTTCAAACAAGTCATGCTCGAAGCGCTTGATGTCCCGTGCGTCCTTGTCTTTTCGGACGTTACGGAGATACCCCTCCGTGTCTAAATCATTGAAAGGGTCAAACATTGCGCGTCTCATCAAAGTAACGCCCGAGAAGCGTCACCATGATCCGGCCATTGATGACGTTTGCGCGGCGTAGTGCGATGACGAGCCTCTCAGTTTCGTCAGGCTTTACATCGTCGCCAGCCAAACGCGTTATCACCTCAGCCAAAGCACTGCTGCCGGTCTTCACATACGCAATGCCATGTCGCTTGGCCAAATCTCCAATGTAGGCGCTTAGCCCAGTCATCGGAATATCAGCCTGCGGTGTTGCGTTGATACTTTGCACGATGCTTTCCTTGTTAAGCGGCGACTGCCACCAGGACATGCTTTTCCAGGAATTTTTTGATGGCCGTCACGTTTTTTTTCGCCCGCTTCTGCTGCACTGGACCGTGTTCACCGCACCATTCTTCATGCTGCTCAAAACCCTCTGATCCATCAACAAACTTGGACAGCACGTACTTCGCTTCGTGGATGATGGTGGTATCCGTAATGTCCTCAACTGCGCACTTGTCATTGACAGCGATCACATTTTTCAGATGGTGCTCAAACTCATCACTTTTGAATGCGGCAACAAGAATTTTCTTCACGCTTTTTTCCTTGAAATAGTGTGTTCACCTGCGCGTACAATAGTACGCATTGCGTACTATTGTACGCGCTACTCGACATTCTTTTTTGAATTCTTTTCAAGCAACAAATCAAACACCTTTTTCACGGGGTTTGGCATCCCCCGGTACTCACCAGAGTCATCGGGCATCCGGTACGTTTTAAGCGCACGCGGGGCCACACCCGCCATCTCTGCCAGGGCATCCCATGTCTTCGCCCTCAAAGCCTTTTTGGTGGCTTGCAAGTAGTCCTTTTGTGTGCTCATGCAGCAAGTGCCATGGGCACAATGGCCTTGGCAATGGTCTTCGCACTAACCTTCTGAGCTATCTTGAGGTCATAAGCAGTTTGCATGTTTAACCAACCCTGCGCATCCGAACCAAAGTAACGCTCAAGGCGCAACGCCGTATCTGCTGAAACCCCACGATGCTCTTTCACAATGTCGTTCATGCGCGACGTGGGAACGCCCAACGCCTTCGCAAGCGCATTAACGCTGAGTCCCAAGGGCTTTAGGTAGTCCTCTTGAAGAACTTCGCCAGGGTGTACTGGCCGCATTCCATTCTTAAACATGATTTAGCTCCTTCAAATTTGTTCTCAATGAGGGTCATCTATCCGCACATCAAACGGACCGCTCTCGCCCCATTTAAATATCAATCGCCATTGCCCATTTATCCGCACATGCCAAGCTCCGTCATACTCTTTTAGATCGTTACCTGGCGGCGAACCCATGAATGCAATCGATGGCGCAGCATCCAGTTGAGCCAATTTACGCTCGGCCACCTTCTTGATGTTGACGAATCGCGCAGACTTGCCTGCGGTAAATAGCGCCTGCGTGTCGGAACAACTAAATGATTGGATTGACATTACATATATTAACCGTTATCCAGTTATCGGTCAACTAAATAGCGTCTGCAAACATCGCGTACAGAACACTGGGCTGCACGTCCGCGTAGCGCTGGCTGCACTCAATATTGGAATGCCCTAACAGGCCCGCCAGAATATCCATGTCGCCCGTACTTGCCAGTGACCTTACCCCTGGATTGCGTATCCCATAACCGAGCTCATGAGTTGGCTTGCCTTGCAAGCCATTCGCTTTCGAACTGCATCGGGCTGACGTAAGCCAGCGTTGAATGCAGCCGGGCTTTGTTGTACCAGAGCAGCCACGCGATGGTTTCATCCTTGGCCTGGCGCCGGGTCACGAAGCGTTGCCCGTGCAAGCGCTCGACCTTCAGTGAGCCGAACAGCGGCGGCTGTCAAGCTAGTGTCGCGTCACCCGCACACGGTGGCGATGGCCGCCAAGTTCGAGACCGAGCAGGCCAAGCAAGACTACCGCAAACGCAAGTGGATTGCCGAGCCGCCCAACGGCTGGATCAAGAACGTTCTGGGGTTTCGCCAGTTCAGTATGCGGGGCTTGGCGAAGGTAAAAGCCGAGTTCAAGCTCGTTTGCCTGGCGCTCAACTTGCGCAGAATGGGGGCGATGCAGGGTAGTTAAGGCAAGAGCGCCGCGAATACGCACAGCAGACGCTCTTTGCAGGTGCTCAATGCCGCTCACATCACCACCCGCATTCCCGTTGACAGACACGTTCACCGTAGCCCAGCGAACTTTGGGTGATTTATGGCAAAAGACGGGTTTGCTGAAATCCTTCTGGCGCCCAGACTCCTAGCCGTGCTTCTTGTTGGCTGTCGAGGTGAGAGAAGACCAGGCTAGTTTTCCTCGATACTGAATTACCACCGATTTTGTGCGGCGAAACCGTGCAGCCCTTGCTGGGCCGCGTGCCAGGTGCAGCCTGCAGCTGTTAATAGCTGCGATCGATGCCATAGCATCGGGCCGACTGCGGTAACGCGTTTTGGGCGCGGCTTCCTGAAGCAAAGACGGGCGTTATTTTTACTGAGTCAGGTGGTATTACCTGAAGTTTTTCGGCCCGGAACAACGAAAATCCGTACTGCTGTGAAATTGCTATGGCTTGAGCAGTTCGCTGATATCAACCGTCAGCGCCATAGCCAAGCGCTCGATATTGTCGAGCGACACACTTCTTTCCCGCCGCTCAATCGAGCCGACATATGTTCTATGAAGCTCGGCAAGATCTGCCAAAGCTTCCTGCGAAAGTCCCTTTGCAGCACGAAGTGCGCGAAGATGTCTGGCGAGCCGATGTCTAGCTGATTCAATTGTCGCTTTGTGATCCCTCATGGATCCGTAGCTTCAATTTATGATGCTTTTAAGTCTACAGACTTAGAGTAGCATTACGAGTCGTCCTACAAATAAAAGGCTTAATTTATGAGCAACATTCCAGCTACCAACCTTGAAGAACTTTCAAGACACATTGCTGACAAAAGTTATGAAGCAGCCATGCCCACTTCACTGGCTAACCCAATTCTTCATCAAATTGGTCGCGATCTGCGCGTAATTGAGCTCTTTCAATCTTCGGAACAGACCAAAAAAGTTCATTTGTCAAGTGCTATGTATTTGATACTTCACCTCGTGCGAGGGCGTATGGAGTCAAATGGAATTGCTACGGATACGCTGAAGTTAAATAATGCTTCACTTCATCGATTAGTAGAGCTCTATCAGTACTTTATCGAGCGAGAACTCGTAGCGCGCATGGTAGGTCAAAGGTGCGAAAAAGATTCAGAAGAGCTACTTAAGGCCATCGATATGCACGTTTCAGACCTGCCTGATAGCGAAGGATAGCTTAGAGGGTGTTATCAACTCAGGGCTGATTTTCTCCGGGTTGCCCCTAATTGCTGGGGGATGACCAAAAAACCGCCCAACTCCAGTTTAGAACTGTTTGAAAAACGGGGGACGTCATTCGGGACTTCACCACGCTGGTGCATTACCCAGGCCCCGTTCACCTCAACCCAGAAACCTCACACATCAAGCAGCTTCGAAACACACGCAAAAAGTAGCTTGACTCACTTCACTTCACTTCACTTCAAGCCAGACTTCCTTGACAGCCACCGTGAACGCTAGGTTGGCCCCGTTGCGCCTGAGATCTGACAGCCGACTTGACATTTACCCGGTAAGCGGCGCCACAACGCAATACGGTAAACCGATTGCATCGCCAACTCATGCGCGCGAGCAGCGCAACACGTACGGCGCATAGACTCTGAACTCGGCGTCAGCCGGCCTTCGGCATCAAAAAATACTCCTGCGGCAGGGCCTTTCCGTGCGCCTGCAGCACCTTCCAGCTAGCCGCAATTTCCGGATGCGCCGCACTATCGAGCATGGCTTGCGTCTGGGCGAGCTGGCTGCGGTAGCGGGCGTGGTTGGTACAGGCTCTCAAGCCATTCTCGAGTTCTGCCAGGGGCGGCGCCATCAGCCCGGCGAAATGCGGCAGGCCCTGGGCAATGGCCAAGCCGGCCGGGTCGTAGTCCACCAAGGCAAACACCGGCAGCCTTAACGCCTCCAGCAGGGCCAGCGCATGGTCTGGCCGGTAGACCGGACTTCCCCGGAATACCACCAGCGGGTTGTCCCCGGCGCGGGACAGATCGAACGTGACCTGGTGCACGGCCTCGAACGCTTCCCAGTTCTCCACCAACAAGGCAGACGTGTGCCCGCAATGCGCCGCCACCCAGGGCCAGGCCAGGTCCAGGTTGGCGCCCAGGGGCAGCGCGATGCGCTGCCCGTCCAGCAGTAGGCTTCTAGCGGGCAAAGCCTTGATGGCCACCCGATCCCGCCGCACAGCAGCATCCGTCATCTTCTCGTTGCCGCCATGCGCCAAGCTGGCCGTTCGGCTCAGGCCATTCCACTGTCCGGGCTGGGTCGTTGCCGCATCGATGCCTTCGGCGCTCAGCAGCAACTGGCCGATCGCCTCCCGGTCGGCCGCCGAGAACGCCAAGGAGGCGCCCACGCGCTGGCCGATGTTGTAGTCGTCCACGAACTGCGTGAGGCTCACCGTCGCTGCCTGCCGTGGCTTGTCGCTGTGGTACACCCGCAGCAAGCTCAGAATCAATCCTTTTTCCATACCGCCAGGTCCGTCACCACCAGGTTGCCCGAGCGCGCGTGGCTGGCAGGCGCTTGGCGCCGCTCCACCTGCAGGCGGTGTCCGCGCCCCTGGAGTCTATTTCCCAACAGGTCCACCGCGTGCAGGGCGTAGAGCAGCCAGGCGTCCTCGTCCAGACTGCCCAAATCGCGCTGCTGGCGCTTCCAGCCGACCGCCGACAAGGGCATCGCCGCCGCACTGGCCTCAAGCAAGTAGCGGCCAAAGGCCAGCTGCACCGGTTTGGGGCTGATAAAGCGCACAGGTTTGTCAAGTCCGCCCTCGAGCAGGCGTCCTGCCAGGCGCTGCCGGGCGATGCTGATTTTCGCCGAGGCAATGCTTTTGGCCGTGTCCGCGAGCGCCTCTCGGGTGCTGGACAACGCCAGGTCGGGGTGAACTTTCAGGCGCAGCCCGGCAAAGCGCGACGACCAAGCCGGCAGCGCCTGCAGGCTTTCGGCTTCGGGCGGCTGGTAGTCGGGGGTTTTTCTCAGGAAGTGTGCGAAGGCGCGGATGCGCCGGGCATTGGGCTCGACCTGGCGCAGTCGGTACAAATAGGCCTTGAGCACGGCCGTGATGTCCATGTGGGTGGCCCGCCACTGCGGCAGGCGGTTGAGCACCTGGTGCCGAAAGACCTCCAGCAAGGGCTTGAGCATGGATGCGCCCGCCAGAGTCCCGAGCAGGCTTTCGCCTTCGAGCAGCGCCAGCGTCTCGCCGATTCTCTCGGCGCGGCCCAGGTAAAACTCGTTTTGCCGCCGTTTCTCGGCCAGCGTGCTGACGTTGGCAAACTGGTTTTCCGTGATAACGCGCAAGCCGAGGAGTTCATCGCCCACCAGGGCCGCGAGCTCGAACACCCCGATGTCAAACTCCGACTGATACTCGCCTTGGTCCTCCAACCGGCCTTCATGGCTGGCGCTGACGTACTCTCCGAGCAGCTGCTCCAGGCGGTGGACCAGTTCGCCAAAGTTGGCGCCCACCGCATAGCTGCGCTGGCGCTGGAACACCTCGTCGAGGTGGCGGCCCAGGCTTGGACTGAGCCGGAAATCGTCCTGCAGGTAGGGCACCAGCACCCGCTGCTGCTGCAGCTGGCGGACCCTGCGCTGGTTGTCCTCGTCCAGCGCCACGCCACCATGGCTGTAGGCCGCGGCGACCAGGTGCCGGTTGGCATGGAGCAGCTCGAGGTAGGCCACGATGCTCGCGACGCTTTGGCTCACAGCAGCGCCTCTTGCGCGCTGCGGCCCTGGTGGCTGCCATCGCCGCTGCCACCTTCTGAGCCGCCACTGCCATCACTGTCATCCCGGATGGCGTCATGCTCCATCAGGAATTCGATCGCCTCCTGGATGAACTCGATCTTGCCAGTGACCTGGTAGATCTCGCGCTCGGGGTTGGAGAGCAACAGGTAGCCCTTTTCGTGAAAGCTCTTGAGCACCTTGTCCAGCCGCGTACGGTCGGTGCCGTCGGCCTGGACCTTGAGCTGGCCAGCGAGTGTTTGCAGGTCGCTTCGAAAGCTCGGGTTGGCGTCGATCGCCGCCATGAGCTTGTTGACCTCGATCGGCGTGCCCACGGCTAGCAGGTCGTCGCTTTGCATGGCGCGCATGACCAGGTCGAGAAAGCTCACCAGGGGCCTGAGCGTTTGCTTGATGTCGGTGAACACCTCCCGGGCCGCCTTGCGCTCGGGCCCGCCGATGGCGTTGTGGGCGGCAAAATAGGCGCCGCCGTGGCGCGTGGCGGCCAGGTGCAGCCCGATTTTTCCCAGGTAGGCATTGACCGCCTGGTGGCTGCCCGCTTCGCTCAGGAAGGAAAAGCCTTCATGGTCCGAGACCGGGCAGACGAACTGGCCCGACAGCAGCGACTGCACCACCCGCTCAAACATGGTCCACCTCCAGCGCATCGGCTGCGTGATCGGCGTCTGATGCCTCCAGGGTATCGGGCGCGCCAAATTCACCGAACGCCACCCGCACTTCGGCCAGGCGCCGATCGGGCTCGACCGTGAAGCGGTGCCGGAACAGCGCCATCGTGTCCGGGTCCGGGTCGGGAAAGGCGCACACTAGCGTGATGTTGTTGCGCTTGAGCAGCTCGATCAGGCCGACGACATTGCCGCCATCCAAGTCCTTGAGTTCATCGAGCGCCCAGATGATGTTGACCTGGGCATTGCGGCGAATGCGGTTGATGAAGGCCACAAAAATGGTTGCCAGCACCAGGTACGACAGCCCGTTCGATGAGACGGCCTCCAGGTCTGAGGCCCGTTTGAAGACGCGGCGGTTGCCGTTTTCGGTGACCTCGCCCTGGATGCGGATCAGGCCCTTGAGGTCGGCGCGGATGCCGGTCTTGACCTCCCAGTGCTCGAGCAGCCTCTCAATGGTCTGGGCAAACTCTGGCGGCGGCAAGGCAGTCGTGCTGCTGCCCGCCCAGGCGCGGTGGGCCTCGGCCATTTCGCAAATCGCCGGCCAGTATTGGAGCTCGCGGATGGTCGAGACCACCTCGACGCTGATTTTGGAAATGGATTCGAAGGCCAGGCTGGTGTCGAGGTGCTCTTGCAGCTCGCGGTTGAACTGCTGGACGCGGCGGTGAAATTCTTCCATCGTGCGGTGAAACGCATTGACTTCGCTGGCAATGCTCACGGCCTGCATCAGGAGGATGCGCCGGTATTCATGGTGCGCCGTGGCAAACCAGGCCTTGAGTGGCGCCAGCCATTCCCGGCTGGGCGCGGGCGACAGCGTGCTAAGTGCCGACTGCAAATACTGCTCGGGCGGCGTGCCCTGGTGCAGTCGAAAGCCCAAGGCCACGTCGGAGATCGTGCGGCGGATGCTGCCGCCCAGGCGCACGGTGTCCTGGACGTATTGGTTCGCCAGCCCGCACAAGGCATCGAACGTCCAGGACGCGTCGTAGGCCGAAACGCACACCTCGGGGTAGCCCTGCAGGCTGTCCAGGCGCCCTTGCACGAGCCTGCGCTGCTCGGCACTGCTCGCAAGGGTTGCCCTGAATTGCCCGATCTCTTGCTGCAACTGATGGCTGCGGGTTGTCCACTGGCTGTCGATCCGGGCAATGGTGGCAATGCGCTGCTGCTCGGCTTGCCGTGCCTGGGCCGCTTCGTCCAAGCGCTCTTGCAGCGCAGGCCACTGATGCTCTTTCCAAAAGCGCCATTCCTGCACGCGCTCGATAAAGATGCCAATGGCGCTCAGTTCGGTCTGGATCCGATCGATCTCGCGGTCAATGGCGGCGAGCCTGGCCGGGTCGACCCCGTTGGCCATAAGCGCTTCATCTCGCTCGCTGTCATACCCTGCTAGTTTTTGGGCCAGCTCGGCTTCCTGGCGGGCCACGGCCGCATCGATCCGCTGGACCTTGGCATCGCGCTGCAGCTGGCGCGCTTGGCGCTGTTGCGCATGCAGGGTGCGCACCTTGGCGGCTTCGGCGCTAGTCGCCTCGTCAAACCGCCTGAGCGCTTGCCGGGCATTGTCCAGAGACAGCCTGGCGCTGTCCAGGCGCTGCCGGGCTGCCGCCAGTGCTTCTGCCCGGCTCACCTCCAGCTGCCTTTTGGCTTCTTCCAGTTCGGCCGCTGCCGACTGCGCCTGATTTTTGGCCTTTTGCGTGTGCTGCTGGTGCAGCTGGCAGGCCTTCTCGGCTGCAATGCGTGTGTCGTTCGCCTGGGCCAGGCGGGCGCGGGCTTGCCCGAGCACCTGGCTTGCTTCCTTCACACGCGTTTGCCCCCGCTCGACATCGAGCTCTGCGCTGCGTACATCGGAGGCAGGATGGGCGTCCAGGCGCTCGAGATTGAGCGACAAGCCGTACAGCGTGCCCTCGGGCTCGTTCAGTGCTGGCGCCAGGTCGGTGCGTCCGAGCATATCGCCGCGCAGGACCTTGGCGATGTCCAGCGACCAGCGCGGGTGCTCCTGGCGCAGGAAGTGCAGCAGCGTGCCTTCGGGCGGTGCCAGTTCCAGGCGCTTGGCGTCGAGTTCGGCTTGTGCCTTGTCAAGCTGCCGGCTGGCTGCGGACACGTCGCTTTCGCGGTCCAGGAACGCTTGCAGCGCCTTGCGCTGAAGATCGTCTAGTGCCCGGCGCTGCTCGTCGACCACGCTGGCGGCTTGCCGCGCCGCGTCCAGCGCATCGCGCTTGCACTCGACCAGGGTGGCGATGGCGGCATCGGGCGCGGGATGCTCCACGCCGCTTTGGCAGCGGCCGTGCTCGCTGTTGGCGGTCTGGACGGCCTGGTCCAGCGGCGCGCGCGCTGCTGCCAATTCCGATTGAATCAGCTGCTCGGCCGCATCCTGCGCTGTTGCCAGTTCGGCCAGATCGAGCTCGCACGCCTTCGTGGCTTGGTTTCGGCGGGCTTGCTCGGCGTCGCGAAAGCCGTTGTGCGCGTCCTTTTCGATCTGCTTGAGCCGCTCGTAGCGCCCGGCGATGTCCGACTGCGCGCCAAGCAAGGCCTGGCGCCGGGTTTCCAGAAGCGGCCGCTCGCTACGCAGCGCCGGCGCCTGGCGCACCCGCGCGTCCAGCGCTTCGATGCCTTCTTGCGCATAAGCTTGCGCTTGACGCTGAAGCTCGCTTGCCTGCTGCTCGGCGAATTCGGCCTGGCGCTGCGTGGTAGCTTTCTCGGCGGTGATTTGCTGGCGCTGCTGCTGAAATCCTTTTTCCTCTTCCTGCGCCTGTTCCTCGACTTGGCGCATGGCTTTGGATGCTTGATTGGCTTGCTCGTCCAAATGCAGGCCCAAGCTGCGGTACTTAGCGCCAATGTCGCCCAGCGCCAGTTCGGCCGCCTGCAACTGGCTTTCGGCGAGTTCAGCCGCTTGCATCCTGGGCTCGAGCGCCATGACGGCAGCATAGGCTTTGTAGCCCCGGGGCCAGTCCTCAATCTTGCGCCGGTCGCCGGAAATGGCGTGCGACGCCATCTCGTCGGCCACGCAGTCGATCACCATGCTTTGCAGGTCCTCGAAGTTGGTCTTGCGGCGAAACATGCCGCTGACGATCTTTTCGATCTGGCGCAGCGGCTGCCTGGTGGTCGTGAAGGCGTAGTCCTGGGTGAGCTGGCGCAGGTAGAGCTGGTGCTGCTTGTCGGTGGAATTGCCCGGAATGCCCTGGATAATGTTGCGGTAGTCGCTTTGCGACTCGATCTGGCGCTCCGAGCACTGAAAGCCGTGCGTCTGCAGGTGGGTGCGAAAGTCCGGGACCTTGACGAACTCGCCGTCAGCGCGGATGAACTGGGACACGTCAAAGTGGCTGCGGATGAAGCGGTACAGCACGCGCTCGCCGGACTTGTCGGCATACGCGACCACCATGCGCTTGTGGCCGCCATGGCGCTGGTACTCGAACGCCAGGTACGACGTGGTGCGCGGCAGATAGTAGCCGGTGAAGGTCTCGCGCCCGGCCTCGGCAGTGACGATGCGGTTCGGGCTTTCCCCGTAGAACAGCAAGAGCAACTGCAGCAGGGAGGTCTTGCCCCGCCCGTTGCGGCCGGTCAGGACTGCACCGCCGGCCAGTGGGAGTTCCACGATCCGCCCCGGGCTCAGGGAGTCGATGAGCACCAGGCGAAGCAGGGCAAAGCCCTCGGGATGCGGGAAAATCGTGTCAGCGGCAGGGACCAAACCGGCGTCGGCAGGCATTGCGGTCGTCAGGGATGGCTCGGCAAGCGAGGAGGGCATGGGTCGGTTACCTTTTCTGACACGGGGCGGGTCGCTTGAGGATAACGGAACAATTCAACCAGAGGCCACCATGTTGCTGCATACATTTCGTGCCGCTTGAGGCCTACAGCAGCGATCTTTGGTGTGCCAAGCAGTGCGGACGGATTAGGGTTACCCGGAGTTGCTGAGCGAATTTCTGATTTAACGAAATTCTGCAATGTCGCGCCGCACGATAAGAGCGCAATAGCGCAGCTATTTATATTCCCGCATCATAAATTCAGCTGCTGCCAGAGAAAAAAGGCTGGCGAAGTAAAGGCGGCGCGAGGCTGGCAAAGACTGCAGAGCACTGGGGTGCCTTACTGGCTACCGTCAACCGGTACTGCGCTTGCTCAAAATAGATGGTGCGTATTTAGGCAGCAGGCTTCCGGTTTCTAAACCTCAATTGCGGTAAGATTACCGGAAGTCTATTCAGGAAGCTTTCCATGCTCGCCACTATCATTTTCGATGAACCACATACCGTCGATGCCCGCTTGGCGAGCCTTGATTTGGACCGACAGGTGCTGACCGATGCGATGGTTCAGGCCCATATGTACTTTGCGCGCCTGACATCGCACCATCCGCTTCTTTTTCGTTACGGTGTTTTGACGGCTGAGACGGTCGCTGCGCTTCGCGACTTTTTGGCGCCTCGCGGTTGGGAAGTGCGAAATGAAGGCAACTACGAGCTGGTCTTCAATCCAAAATTGAACATGAGCATTGCTGTGGCCTCTGGCAATGAAGCGACGGGCGACCGGCTGCGCGTTCCATCGAACAAAAGTGAAAAAGGCCCGCGCACGGCCAAGGCCGTCAAGGACAACCAAACGGCTGATCTTTTTCCCGAAACAGTCCCTGCCGCGCCAGAGAGCATTGTCCCAACAGATACCTGGATACTGCTGCACCACCGCTGCGCAAACGCAATTCGGCTGGAGTTGTCGCGTCCCAACGGCTTTGATGACACCGAGCGCTTTGTAACTGGATGGTCCGAGCGCATCTTGCTGGGCGCCATTTCGCTGGACAACGATCCCATGCCAATGTCGATGCCCCAGATTCCCGAAGACGACATTGTGGTCACTCGCAAGGTAGCTTAGGCTCTGAATGTTCAATCCCAAGCGGTTTTCGCTGGCTAGGCGCCGGCGAGGCCTGACCAAGCGAGAGATTGCCGAAAGCATGGGCGTGAGCGAGCGCTCGGTATCGGCCTATGAAAAGGGTGACCAGGAGCCCGAGCTCTCCAACGTTCAGCGGATGACGAAAGCGTTGAATTTTCCGCAAGCGTTTTTTTATGCAGCCGATCCTGAAGAGCTAACTATGGACATCGCGAGCTTTCGCTCCATGTCAAAAATGAGCGCGCGCCAACGTGATTCGGCGTTGGGATCAGGCTCGATTGGTTTGCTGCTCAATGAATGGCTGGAAAAAAAATTCAACCTGCCCGAGCCGAACCTTCCCGATCTGGGCCGCGAGCCAGGCGTTTTGACAGACCCGTCGCGGCGCGAAGCTTACGAAGAGAAAACTGCCTTTCCTTCGAAATCGACTGCCAATGGCCCGGAAGTGGCGGCCGAGGCATTCCGGTCGCACTGGGGCCTGGGCGAGTTGCCTGTCAAAAACATGATCACCCTTTTAGAGTCCAAGGGGGTGCGCGTTTTTTCGCTGGCGGTCGATGCCAAGGAGGTCGACGCGTTTTCGATGTGGCATGGCGGCAAGCCGTTCATGTTCCTCAACACGTACAAATCGGCCGAGCATTGCCGGTTCGATGCTGCGCACGAACTCGGGCACCTGGCCCTGCATCGCCACGGGCAAACGCAGGGGCCCGAGTTGGAGCGCGAAGCCAATGCTTTTGCCTCGGCGTTTTTGATGCCCAGAAAGAGCGTGTTGGCCAACGCCCCGCGTGTGGCCACCCTGCCCGGATTGGTGCGCGCAAAACACTATTGGAAAGTTTCGGTCGCCGCTTTGAATTACCGGCTCCATGCGCTGGGGATGACGTCGGACTGGGTTTACCGGACGCTGTGCATTCAACTGGCCGAGGCGGGCTATCGCACCAAGGAGCCCGAAGAGGCCAGCCACGAGAAGTCGTTGATCCTTGAAAAGGTGTTCAAGGCGCTGCGCGAGGAGGGCGTTTCGAAGTTTGATGTGGCCGGTGAACTGCTCATTCCCATTGAGGAAATCGATGCACTGACCTTTAACCTCATGCTGAACCTGTTGAATGGCGGCCGCAAAGGCAGCACGCCCAGTTCAGAAAAGGCGCATGGAGAAATACGTCTGGTTCATTCCTCGGACGGCTCGCGGTAGGCTCGTATTCTCAATGAATACTTTTTCTCTCAACCTACAAAGGATTTCATCCTAAAAGGCACCGCTAAGCAGCTTTAAAGCCGAACTGCTGCACCTGGCATCGCTTTAACGTTGTTATTAGTGTGGTCTGCACTGCCTTTGAGCACGGACTGGCTTTTCAATCAAATACATCTCATGGTCATTAAAAAATCAGGCCTCTATTCATCCTTCGGGCAAGCCGGCGGCAGATTGCGCGGTTGCATGAACCCTGGCCGCTACAAGAAGTGCAGCGTGTCTACGGTGTTTGCTAGCTACGCCGTGTTCCAAGCTTGCCCTAAAAAGATATGCGGCCTTGACAAAGAGATGATGCAAGGGCTGCTGACTGGCAGCATTCGCCTAGTATGAAAGAAAGCCAGAACACCGAATGGAAGCAATCCTGGCGCGATGAGTACCTGAGGTGGATTTGCGGCTTTGCCAATGCCGAGGGCGGCACGCTGGTGATCGGCAAGAACGACCAGGGCGAAGTGGTTGGCATCGACAATGCTGCCCGGCTGTTGGAGGACATACCGAACAAGGTGCGCGACATCCTGGGCATCGTGGTGGCGGTCAACCTGCACTCGCAAGCGGGACTTGACTGGCTGGAAATCGAGGTCGATCCGTACCCCAGCCCGATCAGCTACAAGGGTGAATACCACTTGCGCAGCGGCAGCACCAAGCAAGAACTCAAGGGGGCGGCCTTGGACCGCTTTTTGCTGCGCAAGCTCGGGCGGCACTGGGACGGCGTGCCAATGCTGCACGTTGGTGTGAAAGACCTTGATTCGGCAGCGCTCCAGGCCTTTCGAAAGCTGGCAGCGCAAAGCGGACGCCTGAGTGCTGCGTCTGCCGCCGACAGCGATGCCTTGCTGATCGAAAAACTGCACTTGCTCGAAGGGCCTTATCTCAAGCGCGCAGCGACGCTGCTGTTTCATGCGGACCCCGAGAAGTTCACCACTGGCGCTTGTGTGAAGATCGGGTTTTTTCGCACCGACTCGGACTTGCTCTTTCATGACGTGGTCCAGGGCGACTTGGTCGCACAGGTGGAAAAAGCGCTCGACTTGCTGCTGACCAAATACCTGCGGGCGGGCATTTCGTACCAAGGCTCACAGCGGCTCGAGCGCTTGCCGGTGCCCGAGGCGGCCTTGCGCGAAGCGCTGATCAATGCCATCGCGCATAAGGACTATGCGGCCGGCATCCCGGTGCAAGTCAGCGTGTATGACCACAAACTCATGCTATGGAACCCTGGCCAGCTGCCGCCCGACTGGTCGCTGGACCGCCTGCTCGCTAAGCATGCGTCGCAGCCTGCCAACCCAGATGTGGCCAATGTGCTGTTTGTCGCTGGCAAGATCGAATCCTGGGGGCGCGGCATTGACCTGATTCGCAACGCCTGTAAAGCGCAAGGCACGCCTGCGCCACGGTTTGAATGCGACAGCGCGGGGTTTTGGGTCGAGTTTGCGTTTCCTGAGGTGGTTGATCCGCCTAAAACGCCGGTAGGCGCGCTGGTGAAAACGCCGGTCAAAGTGCCGGTCAAAACGCCGGCAGAAATATTGCGATGCCTGGCGGCCAACCCCTCCATGACGCTGGCCGAAGTCGCAGCAGAGATTGAAAAATCGCTCAGCGCCGTGGAGCGCGCCAGCGCCCGGTTGGTCAAGGACGGAAAATTAAAACATGTCGGCCCGCAAAAGGGCGGTTACTGGATGGTATTGAAGTAAAGAAAAAAAGCACAATCAATCAAAGGCTGTGTATGCGCGCACTGATCTGCCACTTGCGGAAATGCACGGCGGCTGAACTAAATGACGCCTGCAACTGATTGCGGTCCTTCCGTCGCAGGCAAAAGCAGCGGTTCCATAAATCTTTGCCTTCAGCCACATATTAGATTTACCGCTTCAGTGGCAGTGTATGCCTTGTACAGGTTGGTCAAGTTACGCTGATTTGATCGGGTACATCTGTACGACACAGCGGTCGGATAAGCGCCCGTTCGAAGCGGGAAATTCCGACAATGTCTTCGGGCCACCGCTTTGCCAGAGCCGCGAGAGCGTCGTCCAGCGTATCTGGAGCGCCCAAAATTGGCATAAGGCGTTCGCCAAGTTGAATCGGAACTCCATACTCTTCTAGAGCGGTGATAACAGGACTCATGAACATTGATTCAAGTTGACCGCAGAAGAATGCGTAGTCTCCAGGCGTATAGGAATGCCGCCGAAGAACCTCGGCCTGAATTCGGTTGACCGCACCCATCAGACGCGGGGCTTTAAAGTTGACCCACTGCCTCGCGAACTCCAAAAACGTCTCAAGAGCCTCATCTGCCTCATCCCCGGACTTCCCCTTAATAGCTTCGCGAAGCTGAGCCGTGTAGCTTGGTTGGCTGCGGTATTGATTAATTCGATAGGTGAGTTGAGCCGCAGTATTCACTCCAGCACCGCTGCGCCCACCCAGATGTCGCCATGCGAGGTCGAACACAATTTTTAGGTTATCGTAATTGGGCATACCACACCATGACAACATAGGGCCAAGCTGATCAATGTTTTCTGTTATTTCGCGCGCAAGGTTGATCTGCCCCCAAGGCTCCAGTCCTGCGTTCTCCTTGATGGTCTCGAGTGTCACAAAATCCTGTTCCCAGATCTGTCGCATTCGTTTTGTTGCTATGTCTGAGAGGTCTTCCTCATCAAGTTGGATCAGTAGCGCATCTGGAGCATTGCCGTTCTGGGTGAAGACGGGGACATCAACAAACTCCAGTTTCGACTGAGGAGGGTCGTTAAACAGGTATACATGCCCAACAAAGTGCTGCCACATCCTTCCAGAACGGCCTCGGATGTTGTTGAAAGTGAAAAAGTCATATTTTCGATTGCTGATTTTGTTGTCGGCGACCACTACGTTACGTGCTGCAGTGTTGACACCTTCAATTAACGTTGAAGTGCAGACAAGGTAGTCCAAGTGTCCACGGTTGAAAAGTCGCACGAGCATCTGAGCAACAGAGCGCGGCAGCTTTCCGTGATGTGTACCTACCCCTCTTTTCAACGATTGTACTAAGCCCCATTTGGGGCTGTAGTTCTTGCTGAGCCACTCTATGGCGTCTTGCAACATTTCACTCGGCTCGAACTTGTTGAGCACTTCGGCAACGGCCTTGCCCAGTACCCTTGCACCTTTGACGGATCCGCTAAAGACCAAGGTTGGCCCGGACAACTGCGGGACCAAATTTTTTAAGCGGGTACTCGCATCACTGCCGGCAGGCACTAGATGGGTATCACATGCAACCGTGCTGAAGTCAGTGCGGATGAAGGTACAGTTGTAGTTCGCGCCGAAGCCGTCCGGCAATTCGTTGATATTGGGTCCGAGCATGTAGAACTGCTTGGCCTGCTTCGCGAGTCGGTAGAACGCATGGTTGAGGAGCACAGCCCGTTCGTCAGTCTGGCCCTCGTCAATCTGGAGCTTGTAAAACTCGTCGATCACGAAGAAGTCGATGTTCTCGATCTGGGTGTTCTCGACTACGCGCTCCTGCGTGTGAAGAAAGATATTCCGTTGGGCTGGTTTTTGACTGAGGTGGGTTATCACCTTGTAGCGATCACGAAATCTCATTAGGCGTCGACGCGTTTCGTCAACGAGAGCCAGCGTAGGCACAACGACGACGATGTTGTTGTGACGGTCGCTGGCGATTATCGCATCGATGATGAGGCTTTTCCCGAAGCTGGTCGGTGCACTCAGGATCACGTTCCGCCCCGCCATCAAGGTTCGATACACCTCGGCCTGCTTCGTCGTGAACACAATGTCCTTGGGCATAGCATCCGGCCGGTGAGCCTCTGTCGCGATAAGCGTAGCCACCCCCGATTTATTAGCGTCAAGGTACGGAAAAAGGCCAACTGTCCGCAACAGCGTCTGAACTATCAGTGAGTACGGCTCGAACATAGCTTCACGGTCGAGAACGCGGATGAGCAACTCGCGCGCAAGCTGCATTTGGTCTTCATCAGTCGCCAATGAAGTGAAACTAGATAGCTTCCCGAGGAAGGCGAATGCGTCGAACGATTTGTCGTGGTCAGTCTCATCGAGGGTCGCACGCAGTTCCTTGTAGCTCATAGATCTCTAGCTGCTTGCAGGCGTTTGTTCAGACGAATCAGAAGGTCGCTTTTATCCGCCATAGGGAAGAGGAAAAGCTCAATGCGGACCTTCGACACCGTATTCTTGGCAACGAACTTTCTGTGGTTATCTTGAAGTTCTGCTTCAAGAGCTGCCTTGTATGCGGCCGATGCTTCTGTGAAGCCTTTCGTTGTGGCGCTGTCGTATGTCAACAACACGGGTACAACGATGGAGGTAACAACCTCATCAAGGGCATTTCGTTATACACAACTCCGGCAAAATTCCCCCCCAAGAAAGATTTGAAGGAAAACGATGGGCTGGGCAGGCACTGAATTTGAGACGATAGAC
>NZ_JADOVG010000033.1 GCF_015752205.1 Polaromonas sp. CG_9.7
CGACAACGCTGACGGGCGCCAACACCTACACCGGCGGCACGACCATCACTGCGGGCACGCTGGCGCTGGGCAATGGCGGCACGACCGGCACCATCACCGGCAACGTGGCCAACAGCGGAACACTCGCGTTTAACCGCTCCGACGCTGCAGCCTTTGACGGCGCGATTTCGGGCACTGGCAGTGTCGAACAACGCGGCACCGGAACCACGACGCTTTCGGGGGTGAACACCTATTCAGGCGGCACTTCCGTGCTGAACGGAACATTGGCGGGCGGTGCTGCCAGCCTGGGCAGCGGCGCGATTGTCAACAATGCAGCGCTGGTGATTGACCAGGCAGGCGACGGGTCACTGAACAATGTCCTCTCCGGCGCAGGCCGCATCACCAAGACGGGCGCGGGCGCTCTGACGCTGGGCGGCAACAGCGCGGCCTTTGCGGGCAGCACACAGGTGACCGCCGGAATGCTGGCGGTCAATGGCTCGCTAGGCGGCGCGGTGACTGTGGGCAACGGCGCGCGTCTGGCGGGAACCGGCTCGGTCGGCAACACGGCGGTGCAGTCCGGTGCGACTGTCGCGCCGGGCGGCAACAGCATTGGCACACTCAACGTGGCCGGCAACCTGACGCTGGCGCAAGGCTCGGTTTACCAGCTGAACGCCGCTTCCGATGGCCGCAGTGACCAGCTCCGCGTCAGTGGAGTGGCTGCGCTGCAAGGCGGCAACGTGTCGGTGCTGGCCAGCGGCAACTTTCAGCCGACCACCACTTATTCCATCCTCACCGCTAACGGCGGCGTGTCAGGGCAGTTTGCCGGCGCGACCACTGACATGGCCTTTTTGAATCCCTCCCTGACCTACAGCCCCCAGAACGTGACCCTGCGCCTGCAGCGCAACCAGGTGAGCTTGCAGAACATTGCGCAAACGCCCAACCAGCGCGCGGCTGCGGGCGCCCTGTCTGCACTCGACACCGGTCCGCTGTACAGCGCTATCGTCCAGTTAAACGCAGCCAATGCACGAACCGCCTTCGACAGCCTGTCTGGCGAGGTGCATGCTTCGCTGAAGTCGGCAGCTTTTGAAGACAGCCGCTTTGTGCGCAACGCCAGCCTGGGCCGCCTGCGCGAGTCGTTCGACACGCCTGCCGCCACAGCCACCGACGCGCCCGCAGCCTCTGGCAGCGGCGTGTGGGTACAGGCCGTTGACTCGTGGGGCAGCACCGATGCAGACGGCAATGCGTCGTCGCTTGAGCGGACCACGCGCGGCATCTTCCTGGGCGCAGACACCCGCGTGGGCGACGACTGGCGTGTGGGCGTGCTCGGCGGTTACAGCAAAAGCCGCGTGACACCAGACGACCTCCCTTCGTTGGCAAAAACCGACACCTACCATGTCGGTGTCTATGGCGGCAAGCAATGGGGTCAACTCGGACTGCGCGCGGGCGCGACATACAGTGCTGGCAAGGCCGATACCCGCCGGGACATTGCGTTCCCGGGGTTCAGCGGCCAGACGACTGCGAAATACGACATCAACACAACCCAGGCTTTTGGTGAACTCGGCTGGAAGATGCCGATGGCGAACGGTTCGCTGGAACCCTTTGCCGGCCTGGCGCATGTCAAGCTGAGCACCGATGGCTTCACCGAAAGCGGCGGCGTTGCCGGGCTCAGCGGCAGCAATAGCAGCACGCACGCCACCTACAGCACGCTTGGCTTGCGCGGCACCACCAACGCCGGCATGCCGAACAACCAGACCCGCCTTCGCGGACTGGTCGGCTGGCGCCACGCTTTTGGCGATGTGACCCCGACCTCTGCCCTGGCATTGGCGGGCCAGCCCGGCTTTAGCGTGGCTGGTGTTCCGATCGCCAGGAACGCACTGGTGCTCGAAGGTGGCATCGACTTTGCGGTGAGCCGCAACCTGACGATGGGCGTTTCCTACGTCGGCCAGGCCTCAAGCCAGGTGAGCGACCATGGCATCAAGGCGTCACTGCTCTGGAAATTCTGAACCCGCGGCCTGGAGCAGTTATTCGTCGCTCCAGTTCCGGCCGGGCAGACAGGCGGACAGGAAAAACTTTTTTGGGAGTGTTCTGATCAGTATCCAAAAAGCTTATTGCGCAATCAGGACGCACACTGGCAGCTATCTAAAAAATAGCATGCTGGTGACGCCTGAACCCTGCGCAAGCCGCAAACAACGGGTTGTATCTGAATCATCCTGGCCAGCAAACGAATTTATTGGATCAAAAAGGCTTCTTGCGCATGCTGTTTATATTCAGACAGCTTTTAATTCGATAGCAAAAACGACAAGCTTATTGAACAGAGCAATTGCCAGTCAAGCGAAGCCTTTTCTTGCCGTCCGTCTTTCCACAGCAGCACAGCCCTGCAACGCCTGTGACCTGACACCCAAAAGCCCTGCCGCACCAACACGCGACAGGGCTTTTTCAAGGCTGTTCCGGGCTGCAGAACCTAGAAGCGCCAACCCAGGCCCACGCCAAACAGCAACGGATCGGCCTTGAATTTGCCAATCTTGGCGCCTGCCAGCATCACATCGGTGCGGATCATGACTTTTTTCAGGTCCAGATTAAGGTACACGCTTTTTGCCAACGGAATGTCCACGCCGACCTGCAAGGCACCGCCCCAGCTGTGGTCGTCCATGCCGACACCCGTGAGCAGGTCTACCGAATTGAATCGCGTGTAGTTGATGCCGGCGCCCACATAAGGCTTGAAACCATTCATGGGAAAGTGGAACTGAGCCAGCAGCGTGGGCGGCAGGTGCTTGAAAGTGCCCACCTTGGTATTGAGGACGCTGGACGTCAGGGTCTGCTTTTGAGGAACAGTCAGGATCAACTCCAGCGCCACGTTGGGGCTGAAGAAGTAGCTGAGGTCCACCTCGGGAATCCATTTGTTGTTCATGGAAAGGCCAAGGCCCGTGCTGTCACCGTTGGCACTGTCCAGACGTACCGCGCGGGCGCGCACCATCCACGGGCCTTCTGAGGTTTGTTGTGCAAAGCAAGCACCCGAGATCAGGGTGGAAAAAATGGCGGCGGCAACGAGTTGTTTTTTCATGATGGGCAGCTGACAAAGGATGGGGAACATTCCCAAGCCATATTGGGCTCGCCCGGTAAACCCCAGCATTTGACATGGCGCAATGGTTTGCCAGCGCATCTTGCCGTGCTACTGCAGCTTGCGGCGGATCAACGAATCACTTTGTCAAAAGGCAAATTTCGTTGTTTGTAAACAACGTCTTACAGTATCTTTCAAGCCGCACTGTCGCGCAGGGCAGAGACAGTTTTTTATCCCTCGTGCAAAGCACCCGCACAAGGTGACGGATGCCACGCCACCCATGAACTGCAATTCAGGGCTTCTGCAGGGAGTCCGGTGTTCGCCGGCCGGCCAGCCCGCCCTTGCGACCGGCTTCGCGTGCTTCTGTGGCATTGAACTGGTGTGCATTGCCGCTGGCATGGGCTGCCTTGCCGCCTCTGCTGGCAATCTGGCGCTGCCGCTCCGGGTCCATGGAGGCAAAGCCACGACGGCTGGAGGCTTTGCGCTGGTTGCGGTTGTCCGCATCTTGGGTATTGTCTGGATTGTTGGACATGGGCTTCCTGAGGTCGATGGAAAAAGGAAACTCAAGTGTGCAATCCGGTCAATCGGCCCCGCCGTCGGCTTTGGAGCCTTTGAAAAGTAGGAAACATCCCATGCGCCAGGGTGCGCAAAACTGAGTTTCCTCGCCTTGCGCTGCGGCAATGTACCTGCCAGAGGGCAAGGCATCAGCGAACCTGTCAGTCTGCACGCAGTCAACGAAGGCAATGGTGTTGCCAGCAGATGCGTCTGGTCGTGTCAGCGCCCAACCGTGCCGAGCCAACAGTTCGGGCCAGACATCAGACTGCGGCCAGCGCCTGCTCCAGATCAGCCAGCAGGTCGTCGATGTGCTCGATACCGACCGACAGACGCACCATGTCCACGCTGACGCCGGCTTTGGCCAACTCAGCCGCGTTGAGCTGGCGGTGCGTGGTCGAGGCTGGATGGCAGGCCAGCGATTTGGCATCGCCGATATTGACCAGGCGGGTGAACAGTTGCAGCGCGTCCTGAAAACGCGAACCTGCCGCCATCGCGTCAGCCGCCGACTTGACGCCAAAGCTGATGATGCCCGAGGCCTTGCCCGCCATGTACTTCAGCGCCAGTGCATGGTCGCGGTGCTCCGGCAGGCCGGCGTAGTTGACCCAGGCCACCTTCGGATGGTTTTTCAGGAAATAGGCAACGGCCAGGGCGTTGTCGCAGATACGGTCCATGCGCAGCGCCAATGTCTCGATACCCTGCAAAATCTGGAAGGCCGCCATCGGGCTCAGTGCGGCGCCCATATTGCGCAGCGGCACGACACGCGCGCGGCCAATGTAGGCGGCGGCGCCCAGCGCCTCGGTGTACACCACGCCGTGGTAGCTCACGTCGGGCTCATTCAGGCGATTGAAACGCTCTTTGTGCTCGGCCCAGGGAAATTTGCCGCTGTCAACGATTACGCCGCCCAGCGTGGTGCCGTGGCCGCCCAGGTACTTGGTCATCGCATGCACCACGATGTCGGCCCCATGCTCGAACGGGCGGCACAGATAGGGACTTGAAACGGTGCTGTCCACCATCAGTGGCACACCGGCGGCATGCGCCACCTCGGCCAGCGCCGCAATGTCCGTCACGTTGCCCAGCGGATTGCCAATGGACTCACAAAATACGGCCTTGGTGCGCGCATCGATCAGCGGCGCAAACGAGGCCGGATCGCGCGGGTCCGCAAAACGCACCTCGATGCCTTGTTGCGGAAAAGTATGGGCAAACAGGTTGTAGGTGCCACCGTAGAGCGCCGACGACGCGACAATGTTGTCGCCCGCTTCGGCAATGGTCTGGATGGCAGCGGTAATGGCCGCCATGCCCGAAGCCACCACCAGTGCGCCGATGCCGCCTTCAAGCGCCGTCATGCGCGCTTCCAGCACCGCATTGGTCGGGTTCATGATGCGGCTGTAGATGTTGCCCGGCACCTTCAGGTCGAACAGGTCCGCACCGTGCTGTGTGTCGTCGAAGGCGTAGGCCACGGTCTGATAGATGGGCACCGCGACGGCCTTGGTGGTCGGGTCGGGCGTGTAGCCGCCATGAACGGCGATGGTCTCGATTTTCATTGTTTTCCTGTACAAAAAATCCAAAGGCCAGCAGGCCGGATGGCAAGCGCCTGATCGGACGCGGCAGTCAAGCATAGGCGGTTTTCCGCCTTGCATGAGCTCAAAGGCCAGGCCTGTGGAAATTCCGTTGTCAAATAAAAATTGATAGCAATGAATCCTTTAATAGCCAGCGCCAACTGTAAATTTGATACCTATCTTGCCGAAAAAGTTATTTCAATGCGCCAAACACCTTCTGCAAAATAGCACTGCCGGAACCGACCGGGTCCTGGCGGATTTTTCTTTCCTCCTCGCCAATCACAAGGTACAGGCCGTCAAGCGTCCGGCCGGTGACGTACTGCTGGATGTTGGCGTCTTCCTTTTTCACCAGGCCGAAGCCGGCCGCCTTGCCGGCAAAGTCGTTGTACTTCTGCGCCAGACCGACTTTTTCGGTCGCCCGGTTGACGACCGGCAGGAATTTCACACCCAACGGTGTACGCGTCTTTTCGGCAAAGAAACTCGTGACCGAGGTGTCCCCACCGGTCAGGATGTTCTTGGCATCGTTGACATTCATAGAACGCACGGCGCCCACCAGCAAGTCCTTGCCCATTGGCACGGCGGATTCAGCGGCCCGGTTGATGGCCATGACCAGTTCGTCAATCCGCCGGCCCTGTCCAAAGTTTTTCAGCAGTTTTGACGCATCTTCTAGGTAACTCGGCAAAGGAATGCGAACTTTTGGGTTGCCGAGGAATCCATCCGTCTTGCCGAGCAGCGAAACAGCCATCAAGGCGCCTTTTTCAAGCGCTGTTTTCAAGCCGCTGCTGGCTTCGGCGTTGGTCAGGTCGCCCAGCGACAAAGCATGGGCGTGGCCATAAGCGGCCCATAGCATCAAGCCCAGCGCACCGGCACCGGCCTGGTTAAAATTTCGACGTTGCATGAAGAGGTCTCCGATGAAAAGAATTTCTCCCCTGCCAGTATGCCGCATGGTGCTGGCGGGCGCACTGGCCATTGGGGGCGCGGCTTTCCTGAGCGGCTGCAGCGGCGCCCAGGCCGCGCCCGAATCAACCTTCGTGCTGCTCGACGGCAGCCGGCAAACGACGGCCGACCTGAAGGGCCAGGTGACACTGGTGAACTTCTGGGCCACCAGTTGTGTGACCTGCGTGGCCGAAATGCCGAAGATTATTTCCACATACAACAAATACCGGGCACAGGGCTACGACACACTGGCCGTCGCCATGAGTTACGACCCGCCCGCCTATGTTGTCAATTACGCCGAAACCCGTCAGTTGCCGTTCAAGGTCGCCATCGACAACACCGGCGCCAATGCCAAGGCCTGGGGCGATGTGCAACTGACCCCGACGACTTTCCTGGTCAACAAGCGAGGCCAGATCGTCAAGCAGTTCGTCGGCGAGCCTGACTTTGCAGCCCTTCACCAGCTGATTGAAAAGCTGCTGGCCGAAACCTGAACCGCTTTACTTCAAGCGCCCATGAAAAAGGCAGGCTCCCGCAAGGGTCCGGCCTTTTTTACCAAGCCTGCCACACGCACAGCCCAGCGATCTTCACCCAGCAGGGGCCGCGGGACTGGCTTCGCCAGACCGCAGGTGCAGCGGCCCCTCGGGGGCAATGAGTTAAGCCAAGCGAACGACTGTGGGGCTCTATCACTTATTCCGGAAAGTGTCGTGGCATGACTTGCAACTGTCGGCCGTTGCGCCAAACGAGGTCTTCAGTGCATCCAGGTTGCCGGTCTTGGTCGCGGCAGCCATTTTGTCGGCTTCAGCCACCAGCTTCTCGCTAGCGGCCTGGAACTTGGCCTGCTCGGTCCAGACTTCCGACATGGCCTTGCTGCGGGGGTCCTTGTCGGTACCGGGACCAAAACCGGCCCATGGCAGTCGGGCCATCACCGCCACCAGTTGGGCATTGTCCGCCGCGACCTTGGCATCGAACGGCACCTTGCCGTTGGCCATGGCGCCCAGACGACCAAAATGCGTGCCCATGACAGACAACGCGCTCTGGCGGTATTTGACCGCATCTTCAGGCTTGGCGAACTGGGCCGAAGCCGGAACAACCACGGTCAGCAAAGTGGCTGCAGTGGCAAGGCAAGCAAAAAATTTCATAAGATTCCTTGTGACTTTTCAAGATGGGTCAGAACGACAACGCTGTTACGCTTATTGTCGGACTGCTGAAGTTTAGCCAGTGGTGATAAATTTCGCCGAAATTTGTCGGCTGCGGTAAATCACCAGCACCCCAACATTCGAACAAATCTGTTGTCGCTATAAAAAACAAACCGGGGTACGGATGCACAACAACACAACATTGACCAAAGTACGCGTTTGGGATTTGCCCACACGGCTTTTTCACTGGGGACTGGTCATCGGTGTCAGCGGTCTGGCCATCAGCGGCACAGTTGGCGCAAGCGCCATGGTCTGGCACTTTCGCTTCGGCTATACGGTGCTGGCACTGCTGCTGTTCCGCATCGTCTGGGGTCTGGTCGGCGGTCGCTGGTCACGCTTTGGCGCCTTCATCTATGCGCCGCAAAGCCTCATCAATTACCTCAAAGGCAAGGGCAGGCCAGAACACAGCGTAGGCCACAGCCCGGTCGGTGCCCTGTCGGTCTTTGCATTACTGGCAATCCTCGTGCTTCAGGTGAGCAGCGGCCTGGTCAGCGACGACGAGATTGCCTTCGCCGGTCCGCTGACGGCCTTCGTTTCCAACGCCACAGTCAGCGTGGCGACCAACTACCACGCGAATATCGGCAAATGGATACTGCTGGGCCTGGCGGTGCTGCATATTGTCGCCATCGTGTTCTACCTGCTGCGCAAGCAAAATCTGGTGCATGCGATGGTGCATGGCGACAAGGAACTGGTGCGGCCGGCGCCTGCGTCGCGTGATGATTTGGCGTCTAGAACCGCTGCGCTGCTGCTCTTTATGCTGTGCGCAGGACTGAGTTACTGGATTTCCACACTGGACTCCGTCGCCTTTTAAAAAGCCCATCCTTGGCAAGGCGCTAAACTGGTGGCCGATTTCCCTCCAAGCGACACCGTGCCACGACCCACCCTCCAGTTCATCACGCCCGACTCTCCCGAGCGGCTGGCCGCCACGCGGCAGATCTTTACCGAATACGCCACGCAGTTGGGCATCGACTTGTGTTTTCAGAATTTCGATGCCGAACTGGCCGACCTGCCGGGTGAATACAACGAACCCCGCGGCGCCTTGTTGCTGGCGCTGGTGGATGGAGAAATCGCCGGCTGTTGCGGTTTGCGCGCCCTGGATTCGGTCGATTACCCGAATGCAGCCGAAATGAAACGGCTTTATGTACGCAAGGCGTTTCGCCGCTTTGGCCTGGGTCGGCAATTGGCTGAAGTGATACTGGACAAGGCACGCATGGCGGGCTATCAAAGCGTGCTGCTGGACACCCTGAACGACATGGAGTCCGCCCGGGCACTGTATTCCGATCTGGGCTTTGAAGACATCCCACCCTACTATCACAACCCCATGGCAGGCGCCCACTATCTGAAGGTTGATTTATAGTGGAATTTCAAGTAAAAAATGGCTTTCCCGCAAGACCAGCATGCAAATCTAGCTACTAAAATCATAGTAGAAAATCAGCGTCTGCATTACGCGATCCCAAAAGTATCGGCCATAAAAAAAGCCGCCTGGTTGAAGACCGGCGGCTTGAAAAATCAGGCTGGAGATCAGGCAGTGGCTTGAGCCAGCAGCGTTTCGGCATCGCTGACTTCAAACTTGCCCGGCCCTTCGACATTCAGGCTCACGACCTTGCCATCCTTGACCAGCATGGAATAACGGTTGCTGCGAAGGCCCAAACCCTTGCCGTTCAGATCCAGCGTCAAGCCAGTGGCCTTGGCGAAGGCGGCGTCGCCATCGGCCAGCATGCGCACCTTGCCGATGGTTTTCTGTTCGCGAGCCCATGCGCCCATCACAAATGCATCGTTTACGCTCAGGCACCAGATTTCATCAACGCCAGCGGCCTTGAATTCGTCAAACTTCATTGCATAACCGGGCACATGCTTGGCCGAACAGGTCGGCGTGAAAGCACCGGGCACGGCAAAAAGGGCAATAGTCTTGCCAGCACTGTCCTGCACCACATCGACTGGATTGGGGCCCAAACTGCAACCGTTGCCTTCAACATCGACGTACTCCATCAATGTGGCTGATGGAAGGGTGTCACCTACTTTAATCATGAATGCTCCAGGTTTTAATTTCAACGAAAAATCACGTTGCGGCACTGATTTTCTCCCATGGGACGAAGATCCGGGCTGTTGGCGGTCTTTTGCCTGGAAATGATCAGCTTGCCACGTGCGAAAAGCAATAAAAAAGGCCCACAAAGTGGGCCTTTTTTAGAGCGCATGCGCCAAGTCCTGCGACTTAAACGATAGCCGCTTTTTGCACCAGGCGGGTCACAACCCAGTTCTTGGTCTTGGAGATCGGACGGCTTTCTGTGATCTCGATCACGTCGCCTGTCTTGTACTCGCCTTTTTCGTCATGGGCATGGTACTTGCTGGACAAGGACACGATTTTTCCGTACAGCTCATGCTTCACGCGACGTTCGACCAGAACCGTAACGGTCTTGGCGCGCTTGTCGCTGACGACCTTGCCAACCAAGGTGCGCTTGAGGGATTTTTTAACTTCCGTCATTATTTTGCTCCTTGGCGGGCGTTGGTTTCGGCCAAAATTGTTTTGGCGCGAGCGATGGCACGGCGCGTCGAGCGCAGCGTGGCGGTATTGGTCAGTTGCTGCGTAGCTTTTTGCATACGCAGGCCAAAGTGGGCTTTTTGCAGCTCTTTGACTTCAGCTTTCAGGCCGTCAACATCTTTTTGGCGCAGTTCAGTAGTGTTCATTTCTTCATTCTCCTGATTACTGGCCAATCATGCGGCTGACGAACGTGGTGCGCAGCGGCAGCTTGGCAGATGCCAGGCGGAACGCTTCGCGAGCCAGTTCTTCAGTCACACCGACAATTTCGAAAACGATCTTGCCGGGCTGAATTTCAGCCACGTAGTATTCTGGATTGCCTTTACCGTTACCCATACGCACTTCAGCAGGCTTTTGGGAAATCGGCTTGTCCGGGAAGACACGGATCCAGATACGGCCGCCACGTTTGACGTGACGGGAAATCGCACGCCGTGCGGCTTCAAGTTGGCGAGCAGTCAGGCGGCCACGGTCGGTGCACTTGAGACCGAAGTCACCAAATGCAACGGTGTTGCCACGGGTGGCGACACCCGTGTTACGGCCTTTTTGCTCTTTGCGGTATTTTCTGCGAGCGGGTTGCAGCATTTAAATTCTCCGTTAGTAGACCGATTACTCGGTCTTGGCACCGTCAGCTGCTGCAGCTGGCGCGGCTTTGCGGACGCGCTTAACGGTGTTGTTCGGGGCTTCGGCGCCAGACGCCTCAGCCGGCTTGTCGCTGCCGTCAGCCGGTGCGGTGTTGCCACCGACCGCACTGCGTGGGGCGCGCGGAGCACTGCGAGGCGCTCCACGGTCCGGACGGTCACCCGGACGGGCATCGCGACGCGGGCCGCGCGGCTTGCGCTCTTCGTCAGCCACTTCGATCATCTTGGCGCCTGTGCCGTCGTTGCGGCCCAGTGTGTCACCTTTGTAAACCCAGACCTTGACACCGATGATGCCGTAGGTGGTCTGTGCTTCCGAGGTGCCGTAGTCGATGTCTGCGCGCAGGGTATGAAGGGGCACGCGACCTTCGCGGTACCACTCGCAACGAGCAATTTCGATGCCGTTGAGGCGACCCGACGACATGATCTTGATGCCCAGGGCACCCAGACGCATTGCGTTTTGCATGGCGCGCTTCATGGCACGGCGGAACATGATGCGCTTCTCAAGCTGCTGGGTGATGCTGTCAGCGATCAGCTTGGCATCAATTTCAGGCTTGCGAACTTCTTCGATGTTCACTGCAACCGGCACGCCCAGCTGGCGGCTCAGTTCCTTCTTCAGGGCTTCGATGTCCTCGCCTTTTTTGCCGATGACAACACCCGGACGTGCCGAGAAAATCGTGATGCGGGCATTCTTGGCAGGGCGCTCGATCAGAACGCGCGACACGGCAGCATTCTTCAGCTTTTTCTTCAGGTACTCGCGCACCTTGATGTCTTCGGCCAGCATGCCGGCGAAGTCACGGTTGTTGGCGTACCAGCGGCTGGACCAGTTGCGGCTGATTGACAGCCGAAAACCGGTTGGGTTGATTTTTTGTCCCATGTCTGCCCTTAGTTTCCAACGACCACGTACACATGGCACGTAGGCTTGCTGATGCTGTTGCCGCGGCCTTTGGCGCGCGCGGAGAAACGCTTGAGCGTGGCGCCTTGTTCGACGTAGATGGTTTTCACCCTCAACTCGTCGATATCGGCACCGTCGTTGTGTTCAGCGTTGGCGATGGCGGACTCCACAACCTTCTTGATGATTCCAGCAGCTTTTTTCTGCGTGAAGCTCAGGATGTTGAGTGCTTGATCCACTTTCTTGCCGCGGATCAGGTCAGCGACCAGACGGCCTTTGTCGACCGACAGACGAACGCCCCGGAGGGTTGCACGTGTTTCCATGGTCTTTCCTTACTTTCTCACAACTTTTTTGTCAGCCGGATGACCTTTGAAAGTCCGGGTGAGTGCGAACTCGCCCAGCTTGTGGCCAACCATTTGATCGGTGATGTAGACAGGGACGTGCTGCTTGCCGTTGTGCACGGCGATGGTCAGGCCGATGAACTCGGGCAGGATCATGGAGCGGCGCGACCAGGTCTTGATCGGCTTTTTGTCTTTGTTGGTAACGGCTTTGTCAGCCTTTGCTACCAAGTGGTGGTCGACAAATGGACCTTTTTTGAGTGAACGTGTCATTTCCTGCCCTTACTTCTTGCGACGCGAAACAATCATCACTTGCGTGCGCTTGTTGTTGCGGGTGCGGTAGCCCTTGGTCAGGTTACCCCATGGATCGACAGGATGGCGACCTTCGCCGGTCTTGCCTTCGCCGCCACCGTGTGGG
This sequence comes from Polaromonas sp. CG_9.7, assembly GCF_015752205.1. Classification (GTDB taxonomy): domain Bacteria; phylum Pseudomonadota; class Gammaproteobacteria; order Burkholderiales; family Burkholderiaceae_C; genus Polaromonas. The sequence goes on from NZ_JADOVG010000033.1 coordinate 12,100, forward strand.
TGATCGACCGGGTTCATGACCACACCGCGAACGGTTGGGCGAATGCCCATCCAGCGCTTGACACCCGCTTTGCCGAGGCGGCGCAGGCTGTGTTCTTCATTGGCAACTTCACCAATGGTGGCGCGGCATTCGATGTGGATCTTGCGAACTTCACCGGAGCGCATGCGCACCTGGGCATAAGTGCTTTCACGGGCCAGCAGCGTCGCGGATGTACCGGCGGAGCGGGCGATTTGCGCACCCTTGCCGATTTGCATCTCGATGCAGTGGATCGTGGAGCCCACGGGGATATTGCGAATCGGCAGCGTGTTGCCGACGCGAATCGGTGCTTCAGAACCGCTCAGGATCGTGGCACCGACTTCAAGGCCGCGAGGGGCGATGATGTAGGCGCGCTCGCCGTCTGCGTAGCAGATCAGCGCAATGTGGGCCGTGCGGTTGGGGTCGTACTCGATACGTTCGACCTTGGCCGGAATGGCATCCTTGTTGCGCTTGAAGTCAACCACGCGGTAGTGGTGCTTGTGACCACCGCCCTTGTGGCGAACTGTAATGTGCCCGTTGTTGTTACGACCGGATTTCTGGAATTGTGGCTCCAGCAACGGCGCGTAAGGCTCACCCTTGTGCAGGTGGTCCCGGGAAATCTTCACCATGCCGCGCATACCCGGCGAGGTGGGTTTCATCTTAATGACGGCCATTATGCGGACTCCCCACCGAGGTTCAGCTCTTGACCGGCCTGCAGCGTCACGTAGGCTTTGCGCAGGTTGTCCCGGCGTCCTACAGACTTGCCAAAGCGCTTGGTCTTGCCTTTGATGTTCAGTACGGCCACAGCCTTGACGTTCACCTTGAACATCAATTCCACAGCGGCCTTGATTTCATATTTGGTAGCGTCCTGCAGGACCTTGAAGGTGACCGAATTGGATTTTTCCGCAATCATCGTGGCCTTTTCGGACACGATGGGAGCGACCAAAACCTGCATCAGGCGGCCTTCGTTGTATTTGGTTTGGGCGTTCACGGCGCTCATGCAAACATCTCCTTGAGTTGGTCCATGGCGGCCTTGGTCACGAGCACTTTTTTGTAGTGCACCAGTGACAACGGGTCGGCATAGCGGGGCTCAACAACCAGGATGTTGACCAGGTTGCGCGATGCCAAGTACAGATTTTCGTCAACCTGATCAGCAATCACCAGCACCGAATTGAGATTCATGGCCTTGAATTTGTCAGCCAGAACTTTCGTCTTGGGTGAATCCACGGTCAAGGAGTCAACCACAGCCAGGCGGCCTTCGCGCGCCAGTTGCGAAAAGATCGAAGCCATTCCGGCGCGATACATTTTCTTGTTGATCTTGTGCGTGAAGTTTTCATCAGGCATGTTCGGGAAAATACGACCGCCGCCGCGCCACAATGGCGAAGACGTCATACCTGCACGTGCGCGACCCGTTCCCTTTTGTTTAAAAGGCTTCTTGGTCGAGTGACGAACCTGCTCACGGTCCTTCTGGGCACGCGTACCCTGACGGGCATTGGCCTGGAAGGCCACGATCACCTGATGAATCAGGCTTTCGTTGTATTCGCGACCAAATACGGTATCGGACACGTCCACTTTGGACGATGACAGACCCTGGTCATTCAGGAGTTCGACCTGCATCAGTTCGCTCCTTTGGCAGCGGTTGGTTTGGCCTTGATGGCGGCGCGAACCGTCACAAAACCGCCTTTGGAACCAGGCACGGCGCCGCGGATCATCAGCAGTTGACGGGCTTCGTCAATGCGTACGATGTCGAGGTTTTGCGTGGTGATGGTGCAGTCACCCATGTGACCCGTCATGCGTTTACCAGGAAACACACGACCGGGATCCTGCGCCATGCCGATGGAGCCGGGCACATTGTGCGAACGGCTGTTACCGTGCGACGCGCGCTGCGACTTCATGTTGTGACGCTTGATGGTGCCGGCAAAGCCTTTACCGATAGACGTGCCCTGCACATCCACCAGCTGTCCCACAGCGAAAATATCGGCTGCGGGCACAACCGTGCCAGCAGCGTATTTGCCTGCGACATCAGCCGTCACGCGGAATTCTTTCAGGATTTCACCAGCTTCAACACCTGCTTTTGCAAGGTGGCCGGCAGCCGGCTTGGTCACGCGCGATACTTTGCGCGAGCCAAATGCCACTTGCAGGGCATCGTAGCCGTCATTTGCTTCGGTTTTAACCTGGGTCACGCGGTTGTTAGACACATCTACCACTGTGACAGGAACTGTGTCCCCATCATCAGTGAACAGACGCATCATGCCCACCTTGCGGCCCAGCAACCCGAGGGAGTTGCTCAGACTCATGATTTTCTTTCGTAACTTCCACCGCTGCGACTTCAATTGGCCGCAGACGTTTTGATGTGAAAGACTGTTAATAAAACTACCCCTGGCATGCTCAGTTTCCAATGCCAAATTCAGGACAGCCTAAAAGTATAGCGCAGACTGCCAAAAATGGCAAATCCGCGCTAGACAGGAGAAATAGATACGGCACCGGTGTTGGGTTTTCACCCAGCCATAGCCGGATCCGCGTCCTACTCCAATTACTGCAGCTTGATTTCGACGTCCACGCCTGCAGGCAGATCGAGCTTCATCAACGCATCAACGGTCTTGTCCGTTGGGTCAACAATGTCCATCAGGCGCTGGTGCGTGCGGATTTCCAACTGGTCACGACTCGTCTTGTTGACGTGCGGCGAACGCAAGATGTCAAAACGCTTCATGCGTGTTGGCAATGGCACAGGGCCCTTGACAATCGCGCCAGTGCGCTTGGCAGTGTCAACAATCTCGGCGGCTGACTGGTCAATCAGTTTGTAGTCAAACGCTTTGAGACGGATACGGATTTTTTGCTTGGTGGCCATGGTAATTCCTTGAGTTGATTCTTTGGAATTACGCGAGGATCTTGGCAACAACGCCAGCGCCCACGGTACGGCCACCTTCGCGGATGGCGAAGCGCAGGCCTTCTTCCATGGCAATCGGGTT
>NZ_JADOVG010000034.1 GCF_015752205.1 Polaromonas sp. CG_9.7
CTGCCCCATCACTGGCAGCCTGCGGGCTGACGCTTCGCTAACCCGTAGCATATTTCGACATGCTTATTCAAGATGTCATCGCTGGCCGCTTACGTTTCAGGCTCAACCATGCCATACCAACCTTTTTCAGGTAGAGATGTGGGCAGGTCAGCGGGTGTCAGCTTTGGCTATCAGTACCATTACCAGCCAGCCTCCAACTGCTTCCTACAGATGATCGGGTGTTTTGCCCTGTTTGCATGAAGCAGAACCATGGACGATGGCCTTGTCGGCATTACCTCGGGGAAAAACCATGAAATATCGCGGATTGCTTTTCTCCGCTCTGATCGGCGCTGTTGCCAGTGCACGCTCCATGACGCCCATGGCAAGCATTGCGGCTGCACGGCTTCTTGGCCATCGCACGCCGGGAAAACTCGTACTGCTGGACCGTCCTGTATTCACCTATGGCGCCTTGGCCATGGGGGTTGGCGAATTGTTCGGAGACAAGATGAAGACAGCGCCTGACCGCACTGTTTTTCTGGGCTTGCTGGCCAGGGTAAGCAGCGCCGGGATAGCAGGCGCTGCGTTGGCTCCCCATGGTTGCGAACAGGCCGGCGCTGTGACTGCGATTGCAACCGCCGTACCTCTGGCCTACCTGAGTCTGGCCGGCCGTGAACGAGCAATGGCGCGCATGGGCCAGACTCGCAGTGGTTTGATCGAGGACGCGCTGATTGTTGCCCTGGGTGTGACAATTGTGGCGCTGGCGGTCAGGCCGAAAAACGCTTGGTGAACGCATCGAATCAGGCTCAGTGACCAAAGGCCCGGTTTTGTTCGATGGCGGTGAACGCACCCAAAAAAAAAGCCCCTCAGGGCCTTTTTTCTTGTCCAAGGCAAATCGCTTCAGATCAGCGTGACGCCGGTCTTGGCTTGCAACGCTTCCTGAGTAACGCCCGGTGCCAGCTCAACCACCTTAAGGCCCAGGGGCGTCACGTCCATCACCGCCAGGTCGGTGATGATGCGGTCAACTACACCGACGCCAGTCAGGGGCAATGTGCATTTCGGCAGGATCTTCAGGTCGATGGTGCCGTCCTTTTTCTTCGCGACATGCTCCATCAGCACAATCACGCGCTTGACGCCGGCGACCAAATCCATCGCGCCGCCCATGCCCTTGACCATCTTGCCCGGAATCATCCAGTTGGCCAGGTCGCCCTGCTCGCTGACCTGCATCGCGCCCAGGATAGACAGGTTGATCTTGCCGCCGCGAATCATCGCAAAGCTGTCGTGGCTCCCGAAAATAGACGAGCCCGGCAAAGTGGTCACGGTCTGTTTGCCGGCATTTATCAGGTCGGCATCCACTTGATCTTCCGTCGGGAACGGGCCGATACCGAGCATGCCGTTTTCTGACTGCAGCCAGACCTCCTTGTCGCTGGGAACAAAATTGGCGACCAGCGTCGGAATACCGATGCCGAGATTGACATAGAAACCGTCTTCGAGTTCCTGGGCAGCGCGGGCCGCCATTTGGTCTTGGGTCCACGGCATGCTTCAGGCTCCTTGTTGGCCGCTGGCGGCCTTGATGGTGGATGGGACGGGTTCGTCGGCAGTGATAACTGCTGCCTGGGCAATGGCGGCCTGCGCTTCGACCTTGGCGGCGGCGGCATCGACCGGGGCTTGGGTGACGGTGCGTTTCTCAATGCGTTTTTCAGGGCTTGGGTTGTGCACGATACGGTGCACGTAAATGCCTGGCAAGTGCACCTGGTCAGGCTCCATGTCGCCCGTTTCCACGATTTCTTCCACCTCAACCACGCAGATTTTGCCTGCCATGGCCACAGCGGGGTTGAAATTGCGGGCGGTCAGGCGAAACTGCAGGTTGCCGGACTTGTCGGCACGGTGCGCCTTGACCAGTGCCACATCAGGCACCAGGGCGCGTTCCATCACATAGGTTTCGCCGTCGAATTCACGCAGTTCCTTGCCTTCAGCCACCAGCGTACCGACACCGGTCTTGGTGAAAAAAGCAGGAATACCGGCACCGCCGGCGCGCAGCTTTTCGGCCAGCGTGCCCTGCGGCGTAAATTCAAGTTCCAGTTCGCCGGCCAGGTACTGGCGCTCGAACTCCTTGTTTTCGCCCACATAGGACGAAATCATTTTCTTGATTTGCCGCGTCTCGAGCAGCTTGCCCAGGCCGAATCCGTCTACTCCGGCATTGTTGGAAATCACGGTCAGGTTTTTGACGCCGGTATCGCGCAGCGCATCGATCAGCGCTTCGGGAATTCCGCACAGGCCAAAGCCGCCCACAGCGAACAGTTGTCCGTCTTTGACGATGCCCCGAAGGGCTTCTGCAGCAGAGGGGAAAAGTTTCTTCACAAAAATGTCTCCTTGTTTGGTTCAGCCTTCAGGACGCTTTCACGCGCCTGTCCGGTCCATTACGATACTACCTATTGCGCTACGTAGTTTTTCTTAAAGGTTTGTCCTGATGTCAACGGATTACCAACTGGCTTTCGACTTGGCACCGGTGGGGCTTGTGCTGTCCCGCAACCGCTCGATTCTTGATTGCAACCAGCATGTCTGCGAAATGTTCGGCACCACGCGTGAGTATCTGGTGGGCCAGTCTTTCCTCATTCTTTACCCGAGCGCCGACGAGTTCGAGCGCATCGGTGTACGCATGCTTCCTATTTTGAATGCTACCGGCATGTATTCGGACAACCGCATCATGAAGCGGGTCGATGGGCGATGCAAAGACGAAACCTTCTGGTGTCACGTCACAGGCCGGGCACTGAACCGAAGTGTGCCGCATGAATCAGGCATCTGGACGTTTGAAGACCTGAGCGCCAGCCGTCCGGTAACGGCCGAACTGACTGCACGCGAGCGCGAGGTGGCAGCCCACCTGATGCGCGGCCTGACCTCCAAGGAGATCGGCCGCGCCTTGATCATCAGCCACCGTACGGTGGAGATTTACCGTGCACGCCTGATGCGAAAATTCAAGGCATCAACCACGGCCGATCTGGTGCAAAAACTCATGGCTGGGGATTGATGCCCTGCTCTGGCAGAGGTTTTCCGTCTGCTGGGAGCCCGCAAAGCGTTCAGGCCCTCACGCCAGGGATTCAGACGTTGTCGAGATCTGGCTCGCGGCGGATTGATTCACGCGCACGGTGGTCACGCAGTTTGCCAAGGGTGTGTTCAAGCACGCGCTTGAGCTTTTCACTGGCCCCCCGGAAGGCTTCGTCCTGGTTGGCGCCATGGTGGTTGACGGCCACAGGCTCACGGTTGGCGAGCCGGGCCTCCAGCATGCAGCGCTTGTGGTCGGGGCTGACCTTTTCGCCGTTTTCGTCACTCATGTGCACTTCGATGCGGGTGATGTCGTCCTTGTAGCGGCTGAAAGATCCAGTCAATTCGGCGTTCGCCCAGCGTTCGAACGATTCGCCCGTGTCAATACTGTTGTTGGAGTTGATCTGAATTTGCATCTGGATTATTTCCTTTTCTGGATGAAGTGCAGCACTTGGCCAAGCGGCCGTGCGGCACGGTGACACCGCCCAAAAGGCGGAAGCTAAAAACCATTATGGCCCCGCAAGCGGCAAGACCCTGTAGTCCCCATGCCCAGTCCGGATGTTAAGCCTCGACAACGACAGGCGCAAATTGATTTTTAACGCAGCTGCTAGCTAATCAATAGCGTCAAAAGCAGACGGCTATTGCGAAAATTTACCATAAACCTTGAAATTTTGGCACTGCGGCACCATGGCAAAGCTGGATATGAGGTCAGTTTTTCTTTGTTCCATCCACGACTTCAGCGGCCGTGCGAAAGGCCTCGACGGCTGTGGGTACACCGCAATAGACCGCTGCATGCAACAACACTTCCTGCAACTCGGTCGGCGTGGCGCCGTTGTTCAGCGCGCCGCGCAAATGGCCCTTGAGTTCATGCTGCTTGCCGAGCGCCGTCAGCATCGCCACCGTGATCAGGCTGCGGGTTTTGAGGTCAAGGCCGGGGCGCTGCCAGACGTCGCCCCAGGCCTTGGCCGTGATGTGATCCTGAATTGGCCGGGTGAAGTCGGTCACGCCAGACAGAGCGTTGTCGACAAACGCTTCGCCCATGACTTGCTTGCGGGTGGAAAGGCCTTTGTCGTAGGCGTTGTCGGATGTTGGGTTCATGCTGCGGGCTCCTTGCAATGAAAAACCCTCAGCATAGCGGCTGCGGCTGCTCACCCGCCTGTGGCGGCATGTGGCGCATCAGACAACGCCGCCAAGCGTCAGACAAGCTGCGCTAGGATGGCCTGTGCAAGCGCCTTCAGTCCAAACCACGCAAGCCATTCAAACCTTGCAATCGATGGCTTTCGAGGTGGAATTCTTACCCAGCCAACCGGAGACCCGACATGCCACGTTACCCTGCCCCCATGCTCAATGACCTTCCCGATGACATCAGGACCAAAATTCTGGAAGTGCAGGAAAAAGCCGGTTTCGTTCCCAATGTGTTTTTGGCGCTGGCCCGCCGTCCGGCCGAATGGCGCGCTTTTTTTGCCTACCACGATGCGCTCATGCTCAAGGAAGAAAGCGGCAATCCCAACGGGTCGCTGACAAAGGGCGAGCGCGAAATGATCGTCACCACAACGAGCGCGGCCAACGGCTGCCTGTACTGCGTGGTGGCGCACGGCGCGATTTTGCGAATTTATGAAAAGAAACCGCTGGTGGCCGATCAGGTGGCAGTGAACTACCGCAAGGCGGACATTTCACCGCGTCAGCGCGCCATGCTCGATTTTGCGATGAAGGTCTGCCTGCACTCTGACCAGATTGAGGATGCCGACTTCGAGGCCTTGCATACCCACGGCTTTGACGACGAAGACGCCTGGGATATTGCGGCCATCACTGCATTCTTCGGCCTGTCCAACCGCATGGCGAGCTTCAGCGGCATGCAGCCGAACCCGGAGTTTTATCTGATGGGGCGTTTGCCGAAAACACCCAAACCGGCCTAACGCTATTTATTAAATAGCTAAAAACATATGCTGGCATTGCGCTAAGTGCATTTTTCGCTGTATTTTTTAACCCACAGCCCGCAAAGCCAGCACCGCATTCGTTCCCCCAAAGGCAAACGAGCTTGACAGCATGCTGCGCAGCGCCACGCCCTCGCTGGCAGCGTTGGGCACATAGTTCAGGTCGCATGCCGGATCAGCGTGCTGCAGGTGCATGGTCGGCAGCGCCACCGAATGCTGCATCGCCATGAACGACAGCACGCATTCCAGCGCCGACGTCGCGCCCAGCAAATGACCGTGCAGCGCCTTGGTCGCGCTGATCGGGATTTGGGCCGCACGGCTGCCGAACACCGCCTTGATGGCAGCGGTCTCGACGCTGTCATTGGCCGGGGTGCCGGTGCCATGGGCATTGATTGCATCCACTTCGTCTGCCGACATGCCGGCGGATTGCAAGGCGGCGCGCAGGGCGGCCGCCTGGCCGGCGACGCTGGGCCGGGTGATGTGGCCCGCATCGGTGAACAGCCCATAACCCGCCAGTTCGCCGTGAATCGTCGCGCCGCGGGCGAGCGCATGGTCCCAGGGTTCGAGCACCAGCAGGGCCGCACCTTCGCCCATCACCATGCCGCTTCGGTTTTTGGAAAATGGCTTGCACGAAGCAGACGGATTGACCGGATCGATGCTGGCCACGGTGCGCAGCGCTTCCCAGGCTTTCAACGAACCGAAGCAAAGCGGCGCTTCGCTACCGCCGGCCAGCGCGATGTCGATGTCACCACGCGCCACCCGCAGCCAGGCCTCGCCGATGGCAACAGCCGACGATGAGCACGCGGTTGAATAGCTCAGGTTCGGCCCGCTCCAGTTTTGCTCGATGCCGATCCAGGCGGCCGGCGCATTGTGCATGCCCATCAAAACCGTGAAAGGCTTGATGCGGTCGGACTTCTCGCCGTACAGCGTCTGGTAGCCGTCGTCGATGCTGCCAATACCGCCCATGCCAGTGCCAACGAAAACACCGGCGCGCTGGCGATCTGCCTCTGCCAGCATTGGCCGTGCCTCAGCCAATGCCTGCCGCGCCGCCATCAGCGCGAACTGGCTGATCCGGTCCAGCATCCGCAGTTGCGGCGGATCGAAATGGTCGGCACCGTTGAAGGCGACCGTGGCGCCCAGCGGCGCGGACAGCCGGTGGGCGAAAGGAACATCGAGCCGGTGAACGGCAGAGCGTCCCGCGCGCGCGGCAGCAAACGCTTCTGCAGCGCTGTTACCCAGAGGCGACACCACCCCCATGCCGGTAACGGCAACCCGCCTCACGGCACAGTCGAAGAAATGGCTCCCGGCAAGATGCCAGACGACGCTGCGCTTGTTGCGCCAGCTTGGTTCTGCTGCTTGGCCAACAGTCCGTCGATGAAACGCGCCACGTCGCCAACGGTCAGAAGTTGCACCGGCTCGGGCGGCAGGGTGATGCCGAACTCGTCCTCTATATTGAACAGCAGGTCGGCCACACCCAGCGAATCAATGCCCAAATCTTCAAGCGGTGCGTCCGGCGTAAGTTGCGCGGCGTCAAGCTTGTAGTCCTTCATCAAAATGGCGAAAAGCCGGTCGAAGGTCGTGGTGCTGGGCATATCTTTCCTTTGTTTTATACCGGGTCGGGATGGATGGGCTTCACTGCGCATCAGGCCTGGTGGATCGTGTGCTGGCACCCGCTGCCAGCCAGCTTGCCGTGTCAACGCTGATGGCGCACCTGACCTTGCCGCCGCGGCGCGCGCCATGCGTCATCAGCGCGGGCCAGCGACCCAGCAGCCCCAGCCATGGCGATGTCAGCGCGGGCCGCATGGCCAGGTGGGCCAGAGTGGCGGCCAGTCGAAGGCGCGGCGCGAACTGACGACGCCATTCGGCTGCATAGCGAAGGCGCACGCTGGAGTGCCATACGGTGTCGGCCAGGCCGTCATGTGGTGCAGCCGAACGCAGCAGTTGCGCGCACAGCAGCCACGCCGACTGCATCGCCATGCTCATGCCTTCGCCGATGATGGGATGCGCCTCGCCCGCCGCATTGCCGATGCGAAACAGCATGTCGTCAGCGCGCAGCCTGATGCCCGGATCAATCGGCCCGGCGGCCAGCCAGGCGCCCTCGCGTTGCGCCGGACCCAATGCCTGCGCCACGCCGTGGCATGACGCCTTTAAAAAAGCCTCGACCGCGTCGCCTGCACACAGACCCGGATACAAGCGGCGGCAGGCTTCAAGGCGGTCTTGCCGGATGCAGCAGGCCAGCGTGGTGATGCCCTGATCGGCCAGCACCATGCCGCCATAGCCACCGTCGAATGACAGCACCGGCAGCAAGCCGGGCGCCAGGCTGGCATGGCGAAAATTGGCCTTGAACGCGAACAGGTCACCGGGCTGGCGCGCAAGGCGTCGTTCGGCCCGGTCGGTCGGCAAGGGCTCCCATGAACCATGCGCGGCAATCAGCACCGGCGCCTGCAGTTCTTCATGCTGGTCAGAACCGATGGCACGAATTTCGCACGAGTGGTTTCCCACGCTGCCACCAAGCGCTTGTACAGCCCACGGCTGCAGCACCACCGCACCACTGGCACGGGCCTGCGCCAGCAGCAGCATGTCGAGTGTTTCGCGGCCCAGCGCCCTGCCCCAGGCACGCTTCGGCTGGTCTGCCGCCGGCAGGTCGGCAATGAAGGTTCGCGCTCCTTGCATCAGCGCAACCTGGCGCAGTTCAGGTCCTGCGCTGGCGTCAAACTCTGCGCCGATGCCCAGCGCATCGAGCAGCGGCAGGTTGCTGGCGGCCAGGCATTCACCGCAGACCTTGCGACGCGGAAAACTCTGTTTTTCAACCAACGCCACCGACCAGCCAGCCCGTGCCAGCAGCACGGCAGCAGTCGATCCGGCGGGCCCTGCACCCATGATGATGGCGTCGAAGCGGTGATTCATCATGGTGCGCCAGCCCTGCCCTGACCGCTGTGTTTGGCCAGAAAACAGTGGCTGAACAGGCCCGCCGAAGATTCACTGAGGGTCCAGAAAGACGGGTCTCCGGTCCACAGCGCGCTGAGTTCCTTGCCCCTGAATCCGGCATGAACACTCAGCACCGCGTCCTCGCGTGTGACCGCATTGGCGCCCACTGCCCCGACCAGATGGCTGCCTGCCAGCGCCAGCCCCGCGCGGCGCGGCTCGCAAGCCAGAAAACGCCGGGTGCGCGACTCGATCGCCGCCAGCAAGGTGACCAGCTCAGGCCCTTCGAAATGGTGCAAAAACAGATTGGCCACAATGACATCGAAGCGCGTATTTAGCCCGTGCATGCCAGGCAATGGGGTCGAAACCCAGTCGAATACGTCAATCACCTGGGAGCTGGCGGTCCAGCCCAGGCTGGCATAGCTGTCGAGGGTGGAGCGGGTCACCAGGTCCTGTCGGTCGAGCAATGTGATTTCGACTGCCGGCCATTGCGCGCCCAGGGTACGGGCAACGCCCAGCATCAAACTGCCGTCGCCCGCGCCAAGTTCGAGCAGCCGAAGAGGCGCGGTTGGGGGACGCGACGCCAGCAGCCGCTGGAGCGCCCGCGCCATGATGCCGCGCGTGCCCATGAGCCAGTGAATGCGCTGCAGGTCACGGCGTGAGCGCATGGCGGACGGATCGCCCTCAGCCAGTCCATCGAGTGTTTCGGCTGTCACGGTGCGCGGCATGTTCAGCATGCGGGCTGCACTTCCAGCAAGGCGCCATGGCAGCTGAAACCGGCGCCGAAAGACGACAGCCACCACCAGCCGCCCGGTGCACGCTCTTGCAGCGCAGCTTGCAATACGAAATAGACAAAAGCACTGGACAGGTTGCCGTACTCGCGCAGCATGGCGGCGCTGTAGCGCAGATCGGCGGGCGCAAGCTCCAGACGCCGCTCCAGTGCCCGCAGCACATCGCGGCCGCCGGCATGCATGATCCAGGCGCTGATATCCTGGCGGCCAATGCCGGCCCGATGAATCACGGTGCCCAGAACCTGTTGCGCATAATCGGCCGCCAGCGCCGGAACCTCCCGCGTCAGGATGTTGCGCAGCATGCCAGCCCGTTGCTCAAACTTCAGGGCTTCGCGCCGGGATGGCTCCAGCAGCGACGCGCTGTCCTTCCACTCTACCTGCCGACCGGTCGTGCCCGGATTGCGTGACAGGACAGCAGCACCGGCGCCGTCGCCGAAAAGGCAGGCACTGATCAGCACACCGGGGTCATTGTCCAGGTACATTGCGGCACTGCTGACCTCAACGCACACCGACAGCACGCGTTCGCAGACACCCGATTTGAGCAACGCAGCCCCCAGTTGCAAATTGGGCAAGGCTGCAGCGCAGCCTTGGCCGACCAGATCAAACGCCTGGATTTCAGGCCTCAGACCAAGCCGCTCGGCCACATGTCCCGTCAGGCCCGGACACACATAGCCTGTACAGGTGCTGACCACCACCGCATCGATGTCATGAGCCAGGCAACCGGCGTTTTCCAAGGCACGCACGGCAGCCTGTGTAGCCAGCGCTGGCGCATGGTCCAAAAAGCGTTTGTAAAGGGTGTCGGGGTCAATGCAAAACACATCGGCCAGCGAATCGACGGCCAGCCAGCGTGCCTCGATGCCGTTGTCACGCTGCAGCACGGTTCGCGCCACAAAATGCGCACGGGCATCAAGCCGTTCAAACCAGTCAGAATTTTGGAACGCTTCCAGGCACTCGCTCTTTGTATAACGCGAAGCGGGTGTGGCCGTTCCAATTCCGAGAAAAAACATGGTGCAGCTTGCCTTCTTGCGTGACAGACCAGCAGGATACGACCTTTCAAAATTCTGCGCGCAACCGTTTGGAGGCTTCAGGCCGTAGGACAGTGCCGCAAGACCCATCAGCAGTTACGCTGGCGACTTGGTTTAAGGCAAACCGTCAGGAATGGGACTCAAGTCGCTTTCGGCACTGCAACGCCTTGCGTCAACAGGCGCTGCAGGAAGTCACTGATCTAAGCTGTCTCCGATTGCTTTGACTGAATACGACGGCTCCGCACGCGACTCCGGGCTTCACGCAATTGCTGCGTGAAGCCCGGAGTCTTAAGGATCGGATGCAGTTAAAGAGGCAAGGGTTTCAGGTCTTAGCAAGCAAACCGGGACCAGAAATAAGTACTGATGGTCGGGTTATAGCCTGGATTGGCGGAGGTGGCTTTGTACTTGTAGCCATTTGAATACGTCACCACGCTTCCAGCAGGGTATTGCTTGCCTTGAGTCCAGGTCGAGCTGTTGCATGTCGGTGCAGGTGCCGGAGCTGGTGCTGGTGCAACCGCAGGCGCAGGCGCAGGAGCAGAAGACACCGCACAGCTGTATTGCGACCAGAAATAGCTGCTGATGATCGGGTCGTACCCTGGATTGGCAGACTTGGCGATGTACTGTTTGCCATTGGAGTAGGTCACGATACTGCCGGCAGCATATTGCTTGCCTTGAGTCCAGGTCGAGCTACTGCATGCTGGGGCGGGTGCCGGAGTTGGTGCCGGAGCAGGGGTGAATACAGGAGCAGATGACGCTGCACACATGTATTGCGACCAGAAATAGGTGCTGATGGTCGGGTCGTACCCTGGATTGGCAGAATTGGCGATGTACTGTTTGCCATTGGAATAGGTCACGATACTGCCGGCAGCATATTGCTTGCCTTGAGTCCAGGTCGCGCTGCTGCACGCGGGAGCTGGTGTTGGCGAAGCCGTTACTGGCTTCGGTGTTGGTGTTGGTGTTGGTGTCGGTGTTGGTGTTGGTGTTGGTGTTGGTGTCGGGGCAACGGAATCAGCAGCTGTCTTGAAGATGTTCAAGAACTGGTAGTTAGACTGTGCGACGCCACTGAACGAACTCAGATCGGTCGAAGCATTCGTGGCTTGCGCCCGATCGCGCTGGAATGACCAATAGGAAAGCAGGCCAATTCCATTGGCTTTGGCGAAGTCGGCAATGGTTTTTGCATCAACCAGCGAGAAAGTCGAACCGTCATCGTTCTTTCCGATCATTGGCGTCAAGCCCATCATGGCATGCAACTGCGCCTGGGTCTTGTTTGGATACAGGGTTGCCATCTGGCTGACCGCAGAACGGAAGGTCATGATGGACGCCTGAGCTAATGTGGAAGGCACCACCATGGTCCTGAGGTTTTCAAGGCCAAAGCTCATGGACATCACATTGACCATGCTGATTCGGACACCTGCGGCGATCGTCGACCTCAGCAGATCCATCGAATTGTTGTCTACACCGCGCAGCCAGCCAGGCAAGGTGAATGACGTGTAGAGATCCGGGTACTTGGCCTGAAGGCGAACCAGTACACGCGTCCTGCGGGCAGTGCCTTCGACATCAAGCAACTGATGGCCTTCGACATCCCAGTCAATCCGGCGAGTTCCCGAATCAAGCATCAGCTTTTCCAGCATGTTGAAAAGCTGGTTGTCGTCCTTGCACGCAATTTCTGCATACACGCCGTTTTGCCCACCGAAAGAAATAATCAGTTGTCCACCTGAACCGACATAAGTGCGTGCATCCGGCAGTTTGTTGAGCAAGTCTTGATCCAGCGCGCAACTTCCCTTTGTGATGGCGAAGGCGAGCGTCGCACTGTCCAGGCCGGCTACTCGTTTAGCTTCAGTGAGGGTATCGCCGCCCCACGCATGAAAGTAAGGGGCAATTTCAACCGCACTGGCTGATTGACCCAAGCTAATCAGGACCGCAGCAGTAGCAGCTGCAGCAATTTTTGAGAAGTTACGTTTTTGCATAAAAATCCATTCAAATGTAAAAGTTGCCAAAATTTCGCTGAACAAAAAATCAACCGAAGCGGTCGTTTTCACTTTTGAAGTGATTTCGATCTGCTTGATAAGAGTCTTAATGCTTGGTAAATCACCAATCAACCTTGCCAGTTCTTTCAAAAACCTGGCTTTAGTTCAAAACCTGGCTGAATCTTAATAGGTACCCAAACCCATTAAATTTACATATTTTTGGATTCAAGGAGAATTCACCTACACAAAAAGTAGTCCTTGTCTTACAAAAAATTTAAGATTTTTAAAAAATTTTCAAAAAACGAAAAATTAAAAACTTTTCCATCATCAAATTTTTTCAATTCTCAAAAAGGCTTTTTTGCAGAGACTTTGGTTTTTTCAGAGCAAAAAAAATCAGGCTTTCCCCTATGAAAGCAACAATTAACAAGCTTAAAAAGCTCAAAACCAAAACAAGTAACAAAGAGTCTATAAATTATCATTTTGTAAAAAACTTACAACTTATTTTTTTATGGGAAATCTATAAAAAAATTTTATAAAAACAATAACTTTTTTGTTTTAATTAGTAAAAATAATTTTTTAATGCAAAAGACCATTAGTTACAAGTAAACATAAGGTAACAAATTAACACCTTTTATCAAAAAAAACAAAGATTTAAATTAGCAAACTGATAAATGTAAGAATTTGTTTCGTATTCCTACTCGCCTGTAGGCAAATTCCGATTGGGAAGGACAGGTTTTTGCTATGAGAAAGAAAGAGCCAAAGCTTTTCATCCTGAAAACAGTCGCTTGGCGCAGGGCGTACGAGGTGTCAGATCACCGTCAACAAACTGATTCATGGGGCGCTGTGGTGACTAAGCAAGATCGGCGAACAATTGGGTTTGGCGCGACGTTATTGGTGGCTGGCAGCGTTGCCTGCGGCCTTATTGATTGACTCCAACACAGCACAGTGTTGATGGCACCGCTGGTTGGTCCTGGTCAAGCGAGACCTCAATAATTAGGTGCTGCGCATTACGAAAGCCGAAGAGACATGATTTATGGTGTCGGAAATGACGGCCATGGCGGGAGCAGTCCGCGCAATATGAACACGGGAAAACCGGGCTGGTCCGGCCAAATGATTGATGCTTTTTTTGATTTCGCCAAGCCGCACTGGTCAACAGCGAAAAGTATCCCGTGGGGTGCATGGACCAGACGCACCGGCAGTTGATTCGTCAAACCCGCGAATTTATTGCCGCAGCGTCTGGGCGGTCCGGGCGCCATGTCTGCGAATACAAACGCTGCGGCCGGTGCAACATCTTTCTGGCCAGCTGGTGGCTGGCCGGCAGGCGACTGACCAAGGCGCACCGAGCGCCGGACCAAACTCGACTGGGCGGTGTTTGTGCAGGACATCGCCGCAAGCTCCCCTGATGCGCAGAGCATCACGCTGGTCATGCATAACCTCAACACGAACACCCCGGGCTCGCTGTACGGGGCGTTTGTCCCCGGCCAGGCCAAGGCGCTGTGGGGCCGCTTCGAGTTCGTCTACACCCACAATCACGGCAGCTGGCTGAACATCGCAGAAATCGAGAAAAACGTCATGGTGGGCCAGTGCATGGACCGGAGCATCGACAGCATCGAGACTGTGCGAAGCGAAGTCGCTGCCTGGCACGCTCGCAGCGACAACCTTCAGGGCAAAGGCAACTGGCAATTCACGACCAAAGATGCACGCGTCGAACTCAAACGCCTTTATCCGACAACTTCGTCAAGAAGCGACAACGGTCCGAATCAACTGTTCTTCAGTCAAACAGCACACATTCAACAAGTGAAGCGATACCGTAACAACCTCCAAAAAAAATCGACATAAACCTGAGGAAAACAGAAAAAATCCAGACTATTAAAAACTCTTACAGTTTTTTTGATAGCTACACATACAAGTGCAGCAGGCGGATAATGGCTTTTTGATACCTAAATCAGTCTTGTATCAGCTGACGTATCCAGTCAGGCAGGTTTTTTGCTTTTTGCGCGGGAAAATCAACCCAGATAGTGGTCGCACCGCCAGCGGCGCAAATGACCCCAGGCTGTTCAGCACGTTCCATCGTCGCCCAGCTTTCAAAAGTCGTTCGGCCTGGGTCGCTGACAAACATCCTGATCAGCACCTCGCCTGGGTATTCAAGCTGTTTGTAGAAATTGCAAAATGCATTGACGATGACCGGCCCTTCTCCCTTCGGATCAGGCTTGCACCCAATGGCATGCATCCAGTCAATGCGGATAGTTTCCATGTAACGAAAGTAGGTTCCATTGTTCAGGTGTCCCATGGCATCCATGTCGCCCCAGCGAATGGCAATACGCATTTCATGAACCAGTTTTTTCTTCTCGGGTATTTCAATTTTCATGGGTCGGTAGTTTGTAAAAGGGCTCAAAGACGAACCCGGAAGAATGCCAAAAAATGTCGAAATCCAACCGTGCACAGATATCAATCTGTATCGGTGTATTTCAGTAGTCATTTCAGACAAAAGAATACAACAAGGCAAACTGCGTTTTATTTTCTGTAAATTGACCGCGCAACACGCCGAACAGTGCCGAAAGCACCAGTGCCCGATACAGCGATGACGCAAACCCCACCTTGACTGAGCAAGTTTCAAAAGCGAGATTGCCCGACAGATTTGAGAACGGATTGAACTCGCTTAGCAGGCTGCTGAAATACCTCCCAGGTGGTCCACGCCCCCAACCCCTGGGACGTTTTAGCTTGATACCGATTCACTGACCCAGCCAGAGCCCACTTC
>NZ_JADOVG010000035.1 GCF_015752205.1 Polaromonas sp. CG_9.7
CAATACGCTGGCAATTCAACTTAAGCAAGGCACGCCAAAAAATGGCTTGGGTCTATCCGCACGCAGACAACGAATCAGGTTGACTGTCTACTAGGTGCATTGTTCAGTTTCGTGATGTAAGACTTTTCGAATTTTTAATAGCATTGGAAAAATAATTATGCAAAACATGATGGACGCCATGGCAGGTGGCCCAATGATGTGGGTCATGGGGCTCTTGTGCCTGTTGCTTTTTGTGGTGCTGGCACTTGCAGCAATTTCGTTGGTTAAATACCTGTTTTTCAGCGGCAGGCACACCAGCAAAGACAGGGTTTAAAAATTTGCGACCCGCTACGCCAGTTGAAAATGCCTCGATGCGGCTTTCTTTAAACTAGTGGGTCAGCCATGTCATGGATGGCTTGGCCGTGGATTGGCGTCGTCGCGTTGCCAGACCCGCTCGATCTTCAGGCTCAGTAAGAAGCGTTCCATCACCGAGTTGACGCTCCCGGCAGTTGCCTTTCGGCTCAGCCCGCCATGCCACGCCTTGTCACCAGCGACTGATGCGCATTACTCGCGTATTGGTCGGATTCAACCAGTCGTCGCAACACCTTTAACCAAGGAGGTGTTTATGGGGCGACCTGCAGGTTGGATGCAGAATTTAACGGGCCGAGGAGCGATGCGCTCTCCGGGTGCAAAGACATTGGGCTGCTCCATGCCCGAGACGCCGGTGTGCGGGTGAAAAGCTGGCCGTATCGGGCGAAGCCCGTCAACGGTTTAGCGGGAGCTCACACGCAACGCGGTAATTCGTAGCGGCCAGCTCGAATATCGACCCTCGATCGCGCAATGAAGGCAGAACTGGTGGTCAAAAGACCCAAGCCTGCCAAATTGGTAACCAACCCCAAGCTGCACCGCTATGTCCAGGACCGCTTGGCCGGGAAAGTCCATGACACTGATGGCCATGAGATTGCCGGTCCTCGGCAGGCACCGTTCAAGGGCCGCAACAAGCCCCATCGCAGTGACCGTAAATGGGGCAATGGCTGGCGCCCGAGCAGATTGCCAAGCGCCTGCAGGTCTGGTTTCCGGATGACCAATCCCTGCGCATCTCTCACGAAGCCATCTACCAGGCCCTCTATATCCAGGGACGAGGTGCGCTCAAGCACGAGCTGGTGAGCTGTTTTCGTACCGGGAGTGCGCTGGGTGTGCTGCGGGCCAGGGCCCAAGCCAAAGCGTGGGCGCCCGTCAGCGCGGCGGAGATGATCTCCAGCCGCCCCGCCGAGGCCGAGGATCGCACTGTGCCCGGGCATTGGGAGGGTGATTTGATCATCGGCCTGAACCGGTCTGCGATTGGAGCGCTGGCTTAGCGGTCAAGCCGATTCACCCTGTTCGCCCACCTGCCTCGCGAGAAAGACTATGGGCTGACTCCCCGCACGAAGAACGGTCCCGCGCTTGCCGGCTCTGCGGGACCCTCCACCTAGGACTAACCCTTGAGCAGGGATTTTTCTTTAAATGTCTTATTGACAGGACATTAGAACTGTTTTTATGATGATCTCATGCGCTCAACAAATCTGCCTCTGCCGAAGTACCACCAGATTTATCTGGTGCTGCGTGAGCAGTTAGAAGAGGGTCGATTTGATGCCGGCCTGCCTGGTGAGCTGACACTGATGCAGCAATTTTCCGTTGCTCGTGTGACGGTGCGGCGTGCTCTGGAATTGCTGCAGAGCGAAGGCATGATTTCACGCGAGCCGGGCCGTGGAACCCGTCCAGTGCGGCCGCAGCCCGACGTTCGAAGCGGCTCCGCCAGAGACGGGAAAGCCAGTCGTGCGCACCTGACAGGCCTTTTGGAAAATCTGGTGAGCATGGGGCTTCGGACTTCGGTAAAGGTGCTGGATGTCGAGACCGTTGCCGCTTCTCCTGCGGTGGCGGCAGCCTTGCTGATTGGTGCGGGGGATGCGGTACAAAAAGCGGTTCGCGTGCGCAGTACCCGCGAGGGGCCCTTGTCCCACATCACCACTTATATTCCCGGCGATATTGCACGACAGTTCGGCAAGCGAGAACTTGCCCTGAAGCCTATCTTGCTGCTGCTGGAGGAGTCGGGTGTGAGGGTGGGCCGTGCTCACCAGACCATCTCTGCCAAGCTGGCCGATGCGGTGATCGCAAAACACCTGGATGTTGCGGTGGGTTCTGCCTTGCTGGCAGTGCGGCGTCTTATCTACGACGACCAGGAACGTCCGGTGCAGTGGCTCCATGGCTTGTATCGCCCGGATCGCTATGAGTA
Source organism: Polaromonas sp. CG_9.7 (assembly GCF_015752205.1). Taxonomy (GTDB): domain Bacteria; phylum Pseudomonadota; class Gammaproteobacteria; order Burkholderiales; family Burkholderiaceae_C; genus Polaromonas. The sequence continues at coordinate 2,252 of NZ_JADOVG010000035.1, forward strand.
CCAGATGCAGCTGTCACGCGTGGGCAGCATTGATGCCAAGGTGTGGGTCAGCAAAGAGCTGTCTGCCCAGTTTCACTGAAGATTTCTACGTTTTTGCACTCTCTAAAACCATAGCCAGGAGATAGTCCATGACCACCCGTCGCCATTTCATGTCCCAGTCCGCAGTTGCGGCTTCGGCCCTTGCCTTTCCTCTTGTGGGCGGTGCTCAGCCCAACACCATTAAGGTCGGGGTCCTGCATCCTGTGACCGGTGCATTGGCGTATTCAGGCCAGCAATGCCGTGAAGGCGCGTTGATGGCCATCGAAGACATCAACAAGGCGGGTGGCATCAAGTCGCTGGGTGGCGCAAAGATCGAGGCGCTCCTGGGTGATGCCCAGTCGCAACCGCAGGCCGGGGCGGCCGAAGTGGAAAAAATGAATGAGGCGGGCGTGTCTGCTGTGGTGGGCGCGTTTGCCTCGGCCATTTGCCTGGCTACCACGCAGACGGCCGCCAAGTACAACCTGCCGCATGTGGTGGACGTGGGAGTGGCTGACCAGATCGTGGAGCGGGGCTTGAAAAATACCTTTCGTTTTGCGCCCGGCTATAAAAAGGTGGCGGAAACAGCCATTTCCAATCTGCACGTGCTCAACACTGCAGCAGGCAAGCCGGCCAAGACGGTCATGATCATTCATGAAGAGTCGCTGTTTGGCAGTGGCACGGCGCAGCTGCTGGCGCGTGAGTTGCCAGGCTTTGGCTACGAGGTCAAGGAAATCGTCAAACACGCCAACCCGACACGCGACTTCAACAACATTGTGCTGCGCATGAAAGCTGTCAATCCAGACATTGTCATTCCTGCCAATTACTACAACGAGTACGCGCTCCTGGTGCGTACCATGCAGCAGCAAAAAATCACGCCCAAGGCCATCTATTCCGTTCTGGGCGGTGCGGCATCGAGTTACAAGTTCCTCAAGGAGTTTCCGGAAGCCGCCAACGGCATCATTGACTGCAACCACTGGTTCAATCCCAAGGACCCCAAGGCGCAAGCGCTGAAGAAGCGCGTGGAGGCCAAGGGCCTGTTCTTCAGCTATGAACTTTTCCTGACCTACACCGCCATGTGGTTGCTGGCCGATGCGCTGGAGCGTGCCAAGTCCACCGACCGCGCCGCCATCATTGATTCGCTGGAAAAGAGCACCTTCGCAAACCACTTCATGCCTTATGGGCCCACGAAGTTTGTCAATGGCCAAAACCAGGGGGCACAGCCGCTCATGGTGCAGGTGCTCGACAAGGACATCAAGGTCATCATCCCGCGCGAATACCGCCAAGCTGATCCCCTCTTTCCGCTGAAAGCCTGACACCACCCAATTTCGGTTCCCCAGGCAGCAGCCGCCAAAGCATCCAGGAATGGGTTGCATCGGCTGGAACCTTGCCTGAAATCCGGACAAACTATTCATGTTCGAGTTCAGCATCCTCTTTCCCTCCATCCTGAACGGCCTGACGACCGGCGCGGTCTATGCCTTGATCGCGCTCGGCCTTACGCTGATTTATGGCGTGCTGCACATCATCAACTTTGCGCATGGTGCCTCGTTGATGCTGGCGATGTATGCGGTCTATCTGCTCAAGCAGCACCTGGGCATCGATCCCTATCTGGCGCTGCCCATTGTGGTGCCGGGCATGTTCGCATTGGGATACGCCCTTCAGCGCCTGGTCATCAACCGTGCCAGCCATGGCAAGGACGAGAACATTCTGCTGGTCACGCTGGGTATTTCCATCGTGATGGAAAACCTGGCTTTGCTCTTTTTCAAGTCCGACACCCGCACCATCGACACCGCCTACACACTGAGCACGGTGGCGATAGGCCCAGCCATGATCGCGCTGCCCAAGCTTGTGGCGTTTGCGGGGGCGCTGGTGGTTTCAGGGATATTGCTCTGGATTGTGAACAGGACAGACCTGGGCCGCGCCATTCGGGCCGTGGCGCGTGAAAAGCACGGCGCCAAGCTCATGGGCATCAATGTGGATCATGTATATGCCATGAGCTTTGGCATCGGCTTGGCATGCCTGGGCGCTGCTGCATGTTTCCTGCTGCCTGCTTATTACGTGAATCCACAGGTGGGTGGCGGCTTTGTGCTGGTGGCTTTCACCATTGTGGTGCTGGGCGGAATGGGCAGCTTTACCGGTGCACTGGTGGGCGGTTTGCTGGTTGGGGTGGTCGAGTCACTGGGCGGCTTGTATCTTGGCGAATCGCTGGGGCAGATTGGCATCTTTGTCATCTTCATCACCGTGTTGCTGTTTCGCCCGCAAGGTCTTTTTGGAGCCAGGTCGTGAAGCAGCTCTTAACCATTTTCTTGTTTGCAGCAGTCGTTACGGCTGTGACCGTATTTTCTGACTCGGGCGTTCTGCTCAACTTTGTGATGATGGCGCTCTACGCCGCATTGCTGGCGCAGGCCTGGAATATTCTGGGCGGTTTCGGCGGGCAGTTTTCGTTCGGCCATGCGCTCTTTTTTGGCACAGGGGCCTACATCCAGGTGATTGCGCAGGTCCAGGGCGGCATCAATCCCTGGGTGGCGTTGCCGCTGGCAGTGGCTGGCAGTGCGCTGGTGGGCCTGTTCGTGGGCGGGCTGTCATTCCGGTACGGTCTCAAGGGTTCCTATTTCGCGCTCGTAACGCTGGCATTTGCCGAGGTGTTTCGCATCCTGGCGCTGTCAGTGCCATTCACAGGCGCAGGCGTGGGCCTGATGCTGCCGCTGAATGAGTCGTTCACCAACATGCAGTTTGGTTCGCGAAAAGGGTATGTGTTCTTGATACTGTCGCTTGTGACGCTGGCGCTTGTGGTCAGCTGGTGGCTGCGCAACTCGCGCTTTGGCGCATGGTTGCAGGCCGTGCGTGACAACGAAGACGCCGCACGCGCCATCGGCGTGAACCCGTTCAACGTGAAGATGGGGGCGATTGCGCTCTCTGGCGGTTTCATGGGCGCAGCCGGGGCGTTTTATGTGCAGGTGTTTCAGTACATCGACCCCGCCATTGGCTACGGCTCCATGACATCGGTTGAAGCCCTGGTGGCGGCCATTGTGGGTGGCATTGGCACGGTGTGGGGCCCGGTGCTGGGGGCCGTGGTGCTGCATGTACTGGCGGATGTGACACGCAATCTCTTTGGACAGTTGCCCGGCATCAGCCTGGTGATTTACGGCACGGTGCTGGTGCTGATCGTGATGTTCCTGCCGCGCGGTATTGCCGGCATCGGGCAATCGGTGGTGGCATTGTGGAAGCGCTCGGGGGGCCGCCATGGCGAATGATTTGTTGTTGCTGCAAGATTTGGGCAAGTCGTTTGGTGGCCTCAAGGCCGTGCAGGGCGTCAGTCTGGCGGTGCCCGATGGTTCGCTCACCGCATTGATTGGCCCCAATGGCGCCGGCAAGACCACGCTGTTTGCCCTGATGTCGGGTTTTATCCGGCCTGACACCGGCACTGTGCGCTTTGCCGGTCAAGACATTACCGGCCAGACGCCGCATTTGAATGCCCGGCTGGGCATGACGCGCACCTTCCAGATTGTTCAGCCTTTTGCGGCCCAGACCGTGCGCGAGAACATTGCCGTGGGTGCGCACTTGAAAGAGCCCAACCGCCGTGCTGCATTGGCGTTGGCTGCCGATGTTGCAGCCCGGGTGGGGCTGGCGTCTCAGCTTGACAAGCCGGCAGGCGACCTCACGGTGGCAGGGCGCAAGCGGCTGGAACTGGCCCGCGCGCTGGCCACACAGCCGCGCCTGCTGCTGCTGGACGAAGTGCTGGCCGGCCTGAATCCGCAGGAGATTGCCGAGATGATTCCGGTGGTGCGCGGCATTGCCGATGGTGGTGTGACGGTGCTCATGATCGAGCATGTCATGCAGGCCGTGATGAACCTGGCCCAATACGTCTGGGTGCTGGCTCAGGGTCAGCTGATTGCCCAGGGAAGTCCGGCACATGTCACGGCCGACGAAAAGGTGATTGAAGCCTATCTGGGCCATGGAACAGCTGCCCGCTTGCGCGCTGCAGCCAACAAGAAGGTGGCAGCATGACTATCCAACCATCAGTCACTTCGGCCCCCTTGCTGACTATCGAAGGGCTGCGAGGTGGCTATGGCCGCGTGGAGGTGTTGCGCGGTGTCGATTTGCATGTCAACCCTGGTGAAACCGTGGCGCTGCTGGGCAGCAACGGCGCCGGCAAATCCACCCTGAACAATGTCATGTGCGGCATCTACCGGGCGTGGGCCGGCAAGGTACTGTTTGACGGTTCCGACCTGAGCGGCGCGCACTACACCGACGTCGTCAAGGCCGGTTTGATCCAGGTTCCTGAAGGCCGCAAGATTTTTCCCAATCTGAGTGTGACCGAAAACCTCGCGTTAGGCAGTTTTGTTCGTGCCCGGGAGCGCCGCTCAGAAAACATCGACAAGGTATTCACGACTTTTCCCCGACTCAAGGAACGGGAAGGTCAACTGGCTGGAACCATGAGCGGCGGTGAGCAGCAAATGCTGGCGATTGGCCGTGGCCTGATGGCCGAGCCGCGCCTGTTGATTCTGGATGAGCCATCTCTGGGCCTCTCGCCCCTGCTGGTCGAGGAGCTCTTCAGCTTGATTGAGCAGTTGAGCGCCACTGGCCTGGCAGTGCTGCTGGTCGAGCAGAACGTGGGACAGTCGCTTGAAGTGGCCGATCGCGCTTATGTGATGGAAAACGGCGGCATCCGCTTTTCGGGCACCTCCGACGAGCTGCTGGGCAGCGATGAATTACGCCAAGCTTATCTGGGCTTGTAGGGCATGGCACACGCCCGGGACGACTTGGAGACCACTGCATGTGCATGATTCAACAACACCAAATTTTGATCTCATTGGCCGCGGGGTCCCGTACGTTGCCGAGTGCGCTGGCTCTGGTGTGGGCTGGTAAATCTTCTGGAGTCCAGCCCGAATGAGCCTGCACCCTAGCACCCTGGCGCAAAAGCTGGTGGCGCGCGCAAGCGGCCGTCCCAGCGTGATACCCGGCGAAATCGTCAATTGCCGGGTCGGCCTGGCAATGTTTCACGACTCGTCCGGCCCCCGGCGACTCAAACCCATGCTCGATGAATTGGGTGCCAGCATCTGGGACAAGTCGAAGGTGGTTCTGGTGATGGACCACTACCTGCCGGAACGCGATGAAGAATCGCGCCGCATCGTGCGCATTGCCCGCGACTGGGCGCGCGAGCAGGACCTGCCGCATGTGTACGACGGCCAGGGCATCTGCCACGTGGTGGTGCCGCAGCACGGGCACATCCGCCCCGGCATGTTCTGCGTGGGTGGCGATTCGCATTCGCCGACGGGCGGTGCGTTTGGCGCCTACATGTTCGGTATTGGCAGCACCGAGATGCTGGGCGTGATGGTGACCGGCGAAATCTGGCTGCGGGTGCCGCACACCTTGCTGATGCACTGGAACGGGCGACTGGCCGCGGGCGTGACCGCCAAGGACATGATGCTGCACATGGTGGGGCGCTTTGGCATGAATGGCGGCCAGTACCAGGCGGTGGAGTTTTCCGGCCCCGCCGTGAAGGCCCTTTCCATGCAAGAGCGCATGACCTTGTCGAACATGAGCGCCGAACTGGGGTCGCAAGTCGGGTTGATTGCGCCTGACGCCACCACGCGCGAATGGCTGCTGGCCACTGGCGTTCCAGCAGAGGCCCTGCAGGAGCTGGACGCCTGGCAGACTGACGACGGGGCTCCGCTCACACGTTACGACTTCGATGCCGACACCTTGACGCCGCAGGTGGCAGCACCCCACAGCCCCGCCAACGCGGGCCCGGTTGCCAAACACGCAGGCACGGCCATTGACGTGGCCTACATCGGTGCCTGCACCGGCGCCAAACTCGACGACTTGCGGGCTGCTGCCACTGTGCTGCGCGGCCGCCGGGTGGCGCCCGGCGTGCGCCTGATGGTGGCCCCGGCCAGCCAGCAAGACCAGACCGCCGCGCGAGACGAAGGTGTGCTGCAGGTGCTGCAGGACGCCGGGGCTGAACTGTTCCCCACCACCTGTGGCGCTTGCGCCGGTTATGGGGATACGGTGGGGGACAACACCACGGTGATCTCCAGCACAGCGCGCAACTTCAAGGGCCGTATGGGCTCGGCCAGCGCGCAGGTCTACCTTGCATCGCCCTACACCGTGGCGGCATCGGCCCTGCGCGGCTTCATCACCGATCCCCGCGAGGTACTGCCATGAGCGCGTTGCACAAAGTCTGGAAGCTTGGACCTGACATTGACACCGACGTGCTGGCACCCGGCCACGCCATGAAGTACGGCATGGACGTGATTGCACGCCACTGTCTCGAATCGGTGCGGCCCGATTTCGTGGCCAGCGTGCAAAAAGGCGACGTGATTGTCGCGGGTCCCAACTTCGGCATTGGCTCGTCGCGCGAACAGGCGGCGGCCGTGCTGGTGCGACTGGGCGTGGCGGCGGTGATTGCGCCCTCATTCAGCGGTCTTTATTTTCGCAACGCCTTCAACCTGGGCCTGCTGCTGCTGACCTGCCCGCAGGCCGGGACCTTGGCCGAAGGCGACCAGGTCACGCTCGACTGGCAGGCGCCAGCGGTGATTTCCCCGTCCGGCACCACGCTCGCGTGTGAGCCGATTCCCCCGTTTTTAATGGACATGGTGCGCAGCGGCGGTTTGCTGAACCAGCTGCGCAAGCGTTTTGGCAAGGAGGCTATTGATGGCTGAACAACAAGTGGCGGCACAACCGATATCTGCGCCAGCGATGGACCCTGTCACGCTGGCCGTCCTGCGTGGCAGACTGGAGCAGGTCGCCGACGAGATGGATGCGACGCTCTACCGCAGCGCGTTCAACCCCATCATTGCCGAGGCGCACGACGCCTGCCACGGCCTGTACGACGCTGAGAGCGGTGACACACTGGTGCAAGGCAAGTCTGGATTGCCTGTATTTGTAGGCGCCATGGCCTTTGCTGTGCGCGCGGCCAAGCGCGTCGCCACCGAGCGCGGCGGCATCGTCGACGGCGACACCTGGCTGTTCAACGACCCCTACGAAGGCGGCACCCACGCCAACGACTTCAAGCTGGTGCGGCCGTTCTTTCGCCACGGCAAGCTGTATTGCTTTCTGGCATCGGCCGCCCATTGGCACGATGTGGGCGGCAACGTGCCCGGCAACTACAACCCGGCGGCCACCGAATGCTGGCAAGAGGCGGTGCAAATTCCGCCCGTGCGCATCGTGCGCGCTGGGGTGTTTGATGACGATGTGCTGGCCATCCTCAAGGCCAACACCCGCCTGCCCGACAGCCTCTGGGGCGACCTCAATGGCCAGCTGGCCGCGCTGGACCTGGGCATGCGCCGCCTGAACGACGTGCTCGACCAATACGGCGATGCCGTGGTGAAGCAGGCGATGGGCGAATTGCGCACCCGCGCAGTGAAGCTCATGCAGTCGCATATTTCGGCACTGCCTGACGGCTGCTACAGCTTCAGCGACATGCTGGACAACGACGGCGTCAAGGACGAGGCGCTGACCATTGCGCTGGACATGACGGTCAAGGGCGAGCGCCTGACGCTGGATTTTTCACGCAGCTCGCCGCAATGCGCGGGCCCGGTAAACATCTCGCGCGCCACGGCCATTGCGGCTTGCTACGTGGCGCTCAAGCACTTGTTCCCTGATGTGCCCGCCAATGCGGGCGTGCTCGATGCGGTGGACTTCGTGCTGCCTGACGGCCTCGTCATCAGCGCCGCCCGTCCGCGTCCGGTGGGGGGCTACACCGAAACCATCCTGCGCATGATCGACGTGATCTTCAGCGCTACCGCACTGGCCGACCCCAAGCGCGCCATGGCCCAGGCCTACGGCACGATCAACGCCTTGTCGATTGCCGGGCACCGCACCGACGAAGCCCGCAAGGGCCAGCGCTGGGTGATGTTCAGCTTCTTCGGTGGCGGCCATGGTGGGCATTCGGATGGCGACGGCATGAGCCATGGCAACGCGCCCATCTCGACCGCCACTATCCCGCCGCTGGAAATTCTGGAAGCGGCCTACCCGGTGCGCTTCACCCAATGGGCGCTGCGCCCCGACTCGGGTGGCGACGGCCAGCACCGGGGCGGGTTGGGCGCCATCTACGAGATCGAGCTGCTCGAGCAGGACGCCGAGGTCTTCATCTTTGGCGAGCGCGGCAAGTCGGCGCCTAAAGGTATTTCGGGCGGTGGCGCAGGCGCCATGAACGTCTTTAGCTATGAAAATAATAGTGAGTGGATGCAGCCACCGATGCGCTCCAAGATGATCGGCATTCGCCTGAAGCACGGCGAGCGCGTGCGACTTGAAACCCCGGGCGGTGGCGGCTATGGCGCGCCCGGTACTCGGGCGGCATCGGCAAGAGACAAAGACCTGGCGCTGGGCTATGTAACCGCCTGCGCCGCACTGAAAGACAAACCATGAGCGGCAAGGCTTCCTACATCGTGGGCGTGGACGTGGGCGGCACGTTCACCGACCTGTTTGTGCTTAACGAAGCGGATGGCAGCGCACGCATCGTCAAGGTGCCTTCCACCCGGGGGGAGGAATCGCGCGGCTTCATGAACGGCGTGGCGAAGGTGACTAAGTCCGCTTCGGAAATTGCCACCGTTGTGCACGGCACCACCGTGGGCACCAATGCGCTGCTGGAGCGCAAGGTGGCCCGCACCGGCATCATCACCACGCGCGGCTTTCGCGATGTGCTGGAGATGCGCCGCCGCGACCGCCCGCAAACCTGGGGCCTGCGCGGCAGCTTCGAGCCCATCGTGCCGCGCCATCTGCGACTGGAGGTGGACGAGCGCGTGCTGGCCGATGGCACCGTGCACACGCCGGTCGATCTGGACCAGGTCAAGGCCCAGGCGCAGGCCTTGCTGGACGCCGGCTGCGAAGCGG
>NZ_JADOVG010000036.1 GCF_015752205.1 Polaromonas sp. CG_9.7
TTGAAGCGCCGTTTGCCTTTGGCGCGAATGCCGTGCAACTGCATGAGATTTTGCACCCGCTCTTTGCCCATTGACACACCGCGTGCCACCAACTCGCGCCAGATGCGCGGCCCGCCGTAAGCACCACGTGTCTCGGCGTGCAGGGCCTTGATATGCACCAGTGGCGCCTCGGCGCACCGCTGGCACGGCGAAAGAGGTACGCGTGGTAGCCGGCCGCGCTGACCTGCAGCACCCGGCATTGCACCGAGACAGGCCACGCAAACCGGTGACGCTGGATGAAGGCGTACTTCAAATCGATCCTCTTGCGAAGTACGCCGTCGCTTTTTCCAAAATATCGCGCTCCATCTTCACGCGCGCCAGCTCAGCGCGCAGCCGGCTGATCTCCATCTGCTCGGCACTTACCGGCTTGCTTTCTGCGCCTGTGAGCTTGCCTTGGCGATGGGCCTTGACCCAGTTGAACAGCGTCTGGTCAACCACTCTCAGCGTTCTGGCTGCCGCTGCGATGCTTTGGCCACCTTCAACGAGCCTGACCGCCTCTTGCTTGAATTCGAGCGTGTAGCGCGCCCTTGATGTTTTCGTCATTTCAGTTTTCCTTGTCTGAATTGAAGCACTCAGCAAGGGATACGTTTTTCAGGGGCAAGGTCAGATCGTTCATGCCAGCGAAGTTTTGTCGCTTGGCGGTCAGCGAGCCGGCTAATGAAAGTGACAAAAAGGATGCCACAGCGGGGCGACCAATCCATCGCCCCATAAGATACGCGGTATGCAGCGGTCTATTGAACTTTAAGGAAAAAACGACAGCTGATCGCAAATTTGGAGGTGTGTACTTTAAACATTTTGGAGATATTTTTCCATTTCCAATTCATAACTGACCTAATGCACTCTTCAATGAAGTAAATTTTTTTACTAAATTTGTTCTTTATTGGAAAACAACACGTTTTTTGCATAATGTCAGTTCTTAACTATAACGAGACAAAGTATGCGCTGGAAACATAGACCAACCGGCTCCACGTGGGGTGATTTCGGAGTCGACGATCAACTGGGCCGCGTCAACTTAATAACCCCCGAGCAAGTTCTCAAAGGCGTTGCCGAGGTGCGTGCTGGCCGCAGCTTTTGCCTGTCGCTTCCACTGGATTTGCCCGGTGGCAATGCGCTTAATTCACGTCGTTTTCCTCCGCAGTTGTCGCCTACTTATCGCGACCATAAGCCGTTCGTTAATTTTCCTTTGTCACGTCTGGATGCTGACTCCATCGACGTGCTGAGCGATGACCAGGCGCTGATCTCGCTTCAGTATTCAACTCAGTGGGACTCACTGGCACACGTTGGCGCCCGCTTTGATGCCAATGGCGACGGCGAGGCAGAGATGGTTTACTACAACGGTTATCGTGCCGAACTGGATGTGATCGGTCCGGTTGTTTATGGTGACGACGGCAGTGAATGCGCTTGCGAAAAAGCAGGCGGCGGATCGCGTGCATACGCCCTTGGTATTGAGAACATGGCTCATCACAGCATGCAGGGGCGGGCCGTGCTGGTTGACCTCGCTCGTCATTTCGGTCGATCCCGCCAGATGATTGGTCGAACCGAACTACTCGCGGTCATGCAGGCCGATGGCGTGGTGGTCGAATACGGCGACATGCTGGTGATTCGGACCGGTTTTGCCGAGCTCATTGTGGAGATGGCGGGCCAGCCCGACGCAAAACTCCTGGCCGAGAGTTGTGCAGTGCTCGATGGGCGTGACGACGGTTTGCTGCAATGGATCACCGACAGTGGCATCACTGCTCTGTGTGCTGACAACTATGCGGTCGAGGCGTACCCGGCGCGACCGGCCCCTGCGCCTGCATCGTTGCTGCCTTTGCACCATCACTGCCTCTTCAAGCTCGGCCTGCCACTGGCTGAACTTTGGTACCTTGGGGAGCTTGCCGACTGGCTGCACGCAAACGGCCGACACCGCTTTTTGCTTACGGCGCCACCGCTGCGCTTGCCGGGTGCCGTCGGTTCCCCGACCACTCCGATCGCTACCGTCTAATGTGCCACTTGCAACCATCGAAGAAAATAACCTATGAAGCTTAAGCCACTGGCCGCCATTGGTCTGATTACCCTGTCCGGCTCTATTGCTGCTCAGCACTCCGGCGTTTCGGACAATGTTGTAAAGATTGGCTTGATTCTGGACATGTCCAGCCTTTATGCGGATATTACTGGTATGGGCAGCGTCAATGCAGCAAAGATGGCCATCGAGGATTTTGGTGGCAAGGTAGTGGGTAAACCGATTGAGTTAGTCTACGCCGACCATCAAAACAAACCGGACATTGCAGCGAGCAAGGCGCGCGAGTGGTTTGACCGCGAAAAGGTCGATGCCATACTCGACGTCGCTGCGTCGGCCCCCGCACTTGCAGTTGCCGAGGTTGCACGAGAAAAAAACCGTGTCGTGGTCTTCAGCGGACCAGGCTCGGTGCGCCTGACCAATGAAGCCTGTACGCCCAGCACTGTGCATTACGTTTATGACACTTACGCCCTAGCCCATGCCACGGGCCGTGCAGTGGTTGGCAAGGGAGGCGATACCTGGTTTTTCCTCACCGCCGACTATGCCTTCGGTCAGGCACTGGAAAAAGACACTACGGAGGTCGTCAATGCCAACGGTGGCAAAGTGCTCGGGGTCATGCGCCATCCACTCAACACCTCAGATTTCTCGGCTTTCCTGCTGAAGGCGCAGGCCTCTGGCGCTAAGGTAATTGGCTTGGCCAATGCCGGAGGCGACACCATCAATGCAATCAAGGCTGCCAATGAATTCAAACTGACCGCTAGCGGCAAACAAAGCATCGCCGGCTTGCTGGTTTACATCAACGACATCCACAGTCTGGGCCTGCCGCTGACCCAGGGCATGATGCTCACTGAGGGTTTTTACTGGGACCTTAATGATGAAACTCGTGTGTGGTCGCGCCGGTTTTTTGAACGTACCAAGAAAATGCCCAATATGAGCCAGGCGGGTGTGTACTCTTCGGTAATGCATTATTTGAAAGCAGTGCAGGCCATCGGCACCGACGACACGGCCGCCGTGATGAAACAGATGCGCGCGCAGCCGATCAATGACTTTTTTGCTAAAAATGGCCGCATCCGTGAAGACGGGCGCATGGTGCACGACATGTACCTTTTTCAGGTCAAGAAGCCCGCCGAGTCGAATTACCCTTGGGACTACTATAAGCTAGTGGCCACCGTGCCAGGCGACCAGGCTTTCCAGCCGCTGGCGAAATCGGCCTGCCCCTTGGTCAAGAAGTAGATGTAGAAAACCGCCGGTGGAGTGCGGGGAATGTTTGAGTGATCAAAACCCAAAGCATACTTAAAACAGCTACGCACGGGAAGACATGCATGATGGCCGATGCGATTCCCGACCGGGCAGGTGTGGCAGCGACAGCGCAACGGTCTGTGTCACAAAGCTGTTCCCGCGCAGTTCGCTCGTGTGTTTTGAGCGTTATCCAGAGCAAGGTGCTTCTGCGCTTTCTCAGTCGGCGGTGACGCCTGCGTTTTTAATGACCGTGGCCCATTTTGCGGTTTCCGAGGCGATGAAAGCATCGCAGGCTTGCGGCGAGGTGCCTTCGGCAAATGTGCCCATGGCTTCTAACCGGGCTTGGGTTTCTTCGCTGCGGATGATGCGGTTGACCTCGTCCGACATGCGTTGCACCACGTCGCGCGGTGTGCCGGCGGGGGCAATTATGCTGGCCCAGGTGCTGCCGGTGAATCCCTTGAGCCCTTGTTCGATGAAGGTCGGCACATCGGGGGCTGCCGGCAGGCGTTTGTCGCTGGCCACCCCGATCAGGCGCACACGGCCCATTTTGCCGGGCTGGATCAGGTTGGTCGGCGCGTCAAAGAACAGCTGGATATGGCCGCCCAGCAAATCAGTCAACGCAGGTGCTGAGCCCCGGTAGGGAATGTGCACCATGTAGGTGCCGGTCACGGCCTTGAGCAACTCGCTGGTCAGGTGCGCGGCCGACCCATTGCCCGAGGAGCCAAAACTGACTTTGCCGGGATTGGCTTTGGCATAAGCCACCAATTCGGTGACGTTCTTGAACGGCGCGTTATTCGGCACGGCCGCCAGCAGCGGGGACACGCCCAGCAGGGACACCCCGACCAAGTCCTTCGCCGGGTTGTAGGGCAGCTTGGGGTACAGCGTGGTGTTGGCCGCATAGGCTGCAATCACGACGCCGAAGGTGTGCCCGTCCGGGGAGGCTTTTGCCACGGCGTTAACGCCGATGATGCTGTTGGCCCCGGGCATGTTCTCGACGACCACGGGCTGGCCGAGCCGGCTTTGCAGGCCCACCTGCACCAGGCGCGCCATCTGGTCGGTGAAGCCGCCAGCCGTGTATGGCACGATGAGTCGGATCGGGCGATTTGGCCAGGCCGACTGGGCCATCGATGGCAGTGTGGCAGTGGCCAAGCCTGCGCTGGCGGCCTGGATAAGGGTGCGGCGTGAAAGCGAATTGGACATGGTTGTCTCCTGTCTTATGGTTAACATGATTAATAAAAACGATCGAACAAGGCACCTTACAGCGTAACGATTAGTTCTAGCACGGTGCTGGACAGGGCCGCTTCCATACCGTAGTCGGCAACGCTAAAGGTCGCCGCTTCAGCGTACCTGTTGATCGACACGATAACCTTGTAGTCCTTCATGTCCGCCAGATCATGGTCAGTTTGAAATGTTCAAATACAGTACGCGCAGTTCGCGCTTGAGCACTTTGCCAATCGGACTGCGGGGCAATTCTTCAATGAAATGCAGCGCCGTCAGGCGCTGTGTCTTTCCGGCCCGGGTGTTGTACCAAGCCATGATCTGCGCGGCCTCGTCGCACGCGCCAGGCCGCAGCCGCACAAAGGCGACCGGCGTTTCGCCCCACCGTTCGGACGGTACGCCCGTCACTGCCACGTCCTCGACAGCCGGGTGCAAGCGTAGCTCGGCTTCTAGGTCAGACGGGTAGATGTTGAAGCCGCCACTGATGATCATGTCTTTTCGGCGGTCCAGCAGCGTGAGGAATCCCTCGGCGTCAAAGCGGCCCACGTCCCCAGTGCGGATGAAGCGCTTGCCCCCGACGTCAAACCATTCGGCCTCGCGCGTCAGGTCCGGACGGCCGTGGTAGCCCGTCATCATGCCGGGCGAGTGCCCCACCACCTCGCCGGTCGCGCCCAGAGGCAGTTCACGGCCGTCTTCGTCGATCAGCCGTATGTCGCTGGTGGCGGCGGGCTGGCCTACGGTGTGGAGCTTGTCGGGGTGCTCGTGCGCGACAAGAATGCAGGTGCCGCCGCCTTCGGTCATGCCGTAGAACTCGACCAGGCCGCCTGGCCAGCGCGCCAGCACATCTGACTTGAGCACGGCGCTGAACGGTGCGCTGGTGCAGAACTTGTATTGAAACGCCGACAGGTCGTGCTCGCCAAATTGCGGCAGTGCCATGATGCGTTGGTACTGGACCGGCACCAGCATGGTATGCGTCGCACGGCGCTGCTCGGCCAGTTGAAGATAGCGCGCCGCATCGAACTTGGGCATCAGCTCCACGCAGCCGCCAAAGCCGAGCGTGGGAAAGAACACCACCAGCGTGGTGTTCGAATAGAGCGGCGTGGCCAGCAGCGTAGTGCCTTCAGGGCTGTAGCCGTAGGCGCTGCCCCGCTGGACATGCGCCCAGCGCATGCCGTGAGACTGCACAATACCTTTGGGCGTGCCTGTGGTACCCGACGAATAGATGATATTGAAAGGGGCTTCTGGCAATAGGTCGACTGGTTGCGGCTGCACGCCTTCGGCGGCCAGCCAGTCTTCGAAGCGAATGCCCGCCGGTGCCCCGTCGAGGCGCACACAGCGGGTCGCCGCCAGGTCCGGCGGTACCATGTCGTGCGCGGCGCTGTCGAGGAACAGCCACTGTGCCCCGGCGTCCTGCAGCATGGCAGCCAGGCTTTCCTGGCTGGCCGAGGGGGCCAGCGGAGCTACCACGATGCCAGCCCGCAGCGCCCCGAGGAACAGCGCGGCGTAATGCACCGAGGAATGGGCGCAAATCGCAATGCTTTGGCCGGGCCGCACGCCGTCTCGCTGCAGGGCTGCGGCGATGCGGTTCATGAGGGCGTCCAGTTGGGCGTAGCTCAGTTCACCTTGATCGTCACGTAGGGCCGTTCGCTGTGGCTGGTGCTGGGCATGCTTGCGGATCAGCGCGGAAACGGTGCGAAAAGTCGTTTCGGGCAATGTCGTGATGAGGTTCATGAGCGTGTCCGGGCCGCTGCAACAGCGGTGGTGATTTCAATTGAGTGTTGTGGTTGGATCATCGTTAGGTTACCGAAAATAACAGCTATTTGGGTATGCTGGGAGGCTTGAAATTTCCCCCCCCCTTTTTTTCCTTCCAAAAAAGTAAACCTTCGGGGGTGTGCGGACAATAACTTGGACTACTTGAAAGTAGTTCATGTACTCATACTAAGACCGCATTCGAGCTGTCAAGCGCTCTATAAAAATCGGCAAACGCACTGGCGCGACCATTCGACCATTGGGATACCAGACGAAGCACGCGCTCAAGAGTTGGTTCTGTCGCGATGCCGGCTGATGAACGTGCTTGGCGTAGGAACGCATGCCAATTCCTCAAACGGGACGGATTTATTCTTCCAACGCATAAAACTGATCGGCAAAATACAGCTCAGTGCTGCCTTCAAGCACGAGCTGCCCCTTGCGGATCATGTGCATGAGTTCGATGCCGGTCAGGACATTTTTGGCGGCTCGAATGACTTGAAGTTGAGCATCGGTTTGCTGACCCGTTTGACAGCCCAATGGTCCTGTTCCACGATGTTGTTGAGGTACTTCACTTGCCGAACCACGATCGGGGTTTCCTGGCCGGCATTGATGGCATCAATCGCCGCCTTGTTGGCGCCGCTCTTGTCCATCGTGACCTTCTCGGGAACACCGCTGGCCCTCATGGCTTTGTCAAAGAAGCGCAAGGCTGCGGCCCTGTCGCGCTTGGCAGTCAACAAGAAGTCGACCGTTTTACCCTGATTGTCTACCGCGCGGTAGAGATACTTCCAGGCGCCTTGACCTTGATGCAAGTTGCGTCCATTCGCCAGCTGCTGCCCACCGGGCGCTTGTGTCTGCGGAACACTTTTTCAAGCAAGGGCAGAAACCGGATGTCCAGCGGTTGATTGAAGAATGGTCAGCACACACACCGCGTTCTTCCACCATTTCCTCAAGATCACGGTAGCTCAATGGATAGGCCGCGTACCAGCGGATGTAAACCAGAATGACGTCGATTGGGACGCGCATTCCTTTGGTAGTCAGCATCGCGTTTCAAGCCTTTTCAGTCAAATCGTTCAGCATAGACCAGCAGGCGGCTTTACCGCTAACGCGACAGAACCCATGACATTGCGCGAGTATCGCGCACCAGGCGTTCACACCGATCAAAGAATTGGCAGAGCCATCGCCACCAGCGCGTCGGCAGGGTAGGGCACCAGAAACTCGCCAACCCGCTTCAGCGGCGCCTCCAGCCAGTCCTGGTAAGTCCCCTCCGTCAGGATGATGACCATGCGCTTTTTGTCGGTGGGCTTGTGAAACTGGTTCATCAGCCTGTGTTCAGCCGCATTGATAGTCAGCATTGCAAAACTGTGGACGAGCTCGCCCTTGGGTGACTTCCACCAGGACCACAGCCCCGCAATTCCCAAGGGCTCGCCATCGGCGCGGGCAATGCGGGTCGGCACGGCCTTGCCGCTTCGCCAGTCCGGCTCATAAATCGCTTCAGCCGGAATGATGCAGCGCTGGCCGTGTTTCCATGCATCGCGGAAACTCGGTTTGGTCGCAACCGTTTCGCTGCGAGCGTTGTAGGTATGGCGGGCGATGGCGGTGTCGCTCGCCCAATGGGGAATCAGCCCGAACTGGCCGGCCAGGGCTTCGCGCTCCGGCACAGCCTCATCACCCACATCGGCCTCACGCGGACGCCGGATGAAGCTGGCTGCATACATGGGCCAGACATCGAACTTGCCCAGGTCGTCAGGCGGCTCGACGCCAAAGTGGCGCCGGTAGCGCTCCCTGTCCTTCATGGCTTGGTAATGGCTACACATGGCGCAAATGGCCTATTTGCCTGGTTACTGAAATGAAACCCACGACACCTTCCCAGGAGGCATTGCTTTTCTTCCTGCGGGCCATTGAGCCTCCTTCCTTAAGCGGCATACGCCAGTATTTGTTTGAACTCGCCGCTGTCAATCATGGCCTTTAAATCACTGGCGCCCCCAATCAGCGTGCCTTTGACGAAAACCATAGGAAAAGTCGACCAACCAGGCCACATTTTGAGTGCGTTACGTTCGCGTCAAATATTGAAATAGTTGCCGTACTCCAGATACTTGTAAGGCTGGCCAATGGCGTCCAGCGCCTTGCACGCCTGCTTGGGGAAAGGGTTCAAACCCATTCCCACCACCACATCGTTGTCTCTGATTGCTGCAATGGCCCCCTGCACCATCGCCTGCTGATGCCCCGCAACCTTGCTGCGAATGGCTGGATGAATGCACAGCAGAATGATTTCCTTCATCTTCAACATCGCCCGTCCCAACCATTGAATTTCAGGCTGTCACATAACGCCATCCTTGGCTGGGACTGCTAATGCGACAAAACCGCAGAACTCGGGCCAGTACGCAGCGAAAATTTACTTCGAGTCCCCGGCTGACCAATGTCGTAATGCAAACGAATGGCGGCTTTCGGCGCCAAAGGCAAAGGTAATTCATCCGATCTTGAGTGACTTTAGTATGTTTGCTTCGGGAATTACGCCGCGATGGCGACGTCAGTTTCGTGCACCAATAACCGCAGACGCGAAAAGAATTCACCTCGGTCTACATAGCATCCATGAAGATGCCGAAATCCTGTGGAGGGATCAAAGGCCTCCCGTCCGTGCAGAACGCGCCGGTTGTCGAATACGACCATCTCGCCCGCTTTCAATTTCAACGTCAGGCGGTATTTTGGATCTCGTGTTTTGGCCATGTAGGCTCGGTAGGCACGGTAATAGGCCGGCATGATCTCAGCAGACATATCAAAAATACCAGCCAAATGCGCGTTATAGCGGATCTCGATGACTTCGCCTTTGTATCCAAGCGTGATGACTGGTTTGTAAACTCTAATATCCGCGCTTTTGTCATGAAAACGGAAAGGAATGGCGATGTCACACAACAGCTGAAACGCATCTTGATCTTCAATCCTAAGGTCCTCAGCCATCGCGAAACCGTCCGCAAACAGCGATCCACCTCCTACAGCTTCGTTGGCCAAGCAATGTAAGAATTGATAACCTGGAGGCACCTCTTGGTTAGGCAAATCTGTGTGGAGAGGCAAAGCAACCGAGGTGTAAGCAAGGTTATTTGGATCGGGTTTGTTGACGACCTCAAATGTGGAGCCGAAGTTTGTGGCCCGCAAAAAGCCGATCCGCTCAGCAATCTCGACACCTGCATCTGTATGATCTTGTAAGTGGTCAACGATTGTTAGACCAAATGTTGCGGTGTCTTGCATCCAGTTTTTCAGCGCAAAATCGTCTGCAAGAATGGAGTTGGCCGCGTGACGTGAGATGTTTGCCGCACCATGATCTGCACGCCAATGCTGCGCAGATATGTCGCCAGCGTCAAAGCTTGATTGGCCCGGACGATGCGCGCTCAACAGTGAAATAGGCATGTGGCTGATATGGCCATCTGTATAGCTCAGCACGGCTGTTTCGCCGTCAATTGCGGCAGACCTCAGGATTGGTGCTTCGTCAATTGACAACAGATCGAACAAGCGTTCATGGGTTTCTGGATGCAAACCAGAGGGGCAATTATCGCGCAGCCAGATTGTTGGAAAAGGAGTGGTGGTAGTGCTGTCCGTCCAAGTCACGACAAGCGTGTCAGTGCGGACCGTAAGGGTCGCTAAAGTCATAGGGATACATATTCATTTGGTGTTGTAGGAAATTATTCAATGGGGATTAACCGCATTTCGTTATACACAAGTCCCCTGAGCCTGAAGCTCGCGTGAGAACCTGATGCCGGCGGCAAAGTCCAGGATGCGCTGCATGCCCAGCCAGAT
>NZ_JADOVG010000037.1 GCF_015752205.1 Polaromonas sp. CG_9.7
TATAAGAGCCTGACGATGACCTACTTTCACACGGGAATCCGCACTATCATCGGCGCTGAGTCGTTTCACTGTCCTGTTCGGGATGGGAAGGAGTGGTACCAACTTGCTATGGTCATCAGGCATAACTGGTTGACGAAATGCTTCCCACACGGGAAGCAGTCCATCGAATTCATAGAGCAAATCAGCTTGTAATTTAGATTGTTGCACAGTTCCTGTTGGAACTGTATCTTTTTTGAATGCGTCAGTCTTGGCATAACACCTTTGAATTAATCAAAGTTATAGGGTCAAGCCTCTCGAGCAATTAGTACTGGTTAGCTTAACGCATTACTGCGCTTCCACACCCAGCCTATCAACGTCCTGGTCTTGAACGACTCTTCAGGGGGCTCAAGGCCCCGGCAGATCTAATCTTGAAACGAGTTTCCCGCTTAGATGCTTTCAGCGGTTATCTCTTCCGAACTTAGCTACCCGGCAAT
Organism: Polaromonas sp. CG_9.7; assembly: GCF_015752205.1. Lineage (GTDB taxonomy): Bacteria > Pseudomonadota > Gammaproteobacteria > Burkholderiales > Burkholderiaceae_C > Polaromonas. Next base: position 474 of record NZ_JADOVG010000037.1, read on the forward strand.
GCCACTGGCGTGACAACCGGTACACCAGAGGTTCGTCCACTCCGGTCCTCTCGTACTAGGAGCAGGCTTCCTCAAATCTGCAGCGCCCACGGAAGATAGGGACCAAACTGTCTCACGACGTTTTAAACCCAGCTCACGTACCTCTTTAAATGGCGAACAGCCATACCCTTGGGACCGGCTACAGCCCCAGGATGAGATGAGCCGACATCGAGGTGCCAAACACCGCCGTCGATATGAACTCTTGGGCGGTATCAGCCTGTTATCCCCAGAGTACCTTTTATCCGTTGAGCGATGGCCCTTCCATACAGAACCACCGGATCACTATGTCCTGCTTTCGCATCTGCTCGACTTGTCAGTCTCGCAGTTAAGCACGCTTATGCCATTGCACTATCGTCACGATGTCCGACCGTAACTAGCGTACCTTCGAACTCCTCCGTTACACTTTGGGAGGAGACCGCCCCAGTCAAACTGCCTACCATGCACTGTCCCCGATCCAGATAATGGACCTAGGTTAGAACCTCAAACACACCAGGGTGGTATTTCAACGTTGGCTCCACCGAAACTAGCGTCCCGGCTTCAAAGCCTCCCACCTATCCTACACAGGTCTGTTCAAAATCCAATACAAAGCTACAGTAAAGGTTCATGGGGTCTTTCCGTCTTTCCGCGGGGAGATTGCATCATCACAAACATTTCAACTTCGCTGAGTCTCAGGAGGAGACAGTGTGGCCATCGTTACGCCATTCGTGCAGGTCGGAACTTACCCGACAAGGAATTTCGCTACCTTAGGACCGTTATAGTTACGGCCGCCGTTTACTGGGACTTCAATCAAGAGCTTGCACCCCATCATTTAATCTTCCAGCACCGGGCAGGCGTCACACCCTATACGTCGACTTTCGTCTTAGCAGAGTGCTGTGTTTTTAATAAACAGTCGCAGCCACCGATTTTTTGCAACCTCGTTTAGCTCCAGGAGTAAATCCCTTCACTGACTAGAGGCACACCTTCTTCCGAAGTTACGGTGTCAATTTGCCGAGTTCCTTCTCCTGAGTTCTCTCAAGCGCCTTAGAATACTCATCTCGCGCACCAGTGTCGGTTTGCGGTACGGTCGTGTGTAGCTGAAGCTTAGTGGCTTTTCCTGGAAGCAGGGTATCACTCACTTCGGCTGCAAGCAGCCTCGTTATCACCCCTCATCTAAGCCCGGCGGATTTACCTACCAGGCACGACTACAGGCTTGAACCAACATATCCAACAGTTGGCTGAGCTAACCTTCTCCGTCCCCACATCGCACTACACATCGGTACAGGAATATTGACCTGTTTCCCATCAGCTACGCATCTCTGCCTCGCCTTAGGGGCCGACTCACTCTACGCCGATGAACGTTGCGTAGAAAACCTTGCGCTTACGGCGAGGGGGCTTTTCACCCCCTTTAACGCTACTCATGTCAGCATTCGCACTTCTGATACCTCCAGCAGGGTTTACACCACCACCTTCACAGGCTTACAGAACGCTCTCCTACCACGTGCCATAAATGGCACATCCGCAGCTTCGGTAACTGGCTTAGCCCCGTTACATCTTCCGCGCAGGACGACTCGATCAGTGAGCTATTACGCTTTCTTTAAATGATGGCTGCTTCTAAGCCAACATCCTGACTGTTATAGCCTTCCCACTTCGTTTCCCACTTAGCCAATTTTAGGGACCTTAGCTGGCGGTCTGGGTTGTTTCCCTCTTGAGTCCGGACGTTAGCACCCGGTGCTCTGTCTCCCAAGCTGTACTCATCGGTATTCGGAGTTTGCCTTGGTTTGGTAAGTCGCCATGACCCCCTAGCCAAAACAGTGCTCTACCCCCGATGGTAATACTTGAGGCACTACCTAAATAGTTTTCGGAGAGAACCAGCTATTTCCAAGTTTGTTTAGCCTTTCACCCCTATCCACAGCTCATCCCCTAGTTTTGCAACACTAGTGGGTTCGGACCTCCAGTGCATGTTACTGCACCTTCATCCTGGCCATGGATAGCTCACTTGGTTTCGGGTCTACACCCAGCGACTGTTCGCCCTGTTCGGACTCGATTTCTCTACGGCTTCCCTATTCGGTTAACCTTGCCACTGAATGTAAGTCGCTGACCCATTATACAAAAGGTACGCAGTCACCCCTTTCAAGGCTCCTACTTTTTGTAAGCACACGGTTTCAGGATCTATTTCACTCCCCTCCCGGGGTTCTTTTCGCCTTTCCCTCACGGTACTAGTTCACTATCGGTCAATGATGAGTATTTAGCCTTGGAGGATGGTCCCCCCATATTCAGACAGGATTTCTCGTGTCCCGCCCTACTTTTCGCACGCTCAGTACCACAGGTCTCTTTTTGCATACGGGGCTATCACCCACTATGGCCAGCCTTTCCATGCTGCTTTGCTAAGAATCCTGATATCACGTGCAGGCTTTTCCGATTTCGCTCGCCACTACTTTCGGAATCTCGGTTGATGTCTTTTCCTCGAGCTACTGAGATGTTTCAGTTCACCCGGTTCGCCTCAATAACCTATGTATTCAGTTAAAGATACCTATTGCTAGGTGGGTTCCCCCATTCAGAAATCTCCGGATCAAAGCTAATTTGCCAGCTCCCCGAAGCTTATCGCAGGCTATCACGTCTTTCGTCGCCTATCATTGCCAAGGCATCCACCATGTGCTCTTATTCACTTGACCCTATAACTTTGATTTCTCGCCGTTATTTTCAAGGAATGATTGTCAGGTCTTTCACCTGACGCGTTATGCCGTATCTTTCAATTCGATCTAATTTGCACTTTCATGCATTTCCGCTCGAAATCAAAAGTTCATTTTGACGCAATCAAAATTTCTCTAAATTGCTACTGGCGGCACGGTCTGCACTAAACCTTTACGAATGTGCAGTTTCCGCCAGCAGCGCTGATTTAACTCTATGAATTTTTAAAGAACAGCCAATAATCGATTGATATAAATAAATAAATCAACCAACACAAAGCACTCTCAAAGAGAGTACTTTGCATTAGTAAATTGAGCCCTACCCTTTTTTCCCGGTCGGTGCTGGTAAGTGGTGGAGGATGACGGGATCGAACCGACGACCCCCTGCTTGCAAAGCAGGTGCTCTCCCAGCTGAGCTAATCCCCCAGGAACGAAATCCTTTGACTGCGTTCTGAAATTTCTCGACCCTGATGTGGTGGGTCTGGTTGGACTCGAACCAACGACCCCTGCGTTATCAACACAGTGCTCTAACCAGCTGAGCTACAGACCCTTTGAGTTCATCGAAGAACCTGAAGGCGGCACCAATCAGATAGCCTAGCTAAACGCGGGCCTATGCTGTTGTTTTAAACAACAACCGATAAGAATGGGCGTAAGAAGCGCAAATTGCTTCATTTCCAGAAAGGAGGTGATCCAGCCGCACCTTCCGATACGGCTACCTTGTTACGACTTCACCCCAGTCACGAACCCTGCCGTGGTAATCGCCCTCCTTTGCAGGTTAGGCTAACTACTTCTGGCAGAACCCGCTCCCATGGTGTGACGGGCGGTGTGTACAAGACCCGGGAACGTATTCACCGTGACATTCTGATCCACGATTACTAGCGATTCCGACTTCACGCAGTCGAGTTGCAGACTGCGATCCGGACTACGAATGGCTTTATGGGATTGGCTCCCCCTCGCGGGTTGGCGACCCTTTGTACCATCCATTGTATGACGTGTGTAGCCCTACCTATAAGGGCCATGAGGACTTGACGTCATCCCCACCTTCCTCCGGTTTGTCACCGGCAGTCTCATTAGAGTGCCCAACTAAATGTAGCAACTAATGACAAGGGTTGCGCTCGTTGCGGGACTTAACCCAACATCTCACGACACGAGCTGACGACAGCCATGCAGCACCTGTGTTACGGCTCTCTTTCGAGCACCAAGCCATCTCTGGCGAGTTCCGTACATGTCAAAGGTAGGTAAGGTTTTTCGCGTTGCATCGAATTAAACCACATCATCCACCGCTTGTGCGGGTCCCCGTCAATTCCTTTGAGTTTCAACCTTGCGGCCGTACTCCCCAGGCGGTCAACTTCACGCGTTAGCTTCGTTACTGAGTACTAATGCACCCAACAACCAGTTGACATCGTTTAGGGCGTGGACTACCAGGGTATCTAATCCTGTTTGCTCCCCACGCTTTCGTGCATGAGCGTCAGTACAGGTCCAGGGGATTGCCTTCGCCATCGGTGTTCCTCCGCATATCTACGCATTTCACTGCTACACGCGGAATTCCATCCCCCTCTACCGTACTCTAGCGATGCAGTCACAGATGCAATTCCCAGGTTGAGCCCGGGGATTTCACAACTGTCTTACATCACCGCCTGCGCACGCTTTACGCCCAGTAATTCCGATTAACGCTCGCACCCTACGTATTACCGCGGCTGCTGGCACGTAGTTAGCCGGTGCTTATTCTTACGGTACCGTCATGGGCCCGCCGTATTAAGGCAGACCTTTTCGTTCCGTACAAAAGCAGTTTACAACCCGAAGGCCTTCTTCCTGCACGCGGCATTGCTGGATCAGGCTTTCGCCCATTGTCCAAAATTCCCCACTGCTGCCTCCCGTAGGAGTCTGGGCCGTGTCTCAGTCCCAGTGTGGCTGGTCGTTCTCTCAAACCAGCTACAGATCGTCGCCTTGGTGAGCTTTTACCTCACCAACAAGCTAATCTGATATCAGCCGCTCCAATCGCGCGAGGCCTTACGGTCCCCCGCTTTCATCCTTAGATCGTATGCGGTATTAGCGTAAATTTCTCTACGTTATCCCCCACGACTGGGCACGTTCCGATATATTACTCACCCGTTCGCCACTCGCCACCAGGATTGCTCCCGTGCTGCCGTTCGACTTGCATGTGTAAGGCATGCCGCCAGCGTTCAATCTGAGCCAGGATCAAACTCTATAGTTTAATCTCTGCAATAATTTTCAACTCCGCACATCAGACCAAAGTCCAACGCACGAAGAAAACTCATAAAAACGGAATTGATGAGAAATCTTGACGACTTCACATTTTCTATCTCCATGAGCGTTTAAGGTCCAAAAGACCTGGTCACAAGTGACCTGGCTTTTCGCCCTTCAAACGCCCATACTTATCGGCTGTAAATTTTTAATGATCCTGGCGCTCTGCTCGACAGCTTTGCCGTCTTGCTTTGCACTGTTAGCTGTAATCAGCTGAGCCTCAAATTATATACCGCTTTTCTCGCAGTAGTCAAATTTT
>NZ_JADOVG010000038.1 GCF_015752205.1 Polaromonas sp. CG_9.7
CACGTTCCAGAAATCGGCGGGCAGCAGCCATATCTCGCTTGGCAGTCAGCAGGAAGTCCACCGTATCGCCAGCCCTGTCAACAGCCCGGTAAAGGTACTTCCACTGGCCGGCCACTTTAATGTAGGTTTCGTCCATCCGCCAACTCTTGCCAACGGGGTTCTTGCGCCGACGAAATACGGCGGCCAGCACCGGCACCATCTTGATTGCCCAGCGATGCACAGTAGCGTGGTCAACGAAAACACCGCGTTCCCGCATCATTTCCTCAACATGGCGCAGGCTCAACGGATAGGCCACATACCAGCGCACGCACGTCAACATCACCTCGAGGGGATAGTGAAACCGTTTGAGGACCTTGCGCAGGGCGCTGTTGATTGAACTTTTGCGGAAATCAAGCATGCGCTGGATTGTCGTTCACGCTTATTGCGACAGAACCGCAAGACGCGGCCCACGGGCTGTCCGGGTAAAAGTTGCTCTAACAGGATGTCGATGAAGCGATGAACAGATGAAGATCAGGCGCCGTTTCCCCGCTTCATCTGTCGCCGTTTTGAGTGCGGCCGCTCTGCTCATGGCCGCGCTGTACCTCGGCTTTCGCGTTCTCGACCCGGTGCCCCCCAACCGGCTCGTACTCGTTGCCGGAGCGGCGGGGTCCAGGTACGACGGGTTTGCCAGGCAATACGCACAGGTGCTCGCTCGTCAAGGCATCACGCTTGAAATCCGCCATGCCGCCGGTGCGGTCGACGGCCTTGCGCAGCTGCGCGATGCATCTTCCGGCGTGCAGGCGGCGCTGACGACGTTTGGTTTTACCGAAACCCGTGACGCCCTTGAACTTGCGTCGCTCGGCGGCGTGTACGACGCGCCGATCTTCGTGTTCTACCGGGGCGCTGAGCCGATCACGCGATTTGACCAGTTGCGCGGCAAACGGCTGTCCATCGGCGTGGCCGGAACGGCCCTGCGCCCTCTTATTCGTGCAGTGCTTCAGGAAACCCAAGCGCTCGATGCGTCAACGCAGCTCGTTGACATGGAGCCTGCCCAGTCGCTCGATGCGCTGATCGCAGGCGGTTTGGATGCGGTTGTCCTTGCGGCATCCCTTGGTAGCCCCCTGCTGCAGCGGGCACTCGATGCGCCCAGCATTCGGATGATGAACGTCGCACAGGCCGAAGCCATCGCCAAAGCCGTTCCGGGACTTCGGCACGTGGTCCTGTGGCGAGGCCTTATCAGTCTGGGCCGTGATGTGCCGAGCGAAAATATCGACCTGCTGGGCTCGCGCAACCGGCTGCTTGTGCGCAAGGACCTGCACCCGGCGCTGCAGTACATGCTGTTGGAAGCGATGCGCGAAGTCCACTGGCAGCCAGGCCCGTTCAACCGTATCGGCGAGTACCCGTCCGAGCAAGCCAGCGACTTGCCGCTGTCGCCCACGGCGCAGGCCTTTTATCGCGACGGGCCGAGCTTTTGGCGGCAGTACACATCGTTCTGGCTGGCCTCGCTCCTGGACCGGGTCATGTTCTTTGTTATTCCCATTTTTGCGATGCTGGTTCCTCTGATCAGCTTCGCACCGCGCACCTACCGGTGGCTGCGCATGCGTCGCATTGACCGGCTGCACGGATCGCTCGCAAGCATCGAGAGCGAGCTTGAACTCGATGGCAATGCATCACAGCTGGTGCAGACGCGCGGCCACCTGTCAAGCCTCGAGTTGGCCGTGCGGTCACTGAAGGTAGCGCGGCCGTTCGTCGCCGATCTTCACCGCCTGCGGGTTCATTTGCGGATGGTCCAGGAAAGCTTGATGCAGCGAGAAGCCCGCGTTGCAGCGGAATCCACCCGCCCAGAATGCAGCTCTCCGAATGCTCCCGTACCCCTGCCGGAGAACTGTCAGCATCTACACAGTGCAATGTAATCTACCAAAACTCAACCAACTCAATCAAAACCACCCCCCTGGCCCGACCTCCCCGCGCCTGCGAGGGGGATGAGGGGGCGGGAGGGGAGGTTTTTCGGGGTGGGGGTTGGGTGGGGTTACGTTGATTACATTCCTGTTTGGTTGTTTGTGCCGCTGACTTTTATTGCCCTCGGCTGGGCCTGACAGCCCTTATATCGGCCTGATCTCGATTTCCGAGGGCGCAGGCATCGGGTTCGGGCAGCGCTTGACCCAGGCCACTGCTTCTTCGAGCGATGGCAGCTCCCACAGCCAGTAGCCGGCCACCAGGTCCCCGGCGAAAGGTCCGTCAACGACCGTGCGCGAGGGGCCCTCGAAGCGCACCCGCTTGGCCTCGCGGCTCGGGCGCAGGCCGTCGCAGTCCTGCAGCACACCTGCTTGCCTGAGCGCTTCGTTGAAGACTTCCATCGCGGCCATCTGCTCCTTCATCTGCGCCTGGCTCATCGCGGCCAAACGCGCCTCGAGATCAGGATTGGACTTGACCAAAATCATGAACTTCATCGCTGCCTCCAGTGAGTGGGTTGAAAATTTCATGTTGCTGCCTGGTCAGTTCCAGGCGATCAGACGGCAAAGTCGCGGGGTGTCAGGCGGGTCCTACGCCAGGGTGTGGACTTGGAACCTCCCATGGCCATCACCATGAGTTTGCCGCCGCGGATACCAAGCCAGGGTCGATGAAGGCCAGCGGAGTGTTTGAGGGCAGCAGACGCACCGCCGCAAGCCAAGCAAGGGGTGAAAACAAGCCATGCCAGGATGAGCTTGGGCTCCAAGCACAGTACGATGCGGGCTGGTTCAACTTTTCAGAAAAAACCCACATCATGGATGACCTCATCAAGCTCAGGCAGCAAATTACCGAGATGGAAAAGCAAGCCCTTGAGCTGCAAAAGAAGAACCGCCCGGCTGTGCTGGCGCACCTGCGCGAGCAGATGACGGCCTATGGCATCACGACCGAGGAGCTTGGCCGTGCAGCGCCCAAGCCTGCCAGGCCCAAGGCAGCGCCGGCCAAGGCGGCTACAAGCGCGCCCAAGGGCAAAAAGCCGGTTTCATCCGCGCCAGCGAAGTACCAGGGTCCGGATGGCCAAGTGTGGAGCGGCCGGGGACCGGCGCCAGGGTGGCTCAATGCTTTGCTGGTCCAGGGCAAGACGCGCGAGGATTTCCTAATACAGACAGATGCGAGCGCCTCTGGCAGCACAGTGGCAGAGTAAAAAACCAAACGAAGCGCAAGGCAGACTCTTTACGCATGGCCCCCGCCCGGCCAGAGAATTGAAAATCCTTATATTGGTGGTTCGTTGCCCCCAGGCCACCAAGGTTTACCTTGTAAAGAAGCTAACCCATGCGGTTGGCTTTTTTGTTTCCGAGGACAAACAGTCCTCGTGTTCGGTCCATTTCCGGGCTACAGCTTTTTATGGAAAGCTTTCCCCACTTCTCCCCCCTCTGTCGATTTTTTTCCTCGTGTACATGTGTTCGCCAGTTGATGTTTCATGCTGACACTACTCGCACGCCGATACGAGCATGGGTGTTCGATGGGCCAGTTTTCCAGTTGTGCCAGAAGGAACTATCAGCGGTTATCCCAGCCAAAAGCCAGATAGGAAACTTTTCTTAGGCTTTCTTCACAGTTACGGGACAATACACAGACTATGGCAACCGCAGATCAGCTCAAAGCACTGCTTCGCTCCCACCTAGAAGGCGATGATCGCCATTTCTATTCGGTAGCGATGCAGGTGGCTGCGCACGAGGCAAAGCAAGGTCATGGACGGCTTGCTGAAGAGATGCGCGAACTGATCGATGCAGCCAAGGCAAAGCGCGTGCCTAACGAAATTTCGGCTGCTCCAGTGCCTCTGGCAAGGCCGAAAGGCGAACTGGCTTCGTTGCTAAGTGTTTCTTACCCTAGTCGCCGCTTTGGCGATATGGTGCTCTCCAATGACGTGGAACACAGCTTGCAGCGCGTTCTCAAGGAGCAGCGGTACATGACAAAGCTGCGTGAACATGGGTTGCATCCACGTCGAAAAATTCTATTGGTGGGACCTTCTGGAACAGGAAAGACAATGACCGCTGCGGCCCTGGCCGGTGAGTTGGGGGTGCCTTTGTTTGTTGTTCGCCTAGATGCGCTCATCACAAAATTCATGGGTGAGACGGCTGCGAAACTGCGACAGGTCTTCGACGCGGTCCAGTCAACGCGGGGGGTGTATTTCTTCGACGAGTTCGATGCTATCGGCAGTCAGCGAGGTTTAGCCAACGATGTTGGTGAGGTTCGTCGAATTCTCAACAGTTTTCTGTTGATGATTGAGCAAGACGACTCAAGCAGCGTGATCGTGGCTGCGACCAATCATCCCGAAATTTTGGATCAAGCTCTCTTTCGACGCTTCGACGATGTGATCGAGTACCACGTTCCCTCGCCTGACGAAATTCATAAACTGCTGCAAGTGAGAGTGGCTCGCTACATGCGCGGCACGAAAAAGGTCTGGAACGATCTTGTCGCTGCAGCGGGCGGGCTTAGCCATGCCGACATATCGCGGGCTATAGATGACACGCTTAAGGATGCTGTTATGCGGGATGTCGACCAGATTGTGCCGGCAGCATTGCTGAAGCTACTGGAAAGCCGGCAGGCTGCAAAAAAGCGTACTGACGGTCATGGAAAACAATAATTAGATATCTATGGCCACAGGCGCACTCCGACCCCATATCTTTCTTCAAAACACCAGCAGAACAGAGCACTTTACAGCGCCTTCAATGGGCGGAGGCAGCCCTACAGTGGTTCCGCCGCAAAATCGACAGATGCACGCAGCGGAACTTCGACAGCAGTTTGCACAAGTCGAAGTGGCCCAGCAAGCACTCATAGCTCAACAGCAGCAAGCTAACGTTCAAACAGCCATCGGCGTGCAGGTCGAATTCGAAAGCATGCATGGAGTAAAGATGGCTGCTGAAAGCTTGGCTCGGGATCACAGCGGCATTGAGCTAATGAATGGTAAGCGGCCAGCGATGACATCTTGAATAAGCATGTCGAAATATGCTACGGGTTAGCGAAGCGTCAGCCCGCAGGCTGCCAGTGATGGGGCAGCA
>NZ_JADOVG010000039.1 GCF_015752205.1 Polaromonas sp. CG_9.7
AGCTTCGCTGACGACATCGCCCGCGTCATCCACAAAGTAGGTGTCGTTGCCGCTACCGCCCGACATGACGTCGGCACCCAAGCCACCGTTCAGGGTGTCGTTGCCCTCGCCGCCCGAAAGCGTATTGGCCGCGCTGTTACCGATGATCACATTGGCCAGTGCGTTACCGGTGCCGCTGATCGCCGCCGTGCCGGTGAGCGTGAGGTTCTCGATGTTAGCGCCCAGGGTGTAGCTGCTGGAGCTGTTGACCTGATCAGTGCCTTCGCCCACAGCTTCGCTGACGACATCGCCCGCGTCATCCACAAAGTAGGTGTCGTTGCCGCTACCGCCCGACATGACGTCGGCACCCAGGCCACCGTTCAGGGAATCATTACCACCCAGCCCAAGAAGAATGTTGTTGGCGGATGTCCCTATGAGGACGTCGTTGCCATTTGTCCCAGTTATGGTGGCATTGATGGACAAGGTCTGGTCAGCGAACTGAATGCGCTCGAAGTTAAGAATGGTGTCAACGCCATCATTCACCAAGGCCCCTCCAACCCCCACGGGCGTATGCGTGATGGTGCGGCTGCCATCGGCGTTCAGCACAATGGTGTATTCGGCCATGTTGCCGTTGTACACCGCCGTGTCGATGTCGGTGGCCACGGTTGCCGACTGCCTGATCTCGCGAACGATGTGCAACTGCCCCGGATTGATTTCGCCAGACAGCATGCGGGCCTTGATCTCGTTCATGCTGTCCACCGTGAACCATTCGTTGTCAGCGGTGTTCGCGTCGCTGACATTGCGGGTCACGCGGATGCGCACATTCAGCCAGGCGTCACCGTTGAGAATGTCGTTGCCGAGGTTGCCCTTGATGGTGTCGCTGCCGCCGCCGCCAATAATGACCTCTGCCCCCTGGGTGATGTCAATGACCGAGGTGTTGACTGGCAAAGCCGCCAAGGCTGCCAGTTTTGCCGGCGTGTTGTAGCCAAGCAATTGGGCAAAGCCGTCGATCAAACTGACGTTCTGGGATTTGAGGTCACTCTCATCAGCCGGATTGCCCGCACCCGCACCTGCGCCGCCGGCAGCACCCCGGAGCACGGCCGCCCCCGTCAAGACGTCGTTGTGGTTCCAGCCCGACAGACCTTCCACCGAGTCAAAACGGTCACGCAGGGTGAACACCGCCTGCGCCGGAAAAAATGGAATGCCCAGGTCCGAGTTGGCTCCAATTGTGTCGCCTTTGTGGATGGCCCAGTCAAAACCGAACATCCCGTTGCTGCGCTGAATGCCGGGGCCCTGGAACATGATGTCGTCACCCGATTCGCCGTCGTAGTCGGTGTCGTTGCCCTGGCCGTTGAGCACGTCGTGGCCAATGATGGGGCTGTTGAAGAACAATTCGGAGTTGTCGCCCGCCAGGCCGTCAAAGCCTTCCCCGCCCTCGATCCAGTCGTCGCCCTCGTTGCCCATCAAGAGGTCGCTGCCGCTGTTGCCAAGGATGAAGTCGTTGCCTTCACCGCCAAACACTTCCTGGGTGTCTGGTCCGGTCATGATGAAGTCGCTGCCCCGGCCGCCAAACCCGAGCACGATGCCCGAGCCCATGCTGATCACGTCGTTTCCATCGTCGCCGAACAAAAAGTCGTCGCCGCCCAGGTTGGTGATGATGTCGTCGCCATCGCCGCCGTAGACCTTGTCCGCCTCATAGCCGCCGTCGAGCCGGTCGTTGCCGCCGTCGCCCCAGAGGGTATCGATGCCCAGCCCGCCAATCAGGGTGTCGCGCAGTTCGGAGCCGCCCAGAACGACGTGGTCGGAACCGTTGTATTGCAGGAAATGGTAGTTGTTGTCAATCGCGCTCAGGCCTGCGCGAATGAACAAGGGCTTGATGATGTCCAGAATCGGGTTGCCGCTTGTGGGGTCGCTGCCAATCTGCACTGACTTGACCACCTCCAGAATGAGGTTGGGCGTGTCGAACAGCAGGCCTGGCAAGTGGCCCTGGCCGGCCGTCCCCAGGTCGGTGTTGCGCATGACGATGGCGGAAAAGCTGTTGGCTTCGAGCTGGTTCAACAGGTTCATGCCCTGGGTTCGGCTCAGGTAGTAGAAGCGGTCACCGTTTTGCAGGTTCTCCATCTGGGTTTCAAACACGAAGTTGAAGGTGGCGCCCAGCATGCCGCCAAACTCCTGCTTTTCTTCGGCCAGGCCGCCAATCCAGAAGTCCACGGCATTCAGGCCGCCCAGGCTGCCGCCGGCGTAGGCACCGGTTGAATTGAGAAACGCGAGGCGGTCGTCATGGACTGCGGCCGTTTCTCCGGCCGTGCCGATGACCAGGGCCATGGCGGCATCGCGGCGGCCCTGGTTTTCGGTGGCTGCGAGGATGCTGGCATGGGTTCCGTAGGCGGCAATGAAGTTGATCACCGACAGCGGGTTCTTCAGGTGGGTCGCGAAGTCGGTCCAGCTGGTGTAGGGCGTCAGGCGCGAATCCCCGGTCATGTCGAAAAATTGGGCCCGGGCGTTGTTCAAACTCGGCACGCCTGTCTCGCGGGCCCGTGCAATGTTGAGCGCGCCCAGGTCCAGCGGCAGGCCGACCAGGTTGTTGCGCAGCGCCTCGGTGATGAATTCATCGATCTCATTGCCCGCCTGCTTCGACATGCCGCGAATGATCTGCCCTGCCGCAACCGATGCGGACACCGCCCCATCCTGGTCAAACTCGACCGGATTCAAAAAGGCCTGGATCAGGCCGATCTGCTGCGCGCCTGCTTCGAGCGGATTGGCGTCGCCAACGACCTGGTTGGCTGCATCCAGGCGGTCCACGGTTTCCGTCAGCATCGAGTGGCCGAAACGGTAGACCGTGTGCGCAAACTCGGCCACGATGGCCGGATCCAGGTCAGGCGATGCCGAGAAAACAAACGGGTCGATGGCCGGCTGCACCTTGCGCGCAAATTCTTCAAACACGAGATGCTGGTATTGCATTTCGGTGACGAAGCGGCCAGCCTGGAACATGCGTTCGCCGTCCCAGTTCAGGGCGGCAATACCGGCAGGAGTGGTGGGAATTGCTGCAATGTCCGTCAACAGCCATTCATTGATGATCGCCAGATTGCCGCTGGCCAGAATGGTGTGCTTGTAGTCTTCAACCAAGCGATTGTGCTCGGCGTGAAAGACCGTGTGTACCGTCGTTATTGATACGGCCCAATGAAGTATGAACTTTATTGAATTTTCTCTATCGAAGAAAGATGGAAAAAGAAAATGCAAGAAAGCAGACGCTGGAGC
>NZ_JADOVG010000040.1 GCF_015752205.1 Polaromonas sp. CG_9.7
TGTTGACGCCGACCGAAAACTGACCCACTTATAGAAGTTGTGCCGATCCAAAACTGACCCAGGTGTTTTACTTGCCCTGCCTTATTTTTAGGCAGGAGCGAAAAAGGTGATCACCATGGAAATGTTAGGCAAGATTCGACGGATGCATTTGCGCGACAAGCTTTCGCTGCATGAAATAGCCAAGCGCACGGGGTTGTCGCGCAACACGCTGCGCCGCTGGCTCAGGGCGCCAGAAGCGGTGCAGGTGCCCGTCTACAGCAGGCCCCAGGCGTTGGGCAAGCTGAGCGCTTTCACTTCAGAGTTGGAGCAGGCCCTGCAAGCCGATGGCCACCGCAGCAAACAAAACCGGCGCACGGCCAAGGCGCTGTTTGCGCAAATCCAGGCGGCCGGCTATGCGGGCGGCTACAGCGCGGTGACGGACTTCACGCGCGCCTGGCGCGGCAGTGCCGGCAAGGCTCCCCATGCCTTTGTGCCGCTGAGTTTTGCACTTGGTGAAGCCTTCCAGTTCGACTGGAGCGAAGAGGGCCTGGTCGTCGGCGGCATTTACTACCGGCTGCAGGTCTCGCACCTCAAGCTGTGCGCCAGCCGCGCTTTCTGGCTGGTGGCCTACCCCAGCCAGGGCCATGAAATGCTGTTCGATGCCCACACACGCTCTTTTGCGGCCCTGGGCGGCGTTGCCCGGCGCGGCATTTATGACAACATGAAAACGGCGGTAGACAAGGTCAAAAAAGGCAAGGGCCGGGTGGTCAACGCCCGCTTTGCCGTGATGTGCGCGCACTACCTGTTCGATGCCGATTTCTGCAACGTCGCCTCGGGCTGGGAAAAAGGCGTGGTGGAAAAAAACGTGCAGGACAGCCGCCGGCGCATCTGGCTCGATGCGCAGAAATGCCAGTTTGGCTCGTTCGAGGCGCTCAACGCCTGGCTCGGCGAGCGCTGCCGGAGCCTGTGGAGCGAGATCCGCCACCCCGAGTACAAGCAGTTCAGCGTGCAGGAGATGCTGGCGCAAGAACTTCCCGAGATGATGCCCATGCCGGCGGCCTTTGACGGCTACGTGGAAAGGCAGGCGAGCGTATCGAGCACCTGTCTGGTCAGCGTGCAGCGCAACCGGTATTCGGTGCCGTGCGAGTTCGCCGGCCAGCGCGTGAGCACCCGGCTGTACCCCACGCGCATCTGCGTGGTGGCCGGCGATGCCGTGGTCGCCAGCCATGAGCGGGTCGTCAGCCGGGGGCAGACGGTGTATGACTGGCAGCACTACATCGCGCTGGTGCAGCGCAAGCCCGGCGCCCTGCGCAACGGAGCGCCCTTTGCCGACATGCCCGCGCCCTTGAAGCAGCTCAAGCTCGGCCTGCTGCGCCACCCCGGTGGGGACCGGATCATGGCGCAGGTGCTCGCTGCCGTGCCGACGGCCGGGCTGGAGGCGGTGCTGGTGGCCGTCGAGCTGGTCGTCGAGTCCGGCGCCCTGAGCGCCGAGCACGTGCTGAACGTGCTGGCCCGGCTCAATGCCTGCGCGCTGCCCGAGACGGTGCAAACGACGCTGCAACTCGTCGATGCGCCGCTGGCCAACACCGGCCGCTACGACACCCTGCGCTGTGTCATTGGGGCGCCAGGCGGCGCGGTGGCGGTCCACCATGCGTGATGTCACCGCTGAGCTCAAAGAGCTGCGCCTGCACGGCATGGCCAGCGCCTGGACGGACCTGATGAGTCAAGGGGAATCGTCAACGGCCACCTCCCGCTGGCTGATCGAGCACCTGCTGCAGGCCGAACACACCGACCGGGCGATGCGCTCGGTCAGCCACCAAATGAACGCGGCCAAGCTGCCCATGCACCGCGATCTGGCCGGGTTTGACTTTGGCGCGTCCAGGGTCGATCAGCCGCTGGTCAGGCAACTGGCCACGCTGGCGTTTACCGACACGGCGCAAAACGCGGTGCTCATCGGTGGGCCCGGCACGGGCAAGACGCATCTGGCCACGGCCATCGCCGTGGCGGGCATTGCCGCGCAGGGCAAGCGCGTGCGCTTTTACTCCACGGTCGATCTGGTCAATGTGCTGGAGAAGGAAAAGCGTGACGGCAAGGCCGGACGCATGGCTCTGAGCTTGATGCGCATGGACCTGGTCGTTCTCGATGAGCTGGGCTACCTGCCGTTCAGCCAGGCGGGCGGCGCCTTGCTGTTTCACCTGCTCTCCAAGCTGTACGAGCACACCAGCGTGGTCATCACCACCAATTTGAGTTTCTCCGAATGGTCGAGCGTCTTTGGGGACGCCAAAATGACAACAGCGCTGCTCGACAGGCTCACCCACCACTGCCACATCGTGGAGACGGGCAACGAGTCGTACCGGTTTCAGCACAGCACCCTGGCCGCCAAGTCGCGGATCAAAGCGCGCGAGCAAGTGCGCAAGGAGGCAAAAGCAGCACGGCCAGACGAGCCGTTCTGAGCCGGGCGCGCACGGGGAAATCCGCTACGGGCTACGCCCTTCGCTCCTTTCCCCGTGCAGTCTAGGAATTCAAAAAGCCTGGATAAGGAAAGCCAAGAACCAGCTGCTGAGTACACTTATCCACAGTTGCTGGTTCCAACACCAGCGACCCGCCCTGGGTCACTATTGGATCGGCAGGGTGGGTCAATATTCAATCGGCGCCGACA
>NZ_JADOVG010000041.1 GCF_015752205.1 Polaromonas sp. CG_9.7
GTAAGCGGCCAGCCATGCCATCTTGAGACTGGGAAGAAAGCGGTCAAACATAGTGTCCACGAAACAAACAAGTGGGCACTATGGAAACGAAGAGAGTGGCGCGGCGCAAACACAGCGCCCAATTCAGGGCCGAGGTGCTTCAGGCCTGCCGCCAGGCCGAAGCCTCCGTGGCCGCGATAGCGCTGCGCAACAGGTTGAACGCCAACGTGGTTTACCGCTGGCTGCGCGAGGATGCCCAATGCGTTGATTTGCGCGCTGGCAGCCCTACTTTGGCAAACACCAAGTCCGGCACCGAATTCATTGCCGTGCAGATGCCCGCACCGGCGGCGGCAACTTTGCCAGAAATCCGCGTGGAGGTGCGCCGCCCAGGGGCGGCCACTGTCACGGTGAGCTGGCCCGTCCAATGTGCCGGCGAGTGCGCGGCCTGGCTGCGCGAGTGGCTGCGGTGATTCGCATCGACGCGCTGTGGCTGGCGACTTCTCCCGTGGACATGCGCGCCGGCCCCGAGCGGCTGCTGGCCCGGGTGGTACAGGTGTTCGGCGCCGCTCAGGCGCATCACGGCTATTTGTTTGCCAACGCGCGGGCCACGCGCATGAAACTGCTCGTGCACGACGGCTTTGGCGTGTGGTGCGCGGCCCGGCGCCTGAACCAGGGCCGCTTTGCCTGGCCACGCGAGGTCTTTGATGCAGCGGCCCCAATGACGCTGACGCAACCACAATTTGACGCCCTGGTGCTGGGCCTGCCCTGGCAGCGGCTCGAGCAGATGCAGGTGATTACGCGCATGTAGGTAAATGTGGGGCACTGCCGGGAGGCAAGCAATCGGCACATGTCCCAATGGCGCCCTGAGAGGCGGTTTTGCACAATGCAGGCATGCTCAACGTGCACGAATTCAAAGCCCAGGACCTGCACGGTCTGAGTTTCGGTGCACTGGCCGAAATGGCCGCCCAAATGCTTGAGTACATCGCCGAACAAGGCCAGCACATTGCTGAGCAGAGACAACAAGTCGATTTCCAGGCGCGCACCATCCGGCTGCGCGACATCAAGATTGAGCGCATCACGCACGAGCTCGCGCGCCTGAAGGCCTGGCGCTTTGGCGCCCGGACCGAGCGCATGAGCGCCGAGCAGCGCGAGCTGTTCGAGGAAACACTGGCCGCTGACCAGGCCAGCCTGGAGGCCCAGCTCGAAGCGTTGCAGGGCCAAAGCGGCGCGCCGGGCCCCGCTGTTGTCGTCGAACCCCGGCGCCAGCCCAGACGCCAGGCGCTGCCCGAACACCTGCAGCGTGTGGAGCACCGCCACGAACCGCAAAGCACCACGTGTGGGTGCGGCCAGTCGATGGTGCGCGTGGGCGAGGACATCAGCGAGAAGCTGGACATCGTGCCGGCGCAGTTCTTCGTGCATCGCCATATTCGCGGCAAGTGGGCGTGCAAGTGCTGCCAGTCGCTGGTGCAGGAGCCGGTCGAGCCGCACATCATCGACAAGGGCATGCCCGCCGAGGGCTTGCTCGCCCACACCCTGGTGGGCCGCTTCGTCGACCACCTTCCGTACTACCGGCAAGAGCAAATCAACGCACGCTCGGGTGTGCACACGCCGCGCTCGACGCTGGCGGCATGGTCGGGCCGGGCCGGCGCTGGATTGATGCCGCTGTACGAGGCGCACCGCGCGTTCGTGCTTGGCGCGGCGGTCGTGCATGTTGATGAAACGCCGGTGAACATGCTGGACCCGGGTTCGGGCAAGACCAAGCGGGCCTACGTCTGGGCGTATGCCCGCAGTGCTTTTGATGTGCTGCCGGGCGTGGTGTACGACTTTTGCATTGGCCGGGCAGCCAAATACCCTGTTGAATTTCTCAAGGGCTGGTCGGGCACACTGGTGTGCGACGGCTACAAAGCTTACGAGAGCGTCTTCAAGTTAGAGAGGCGAATCGAGGCGGGCTGCATGGCGCACGCGAGGAGAAAATTTGACGAGCTGATTAAGGAAAACCAGAGCCCGGTGGCCGCCCAGGCCGTGCAGCGCATCGCCTGGCTGTACCGAATCGAGAAAGAAGCCCGGGAACTGCCCGAGCACGAGCGTCTGGCAATGAGGCAATCCAGGGCCGGGCCGCTTTGCGAGGAACTCCATCTTTGGCTGCGTCTGGAGCGCCAGCGCGTGCCCGACGGCAGCGCCATCGCCGGCGCCATCGACTACAGCCTGAACCGCTGGACGGCGCTGACGGCCTACCTGGTCGATGGCAACGTGGCCATCGACAACAACCACATTGAAAATCTCATGCGCCCGTGGGCAATGGGAAGAAAAGCATGGTTGTTCGCCGGCAGCGAGCTCGCCGGCCAGCGCGCCGCTGTCGTCATGAGCCTGGTGCAATCGGCCCGGATGAACGGCCTGGACCCGTGGGCGTACCTGAAGGATGTGCTCACACGACTGCCTGGCCACCTCAACAGCCGCATCGACGAGCTGCTGCCCCATCACTGGCAGCCTGCGGGCTGACGCTTCGCTAACCCGTAGCATATTTCGACATGCTTATTCAAGATGTCATCGCTGGCCGCTTAC
>NZ_JADOVG010000042.1 GCF_015752205.1 Polaromonas sp. CG_9.7
TCCGTCAACGCGCAAAAGAAATTGCGCAATCTCAAATTGCCGCTTGACAAACAGAAGGGCGTCAACGGCGCGCCCATGAAGGGCGAAACCATGCTGGCAACCATGCAGCGCCTGGGAGTGGCCCACACGCGCAGCCGTCCGTCCGTGAGCAATGACAATCCATATGTGGAAGCGGCCTTCAGAACCCTGAAGTACCGCCCCCAGCTACCCGTCAAGCCGTTTGAAAATTTGCTGGCTGCGCGGCGCTGGGTTACGGAGCTAGCGCATTGGTACAACGATCAGCATCGCCACAGCGCGATTGCCTTCGTGACGCCAGCGCAGCGCCATGCCGGCTTAGACCTGGCACTGCTTGAGGAGCGCAAGCTCGTCTATGAACGAGCCCGCCAGAACAACCCCCAACGCTGGTCAGGGCAGCCTCGCCAGTGGACGTATGTCGATGTCGTGCACCTGAACCCAGAAACCCCGCAAATCAAGGAGTCTCAACACACGCAAAAAGCAGCCTGACTCCACTTCACTTTAGGCGACAACTTCCTTGACAGCCACCGTCTTCGCCGATGCGCTTTAACTGGCAGCCACAGGTGCAGGTGGTGCTGTCGGGTTCGTGGTGCAGCTCAACGCGGGGCAGCTCTGGCGGCAAGGCTGCGCGCTTAGGTTGCTGGCGGGGTTCTTTGGCTGCGTTGGCCGGTGGCGCCAGGTCCTGAAGCTCTTGCTCAATAGCGGCGATGTCGGCATCGATGGTTTCATCAAGCAGACTAGCCTGGCCAGCGTCGAGTTGTTCGCGGCTGCGACCAAACTTCCAGCGCTTGAGCACTGCCATCTCATGCGTGAGCTGGTCGATCTTGGTCTGGCGGTACAGGATCTCGCGGTCTTTGCTGGAGATGGTTTGGTCCAGGCTGGCGATTTGCTGGTCGAGTGCATTGATCTGCAGACTGCGCGCACCGATCTCCTGATCATTGCGAGCAACTTGTGCGATCAAATCAGTGACGCGTTCGCGCAGTTGATCTGCGTTCAAGCCGGACAGTGATTCGGGTGCGACAACCATGAACGCAAGTGTGCCCGTGCCCCCGAAAATTGCCTATTGGCGCATCCCCCAATAGACGCAAACGCACCTCGTAATCCAGAATCACACCACGCTGATAATGCCGCCCTCGCCGATGCGTGACCAGGGCAAGCCCAGTACCAAGGCATCCAATTGGGCGCGGCTCAAACTCACACGATTGACGCCACCGGGCGCACTTGCAGCACGGGTCTGGGGCCAGACAAAGTGGCCTTGGTGCAGCCGCCTTGCTGCCAGCCAGATGCCGATACCGTCATGCACCAGCACCTTCATGCGGTTGGCACGCCGATTGGCAAACAGGTAGGCCGTATGGGGGTGGGCGGCACCGAATACACCCACCACGCGGGCCAGCGCCGTGTCCGTGCCGGCGCGCATGTCCAGAGGTACGGTGGACAGCCATACCGCGTCGATGCGAATCACTTCAAGCACTCGCGCAGCCACTGCGCGCAGGCGGCGCCACCGGCAAGTGGCCAGTGCACGACGATGGTGGTATTGGCGCGTTTGACCTCAACGCGGATGTCAGCAGTGGGCTGCACGGTTGCCGGCTCTGCAGCCCAATTCAATGTGACAGGCACAAAGGTCTGTGGCCGATTGACCAGTGTGCCCTGGCTGTGTTCTCGCAACCAGCGGTGCACGATGTTGGCATTGATGCCGTGCTGCATTGCCACCCCGGCAATGGACGCGCCGGGCTGGGCGCAGGCTCCGACAACTTGCAGTTTGAGTTCGGGACTGTAGAACCGTCGCTTGGGGACTTGGGGGGTGCGAGTCTCGCTCGCAATGGTGTGCATGATGTTCATCGCGCACACTATCTCTGAATGTCAGCAAGCCTTCAATGTGTGTTTGCCGGACGCATACCGCCCGGCACTACCTGGACCATGATCGCTGCCTGGCTGGAACCCTGAAGGCACTGGGATACCCGTGCCGCAAAACGCTCGCAGCCTGGCTCAACGAGCTGCATCCCGAAACGAGGAAACGCATTGTCGGCAAAGCGCGCAGCGTGCCGCGCCCTCAAGCGCTAAAGCAGACAGCTGTTCAATCGAGCTGTGCACCCGGCAGACAAGTGCGCAAGCCATTGCACAAAAGCTGGCCGTGAGCAGGCCGACGCTGTACCAATGGAAAAATCAATTACTGGGTACTGAGGCTCCCGCATCCATGAAATGGGCTGCGTCAGCCCAATGATGTTTGAGCAACGCTGGATCGCGGCCCAGCAGCAAGACAGGAAATCCGCATAATAGGCAGCTATGAAGTATGGAAAACAGGGGCAAGATCAGTTGTCCAGAAGGCACGCCGCTGGATCGCATTACGGCAAGACGCAGGATTGGTGGCCGCCGCCCTACGGTTAATCCATTTCGTTATACACAACTCCGGCAAAATTCCCCTCAAGAAAGATTTGAAGGAAAACGATGGGCTGGGCAGGCACTGAATTTGAGACGATAGAC
>NZ_JADOVG010000043.1 GCF_015752205.1 Polaromonas sp. CG_9.7
TACGCTGGCAATTCAACTTAAGCAAGGCACGCCAAAAAATGGCTTGGGTCTATCCGCACGCAGACAACGAATCAGGTTGACTGTCTACTAGCTTACTTATAATCAGTCTCATGCGAGATCACTACTCAGGTAGTAAATCAAGCTCGATTTACCCTGAAAGTTCTGATGCCTGTTTCTGCTGATCCCAAGAAAAACCAGTTACTCGCTGTTCTACCGGACGCCGAGTGGCAGCGTTTTTTGCCGCAGCTTGAGTGTGTCGAGATGCCGCTGGGCCAAGTGCTTTACGAATCGGGCAGCACGCTGAGCCATGTGTATTTCCCGACCACTTCCATTGTTTCGCTGCTGTACGTCATGGAAAACGGCGCTTCGGCTGAAATCGCCGTGGTGGGCCATGAAGGCGTCGTCGGCATTTCGCTGTTCATGGGTGGCGAGTCAACCCCCAGCCGTGCGGTGGTCCAAAGCGCTGGTCAGGGCTTCAGGCTCAAGGCCCAGGCGATCAAGGAAGAATTCAAGCGTACGCCAGTGTTGCACCTGCTGCTGCGCTACACCCAGGCGCTGATTACCCAAATGGCCCAGACCGCCGTATGCAATCGCCATCACTCGCTGGACCAGCAACTCTGCCGCTGGTTACTGCTGAGCCTGGACCGCTTGCCAGGCAATGAGCTGGTCATGACGCAGGAACTCATAGCCAACATGCTGGGTGTTCGCCGCGAAGGCGTGACCGAAGGTGCAATGAGTCTTCAAAAAGCCGGCTTGATCAGCTATTCGCGCGGCCGCATTCTGGTGCTGGACAGGCCGGGGCTTGAAAAGCGTACATGCGAATGTTATGCGGTGGTGAAGAAGGAATACGACCGGTTGCTTCCTAAAAAGGAACCGGTGTGAAATGTTCGCGAGAACCTGTCAGGCTATCAACCTGATCTGAAAAACTACGAGATTCCTGTCACTGAGCAATCTGACAGTCTGCTTTTTTGTGAGAATTTGTAGGTGTGGTGCATACTCTGTCATTCCGAATCGAACTGAATTTGTCAGCTGCGCGGCTTTGAACTTGCCCCTTCTCTGGAAGGGTCTGCAACACTCCGAAAGCCCGCATGAATGCCTTGGAAAATCACCTGATCGAACTGCTCCCCGTGGCCGACAGGAACCGCCTTTTGGCGCTTTGCGAACCGGTTGAACTGGTGCTTTCCGAAGTGCTGTGCGAACCCGGGAAACCAACCCGACATGTTTATTTCCCTACCCAAGGCTACATTTCACTGGTCGCGCTGGTAGATGGCAGCCCGGGCGTGGAAGTGGGCTTGGTGGGATGTGAAGGCATGCTGGGCGCGCAACTCGTGCTGGGCGTGGCAACCGTTCCGCTGCATGCGTTGGTGCAGGGTGAAGGCACTGCCTGGCGCATTGCCACCGTACCCTTCAAGCGTGAACTGGCGCGCAGTACCGCCCTGCGGCGCTGGCTGAACCGCTACCTTTATGTCCTCATGGTCCAGCAGGCAAGTTCTGCCGCCTGCCTGCGGTTTCACCTCATCGGTCAGCGCTTGGCGCGCTGGCTGCTGATGAGCCAGGACCGTGCCCATTCAGACCAATTTCACTTGACGCATGAGTTTCTGGCTTACATGTTGGGCATGCGCCGCGTCGGCATCACGGCAGCAGCCAGTGTGCTGCAGCGGGACGGACTGATCGAGTACCACCGCGGAGAAATCACCGTGCTGGACCGCCGTGGTCTGGAAGCCGCCGCTTGCAGTTGCTATGCCACCAGTGAGCAGACTTACAAAGCACTGCTGGGATCTGCTGCCAAGGCGTCCGTCGGACATTAACTGTCGCGCTAGGTGCGCTAGCGAACAGAAAAAATTGCATTAAACACTTACAAGCGTTTACATGCGAATGATTCGACGCCTGTTGATTTCTTGAGGTGACAGGGCACGGGTCGCCGCTGCTACAACTGTCAAACAAAACACCATGAACCATTTGATCTGCCATTCCACTGAATCTGGCCGCCTCCTGATTGCCAACACCGGGCATGGCCCCAGTCAGTTAGTCACGCATTGCGACTCAAGACTGGGATCTTCTGTTTTATGCAGCGACTGAACGTCTTGGACAATGCGCCCCCCTGTGCTGGCTACGGGCAGCGTGGCGCAGCAAACATCTTCTGTCATCAGATTTTCCAGTGATGTGCTGGAGTGCGTCGATGCCTTCAACCGGCTCCATGCGTTTCTCATTCAGCAACGGCCACGCCATGGCGAATGATGGAGTTATCAAATTGTTTTTTCTTGCAAATTTGATTGTTATTGATACGGCCCAATGAAGTATGAACTTTATTGAATTTTCTCTATCGAAGAAAGATGGAAAAAGAAAATGCAAGAAAGCAGACGCTGGAGCAG
>NZ_JADOVG010000044.1 GCF_015752205.1 Polaromonas sp. CG_9.7
CTGGTTGGGCATGCAGCGCATTTTGGACTTTGCCGCCGGCATCAGGTTCTCACGCGAGCTTCAGGCTCAGGGGACTTGTGTATAACGAAATGGGCTATGCCTTCACGCGCTCGTTGAAAAACGCAAATCTGCTGGCGCGTCGAAGTCGGCATGCTGTGGATCAACATGCCCGCTATGCCTTTGGCCGAGATGCCGTTCGGCGGCATCAAGGACTCGGGCTACGGCTCCGAAGGCGGATCCGAAGCGCTGGAGGCCTATCTCAATGTGCGTTCAGTGGCGGTGATGAACGTCTGAGTATGTCCATGTCGAAACCGTTCATGCTGACGAGAGGGTTTTTGGGGGGCGCAGCAAGCGATGCTTGAGAATGACCGCATGGACGCAGTTCGAAAAGTAATATGTTTGAAGAACACCAACCCTGTGAATTTTGGGCAGCTTTCGTGAGACTCGACCATTGGCCAACCGAAGCTGGCCAGACTCCACCCCAGCAGGCAAGCCACCAGGATGGGCTTGACGATGGTGGTCCACTTGATTTTTGAAATCGCACCGCTGCGGCGCTCTGTTCCATCGCATGCTACGCATGGGCCTTTTTTTGCACGCCTGTAAAAAGGACGTTGTCCGTGGTACGTCTCAGGCAAGGCGTGAAGTCGCCATGAATCGGCATTCGTTTTATGACCTACAAGGCCGCGTGTCCGGACGCGCAGGGCGGTGGGCCATGCCGAGCTTGGTCTACAAACCCTTGTCGAAATCAGCCCCTCACGCTCTCATCGCCCGCCACGTTGAGGCGACGGCAGCCATAGGCTGTTCACTGACAAGACTCACTGTTCAGGCGCAGTACGATATGAACTGGTACAACTTTAGAAAAAATCCAGCATGAACGAACTCGTCAAGCTCCTCCAGCAAATTGCCGCCATGGAAAAACAAGCGGTCCAGCTGCAAAAACAAAACCGGCCCGCCGTGCTAGCCCAGTTGCGCGAACAGATGGCTGCCTACGGCATCACGGCCGAAGAGCTGAGCCGTCCGGCTCCCAAAGCCAGGGCCAAGGCGCCCCCGGCCAAACCGGTTAATCCGGTGAAGGGCAAAAAGCCCGTCGTGTCCTCGCCAGCCAAGTACCGCGGACCCCAAGGCCAGTCGTGGACCGGCCGGGGAACCGCGCCCAGGTGGCTCAACGACCTGGTGGCAGATGGCAAAACCCGAGAAGATTTTTTGATCCGCAATGATGACGCGGCAGCTTCTAGCAGCGCAACCCCAGAGTAAAAGAGCAGGCGGCTTGGATGGGGGTGCCTTTCATGCATCGCGCCAAACTTGCTTGCCATGGGAAAACTGTGCAGGTATGCGACGGTGGGCAAAACAGTTGGATTTGCGTTGCAGTTCCAGCCATGGCAACATGGCTCAATCCGGCCGAGATCGCGGTGTTTGAATAAAAAACTGATACTTTAAAATGAGCTCGGGGATAGTGGTGCATTAAACATAATTCTTGGAACCGCCCAGGCTTACAGAGTTCATCTTCCACGAAATAGGTTATGTTAAATAACTACTTCTGATACGGTGTACTTAAGCTCGCGAGATGAGCTATGCTGTAACCATTTGAAACTCTGAGTTTCAGGAAGCCTGCTGAGCTCCTAAAGGCTAGTCATTGGTACCTCTTCGAGGCGTGGTGTAGGCTTTCACTAGAAAAATGGTTCAATTCTTTAACGTTCACTGCCATCAACTGACATTGCAGCCCCGGCTGCACGGCGTCTGTGCGGGGTATGAGTCTGGAAAGTGGCGCTCCGACCAGCTTTCTCGCTACCTATTGATCCGGCCCGATGAAGTATCAAGCGGCATAGCGAACACGCCGATCCTGGAAATAGGCGATAACTCGCTCAGGCGTGCGTTCGAGCAA
>NZ_JADOVG010000045.1 GCF_015752205.1 Polaromonas sp. CG_9.7
GTCTATCGTCTCAAATTCAGTGCCTGCCCAGCCCATCGTTTTCCTTCAAATCTTTCTTGAGGGGAATTTTGCCGGAGTTGTGTATAACGAAATGCGCTTGACCTGGTCCCAGGGGCAACGTGGCGCTCAGCCAGGCGCTCAGCGTGTCCACGTCGCCGAGGTTACTTTGCAGCTGCGCGATGCGGTGCTGCATGTCCCAGCCTTTTTGTCGGTTTACCTTCAATCTGTCACTTTTGAACTTTCAATTGTCACCAAATAGACCACGCACATAGGTCATTTTCACTGGAGGCGCCTGGTAAAAAGGCGTCATCCAGGCAAATCTGCCCAGACAAGCATTTTCAAAATGTAGCCCTTTCAATTGGCACAACCTTGCATTTGCTACCTTCAATGTGTCACTATGTGCGCATTGACCTGCAAGGACATGACGATGGGACGTTTTCAGGTGGTATCTAATGCGCTGGCAGTTGCCGGCGACCGCCTTGTTGCCATCATCAGCGTCGAGCCTGCCGGATCGGTCATGGTTCGTGATCTTGCCAATGGACGAATTCATGCCGCTTGTGCCGCGGATCTGAGTGCGCCACCTCCGGCAGTTCGCCTGAAGGCCTCCAGCGAGTCCATCATTTCCGCTGCCACGGATTCCCAATGGGCGTTGGCCCAACGCCGCAAGGAAGCCCTCTGTGGAATCGATGAGGCACAAAATGCTACCCGGCAAGTCGCGCAAATTTCGGCTGAGTTCGAAGTATCCCGGCGCACCGTCTTTCGCTGGCTTGCGCTGTACCGACAGGCGCCTCAAACTTCCACGCTCCTGCCTCGTGCCCGCGGAACGCCCGTTGGTGCCCACCGCATCGATGATCGGCTCGATAAATTGATTGCCGAGGTCATCCAGGAGGTGTATTTGACCAAAGTGCGCGCCAAAAAAGAGGAGGTCGTGCGGATGGTGGGTTTGCGCTGCGCGGCCTTGGGCTTGAGGTCTCCCTCGCGCAAGCCCATACTTGCCCGGCTCAAAGAGCTCGACCCTGGTCAAGCCGCGAAAGCCAGGCTGCAGCCAGGAGAGGCAGCAACCCAAACGGACTTTGTCCCCGGAAACTACCAAGTCCAGCATGCCTTGGAAGTCGTGCAGATCGACCACACCCCGGTGGACGCCATCGTCGTGGATGAGGCCAGTCGCTTGCCCATAGGCCGGCCGTGGCTCACGCTGGCAGTCGATGTGGCCACGCGCGTGGTGGTCGGGTTTTATCTCTCGATGGAAGCGCCATCTTCAACCTCTGTGGCCCTGTGCCTGTCGCAGGCCATCCTTCCCAAAGAGAGCTGGCTCAAGTCCAGGGGACTGGCATGCATCTGGCCCGTTTGGGGTCTGCCTGCAGCCGTGCATACAGACAACGGTGCTGACTTTACCGCAGCCGCGCTGCGCAGAGGCTGTGACGAGCATGACATTCGACTGATTCTTCGTCCCATCGCCACACCGCACTACGGCGGCCACATTGAGCGCCTGATTGGCACGCTGATGGGCCGCGTGCATTTGCTGCCGGGAACCACGGGTTCAAACACGCAGGACAGGGGGGACTATCCGTCCGAGTCCAATGCACGGCTGACGATGGCAGAGCTGGAGCAGTGGCTGACCCCCCCCTGTGTCAGACTAGTTGCCGCTCCCCCGTGATTGCGGATGATCCGCATTGGAGCGCTATTTATGACAACAAATCGACATTCAACTGAATT
>NZ_JADOVG010000046.1 GCF_015752205.1 Polaromonas sp. CG_9.7
TGTCCCAGCACGGACCCCGAGAATCGATGGACTACGACGTGGTCGTGGTCGGCGGCGGCCCGGGCGGGCTGTCGGCGGCCATTCGCCTGAAGCAGCTCGCCGCCGAAAAAGGCACGGAGCTGTCGGTCGTCGTGCTCGAAAAAGGCTCCGAGCCCGGCGCGCACATCCTGTCGGGCGCCGTCATGGACCCGAAAGCCTTGACGGAGCTGATCCCCGACTGGAAAGCGCTCGGCGCGCCCTTGACGCAGGGCGTCACCGCCGACGAGGTGCTGTTCCTGAGCGAGACCGGCTCCACCAAGACCCCGGCGTTCTTCGTGCCCGACTGCTTTCACAACGAGGGCAACTATGTCATCAGCCTGGGCAACGTCACGCGCTGGCTGGCAACGCAAGCCGAAGCGCTGGGCGTGGAGATCTTTCCCGGTTTTGCCGCTAGCGAAGTGCTGTACAACGACGACGGCTCGGTCCGGGGCGTGGCCACGGGCAACCTGGGGCTGGGCAAGGACGGCGAGCCCACGGACAACTTTCAGCTCGGCATGGAGCTGCTGGGGAAATACACGGTGTTTGCCGAAGGCGCGCGCGGCCACCTGGGCCGCCAGCTGATCGAGCGCTTCAAGCTGGACGAAGGCCGTGACCCGCAGGCCTACGCGCTGGGCGTGAAGGAATTGTGGGAGATCGAGCCGGCCAGGCACCAGGCGGGCCTGGTGGTCCACACCGCCGGCTGGCCGATGACCAGCGACACCTACGGCGGCGGCTTTTTGTACCACCTCGAAGGCAACCAGGTCACGCTGGGCTTTGTCACCGGGCTGGACTACAGCAACCCCTACCTCAGCCCGTTCGAGGAAATGCAGCGCTGGAAGACACACCCGGCGATCCGCAAATACCTCGAAGGCGGCAAGCGCATCGGCTACGGCGCGCGGGCGCTGACCGCCGGCGGCGCACTCAGCCTGCCCAAGACGGTGTTCCCCGGCGGCGCCTTGATTGGCTGCGAGGCGGGCTACCTGAACGCCGCGCGCATCAAAGGCAGCCACGCGGCGATCAAGACCGGCATGCTGGCCGCTGAAGCGGCCTACGAAGCCGTCACCGCGGGCCGGCAGCACGATGAACTCGCCAGCTACCCGGCAGCGTATGAAAGCAGCTGGCTGGCCGCAGAGCTGGACCAGTCGCGCAACTTCAAGTCGTGGTTCAAGAAGGGCCTGTACGTGGGCGCGTTGATGACGGGCGTCGAGCACTGGCTGCTGCCGCGCATCGGCATCAAGCGCCCGCCGTGGACGATTCACCGCACCCAGCCGGACCACGCGATGCTCAAGCCGGCCGCCGAGTGCCAGCCTATCGTCTACCCCAGGCCGGACAACCGGCTGACCTTTGACCGCCTGACCTCGGTGTTCATCAGCAACACCAACCACGAGGAAAACCAGCCGGCGCACCTGACGTTGAAAGACGCCAGCGTGCCGGTCAGCATCAACCTGGCCACCTACGCCGGCCCCGAGAGCCGTTACTGCCCGGCCGGCGTCTATGAGTATGTGAAAAACCCGGACAACACGGACCGGCTGCAGATCAACGCGCAGAACTGCGTGCACTGCAAGACATGCGACATCAAGGACCCGACGCAAAACATCGTCTGGGTCACTCCCGAGGGCGGCGGCGGGCCGAACTACAGCGGCATGTAA
>NZ_JADOVG010000047.1 GCF_015752205.1 Polaromonas sp. CG_9.7
CCCCCCTGTGTCAGACTACATGTCGCCTCTAAAAAGTTCTTTTTAGAAGCACAGACACCCATGAAAACAAACTATTCCGACGCATTTGTCGAACAAGCCATCATCAAGCTGCTGTCCCGTGGAGAGCGCACGATTGAGTCCGTTGCCCAGGAGCTGAACATCAACTACCACACAGCCAGGAACTGGGTCAAAAAAGGAATGGCAAACAAAGCCGGCATTTCGCAGGCAAAGGAAAAGCGCCCTCAGGACTGGACCGCCCAGGAGCAACTGCTGGCCTTGCACGAAACCCATGGCTTATCAGGCGAGGCCCTGCAGGCAGGGTGCCGTGAGCACGGGTTATTTGCCCATCACCTGACGAGCTGGCAAGCGGCGTTCTGCGCGCCAACGAAAGCGGTTTCAGGCACGGGCGAGCTACGCAATCTGCAAGATGAAAACGAGCAGCTCAAGCGTGAACTGGTGCGCAAGGAAAAAGCCCTGGCAGAGGCAGCGGCTTTGCTGATTCTGCAAAAAAAGTTCCGTGCGCTGTGGGAGGACGAGGTCAAATGACCGCCCTCGCGCAGCGCCGCCAAGTCATGGGTCTGGTGGCCGACGCCACTGCGGCAGGCGCCCGCCGGGATAGAGCATGCGCGGCGATTTGCCTGAGCGAGCGCACACTGCAGCGCTGGCAGCGCGACGAATCCCAAGGAGACCGACGCCCCGCGCGGGTGCAAGTTCCCATGAATCGGCTCAGTGCACTGGAGCGCCAGGGCTTGCTGGCAGTCGCCAACTCCGAGGAATTTGGTCACTTGGCGCCCAGCCAAATCGTTCCCCGACTGGCTGACCGGGGCCAGTACATCGCTTCCGAGTCGACCTTTTACCGCGTGCTCAGGGCCGAGCGCCAGCTCCAGCACCGTGGCGCAGAACGACCCAAGCAGCCGCGCAGCAAGCCGCGTGCGCTGCGCGCCACGGCGCCCAGGCAGCTGTTCAGCTGGGACATCACCTACCTGCCCACGCGCGTCATGGGCCGGTACTTCTACCTGTACCTGTTCCTCGATATCTTCAGCCGAAAAATTGTCGGCTGGCAGGTTTATGAGGTTGAGAGCAGCGAACTGGCCAGCGAGGTCATGCCGGGCATCTGCCTGCGGGAAAACATCCGCCCCCAGCAGGTGGTGCTGCATTCGGACAATGGCAGCCCGATGAAGGGCGCAGCCATGCTGGCCACCTTGCAGGCACTGGGCGTGATGCCTTCGCTCAGCCGCCCGGCCGTCAGTAATGACAACCCCTATTCCGAATCGCTCTTCAAGACGCTCAAATACCGTCCCGACTATCCGCGCCAATCGTTCGAGCACCTGCTGGCGGCCCGCCAGTGGGTGGGTGGGTTTGTGCGCTGGTACAACTTGGAACATCGACACAGCGCTATTCGTTTCGTCACCCCCCAGGAGCGCCATGCAGGCCAGGACGGCGCGCTGCTGTCAAAGCGCACAGACGTCTATGAAGCGGCAAAGGCGGCCAACCCCCAGCGCTGGAGCGGCGCCACGCGCAACTGGCAGCCCGTGAGCGTCGTTCACTTGAATCCCGATCAGCAAGTGGAAACCGACCAAAAGGAGGACGACAAGGAGTACAAAAAAGCCGCCTAACTTCAGCCTCACAGGCGACAAGTAGCTTGACATTCACCGGT
>NZ_JADOVG010000048.1 GCF_015752205.1 Polaromonas sp. CG_9.7
CGGGCGCTGTCAAGGTAGTTGCCGCAAAAAGTTCGATGCTCAAGCGGCTAGTTTTTCTGGTTGATTTTGCTCCTTTGGTGTTTGCGGGTTGAGGTGCACTTCGGTGATTGGCGACCAATTGCGAGTCCCCCCTGACCAGCGGTTGGGGTTGGCGTTTCGGGCCGCAGCATAGACCTTGGCGCGTTCAGCCAGAATGGCCTCATCGAGTTTTAAGTGCCGCTGCGCTGGGGTTATAAATCGAATGGCGCTGTGGCGATGTTCGTGGTTGTACCAGTGCACCAACTCTGTCACCCAGCGTCGCGCCTGCAGCAGGCCATTGAACGGTTTGACGGGCAGTTGAGGTCGGTATTTCAGTGTTCTGAACAGAGCCTCGGAGTAAGGATTGTCGTTACTGACCGCTGGTCGGCTGCGAGAAGCCGCCACGCCCAGGCGCTGCATGGTGGCGAGCATCGTTTCCCCCTTCATCGGCGAGCCGTTGTCCGAGTGAACGGTAAGCTGATGGGGCGCGATGCCCTGGCGCTCGCAGATGGCTTGAAGTAGCCCACTGGCCAGCTCGGCACTCTCGCAGTCGTAGACCTGCCAGCCAACGATACGGCGGCTGAACAGGTCCACGAACAGATAAAGGTAAAAGTAGGTACCGCGCACCTCGGTGGGCAAGTAGCTGATGTCCCAGCAGTAAATCTGATCGGGCCCGTTGGCCACCAGCGCGCGTGGCTTGCTGCGTTTTTGCGCTACCCGCTCCAGGCGGCGATGCCTCAACTGGCCGGCTTCAAGCAGCAGCCGGTACAGGGTCGACTCACTGGCCACGTAGAGGCCCTGGTCAGCCAGGCGAGGCACAATCTGGCTTGGCGGCAGATCCTTGAATTGATCGCTGTTAACCACCTCCAAAGCCGCTTGTCGCTCCGCCTCACTGAACTTGTTAGGCGGCACGGTGATGCGGCGTTTGTCCCCGACCCTGAGGTCGCCCTGCTGGTTCTCAGGGTGTCGCCAGCGCTGAACAGTACGTGCATCCAACCCAATCAGGGCGCAGGCCTTTTGCAGACGTGCACCGTTGTCGCAGCACTGCCCTATCAGCGTCAGTAGCGTTTGACGCTGTTGGCAACTGG
This sequence comes from Polaromonas sp. CG_9.7, assembly GCF_015752205.1. Classification (GTDB taxonomy): domain Bacteria; phylum Pseudomonadota; class Gammaproteobacteria; order Burkholderiales; family Burkholderiaceae_C; genus Polaromonas. Next base: position 1,107 of record NZ_JADOVG010000048.1, read on the forward strand.
TCATTTCTCCTCGTCCTCCCACAGGGCCTGGAACTTTTTTTGTAGCACCAGCAAGGCTGCGGCTTCGGCCAGTGCCTTCTCTTTTCGACGCAGTTCACGCTGCAACCCATCGTGCTTGACTTGCAACTCGCGCAGTGCCGTCCTGGCTTCGCGCGATTCAGGCGCTGTGGCGCTGCAAAACGCGTCACCCCAGGCCTTGAGCTGGTGCTCAAACAACCCCTTCTCCCGGCACCAGGCATGCAGCTGTGTGGGCGTCATGGCATGCGTCTGGTTCAGCGC
>NZ_JADOVG010000049.1 GCF_015752205.1 Polaromonas sp. CG_9.7
CAAGTGGAAACCGACCAAAAGGAGGACGACAAGGAGTACAAAAAAGCCGCCTAACTTCAGCCTCACAGGCGACAAGTAGCTTGACATTCACCGGTACCGCCAGGAAGGCATCTTTGCCCGCGCCGGCTTGGCGATTGCCCGCTCCACGCTGGGCGCCTGGGTGGGCATGTGCGGCGTTCAACTCCAACCCTTGGTCGATGCGCTCAAGGGCGAAATTCTCAGCCACGCCGTGCTGCATGCCGATGAGACGCCTGTAGCGATGCTCAAACCCGGCAATGGCAAAACGCACCGCGCTTACCTGTGGACTTACGCGCCGGGCGCCTTTGAAGACCTGAAGGCCGTGGTCTATGACTTTTGCGAGAGCCGCGCGGGCGCGCATGCCAGAAGCTTTCTGGGTGATTGGCAAGGCACGCTGGTGTGCGACGATTACGTCGCCTACAAGCCGCTGTTCACTCAGGGCATCCAGGAGGCGGGCTGCATGGCGCACGCCAGGCGCCATTTCTTCGAGTTGCATGTCAATCACCAGAGCCAGATTGCCGCCCAAGCGCTGCACTACATCGCCCAGCTCTACGAGATCGAGCGCGAGGTCAAAAGCCTCTGCGCGGATGAACGTCAGCGCATCCGCCAGGCCCGGTCAAAGCCACTGGCCGATGCGCTGCACCAATGGATGGTGCTGCAACGCAGCCAGATCCTGGACGGCTCAGCCACGGCCAAGGCACTCGATTACAGCTTGAGGCGCTGGGGCGCACTCATGCGTTTCCTCGATGACGGGCAATTGCCGATCGACAACAACTGGGTGGAAAACCAAATCCGGCCCGTGGCCGTGGGCCGCTCGAACTGGCTGTTCGCCGGCTCACTCAGGGCCGGGCAACGCGCCGCTGCCATCATGAGCCTGATCCAGAGCGCCCGACTCAACGGGCATGACCCGTACGCCTACCTCAAGGATGTCTTGACACGGCTGCCGACACAAAAAAACAGCCATATCTCAGAGTTGCTGCCTCACCGCTGGAAGCCTGCACAGCCTTGACCGCTGGCGTCAAGCTGTGTTCGCTGGCTGCTTACAGAGATTTGAGCCTCCTCAAAACTCGGGGCGGTTCACACTGCTACGGATTCAATATGTGTTGCCCGGACGCATACGGTGTATTGCCCGGTTGCTTATCGCTTACCAAGCGTTGTCCAAGCAAACAAAAGCAAGCCAAAAGAAAAAGCCCGGTCGATCATGAGATCAACCGGGCTGGTTCAGGGGCTATAAGAGCCTGACGATGACCTACTTTCACACGGGAATCCGCACTATCATCGGCGCTGAGTCGTTTCACTGTCCTGTTCGGGATGGGAAGGAGTG
>NZ_JADOVG010000050.1 GCF_015752205.1 Polaromonas sp. CG_9.7
GTCATGAGGAAGTTGTCGGGTAAAGCCGTTTGAGTTTGACGCGGGCATCCTTGGTGGTGAATTGCCAGTTGACTTTGGCTTGAAGGTTGTCGCGGCGCGCCTGCCAGGCAGCGACCTCGCTGCGCACGGTATCGATGTTGTCGATGCGCCGATCCAGGCACTGACTGACCATGACATTGATCTCGATTTCTGCCATGTTTAGCCAGCTGCCGTGCTTGGGCGTGTAGACGAACTCGAAGCGATCCCACAGCGCCTTGGCTTTCTCAGGGGCAAACGCCTCGTAGAGCGAGCCCGGGGTATGGGTGTTGAGGTTGTCCATCACCAGCGTGATTCGCTCGGCATCGAAATAGCTGGCAGCGATGTCTTGCACGAAAACGGCCCAGTCCAGTTTGGTACGCCGTTCGGTGACCTTCGTCAGGCGCCGCCCGGCCAGCGGCTCGCTGGCCATGAAGACGTTGCACACGCCGCAACGCTCATACTCATAGTCATGGCGCTCGGGCCGCCCGGGCGCCGCGGCAATGGGCTCACGCGTCTCGCGAATGAGCTGGCGGAGCGTCTCGTCCATGCACACCACGGGGTGTTTCGCATCGTAGGGCCGGCTGTAGATGTCGAGCACCTTTTCCATAGCTGCGACGAATTCAGCGTTGGCCTGGGGCGCGATCACCCAGCCGACTTTCCTCCAGGGCTTGAGTTCGTTTTTTTCAGCGTCCGCCGCACCGTCTCGTGGGATACCGTGTCGATCAATTCGAGCTCGACCAGCCGGTCGGCCAGCAGGCGCAGCGACCAGCGCGCTTGGCCTTCAGGGGGCGCCGAGCAGCTCAGGGCCAGCAACTGTGCCTCCAAGCGGCCATCGATCTTCAAGTCGTACTCGCCTTTTGAAGGCTGGCGGTTAAGCGTCACGTCCAGGCCTTCGAGGACAAACTTCTTCTTGATCCGGTCCACCTTGCGCTCGCTCACGCACAGCATGGCCGCGATGTCGCAGGTGCGGGGGCGTTCGGTTCGCTCCCCGGACTGGTCGCAGTTGAGCAGGATCAAGGCATTGATGACCTTGGACGTGGCGTATGTGCCTTTGCTCGCGATGCCCTGAAGCTCGGCTCTTTCTGGCTCGGATAAGGCGACTTTGTAATGTTCCATCCCCCATTTTTCACGCCACATAGCTCATGACGCGACACTAGTTGTCGCATGAAGGTGGTGTATCAGGCTGCTTTTTTGAGAGTTTCAACCTCCTTGTTTTGCGGTGTGTCCGGATTGAGGTGAACCTGATCCACACGGCGCCAATTGCGGCACTGTTTGGACCAGCGCTGAGGG
>NZ_JADOVG010000051.1 GCF_015752205.1 Polaromonas sp. CG_9.7
CTAGTAGACAGTCAACCTGATTCGTTAATTAAAGTCTAAATTTTTCTGCTGGGTTACTTTTGCCAGTTTTGTGGGCGATATTCTCCGAAACCACTTGGAGACGGCCATGCCACGAATCACATCGCCTAACAGAATCGAACTCAGCGATGACGAGCAAGAGCATCTTTTCGCCATCATCCACAAGGGCGTCAACAGCGCTCGCGTGATCACCCGCGCGCGTATCTTGACCAAACTTGCCAAAGGCCACTTCAATCAAGATATCTGCCTAGCCTTGGATGTCTCGTTACCTACCGTTTTAAAAATCCGAAAGCGTCTCGCTGAAGGCGGCTTGGAGGCCGCGTTGGGTGAGTTGCCCCGCCCGGGCTCCAAACCCAAGCTTGACGCCAAGCAAGCGGCGATGATTACGGCGATCGCCTGCTCAAAAGCACCCGATGGGCACGACCACTGGACCTTACGCCTGCTGGGCTCGAAAATCGTGGAACTCGGCTTTGCCCAGTCATACAGCCATGAAGGCGTGCGCCAGCTTTTAAAAAAGCGAACTCAAGCCGTGGCAAAAGCAGGAGTGGTGCATCGCAAAAGTCGATGAAGAGTTCGTCGCTTGCATGGAGGACGTCATTGAAATTTACGGACTCCCGCTCCACGAGAAAAATCCAGTGGTGTGTTTCGATGAAAGCCCGTTTCAGCTACTGCGGGAGGTACGCGAGGCGATGCCGGGGGCACCAGGACGGCCCCGGCGCGAGGATTGCGAATACGAGCGCTGCGGCGTGGCAGAAGTGATGATGATCTGCCAGCCAGCGGCTGGGCTGCGCAAATGCCTGGTGATGGAGCATCGCAAAAAGACTGATTTCGCCGCCGTGTGCAAGGAGCTTGACGGGATGTTTCCCAAAGCCCAGAAGATCACGCTGGTCTGCGACAACTTGAACACGCACACCAAGGGTGCGCTCTACACCACATTTGCGCCAGAAGAGGCACGCCGACTGGCCAAGAAAATCGAGATCAGGCACACGCCCAAGCATGGCTCATGGCTCAACATCGCCGAGCTGGAGTTTGCAGTCCTGGGCCGCACGGTCTTCAAGAAGAGGATCTCCGATAAAGAGCAATTGCAACGCGAACTTGATGCGATCTGTGCGCACAGAAATGCTGAGGCCAAACCAATACGCTGGCAATTCAACTTAAGCAAGGCACGCCAAAAAATGGCTTGGGTCTATCCGCACGCAGACAACGAATCAGGTTGACTGTCTACTAG
>NZ_JADOVG010000052.1 GCF_015752205.1 Polaromonas sp. CG_9.7
CAAGAAAGATTTGAAGGAAAACGATGGGCTGGGCAGGCACTGAATTTGAGACGATAGACTTGGGCGATGAGCGGCGCAACAAGCGGGCCATCCGGCTGGTGGAGCGCTTGAGCGCCCAGCCCATGGCGAGCGTGCCGCAAGCCTGCGGGGACTGGGCCGACACCATGGCGGCGTACCGGTTCTTCGGCAACGAGGAAGTCGATTGGCGTGCGATTTTGGGCGCGCACACGGACTGCGCCAAGACGCGCATGGCCGGGCACGAGGTGGTGCTGTGCATTCAGGACACGACCGAGCTGGACTTCAACGGGCAGGAGGCCAGCGGCCTGGGGCCGCTGAGCTACGAAGCGCAGCGCGGCATGTACGCGCATCCGACCTACGCCGTGTCGACTTCGCGCGAACCGCTGGGCGTGCTCGACGCGTGGATGTGGGCACGCGAACCCAAAAACAAGGACGGCAGCCGCCCCGGCATCAAGGAGAGTGTGCGCTGGGTGGAAGGTTACGAGCGGCTGGCCGAAATGGCCGCCGAGTTGTCCGGCACCCGGTTGGTGTACCTGGCTGACCGCGAGGCCGACATCATGGAGTTGATGCGGCGTGCGCGCGCGCTGGGCACGCCTGTGGACTGGCTGCTGCGCTCCCAACACAACCGCACCCTGTCCAGCGGCGACAAACTCTGGATCTCTGTGTTGCAAAGCGAGCCTCTGGGCGAAATACGCTTTGTAATGGCCTCGCGCAAGGGCCAGCGCGCCCGTGAAGTGGTCCAGCAGGTGTGGGCGCAAATGCTCGAACTGCCCGATGGCAAAGGCCACTTTGTGCAGGCCAGTTGCATCGTGGCCAAGGAAATGCAGCCTGCCGCAGGCGACAAGCCTGTCGAGTGGCGGCTGCTGACCAATCTACCGGTGCAGAGCCTGGAGCAGGCCGCGCGCATGATTGACTGGTACCGGGCCCGCTGGGAAATCGAGATGTTCTTTCATGTCCTGAAGAACGGCTGCCGCATCGAGGCGCTGCAACTGGGAAGCATCGAGAAGATTGAGCGCGCGCTGGTGCTGTACATGGTGGTGGCCTGGCGTATCGCCCGGCTGATGCGGCTGGGGCGAAGTTGCCCGGACCTGGATGCCCAGTTGATGTTCGAGCCCGATGAGTGGAAAGCCGCCTACATCCTGAACAAGCAGAAGCTGCCAAGCAAGCCGCCCACGCTCAACGAGGTGGTGCGCTTGGTTGCCAGACTCGGTGGCTTTCT
>NZ_JADOVG010000053.1 GCF_015752205.1 Polaromonas sp. CG_9.7
TATTGATACGGCCCAATGAAGTATGAACTTTATTGAATTTTCTCTATCGAAGAAAGATGGAAAAAGAAAATGCAAGAAAGCAGACGCTGGAGCAGCTTCACGAGCGGCGTAAGCAAGTCGTGAGGCTGCACAAAAGGGCAATAGGCATCATGCAAATTGTCTCCATGACGGGTCTGAGCTACCCGGCTGTGCGCAGGTGCATCGATCTCTTTGATGCGGGCGGCTGGCCGGCGATCCGACCGGCCTTGCGAGGGCGCAGCCAGGGTCTTGGGCGCACCCTGAGCCAAGCCCAGGAAGGCAACGTTCAGCGCAGCATCATCGACCAACGCCCTGAGCAGCTCAAGATGGATTTCTTCCTGTGGAGCCGGGCGGCCGTGGGCCAACTCATCGAGCAGGAGTACGGGGTCAAGCTGCAGGTGCGCAGCGTTGGCAAATACCTGGCCCGCTGGGGTTTTACTCCTCAAAAGCCTATCAAGCGCGCCTACGAACAAAACCCTGAAGCGGTGCAAGCCTGGCTCGAAGGGGAGTACCCGGCGATAGAGCAACGTGCCCGTCAGGAGGGCGCTGAAATCCATTGGGGTGACGAGACGGCGCTTGTCAACACGGATGTGCGCGGCAGAAGCTTTGCGCCCGCTGGGAAAACGCCCGTGGCCAGGACCATCGGCGGCACCCGGCAAAAGCTCTCGATGATTGCCACGGTGACCAACCAGGGAAAGACCCGCTGGATGATCATTGACGATGCGTTTGACGCGGACAAGCTCATCGAATTCTTGCAAGCGCTGATCAAGGATGCGGAAAAAAAGGTGTTTTTGATTTTGGACAACTTGCGGGTTCATCACAGCAAAATCGTCAAGGCGTGGGTGGCTGAACATAAGGAGGACATCGAACTGTTCTATTTACCCAGCTACAGCCCGCAACTCAACCCGGAGGAACGCCTGAACGCGGACCTCAAGCAAGAGTTGGGAAAGCGCGTACCGGTGCGCAGCAAAGCCAAATTACGCGATGCTGCCAATGAGCACATGACGTTGCTCGAACGCAC
>NZ_JADOVG010000054.1 GCF_015752205.1 Polaromonas sp. CG_9.7
GCAAAAATTTCATAATGCGAGTGCGCTGAGTGAAAAATCAACCCACCCGGGCAGGGTGTTGCGTTTACCCGCAGAGTATTTCAGCAGCCTGTTAATATGTCAGGATAAGTCCGAGTACCATTGCTCAGGAATTCAAGCAGGAAGTCTGTCGCCTTTTTAAGAGCACTAATCTTGTCTTTTTTAGTATTTTCTGCCTTGTATAAGAGATCCTCAGGTGCTCCTTTCAGCTCGGAATGCCACACGATCTTAGAGGTTGCAACTGTAACTCGACTGTCAGAAATTTCAGCACTCTCAATGCTGTACGATAGACCACCTCCAACTTTTCCGAGGTTTGTTGCCGCCCGAACCAGGATATGCGAGCTACCATCATCCCTGGGTTCATTTTCAATTTTTGCAGTGATATATACACCTCGGGCTACGTCTGTTAAAGCAGCGTTTCCCGAAACACGATTAACTGGATCGCTGCCTTTTGAATTCTTCGAGACATGAGCAATTAATATAATTGCTACGTTTAACTTTTTTGCCAGATTAGAGAGATTTTCCAATCTCCTTTGAACTTTAATTCCATTTTTAGCATCTCCACTTATTACTAAAGTCCAAGGATCTATGATAATGAGATCAACACACTTATTCTGGACGGTATTTACAATATATTCATCATCTTCTGGATTAAAAGTATAATCCATAGATTTGATACCCGGTTTTATAATTCCTTCGATAAAATCAATGCGACTAAGATCTGCTTTGGCAGCTATAAGTCGAGGAGTAATTGTTCTCTCCATATCATCTTCGGAACTAATTATTAAAACACCTTGTGGATCTTGATTCAATATCCCAAGCCATGAATCGTGATTGTCACATCCGCGTGAAACCGCAGCCGCAATTGCACAGTAAATGGTGCTCTTGCCAGTTGCTTTAGGCCCGGCCAATACTGTCAATTCACCTAACAGGCTGCTGAAATACCTCCCAGGTGGTCCACGCCCCCAACCCCTGGGACGTTTTAGCTTGATACCGATTCACTGACCCAGCCAGAGCCCAC
>NZ_JADOVG010000055.1 GCF_015752205.1 Polaromonas sp. CG_9.7
CATGATCGGCAAGGGGCAGATGAACTGCCCCGCCGGCAAACCCATGTCCGCAGCGCAGCAGTTCTACAGCCTCGCTGTTTGATCTCCAGCTCAGCAACGCAATTTTTTTCGGCTAAGCTCCACTATTGCGACAGAACCGGTTTTGAGGGGCGGCCCGGATTCGGACGCAATCCGGCGTTTTTGACGTAGCCGATTGGTTTCAAATAAGAATCGTCTCGAATTGCATGGGCGTCACCTGCCGCTCTAAGTCCAAAAAGTAATCGCCAAATCGATTGATGTGCTCGATCAGGTAAGGTGCAAAGCCGCCAAGGACAGCCGCGTCAACGAAAATTCCTCGGCCTGATTCTCATTGAGCTTTCGCTACGTCAACAGAGCCTAAAACAGACTCTTAAAACTGAACGCCGCGTGTCAGCGCGCCATCAACCAGCAGATTGGTGCCGGTAATAAAGCTCGCTGCCGGACTGGCCAGAAACACCGCGCCATTGGCTACCTCCTGCGGCGTTGCCATGCGACCCGTTGGATTCAATGCAAGCGATTCTTTGAACAACGCAGGGTTGCCGGTTTCGATCTGCTCCCAAATGCCACCCGGAAAGTAGGTGTTACCAGGAGATACCGAGTTGGCCCGGATTTTTCTACCCGCCAATTGAAAGGCTAGGCCCTGCGTGTAGTGAACGATCGCGGCCTTAAAAGAGCCGTAGGGTCCGGCGGTAAAGTCGATCTCGCGAGCGGACACACTGGCAATCGTGATGATGGCCGCGTGTTCGCTCTTTTCAAGGCTGGGCATCGCCGCGTTGATGAGGCGCACGGTGCCCATCATGTCAACATCAAAACCGCTTTTCCAACCCACCTCGTCGTTGCCAATGGCCAGCGCACTGACGTTGGCCACCACGATGTCAATACCACCCAATGCCCATTTCGTTATACACAAGTCCCCTGAGCCTGAAGCTCGCGTGAGAACCTGATGCCGGCGGCAAAGTCCAGGATGCGCTGCATGCCCAGCCAG